>NZ_JBBOZH010000001.1:4800000-6141297 GCF_038008505.1 Paenibacillus sp. FSL H7-0735 | reverse complement strand
GCCAACGCCAACAGCCACACCGACACCAACACCAACAGCCACACCGACACCAACAGCCACACCAACACCAACACCAACACCGACCACTGATCCGTGGACACTGGTGTGGGGGGATGAGTTTGATGATGGAGACATTGATGCTACAAAGTGGACCTATGACCTTGGAGATGGTTCGCAATACAACAATCCAGGTTGGGGAAACAATGAGAAGCAGTGGTATACCAACGATGAGAAGAATGTAAAGGAACAGGACGGTAACCTGATCATTACGGCCCACAAAGAAGAAAAAGCTGGCAAACAATATACTTCTACACGGATTAAGACTAAAGGGTTGTTTAGTAAAAAATATGGCAAATTTGAAATTCGGGCCAAAGCACCTACTGGAAAAGGGTACTGGCCGGCGATCTGGATGCTGCCGGAGAACGATGTGTACGGGACTTGGGCTGCTTCCGGTGAGCTTGATATTATGGAAGGCTGGGGCAGTCGTCCAAACACGGTAGCGGGGACGATTCATTACGGCGGTATGGCGCCGAACAATGTATACTCCGGCAAAGAGTATGTATTTCCGGATAACGCTACGATTGAGCAGTTCCATACGTACTCTATTGAGTGGGAGCCGGGCGAAATTCGCTGGTATGTGGATGGTGAATTATATTCGACCAAAAATGACTGGTATAGCATCAGCAATGGGCAGCCTGCCAATAATGTGTATCCAGCGCCGTTTAATCAGAAGTTCCACTTGCTGATGAATCTGGCCGTAGGCGGTAACTTTGATGGTGATCCGACTAGCGAAACCGTATTTCCAAAATCGATGGAGATCGATTACGTTAGAGTCTATGAGCTGACAGGTCGTGAGTACCGCGAGCCTATTCCAGTTACACTGGAGAAGGAAGCCTATCCAGAAGGCTCCAAGCTTGCACTGGCAGACGGCAACATGGTCTATAACAACAATTATTCGGAGCAGGTGCCGGGGGATGACGGTATGGGAATCCCGAATACCGCACATTGGGTACTTTATAAAGAAGCAGGGGCTGAAGCTACGGTTTCTACCGTTCCTATTGGGGAGCGCAATTATGTGAAGGTAGATATCAGCAGTGGTGGCGGCAATTTTTATTCGATTCAACCCCAAGCTATCGTATCTATAGCTAAAGGCAGGTTCTATAAACTCAGCTTCGATGCCAAAACCGATATGTCCCGCAGTATGAGCGTCCGGTTAACAGGTGGAGAATCTCGTGGATTTGCAGCGTATTCTCCATCGCTTAAGGTAGATCTAACTTCAGCGATGACCCATTACGAGACGATGTTTCAAATGAAGGAAAACTCAGATATTGCTGCACGCGTCGAGTTCAACGTGGGTACCAATACTTCACCGGTATGGTTTGGTAATGTCAGATTAGAAGAGATTGAGAATATTCAATTCCCGCATGATAGTGTGAAGGAACCGCTGGCCAACGGTAATCATCTGTACAATGGTACTTTCGATATTGGGGAACCCAATCGGATGAGTTATTGGCATACGGAAGCAACTGGTGGTGCCATGGTAGAATCAAGCGTTAATGACAATGGCCAGTTAAAGCTGCAGATTGGCGGCAGTGAAAATGGTGAGGTTCGGTTACTTCAGAAGGGAATTCAGCTCATTCAAGGGCAGGACTATGAGGTTACGTTCAATGCTTCAGTCTCCTCTGCACGCACAGGAAGGGTTCAACTACTAGGGAAAGACGGCAGTGTACAGGCAGAACAACCGGTTAACTTAAGCGAAGGTGAGCAAAAAATTAAAGCTACCTTTATCAATCTTGCAGGTGCAACCGATCATGAAGGACAATTCGTATTACTGTTAAACGGTGCTGCGGATACAGTCATTCTGGATAATTTCCAGATGCTGCGTACTAGCTTCTATTTTGATCCATCGCTAATATACTACCCACTCTTGAATGGTGAATTTAACTTTGGGTTTAGCGCCTGGGACCGCCTGTTGACAGAGCAGGGTGGTCAGAGCAGCGCTACGGTTGCAGATGGAGCAGCGAAATTTAGCATTACGAATACCGGCAGTCAGGCGTATTCTGTAATGTTGTTTCAGAACAACTTGAAAGCTGCTGCTGGAATGGATTATGTGGTTGAATTTGACGCCAGTTCAACCGTAATCCGCAAAATCGGGGTGAACGTAGAAAATGGTACGTATCAGGCCTCGTTCAGCAATATCGTGGAGGTAACGCCGGAGACGAATCATTACAGATTCGAATTCCGGCAAGGAAGCAAGGATACATTGTCTCTAAAATTCCTGCTTGGGAAGGTTGAGGGGATTAGTATTCCTCAAAACCATGATATTATCATTGACAATGTGAAATTTGAGATCAAAAATGCACCGGCCAAACCGCAGGAGCTGCTAAGCGACAGCAGCAATAACAGAGTTTCGCAGCCGATTGAGCTTACTTTTATCGACAATGCAAATTGGCGGAATCAAATCATGGCGGTAAAGGTTAACGGTACAACACTTAATGCAGAGCAGTACACTATTGAACCGGGAAAAATCACAATCGAAGCAGCAGTATTTCCGGCCGAAGGAAGTTATGCCATTACTGTTGAGGCTGAACATTATGTTACTGCAACTGTCACGCAGACTATTCTAGCTAATGATAACAATCTAGTCATCAATGGTTCGTTTGGCAGCGATAAGACGGGCTGGACTACCTGGTCCGGAGAAGGTGGCGTCTCCGCGTTTAATGTGAAGGATGGCGTAGCTGAAATCCTGATTACGTCGGCCGGATGGGAAGCGTGGCATACACAATTTTTCCAAGAGGGTATTCCACTGGAGGGCGGAAAAACGTATGAGGTGAGCTTCAAGGCGAAATCAACGGTTCCGCGGCAAATTGTGTTAGAATACTCCAATACTTCAGCTGCTTCCGCACAAGCTAAGTTTGATATTCGTGCGGATTGGGCTACTTATTCAGCACAATTTACGGTGTCGAACAGCAATCCGCTGAAGCTTAATTATCTGATCGGCAAAACGCTGGGCGCTGATCCTGCGGCTAACAGTACGCCGCATACGATTTCTTTTGACGATATTGTGGTCAGGGAGGTACAAGGGGGGCCACCAGTAATACCGCCAAGCGGTACGCTGGATAATGGAACCTTCGATGTAGATGCAACGGGCTGGAGCCAGTACTTTGACGGAATCGGATCTGCCTCTGTTCAAGAGGGGGAATTTGCTATCAACTTAACAGGTACCGGGCAAGCCCCTTTTAGCGCACAGGTGGATTACGAAAATCTGAAGCTTGTTCAGGGAAAAACGTACACCTTGAAGTTTAAAGCTCGTTCTACAGTAAACCGCAATATTCAGGTAGCTGTGGAGCATAAAGGCGGGGATTACACCAAATATATGGAAGCTGAGCTTGTAGCCTTGACCCAAAATATGGACGAATACAGCTACACATTTACGATGAATGGGGCAACAGACGCAGGTGTTCATCTGGTGTTTTTGCTAGGGCTTATAGATGGGAACGGTACGGAGACGAATAGTGAAATTAGCGCGGGCAGTACAATTTATTTGGATGATGTAAGCTTGATCGAAGGGTAAACGAAAAAAACGGCAGTGTTTTCCTTTTTACAGGAGCACTGTCGTTTTTTTTGTGTGTGTTTTTTGTGGGTTAGATTTAAGTTTCTTTAGGGATAAATTCAAAAATTTTGCCACTCTCAAAAGATTCTATTAGTTTCAGCAACCAGCGGTAGTAGTTAATGGATTCAGTTATTTTTTCTTCATCTGTATTTAAGAGCTGCATAAGTTTACTATCGTCACTATACTCTTTTTTCATATCGTTAATTTCTGCAAGTGATTTCGCTAGTGAGATCATATTACCTTCGACGGCTTTTCTCCATTTAATAGAGAAGTAATCACTGAAGTTCTGATGCCAGTCAGGCACAGTGGTGAACAAGTCTTTGCGCGTCCCTCTCCCCCATACTTTGTCGATCATTTTCAGATCTAGAAGGGTACGGACTCCCGTACTCATGGACGTTTTACTCATTCCCATTGTTTTGCTGAGCTCATCCAGTGTCACTGGACCTTGATTGAAGTACATATAACCGTATAAATGTCCAATAGACAAGGTAATGCCATACAGATCCATGTTTTTGCCGATAGAATCGATCACACGTTCACGGGCTTTACTAATCTTCTCTATTTGTTCGGGCGTAAGCCCTTCTAAATCGTTCATGATGTCCCTCCTGAGGAATAGGTCGATAGACTGCAACCTTATACAATGTATTGTAATCAAATCCCCCTCCATAAGTAAAGAATTCATGAAGAAAGGAATTTGGCGTAAAACAGAGTATTCCATACATAAAGTTCGTAAAGTTAAAACTGTACACTAAATTTTATCCGTATATGGTGTTTGCATGAATTTTCAATAGTCCGGTAAACTACTATAAGTGAACTAAACCCGGATAACATTTCGGGAGAAGGAGGACGGCATGGCTATTATAGAGGTGAAACAACTAACCAAAGTATTCGGTCATGATGCGGGACGCGCGATTCCTTTATTAGAGCAAGGGATGTCGAAGGAAAAAATTGCTCAGGAATTGAAGTTGACAGTCGGAGTCAACAAAGCCGAATTCAGCATTGAAGAAGGAGAAATATTCGTCATTATGGGTTTGTCCGGCAGCGGTAAGTCGACGCTGGTTCGTTTGTTGAACCGCTTGATTGAGCCTACAGGGGGGCAAGTTCTTTTTAAAGGGAAAGATGTTGTGAAAATGAATCCGGAGCAGCTGCGCCAATTCAGACGGAAGAACATCGGTATGGTGTTTCAGAAGTTCGCATTATTTCCACATCGAAGCGTACTGGAGAATGCAGCATACGGACTTGAAGTTCAGGGCGTAGATAAAAAGAAAAGAACTGAACTGGCAACGGAAGCTTTGCATCTGGTAGGTCTGAAAGGTTGGGAGAATCATCGTCCTGATCAACTCAGTGGAGGGATGCAGCAGCGTGTTGGACTGGCACGGGGCCTTGCCAACGACCCGGATATCCTGCTTATGGATGAGGCATTTAGTGCACTGGATCCGCTTATTCGTAAAGACATGCAGCAAGAGCTGCTGGAATTACAGGCCAGAGTGAAGAAAACTATCGTGTTCATCACTCATGATCTAGACGAAGCTTTGCGGATTGGAGATCGGATCGCACTGATGAAGGACGGAGTCATTGTGCAAATTGGTACACCGGAAGAAATCCTCATCCAACCTGCCAATAAATATGTAGAGCGATTCGTGGAGGATGTGGACTTGTCCAAGGTGTTGACTGCAGCTCATGTAATGCGTCAGCCGGAAACAGTCAGACCTGAACGCGGGCCTCGGGTAGCGCTTCAATTAATGCGTGACAGTGGTATATTCAGTCTGTATGTAGTGGACAAGGAAAATAAGCTTCTGGGTGTTATTACAGCTGAGGATGCCCTTAAGGCACTGAATGATAATAAATCTATTCTGGAAGTAACGCGGAGAGAAATTCCACGTGTACAACCGGAAACGCTACTCAATGATTTCTTTGAATTAATATCTGAGACACATTTGCCTGTAGCCGTCGTAGATGAAGCGGATAAATTGAAGGGTATTGTGATTAAAGGAGCCGTTCTTTCCGCACTCGCCGGCAACGCGGTACCGGAAGGAGGATTATAATGGACATTCCTAAACTGCCTTTGGGAAAGGCACTCGAGTGGTTGGAAAATTGGCTGACGACTTATTGTGGGCCCCTGTTTGACTTCATCCATTCGATTATCGGTGGTATGGTGGCTGGCATTGAAAATGCACTTACCTTCCTGCCAGCACTAGTACTTATCGTGATTATTGCAGCTTTGTCTTATTGGATCGGTAAATGGCGCATGGCACTATTTGCGGTCATTGGGCTGCTTCTGATTGATAATCTGGGATTATGGGGACCTTCTATGCAGTCCTTGGCCCTTGTTCTAACCGCCTCGATATTGGCTGTAGTAATTGGTGTGCCGATTGGTATTTTATGTGCGCAGAGAAATACCGTTAGAAATATAGTTACGCCTATTTTGGACTTTATGCAGACGATGCCGGCTTTTGTATATTTATTGCCAGCGGTATCCTTTTTCTCACTGGGCGTAGTTCCAGGGGTTATAGCTTCGATTATTTTTGCAATTCCGCCAACGATTCGCTTGACCAATCTCGGAATTCGTCAGGTTTCGGAGGAACTGGTGGAGGCAGCAGATGCTTTCGGATCGACACCTACTCAGAAATTAGTTAAATTGCAGCTTCCAATCGCTTTACCAACAATTATGGCAGGTGTGAACCAGACAATTATGTTGTCACTGTCAATGGTTGTTATCTCATCGATGATTGGTGCACAGGGCGTGGGTGCCTATGTATACCGTGCGGTATCACAGGCTAAGACAGGAGACGGATTCGAAGCAGGGATTGCGATCGTTATTATTGCCATTCTGCTGGACCGTTTGACACAGAACGCACTAAAACCAAAACAAAGATAGGAGTTTTAAATAAATGAAGAAGAAAAATATAGGGGTATTCCTGTTAGTTATTATGATGATTGCTGTTATTGCTGGATGTTCTTCATCAAGTAAAGAGAAGGTAAAATTAGCATATGTAGCATGGGATTCGGAAATTGCGAGTACTTATGTAGTAAAGGAAGTACTTGAAACTAAGCTTGGAGCTACCGTTGAAATGCTGCAGGTAGATGCTGGCCCAATGTGGGCTGGGGTTGCAGACGGTAGTGCGGATGGAATGGTTGCAGCTTGGCTGCCAAGCACCCATGCGGCTTATCTAGAAAAGTATGGTGCAAAAATTGAAGATTTGGGTGCGAATCTAAACGGAACTAAGGTTGGCTTGGCTGTTCCAGCCTATATGGATATTAATTCTATTGAAGACTTGAAGAACAGTGATATGGCAGCAAAGCTGAACAATCGCATTATCGGCATTGAGCCAGGTGCTGGCATTATGACAACCACAGAAAAGGCTATTGCGGAATATGATCTTAGCGATTACACACTTCTTGAAAGCTCATCTGCAGCGATGGCTCAGGAACTGCAAAAGGCTTATGACAACAACGAGCCAATCGTTGTTACAGGTTGGACACCACACTGGATGTTCGCCAATATGGATCTGAAGTATCTGGAAGATCCAAAAGGGGTTTATGGTGCGGACGAACAGATCCACACGATGGTCCGCCAAGGTCTGAAAGATGACATGCCGAATGTCTACAAATTCCTGGATCAATTCGAATGGACAGCGGAAGATATGGCTAAAGTAATGATTGAGGTTCAGGGTGGTAAGTCACCAGAAGAAGCCGCTAAAACTTGGGTTGAGAGCAATCCGGATAAAGTGAATGCTTGGGTTGCAGGTATAGAATTGTAAGTAAATTAAAAACTGTGTTATGATGTGAAGAATAAATGGAAACAAAAATGTAACTTGTACGCTAACTACTGTTCTTTACACATTACACTTCATAAGCAAGCTCATTCAATAAAACACCCCGTAAGGGGTGTTTTTCTTGGGAATATAAGCAAAGTATTACAAGCTCTTAATGTACTGTGCTTATATTTCAATAAGAATGGATACCTAGTTTACACACTTAGACTTATGCTTTGTCAAAGTAAATCAGGAGGCAGCTGCTGCAAGGAGTCAAGAGAGGAGACTGCTTCATGACAGAGACCATAAATACCTGGATTGATTGGCTGCTGCAAACGCTGGGCCTTAGCGGGCCATCTATTTTATTCGTGACCATCCCGCTCGCACTTTTGCAGAGTATATTAGGATTTTTTCCATTCGTAATTTTGATCGTGCTGCATGTCTCTGTTTTTAACGTAATTGGAGGCATGCTGATCAGTTGGCTGGCCTGCAATCTAGGCGGAATACTGATGTATTTTCTTATTCGGAGATATCTGTATAACTGGTTTGACCGAAAATGGAGAACCAAACTGAAGCGCTATGATAAATGGCAACGTTACTTGGATCGATACGGGATTTGGACGCTGGTACTATTGCGTACGATTCCGATTATTCCGAACAATGTAATCAATTTCATGTCTGCTGTTTCACCGATTAAAGCCTCATCCTTTATATGGGGAACCGTGCTTGGTAATTTATCTTATATATGGTTATTCGGTACGATTGGATCAACTTTAATTGTTCCGCGTGAAGAATGGAATGGTTATCTTACCTGGTATGCGGTGTTTATTGCTATTCTCATTGGCATCTTTATTCGGCGTCATTGGGACCATTTGCAGGAGGATAAGCGGAGCAGAATGCACTAATATCATATTCCCAGTTCATGATCTAAAGGATGAAGAACGTTTCTTCAGGCGTAGTTTGCCGGAGGGAACGTTCTTCTTTTTTGTCCTCTTAGCGAATACCTTAAATTAAGTGGAGGTGGCTTGACCTCTGCGTAAGGCGGGAGGGACTATTGCAATGGGCAGATTGAAAAAATGGGGGAACCGAAGGCTGAGAATACCTGATCTAGGCCATTTTCGGCTGCCAAAAATAAATGGGGACACGAATCGGAGATTCTCAGCAAGAAGCTCCGCATTCAAGTCAAAACCCAGCCGGGCAGCGGTTAGGCCGCAGCGTACGCGCTTTGAAGCCAAACGTAGCAAAGGCCGCTTTAGGTTATCCAGCCGGCCAGAGAGTAAGGTAACGGTTGCAGGCGGAAAAACACATAAGCCAAGAAGCCGACGCAAATTTTGGCTGATAGCATCTTTAGTAATACTTGTGCTGGTGCTGCAGTCACTTCGCTATGTGGAGCTGCATATGAAGCCGCCCATCCTGCATTTAGCACAAATACGTGTGAAGCAAATCGCTACGGAATCGATTAATAAGGCGATTACCTCTCAGGTTGCGAATGGAGGGAATGCGGAAGAGCTAATTGATTGGAAGACGGATAAGAACGGGAAAATATCAGGGTTCATGCTCAACTACGCGGAGCATATGCGTATTACTTCGCAAGCGGCACAGGTCATTCAGTCTACGCTGCAGGAATTGCATAATCGAACAGAATATATTCCGCTGGGGCAGGCGCTGGGCAGTCCCCTTATCGCTTCTTATGGACCCGATATTCCGATCAAGATTGAACCACAAGGTGCGGTTAAGGTTGAACTCAGTACTCGCCAGCAAAACGCTGGGATCAATATGATTCTGGTCGAGGTATATATTCATATTGTGACAGAGGTTGCAGTCGTCATTCCTTTTGATATGGAGCCGCAGGTAGTGGATACAGAAATTCCTGTGTCTTATCTGATGGTTGTTGGAGATGTACCTATGTATTACTACGATAATCAAGGTCAACCTGTGGGGGCGAACGGCAGCAGTGCTCCGGGAATTGCTATTCCTGCTCCAGCTGTAGGTGGGGATAAGAGTGGAGCAGTGGATCAGGGTAAGGATACCTCCAGCAACAGTCAGAAAGATAACAACCCGTCTCCAGCGGCAACTGATCCCGCGAGTACGGGTGCAGACCATACGGAAGAAGATAAAGGAGCGGGCGGAGGAAATTAAGGGGATATCGCGCTTCAGCGCTCATAGACTATAGGTAGAACAGCTTTAATAAATGGAGCGTGAATCCTAATGTCGCAAGAATCTCTGAATGTGGAACGCTTGGCGGGAAGGTATGGGTTCTTGGAACGCACGGGACTACTTCCACTACCGAGTATAGATGGGATCACCCTTGTAGTTGAGCTAAGCCGCCCGGATTGTGCCGCGGCTTGCTTACCCTTGCTGCTGCTCCATTCTGGAGAGTCTGTGCGCATTATTGCTGTGGCAATGACTCCTGATTTTCCTATGGAAACATTAGCCGGACAGTTCTCACAGGAGCAGTCGATTCTCTTTGTTCCTTATGAGAAAGAGGAGTACATGCCTAACCAGGCTCTGGCACAGATCGAAACCAGTTTCGCGGTTTTACTTGAAGATTCGACCATGGTATCGTCTGGCTGGCTAAATGAGCTATTGTGGGTTCCTTTTGATGACGCTTCTGTTAAGGTGGTTGCCCCTCGCTCTTCAACCGAAAGAGGGGAAGGGAAGAAACGTCTTCACTTCGGCACCTATGATGAGTTTGCTGCGCATGTGAGCTATAGTCTTAGCCGGCACCAAGGAGAATGGCGAGAGATGGATGTACTAACGGGTTCTTGCCTCCTGTTCTCTAAAGAGCTGCTTCAGCGTATTGGAGGGTTGGACACCTCGCTTCATGCGCGGCCTCTTATGATTGCCGATTGGTGTCTTCGAGCGCGGCAGTCTGGAGCTAAGCTGGCGCTAAGTGATGCTGTGTATGTTCATGCTATACATTCACTTGATAGAGGCCAGAGTAGGCTGAACGGACCAACACTTGCGGATGGCTGGCGGGCGTACAGTACAAAATGGGCGCTGGAAGATGTCTTAGAAGACGAAGAACATCTTGTACCGCAGAATGGATTCTTACAATCAACACAACCTGTTATTCCACTCGGTAAGGCAACCTTGGCAACGCCATTAGTGACGGCGATTGTTTATTGTGAAGAGGATGGGAATGGGGACCCTCTTCCGCAGGAATGGGCAGCTACACAGGAGCAGCAGAGCTACAAGAATATTCGCTGGATCTGGATCAAGGACAGCTGGATGAACACAGCTTCCGGCTTGCCAGTAAATGAACAGGATGTAGTGATTACAGTTCGTGGTCAAGAGGCTTGGCTGCGGGCTTTGAAGAATGCATCTGCATTATTTGAGAGTGAGATAACTGTGTATTTATCAGACTCTATCAGGTATGAGAAATATTACGTTGAACGGGTAGTGAAGGCGATCACCCAAGGTTCCGCGGATCTGATCGTTAGTTTATCTACGGATATGGACGAAGAGGTGGGGCATTTGCTTAAGGGAGACCCTTCGGGAATTGTTTTTCCGCTAGAGCGAGTTGCTCATAAAGGCGGGAATGTGCCTGGAGTGATTACCTGTAAGGCGTCCACTTCGCACCAATTGCAGCTTCACCCTGAAGCTTCACTAACTATAGGTTATGTGGGGGATTTGTCCGAACCGCAGGGGAAGAAGGCAGATAGCAGCAGGGGCAGGGAGGCGCACTCATGAAATATTTAATTCTGAGCAGAGGCTCCTGGGAGGAATACGAATATAAAAGACTGTTGGATCTTCTTCCCGAGCGGGAAGAGGTTTGTTTTGCCGGAAGAATGACTCTTGAGCAGCAGATTAACAACCAGATCAAGCCGGTAATGATCGCGGATATTCATACTCTCAAGGCGAGGGAGTACACATTTCTGGTCTCCTCTCCTTATTGGCTGCCCGAGGTTCTTTCTTTGCAAGCAGGATATATAGTGGCTTTGTTAGAGCGCTGTCCGGAAGAAGAAAATAAGGTCTTATGGGATAAATACAGCGGCTTGCTTGGAGCAAAGGCTGATCTAGTAGGAACCCGGTCAGAACGGATCTATCTGGAGCAGAGCTTGTGCAGGGAGAGTGTTATTTATCTCGACGGGGATCAGCAGGAATCCTATGGAGTTGTATTTCAGCGCGAGCGGATTTATTTTCTGACAGATTATGAGATGTTGTGGAGTAAGGCGATTGAGAACTTAATGCAGGAGGAGCCCCTCCTTGCTACGGACTGGTTTAGGATTCAACTACAGCTTAGGGCTGATTATTATACCTCAATGTGCGCCAAGCTGCCCAGCCAGCCTGTTGTACATTATTTGGCAGCATCTTATTTGTATTTGCTTGGGGACTCCACAGCGAATCGATATCTGGCGCAATCCTTTGAGTTAATGGTGTTGTATGAATATTTGGATTGCCTTATTTCACACTTCCGTTTTTTTTCTGCAATAGAAGCCAAGACAGGGAATCTGGAAACGGCAGTCCGCCAATTTGCGATTACAGCATTTACCGCAGAGGAGAAGCAAGCAGTAGAAAGGATGGAGAGCTGGCTCCATTCCGGTCAGGATGAATTGGTTCGCGCGGAGTTGTTCCACCGGAATGAGGATGAGGCAGCGGCGGTAAGAATTTTAAGCCCGCTAACTTCTTCCAAGGCAAAAGCGTTGCTGGTGCAAAATTATGTGCGGACTTTTCAATGGGAAAAGGCAATAGAGCTGCAACATGAGCAAGAAAATGTGGATGAAGCCATGGAAGGCACCATACACTTGCTGTATGGCAGGCGGCACGAGGCCATCCGCAGCTTTTTAAATGCGGGAGGGCAAGACAATCAGGCATGGCCACTTTTGTCAGAGATGGCAGATCTCGAAGAGGCTGTAAGACGATTGAGAAGGAGAGTGGAGGATGAGTAGTCATAGAGGGCCACTCCGCAAAACATCTGGCAATCGTCTGACTGCTATAATGCAGGTTAGGAACGAAGCCGGAAGGTATTTAGAGCAGGTGCTGGAGGAATTAAGTGAGTTCGTGGATGATATTGTGATCGTGGATGATGGTAGTACAGATAATACGGCTCAGTTATGTCTCTCTTTTGCCAAAGTTAAGAAGCTCGTAACCCTGCAAAGCTCTTTGTTTAACCGTGAATGGGAGCTGCGGCAAACATTGTGGGAGCTGGCGGTATCTACGAATCCGGATTGGCTGCTGTCTGTGGACGCCGATGAGTTCTATGAAGAGTCTGCTAAACGGGAGATGAGGCGACTCATCGATCAGGATGTGTATGACTGGGTATCCTTCCGATTATTTGATTTTTGGGGCGGCACCACACATTACCGTGAAGATGAGCATTGGAATATCCACACGAAGCATACCCGTACACTAGTCCGCTATTTGCCGAACTTTCATTATTTTTTTCCGAAAATGGATCATCATGTGCCAAGGCTTCCGCTCTCTTATTCGGTATTGCCGGGTTTTCTTACCGAGCTGCGTGTGAAACATTATGGTTGGGCGATATCCCCTGAGGAGCTTCGGCGAAAATACTCGCGTTACCTGGAGCTTGATCCAGAGGGGCGCTGGGGTAGTCTGGAGCAGTACGAATCTATCCTTGATGAGCAGCCCCATCTGGTAGAATGGCAAGAGGAGCATTGAAATCCGCATCTGCCCTGCCAACCGGCTAAGTCCGGCTGGCAGATCTCAGAAGCAGCGCAGAAGAGATATGAGCTGACGGTATCCCTTGCGGATAAACTTCTGCTGCGAGCTGCAGCTTGTAATAAGCGAGGCTCACGGCTGCGGTAGCCCCCCCGACTCTACGCAAAGCGGCTTCATCTTCTATATGAAGGATGGGCACCTCTCCGCAGGAGTAGGCTATCGCAGCGTATAATTGCCACTCGGTACAGTCCGCAGGCGTTTGATATTGAGGAGGCTTGCTGACATAAATAGAGCACCATTGTTTTTTTATGGAGGTGGGGGCTTCGAGTAAACCGTAAAGTAAAGGCTGCGGCAGACTGGACCATTGAAAGGAAGAACCTTGCGAATGCCGATAAAGTGCTAATAAACTATTCCAAGCACCAGTCTGAAGCAGCAATTGTGCTGCATAGTTGAGATCCGAAAGATCAGCTTTAAGCCTATAATTCCCCGCTAAAAGATGATGGATCGATAAAATCCCCGGTCTGTAAGGCAATAGACAGACAAGCCAGCGCATGGCAGACTCAGTATCTCCAATACGGCAAGAGAAAGCCCACAGGTAGCCAAGTACAAAGGATCGGTTGGAAAGATGGGAAGGATCATGAAGCAGCTGTTCAAGCGGTGCGAGTGTCTGAAGATGTTCTGGTTGATTGTTTATTTCCAGAATCGCCTGCAATGCAACCTGAACAGATAAGGGTAACTGGCTGGCTGTAGAAAGCTCAGCTTGCCATTCCGGATCGCGGGCATTGAGCGCTGCGGGCAGAAGATAACTCAAAGTATCAGGGGATAAAGAGTGCAGATGGTTGTGGGTCAATGCTCGTAGCATCACCTTCTCCCCAGAAAAAAGGCTTAGTGGGACAAATTCTTTCCACGCTTCGGTATAATCAGGCTTATGTTGTATGGAAGCCTCGTAATGTCTCCACGCATCCGGGTATTGGTATAACTTCTCACACACTCTCCCGGCTAGTAGTTCTGTTCGATACGTTCCACTGCCCGAGGAAGAAGGGTATTTATGTGCTGTATTCCCGCTCTGAAGTGCTTGCTCCAAGTAGTGCTTGGCTGAGCTGAGCTTCCCTTGTTCCAGTAACAGGAGGGCATAGCTTTCTAATAAATCCGTGAAATCGGGAAAAAGACCGCTCCCCGTACGAAAAACTTCCTCAGCTTCCTGCTTTCGGCCACATAGTTGTAAGGCGTAAGCCGTCTTAAGGTAAATATCTGAGACATAACCGGAAGGGGCTGGAGTGGAGGTGAGCAGCGGAAGGAGGATCTCTGCCGCTTCTTTATATTGTCCCTGCTGATAATACTCTGCCCCTAACGCATAACGAAGAAAAAGATGGTTTGGTTGAAGCCGCAGACCGTTGTTGATAAGTGCTAAATTGCGGTTATATTTATTTTTACGCATCAATTCATCTTCTAAATATCCGTAGTGCAAAATACGCAAATCTGCATAAGCGATCTCCCCCGCTGGAAGCTCCCAAATGCTGCTGGCAATCTCCTCATGAATACTTCCGCGAAAAATAATTCTTTTGTCATTTCTGAATAATCGACAGACATGATCTGTAACAAAATCCGCTTCAGGTATATCACCGACATAGTGGATAATGGGCAGCCAATACCCATGAATATACTCGGCACCAAGCAAGGGCTGGAGCAGATTCTCACTCCAATGATCCACAGCCTCATCGGCATCCAGCACCAGAACCCAAGCAGAAGTTGCATACTCTAGGCTTATATTCCGAGCTTTGGTAAAATCATTTTCCCAAGGAATGTCGATAATCTTTGCACCGAACCTCTGAGCGATTTCTTTACTGTTATCCTCTGAACCTGTATCCGCAATGATAATCTCAGATACTAGCCCGCACACAGAGGATAAGCATTTCTCCAGATGGTTTGCCTCGTTCTTAATGATCATGCAAAGTGTAATATCCGGTGTGGTCATAGGAATACGTCCTTCCTAATCTGAAACTCTGGGCAGTGGAAGTGCGAGCCGCACTCTTTTAGCCGCTGGAGAATAGGGGGTTGAAGAAGAGAGGGAGGCAAGCAGACGATCCGCCAACAAAAGCTCCGAACGCCCTGGGTGATAGGCTGGGTTGAATAACGAGTCATTAGATGAGGGCTGCCCTGTGGTCTTCATCAGCTGTTTTGCTGCCTTATCACATCCCTCAATCTGCAATAAATCTAAGAGAAGTCCGCTTTTAGCAGCTGTGTATTCGGGTAGATGAGCGTGAAGCCAGCCCGAAATTTCATTTTCGCGCTCAGCACATTTTAAGGCTCGGATCAGTCGGGTTATAATGGGCGTTGGATCGGGATGAAGCTGAGCAGCTTTGGTATAACAGGCACAGGCCTCGGTCTGATCGCCTATTTCTTCGCATAACTGTCCCAGCAAATAAAATGTCAAATAAGATCCGAATCCAGACTCGGTATGGTAACCGGAAGGGGCTTCTCCAATGACTAAGGCTTGCAGCAATGCTGTTTTGGCCTCAGCTAGGGCTCCCATTTGAAACAGCAGCACACCTTTGATATGAGCCAAGTCAGGATAATCTGGATGTAGGGTTATCCCTAAATCGCAAGCTTCCAGCGCCGCGTTGAAATCTTTTAATTCTGCCAGGCAGCGGATTTGATATTTGTGCAGCAGATGAACGTAACTTGTGTCGGGCGGAGCTTCGTTAAGTGATCTTTTGATATGCTCTAGAGCCGGTTGATATTCACTAAGCCGCATATATTCAACAGCCATATTGAAATGGTGAAAGGGGTCATTGGGATTTAACTTTAGCTGTTCCTTGAGTAGCCCGACATTTCGTTTGATCTTATCTTTTTTTGCTACTACGCCGTCTGCATAACCGTAATGATGGATGACTACGGTGCTTAAATGCATAGCTGCTTTGGGTGTAGCTTTTACGATCGTTTCTGCAATCTGTTCGTGGATGATGCCGCTGAAACGGTACTGCGGGCGGTTACGGAATAGCCGGATAATCGGATTAACAGTAATGGTCTGTGAAGCTTCGGTTAAACCTTTATGATTATGAATGCGCAGAAAAAAAGCTTCATACTCCAAATGCTCCGCACACAGCAACAGCTCCCCCTTACTTTTCGCATCCAGTTCCTCATCTCCATCCAGAATGAGAATCCATTGTCCGTGGGCTTGCTGAAGACCCGCGTTGCGGGCAGCGGCAAAATCGCCATTCCAAGGATGGTGAACAACTTTAGCTCCAAAGCTTAGAGCAATTTGTAGCGTGGAGTCGGTAGAGCCAGTGTCGACTACTATGATCTCATCGGCGACACCACGTACGCTTTTTAAACATTGGCTTAAGCTATCTGCTTCGTTCTTAACGATCATGCATAGCGAAATCAGAGGTTTTTGGCTTGGCATGTTCATTTGGCTGCCCTCCCCTCGCTCTGGCGGAAGCTCCACTGTGTGTGCCACGGTGTACGATTTAGTAAAAAGATGGATTTATGGATGGCACCAATATCCGTTTGCAGTGGACCGTGGACGTTAGCTGCATCCAAGCTGTTCAGAGCATCCTCCATGCTAAGCTTCGCTTGCTGAAGGTAACAGAGTGCTAAACCCACTCGGGCAGCCTCATGCTCAGGCATTTGCTCCAGCGCTTGTTGAAACCATTCACTGGCTTCCGTGTAATGCCCCTTGTCAAAGACCATCTCACCTATATAAAAAAGAACCTTCGCATCAGCCGCTTGATCGCTAACTAACCTGATAAAATGCTCGCCTGCCGCATTCCTATTCCCTTCTTTATATAATGCTGCGGCTAATTCAGACCGAAAGGTAGGGAACAAATTTACCAAAGCTTCGCTTAACGCGGGCTGGTGTAGTTTTACTGATTGTTCGATCAAATCTGAAATGAATGAGGAATGTAATGTTAATGGATCTACCTCTGCTTCGACGGGATCTACCTTTTGTTGCTGGTGGCACTTCTGAATGTATTGCAGTCCGAAGCGAAGTTCGTCTGGTACATAGGTTAGCAGGTCATTGTGGAATTCTCCAAAAAGCGACCAAGAGCAAATAGCCCAGAGGGTAGCCCACTTTTTCAGATATTCTAAATCATGGTTATCTTGCGTAGCTAAGGAGGCCATTTGTCTTATCGTTGTATAGGCGTCTTCCAGCTTGCCGGTAATGATGAGCGAAGAGATCATCCAATTTGCCGTCTCTAATTCCAAGGGAAAAGTGTCTCGGGATAAGTTAGTGATGGCCTCATTAGCATTTATCGCAAATAAACTGTCAATAATCGCAGCTCGTTGGGCAGCATTAGTTGGGGGGACGAGTTGTATCAGCAAGGTGGCAATCTCCTCATCGGTTACAGCTAAGCGTTGAAAAGCAGAAGCTATTCCCTGCAAGGCAGGCCTATATAAAGAGTGGTGTTGAAGCGCACGGTGGTAGAATCTCGCAGCGTCCTCCTGAAGCTCAAGCCGCTCTGAGATTAATCCTAGTCGATAAAGTGGGCGGAAGGTGTTCATCCCTTGCTCAGATACATATTTTTGATTAACCTGATCTCCAGAAATGGATGCTGCACGCTGATAAGCTTGAAAAGCACGTTCTAACAAACCTTGACTCTCCAAAGATTGGCCTAATAAAAAATGCAGGTCAGGGTAATCCTCATAACGCTCCAATTCAGGCAACAGCAAGGGATCTATGATATTGGTTTTTCCTTGAGCCAGATAAATTTTACAGAGATCTCTAATCATCGTAGGACGGTAGGAAGCTTCAAGTGGCACATGGTGAAGGGTCTGGCGAAGTAATGTCTCTGCTTCCAGAAGACGACCGTCCTGACAGCAGGTGACTGCTAAATTATACGAGTGAAAAGGATCTTCCGGTTGTTCGGCTAAAGCGAGTCGCAGCAACTGTTCATTGCGTTTGATTTTATTTTTTCGTGCCATGATTTCCGGCATATATCCGAAGTGTTCAATCTCAATATCACTATGCTCAATCGCCGAGATGTTATGTGATTTAAGGATTGCAGCGTCAATTCCTTCATGAATTCTTCCGCTATATCGATAACCCTGTCCATTTCGGAATAAACGAACCGCACTGTGCTTTACCTTATCTTCAGGCCGAACGCCAAGCCAATTATCAATGTGTACTGTAAAAGCCTGAGCTTGCGTGTTTTGCAGGAGGCTGCGGAGTTCCGGAAGTGGAGTTTGCAGGCGTTCATCGGCATCAAGGACTAGAATCCAATCGGTATCCGCCTGATCGAGACCTTCGTTACGTGCTGCAGCAAAGTTTTCTGTCCATTCCCGTTGGAATACTCTAGCCCCGTGCGCTTGGGAAATAGCTATGGATTCGTCAGTAGAGCCTGTATCTATGACCACAATCTCGTCAACACCTGCTACGCTTGTGAGACAGTGGGGCAGAAGATCAGCTTCATTGTTAACGATGAGGTGGACGCCAAGCGTAATATTGTTCACGTTGTTTCCTCCTTGTTACATATGTAGAAGTAGAAATCAGCTTTTGCTATCAAAAGAAAAAGCACATGGATATCCATGCACTCTTTCGTTACAACATATGATGGGCATCTGCATTACGTTCCCTGCGCGTTGAAACTTACATTGATTGTTGAGGCGGCTCCTGCATTCGTTGATTGATAGGATAAGCGTGTATATTTCAGGAATCTTGCCGGAACTATGACATCGATAGAACCTGCTGCTAATGGATTATCTCCTGTGGTATCGACGAAATAGTTCGTTCCGTCAGCACTGATTTCTACTCGTGTGTTGACTGGGTTAGCTCCAGTGTTATTGATGAAAAAGGAATAGGTCCCCAATACGCTCGTAGTCACTGCTGGCAGAGGAGTATAGGCATTAGCAGTTGCAATACCCGTCGTGGTCTGTTCGATAAAGCTGCGTTGTGAAATAGAGGTCACACTACTGAGTGTACCGGCTGTAATGGTGGCTCCGAGCACGCTGGTAATGGTGCCGTTTAAGAGGTTGGTGACCGTACCTGCAGAAGACAAAGTACCAGCTGTGATGGTGGCTCCAAGTACGTTAGTAATCGTGCCTTCGAGAATGTTAGTAATGGTACCCGCTGAGGACAGAGTACCCGCAGTGATCGTAGCTCCGAGCACGCTGGTAATGGTCCCGTTTAAGAGGTTGGTGACCGTACCTGCGGAAGACAAAGTACCAGCCGTAATGGTGGCTCCGAGCACGCTGGTAATGGTCCCGTTAAGGATATTGGTAACTGTTCCTGCTGAAGACAGAGTACCAGCGGTAATGGTTGCGCCTAGTACACTAGTAATAGTACCGGCAGTGATCGTAGCTCCGAGCACGCTGGTAATCGTGCCATCGAGAATGTTAGTAATGGTACCTGCGGAAGACAAGGTACCCGCAGTGATTGTAGCTCCTAGCACACTAGTAATGGTCCCATTAAGGATATTGGTAACTGTTCCTGCTGAGGACAAAGTACCAGCGGTAATGGTTGCGCCTAGTACACTAGTAATAGTCCCGGCAGTGATCGTAGCTCCCAGCACGCTGGTAATCGTGCCATCGAGAATGTTAGTAATGGTTCCTGCGGAGGACAAGGTACCAGCCGTAATCGTAGCTCCGAGCACGCTGGTAATCGTGCCATCGAGAATGTTAGTAATGGTACCTGCGGAAGACAAGGTACCCGCTGTGATGGTAGCCCCGAGTACGCTAGTGATAGTCCCGTTAAGAATGTTAGTAACCGTACCTGCGGAAGATAAGGTACCCGCAGTGATGGTAGCTCCGAGTACGCTAGTAATAGTCCCGTTAAGAATGTTAGTAACTGTTCCTGCTGAGGACAAAGTACCCGCAGTGATGGTAGCTCCGAGTATATTGGAAATCGTACCATCTAGGATAATTGTCGTTAGATTTCCGCCTGGATCTGTAGTAAGCGGATGATCAATCAGCGAGGCATCCCGGCCAAAAATAAGCGTTCGTAGATTATCGGGATTAGCTTGAAAAGAGCTGTAGTTAGGCAAAGTTCCTCGTCCCTCTCTTATAAAAATGTTAACTCATACCTATAGACTGGGCTTGGACGTATACATCAATTTTGCCTAAACCCGTTGGCTGTTGCGTGGAGGCGGATATCCGAGTCCACTTTAAAAATCTGCTTGGCACTAGCACCTTCATTTCTTTTGCAGCCACGATCTCTTCTGAATCTATAAAAGAATCAAGACTGTTCGGACTAATCTCCAAGCGGACGCTAACAGGGTGGTCTCCTTGGTTCATAACTGCGTAAGAGATCATCGTTTTAGTTCCGCTTTTTTGCCAAGGCAGAGGCGAAATGGAGCTGGACACGGGGAATCCGATAAATTGATGCTCGGAAAAGAAAGGACTGATCGTGACCTTACGGCGCTTTCTTCGACCATTTGGAGGTGGAAAAGGTTGCGGATTTCTAGAGCGATTCCCCTGTTTTTTTGTGTGTTTTATTTTGCTGCGCTTTTCTAGTTCCAGACCGTTATGGATTTCATTCACCTCCTACGGGTTTTCTGGAACCCTATCCATAAAAGGACCCTAACCGTCGTTTGAGCCCTGAGCATCAATAAACCGCAGTCCAATAAGCCGCGAACCGTTAGGGACAATCCTTAGCCATTCGAATGGTGATAATAATATATGGTGAAAAATAAGAGGTGATTGGGCTGCAAAAGCAAAAATACGCACCTTCCCAAACAACCTGCTACTTAGAGCGGCATAAAATAAGATAAGCTCAAGTACGGGGAGGATAGCGCATGCCAAACGATTCAGTATTTAATCAGAGTAGCCAGCCACTCTTTACAGAACAAGTCAACACGTATGTTGCACCTGGTATAGATTCAGCTCCGGAGGGAGGAGCGGCTAAGGCGGGGCTATTGTTTGGAATCCCTTTTACTTCTACGGTAACGACTGCTGCACCGTTAGTTGTTCAGATTAGTAATCCGGCAGGCAGCGGACGTACATTGTATGTATCCCGTGTTGCAGCTAGCTCGGCAACAGCTGCGGTTACGTTATCTCTACTTCGGAACGCTACGGTCACCGGAACCACCGTTACACCGATAAATTTTAATTTTGGAAGTGCGTTAACCAGTGTGATGACGGCCAGAACCTCGACTGCTGCCCCTACGGGAGGTCCGGCCACTCTAGTATCTTTATTACTGGCAGCGGGTCCCGTCATTGTTGACTTTACTGGACAAATCGTTGTTCCTCCCGGAAATTCCATAACCACGTCCATCACGATTGCATCGGGAACTTCAGCAGCGACAACATCTATCAGCTGGTGGGAATATTAGAACTGGGAGGGGATAATCATGCCTAATCAATATGTGTTTAACGACAATGATCAACCTCTTTATGTGGATATGGTCAATACCTTCCAATCTCCGGATATCAGCGCGCCACCTGAAATAAGTGCTTCGAAGGCTGCGGTCTTGTATTCTACCAACACATCCGTGTCTAGTTTGGTCGTACTTAGTCTTATTTCTGCAATTACTTCTATTCGGATTAGTAATGCTGCTGGCAGCGGAAAAACCGTATATATATCTCGTATAAGCGGCAGTATCGGCGGATCTTCTCTGCTATCGGCTATGTCTGGAAGCTTTACAATTGTCAAAGGGGGGACGTTAACCTCTCCTGCAACCTTGACACCAACAAATAATAATCTCGGAAGCGCGGCTACAAGTGCGATGACCGTTCAATCTTCAACAGCGGCAATTAACGGGGGAACAACGCTTTACAATTATCAATTAGCGCCGGGAGCCTTCTCACAGAACTTTACGGGCAGCATCATCGTTCCGCCGGGGACTGCTATTTGTGCTAACGTAACTTCATCTAGCTCGGCCGTAGGTTTAACGATTACTTCTGCACTCGGTCTTCTTTGGTGGGAACAATAGAATATATATTTTATTTTGAACCTATAACGGTGGTGAACCTTGACATCATTTGGTTAAGGTTTTACATAGAAGGTTGGAATGAATAGAAAATAAAGGGGATTGGCATTATACAATAAAGATGGAATTCAGTTTGGAATGTGAAAAGAGGGACAATTATGGAAAGTTGTTTATTTATTCATGGCTTTACCGGAGGTGAGCATGAAATCTCTCCCTTGTCCCAGTTTATGGAGCAGCATAATTATCGTTCCAGAACATTTACCCTAAAGGGGCACGGGGGCAGCAGGAATGATTTACTGCATTCGGATCGACATGATTGGCAGCAAAGTGCTGAGGATGAATTAACAGAGCTGTTAAAGACAAATGACGGAGTTCATCTGATCGGTTTTTCAACCGGTGCTCTTATTGCTTCACATCTTTCAGTGCGCTATAAACCTTGGATTAAATCTCTCACTTTGTTGTCTACCCCTGTGTTTCCGCTGAATCCTGTAGAAATTATTAAGACCCTTGCGAGCTTTTCCATGCTAAAAACTTATATTAGTAAATTCAATTCAACGCCTCCAAAAGCAACTCGAGAGTTCCAGCGACTGGTTCGTGAAAGCTTTTCTGTTTATCCGCATATTGAGACTCCAACCCTGATCGTGCAAGGGAAACGGGATCATCTAGTGAAGACTAGAAGCGCCGATTACCTACGTCATCATATGATCAAGGCGACCCAAAAACAGGTGCTGATGGTCGACAACAGTGGTCATATGGTGTGCCATTGTGAAGAGAAGGACCGAATTATGAATGAAGTCTTGCAGTTTATTCAGAGTACAGGACGTTGAACTCAAACACTAAATATTCAACCCCAAGAGCTTCCGAAATAGGAGCTCTTTTTTTGTTGTGCATTTCAATTTTAAGGCTTGACAACGCGTCTGGTGTCATGGTAATTTTTAGTAGGGAAACCGGTTTCCCTAAAATTCGTTTGTTTCTATGCCAAAAACATCGCTGGAAAGGTCGTTTTTAATCCAAGAAGTAGGTTTTAGTGTGTTATGAATACGCTTTAATAAGAGAGGGAGATGCGCGCGATGAAACGTAAGTTATGGTACGTGCCCGTTCTGATTACATCTATTCTTCTTTCTACTGTGATTAATTTATTCGTCTTAGCGCCACAACAGGCAGATGCGGCCAGCATCGGTACGATTAACGAGAATGATACCATTTATCAGATTATGGTTGACCGGTTTAATGACGGGGACTCTTCCAACAATGCTACGGGAGCGGCAATTCGCTATGGCGAGAACTCTGAAGAAGATTTCCGTTATATGAAAGGCGGAGATTGGCAAGGGGTGATCGACAAGCTGTCTTATATTAAAAATATGGGGTACACCGCGATCTGGATTTCCCCAGTGGCGGAGCCGCAAATGACGAATCGGGAGAACAATGGCAGCGGTAAAAATACAGCGTATCACGGGTACAACGTTAAGGACCCTAACGCAGCCAATCCCTACTTTGGTACAAAGGAGAAGCTGAAGGAGTTAGTGGATTCCGCACATGCGGTTGGCATCAAGGTGGTGATCGACGTTGTGCCGAACCATATCGGGGATTATATGCTGGGTACCCAAGCCTACTATGATATCCCTAGTCTGCAGCCAGCAGCTCCTTTTAATAACCCGGCTTGGTATCACCATAATGGAGATATCAACTGGTCTTTGGCAGACGGAAGATACGATCAATGGGCACAGGATTACTTAGAAAATCATGATCTAGGCGGACTGGATGACATTGACTTCGATGTCCCTGCTGCTAAAAAAGCCGTATTTGATTCGATTAAAGGCTGGTTTGACTATACAGGAGCAGATGGTGCACGTGTAGACGCAGCCAAGCTGATGAAGCCGACTGATATTGGTGAACTGCAAAATTATCTGGGGGTTAATACCTTTGGCGAGAATTTTGACGGCAATGCTGAATTTGTCTCGCGCTGGGTCGGCAACAACAAGGAGTGGGGCATGCTTGATTTCCCAATGTTCTTCTCCGTTCTAAATAGCTTCGCATATGGGCAGTCTTTTGACTCCAATATTAAAAGTACCTTGGCACAGGATTCCTACTACAACGGAAATGCCAATCACATGGTCACCTTTATCGACAATCATGACCGCAATCGTTTTCTCACAGAAGCTGGAGGAAGCGTAGATAAGCTGCAGAACGCTTTGACTTTTATTTTTACAGTGCGTGGAACACCCGTAGTCTTCCAAGGTACGGAACAGAACAAAGGCAATGGTAATGGACAGATTATGACGGGAGGCATCGCCGATACCTGGAACCGCTGGTCAATGGTGAAACGGGATGCAAACGGCAATGTATTAGAGAATTATTTTAATGAGAATGCCAGCACCTACAAGCACGTAGCCAAACTTAATGAGATTCGGAAAAATAATCCGGCACTCCGTACAGGCACTCAACGTGAAATGTGGTCTGCACAGAACTTATATGCTTTTTCACGTCGTATCGACACTGGAACTAATCTGGGGCAGGAAGTTATCTCCGTATTTAGTAATAAATCCAGCGGCTCGCAGACCGTTACCATTCCACTGCGTGCAGAGAGCAGCTTGGCAGTCGGGACGGTTCTTTATAACCAGTTGAACACTTCGGATACGGTAACTGTACAATCGGGTGGAGCAACTGGCAAGCAGATCACTGTAACCGTGGGTGCAAATGCAGCCAAAATTTATGCAAAACAACAGCTTCCTACAGATACAGTGGCTCCAACTGTACCAACTAACGTGACCGCAACTGTTCAAAATGCATCCAGTGCTTTAGTAAGCTGGACCGCTTCCACCGACAATGTAGGTGTGACCGGATATGAAATTTATCGCAACGGCGTCAAAGTGGGTACATCCGCAACTACTTCATATACGGATAACGGATTATCCGCCAGTACTACGTATGACTATACGGTAAAAGCAATGGATGCAGCAGGCAATCTATCCCTCCTTAGCGCGATTGCTTCAGTGACAACACCAGCGGGGAACAGTGTCACTATTTACTATAAGCAGGGCTATACCTCGCCTTATATTCATTATCGCCCTGTAGGAGGAACTTGGACGACATCACCAGGTGTGGCGATACCTGTCTCTGATGTAGCAGGCTACAACAAAATAACGATTAATATCGGCTCAGCCAGCCAGCTTGAAGCTTGCTTTAACAATGGCAGCGGTACTTGGGACAGTAACGGGGGCAGCAACTATTTATTTAGTGCCGGCACCTGGACTTATACACCAACTGGCAATATTCAATCGGGTGGACCAGTGACGCCGACACCAACGGTAACGCCGACACCATCACCAACTGTAACGCCTACACCGACGGTAACGCCGACACCGACGCCAACCGTAACACCAACAGCAACACCAACGCCAACACCGACGCCAACGGTAACGCCGACACCGACCGTAACGCCAACGGCAACGGCAACGCCAACGCCAACTCCGACACCGACCGTAACGCCTACACCAACGCCAACGGCAACACCTGTCGGCAGCACGGCAACGATCTATTATAAGAATGCGGCTTATAGCAGCTCTTATATCCATTATAAGCTCGATGGTTCAACGGTCTGGACGACGTCTCCAGGCGAGCAGCTCCAAGCTTCTGCTTTTACAGGATATAAGGCGGTTACGATTCAGCTGGGCACGGCAGCTGGGCTGACCGCAGCCTTTAATAATGGCAGTGGCACATGGGATAACAATGGCGGCAATAACTATCATTTTGCTGCGGGCACCTGGAGTATGGTGAATGGCAACATCACCGCAGGAGAACCACAAGCGGATAGTGTTACATTCCGAGTAACTGTTCCTGCGTCTACTCCTGTGAGTGGTCCCGTTTATCTCTCCGGCTCTTTCAATAGCTGGAATGTGGCAGATCCGAACTACCAACTGACGAAGGGCAGTGATGGTATTTACTCCATCACACTAAGTCTACCGGCGGGAACAGCAATTCAATACAAAGTTACACGAGGCGCTTGGACTAATGTGGAGGTGAATTCGAATGGATCGGATCTTTCCAATCGAACCCTTACGCCAACAGGCGGTGCACAAACCGTAAATCTGACGGTTCAGCGCTGGAAGGATCTATAAGCTTCATAATATCTACAGTTTTTAAACACAACAAGGAGCGGCTCCCGTATGGGGCCGCTCCTTGGTAAGCAGTATGAAGCTTTTTAATTGCAGAAAGTACAATTAGACTTTCTGTTTGAAGCTGGTAGAAAGATTTAACTGTATTTTGTACAGTAGAATTCAGGAAAAAGGCTGTTTTTTGCCGATTTCACGAGTTTTGACTGCACAAAGTGCAATTAAATCGAATGTTACCCATCTTATAAGGATTTCTATTGCACAAAATGCAATTAAATCCGATGTAGCCATTTTAGCTACTCAAATTCGATCAAGCTAAATCAGCACTCACTCAGCGCAACCAAGCTTCTGCCTCCTCACTAAGTTCCCGCCGGGAACTGGGATCTCATGGTTGACTCACGGGGAATGAGTTCTGGCTCGAGAAGCAAATGCCCGGTAGGCATGTTGTTATTACGAATGCGTTGCATCAGCAGCTCGCCTGAAGATACCCCCAGCTGGAACGTGTCGATATTCAGAGAGGTTAGAGGAGGCGTAGTATAACGGGACAGAGGATACTCATCAAAAGCTGCGATGCCGAGCTGTGATGGAACATGAATATCCAGTGATTTTGCAACTTGAAGCACCCCGAAGGCAACATAGCTGTTCATGCATACTACGGAGTCTGGTCGATCTTCGCTCTGTAGAAGCTCAAGTGCAGCATGATAGCTCTCATGTTCATCAGCCTTACAATTGATAATCCATTGCTGCTGATCCGCAAGATCTGCTTGCTGCAATGCTTGCAAATATCCACTCAGACGATGGGTATAAATCTTTTCCTGCTGCTGCCCGCCTATGAAGGCTATTTTGGAATACCCCTGCTTTATTAAATGTGAGGTCAGCATGCCGCCGCCTGCTTCATTATCGAAATCGACCCAGCTTCCGGGAGTCATAATTTCGCCGATGGAGATGTAGGGAAACTCCAAGCGGTTCAGTTCTTCGCAAAGCTCTTCCGTAAGTACGGAGTTATTCGCTATGATTCCGTCGACACGTTTGCTGAATACAAGTCTATTTAGAAAATGTCCTTCCGGACTACTGTGCTGCACATTGGAAATAGTCAGCTCGTATTTTAAAGGCGCAATTACACTTTCTATTCCACCGATGATGTTGTAGAAAAACTGGTTTAGAAATTCACTTTCCTTGGACATATCGACCAGGAGACCAATATTACAGCTGCTTTGTCTGGCTAATCCAGTAGCGATACTGCTTGGTGTATAGTTCATCTGCTTCATAATTTCGCGAACCTTGTGTTTCGTTTTCTGTGATATTTTTGGGGAATCGTTTAATACTTTGGATACAGTAGATTTAGCCACATTGGCTGCTTTGGCAATATCAGATATGGTTACTTTCATTGTCTTCCCCTCATAATCCGGAACGGTATTTGTAACCATAATAACACAAATTTAGCAGTCTCTCTAATCACAAAGAGTCTCATAGATTTAAAGATAAAAGCATAAAAAAGGAGTTTGGAAGTTATGCCTCATACATGGTTTTTATATCATACAAGTGAAGATCCGTTTGCCTATCCTGTGGGTACGGGCATCTTGAAGCTCAGACTGTTCACGCAAGCTGGACAGCAATTATCCTGTACCGTCATCTACTCAGACCGTTATGATTCTCCGGGGCATGAAGTTCCTTTGCAGATGGAGCGGATTGGGTCGGCAGGTGTTTATGAGATACATGAAGCGGTCATTGAGAACCCTACGAAAAAATGCAGATATCTATTCCATGTAACTAATCCTGCGGGTGAATATGTCTGGTATGGAGAGAGAGGGGCGTCGGAGAGCCGCGAACGTGCGGGTTCTTTTCAATATGCATATCTCCATCATTCTGAGGCGTTGAAGTTACCTTCATGGAGCATGGATGCAGTAACCTATCAAATCTATCCTAGCAGTTATAACGAAGGGACCTTACAAGGCATTTCTGACAAAATGCCCTACTTGCAACAGTTAGGAGTAAACGTTGTTTATATGACGCCTGTATTTGAGTCTCCTTCAGAGCATAAATATAATACCTCCGATTACTATAAGGTTGATCCAGTATTTGGGGATATGGAAGGATTGAAGGTGCTGGTCAGCCAGGCACACAGGCATGGAATCAAAGTGATTTTAGACGCTGTGTTTAATCATTCGGGAGACCGCTTTTTCGCGTTTAAAGATGTGTTGGCAAAAGGAGAGCTATCTCCGTATAAAGATTGGTTCTTCATTCATTCCTTTCCGGTTACGCAGACGCCCGTACCCAATTATGAAACGTTTGCCAAAGCTGAAGCGCATATGCCAAAGCTGAACATGGACAATCCGGATACGGCGAATTACATGATTGAGGTTGCGAAGTATTGGGTGCGCGAGACAGGGATTGACGGCTGGCGTCTGGATGTGGCCAATGAAGTTAATCCGCGTTTTTGGTCCCGGTTTCGGCAAGAGCTCAAATCTGAATATCCTGAAATCCTGCTGATCGGTGAGATTATGCATGCTTCTGGGCCATGGCTTAGAGGGGATCAGTTCGATGGAGGAATGAATTATGTGCTTCGTGATGCAGTGTTGGAATTTTTTGCGGAACAATCTACGGGGCCAGTTCGCTTTATGGAGCAATTGCTCCATCAGGAGGCATTGTATAATGACCAGGCGAATTCGGCAATGTTTCAGTTGCTTGGCAGCCATGATACCCTGCGGTTTCTTACGGCATGTAAAGAAGGTGGGCGTGGTTGGGACCACGTGAGTACCGCTGTTGAACGTATGATGCTGGCTGTTTTTTTCCAGATGACCTATATCGGTATTCCAATGATCTATTACGGGGATGAGGTTGGGATGGAAGGGGCGACAGACCCCCACTGTAGAAAAGCTATGATATGGCAAGAACAAGCTCAGAATGCAGTGCTGCATAAGTGGTATCAACAATTGATTTCTCTGAGAAAAAGCCATGAAGTTCTGCGCAAAGGTTCATTTCGTCCTTGGTTTACTGATGAAGTTCGTAATGTGCTTGGCTACATACGAGGTGTGGAGCACGAGAAGATAGGGCTGATTATCAATAATTCTCCAAACCCGTACCAACTAGAGCTTAGCCCATATCGAGCTGATAAGAACGAATTAACTGATTTATTGTCTGGAGCAACTTTTAAAAATAATAATAAGCTTACGGTCAGCATTGAACCTTTTGGCTGTTTGATGTTGTATTAAAAAAGAAAAGGCCCCTCTCTAAGGAAAGGGACCTTATTCTAATTTACAGCACTTTTTTTGCTTCTTTTGTTCTTTAAGTCTCTATATTCCTGTTTCTCCCATTGTTTCAGCAACGGAAACGGATCAAAAGCCCATTCGGTAATTCCGCGATCGCGGTAAATGCCAAAATGTAGATGTGGAGGAAATTTTCCTTGTGTTCCGGGATTGCCGTAACCCGAGCTGCCTACCCAGCCAATAATCTCACCGGGGGTGACTATATCTCCGCGAGAAATGGTTTTGTTATATCCAGATAGATGAGCGTAATAATGGTAACGGTTCTCGATATCGCGAATGCCAATTCTCCAGCCACCGTACCGGTTCCAGCCTTTTGTCTCTACTAAGCCAAAGCAGGTGCTTCGTACTGGCACTCCTTGAGGTGCAAATAAATCTGTTCCTTCATGGATACGTGCTCCGCCCCAGCTTCTTCCAGTACCCCAAGTGCTACGATAAGAATAAAGGTTACTTAGGGGAAGCGGGAAGGCATTGCCGGATAGGTCCAGCCGTCCAAAATGTTCATATAACTTCGCGAACTGGGTAATGCGCTGCGAGGCGCGGCCATTGTGATAATACTCCCAGACCCCGATACTGAAATCACTAGCGGATTGTCCATACTTCAATAAGTGTCTAGCCATACTATACAGAACGTCCGCATCATTCTCTGGATCAGCAATGCCGTCTCCTGAGCCATCACTGCCAAAACCATCAAAGAAGCTAATGGATTTCGGGGAAGTATCCCCTTGATCCGGGTTAAGTGGACCAGCCCATACCGGTGCCGGGATTTTTATGGCTGTAAGGCGCGTGGAGACAGGCTGCCCTGAGGCTCCCTTTTTGGCGAGCGTGCGTTCATATTGATCAATGGCTGCGAACCTAAACCAAGGGATACCAGTAGCTGCGCTCATTTGCTCATAAATCTGTCTACGGCCAGACCATTGCGCTTCTTTGCTAGCACTAGCGGGATCCCCGCTGCTCATCACCGGTTGGATAGTAGGCCGCGCTACAGCTGCTGCAACGGGAAGGTTTAAACCACCCCAAAGGATAGCGGCCGCGGACAGGCATAACAGGGTTCTCCGGTTTTTAATATTTTTAAATAGGGCCAGCAAGATAACAGCCTCCTTTTGTCCGGGCATTAAATTGAATGTAGTCACTTCGGATGAAGCTTTTTTATAGATTGGTGCAAAATACTACTTTTTATCCGTTCTTGTCTAAAGGTACCAGAAAAATCTCGCTGGAAACTCCAGATGATACACCCTGCATATTTCACAAAAACAGGCAATTGTAAATCGCACATGTTATAATATGAGGCAGCAACTTTCATCTGCAGCATCACATTCAGGAGGAAGCGGGGTTTATCATTTTGTCTAATAAAACAGCAAAGCAACCTAAACCGGATTGGATTAAGATTAAGCTAACTACCGGTGACAACTATCAGGAAATCAAAAGCATGATGCGTTCCAAAACTTTACATACCGTATGTGAAGAAGCTAGGTGTCCGAATATTTATGAATGCTGGGCAAACCGTACGGCTACCTTCATGATTTTAGGTGATATTTGTACACGCGCATGCCGTTTTTGTGCAGTAAATACAGGGATGCCTACAGAACTGGACCTGCAGGAGCCTGAACGTGTAGCTGAAGCTGCAGAGAAAATGAATCTTCGTCACTGTGTGGTGACTAGTGTGGCCCGCGATGATCTAGCGGATGGTGGCGCTCAGATTTTTGCTGAGACGGTCGCGGCGATTCGTAAACGCCTTCCGTTATGTAGTGTTGAAGTGCTTATTCCAGACTTTTTAGGAGACCGGAATAGTCTTGAGATTGTCATGAACAGTAATCCAGACATTCTTAATCATAATATTGAGACCGTGGAACGGATGTCAGATCGTGTACGGGCTAAAGCGAAGTACCCTCGTTCCTTGGAATTGCTGCGCAGAGCCAAGGAAATGAAACCGAATATTCCAACCAAATCGAGCATCATGCTTGGTGTCGGTGAAGAGTGGAATGAGATTTTACAAGCAATGGATGATTTGCGAGCCGTAAATTGTGATATATTGACTTTAGGACAATATTTGCAACCCACTCCAAAACATTTAAATGTCGAGAAATATTATCCACCGGAGGAATTTGCACTGTTGAAGGAAGAGGGAATGAAGCGTGGCTTCAGCCATGTGGAATCAGGCCCGCTAGTTCGCAGCTCTTATCATGCGCATGAGCAGGTGAAGTCTGCAGCTCAAGCTCGCGAGGAGCGTGCGGTTTCTTCTAGCTAATTATTGCTTTTCTGTGGTTTAATTCACGGAGAATGTTAGTAAGAGGAGGAAGAGCGACAGCGTTCTGAAATCTCTGCTCTTAGGTTACCCATAAAAATCGTTGATTTGCGTCATTGGAGGGGAATATTGGAGCTGTAGGAGCGGTTCGAGAACAGCGACCGAAAGCCCAATATTCCACATAGATGGCGGTATAATCAACGTCATGATTCCCAAAGAAAGGCAGGCGGCAAAAGGTTTGATCGTAATAGGCGGAAAAGGCTATGAACTTATGTTGGATCATAAGGATGGTTGGAATCCGGAGGCATTTCGCGGGAGATATAGCGAGGTGCTGGAAAGATACGACTATATTATCGGTGACTGGGGTTACAGTCAGTTACGTTTGAAAGGTTTTTACCGGGACAACCATCCTAAGGTGAATCGGGATACAGCGATTTCGGGTATGGTTGATTATATTAATGAATACTGCAATTTTGGGTGCGCTTATTTTGTGCTGCATAAATTGAAAGAGGTACCACAAGAAGGCATGTTCAAGGATATTTTGATCAAAGAAATACCAGAGCCGAGTGATGAAGAGGCCTTGGATCAAGAATCGGAAGCTAGTGATGAAGCGGCTGCAGATAAAGAGTTTTCTGCTAAAGAAACATCCTCTAAGCAAGGCTCGAATCACTCATTGGCATTTAAAGAGATGACTTCTTCTAAGGACAATATGGCGAAGGATAGACCTGTGAGAGAACATCAGAGCCGAAATCACCGGGGCAAGGATTCACAGGGCAAGAAATCCAAAAAGGATTTCCAAGGCAGACCGCCACAAGGTCAGTCTCAGAAGCCCCAAAACACACCAAAACCTCAAAACGCTCAAAACAACCAGAATAATCAAAACAATCAAAACAATCAAAACAATCAAAACAATCAAAACATAGAAAATTCGCAACCTTAATGATGAAAGCTGAACCATAAGTAGAGTCCTTCTACGAATGAGCCAGCTTTTTTTCTTATAAAAAATAGCAGAGCAGCGTTTCTCCCGGTACTTGGAGATCGCTGCTCAGTGTTGTGGTGTTGCTCAGTGTTGCTCTGTTACTATGCTGCTCAGTGTTTCTGCTACTCTGTGTTGCTCTGCTGCTCTATGCTATTAGTCGTTGGCAGCTTGACCTAGCAGTGTCATCAACCCCTGAGGCTTAAGGACCCAGATGCCGTTATTTGCGAATTTTCAGCCTTTTGAGCAGGGTTTCGGACTCCAATGATGCTATTCTTTAGAAAGAGGAGTAATTATGGTGTTTTTTATACCAATAGCGACTATGGAGTCCGATAGCACCACAAATATGGATTAATACTGCGTTTAGGGTCATCCATGTCCGATAGGTGCTACAGATGTTTCGTAGGTGCAAATATTATCAAACTAAACAAAAAACAGGAGTTGTCCCAACGGCCATTTCATGGCTTATGTGACAACTCCTGTTTTTACTCATGGGTGCTTGATTCAGCAGCTTAATGATTAGCTAGATTAAGGATCTATTTTACAGATAATTTCAATTGTTTCTGTGTTGCATTGTAACTCCATACAAGAGCAGGGAACTTCTTCTTAAAGGCATTTAATTCAATGAAGGTCTCGCCGTTCTGAGAAAGCGCCTCTTTGGAGGACAACGTAAAGCCGGTCGCTTTACCTGTCCCGTTCGTTACGATGACTTTTTTGTTCTTGGCATCCCATGTGATGTCGCCTTCGATCAGTGCACCTAGTACGAGCGAAGAAGCATAAGTCTTATCTCCTTGCTTTATTAGACCCACATTACCAGCAAAGGCAACCCCGTTGACATTCAAGATATGATGATCACCGGAAACCTCAATGCTTTTCATTCCTGCAATCTGTAGAGCGGTAATCAGCTGCGCAGTTTTGCCTTTAACCTCAATATCCGGTGCAAGCCCGATGTGATTAAAGTCTTCTTTATTTGGAGTTAGGTATTTCTGCGTAGTCAGCTTCAGCATGTCTCCATTGGACATTGGAAGCAGGCTCTGAATACGTGCTTTGCCGAAAGAACGAGTGCCTACGACGGTAGCGAGCTTATTGTCGCGTAATGCGCCAGTAAGCGCCTCAGAAGCGCTGGCAGTGTACTCATTCGTTAGAATAACGACGGGTACGCCTATTTTGCTGCCACTGGTAATCGTTACTGGAGTAAGTGCTCCGGTTTGATCGGAGGTATACATCATGATGCCTTTATCCATGAAATTGGAGACAATGTTGTATGCCGAATCCATATAGCCGCCTAAGTTGTCACGCAAATCAAGCACCATCGATTTCATACCTGCTGCACGCATCTTTTTCAGCATAGCGGCAAATTCTTCATCGGAATTCTGTGTGAAACCACTCAGTGTGATGTAGGCTATCTTCTGTCCAACAATAGTTCCGGTAACAGAAGTCGAGCTGATTTCATTTCGGGTTACACGAAATGATTTAGTCACTCCATTCCGGAGCACCTGCAGAGTGACCTTGGTGCCTGCGGCTCCGCTTAACTCGTCTCCTTCGGTCTCTTCAACGGGGATTCCGTTAATTTTGACTATCGTATCACCGCGTTTCAGACCTGCTTGTTCTGCAGGCGAACCGGGTGTTATGTCTTCGATGTAGAGTTCTGTTGCGGTATATTGCAATCTAACACCAATACCAACGTATTCCAGATCAACATCATGTTCAAATTGTGCCGCTTCCTCGGTATTGAAGTATTGGCTATAAGGATCATCCAGGGTGTTCACCATGCCGTCAATGGCTCCACGAATCAAAGTATCCTTATCTACACCGGAGAGGTTATAGTTCTCCAGAATATTCATGACTTCATTGATAAGATCACGGTTATCTGTAGATGCCTGAGCGGCATCGGCAGCAGAAACTACTGGAGCAAAAGTTAGGGATAAAGCCAGACAGCTGCCTAGAAGTGCACTTATTACTTTATTGGATTTCATGGAATCATACGCCCTTTTTATATAATTTATAAGATAAGAAAGTATACACTGCACGAATTAACTTTCTGTGACGTATGGTTTTAGGATTTCACAAGTTTATAGTAAACGCTATAGGTGTTATCAGTAGTCCATACCCCGCTATCCGACTTGGATAAAATGAAGATAGTGCCTTGCTCAAAAGTTTCCTCTTCACTGGCATCTTTCTCTTTGTTTTCCACATAAATAGCTGCTTCTTTGGCGCTAAAATAGTAGATATTTGAAACGCTTGGAGTATAAGTGACGTCGTATGAAGTAAAGAAATCTTCCAGATCTTCCTTAAGGGAGGTATCATATTCTTCTCCGTATGAAGTCATGGTGGAAAGAACAGCCGCCGGATTTTGTTCATTCATAGCTTGATAATATTTGGTGATATTACCTTTGATGGCATCCGCATCATTTTGAGGAATGTTAGCTGCTGTTTTTAGAGCTTGTTCACGAGTCAGCAGTATCACGGAGCTTTGGGATTCCACAGATGATATTTTCCAGCTTCCATTCTTGCGGACAAGTGTATACATGTATTCGTCCTCTGTATCTGGCGTATAAGCCCCACCTGTCCGGCGAGAGCTTTCCAATGTATAAACAGTAGCGTCATCGCCTGTAATATCAATGATTTCCAAACTTTCAATAGTATTTTTTATATCAAAAATCTCAAAGGATGCATTGAGATCCGCCACTGACTCCGCATTAGAGGATTCTGAATCCATAAGGGAATAGAAGCTAATCGCTTTTTCTTCATTGAAATACTTATTAGACAAACGGATTAATGCTGTAATCGCTGCTTCGTCCTTATCTTTGGATACTGGGGTGGTAATTTGGACGCTTCTGCTGGTTGAATTCCAGACGGCTGTGCCTCCGGTTGCCTCTGCGATAAAACGTAAAGGAATGTATGTAGTGCCAGCTGAGGAGACTGGTGCGGTGGTCAGTTTTTTCACGGTTCCGTTAACGGTTGCACGGTTGCTGCCAATTTTCAGGCTGATCGCCAGATTTGAACTTTTACCTGTTACTGTTCCAGTCTTGGCATCCCAAAGCACCTGCAGTCCAAGCTTTTCGAAGATGACCCGGAAAGGGACAAGTACAGAATTGTTCGCTAAGTAAGGGGTTCCTGCGGTAAAGGAAACCTTACTGCCGTTGATATAAACATCAATCGGTTTTGAAGCAGCAAAAGCCGGGACCGCCAGTATCAGGGCCAGAAGACTTATGCTCAAGAGGGATAATAATTTTTTCAACAGTACTCTCTCCTTTTATGTAACTCTTTGTAAAATAGCCTCATTATACCATTTGATTTCTCTCTATGTCTATCAATTGGTGTTAGTTTTGTCACACCAAAAAGAGCCGGAGATATTGAAATCTCCAGCTTTTTGATCCCCTGATCTCAGACTAAGAAAGCTTCACGGACACGGTTCCAGAACGGAAACGGACGATATCTTGCGAAGCTGACTTTTTTGTCTGAAACTTGACAGCGTACTGAAATCAGGTCATCAACAGGAATGTTGTTATGATCTACGGTGAGCAGCAAACGCTGGTCTTTACATGAAAAAATGTCACAATGATGATGCTTTGGCAGTAGTAGCGGCGAGCCCATTGTCCGGAATACACGGTTGTTAATAGACGCGATTTCGGCAATCTGCAGCGCTTCTATTGAAGGGTGAACCATAGCGCCCCCTAGGCTTTTGTTATAAGCTGTACTGCCAGAGGGAGTTGAAATACAAAGTCCATCGCCCCGGAACATTTCGAAGGTGACATCGTTGATGTCGATTTGGATCATTATAGTTCCATCCACCCCTTTAAGGGTAAATTCGTTGAGGGCAATGTGAGACGAAGATCCCGATTTTTTGTGAATCTCCAGCTCTATTAATGGATATTTCACAATACGCGGTTTCTGCGGCTCAGATTCACCGGTTCCGCACATATAATCGATTAAGGTGGGCAGCTCTTCTGCTTGCCAGTCCGCATAGAAGCCGAGGTGTCCTGTGTGCACACCTACAAAGGCTAAGTTGGGAATCTGGTCGATAAAGGTATGAAAAGCGTGCAGCATTGTGCCGTCTCCACCTATCGAGATGACGATTTCCGGAGACTCGGCATCCAGTTGCAAATCCCGCTCCGCCGCCAGCTTGTGAAATTGCTCGGCAAGTTTGATTGACAGCTCATCACCGCGGTCCAGAACATAATATCTCAAGATGTACAAGCTCCTTTATATAATTCCGTCATACACCGATCATAATCAATCTTGCCCCGGAACACAATATGTAATCAACTTCGGCGCATCAATCGGAGCATTGCCATAAAGGCAGGGATAAGCAGTGACACTAGAAGAGCAGCGGCTAGTATAAGACTCAGTAGAGCTAGACTGGCAGTGACACCTGAGGCTGATGGTGTAAAGGCAGTGGAGGCAGGCAGAGAGACCCAGGCAGAAGACAATCCTGATCCCATCACAGGCTTCCATAGCACCACCACGAGACCTGCTGCGAGTATGGCATGTATTAGTCGTGCAGTTAAGAACGGCAGATAACGCAGCCCGGTACCGTTCAAAATACTGGCGACTTGGGCATGTACAGATAATCCGCCCCAAGAGAGAATAAAGGCAGCTGCTGCGACCTTGAATTGAAGCGGGATGGAAGAAGCGGCTTCACCAGCAGAACGAGCACCTATGGTGACCTCGAACAATCCGCTGATCAAGGCCTGAGCTAATTCGGGAGGCCCTCCAACAAGGGAGACGAGAGATCCGGCCAGGCTAAATAGTGAGGGCAGGATTCCGGCACGGGCAAGCAGCTCCATTAGCACGTTGAAGAATACAACCAGACCCCCTACGACAATAATAAGCTGTAGCGAGGATTGGATCGCTCCTTTTAACAGCTCCCCGAAGCTCCGTCCATCCTTGCGCCGGGCTTCGGACATCGCAAGGAGTGCGGCATGTATTCTGCCGAATCCTTGTTTTGCTGGAGCAGAGGGGGCGTCAGAACTACTTTTTGTTGGGTCTTGGGTGGGAGTCTTTTGTTCCTTACGTCCATGAAATGACATTAGGAGACCAACCATTAAGCCACTTCCGTAGTGGGCTAGTGCCAATATTAGCCCCAAAGAAGCATCGCGAAAGAACCCAACGGATACCGCCCCTAGTAGAAAAATAGGATCGGAGGAGGTTGTAAATGCTACAAGGCGTTCACCTTCGATTCTGCTGATCAGCTTCTGCTCCCGCAGCTTAGCGGTTAATTTGGCTCCAACGGGATATCCTGATACATATCCCATGGCCGCGACAAAACCACCGCTGCCAGGTATACCGAAGAGGGGGCGCATCAGTGGATCAAGTAAAGCGCCGAAGAGATGGACAATGCCTAAGCCTAGCATGATTTCAGAAATGACGAAGAATGGAAACAGTGAAGGGAAGAGCACATCCCACCAGATGGCCAGGCCACGTAAGGCTGCGGCAAGAGATGCTTCAGGATGAAGTAACATCAGCAGCATACAACCAGCCAATATGAATCCCAGCAGCGGGCCGCCAATCTTTTTAAAAGTCATAATTAACGCCTCCTGGTCTATGGTTAGATGTATGCAAAAAGAGGGACAAACAGCACAAAAAAATGGAGAAAGCGGTTACAATTATCTGTGCTTTTTCGCAGGAATTATGATATTATGTAATAAATAAATGCACCCTCTGTTACACGATTAAATGGGATGGAGTGATGGCGATGAGCGTTATAGCCGGAGTTCTCGTTTGTGCTTTTGTATATGTAATCCGGGTCTCTCTCGTCCCTCCTGGTGATGAGGAATTTAGGACCTACTAACCTTACTCTTCAGGCGCTGAACTATAGTTTAGCGTCTTTTTTCTGTACTTTAGAGAGCACTTTCGACGGATATCCGTGTTATGCTTATCTTTGGTATAATAAAATACGTAACGTTTCATTAATATGGAAGAAGGCTGGTAACCTCAATGAATCCAAATGAGAGTATATATGACAATCTAGGGGGGGCTGAAGCACTACATCGGTTGGTGGAAGTGTTCTATGCCAAGGTACAGCTTCATCCGCAGCTGGGACCCTTGTTCCCTGAAGATATTACTCCAGTTCTGGAGAAGCAATATCAATTCCTGACACAGTTTTTTGGCGGGGGTCCGCTTTATTCGGAATTACATGGACATCCCATGATGAGAGCAAGGCATATGCATATTCCTATTACTCCAGAACGTGCTGATGAGTGGCTACAATGTATGAAAGAGGCACTGGTGGAGACTGGAGTCGAAGAACCACTGCGTTCATTCGTGCTTAGCCGCCTTGCAGGTCCTGCACATCATTTTGTTAACATGCCCCAGGAATAACAAGGGACAGGTTGATCCTGAAAGGAATGAGAGTACTTGACAGAGTTAATACCCCTATATTCTATAAAGGTCAAGTGTTGCAACTGTGAAAATGAATTTTCAACCTCGCGGGTACGTCCTAGCCTAAAAAAGGCTATTCGGCGTGATGCTGATTTCTGCGCATATTATAAAAATGAGAATCCGGATTATTATGTTGTACGGGTCTGCCCCAATTGCGGGTTTGCCTCCACAGAAAATTCGGCTGACAAGCTGACGGAACGTCAGCGTAAGGCATTTAATGAGCAGGTAGGGAAACGCTGGAAGAGCCGAGACTTTGGGGAGAAAAGAGACTGGGAAACTGCGCTCGAGACCTATAAGCTGGCGCTTTTATGTGCTCAGAGTATTAACGATAAAGATCGGATTATTGCAAGTCTGCTGCATCACATTGCTTGGCTCTATCGCTACCAAGGGGAGACTGAGCAGGAGAAGCGTTTTTTACGTTATTCTTTGGACGAGTATGTTAAGGTCTATGAAAAAGATGGCATTGCCGGCAATGATGCCCGGCTCATGTACCTGATCGGCGAACTTAATCGGCGCATCGGAGAATACTCAGTGGCTGTGATGTGGTTCTCCCGTCTGATTAATGATCAGAAGATTATGGATGCGGCGATGATTCGAGCGGCACGTGAGCAGTGGGTTATTTTACGGGAGCAAATGCGTGCTGAGGCTGTAGAGGTTGAGGTTGATGTCGAAGGCTTGTCTTCAAGTTCATAACGATTTGCGAACAACAAAAAGCGCAGAAGAGAATTTAATTCTCCTCTGCGCTTTGTAGAAAGAAAGTGTTAGGATTTGCTTATCTGACAGCTCGATCGAACAAAAGGTAATCGCCGTCATTATCTATAACTGTAGGACTGGCGCTGCAGCAGGGGAAGACAAGCAGTTTTTTCTTGCCGTCACGAACGATTTGTAATTCTTTTGGCTTCATAGGCAGAAGCACATTCTCTGAGTTGCAGAATGGACAGTATTGCACATACATATCGCCTAGAATGATGTCATAAGGCCAGGTATGACTAAAAGGAATCATTGTGAGTCCTTCCCAGAAGGAGTCTCTTCATTTTCGCCCTCAGTTTGTGGGGGATTTTGTTTTTTGGATAGCTCCGCTATTTTTTGTAGTAAAATATGTTGGGGCATATGCATCAAGTGTTCCAAAGGAACGCCTAGTTGCTTGGATAACGTAATGGCTGTTTCCGGTGAAATTTGTAGTGGCTTCATATGAATGCCCTCCTAAAGTTTATCGGCTATAAATGTTCAGATATCGTTATTCACTTTACCATGGTGTTAAGACAATTACAAAGAAAGTCAAATGAAAGCAAAGGAATGGTGAGTACAAATGAAACAACCGTTATCACTGACTTGGGAACTGGATACTATTTTTCCGGGGGGGTCTTCGTCTGCAGAGCTAGAAGGTTTCTTGAGCAAGCTTGAAAAAGATATTTTATCCTTACAGGGCTTTGTGAAGGATGCTGTGGCACCAACGGATGTTGCGTCTACAAAAGCATTGGATGAGGTTATAGCATTGCTTCAGAGCTGTTCAGGAAGACTTGTGGAGGTCACTTCCTTCGCAGACTGTCTAGGCGCTCAGAATCAGATGGACAAGGGTGCGGTAAGACTGGCAGCCAAAGTGACAAGCATGCGCGCCGGATTCGAAGGGATCAGCTCGCAATTTAGCAATGTACTTCGTCAGACTACGGACAAGGTATGGGCTGAGTGGATGGCTCGTCCAGAGATTGCTCCTTTAACGTTCGTACTGAGCGAGAGCCGTGATTTGGCCCGTGAGAAGATGAGCCCTGAGCTGGAAAGCTTAGCGTTGGAATTAGCTGTTGACGGATATCATGGATGGAGCGGACACTATGATACGATTGTAAGCTCAATCAAGATCCCATTTGAGGATGAAGAAGGAACAAAGCTGCTTTCTGCAGGTCAAGCTTTTAATAAGCTGGATGATCCAGATCCAAAAGTGCGTCAAGCGATGTTCCATAAATGGGAAGAGGCTTGGACTGAAGCGGCAGATAATTGCGCAGATACTTTAAATCACTTAGCAGGCTTCCGCCTGAAGCTCTATAAGGGCAGAGGCTGGGACGATGTTCTAAAAGATCCGCTCAGCATCAATCGTATGACACAGGACACCTTAAATACGATGTGGCACGTAATTACGAAGAGCAAACCTGTACTCGTGTCCTACCTTCAGCGCAAAGCCAAGCTGCTGGGGTTGGATTCCCTCTCATGGGTCGATGTCGAAGCTCCTGTAGGCAAATCCTCCGGCAAAATCCCTTATGATCAAGCTGCGAAGGATATCGTCACACAGTTCCGTAAATTTAGTCCTAAGATGGCTGAGTTTGCAGAGCGTGCCTTTGATAATAACTGGATCGAGGTTGAGGATCGTAATGGCAAACGTCCTGGTGGATTCTGTACTTCCTTCCCTGAGAGCAAAGAATCACGGATATTCATGACCTACAGCGGCACACCTTCCAATGTTTCAACATTGGCCCATGAGCTGGGACATGCCTATCATTCCTACTTGCTTGATGATCAACCTGTATTTAATCAGAATTATGCAATGAACGTTGCAGAGACCGCTTCAACCTTTGCAGAAGTGATTGTATCTGATGCTCAGGTTAAAGCTGCGGGCAATGCAGAGGAGAAGCTGGCACTGCTTGAAACGAAGATACAGAACAGTGTGGCATTCTTTATGAACATTCACGCTCGATTCTTGTTCGAGACTCGTTTTTATGAAAAACGTAAGGAAGGCCTTGTAAATGCTGAGGAACTGTCTGCTCTGATGGTGGAAGCACAGAAAGAAGCTTTCTGTGGTGTGCTTTCTGAATACCATCCTCACTTCTGGGCGTCGAAGCTGCATTTCTATATCACAGATGTACCTTTCTATAATTTCCCGTACACTGTTGGTTATATGTTCAGTACAGGCTTATATCGTCTGGCATTACAAGAGGGAGCTTCCTTTGCAGACAAATATGATAGCTTGTTGCAGGATACCGGCGTGATGACATTGGAGGATTTGGTGCTCAAACATTTGGGTGTGGATCTGACTAAGCCAGATTTCTGGCAAGGGGCTACAGATTTGATCGTGGCTGATATCAACGAGTTCTTGGAGATGACTGAGCATTTAGCATGAAATGTCTAAAATAAGACAAATTTCAGTGCGCTAAAAATAACGGAATTTCAGTGTGAACGCGCAAAGACCCCGGTTAAGGGGTCTTTTTTTAATGGTTAATTGTCGAAAACTCCCGTTTTATAAAAATTAATATACGAATGATCTATGAATTTTGCGCATTACTAGGGATAATAACCCAATTTTGTAGAATAATGTTGTTTGACGTATTTAAGGGGTCTATAATGAGCCTTGAGCCTTATATAAGGCTTGCAAGGAAGACTAATGAGCTTAGCTCAAAAAGCTTAAGTAAGCGCTTACTAAGCCGATTTGTACGAAGTAAACTCGAAGTAGCTAAGCTCACAAACAATATAAATCGAACCAGAAATTTGGGAAAAGGGGAAGGAGTGGCGGAGGGGAATTTTGGAACTGTAAGAGCGGGAGCGACCGCCTTTGTCTCCGAATTTCACCCGCTGTACGCGTAAGAATTCAAGAAATTTGGAGACAACAGCGGCTGGAAGTCCAAACATTCCCCGCAGTAGCGACGGATCCTTAGCCTAAATATTTAGGGTTCGATTTATAAAAGACGAAGTGAACTCGAAGAAGCTAAGCTCACAAAACTTTTAGGAGGAAAGATATGCTTAAGACAGAACAGCTATCATTAGCAAGACAGATGGATTTGGTATTTAGGGAACTGCAAGAGGAATTATCGGGACTATCTTCCGGTACGGTATTTGTGCAAATACGAAATAATACCATTGGCAAATTCGGCATACGTCATCACCCTCTAGCCGGTCGGGGTGGTGGATTCACAGAAGTAAAGGAAGGAATAACGGAGAGTCAGCAGTCTTCTTTTCGTCTAATGGCACTGGAGAGTCTGAAATACAAACGGCGCTGGACTCATGGTGAGATCAGCTATGAATTCGCTATAAGACAGGGAAAGCTAATCGTAGATGCTACGCTGGAGTCCAATTATAATATGGCGAATCTGATGATTCGATCTCCCCGTAATGCTTACGCCGAGAGTGCTGATCAATTTTTAAGTTAAACGTTTTACATAAAGATTGCATGCAGCTCGGATTATAGGGTATAAATTAGAAAAACCTCCCACAGCTTCTGGAAGAAGTGTGAGAGGTTTGAAAGCTAGTCGGCAATGGGCTTTTTAAGACCTCAGCCGGATAAAACACTTAAGATAACGATGTTACTGACGACCGGACAGTTGTTGTTCTGCCAGTTGTACTAGACGTTTAGTGATGTAACCTCCCAAAGAACCAGTTTCGCGGGAAGTGTAGTTCCCGTAATAACCGTCAGCTGGGATCGTTACTCCAAGCTCTTGTGCTGCTTCATATTTCAATTGTTGCAACGCTGCATTTGCTTGAGGAACTACAAGGTTATTGGAACGGCTGCTACGACCTTGACCTGCTTGACCCATGTGTGTCACCTCCTTCGCCCGTTGTGAAGATAGTATGAGCGCTAAGAGGCTAATTCATGCATGCTATCGAAAGGTTTTAAGGATGGTAATTATTAGTCGATTAAAAGTAAGGGTAGGAAAGCCTAAATAACTAAGCTCGCACAAAAAATCGGCCTTCTCTTACGTAAACGCAAGGGAAGACCGATATAATGTATATCTGCTTTAATTCTCGGGATAGATCATTTCCAGCATAGTGGACAGCTCAAGGCTTTGACCTGGTTCTACCTTCAGCAAGCCAGTGAAGGAAGGATCGTCGGAAACGTTAGGAGCATCCGGGAGCCAGGTATAAGGTTCGATGCACAGAAATTGATCGGCTGGTCCTTTGGTATACAGGACCCAGTGGCGAAAAAGATTCTCGTCGGCCGTATAACGAAGACCATAACCATCATCGCGTAATAACAATGCTTCTACGGGCTGCTTGTCACCAATACGCAGAGCGGTATCAAAATTAGTTCCCTGTAGGTTAATTCCAGAATTTAGAGACTCTAGATCACCGAGTGGAATTAGATTGCCGCTAGGGAGCAATTCATCGTTTAGTTCATAAATGCTGTTTACGGGCAATTTGAGATTCCAGCGTTCAGGTTCTCCATCGATCATAAACCAGGTGTGATAACCGATCCCAAAGGGAATACGATGATCGCCGAGATTTGTAACCTTTAAAGTCTGGCTGAGCCGGGCATCCTGAAGCCTGAATGTCATTTCGAATTTGAGTGGAATGGGAAATTGCTCCATCCAGTGTGGATCATCTTCAGTAAGGAATTCAGTAGTGACTGCACAACCGTCCTCGTCTTCTTCAATATCGCTGACACACCAGGATTGAGTCCGGTGTAGACCATGGATATGATTGTCACCAGCGGTATTCTGGTCAAATTGATAACTTGTACCCTCGAATTGAAATTTTCCTTTACGAATTCTTCCGGGTGGAATTAAGAGCGGGATGCCAAAATGGTAAGGTTTTTGCATAAAGAAAGCTTGATCGCTTTCATCAGGCCGCCGCAGAATTTCCCGTTGTTCCTTTACATCAAACAATGAAATCACGTTGTTTCCTAGTCGCGGCAAAAGCGTGACTTCCAGTTCGCGGCTGTGCAAAATATAAGTATCATAACCGCCCCACTGCCCTTTGGTCACCTGTTTCATGAGATATGCTCCTTTATCGTAACTGTAATCGAATAGAACATGGATAACCTTATCATAACAGATTTATACGGAAGTGGTTAAGTGATTTGACAACTTCTCTTTATGGTTCTATGATGAAGGCATTAAATTATGATGAGAATGTGATGACGGGGACAAGTAGGCAGGAAATGTACCTTCAGAAAGCCGGTGGTTGATGCGAACCGGTAGGACACTCCTGATGAATGGACCCCTGAGCGCCGCGCTTGAACGGGAGCAAGATACCCTAGTAGACCGGCCGGATCTTCCCCGTTAACGGAAGACTAAGGCTGTTTCCTTTTGACTATACAAAGGTTAAGCAGCGAATAAGGGTGGCACCACGGTCTCACGTCCCTTGCGGATGAGGCTTTTTTTGCGTTCTCGGAAATTGGAAATCACATCTAACGGAGGTCTATATTATGTTGAAAAAAGTAATGTCAGGCATACAGCCGAGCGGTTCTCTAACTTTGGGTAACTATATCGGAGCGCTGAAAAATTTTGTGAAGCTGCAAGACGATCATCAATGTTTCTTTATGGTTGTCGATATGCATGCGATCACCGTTGCTCAAGATCCTGCGGCACTGCGTGAGCAGTCTGAAGCTGTAGCTGCACTCTTTATCGCGGCAGGAATTGATCCTGTGCGTTCGAATGTATATATGCAGTCCCATGTGCCTCAGCATGCGGAATTGGGTTGGATCATGACTACGTTAACGGCAATGGGCGAGCTTGAGCGTATGACACAGTTCAAAGATAAATCATCAGGTAAGGATTCGGTTGGCGCGGGCCTATTCGTATATCCTTCTTTAATGGCAGCAGATATTCTTGTTTATAATGCGGATCTTGTGCCAGTAGGTGAAGATCAGAAGCAGCACTTGGAGTTGACCCGTGATTTAGCTGGCCGATTTAATAACCGTTTTGGCGAATTCTTTACGATTCCTGAACCGTATATCCCTGAAGTGGGCGCACGCATTATGTCTCTGGATGATGGCACTAAAAAAATGAGCAAGAGCAGCCCAAATGCAGGCAGCTATATTGCCCTGTTGGATTCGCCGGATGTGATCCGTAAAAAAATCAGCCGCGCAACGACTGATTCTGGACGTGAAGTTATCTTTGATCCGGCTAATAAGCCAGAGATTAGTAACTTGATGAGTATTTACTCGGAATGTTCTGGAATGTCCCTCCAGCAAATTGCCGATCGTTATGAGGGACAAATGTATGGTGGCTTTAAGAAGGATCTTGGGGAAGTGGTTGTGTCCACACTTGAGCCTTTGCAACAAAGATATCATGAAATTCGCAGTTCAGGTGCGATCACTGATATTCTTGCCGAAGGTGCTGAACGCGCACGTATTGTTGCAGCTGAGACATTGAATGGCGTAAAAGAGCGGATGGGCTTTCTGCCAGCTCGTTAATCTAATCAGAGCTTAAACTTTCCTGTTTGCGTCTAATTCTGGCTTTGAGGATAAATCCCCAGCCAATATTCAATACGCAGAGAAAACCAAGCAGGAGTGCCAGCCAGAAGCTATAGCTGATCGCGATTGAAGCGGCAGTGAGAATAAGAATAGAAGAACAAGCGAACCAAAGTGAGAGTCCTTTACCCATTAAGAGCCTTCCTTTCCGTGTCTGCTAAAATGAATCCCGGAGTATTATAAATACTCCGGGATTTTTTGTGATTATAGAATAGTTCTCTCAGTAAGTCTACAGTTTCATCGTAAAGAACCAGGGTCGATGGAAAATCGTTTGTCGAGCTTATCGCTGCTAAGCCAGCCTACATAAGTATTTAAAGGTTTATATTGGTTATCCATAACTAATACAGCCACAAAAGGGTATTGTTTGCGGTGTAAATAACGAACGTCTCCCCAGCGCACCATATATCCTGAAGGAAGCTCCTCCACTTCGGCCACCGCATAAGAGGTGAAATATAAAAAGGACTGAATATCTGGATGCGACTTGGATATTTCCACAGCGGGATGATTCGAGCAGACCGCATGTTTGAACCATTCCAGACGGTTGTTCAGTAGCTGCCCAACGTCATAACTGCCGTCTTTTTTCACTTTAACTACGTTCCAGCGTTTAAGTGAAATTGTAGGGATTACAATATAACGTTCGCCAGCAGTATGGTGTATATCTTTAAGCTTGATGTTTCGTGTAAGGCGGGCATGAACAATCGTTCTCCAAATATAATAAAGAATGGTACAGGCATAAAGCGTAATAAATAAAGGTTTAGGCGGAACAATCCCAGTGATCCAGAGCAGAATAGCTGCGATATGGCTGCCAAAAATAAATGGATCGAAAATGTGGATGATATTCCAGGCGATCCATTTCTCAGTGAATGGACGGGCCGCCTGAGTTCCATAGGTGTTAAACAGATCAGAGAAGACGTGCACGCCTACACCTATGAAACCCCAGAGTGCAACATGGCTTAAAGCTGCCAAATCAGTAAACCCAAACAGAGGCCCTAAGACTAGGGCAATCAGAGCGGGCCACAAAATTAGGAAAGGCAAGGAGTGTGTGATTCCACGGTGATTACGAATATATATTGCATTGTCCTTTAGTCGTAATGCGGTATCGGCATCAGGAGCCTGTGAGCCTAAAATCGTTGCCAGCATAACGGCCCCGGCCAGTTTAGGGTCAGAAGCAACGACGGGATCGACGAAAGAAAGTCCGGCTAACCCTATGCCCATAACTAAATGTGTAGCGGTGTCCATTGGTCAGTTCTCCTTTGTTGTTCGGAAGTACATTATTAATAATTACCCAAATACGGCTTAGGTTATTAAGGGGCTGAAAATAAATATTGTCACGTAATTGTCAAATTCATGAACATACTGTGCCATGACTGTCAAAGTCTCCTCGGGTTTGATATGATAAAGTTAACAGCGAAGTCTATTTAGTGCTTCGGCTAGAACGTTAGAAGTTTGTTTAGAAGGAGGATCATTTGGTGTGGATAATCATATAACATTTCAAGCTTCTTCCGATTCTGCAGCTATGTCTGCAAAATCTCCACCGGAAGGTGCAAGTTGGCGTGATTTCATTACCGTAACAAAACCCGGTATTATCCGATCTAACCTCATCGCTGCCTTTGCAGGATATTGGCTGGCTTCAGGTTGGGATGTTCAATACGGCAGATTAGTTCTGACTCTGCTCGGTACAATGCTGGTTATGGCTTCGGCCTGTGTTTTTAATAACTATTTCGACCGTGATCTGGATATGAAGATGGAAAGAACGCGCGATCGTGGGCTTCCTACAGGACGATTGAAACCCAAAACCGTATTGCTGTATGCTATTGGGCTTGGGATTGCGGGTTTGATTGTGCTGTTTGCTTTTTCCGGAGTTTTAGCCGGTCTGTTCGGGATTGTAGGGATGTTCGTTTACGTTGTAGTATACACCCTTTGGTTGAAACGGACATCAACATGGAGCACTTCAGTAGGTGCGATCTCTGGAGCTATGCCACCGGTAATTGGCTACGTTGCAGTTACGGGAACAGTTGATCTAGGGGCTTGGCTGATGTTTGCGATGTTGTTTCTGTGGCAACCTCCCCATTTCTGGGCGCTCGGGATTAGACGTAAAGAAGAATATAGAGCCGCAGGTTTCCCACTGCTGCCTGTAGTCAAAGGAACACGTCGTACGAAGTTTCAAATGATTCCTTATGTAGCACTGTTACTGCCTATTCCAGTGTTAATGTACGCCTACGATTATGCAGGCATTTTTTATCTGGTGATTTCAACAGCGCTGTCCCTGGCTTGGTTAATCATAACCTTGATGGGCTTTGCAGCAAAAGATGACGAAGTCTGGGCGAAGAAGAACTTCCTCTTCTCCATTAACTACCTAACGGTAAGTTTGATCGTACTTGTATTAAATACGATTCACGGTTAAGAAGAGGGAGGGTATTATTGTCCGTGCAGACCTTTAAGCGTTATAAATGGACCTGGATTCTACTATTGCTTGCTTTGGTAATGGCTGGTTATCTGGCAGTTAATTCTTTGAATTTAGGAAAAGAAAAACTGCCGGTAATCGGAGAAGTGCAGGACTTTTCACTTGAAAATGTGGATGGAGACCAGATTACTCTGGCTGATACACAAGGTAAGGCACGGCTGGTATACTTTTTTTTCACGCAATGTCCGGATGTATGTCCTATAACTACGTTCCTGTTATCCCAGACACAGAAGATTCTGGTTGACGAGGGCAACTTTGGAAAAGATACGGCGTTCGTCTCCATTTCTTTTGATCCAGAGAATGATACACGTGAAGCCATTAAGACCTTTGCGGACCGTTTCCAGGCAGATTATAAGGGTTGGTACTTCTTACGGGGGGATCAGGAAGTGATTCGTAAGCTGGCAACTGATTCTTTTAAAGTACTAATTGCAGGGAATAGTAAAGAAAATTTCGTACATGCCAATCGCATAGCATTGGTTGATCGGGACAATCGTCTCCGTGCATTGTATGACGCAGGAGATACGGATAACGTAACGCCTGAATTTCTTGCCGATAGGCTGAATGAATTGGCTCGTGAATAGAACATAACCGCATAACAGAAACGCCTTTTTCGAATCCCGTTTATTGAAGGGATAACGAAAAAGGCGTTTTTAATTTCTTAGGCAATATATCGCGAATCAAAAAGGAATGGGTTCAGGGTAAATGATGAACTCTTCCAGACCCGCTTTTTCAAGCTGATTAATATTGTATTCATCTGGAGTGCCCTCCACTCCGGCATAACCCCGGCGCGTATAGATGTGACCAGCATCGGGAAAGGCATCGCGGAGAATCCCGCGTATTTTTTTGCCTGAACTGTCGTTATCCATATAAAGATATACTTCTCCATCTCCTACTTTTTGTCGCAGGGACTCGAGTTTGAGCGTATTTAATGTACCAAAGGTACAGAGGATTTCGACTTCCGGTACCAGCACGCGTCGTAATCTGCTGCGATCGTTTTTGCCTTCGACAATAATCGTAATGGACATTTGCTGACAATCACCTCCGGAAATGAAGCCTGAACTTTCAGACTCATTATAGTTTACCGAAGGAGGAGCAGTTTTAACAACTGTTTCTACAGGAAAATCTTCATTCCCCGGGAAATGTCGTAAAAACAATAAATCATGCGGCCCGCCCATTCCATTTGGAAGAGTAGGTGGACAGCTTGGCTGAATTTTTTGGCGGAAGCAGTAATAGTGCAACCATCAGCAATAGAAAGGCAATGAAATAAGGCGAAACAACGTCTCTTAGTTGTCCTGCGGCCACAGGCCCTGCGAATGCACCTAGTGACATGGCTATCGACTGCATGGAGAAGGTGCGTCCCATACGTCCTGGTCCACCTAGACTAATAAAGAGCGAAGCCATTGCAGGAAATAATATTCCTTTGGCTGCACCCAGCATAAAGAGAATAACGGAAGCGGGAATGCTGTGAAGTGAGGCGAGCGCAAAAAAACAAAGGGCCATTCCTAGCAAGGCCACGGCTATTCTTCCTCCTGGGGAAAAGCGGTTCAGGAAGAACAAACTGAGTGTTACCAAAGCCCCTAAGCTAAGGAGCGATAAAAGAATACCTGTGGAAACAATGCTATTACTTCCGGTCTGAGATAGAGGAAGCTCAAAGAACAGAACCCCTTGTGAACAAGAAACGAAAAAAGGCAGCAGATAATAACGTTTGGAAACTGGATTGGGATCGGATATAGGGACCGAAGGAAGATCCTGATTTTTTAAAGGAGGTGCTGCTGAGTTTACAGGGCGTACTAAACGCCGGGCAGGCGCCGGTACACTGAAAAAAGCCATGATTCCTGTAGCGATAAGCAGCCATCCCAATGTGGTGAAGGTGCCGGAATAGCCAGCTTTAGCTACGATAAAGGCACCCGCTGCTGGGGATACCACTGAAGCTAAGGTATGAACGATACCATGTCCGGACATATATTTCCCCTGCTCAGTGGCATCAGATGATAATGAAGCCAGCAAGGTCATGCACGCCGGAGAGAGGAAGGCGAGCGCGAACCCGCTTGCTGCTCGTAGCATCAGCAAATGCCACGGAAGCTGAGCGTGAGCCTGCAGCAATAGAATGGCTCCCGCAGTAACAAGGCTAAAGACGATGTAGCGGCGGCTGCCATTACGATCGACGAGTACGCCTGCGAGCAAATTGCCAGGAAGATGGGTCAACGAATACATGCCCATCATCCAGCCAATAAAGGCGGGTCCCGCACCAAGAGAGATGGCAAAGGGCGTTAGAATAGGATACTGTGCATGTAAATCAAAAAACGCCAGAAAAAGAAACAGGTACAGCCATAGCGCAGTTTTCACAGGGAAACACCTCCGAGAGCCACCTACAATAAAGGTTAATGCAGGAAGGCGTATTTTAAGAAGATCAAATTTAAGCAACTACTTGTACTTTACGTGGGACAGAGAGGGCTTATACCGCTTTTTTAATTCCTGTAAGCAGGTATACCTTTCTCTGGCTGTGGAACCATGAATTATGATGGGCATTCATGTATAATAATTAATATTGGCGTCATGTCTATGGAGGAGATAATCCTTAGGACGAAACTAGGCGATAGGGGTGTTGTGAGGTTGATGGATCCAGAGGTGTGGTCACAGTTTATTAGAGAGAATTGGTTAGTTATTGTTATTGCGCTTGTTCTGTTGTTCGCGGTTGTTAATTTGGTCAAAACGATGTTGAAATGGGCGATTGTCATTATTATCGTTGTAGGTCTATTCATCTATAGTGGTGTGACAATGGACCAAATTGGTAACGCTGTGAATAAGGTGGCAGATGGAACGGTAAGCACGCTGAAGAAGGAAGCACAAGAGGTCATGCTTAAAGAGGCGCAGGATGCGAAGTACACTTCAAATGGTGACGGAACATTTACGATCACAACTCCGAATATTGAAGTGAAAGGTACTACTGGTGAAGATAAGGTAGAGGTTACTTTCCGCGGAGTTAGTCTTGGGAAGTGGAGTATTACTGATACCACACAAACATTTATCGAGGAAGCTCGGAAACATCAATAAACGGCCTCAGTTTAAATCATTATCAAAAACAAGCAAGCGGGCGGCTGAAAGGGGAGATTGGATATGATAAACGGTTGGTTGACTAGTCTGAGTGATGCAAATATCATCTCCATCGCCCTCCTGCTGGTAGTAGTCTTTTCACTATTGCAAGGCTGGAGCAGAGGGTTCTCAAGTGCTACCGGAAGATTATTCGGTCTGCTGGGAACAGGACTGTTTACAATAGCTTCTTTGGTGCTGGCCATTCCTGCTGCGGCGTATCTCAATCCTCATGTTCAGACTTGGGCAGCAGGAATAAGTCTGCCTGATAAACAGCTGACCCAGTGGCAGCAAATTTATTATACGGCTGTATCTGTGCTGGCGGAATCGCCGCTGGTGCGGTTTCTATTGTTGTTATTGCTCTCTTATATCTTAATTCGCATGCTTCTGGGATTGTTGTCTATGCTGCTTCCATTCCACCAGCTACGGCGCACCAAGACATTTAAGGACAGAAAGATTACGCAAGTAAGCCGTATGGGTGGAGCTATCATAGGATTAATTATAGGCTTGACTCGTGGTTTAATTATTGTGCTCGCTCTCTTCATTTGTGTTGGCCTAAATCCAGAAAGTCAATTTAGCCGTTATGTGGAATCTTCTCCGATCTACAGTCAAAGCGCTGCCGCTGTATTTGAACCCTTTGTTGGGGAGACAGTGCAGAAAAAGCTGCCTATTCTGACGAAGACCGTTGCAGCTGAGATGAATGATATTCTGCGCAGAAAATATGAAGTTATCGATCATGACATTCCACAAGATATTGTGGGAGCTGCTGAAGATATTATTGGACAAGCGCAAGGAGACGAGAAGAAAGCCAGACTACTGTATGATTGGGTAGGAACACGAGTAACTTATGATTACGCCAAAGCGGAAAATTATGAAAAAAATAGAATTTGGCATGAACAGACTCCGCAGGATACCTTCGACACACGCATAGGGGTATGTATTGATTATGCCCGTCTTTACGCTGTTATGGCCCGCTCTCAAGGGTTACAGGTGCGCGTTGTAACGGGGCAAGGCTATGATGGTCGAGGCGGGTATGGCGCACATGCCTGGAATGAAGTTTATATAAGTGACCGGCAAGCTTGGATTCCATTGGATCCCACTTGGGCGAGCAGCGGAGATTGGTTTAATCCGAAGGATTTTGACGATACGCATATTAGGGAGAACGCACTCTGAGTGAGGGCGCCGCACTCCTTCCGTGTGGTACAATAAACTCATACCAACTGCTCTAACATAAATGCGAGTGCAATGCTCACAATCAGCTTCTTAGAAATCACCTTCATTATAAGAGCAATGTCGCTGGCTAAGGCAATTCAGACATTATTTTTATATAGAAGGGAAGAAAGCTGGTGAGCTTTGGGAAGCAGCTCCCGCCTGCGGACGGGAAATCTTCGAAACATTCTGTAGGTCTGAGATTGAATCTGTTTTTCTTTGGCACTTTTTTTATTTTTTGTATCATTATTGTGCGTCTTGCAGGTTTGCAGTTTACTGAGGGAGCTTTGCTGACAGAAGAAGAGATTAAACGGGATACGAAGTTTGTTCCGCTGGCAGCCATGCGAGGGATTATTTTTGCTGCCGGGGGTGAGCAGATAGCCTATTCTACACCTGTTGAGTCGCTCTATCTTACCCTAAATAAGGAATATACAGCTAAAACTACCGATAAAGTAACGGGTGAAACCTCACTAACGGAAAAAGCGAAAAATAAGTCTAATGACCTTGCAGCAAGATTAGTAGCGGAGTTTGAGAAATATGGAAGTGCAGATGCCCCCAAGTTAACGCAGCAGGACGTGCTGGATTTACTTGATCTGGACTTTAAAAAGTATCTGGGTTATGTACCGCGTCGTATAAAAGCAGGGCTAACTTCAGAAGAAATAGCTTATTTCATGGAACACAAGGATGAATATCCAGGTATTACCATTGTGGAAGAAAGTGTACGCCACTACGATAAAGATACGGTAGCTGTGCAGACGGTGGGTTTTGGCAAACCTTTTAAATCAACCGAAGACATAGCGATGTACAAAAATATTCGTAGTGCAATGAAAGACAATTCTTCACCGGGACTTATGTATAAAACGGAAGAATATGTAGGATTTGATGGTCTGGAAATGCAGTATCAACGCGAACTGCGCGGAGAAAATGGTTATCAGGTCATTTCGGTCACTCCTCAAAATATGGCGGAGAAGGTAGAACAGACCGTTCCCCCTGTAAAAGGCAATAATATTTGGATGACTATTAATAAGAATGTTCAGATGAAGACTGAACAGGCCATATTGGATCAGATTAAATGGCTGCACACCAATGCTGTTCAAGGCGAAACTCATCCTGATGCTTTAACAGGTTATGCAGTAGCAATGGAAGTAGAGACTGGTAATGTTGTCGCTATGGCGAGTATGCCGGATTACGATTCGAATGTATGGACAAAGGACTCGTTGCCTACATCCGTCTGGAATAAAATTATGAACAATCATCTGAATGGTACTATTACCTCGAATTCTTCCGGGAGATCGGGTCATGATTTTAGCTCTCTTGTATTCATGGGATCGACCATCAAACCGTTAAGTGTATTAATTGGTTTAAATGAAGGGTTTTTTAGCACCTCGAGCACCTATCCAGATGTGGGGATTACCTATTTCGGTAAGGATGATAAATCATCGGTTAGAAATTCATCAGGTCATGTCTATGGAAAACTGTATCCGGCTGATGCTATCAAGCAATCCTCTAACGTATTTATGGTGGATATGGTCGGAAAGCAACTTTATAAGAAATACCTGGGAGATAAAGGCGTAGAGGTTTGGGACCAATATATGAAAAAGTTCGGACTGGGTGTGTCAACACAAAGTGGTCTTCCCGGTGAATCACCAGGTCAGATTAACTATACGGATTTCAAGGCTGCAGGGAGCTCGCAGGCCGCGCTCGTCTACGCATCTTTTGGCCAGCAAGGCAGTTATACTACATTACAGCTTGCCCAGTATGCTACTACACTTGCAAATGAAGGTGTGCGAATTAAACCACAGCTTGTAAGTAAGATTACGGATGCGCAAGGTAAGGTGGTTAAGGAATTTAAAAAAGAAGTGCTTAATAAAGTAACCTTTGATAAATCGTTCTGGAGAGAAATCAAACAGGGAATGAGCAGTAAAGTTAGTGCTTTTGACGATTTTCCTTATGATTTTGCCCGTAAGACAGGAACCTCTGAAAAAACGGATAGAAAAAATATAAACCGTGATAACGGGGTTTTTATTGCCTTTGCTCCACGTGAGAATCCGAAACTGGCTGTAGCGGTTGTGATTCCGGAGGGCGGCTTTGGCTCCAATAGTGCAGCTCCGGTTGCCCGTAAGATTTTTGATGCTTATGATTGGGAATATGGGCTGGATGGGCTTCCAAAGAAGAATATTCCCCCTGTGGCAGATCCCGTTCAAGAACAATAAGCTTAAATTAGAGAAAAAGGAGAGAAAAACTGTGAGTTTTTTCCGTAAGCAGGCCTCACCTCCTGACGAGACCAGCAGCAAAAGTTCCATTGGCCTGCGACTCAACGTGTTTTTCTTTAGCACGTTCGTTATATTTTGCGTAATCATCATACGGCTAGCTGTCCTGCAGTTCGTGGAAGGTCCAACTTTAACTGAGGTAGAGACGAGTAGAGATACTAAAAATGTACCGTTAGCTTCCATGAGAGGGGTTATATACGCTGCAGGCGGTGAGAAGCTAGCTTATTCCACACCTGTTCAATCGCTGTATATCACGCTCAATAAAGAGTATACGGCTAAGGAAACAGATAAAGTCACCGGTAAAACAACGCTGACCCCAGAGGCTAAGGCCAAGTCTGATGCCTTGGCAGCCAAGCTGGTAGCTGATTTCAATAAATATGGTAATCCAAATGCAGAGAAGATGACGGAGAAAGATGTACTTGATGCGCTGGATTTATATTTTCGTAAATCACTTGGCTTTATGGCACGGCGAATTAAGGCTGATCTGACTACTGAAGAAGTAGCTTATTTCATGGAGCATAAAGGAGAATATCCGGGGCTTGAGATTGTCGAGGAGAGCATTCGTCATTATGATAAAGATACGGTTGCTGTACAGACGATTGGTTATATCAAACCCTTCAAATCCGCGAACAGTCTTAATATTTATAAAAACATTCTTAGTGCTATGAAAAACAATCCGGAGCCAGGGCTAACGTATAAGGATGACGAATTTGTTGGATTCGATGGGCTGGAGCTGAAATATCAGCGTGAGCTTCGCGGGCAAAACGGCTATCAGGAAATTTCCGTCAATCCACAGAATATGGCGGAGAAAATTGAGCGTGTCGTTCCGCCTGTCAAAGGAAATGACATCTGGACAACAATTAATAAGAACGTTCAGATGAAGACAGAACAGGCGATAACAGATCAGCTCAAATGGTTGCACTCTAATACCGTACAAGGCAGAACGCATCCGAATGCTTTAACGGGATATGCAGTAGCGATGGAAGTGGATACTGGTAATATTGTCGCTATGGCGAGTATGCCTGACTATGATACGAATGTTTGGACATCAGGTTCTTTGTCTTCAGATGTCTGGAACAGTATTATGGATAATTATCAGAACGGTACGATCACTCCTATTTCTTCGGGAACCTCAGGGAACGGACTAAGATCTGTACTGCTTCTAGGTTCAACGATTAAACCTTTGAGTGTACTCGTGGGCCTGAATGAAGGGTTGTTTTCAACTTCTTCTTATTATCAGGATAGAGGTTTTGCGACTTTTGGTAAGTCTGGGCATGAAACGAAGGTAAGAAACTCTTCTAACCACGTATATGGTTCTTTGGATCCTGCTAGAGCCATTGAGAAATCCTCGAATGCATTTATGGTCGATATGGTCGGTAAAAGATTGTATGACAAATATAAAAGCAAAGGGATAGACATCTGGGATGTCTATATGAAAGAGTTCGGCCTTGGTGTATCTACGGGAATTGACCTGCCTAATGAATTCTTGGGTCAAAGAAACTATACCAATATAGAAGCTGCTGGTAGTGCGCAGTCCGCACTGGTCTATGCCTCTTTCGGACAACAAGGAAGTTATACAGTAATGCAGCTTGCACAGTATGTTACTACACTTGCTAATGAAGGACAGCGGATTAAACCTCAACTGGTTAGCAAGATTACTGATGCAGATGGAAATATAATCAAAGAATTTAAACGTGAGGTGCTTGATGAAGTAACAAACTTCGATAAGTCCTACTGGAATGAAATTAAGCAGGGGATGCGAAGTGAAGTTAGTGCTTTTTCTGATTTCCCTTATGACTTTGCCCGTAAGACGGGAACCTCTCAGCAAGTAGCTAAGGGTGAAATTCGCGATAATGGGGTATTTATTGCATATGCTCCACGTAATAATCCTAAGTTGGCTGTGGCGGTTGTAATCCCTGAAGGTGGCTTTGGTTCACAAAGTGCGGCACCAGTCGCACGTAAAATATTTGATGCCTATGATTGGGAATATGGGCTTGATGGAGTTCCAAAGAAAAGTCTCCAGTCTGGCAATAATACTAATGATAATGCGAAGGAGGGAGAGACTACAGGTACCGAGTAACTCTGACCCTATGGCTAAGATTTAAAAAAATAAACAGCTTCTCAATAGAGAGCATACAAGAATGGAGGGGTGGCAAATGATTGCCAAATACCGCCTGCTTGCATTGGATATGGATGGAACCCTACTGAATGATGAACAGATAATTACACCCACAACGGTGGAATGGATTCAAAAGGCGGTCAACGCAGGCGTTCATGTCTGTCTGTCGACAGGCCGGGCATTTGTAAGTGCCTTACCCTATGCAGAGCAGCTAGGTTTAGAGACACCGATGATCACTGTGAACGGCAGTGAGGTGTGGAGAGCGCCACATGAAATATACCGGAGATCGCTAATGGATCCCAAGCTGGTACAAGAAATGTATGATCTTGCAAAAGCAGATGACATCTGGTTCTGGGCTTATTCTCTGGACGAAGTTCTCAAACAGGATAACTGGGATGGGGATGTAACGGGTAGAGAATGGCTTAAGTTCGGTTATCACACTGAAGATGATGAGCTTCGCCATAAGCTGTTGCTTCGTCTTCAAGATATGGGTGGACTGGAGATTACGAACTCTTCTCCGCACAATCTGGAGATTAATCCTCTAGGCGTGAATAAGGCAGCAGGAATAAAGGAAGTCTGCAAGCTGCTGGGAATAGAAATGTCACAAGTTGTAGCTGTGGGCGACAGCCTTAACGATCTGGCGGCGATCCAGCAGGCTGGACTTGGGGTTGCCATGGGCAACGCGCAAAAGACGGTTAAACAAGAGGCTGATGTTGTGGTGGCGACCAATAATCAAGACGGGATTGCCGAGGTCATCCAAAAGTATATCTTTACCGAAGCTGCAGCCTCTGTAGGCAGCAAATAATAAAAGCAGTACTGCGAAGTGAATCCATGGAGCATTATGCTAGTAGGAGGTTAAGGAATTGACGATCCTGGGTTGGATTCTTATCATTGTTTTGTTTGCTGTAGGATTGGCAGGGGCTGTGTATCCCATACTGCCGGGTGCGTTAGCGATCTATCTTGCCTTTTTTGTATACGGCTGGTTCTTTTCTTTTGAGCCCTTTGGGGTTTGGTTCTGGATTATTCAAACACTGATTGTTGTAGTTCTTTTTGTTGCTGATTATGTTGTAGGAGCGTGGGGTGTCAAAAAATTTGGCGGCTCACGTTCATCGATTATCGGGAGCACGATCGGGCTGATCTTGGGACCTTTTGTTATCCCGGCTTTTGGTCTTATCATTGGGCCATTTCTAGGGGCTTTTATTGGAGAATTGATCGTGGGATCTTCACCTTCTAAAGCTGCTAAGGTAAGTGTTGGCTCCATACTCGGCTTATTTAGCAGCACCTTGGTCAAAATCGTGTTGCAGGTAATTATGGTCGTCCTCTTTTTTATATGGGTCGCCCGGTTTTAATTTAACAGTGAAGAAGGGGAAAGAGTTTGTCCAAGAAAGAGTCTTTTGTTAAAGGCACGCTTATCCTTGCTGCTGCAGCTTTGGTGGCAAGGGTACTCGGGCTTGTCCAGCGGGTGCCGCTGGACCATATCTTTGACGGTGTGGGGAGAGCATCGTTCGGAGTTTCTAACAATATCTATTTAATGCTTCTAACCGTAGCCACCGCTGGGATTCCAAGTACACTCAGCAAAATGGTCTCTGAACGATACGCCTTGAATCGTCCTGAAGAGGCGAGACAAGTGTATCATGCTGCACTGCTGTTTTCAGTGGCTGCAGGGGTGTTTATGACTGTCTTGCTGTACATAGGGGCTCCATTTTATGCAACTCATATTGCTGATGTCCCTGAATCGGCGATGGCGATAAAAGCTATTGCGCCTGCGCTGCTGCTTTTTCCGGCAATAGCGATGATGCGTGGATATTTTCAAGGCCGCAACAATATGATGGCAGGTGGGATTTCTCAGATCGTGGAGCAATTCGCTCGCGTACTGACCGCTATTTTGCTGGCTTATATTTTATTACATCAAGGTTATAGCAACACTACAATTGCTGCGGGAGCATCCTTTGGTAGCGTGATCGGTAGTATCGCGGCGTTTGGCGTAATGATTTATTTTGCAGTCAAACTTCGCCGTGAGGACAAGCAATTAGGATTGAATTATGATACTGCTCAAAAATTACCGATTTGGGGTATCTACAAGGATATTTTTACACTGTCTATTCCCATTGTGCTGTCTTCCCTTACGATTCCGGTTGTGAATGTAATTGACACTTCTCTTACGGTACGATTATTGATTGATCAGATAGGTAGGGATAGTGCCACTTCAGCGCTAGGTATTTTATCCAATCGTGCTCAGAGTGTAGCGGGCATTCCACCTGTTCTAGCTATCGCACTTGGAACTTCATTGATTCCGATCATTTCGGCTGCCTATGCCCGCCGTGATGAGGGGCATTTGAAAAAGCAGATAACGCTTGCTCTGCGGATTTCTATTTTGACAGGGATGCCGATTGTATTGGCGCTTGTAGCAGCTGCTTATTCTGTAAATGGATTATTGTTCGCCAGTTTAGATGGCAGTGGTATCGTAGCCATGCTTACTTTAGGAACGATCTTTCAGATTACGATGATGACAACGAACTCTATTTTGTTAGGTATGGGCAAATCGCGAATTTCCATGTATTATGTGTTAGCGGGTATTATTGTAAAATTAGTGGCAAGCTTATTACTTAGTAAGGTATTTGGCATCTACGGAATCATCGGTGCAACAGCACTTTGTTTCGTGGTCATTACTTTGCTTAACTTACGCATGCTGAAATCGATCGTGCCTTTTGAAATTATGGGCAAACGTTGGGGCGGTTTCGCGATTGCGGTACTTGTGTCCGGCGGGATTGGTTATGGCTTGAATGAGGCTGGGATTCTGTTAACAGATCTGATGCCGGCACGTTTGGCGTTTCTGATCACTTGTCTTGTTGTAGGAGCAGCAGTTGTTGTTATTTATCTAGTACTGCTTATTGTGCTGGGCGTGCTGACTAAACAGGAAATCTCCAGTTATCCGCGGGCGCTGCAAAAATTATTGAATCCGCTGATGAAGTTACAGCCTGCACGTGTTCGTATGAGAGAATAGGTTTGACTTCTACCCTGCATTTTGCTTCACTTAAAGAGTAGAAAATAGACAGATATTGAAGAAGGGACTGAGTAAATCATGGACAAAATTAGTTCTCCTGCTGAATTTCAGGTAGCCATTCAATCACCTCGATTAACAGTGGCCATCTTCAAGGCTGACTGGTGCTCGGATTGCAAATTTATCGATCCTTTTATCCCAGAGGTAGAGCAGGCTTATGCAGACCGCCTTACACTGGTTGAGGTAGATGTTGATGCCGTGGGCGATGTTAGCCAAGAACAAAATATTATGGGTATTCCAAGCTTCGTCGCATATTCGGATGGACGGGAATTGGTTAGATTCGTTAATAAATTGCGCAAATCCCGTGAAGAGATTGAAAATTTCCTTGATAAAGCGGTCCAAGTGCATCAAAGCCTTCAAAAGTAATTCCTAAGGAACCACCGCTTTCGCCTGTTTGTGCAAAAGCGGTGGTTTTTTGAAATATAAGTCTGGCTGCTTCTTCATTACTAAAAACTGCGGGTGATATTTTTGACGACAAATCAGTTGAAATGGCTTAGTTATCTTACTTGCCTTATCATGTTCCTCGCTGTACTCGGAGGAGCGGTAGTGACGAAGACTGGATCGGGCTTGGAATGCGGAAATGAATGGCCGCTCTGTCATGGGAAATTAATTCCGGCTTATACTATAGGCTCGATGATTGAATACACCCATCGCTTGTTTAGCGGTTTGGCAGGGTTATTCTCACTTGCCTCGATGTTTGCTTTTTGGCGTTATGCCCGTACTCGGCGCGATTTGCTGGGCTATGCATTTATGACTTTATTATTCGTCATCGTTCAAGGTGGTATGGGAGCGCTTGCAGTAATTAAATCCCAATCTGCTGCTGTAATGGCGCTGCATATGGGTTTTTCTTTGATCGCCTTTTCGAGCGCTATGATGTTGGCTCTTGGAACCAAGAGATGGCATGAATCGCGCGAATATGATCATACGTTGGAGGCTCAAAAGAAACCCGTAAGTAAGGCTTTTCGCAATTTAACTTGTCTTACTGCCATCTATTCTTATATTGTCGTGTATATTGGAGCCTTTGTAAGTCATACGGATTCACAGGGCGGGTGTTCGGGTTGGCCGCTTTGTAATGGAGAATGGGTTCCGGAGCTTTCCGGAGGTGTAGGTGTTGTTTTTACGCATCGGATTGCGGCTTTGCTCTTATTCATGCTTACTGCGCTGCTTGGGCATTTAGCATTTTGGAAACATAAGGATTATCCAGAGCTTAGAGCGCTAGGTGTAGCTGCAGTGCTGTTATGCTTGATGCAGGTGTTTAGTGGGGCGGCTGTGGTTTACACCCTAGATAATGAAAGATTGTACATATTTGCCGCTTTGGCTCATATTTTGCTGATTGCCAGTTTGTTTGGTGTCTTATGTTATATGAGTGTAAGAGTCTGGCAGCTAAATCGTGCGGGTAGTGTCGTGTCTGGAAAAAATGTAACGAACCCAATGATTCCACCGCCTTGGTAGAACATTCCCTCCGTGGATAGAGGCGCTTCACCCGCGGAATAATAAAGTGGAAATCCGGTATATCGTGGAGCTGATTGGCCGATGCTTACGTCGCGAGTTTTGTACGAAGCAGTCCATGGAAGCAGACGCTGAACAAAACTTTAGGAGGACTGGGATATGCTGCGGGTATTACTTGGAGAGCCGCCTCGAAAGAACAGTGGTGTGTTGGCTGATGCGATGGAGAATATGGCCACTTTTGCAGCATTGCTGCGCAAGGAAATGAGTGCCCATGAGGATAATGACCATGAATACCGCAAGCTGGAGATTTGGACACGTGGACTGATTTCCTCTCTGGATGAACTGGAGCAAAGTTGGTTCGCGGCCGCTTTTTACCGGAAATTAGTGATCGCGGGTTATATGGATGATATGACACCGGTGGAACAGGGCGATTATGCACGTTATGTTTATTTTTATAAAGATGGCTTTATCCGGGTTTTCTCTCTTCTGGACAAGCTTGGGACGGTACTGAATCATTTTTATGATCTCAAAACATCCAAATTAAAAACGCACTTTTCTTACTTTACAGTGCTGCGTCAGCTTCAATTATTGAATGTGCATCCTGCATTAGCGGATCAACTGGAACAGATCAAGAACTCCTACCGCGATCCATTGGAGAATTTACGCAAGCGCAGAAATGCTGAAATTCATTATATGAATTCTGAAATGCAGGATGATCTGTGGCAGCGGCATCAAGGTCTGCATGATAAAATTCAGCTCGAGGATCTGGATAGCCATCTTGAGGATTTAAAACAATCGCTCGAAATGAACTGTAAGACATTAATCGCGGCATTCAGCTACAGCAATGAACAGCTGCGTAAGGAAATAAGCAGGGCAAAGAGCATAAAATCGTAATCGTTCAATATATTTCCTTTTGACAAAAATCGATAAACTCACTATACTTATGCTTGCATTAAAGTATGTACGATTTCAGAAAAAATATAATTTCATAACTTTATCTTATCGAGAGCGGCGGAGGGATAGGCCCGATGAAGCCCGGCAACCGATTTGTATCCAGCGCGGGAAGCGTTGTACAAATGTCATGGTGCTAATTCCTACAATGGCGCAGGTTGCGGTCGTTGGCAGATGAGAAGGCATTGTCTTAATAAACCCACAGAGCCTCTTGCGATCTGCATCGATCGTTGGAGGTTTTTTTGTATAGAATAAGTGAAATATAAAGGGGGGGCGACGAGAGTTGATTAATCTAAAAGGGATAACAAAGGTTTATGGAAAAGGGAGTAATGCGGCAACAGCGCTTTCTGGATTGAATCTGTCCATCGAGAAAGGTGAAATATTCGGAGTCATCGGCCACTCTGGAGCGGGGAAAAGTACATTGATCCGTTGCATTAATCTGTTGGAACGTCCGACAGAAGGTGAGGTCTGGGTAGACGGTGTTGAACTAACTAGCCTTAACCAAGGTCAATTACAGGAACAGCGGCGCAAGATTGGGATGATTTTTCAACATTTCAATTTGCTTTCTTCGGCGACTGTGTATGATAATATTGCCTTTCCACTGCGACTTGCAGGTACATCTAGAACAGCTATTGATACAAAAGTGAAAGATCTGCTCGCTCTAGTTGGGCTTGAAGAACATACAGATAAGTATCCTTCTCAGTTATCTGGAGGACAAAAGCAGCGGGTCGGCATCGCCCGGGCACTAGCCAGTGACCCTGATGTGCTGTTGTGTGACGAGGCCACTTCTGCGCTTGATCCCCAGACAACGGATTCCATTCTTAAGCTGCTGCTTGATATTAATAAAAGATTCCATTTGACCATTGTGCTGATCACGCATGAAATGCATGTAATCCAGAGCATCTGCGACCGTGTCGCGGTCATACATGGTGGTGGGATTGTTGAACAAGGCAAAGTTACAGAGGTATTTCTCAAGCCGCAGCATGAGGTTACACGCGATTTCATCCGCAGTGAGACACAGAATGAAGGGCCTCTTCGAGTGGCGCTTGATGCTGCTGCCGGGGATAACTCTCAAGCTGTCAAAATTACTTTTTTCGGAGAAAAAACTTACGGCTCGGCACTATCCGATGTCGTGCGTGATACGGGTGTGAGCTTTGCAATCTTACATGGTACCATCTCAACGATTAAAGATGTGCCTTATGGACAGATGATTGTGCGGTTTGAAGGGCCAGCTGAGGCAATTGCTGTAACGATCTCCAGACTAATTGCTCAAGGCCTTGATGTGGAGGTGATTTCGTAATGAATTTTGCAGATCTAAATTGGCAAGAAATGATGGATGCTACGGTTGCTACTATAAAAATGATATTTTTTTCAGGATTGTTCACAATTATTCTTGGTTTACCACTCGGAATTCTATTGTATTTATGGGGGAAATCGAATAGTATAGTAATCAGAGTAACTTACTCGGTCTTATCATTACTTGTAAATATCCTACGTTCCGTACCCTTTATCATTTTGATGGTGGCTCTAATTCCTTTCAGCAAAGCCGTTGTTGGAACCTCCATTGGTGTACTCGGTACGATTCCACCTCTGGTGATTGGTGCAGCTCCGTTTTTTGCCCGCTTGGTAGAGACGTCGTTAAGAGAGGTAGACCGCGGAGTCATCGAAGCCGCACAAGGTATGGGAGCATCGACGAATCAAATCGTTATGCGTGTTCTTTTGCCAGAAGCTCGTCCAGGTCTGCTAGCTGGAGTTACGATCACACTGGTTACACTGGTTTCCTATACAGCAATGGCTGGTATGGTTGGGGGCGGCGGATTAGGTGACTTGGCGATTCGTTACGGCTACCACCGCTATGAGACGGAGATTATGATTATTTCTATAATATTTATTGTCGTACTGGTGCAATTGCTACAAATGGCCGGTGACCGGCTCGTAAAACATTACACACGGAAATAAGGTACATCCATATATATCCTTATTCAATACAAAATATAGATTAGAGGGGGATTTACAATGAAAAAAGTACTACTTACATTTTTTAGCCTGACACTGGTTGCGGTGCTTGCGGCTTGCGGTAACAACAATGCATCTAATAATGCTGGGAGCTCGGCTGCTACAACAGCACCAAACGCAGAAGCAACAAGTGAACCTACTAAAGATCCTGTGAAACTGGTTATTGGTGCCTCACCTGTGCCTCATGCTGAAATTTTGAAGGCTATTGCTCCATTGCTTGAAAAAGATGGAATTACACTTGAAATTAAAGAATTTACTGACTATATTCAACCTAACGTGCAGCTTGATGAGAAGGAGTTAGACGCTAACTTTTTCCAACACCAACCGTATCTGGATGACCAAAACAAAAATAATAAAACAGATCTGGTCTCCGTTGCATCCGTTCACGTTGAGCCTTTTGGAGCTTATTCCAAAAAAATCAAATCGATCGATGAGTTGGCTGATGGTGCAAAAGTTGCCATTCCGAACGATGCTACTAACGGTGGCCGTGCACTAATCCTACTTGCGAAAAATGGTCTGATTACCTTGAAAGATGATACAAACATTGCTGCAACGAAAGCAGATATCACTGAAAACAAGAAAAACCTCGACATCATTGAGTTGGAAGCAGCAATGCTCCCACGTCAACTGGATGAGGTAGACCTTGCTTTGATCAACACGAACTTTGCACTAGACGCTGGTCTTGTGCCAACTAAAGATGCACTGTTCATCGAGGGTGTAGATTCCCCTTATGCTAACATTTTGGTAACCCGTCAAGACAATAAAGATTCCGAAGCCATCAAAAAGCTGGTTGCTGCCCTGAATTCTCCAGAAGCTAAAGCTTTCATTGAAGAAAAGTACGAAGGTGCGATCATTCCAGCGTTTTAAGGAATTAAGTTAAATTCATCTATAGTCATAACAAGAACCCGCAGCCAAGTTGGCTTGCGGGTTTTATGTTCTAAGGTTGTGAGAGAATGTTAAATCCTCTATAATAAGAAAATCCCGATCTCCTTTACAGGAGGATCGGGAGGGTTATTGAACGGGATTTAGAATACTTGAACTACTTCTTCAACGCCTTCTACTTCTTCAAGGAGGGCGCGTTCAATCCCGGCTTTCAAGGTGATCGTGGAGCTTGGGCAGCTGCCGCAGGCACCCATAAGTTTCAACTTAACGATGCCGTCTTCCACATCGACCAGTTCTACGTCACCGCCATCGCGCTGCAGGAACGGACGAAGCTTATCCAGCACTTCTAGTACTTCATCATACATCTCGGTGCTTTGTGCATTCTCACTCATTTCTCAATCACTCCTTTCGTAAGTTCATTATAGTACAAAAAGTTAAAAAATAAAATGGTTAGGCGGAATAGGGAGATCATCATGAGACCAATTATTGAATTTTGTTCCAGCAACATGGGTCACGGAACAGACAAGCTAATGCATAAGCTGGAGGAAAATCCGGATTATGATGTCATTGAATACGGATGTCTGAACAATTGTGGAGAGTGTTATTTAATGCCTTTCGCCATGGTTGAAGGTGACATTATTGCAGCAGACACTGTTGCAGAGCTAGAAGAGAAAATTGAGGCCAAGATCAAAGAGCTTGAGGCTTGGTTTAATATAGATCTTGACTAAATTTCTCGAGAAAAAAAGAGGGAGCACTCCATAATCTAAATTATGGAGTGCTCCCTCTTTTTGGAACCTTACTTGAACAAAATCCACCAATTTGATCGATTAGGCAACATATTGGAGAGTGCAGGTGCTATCGTGAAGGTGCCACCGGACTCAGGCGACCTTATATTGAGTGTTTTCCTACATTTGGATTGCTATCGGACCCCATAGTCACTATTCACCTGAAAAGCAGCATAAATGAACCTCATTATAAGCAATAACTTCACTGGAGTCCGAAACTCTCCTCCAAAGGCTAAAAATTTGCGAATAAGGATATCTGAGTCCGTAGGGTATACGCACCAATAACGTAAGAAAGCTACTCTCGTGTTTATCTGAGAGTAGCTTCGTTGAATACTTATGAACCAATCTTAGGCTTATCCTAAAGTGCGTTTCGACATCCAGAGCACTCCGCTCTTGAGGATGCGGGGAACCCGTCCTTTGACGGAGCGTTGTCCCATAAGTCCGAATCCTGCTTTTTTGCCTAGTGACCCTAAAGTACCCTTCAGGCGAATAGGATGAAGCTTAGGAGTCTCACCGCGCCAGGTGGCTTGAATAACCTGAGCTACCTGCTCACCCTGTGCTCCAGCGGCTTGTGCGCTTGGTGCGAATGGCAGACTGGCACAGTCACCAATCACATATACCTCAGGATAATCCGGTATACGATAATACTCATCCAGCATAATCCGTCCACCGCGGTCCTTCGACACATTCAAATCTTGAACTACTTTTACAGGTTGAATCCCTGCGGTCCATACTGTTACATCTGAAAGGATTTCCTCGGTACCGTTAAAAATCGAATCCTTCTCTACATGAGATACAGAGATTCGTCCCAGCGTTTGCACCTGATGGTGATGAAACCATTCCTCTACGTACTGTGACAGCTTTGCCGGAAAGGCAGATAAAACACGTTCACCGCGGTCCAGAATAGCGATGTTAAGATCTGGACGGCTCTCCCGAAGCTCTGCGGCTAATTCAACACCGCTTAATCCTCCACCTACGATGTTTATCGTTCCGTAAGGCTTCACATCATTTAAACGGCGGTAGGTTTCCCGAGTACCAGCAAAGGTCTGGATGCTGCAGGTATATTGATCAGCACCAGGGATGTTGTGGTAATTGTCGGTACAGCCAAGAGCAATGGCTAGGAGATCATAAGATACAATCTCACCGGATTCCATACTGACTATTTTGCTCTCCAAATCAATGGAATTCACTTCACCGTACCGGACAGTAAGCCGGGGGTGAACCGGAAAATGAATGCGCAGGTGATAATCAGTTACGGTACCTGCGGCGAGCGCATAATATTCCGTTTTGATTCCTTGATAAGGCATTCGGTCAATTAAGATAATTTCAACATCATGAGGAAGATGATTATTGAGTAATTCTTGAATTAAGGCTAGGCCGCCGTAGCCACCGCCAAGAACGAGTATTGTTCTCATGCTGACCGAACTTCCTTTCCAATATGGGATAACAAATCTCAGGTAGTCTTCTTATTCGTATACCTTAACCTCATTATAGAAAGTGTCACGTTCGACAGGAATTCGTCCAGCACCTTTCACTAGCCAGATCAATTCGTCGCGAGTCAGACCTTCCGGTGTTAAGGCGCCAGCCGCGTGGCTGATCCGTTCTTTTAGAATTGTGCCATGCACGTCTGATGCACCGAAGTTCAGCGCAACTTGAGTAAGCTGAGGGCCAATGTTAATGAAGTACGCTTTGATGTGATCGAAATTGTCCAACATCAATCTGCTGATCGCAATGGTCTTCAGATCCTCATAAGCAGAGTTGCGGCGCATGATGCCAGCGTTTTTATTCTTAGGCTGCATGGACAATGGAATGAATACCATAAAGCCATTGGTTTCGTCCTGCAAATCACGGATTTGCATCATATGGCGGATACGGTCTTCGTGAGATTCAATGGAGCCGTACAGCATAGTGGTATGGGTCTTCATCCCAAGCTGATGTGCTGTCCGATGGACTTCCAGATATTCTTCCACATTAGCTTTGTCTACACGCATTTTTTTACGATATTGGTCGGATAATATCTCTGCGCCACCACCGGTGAGTGTTTTAAGTCCAGCAGCACGCAATTGTTCCAGTACCTCACGAATACTCAAACCGCTAATACGGGTAAAGAAATCAATCTCAGCGGCAGTGTAGGCTTTTAAGGTAACCTCAGGGAAACGTTCGTTCAAAGCCTTTAAAGAATCCACATAATATTGGAAGGGAACCTTGTCGTTATGGCCACCAACAATGTGGAATTCGCGTACGCCTGGGTGGATATGTTGTTCGACATATTGCACCATTTCCTGACCGGAAAGGGTATAGGCTCCCTCTTCTCCATCATCTTTGCGGAAATTGCAGAATGCACAGTGCGATTCGCAAACATTGGTGAAATATAGACTCATGTTTTCGATAAAATATACCCGGTTGTGATTCTTGGCGATATTGACTTCATTCGCTAGCTGGCCAATGGTAAGTAAATCGTTGCTTTGATATAAATAAACGCCATCTTCCAAATTCAATCTTTCGCCGCTGCGAACCTTATCAATAATGTTCGCCATTCGGGCATCCGTGTGGGGGGTAAAAAGAGTAGACATATTATGATTTCCTCCTGAAAGTTTACGAGCAGATTGCTCGAAGATAAATTCCAGACGTACCCAAGTGGTAGCTGTTCATTCTAAAAAAGAAAGAGGCGAGCTTGCCTCCGTGACAAATTTCCGAATTTTTACTTAGAGTGCCTTCCCTATTATAAACCTACTCTCCTAAGGGTATCAACAGCTTGATATTGATGGTGTTTTTTGCTGTGAAGGGTCATGCCTAAGGCAGTTGTGACTTGAGGGTAACGGAATAGTCGGTTATACTGAATTTATCAAGCATAAACGTCATTGGCATCCTTATAAAGGTGATAAGCGTTTGAGCGAGAAATATAAGACATAAAGAATAGGTGCAACACTTATACTTTCTTATATTTTTAAGAAATAACTTTTGGCCGGAAGGCCCCTTAAACATAAGTTTCCGCTTATGAAGTGAGACGAATTTGTAGGAGGATGAGATCATGATTAATATTAGTGAAAAGGCAGCAGAACAATTAAAGGCGATGCTTGCTGAACAAGAAGTACCGAACATGTTCCTCCGTATTGGAGTAACGCCCGGCGGTTGCAGTGGATTCTCGTACGCTATGGGCTTTGATGATAATGAAACCGATCAGGACGTATATATGGACATTCAAGACATGAAAGTGGTTGTGGAGAAGGAGAACCTTCGTTACCTGGATGGTCTCGAAATCGACTTTGAAGAATCCGGCATGACGGGTGGCTTCACCATCAACAACCCTAATGCTACTGCAACCTGTGGCTGCGGCTCAAGCTTCCGTACAGCTACGGATGCAGGGAAACCTAACGAAGAGCCTTGCTAATAGCAGCTATCACGGCTCCAAGCCCCGTGTTGGATTCTAACAACACAGGCTTGGAGTTTTTTTTATTCTCAATGACAAAAATCATCACAAGGAGTTCGGAAATGGAAATCAGAAAATTAAAAGCTGGTGAACAGCCTCCATTAGAATTACTTCTATTAGCAGATCCTTCGGAGAGCTTAGTTAACGGATATTTACGAAGAGGGTTATGTTGTGTGGCTGAGGTAGATAACAGCATCATCGGAGTCTACGTTGTGCTGCAGACAAGACCGGAGACTGTAGAGATTGTTAATATCGCCGTCGACGAAAATAAACACGGGCAAGGTATAGGAAAACAGCTGCTGAACCATGCGATTCAGAATGCCAAGCTGCTTGGGGCAAAAACCATTGAAATTGGCACAGGAAATTCGAGCGTTGGACAATTGGCACTTTATCAGAAATGCGGATTCAGAATCACCGGAATTGATAGAGACTTTTTTATTAGGCATTACAGCGAAGAGATCTTTGAAAATGGGATTCAAGTCATAGATATGATACGCCTGTCGCTAGATTTATGAGTAAAAGGGGAGTTTCTCAGAAGCCATTTAATGTGCGCTGGGGTAGCTCTTTATTCTTTTACATAGGAAGCAAACCATGTATCGCGAACCTTGTATCGGACACAGATGACCCTAAACGCCGCATTTCCCCATATTTGTGGTGCCAACGGACCGCATTGCCGCTATTGCTATGAAAATCAGTAAATATGAAGCTCTTTTTAAGCAATAGTGTCACTGGAGTCCGAAACCACGCCTAAAAGGTTGAAAATCTGCAAATAACGTCATATGGGTCCGAAATGCTCATGGGTTAAAGACGCTGTTGAAGCAGATAGCTATTGTTTAAAAACACAGAGCAGCGATTCTCCACATAACTGGAGAATCGCTGCTCTGTTGTTTTTTTGCGATGGTCGGACCGTCTGTTCATAGAAATAAGCTGCTTATAGGCAGTCCCTGCGTACATTAGGCTGGAATAATAAACTTGTAATTAATCATAAATACGATGAGCGCTGCAGCTCCAAGGGAGAAGGCGATACAGCCCGTACCCAGTGCTCTGCGTTTGTCTTTAATAAATTTAAAGCCGATGGCGCAGATCAGTATAGTCGTTCCAGCCAATACAATGGACATCCCAAGCATAGCCACCCAATATAAAACCTCAAAAAACTGTGCCATTCTGAGCCCTCCCCGCGCTGTGCTTTTTAGTGATTCTGTTAGTACTCACTATAATAGTAGAAATTGAAAATGTAACCGCTATTAATAATACAACGATTTTGAAGATTATTCTAGTTATAGTGAACTCATCCATTAAGATAATGATGTCGAATTTCTTGAGAACTGAATCTACAAAATCCGCGGTTGTACCCTGTCGCTGTCGACTGATGCTGTGCTAAACACTAAGCCCTTTTTGCTAAGAGCGGCATCTTACACGGACAATCATACAAGAGGGCGAGACCTTCTCTGAGTAATGTATAGGGTAGGCTGGATTGTGAAGGGAGGGAAAGGACGATGGCAGGAAGACAATTGGCCAGTAAGTGGCTGAAGACAGAGGCGTTGCTGACCGATGCTCGGGTTGCACCCTATATCCCAATGACAAGGGGGTACAGGGCAGAAACGCTCCTGGCAATGCTTCGTAAATATGGAAATGTTGTCATTAAACCTATTGTGGGTGGCGGAGGTTACGGTGTAATCAAAGTTTTTCGGGATAGTCGCGGTTATGGATTCACCTATATGGACAGAACTCGAATTTACAAGGATTTTGGATCCATGAGACGTGCGCTTAATACTGTGAAAGCAAGACGCAGATATTTGATTCAACAAGGGATTTCCCTGGCGAGAATCGGCGGGCGGCCTATTGATTATCGGGTCAAAGTAGTTAAAAATGGTGATGTTTGGGAATTTCGCTCCATGGTAGGTAGATTGGCTCGGCCAGGTCTGTTCGTGACCAATCTTTGTAAAGGGGGAACGATGCTATCATGTCGTGAAGGACTTCGTAGATCGTTGCCGCGGATTAAAGCTTCAGCGAAGAAAGCAGAAATGCGGAGACTAACCCATGTATGTATCGGAATTATGGAACGGCATTTTCCGGGAATAGGTGAGCTGGGCTTTGATTATGCTGTAGATTATTCAGGGAAAATATGGATTCTGGAGGTTAATACAAGACCTCAATAAATTAACAATTATTTTAAGAATTGACGATAATAGAGTAGTAAGATAAAATTGCGTTTAGTTGCGTTCTTTTGGGGTAAATAACATTGTAATTTATTTACAATAAAAATATATTTTTAGCTGTATACAAGTGGTTCAATCCTGTGTATAACTATTATCCCCATAGTCCACTGTGTAGCTAGTACCTTTATAACGCTTACACACATTTTATACACAGGATTTCCACATGTACTTGTGGATAACGCGAACGCTTGTTCGAAAAATGATAGTTTGATATGATAGATTCAGATCCAAATAAAGGAAAGGTAGATGAAGTTTATGGTTGAATTGTCGGATGAGATGCTGCTTGACTCTTACCATAGAGCAATAGAGCTGCAACTAGAGCATGATTTCATCGCTCTTCTACTCGTTGAAATTCGCAAACGAAACTTACACTCTCCAGTACATGCGGTTCTTCATTAAAAAGCGCAAAGGATAACTTTGTAGCAGGCTACATATATAAAACCGCGAGGCACAAACAAACATAAAAGGGTATCCTCACAGGCTGTTATCAACAGGCCTGTAAGAATACCCTTTTTTATTGTGTTAATAGATTTAGAGTTTCATATTACTGCTGTGACCCGGTGAAAGCTTGGCTTCTGGATCAATGTACACCTTAGCATTATTCACAGCCGTTGGAGCTTCGCCAAATCCTACAGCAATCAGCTTCAGCTTACCAGGATAAGTTGTGATATCGCCGGCAGCAAATATGCCTGGAATACTTGTTTCCATACGCGAGTCAACAACAATGGAGTTCCCCTCAATCTCAATACCCCATTCGGCAATAGGACCTAGGGAAGAGATGAATCCGAAGTTAACAATAACGCTGTCCACTTCAATTTCTTGAGTTTCTTTGGTCTTGATATTTGACAATGTAACCTTAGTAATGAACTCTTCACCATGCAGCTCTGTAATTTCAGTAGGGGTAACTACGTTAACCTTGGAAGCCATCAGGTTCTCAACGCTATGTTCATGCGCACGGAATTTATCCCGGCGGTGAATCAGGGTTACCTGTTCAGCGATGGGTTCCAGCATGAGTGCCCAGTCAACTGCTGAGTCACCGCCACCGCTGATCAGAACTTTTTTATCTTTAAAGGCATTTAGATCATTTACAAAATAATGGAGGTTTGCTTTTTCAAAACGTCCAGCGTTGGGTAATTCCAAACGACGAGGTTCAAATGCACCTACACCAGCTGTAATGATGATCGCCTTACTGTGGTATTCGGCTACATCGGTTGTAACCACAAAATGACGTTCGTCCCGTTTTTGAACAGAAATCACTTTCTCCTCCAGCCGGATATTGGATTGGAACATATCCATTTGCCGAGACAGGTTGTCGACCAATTCTTGTGCTGTTACTTTTGGAAAACCTGCCACATCATAAATGTATTTTTCTGGATAAAGGGCAGCAAGTTGTCCCCCCAATTGGGGCATACTTTCAATAAGGGTTACTGATGCCTGACGCATTCCGCCGTAAAATGCGGCAAACATGCCAGCTGGCCCGCCACCTATGATTAAAAGGTCGCTCATAGGAACGCTGGATTGCTCTTGGGTCACGGGATATTACACCTCCGAGTTGATATATTCATTTTGCCATACTTGTGTACCTACTTATTATAATCATTGTGACACACACCTGCAAAGAAAGACTTTAGAAGTCAATAAAAGTGTGACGTTTTTTAGTATTTTAATGTTTGATTAATGCTACACTAAGGTTTACAATGGATATGGTCAATTTAGAAATGCTTCAAGTTTGATTGGAATTTCTTCTAAATATAAGTGTATAAATTCACAAAAAGGACCGTACATTGTTTCAATAAAAAATACAAAGACAGATTTACCTCTTGGAAGGAGCCGGAACATGAGTAGTATTCCCAAAATCGTTATCTTAGGCGCGGGCTATGGGGGTATTTTGACCGCACAGCGCTTGCAGAAGGCTTTGAATTATAATGAAGCGGATGTCACGCTTGTAAACCGTCACGAGTACCACTATTTTACTACCCATCTACATATGCCTGCCGCGGGTACGGACAGTATTGAACACACTCGGGTGTCCATTTCGAAACTAATCGATGAATTCAAGATCGACCTCGTGAAGTCATCTGTTCAGGAAATTCGTACTCAGCAGAAAAAGATTATTTTGGAGGATGGTACCCTATCGTACGATTATCTTGTCATTGCTTTAGGTGGAGAGCCTGAAACATTTGGTATTCCTGGACTTGATAAATACGCACTGACAATCCGGAGCATCAATTCCGTTCGTTTAATTCGCGAGCATATTGAATATCAATTCGCTAAGTACAAGAACGAGAACAATGCTCAGGAGCATATTAATTTTGTTGTCGGTGGTGCCGGCTTTAGCGGTATCGAATTTGTAGCTGAATTAGCTGACCGTATCCCTGGACTGTGTAAAGAATATGACGTTGATCCAAGTATGGTTAATATATATAACGTAGAGGCTGCTCCGACAGCACTCCCTGGTTTTGCTCCTGAGCTTGTTGAGTATGCGATGGACTTGCTCACCAAAAAGGGAGTTACCTTCAAGATGGGGGTTGCGATCAAGGAGTGTCTGCCAAACGGGGTGATTCTGGCATCAGGCGAAGAAATCAAAGCCTCCACAATTATTTGGACAGGCGGAATCCGTGGCAATCGTCTTATTGAGGCTGCCGGATTTGAAGCTATGCGTGGGCGCGTGAAGGTAGATGAATATCTACGTGCACCGGGTCAAGAGAATATCTTCATTATTGGTGATGGCTCCCTTATGATTAATCCGGAAGGACGCCCTTACCCGCCAACCGCTCAAATTGCTATGCAGCAGGGTGAATGCTGTGCGCATAATTTGGTGGCAGCAATCCGCAATCAACAGCCGAAGAAATTCGCATTCAGCAATAAAGGAACCGTAGCTTCCCTAGGCAAAGGCCAAGGAATCGCTGTAGTAGGCAGCAAAACTTACAAGGGCTGGACTGCCGCTCAGTTGAAAAAAGTTGTAGATATGCGCTACTTGTTCATTATCGGCGGAATTCCGCTGGTTCTGAAAAAAGGAAGATTCTTATAAGATGCGCCATTGCAGCGTACAGGTACGCGGACTGCTGACTCGTGAAGAATTGGACCGTTATAACGGACTGATAGAGGTTGGATCTTATCTGGAGGATCAGAACCAGTATGATCTGGCTTATATCGTTCAGAAGGAAATTGATCTGCTCATTCTCCCTGGTATCGAACGCCTGAAGGATAAAGGGCGCGCTCGGGATCGGGCCACGGCTGAATATCTGGAAAGTTTACGTGAAGATGAAGAGGATAACGAAGATGAGGATTCAGGAACTTCGGTGTCTTAATCTAATAATATGGTAATAAAAAGGGTGTGTCTCCATACGAACTGGAGACACACCCTTTTTTGTTATTACAGCTTGAGCATTTCTTCAAAAGATTCTTCAGTCAGCAGATTGCCGACATAAAAAGGTCCGAATTCGCCGTAACGAGCACTTACTTCGTCAAAACGCATTTCGTATACCAGCTTTTTGAATTGCAGTGCATCTTCAGCGAACAGAGTCACGCCCCATTCCCAGTCATCAAAACCGACGGAGCCGGTGATAATTTGCTTCACTTTGCCTGCATATGAACGTCCAATTAACCCGTGTGAAGCCATGAGTTCCCGGCGTTTGTCCATATCAAGCATGTACCAGTTATCGGCAAGCTCGCGTTTTTTGTTCATAGGATAGAAACAGATGTGTTTCGCTTGCGGTAAAATAGGTTTTAGCCGTGCGGCAACATGCGGATTCTGCATTGGATCGCTGCCGTCGCTGCCACTGCCACCAGCAGCGTAGTTGCTTAATTCAACAATACTTACATATGAATAAGCTTTGGTTGTATATTGAGCAAAAGCGATTTTGTTAAAGGCGGTCTCAAGTTGGTTCAAAGCTTCTAGGCTTTCGCGCAAAAACATCATTACAAAATCGGCCTTTTGGCCCACTATGGAGTATACTGCGGTGCTGCCTTCTTTAGCTTCCTCAACAGGGCTCCATTCCTGCATAAAAGCATGTAGTTCTTCCAGGGCAACGGCACGTTCTTCATCATCTGCTGCCGTCCAAGCGGTCCAGTTCAGAGAGCGGAAGTCATGCAGTGCATACCAGCCTTCCAGTGTCAAAGCGGCTTCGATCATGATCTCACTCCTTAAAAGTTTTACGAAGCATAAGCCTCGTTGAAATAACATCGCGTAAAACTTGCTCCCAAAGCACGCTTAGTTTTACGAAGCATAAGCCTCGCCCAAAATAACATCGCGTAAAACTCGCAATTGAAGCATAAACTTAGTCTTACGAAGCATCTGCTTCATAGGCTATGTATGATCTGATTAATCTACTTGCATTGTATCGCAATCAAGCCGCCAAGAGCAAACGGAGGCATCCTGTAAGTGTGCGAATTAGTGCGTGAATTTGAATAAAGTTCATTGCTTCGTGACATTTTTTCTAGTAAACTTACTACTAGCTTGTAAAAGATGTGCGCTTCTTTATAGAAAGGGGTGGAGACGGTAAGATGGGATTTATTCCAGTGTTTATCCTAGCCGTTTTATTCTTTGTGATGATGTTTGGTATCGGCTTTATTCTTAACATGTTAATGAAGACAACCTGGTTCCCCGCTTATCTATTCGTACTTATTATTCTACCCGTCGTAATCTATTCTATTTGGGATAGAAACGCGATGTCGCTCTGGGAGCATCTCTCCAGTTTCCACTTTGTTGATTATCTTACAGGTGTCGCTGGTCTTGCAGGTGCTATACTTAGTGGATGGACCATTCAAAAGCTGCGCTTTGGCGGTTACAAGATGTTTTAAAGATTCGAAAGAGCCTATGTTATGAATCAGTCTTATATTTCTGCGAGAAACGGGATACCTTCCTCTTTAGAGGACGGCGAAGCCGTTTCTTCTTGTTTAATAGAGGTAGATATTCGTAAGAAGAAGTTGATTATATTGCGAAAAGAGTCGAAATTGGGATTTTATTTACATTTTCGCTATGTTAATTTGTGATAGAATAGAATCCTGTATGAATTCGTGTAAACAAGGGGGTATCCGTAGATGCGGATGAGTAACTTACATCATTTCACCGAACATCATCGGTACTGCGTTTCCCGCGAATTTGGTCTTAGTGTTATAGATGGACGTATGCTTAGCTCTGTATATCAACCTATGGTGGGAGCCTTTGCAATCAGTTTCTATCGCTTGCTGGTTGAACATGTGCCAGCAGATAGCATTGGCTATTCTGGAGTGGAGCAACAGCGCAGGCTATTTATGACTTTGGGTGTTGAACCCAATGAGAAAGGCCGCAAATATTTAATTGATCAGGCTTCCCGGTTAGAAGCAGTGGGTCTGTTGCAGACCTGTCGAATCTATGTGCCGGAAACAGATGATTATTTATATGAATATGAGCTAATGCCGCCGCTATCGCCAGCCGACTTTTTTGCCACTCAGCATTTAACCTTGCTGTTACGTGATAAGATTGGCAAATTTGCTGTGCTGTCCTTACGGGAACAGTTCTGGAATCGCGAGCCGGAAGAGTGGAGTCGCAGATCTATAGGCAAAGAGAATATTTCCGTGCCTTTTTATGATATTTTTCAACTTAATACACATGTCATTGATTATGAGTTGGAGCAAGCTTTGGCGGAGGTAGCCTCTGTTCGACAGCCCGGCACGCTTGAATCCGGAGAGCAGGCAATCGGATATAGTGACATTATTTTGCGTTTTCCACGGGAGTCTGTGAATCGGGCTCATGTAGAAAAACTGCGCTTTGACCATACTCAAATGGGTGTAATTAACTATGTTGCTCATAAATACGAACTGAGTCCGCAGGATTTATGTCGTTTGCTGGATGAGGATGGAGTGTTCTCACCGGAGGGCGAGGTAATGCTGGATGCGTTGCAATATAAAGCGAGCCAACATTTCAGGCAAGATATGAAACGACAGGAAAAACGTGAAATTGCGGCTGCAAAAGTTGTTTCCATCCGGTCCAGTGCGACCGAAGAGAATGATGATTCTATAGCACCACCAGAGCAATCAGTTGAGATGGAGTATTATGTAGAAGTACCGCCACAATTTTTGTCCAAATGCGACATTCACCAATATAATATGATGCTGCGTAACGAACCTTATACAAGACTGCTACAAACCTTTTTCCCGGGTGCAGTGCCCAGCCATCTGATGGATATGTTCGAGAAAATAGATCTGAACTATAAGCTGAGCGGTGAAGTAATTAATGTACTCATTCATTATTTAATGACTATGGTAGCTTCGGGTGGAGAACAGCGGATGAACCGCAATTTTGTAGAGGCTATCGCCTCCAATATGCTGGTTAAACAAGTGAACACCTATGAGAAGGCTGTAAGATATATTAGAGATCAGTCCAAAGTGAAGGGCAAGGGGACAACGCCTAATACTGCTGGAGGAACACGATCACGTTCTTATGCCAAAAATACAGGCCGATCCAATAAACCGGAAATTCCGATTGTGCTGGATGATGGAAGTGCCGGAACAGTATCGGAAGAGGAATTCGCGGCGATGATGAAGAAAGCGGCAGAAATTAAGGCTAGTAAGAAAAAAGGCGTATCGCAAACGCCTTAATGAAAGAGAGGTGGAACAATGGAGTCTATGGGCGATGTACTTCGTTCGATCAACAATCCAACTCTACGGCAGCGTCAACGCGATCTTGAACAGGGGTTATTCAATCATCCACTTGTGAAGGCATTACAGTCCGAACATCCTGAGCTGGACGAATCACGACTGCGGCTTCATATGAGTCGCCTGTATCAATATGTAGAGGAAAGCCGAAACTGTGCGAACTGCCCAGGACTAGAGAAGTGTCCAAATGATTTTCCTGGCCATTATAGTAAACTAACGGTAGAAACTGTGAATGGTTCAGTGGATCTATATGAACGCAAGACGGCATGCCGACTTAAAGTGGCACAAGATAATCAGGATAATATCCGCAAACGTATTCGTAGCTTTTATGTGGACGAGCGTGTACTTAACGGCGGTTATGATGAGATAGATATTATGGGCAAAGACCCGCGCCGGGTCTCGGCTGTGAATAAAATATTTGATTATATCACCAGTGTTAAAGAGGAAGGCCTGACTTCACGCGGCATTTATTTACATGGCTCTTTCGGAACAGGCAAAACTTTTTTGATGTGTTATTTGCTGCATGAGCTTGCTGTTGCTGGATATACCGGAGTGATCGTATACATGCCAGACTTTATAGAGGACTTGAAATCGATCATGATGGATGGCCAGAAAATGAAGGAAACTGTCGATACGATGAAAAACTGTGATTTGCTTATTTTTGATGACATTGGTGCGGAAAATTTGAATCCTTGGGCTCGTGATCATGTACTTGGGGCGATCTTGAATTATCGGATGAACCGCAAACCAACCTTCTATACCTCGAATTATCCATTGGATGGCTTGGAGAAACATCTTAGCTTTACGAGCAAAGATGGTGAAGAGGTCTATAAAGGCCAACGACTAATGGATCGCATTGCTCCTTTTGTGGATGTGCTTCCACTGCATGGGGAGAATCAGCGAGGGGCCAATAGATAAGCTGGAATATTCATAATGTAAAATTCAAAAGAGCAGTGGTTCTCCTTTTATTGGAGGATGGCTGCTCTTCGTTTTTTTAGTTATTCGAACTCAAACGCCGCTTTTTCCATGCTGCGAAGCAGGATCGCCGGAAGTCTTGAGTGTACTTTAATTGTCCAAACACACTTTCCGGTTGCAACATCTGGCGGGCATACTCACTCTGATCGATAATTAGGGAATACCTCCCTAAAATTCAGAGGTTTCTGCTCATTAGACTACTAATTAGGGAATATCTCCCTAAAAATGAACTGATTCGTCAGCGAAAATAGATATTCTCCCGATTATTAGGGAGGAATTCCCTGATTCTGTTCATTTATAGCAATTATCGGCTATAATCAGGGAGGTTTTCCCTCATTATTCTCAAAAAAAGAAGCCGTCCCATAAGTAGCATTCACTACTTTTGAGACAGCTTCTTTTTATTGTGCGATGATTCCTTTACTCCGAGAGAATGAATTTAAGGATGACCATTCCGAAAAAGACAACCGTCATAAACGTGGTCATTCCGAAAAATCCGGTCATTAAATCCCCAAGATCATTGCGGGGTTCTTCGTTGATATGTTCTCGTGGGTCCCGTACTTGCGCGTTAACATCCATAGTTTCTGCCTCCTTACAGGGACAAGCCCTGTATTGTTAGATGCAAATTGACATTAGTTTTATGAAATAAGTCATTGACAATTAATGCGCTTTCTTTAAGTATACCGAAATGCTGGGGAGGTTGTAAAGAAAAGAGTACGCAAAAAAAATACATTGAAGGCAATATAATTGCGAGTGATATTTCACATATCCCATAAAGATATGTTATACTTGTAATGTGTCGGTAAGTGGTAATTTGGTTATCATATTACATGAAACAATTTATTAACTCATATTTCGGAGCAGCTTCCATGAACTAAGCTTTGGCTTAAGATGTGCGTAATGCTTCGCAAAACTTAAAGGAGGAACAATATCATGGCTATCGTGAACGTGTCTGACCAATCCTTCAGTAACGAAGTGGAAGGTCAAGGTACTGTAGTAGTAGACTTCTGGGCTCCTTGGTGTGGTCCTTGTAAAATGCTCGCTCCAATCTTGGATGAATTGTCCACAGAGCTGGGAGACGACGTGAAAATTGCAAAATTGAATGTGGATGAGAATCCGGAAACGGCTTCCCGTTTTGGTGTTATGAGTATCCCAACTCTGATCTTCTTCAAAGATGGTCAACCGGTAGATAAAGTTGTGGGACTGAACTCCAAAGAATCCCTGAAAAATATCGTAGCAAAACATCAATAATTGATAGATGCTACTGTTCGGGCCTCGGCCCTGCCACTCAGCGCCTTCGGTTCATTCCGGAGGCGTTTTGTGTGCTGAATGCCAACTAATCATGGGTCCAATTTAGCTGGAGGGGATCATTTTGGACAATATCCGCAATAAACTGGCACTACTACCCGATCTGCCTGGCTGCTATCTGATGAAGAATCAGGAAGGCACTATTATTTATGTGGGCAAAGCGAAGGTACTCAAGAATCGGGTGCGGTCTTATTTTACAGGCAGTCATAATGGTAAAACGCAGCGGCTTGTCGCTAATATTGCTGATTTCGAATACATCGTTACGTCCAGTAACATGGAAGCGCTCATTCTAGAGTGTAATCTGATTAAGAAACATATGCCGCGTTATAATGTGCTTTTGAAAGACGACAAGACGTTTCCTTATATAAAAATAACGAATGAAACTCACCCGCGCCTTGAGGTTACACGCCGGGTGATTAAAGATAAAGCAAAATATTTTGGCCCTTATCCTAATGCTTATGCTGCTCAGCAGACAAAAAAGCTCCTAGATCGTATGTACCCGCTTCGTAAATGCGGTGTGATGCCAAAGGAGGTCTGTCTTTACTATCACATGGGCCAGTGTCTGGCACCGTGTGAGAAGGAGGTTCAGAAATCCGAGTATGAGCAGATTACGCAGGATATCGCTGCTTTTCTAGGCGGAGGTCATGAGGCGGTTAAAAAGGATTTACAGCAAAAAATGCAGGAAGCTGCTGAGGAGTTATATTTTGAGCGGGCGAAGGAACTGCGGGATCAGATTATCCATATCGATGCATTGATGGAGAAGCAGAAGATCAACACTACAGATACTAAGGACCGGGATGTATTTGGTTATGCTGTAGACAAGGGATGGATGTGTGTACAGATTCTGTACATGAGACAAGGGAAGATGATTCAGCGCCATTCCTCCGTGTTCCCGTTCTATGGTGAAGCCTACAGTGACTTTATGTCTTATGTGACGCAGTATTATAGTGATAATCCCGCTTTGCCGCAGGAGATCCTGCTGCCGGATGTGCTCGATGAGGAGTCTCTGGCTAATAAAGAGAGTAAACCCGAGATCGCCATAGCTGCTCCAGCAGAAGCGGATTTACAACAGGGTGAAGATACTCCTGAATCGGCTGAAGAGGCTGAGGCACGTGCGACGGCGGCGGAGGAAGCTGCTGCAGCTGGGATCGTGGATGCCGCCGGCGGTGCTTCCATTCTGCAGGAGTGGCTGGGCATTAAGGTGCTTGTGCCACAACGCGGCCTTAAGAAGCAGATGGTTGGCATGGCCTGTCAAAATGCAAGAGTGGCTATCGACGAGAAATTCCGGCTGATTGAACGGGATGAAGAGCGTACCTCTGGAGCAGCGATCAGCTTAGGTGAGAGCTTGGGTCTTGAACGCTTGAGCCGCATTGAGGCGTTCGATAACTCGAACATTCAGGGAACTAACCCGGTCTCAGCGATGGTTGTCTTCATTGATGGCAAGCCTGCACGAAAAGAGTATCGTAAATATAAGGTTCGTACGGTAGTGGGTGCGGATGATTATGGAACGATGCGCGAGGTCATTCGGCGGCGATATGAACGGGTATTGAAGGAGAATCTTCCGATACCGGATCTTATCGTGGTCGATGGCGGGAAAGGGCAAATCTCCTCTGCTATTGATATTCTGGAGAATGAGCTGGGATTATTCATTCCGGTCTGCGGCCTTGTTAAGGATGATAAGCATAAGACGGCTCAGCTTTTGGTTGGAGATCCGCCAGAACCTGTCGCGCTAGCCCGGGACAGTCAGGAATTTTACCTTTTGCAACGGATTCAGGATGAGGTCCATAGGTTCGCGATCACCTTCCACCGTGAACAGCGCGGGAAGTCCATGGTTACCTCCAAGCTGGACTCTATACCTGGTATAGGTGAGAAGCGCCGTAAAGCGCTGCTTAAGCATTTCGGATCGCTTAAGAAAATTAAAGAAGCCTCCGTGGATGATTTCCGTACACTTTCTATTGGAGAAAAGCTGGCAAGACAAATTCTTGATGCGCTCAAGGACGAAGAGCCAACCTCATAGCAATGGTGACAAAAGAAAAAGGGTATCACAGCAGCGACTAAAGCTGCTATGATGCCCTTTTTTAAATTTGGTTATAGGATGTACACTATTTTATTTTCTTAAATCAAAGAAGAAGGCTCCACCGGCTTAGTCTTCTGTGGTGGATTAAATCGATAGACGATGTAAGCGACTATGAATGGCATAATAATCGCGAAGATACCCGCGCCTACATTTACGCTCTCCTTCATAAAGATCAGCGTAGCGCCCATCAGGATGCTGTCAAACACGACGTGGCTGAACATGACAGCAATAAATCCGTAACGAAGGAAAATATAACTGAACAGCAGCCCGATTACGGTCAGCTCAATCGGACGGGAGCTGATGGGATAGATCGGATATAACGTATGGCCAAACGCCCAAACCAGCGTGGTGATCAAGCAAGCGACGAAAGTGTTCCGGAACACCTTTTTCAGCATAGGGATTCCGAAAAAGCGATAAATGGCTTCCTCAGATAAACCAGCGAGCCATGCGACGATAGGCAGAAGCCAAGCATATCTCATGTTATAAGGAGACTGGGTGGCGTCTGTAGTAGACCAATTGTGCAAGGTAAACGATAATATGATGAACATAACCGTCTGCACCCCTAGCAGAACGAAAGCCCACATGTATCCAGCCCGGATACTATCCAACACATATTGTCCATAGCCGGGCTCTTTGGCGCGGGGCCAAGGGTTCATGCCTCCCTCTTTTCGCCATAGGCCATTGCCGCCCACTAAAGAGAAGTAGAGCAAGGAGGACATCAGCAGGCTGTATAAAGCATAAATGATAAACATAATGACAGAGGTAATCTGTGCTTCTAGCCCTTCGCCTGTTGATTCAGGCAGCATATTATAGGTGCTGATCATCATGATTACAAAATAGGCTGAGCTTAGGAATACCCCACGTTTAAAGGAAGTATGCTCTCTTCTAAGAATACTGTAGACGAGTGCCAGAATTCCTAAAATCAGTGTGGGTATACCGTAACCGAATAATGTCAGCTTTTCCGCTAAAGAGGTCTGTCCTTGTACGTAGGAGGTATGCCAAGCCGGTGCAGAGAATCCGGCATTAAAGCTGGAGACCTGCTCTCCACTGAAATCAAAATAATAGTGCAATAAGGATTCGCCGACCTGAACAGTGCTATCCGTATACACCAGCCCATGGTTTCCTGTATTCGATTCAATTTGTAGCTTGGCAGGATTTACTTCCCATTCCTGAAGCCAAGGACGAGCAAGATTCTCCTTCTGCGCTAGAGTGAGGTCAGCTCCCTTGTCCTCTTTTGCACCAACGGAAGCAATGCCAGACCCCTCTTCGGAGGCAACTTTTGCAGCCTTTGAGAAAGCGACAATCTCGCCGGTATACATATTGAGGTCAACGATGATTTGCGGCTCTTGATCCGCTGACGGAGTAAGCGTTGCACGAAAGACATCAAAAGGATATTTTTGATCCAATTTTTTCTTGGTATAGTCCTCCACAAGCTTCTCGCGAGACATATAACCATAAAAGGAAGAGTCCGTCTCGTAAAGTACATTCCATTGATCGTTTGGTGCTTCGGTGTAATTGAGCTTTTGTTCTGCGAATAATACGGCTTGGTCACGGGCTTCTGCCTTGCTAATGACGGTGGTATCTTCACCTGTAGGGCTACTAAGCAGTGAAGGGGAAATCTGAAACATAATAAATAGAATAAGACCGATAATGCCCGAGATGATGAGCCTCTTGGAGAGGGCACGTTGCTGTAAGGGCTGGCCGACGGGATTCATGTAACGCCTCCTTGTTATGTACTGACAATGTTATGTTCCATTATAGTATTAGTGCCTGGTTGGTTACAAAAAACATTATATGTTCTTTTTATGGGTAATAGAGATAGTATAGAATAGTCATGTGAATTTATACCATGAATTTTATCGTGTTCATTTCTGCACGAATGATGAGAATCGGTGTAATTGCAGGGAAAACACGGAAAAGTGATGAGAAAAGGCACTCCTTTTGATGCAGTCTCTTTAAACCGCATTTTTTCATGCGAATGAGCATTAATTGTGTCTTTGTGAATTCACTAAATAACGTATATAATTTGTATGCAATTGTATAGTAGCCGAATTTCTGGTGAAAACGGGGGAACCATAAGAAGTGATGAAAAGTGGAGTGTACACGATAAATGGCACTTTCATCAGGGGTGAATTTCGTTCTGGGAACGAATAGGGCAGCCTGCACAGTCCGAATCCGACAGCTAACCTCGTAGGCTAATTTACTGCAGGAACCAAGTCAGCATTGGTTTTCCAGTGCTTTTTTTGTTGGAATTTTTGATAAGAAGGTGAGCAAAGTGGCTTCACAGTTTCGCAGGAGTTCTGAATTTAAGTTTCTGAAGCTCTCGCCGCCGCAGATACTGGTGCTTGGTTTTGCATCGATTATTCTGATAGGGGCCTTGCTGCTTATGCTGCCCATCTCAAGCACAAGCGGGAATTCCGTGGAATTTATTGATGCATTATTTACTTCAACTTCGGCAACCTGTGTAACAGGGCTTGTTGTGCTGGATACCGGAACTTCGTTCACGATTTTTGGGAAAACCGTAATTATGATCCTGATCCAGATCGGCGGCTTAGGTTTTATGACCATGGCCACTCTATTTTCACTGGTGTTAAAGCGTAAAATATCTTTGCGGGACAGGCTAATCCTACAGGAAGCCATGAATCAAGGCTCTATGGAAGGAATTGTGCGGCTGATCCGAAGAGTCCTCATATATTCTCTTGTCATAGAAGGCTGTGCCGCTTTGCTGCTGTCTATTCGCTGGGCTTTTGATATGCCACTGGGAAAAGCGATTTATTATGGCATATTTCATGCGGTGTCTATGTTTAATAATGCGGGGTTCGATATTTTTGGGGATTTTCGCAGTTTAACTGATTATGTATATGATCCACTTGTGAATATTATTGTGATGTTTCTGATTGTCTCCGGCGGGATTGGTTTTATTGTAATGTCAGATCTGGTGGAGTTTCGGGTAACCCGCAGGCTGTCTCTACATAGTAAAGTTGTCCTGTCCACCAGCACAGGGCTGATTCTGATCGGAGCTCTGGTTATTTTTATATTCGAGTTTACTAACACTCGTACCCTAGGTTCACTGAATTTTGGCGGTAAAATATTATCAGCCTTCTTTCAATCCGTGTCTCCCCGTACGGCTGGCGCGAACACAGTTGATATTGCTGGACTTCGGCAGGCTACACAATTTTTTATAGTGATTCTTATGTTTATTGGTGCTTCTCCAGGCTCAACGGGCGGCGGGATCAAGACAACAACCTTTACGATGATGATTGGTGCTGTTATTGCTATGCTGCGTGGACGGGAAGATGTTGTGTTGTTCCGTTATCGGCTGGCTCAGGAGCGCATCTACAAGGCATTAACGATCACACTGCTGGCTTTGTTGTTAATCGCCTCTGTGTCGATGATACTCTCCACAACTGAAGACAGTAATTTCTTGGCAATCTTGTTTGAGACGACCTCCGCCTTTGCTACGGTAGGACTGACTATGGGGCTAACTCCGGAACTGTCAGCGATCGGTAAGATTCTACTCTGTCTGACGATGTTTGCAGGTCGGCTAGGTCCACTAACCTTGGCGTATGCACTCGGTCCCAAACAGGGTAAACCACTGTATAAGTATCCTGAAGGTAAAATAATTATTGGATAGGAGTTAATTAGAAATGAAAGCACAGCAATTTGTAGTAATCGGCTTAGGTCGCTTCGGTTCAAGCCTGGCGCTTGAGCTGATGGAAATGGGCTACGAGGTGCTCGGCATTGACCACCATGAAGAACGCGTGGAGGAAATGAGCGATCAACTGACGCATACGGTAGTAGCAGATGCTACAGATGAGGGAATTATGCGCTCGCTTGGTGTACGGAACTTTGATTGTGGGATTGTTGCGATTGGTGACAATATGGAGAGAAGCATTCTGGCGGCCATTTTGTTAAAGGAGATTGGAGTCAAGCAAGTGGTGGCTAAGGCAATCTCCATCCTTCATGGCCGCGCACTGTCGCGGCTGGGGGTTGATCGGGTTATTTTTCCGGAGCGGGATATGGGGATTCGTGTGGCACACCAGCTGGTGACGCCCAATTTGCTGGATTATATTGAACTGTCCAAGGATTATAAAATTGTCGAGCTGACCGTGCCATCCTGCATGAACGGCAGAAGCTTGTCCGATTTAAATACAAGAGCTAAATATGGCTGCAGCATTGTTGCCCTAAATAGGGAAAGCGGAATAATCGTCGCTCCAACTGCCCATGATTATTTAAGTGAAGGCGATGTTATGGTACTCATTGGTCCTAATGAAAGTATTGACCGTTTTGAGAGTGAAGTTGTGAACCAAGAATCATAGTAAAAGAAGCTGACTCAAAAGTAGTGAATTCTACTTGGGGGGCAGCTTCTTTTTTATGGAGTAAAGAGTAGGAAAAGTAATGGATTTTACTATGCCATATGACTATAGATCACGCGTAGTGATCTAATATATTGGTTTGTGCGGTTGACGAGTTGTTAGGTGTGATATTCGTACGGCTGTAGTAGATGATTTGTGGTATCTGTGACGGTGGAATATGGGCGATATGCGTTCTTTGTTTGTACGATGTACAGAGTGGGTGTAACTAATTAGGGAAAACCTCCCTAAAAATAGCCGCTATTCGCTCTAAATGAACGACATTAGGGAATTCCTCCCTAATAAACAGTGGGATTCCTTTATTAGTTACTCAATCAGCCGAAAATTAGGGAAGTTTTCCCTAATTATAAGTCTGCTGAACAGAAATCTCTAAATTTCAGGGAGAAATTCCCTAATTACGCAATAAGTGCTTCACTTATTGCCTCATTTGGAGATCAATAGGTGCGCCCCTTGATTCATTTGGTCCGGCTTTACTGCTCACGTTCTGTCAGAAACATCTCTTCGGTTACTTGCACCAGACTGCGAGCAGCCGTGCTCATGCTTCCATCGTCACGGTAAATCAGGCAGGTGGTCCGTTGAGTCTGCTCCAGCTCCTTGATATGTAAGGACACCAGTCCGCCGCCGTTCAGCAGCTCTGGACGCAGATAAGACTTTGGCAGCAACGCAGCCGCTTTGACAGTCGGAAGCAGCCGCACGATGGCTTCGAAGGAGTCAATCTCCATGCGCACATCGGGATCAATCCCGCAGCGCTGGAATAGATCGTCCGTCAGGCGCCGGTACCAGGTACCCTTTGAGAAGAGAATCATAGGCAGCCGGGATAGATTATCCATGGTTAGCTTGGAAGATAAATTTAAAGGATGCTGCTCTGAGACGACCAGTCGCAATTGATCCTCAAACAGAGAAATGCAGCGTAACCCAGGTTCTTGAATAGAGGAAGCGATCAGACCTACATCTGATTTTCCCTCACTAACTGAGGATACGATCTCATGCGTTCGGCCTGTGATCAGCTTCAGCTCTGCGGTCGGATATTTGTCCATATAAGCGTTTACCAGCGGCGGAAGCGTGGTCTGCAGTGAGGTAAGACTAGCCCCCAAGGTGACAAGCCTTGGCTCCCCCTCTTTGAATTTGGAAAGAGCCTCCAGAAACTTTGAACGCTGCTGCCGTTGTTCAAGCGCATAGGAATAAGTGAGACGCCCAACCTCGGTTAACTCCAGTCGCTTGCCATAACGATTAAATAGTGCGACCCCCAGACGTTCCTCGAGTTTAGAAATTTTGCGAGACAAGGCGGGCTGGGATAGATTGAGCTGGCGTGAGGCCCGGTTTAAGCTGGAATGTTCCACAACTGCTGCAAAAACATCTAAATCGTCAAACATATATTGAGGTTCCTCTCCTAGTGCGATGTATGATCAGTAGTGATGAAATTCATAGCCTTAAGGGTAACTGTTCTTATTACATAAGGAAAATCAGGTTATGTCGGAAAATGTTGTTTCGCTAAATGAGAATTATTATCATATAAAATCTATTCTTATGCGTTTATTGTATAACGTTTAATAATTAGATTGCAATTCCCTTATAAGCGAAAAAAGAGTAACATGAAAAGTGACACAAGATATTCACATTTTGTGAAAAATAAAACTAAGTCCGGTAAACTCTAGGATAACGGTAAATTAAGGAATTATGTCTTTGGATTGTCAACGTTATCCTGTGTCAAATGTAGTTCCGGCGGTGAATACCCATTAATGAAAACGCTGTTTTAATCGGAAAGGGGTTACTTTGTATGAAAGGATTTTATTCCAGAAAGATTCATTCCTTGCTAGGCGTTATCCCACTTGGAGCCTTCTTCATTGAGCACATGATGACGAATTTTGCGGCTGTAGAGGGTGGCGCTTCCGGTTTCACTGACAGCGTGTTATGGCTGAACAGCTTACCGCTCGTCTTCTTCCTGGAATTGTTCGGTATATGGCTTCCTCTGCTGTACCATGGGGTATACGGACTTTATATTGCGTATCAATCCAAGCCGAACTTGAACCGTTTCAACATTGAAAGAAACTGGCGTTATACCCTGCAACGGATTACAGGTATTGTTACCTTTATCTTTATCGTCTGGCACTTGTTCCAAACACGGGTTCAGGTGGCAGTGGGTAATGTGGAGCACGAAGAATTAGGCGGTCTCATGCACGATATCGTGACTCAGCCACTTCTGCTGACACTGTATATTATCGGTATCGTTGCTGCATGCTTCCACTTCTCGAACGGTCTCTGGTCTTTCTTAATCAGCTGGGGAATTACCGTCGGTCCTCGTGCACAGCGGGTATCTTCTTACCTCTGTCTTGGCATATTTGTCTTAGTAACGTTCATGTTCCTGATTTCGCTGGTTACTTTCCGTGACAGTGAATTTCAAACTGCAGCAACTATTGCCCAGTCCATAAAGACCTTCATTTAATTTAAGAATCCTTTCTGATATTTTCGATAAAAGGAGTGAACTATCATGGCAACATCCGATATCATTATCGTGGGCGGCGGTCTGGCCGGCTTGATGGCTACCATCAAGGCAGCGGAAGCTGGTGCGCATGTCCATTTATTCTCATTAGTTCCTGTAAAAAGATCACACTCCGTATGCGCGCAAGGCGGCATCAATGGCGCGGTAAATACAAAAGGTGAGGGCGACTCCCCTTGGGAGCATTTTGACGACACTGTCTATGGCGGTGACTTTTTGGCGAATCAGCCGCCGGTTAAGGCGATGTGTGAAGCTGCGCCAGGTATCATTCACCTTATGGACCGGATGGGCGTTATGTTCAACCGCACACCGGAAGGTCTGCTCGATTTCCGTCGTTTCGGCGGAACGAAGCGGCACCGTACAGCTTTTGCCGGCGCGACAACAGGCCAACAGCTGCTGTACGCGTTGGATGAGCAGGTGCGCCGCTGGGAATCTGAAGGTCTCGTAACTAAACGCGAGAACTGGGAGTTCCTTTCGGCTATCATCGACGACGAAGGTGTATGCCGCGGCATCAGTGCCCAGAATCTTAAGACGATGGAGATTGAGACTTTTCCTGCGGATGCTGTTATTTTGGCAAGCGGCGGGCCGGGTATTATTTTTGGCAAAACAACGAACTCCGTTATTAATACAGGGACAGCTGCAAGTGCGGTGTACCAACAGGGTGTACATTATGCCAACGGAGAATTTATCCAGATTCACCCAACCGCTATTCCGGGAGATGACAAGCTCCGCCTGATGTCGGAATCGGCACGTGGCGAGGGCGGCCGTATCTGGACTTATAAAGACGGGAAACCGTGGTATTTCCTCGAAGAAAAATATCCGTCCTACGGTAACTTGGTGCCGCGCGATATTGCTACACGTGAAATTTTTAATGTGTGTGTGGATCAAGGGCTGGGCATTAATGGCGAGAACATGGTGTATTTGGACCTCTCTCACAAGGATCCGAAAGAGCTGGACGTGAAGCTTGGCGGGATTATTGAAATTTACGAAAAATTCATGGGGGATGATCCCCGTAAAATACCAATGAAGATCTTCCCGGCTGTGCACTATTCTATGGGCGGCATGTGGGTTGATTACAATCAAATGACGAACGTTCCTGGTCTTTTTGCAGCCGGAGAATGTGAATATCAATATCATGGAGCGAACCGTCTAGGCGCCAACTCACTGGTATCTGCTATTTACGGCGGTATGGTCGCAGGACCAAAGGCTGTTGAATACATTAAAGGCCTGAAGAAATCATCGCAGGATATCTCTTCTTCCGTATTCGATAGCTTCCACAAAAAGCAAACGGACAAATATGAATCTCTGTTAGCGATGTCAGGTACAGAGAATGCTTATGTGATTCACAAGGAACTGGGCGAATGGATGACCGCCAACATGACCGTGGTGCGGCACAATCCGAAGCTGGAAGCGACCATTGGCAAAATCAAAGAGCTTAAGGAGCGTTATCGCAAGATCAATATGAATGATGCATCGCGCTGGAATAACCAAGGTGTGGCCTTCACTCGCCAGCTCTGGAATATGCTGGAGCTGTCCGAAGCGATGACACTTGGAGCGCTTATGCGGAATGAGAGCCGTGGTGCACATTACAAACCGGAATTCCCAAATCGTAATGATGAGGAGTTCTTGAAGACCACAAAAGCAGCCTGGACTGCAGAGGGTCCACAAATCTCCTACGATGAAGTGGATGTCTCGCTGATTCCTCCACGGGTACGCGATTATTCGAAGGATTAATGCTTTCCAGTAACAGAATAGCTTGCGAGGCAAGCTTCATGAAATAAAATCAGGCAATTTGAGGAGGGAACCATTATGGCGGAAACAGCTGCAGCTCCCAAAAACGTAAAGTTTATCATCACCCGCCAGGACGATCCACAAAGTTCATCGTATGTCGAGGAATTTGAACTTCCTTATCGTCCAGGTATGAATGTGATCAGTGCTTTGATGGAAATTCAGCGTAACCCTGTGAATGCCAAAGGTGACAGCACAGTTCCCGTATGCTGGGATTCCAACTGTTTAGAAGAAGTGTGCGGAGCTTGCTCCATGGTGATTAATGGCAAACCCCGCCAAGCCTGCGCTGCACTTATAGACAATCTGGAGCAGCCTGTACGCATTGAGCCTATGAAGACATTTCCGGTGGTGCGTGACTTAGTCATTGACCGTACCCGGATGTTCAATGCGCTAAAAAGGGTGAAAGCATGGATTCCGATTGACGGTACGTACGATCTTGGACCGGGACCGCGGATGCCGGAGAAAAAACGGCAGTGGGCCTATGAATTATCCAAATGTATGACCTGTGGCGTATGTTTGGAGGCTTGTCCGAATGTCAACGAAAAGACGGATTTCATCGGACCGGCAGCCATTTCTCAAGTACGTCTGTTCAATGCTCACCCTACAGGTGAAATGAACGCTGACGAAAGATTGGACGCTCTTATGGAGGATGGCGGGATCGATGGCTGTGGTAACTCACAGAACTGTGTACGCGCTTGTCCAAAGGGGATTCCTCTTACGACATCTATTGCAGAAATAAACAAGCAAACAACGAAGCATATGTTCAAACGTTGGTTAGGTGTGTAATTAATAGTACCGCCAAATGTTTATCTATTGAGCTATCCTCAAAGTGGATTCCATTCGCTGGGGGTAGCTTTTTTTATGTTGTTAAGACTCTCTTATCTGCTTGAGGCGGGAAAGTCTTGCAGGGCTTGAGCAAGTTCAGAATATTGACCAATTTATGCTATAATATCCATTGTTAACGTAATGTTAGCTGTGGAACAAGGAGGAATAATCTTGATTTGTCGGGAGCAAGATGGAGCAATTGTAATGGTTAAGCAGCATGATCACGGGAAACTTGCCGGAGAGCTGGCCATTGGGTTCAAAGAGCAGCATGTGCCAACTGAAGGACGCCGGGAAGAGGTACTGTGGGCAGTAGCCCAGCATGATAGGGGTTGGATTGATCTCGATGAGACCCCTTTCTGGAATGATGCGGAGCAAGCACCCTACACCTTTATTGATTTTCCTGTAGTGCCTAAGTTGACCTTTTATAAGCGTGGATTAGATGAGATCGAGGAACACACACCGTACGGAGCGTTGCTGTGCAGCTTGCATTTTGAGCGGCTTATTAAGATTTCGGGACTCGATTATCCAGAACTAACGTTATATCAAGAACATGAAGAGGAACGCAGAGCACGTATCCATCGGGAGCTTGAAGCTTCTAAGCCTATCGGAGAAGATGAGCTGTATTATGATGCCCGTCTTTTAGAATTTTGCGATGATCTGTCCTTGTATTTGGCCTTAAATGAGCCGGGGTGTCCGAAATCAGAGGAGCATCCATGGTGGCGTGAAGGGTTCTCAGGCACTGAAGATTTCAGTTTTACGTCAGGTCGTGTTATCACAGCGGAGTGGCAGGATAAGTCAACGTTAATGCTTGAACCGTTTCCTTTTGTAAAAAACCTGGAAGTAGCATTTATGCTGAGACGAGTTCAAAAATCAGAAATCGCAAAAAAAGGGATTGCACGCGCTTACAGCGAAACTCCGGAAGAAGAATGCCGGATTGTTCTAACTGCCCGAAATAATATATAAGTTATTATTTGGACCGTCTGTTTTTCGGGGAAAAGGTAAAGAAAGGAGAATCTCCCTATGAAGATACAATCGTCTGGGGCTTCTCCCAATAAGAATGGCGATAAGATCCACCAGGACCCCTCTAAGGGGCGTTCTGGTAGCGAGTCTACAATTACCCGCCGGCAGTTCCTGACTCGGAGTGCGGCTGCTGTAATCGGCGCAGGATTGCTTACAAGCGGATATGCATGGCAGGGGGAGCCGAACTGGATTGAGGTCACTAAGCTGGACTTGCGTTTTAAGGAGCTTCCTTCCGCTTTTTCAGGGATGAAGCTTGTTCATTTCAGTGATACGCATCTCGGATTTAATAAGGATGCCAGGGATCTGGCCCGACTCGCTAAACATATAAGCAAAGCTGAACCGGATCTTATTTGCTTCACGGGTGACATTGTGGACAGCGATCCTGAGGATCTTGTTGAAGCCGTACCGGTGCTGGCAGCGTTAAGTGCGCCATTGGGTAAATTTGCGATATTAGGCAATCATGATTACAAGAATACCCAGCTGGTTACCGAGCTGCTGGAGTCTGCGGGCTTCCGGGTGCTGAGGAATAAATCCTACCTTCTAAAAAGAGGCGGGGCAGTCATGGCGGTTACGGGTCTGGATGATCTGTTACACGGTAAACCCGACCCAGCGAAAGCCATTACTGGTGTTCCTGAAGGAACCTTTAACGTCCTTTTGATGCATGAGCCGGATTATGCGGATACCGCACAGGCCTATTCATTTGATCTACAGCTTTCCGGGCACAGTCATGGCGGACAAATTCGCCTGCCCTTTATAGGTGCGCCATTTACACCTTATGGATCTCTTAAATACATAAATGGATTGTATTATACAGAAGACAAAGCCATGCCTGTGTATGTGAATAGAGGGTTTGGAGAGACATACATGCCTTTTCGGTTATTGTGTAGGCCAGAATTAACGGTTCTGACGCTGCATCGGTCCATGAGCTGATTAGGCTGGAATTTTAGCTGCACGGAAGGGGAGAGAAGATGAGCACCTATGGAGCAGTGTTGTTAGAGACACAACATGGTTTAGCAGTTGATCTGAGGCTGATCATGCCTGAGGATGTTTTAGCTTTGCGGCAGCTGCTCTCCCATCCAGATGTGCAGCGCCATATTCTAGTACGCTCTGGCCCTGGATCAGCATCTGCCCAGGTGGAGAAGCTGGTAAACCGGATGTTATTTGCTTTCGATCCTTGTGCGCTGCATGCCGGGATCTATTTAAAGGGGCAGCAGCGGTTGATCGGTATAGTGGCTTTGCAGAATTGGAACCGCCGTGAGGGCACAGCTACCTTAGGATATATGCTGGACCCGGCATGGTGGGGATGCGGGCTGGCGACGGAGGCCGTGGGTTTGTTTTTGAACTATAGTGTTCATACCCTTGGGATAACAAGGATCGAAGGACGCTGCACAGGAGATAATATTAGATCGGAACGTGTGATGCTCAAGAACGGTATGAAGCTGGAGCGGGTGATGCCCAAAGTCGGCTCCTTGGACGATGTAATGAAAGTATTCACATTGTTACACAAATGAAATAATGCCGTTATCAAACTCTAACAGTGTGCGGTTAAACTAAGTACATGACCCCCTTTTAAAAATATACTGCTTTGGGACCCGATGATTCGGGTCCATTTTTTTTGATTGAAAAGAGTAGCGTAAGTGATTGGCAGTACCGAATCCGATCGTTTATGATTAACATACTATGGAGTGGAATGACCAAGGAGGCGTAACATTTTGAATGAAGTGGTACAAACATTAAAAAATCATCGTTCTTTCCGGCAATATTCAGACCAGCCTGTGGAGCCAGAGAAGCTACAAATTATGATTGAATCGGCTCAAGCCGCACCGTCATGGGTTCATGGACAGCAGGTATCGATAATCGCCATCAAAGATCCTGCGCGTAAGCAGCAGCTTTCAGTTTTGTGCGGAAATCAGAAGCATGTAGCGGCAGCACCGGTTTTTTTGGTATTTTGCATGGATTTTTATAGAGCTAAAGTAGCTAGTGAGCTGGAAGGCAAGTCTTTTGAAGCCGTGAAAGATGTGGATGCACTTTTGGTTGGAGCTACAGATGTGGGAATCTCATTGTCTAACGCGATTGCAGCGGCGGAATCCATGGGACTGGGCATCATTCCTATTGGGGGTGTGCGACGCAACACAGCGGGTGTTATTGAACTGCTGAAGCTGCCGGAGTACGTATTCCCTGTCGTCGGCCTTTGCGTGGGATACCCAGCGGAGGAGGTTTCTCAGAAGCCGCGGCTGCCACTGGAAGCTATATTTCATGAGGAGCAATACAATCCGGACGTACAAGGCCTCCTGGAGGCGTATAATCAAACCCACCGTGAATTCTTGCAGCAGCAGGGGATGACGGAGAGAGATTGGACCAGTACGATTGCTCATTTTTATGATATCAACCCGGAATATGGAGATGCGAAACGTACGCTGAAACAACAAGGTTTTAGCTGTGATAATCTGTAAATAAACAAAAAAATGCACCAAGCTGAGATTGGTTTAACGGAGGGTGAACCCTGCCCCTAAACCAATAACGCTTGGTGCATTATTTAATTTCTCGCTTAAACGCTTACCGTCCTTATAGGGACGGCGAAGGCGTTTAAGCTTGTTTACAGAGAAACTTTGACTTTTTGGCGCTGCTTGTAGTAAACCCAGTGTGTAAAGCCTATTTCTTTAAGCTGTGCAGCTACCGCGTCCCGATCCTCGGCGACCCGGGACGGCTTATGTGCATCCGAACCAAAACTAACCTCTACGCCAAAATGTAGTGCCCGCTCCAGAATATCTTCAGAGGGATACCAGCCGCCGACCAGCTTAGTCCCGCCTGAGGTATTGATTTCGATGGCCACGTCACATTCACTGATTACACGCAGACAATCGTCAATCGGCTGAGGTGCAGGGATTTCGGAAAAAGCAGGATAATTCCCCTTCATCGCATCAACATGTCCGAGTATTTGGAACATACCACTGCGTGCGGAATCAGCAATTAACCGGTAATATTCAGACTTTACGCGGATCTTCTCATTTTTGCTAAGGTTTTTCCAGCGCCCTTTGTTAAAAATGCTGACTCCACCAACACTATGTACCGATCCAATCACATAATCAAAAGGGTAGGCGGATAATGTCTTACGGTATATCTCAGCATGTTCGGGGAAGTAATCTGATTCGATGCCTAACAGTACGTCGATAACGCCTTCGTACTCTTTTTTGAGGGAGAGAACATCATCTACATAATTAGCAAATTCGGATTTAGCCATTGCGATTTTGGGAAAAGCCTGATCGGATGGATCTCCGAAATAGGGAGTATGATCGGAAATACCTATAACTCCTAATCCAGCGGCAATCCCAGCTTCGATATAATCTCTAATCGTTCCGTCAGCATGGCCACAGCGGAAATGATGGGTGTGTAAATCAAATTTCATCAAGAACATCTCCTTTAAACAAGGTTATGCAATCAGCTCAGAAGTAATCGGTTCCACTTTGTGGGTGGGATTTATTCAGACCCGATAAATTGGGTTTCTGGCATGCCTTTAAGATCGCTTAGGAACTGCCTCATAGCAGAGTTTACGTATTTTCCTGATTTTGTGATCACGCCAACAGGATGGGTGACTTCCAGCTCAATAATTGGCACAATTTTGAGGGTGCCGGCTCGAACCTCAGCGGTTACTGACTGCTTGGAAATAATGGCGGCGCCCAAATCGAGCTCGACCATCCGTTTCACTTCCTCGCTGCTGGTCAGCTCCATAATGACCTGAGGTTGAATGCCATGTTTGTTCAGAACCTCATCCGCAAATTTACGGCCCACTGTATCTGGTGAGAGCAGAATTAGCGGGGTCTTGCTTAAGGCTTCTATCCCAGCGGTCTTCACTTGAGCGAGAGGGTGTCTGGGAGAGACCACCAGTTCGAAGGTATCATAATACAAAATGGAAGTAGACATGCCCGGGCTACGTCCAATTAAATAACCGATGCCGACATCAACAATGCCGTTTTCGACATGCTGATAAATTTGTGATGAGGACATAGAGGAAATTGATGTTTTGATATGGGGGAACTGGTCTTTAAAATAAGAAAGAATACGCGGTAAAATTTGAATGGCGATTGAGGTAGTTGTGCCTAGAACTATATGACCTTGGGGATTTTCATCAAGATCTGCAAGCCGTTCCTTAAGTTCCTCGACAATCCTCACTATTTGTTCCGCATGCTCCAGAAAGACAGTCCCTCTATCCGTTAATGTAACAGGCTGGTTTCGGTCAACCAGCTGAGTCTTAAACTCTTCTTCAAGGCTCTTAATCTGTGCTGAAACCGCTGGTTGGGTCAGATTAAGCAGTTCTCCGGCCTTGCGAAAGCTCATCGTTTTGGAAATTGTTATTAGTGTCTCCAGCTGGCTGATGTTCATGGAATACCTCCTTTGGACCATCGAATTGGATGTGTAATTGCGTTAATATCTTACGTTCTACGTTGGCATTTGTTTAAATTATAGGAGATAATACCCGGCAGAGCAATGTTGCTGCGTAAACTATCTTGGGTTTGAATTCGACATATGCATTAATTTTTGCTGAATTGTGCCGATATATAAAGTATAATATATCCATATTGCTTGGGACTTTTGGTATATGACCAAAGCACGATAAAGGGGGAGACTAGACATTCATGAAAGCAGAAGTAATTAATCCGTTTCTAGAGTCTGCACGGACTGTTATAGAACAAGTAATTCAGGTCTCGCCTTCTACGGGGAGTTTAGGCATTAAAGAAATTGAACTGATCGATAATCATATATGGATTCAAGTAGGGATGACAGGCCAACTGAGCGGAAATATTATATTTGGTATCGCGGAGCAGGTAGCCTTGCGAATGGTATCGATTATGATGGGTGGCTTTGTGATCACCGAGATGGATGAGATGGGTCAAAGTGCGATTTCAGAGCTGAGCAATATGATCAGTGGGAATGCCAGTACCATTCTATATAATCAAGGTGTTTCGGTGGATATAAGTCCTCCTCAGATTATGAAGATGGAAAGCATGTCTTTTATGCCTCGTAAAGCGCTTAGTATTCCGTTGTTGATGGATGGGGTTGGAGAGATGGATATTCAGGTGATGATCTCTTAGGCAAGAGTTAGGAGCTGAAATACTTTTCATGGTACTCAAAGATAAGGTTGTTGTGATTACAGGAGCGTCAAGCGGCATTGGTGCATTAACAGCACAGATGCTTAGTAAAAAGGGGGCAATCCCTGTCTTGGTAGCACGTTCCGAAGCGAAGCTGAAAGAAACAGCGGCTGGTATCCCGGGCGTTTTTGGACTGTACACCTGCGACGTAACAGATGCTGAGGGTGTTCAGAAGACCTTCGCACAAATTTTGGCCGCATATGGCAGAATTGATATTTTGCTAAATAACGCAGGGTACGGCAAATTTGCTGCTTTTACGGAGATGGAGCCTCATGAATTTGACGATATGATGGATGTTAATTACATGGGGATTGTCCGGTGCACGAAGGCTGTTGTTCCACATATGCTGGAGCGGGGAAGCGGCCAGATTGTAAATGTGGCTTCCATGGCAGGGAAGATAGGCACTGCCAAATCTGTAGCCTACACAGCTACCAAACATGCTGTTCTCGGATTCACAAATGCGCTCCGTCAGGAGCTGCGGAAGAGTGGAATTATCGTCTCGGCTGTGAACCCGGGGCCTATCGCCACCGATTTTTTCAAAACGGCTGACCCGTCTGGCAATTATGAGAAGAGTGTAGCCCGGATGATGATGACCCCAGAGCATGTATCTTCCAAGATCGTTAAGGTTATGGAGACCGGCAAAGAAGAGCTCGATCTTCCGGGTCTGGCAGGGTTTGGCATACGGCTTTACGGGCTGTTTCCTCGCCTGGCGGACAAGCTTACTTATAATGCGATGAACAGAAAATAGACCCTGTTGTCAGCTTTATTGGCCTTCCATTTGGTGGAGAGGCCTTTTTGGCATATAATGAAGATATTATCTCAAGCGAAAAGGATGAATTACACTTATGAATAAAGCTTCTTTTGCGGCTATCGGCATTCAGGAAGACCTCATTGCCCGGTTGTCGGAATTCGGCATTAACGCTCCATCCCCGGTACAAGAGCAGACTATACCGCTTCTACTAGAGGGAAGAGATGTTATTGCAGCTTCCCAGACTGGAACGGGTAAGACGTTGGCCTATCTATTGCCGCTGCTTCAAACGATTAATCCGGAGCAGAAGGTGGTCCAAAAGCTGGTGCTCGCCCCTACACAGGAGCTGGCGATGCAAATCTTACGCGAGGCGGAACGTTATGGCGAACCGCGCGGAATTCGAGTTATGGGTCTTATTGGCGGGGCCGCAATCAAACGCCAGATTGACAAGCTGCGTGAGCATCCACAGCTAGTTGTGGGAACGCCTGGGCGGATCCGCGAGCTGATTGGACTTCGTAAATTAAAGATGCATGAAGTCAGTACAATTGTTCTGGATGAAGCGGACCAAATGTTCCAGCTTAGCGGAGCAGGCGAAGTTACAAAAATTGTCAGCAGTGCGCTGCGTTCACGCCAGCTCGTTATGCTGTCGGCAACGATCGGACCAGAGACGAAAGCGCTGGCTAATCGTGAAATGAAGAACCCGGCAGAGGTCGGAATTGCTCCAGGTGTAATGACAGCTGAAAGTTTGGAGCATCATTATGTTGTTGCTGAAGAGCGTAACAAAATGGACATGCTGCGCCGGGTGATTCGCCATTACAATCCCGATAAAGCGATTGTGTTCGTGAATGCTACAGACGATATTGCCGAGGTTGAGGCTAAGCTGAATCATCTTGGGCTTACTGCGGCAGCACTTTACGGAGATGCAGATAAGGTAACGCGTAGCAATGTATTAAAAGGTTTCCGGGAAGGTAAATTTCGTGTGCTTGTTGCCAGTGACGTAGCTGCCAGAGGACTGGATATTGAGAATCTTTCTTTGGTAGTTAGCTACGATCCGGCTTTTGATTCTGAACATTATGTACACCGTGCAGGCCGTACGGGACGGATGGGACGCCGCGGCTTATCTGTAACGATTGTTACAGAGCAACAAACCTTTATCATGCGGAAATTCGCTCGCGAATTGGATATTGCGCTTGAGGAGCGGGAGATGGTCGGTGGTAAGGTGCTTGCAGCAGATGAAGCGCGCAGCGCTTTGCGCAATGGACGGGGACGGAGTAGTGAAGGCAGTGGGCAACGCCGTGATGGATCCGCTCCAGGCAGCGGCAAGCCGCCTGTAAGCACATCTGGAGCCTCCAATGTTCAGTCGCCATCCGTTGGAGCAGGTACGCAGCCTGCCAAAAGAATGGCTACGATTAACACAAGTGAAACAACAAGCGGAGAACAACAGCGCGATCCACAGCGCAGTGTGAATCCTTCTGCGGGAGCACGCGGAGATGCGACTCCTGCACGGAGCAAACGCAGCAGCAATGCGGAACGTGAGAAGAACCGTAAAAATAAAGGAGCTCCAAAGTGGTTGAAAGACAAAACTCCGAGAGGTGACGGTCAATGAATAATGCTCCCGTATTGCAAATTACGGGTCTCAGTGGTGGGTACAGCCTGAATAAGCCAGTGCTGCATGATATTGCACTTCAGGTGCAGCCTGGCGAAATGGTTGGTTTGATTGGTTTAAACGGAGCAGGAAAAAGTACGACGATGAAGCATATTCTAGGATTGATGTCGCCCCATAAGGGCGATATCACCGTACAGGGCAAGACGCGTGCTGAAGATCCCGTTGGATACAATAATGCGTTGTCTTTTGTACCGGAATCGCCGCTACTGTATGACGAAATGACGGTTCGTGAGCATGTTGAATTTACTGCCAGAGCTTATGGGGTAGATCAAAAGGATTATGAATCCCGCACCTCGCATCTTGCCAAGCTGTTCCATATGGAGGATAAGATGGACACCCTATCGACCCATCTATCCAAAGGGATGAAACAGAAGGTTATGATCATGTGCGCTTTCGTTGCACGACCTGCATTATATGTCATCGACGAGCCCTTTTTAGGATTGGATCCGCTAGGTATCCGCTCCTTGCTTGATTTCATGATGGATCTAAAGAACTCTGGATCGTCGATTCTGTTAAGCTCTCATATTCTTTCCACAATAGAGAATTATTGCGACCGTTTTATTGTATTGCATAAAGGTAAGGTGATTGCACAGGGTACGTTGGCGGAAATAGCGGCAACTGCCGGGCATCAGGGGCTGACTTTGGAGCAGCTGTTCTACGAGCTGGTTCAGGGAGGGAAATAATATGGATTTGAAAGAGCTGCGGCGCACGCGGCGCGGTCGATTCATGGGAAGCATGCTTCCTTATGTGGGATATATCATTCAAAGCGGCGTAGCCATGGTTTTCCTGTTCGTGTTGATTGTCTTCTCTGCTTGGTATACATCGCTGCTACAAAATGTACCTGAAGGCATTCCCATTCGCTGGATTATGTTAGCATTACTGTTGCCTGCGACAGTGCATAGCGGCTTCCGAACCTATTTGCAGACCCCGGATACGATCTTTCTGCTGCCTCAGGGTCACCGCATGAAGGAATATTTTGCACCCTCCTGGGTCAGTGGAAACGTGTGGAAGATCATTCGTTTGTTATTTGTACTGATCACCCTTTGGCCGTTGTACATACGTACAGATGATTCTCCCAAGCGACTTTTATTTACAGTGTTGATCCTGATTGCTGTGAAGCTGATCGCGAGCTATGGATTATGGAAAGAGATAGCTATGCTGTCACGTCCGATGGCAGGTGTGTTTGCTTTCTTGCGCTGGGCAGTTGGAGGTTTGATTATTGCCGCTTGGCTGTGGCAGCCTGCCGGCCCGAGCCTGATATTTATGGTGTTATTGGCAGCAGCCTATCTTGCTGCACTGTCTGTGCCCGGACGTCACGCTGTGCCATGGGAAAGACTGATCGCCATGGAAAACAATCAAGGTGCACGTGCGCTGATGGTTCTGGGCTGGTTCGTGGATGTACCGGGCCGTGAGCAACGGGTGTATTCCCGCCGTTATCTTTCCAAATGGGGCGCTAAGCTGCCTTGGCGTAAGGATACTGCTTATCGGTATCTGCTAACCAAAAGCTTTGCCCGGGGCGATATCTTTGGAATCATTATGCGGATATCGGTGCTGGCTCTGCTGCTGAATTGGTGGAACCGTGATAGTTACTTTGGCACCGGAATTTATTTGTTCTTCCTGTTCATCATTGGTGTTCAATTGTCGGCACTCCGCAAATTGCATAGCGAGTCTTTTTGGCTGACAGTGTATCCTTTTCCTGAAGGCAGTAAGGCGGACAACACGACACAATTTGTATTCCGTGCGCATCTGGTTGTGGCATTGATTCTTGGATTACCTTTCTTAGCTTCCATAGGTGACCGTCTGATGCCAGTGCTCTTTACCTTAGCGGCAGGTGTTGTGGTAGTCTTTCTGTTTAAAGGATACTTGTCCCGTAAATCGGCACGATCGGATGATGACGATTTGTAAAGCAATTTCATAGTCACAATAAAAAGGCTGTCTCACAGTAGAGAAATTCTACGAATGAGAGAGCCTTTTTTTTGCTGGAAGCATAATTTGAGCCGGGCAAGTCCTTAAATTTGCAAAAACGGAACAGAGTATTTAAAAAATGCTGTATGTCTTTTACCAGATGGCTCCAGCATAATAAGCCTGTATCTTACATCATGTATACGCTTCCATTCATAGGCGTAGTCATCCGTACCAACAAAACAGTATTGGGGGAGGATTCAGGCGTGAAAAGAAGATTATCAATATTCATGGTGGCGCTTTTACTATCATCCTTATTCTTGAATGTGCTTGAGGCGGGTATACCACGGGCCGCAGCGGATGCCGCAGGAGTTCCAGTGTACTATGATCCCACAAAAAGTGTGGAGGAGCGCACTGCGGATCTATTATCCCGAATGACGCTGGAAGAGAAGATTGGGCAGATGGTTCAAGCAGAAAGAGCTGCCGTCACTCCTGAGGAGGTACAGAAATATGCTCTTGGCTCTGTACTCAGCGGGGGAGGCTCATTCCCTAACGGAAAAGAAAGTGACAGTACCCGCGATAACTGGAGAGACTTGATAGATAGCTATCAGGATGGTGCATTGTCTACCAGATTAGGCATTCCGCTGCTCTATGGGGTGGATGCGGTGCATGGACATAACAATGTCAAAGGCGCGACGCTTTTTCCGCATAATATTGGCCTAGGGGCTGCTAATGATCCCGCATTGACTGAGCTTATTGGTGCAGCTGCTGCTAAGGAAGTAGCCGCAACAGGAGCGAACTGGACATTTGCCCCAACGATAGCCTCCCCTCATAATGCAAGATGGGGTAGAACCTATGAAGGTTTTAGTGATAATCAGGATATTTCAGCAGAACTAGGTGCGGCTTATGTGTTTGGACTGCAAGGACGGACTGCTGCTGCATTGGCAGGGACAGATACAATCACGGCAACTGCAAAACATTATCTAGGTGAAGGTTATACGGATAATGGTGTAAATCAAGGCAACATCACTAAATATACCGAGCAAGAGATCATGGATAAGGATTTGAAAATTTATAAAGCAGCTGTAGACGCAGGGGTGCAGACGGTTATGGCCTCCTATCACAGCATCCAAGGTCTTAAAATGCATGCCCATAAACATTTACTGACCGATGTTTTGAAGGGTGACAAGAAAAATGGCGGGCTTGGCTTTACCGGTTTCGTGATTTCGGATTATAACGCTGTGCAGCAAATCACAGTGGATAGCGAGGGCAAAGCAGTTAGCGGATTGAAGAACCAGCTGTATGTGTCCGTAAACGCCGGAGTCGATATGTTCATGATGCCGACCGTTTGGAAGGATACGATTAAGTACATCACAGAACTTGTAGGCGAAGGTAAAATTACTACTGAGCGCATAGATGATGCGGCAGAACGTATCCTGCATGTCAAAATCGCTTCAGGATTGTTCGAGCATCCCAAAAGCGAACCGGATCTGTTGAGTGCATTTGGCTCAGCAGAAAGCCGCAAATTAGCCCGCCAAGCTGTGGCGGAGTCGCTTGTTCTTTTGAAGAACGATGAGGTAAATGGAAGTCCAATTCTATCGCAATTAAGCGGGATGGATAAAATATTCGTAGCAGGTAAAAACGCTAATAATATCGGTAACCAAGCCGGTGGTTGGTCGATCACTTGGCAAGGGAAGTCGGGCAATATAACTGAAGGCACGACGATCCTCGAAGGGATAAAGGAGGCTGTTCCTGCTTCTACAACGGTCAAATATAACCTGAACGGGCGGGGAGCTGCGGGTTATGATGCGGCGATCGCTGTTATCGGTGAGACACCTTACGCCGAGACCGATGGCGACCGGACCAGCTTGAATCTGGATGAGCAGGATCTGGCGACACTTGCGAATATACGTGCTGCTGATCCTAATATTCCGCTTATCGTCGTATTGGTGTCTGGACGTCCAATGACGATAGCCAGCCAAGTGGAAGATTGGGATGGGCTTGTGGCAGCTTGGCTACCAGGTACAGAGGGTGCTGGAGTAGCTGATGTGTTATTTGGTACTAAGGATTTTGTAGGCAAAAATCCAATTCGTTGGCCATTCACTTTGAATAATTATCCGGCAGACAATAACAGTACCAATGTGTTGTTCAAAACGGGATATGGCTTGACCAAAAATGAGAAAACACCAAAGCTTCCAACCGCTCCTGTCGATCCGGAAGCTCCAGAGATTCCTTCCCTGCCGGTTCCCGGCAAAATTGAAGCAGAGGACTTTTTGAACAAAAGCGCAGGACTGCAAACTGAAAACACGCAGGATATAGGTGGCGGTCTCGATGTCGGCTATACCTCGGCTGGACAGTGGCTCGAATATAACGTGAATGTGGCGCAAGCAGGTACGTATCAAGCCGATTTCCGCTATTCCGTTAATAGTGGCACTACAGGCATCAACATCAAATCAGCAGAGGGAACCAAGCTAGGAACATTAAGCGTGACCTCAACAGGTGGCTGGCAGAATTGGCAGACGAAAGCTGTAGAAAATGTTGTGTTTAAGAAGGCAGGATTGCAAAAGATCCGTCTGGAATTTACCGGTGGGGATATCAACCTGAACTGGGTGAGCTTCACTCGAACAGGTGATGTGCCTGTAGATCCATCAAATCCCGGAGATGGCGGGGAAAGCACTAAACATGTTATTAAGTCAGATGTAGTTAGCTCCTGGGTATCGAGTGAGCGAGATCCTTCCGATCGGAAATGGTATTATGCTGACCGTTATCAAGAGGGTGATTTGAAGCTGGAAGAGCAGGCGAAGCTGGATATTGTGGTTCCTGACGTGAAGGCAGGTACAGAGATCCATATTGATCCTGACCGGAAATATCAATCTATTCTAGGGATCGGTACCTCCATGGAGGAATCGACGGTTAATAATCTGGCGAAGATGTCTGCGGCGAAGCAGGAGGAATTGCTGCGGAAAATGATTGATCCTGTATCAGGGATCGGAATGAGTATGCTCCGGTTGACGATTGGGACGGCTGACTTTACAGATAAACAATTTTATACCTACGATGATATGCCTCCAGGACAAACCGACATTAATTTGGAGCATTTCTCCATCCAAAAGGACATTGACTACCATATCATCAGCACGGTTAAAAAAATTCAAAACATCAACCCGGATATTAAGTTTTTTGCCTCACCTTGGAGCCCACCGGGTTGGATGAAGACTACAGACAGTATGATCAAAGGCCAAGTGAAGGATGAATATCTGCCTGTACTGGCCAAATATTATCTTAAATTCGTACAGGAGTACGAGAAGCTGGGAATTACCTTTGAAGGTCTGACCTTGCAGAATGAACCTTTGCTGGAAATTGAATATCCAAGCACCAAAATGCCGTGGGAGCAAGAAGCACAGCTGGCTAAACTGCTGCGGAAGGAATTAGATGAACATGGTTTTAAAGACGTGAAGCTGTGGACATTTGATCATAATCCTGGTGACACGATGGCCTATCCAGCACAAATCCTAGGCAATCCTGAATTAGGTGCCTACGATGCGGTGGACGGAACTGCTTTTCATGATTATGGCGGTGACCTTGGTCTGATGACCCAGCTCCATAATCTCTATCCTGACAAAAATGTATATTTGACCGAACGCGCAGTCTGGGGTACCTCAGGCGCAGACCGCATTGCTCAATATTTCCGTAATTGGGCCCGCAGCTATAACTCCTGGGTAGCGATGCTGGACAGTGATATTGCCTCTCATCAGTGGACCGGAACGCCAGACCCAACCCCGATTGTGCAGGATTCGGGAGACCGTAACCATTACTGGCTGCTGCCAGAATATTATCTGATGGGCCAATATACGAAATTCGTTAAACCGGGGTACGTGCGGATTGATAGTGACTACGGCTCAAGCAGCACTGTAACGAACGTAGCTTTTGCTAGTCCGGATGGAAAAGAGATTGTGACGGTAGTGATCAACCAGACGTCGGATCCACAGCCGTTCAAATTGCTAGTGGACGGTGCGCAAATTAGTGCTGTGCTGCCGGCGAAATCAGTGGGCACTTATAGCTGGGAACGTCTGAATGGTATACAGACGGTGCCGGGTGTAGTGAATGCTGTTGATTTTGAAGAAGCGCAAGGGGTTTACACTGTAAATGAGCAGGGTTATATTGGCGGGTTCGCGCCAGACGCCTCGTCCACCTTCGACTATGTGATTGATGTTAAAGAAAGCGGTAAATATTCACTTCAATTTAAGCATGCCGCTCAATTCAGCGATGGCGCCGGAAAATCGGTGGAAATTAGTGAAGATGGTAAGGTTATCGCTACGCTTCCAATTGTGCAGCAGACGGAGAGTATGACAGATTTTGCAGATTATCAATCCTTGATCTCTCTGAACAAGGGCATTCACAAGCTCACCTTGAAGACGAACGGGAACGGTTATAATATCCGTTCATTAACTTTACGCCAAGCGCCTTCCGGATCACATGAGCTTCCTGGTGTGCTTCAAGCGCAAGACTACACTACAGCTTCAGGGGTGTTAGTGACGGGTGGTGCAGTGGGTTATACTGACCCCGGCGATTGGATGAAGTACAAGATTAATGTACCTGCCAGCGGTACCTACCCACTCTTGATCTCCTATGCTACTAATCAGGATGATGCAGAACTGGAACTGCTGACGGGAGAGGATGGAGCAACAGTAACGACAGCGACTTATGCTTTGACGAAGACGGGGGGATGGTCCAATTGGCAAATAGCTAATGGAACGGTAACCTTGCCTGCCGGGGAGCAGACGCTGACCATGAAAGTAAATGGAGCAGGATTTCATCTGCAGTCGCTTACGATCGGACCCGCGCTTCAATCGGAGACTGCTTTGGTAGAAGGAAATGAGGAGGGTGCAGAAGTTATCGTCAAGCTAGTAAATGACAAATATGCACCTGAACTGGATACCGCTTATTGGTCTATTGAAGGTTACGAGGGAACGGTTGTGGATAGCGTATACCGGGTGGATGATTATACAGCGAAGGTCGTATTAGCGGGGACGCGAGCTATTGATTTCGACACTGATCGTACGCTTACGGTTACCGCTGATGTGTATCAGACAGAATCAAATCAGTCTTTTGGCAGCGTCCATGTTCTGAAATTGCCACTTATAGTTACAGCAATCAACGACGAAGAGAGCATCAGTCTTTCTCCGAACACGCTTCCTTATCAAGTGAACGGGAATGAATTGGTAGTTAGCCTTATAGGAGGAACGTTTAATCCTGATGCCATTCAGAGCATTTCTGTCTCTGGCCCAGGTAAGGATCAGGGGCATGTAAGTATTGGGGCAGCTGCCTTACTTGACCCAACCCATGTGAAGCTGACGCTGGCATGGAATGATCATACCCCGTATTATAGTGATTTGCAGCTTACCGTGAATGTGCCTGCAAATGCTTATGCCGATTCAAGTGGTGGCGGCGTGCTGCGTGCGGAGGTTAAGCTCTTAGGAACAACTAGTGCTACAGCACCTATAGAAGTCACAAGCTTGAACGGATTGGATCAATTCTACCAGCTTCAAGGTATCACAGTCAGCGGCCAAGGCAGTGGAGCGAAGCTGACCGGCATTGATGCTGGAGACAGCATTGATTACTGGGTAAATGTGCCGCAGGATGGAAACTATGCTTTTACGCTTACCGTGACTTCCGCGAATGGTGCTCCTAAGGGCATTATTTATAAAACGGAGGATGGGAAGACATTAAGAACCGTTGATGTGCCGAATCTTTACTCGCAAACCGTTGGCATACGCACCGTTCTTCAATTGAAGGCTGGTGAACAGAAGCTGCGCCTGCAAGCTGGATCAGCAGGATACGAGCTTAGTGGTATTAAAATAGAACCTTATACTGAAGTAATCATGGATGGCACTGGTTCTTTGAAAGTGGAAGCCGAGAATTATTACGATGCTACACCCAATGGAATTCAGAGTACCTTGACTGGCGGTGTGCTGGATTTTAGAAATGTCGGGTTTACCGTTGCAGGTGGTTCCATGGATTATATGCTTGATATTATTGAAGCCGGATTTTATAAAATCGTATATCGGTATGCTACAGCACAAGGCGGAGTAAGCACTACGCTATCTGTAAATGGTACAAAACTCTCGACAGTGCCTATGCCTACTACAGGTGGCTGGTCGAATTACACGCTGGCGAGTGGTGTCGTACAACTTGCGCAAGGAAAACAGGTAGTACGGATGAACTTCAATAATGACGGTGCCAATCTAGATTGGTTCACGCTTGAACGGACGGAAGAAGGAGAGCAGCCGATTCATTCAAAGACTTCCTTACCTGTTTCTTCTTTGAAACCGGGAGCTTACAGCGGATTACAAACGATCAGCCTTACTACAGCGACATCAGGAGCAGAGATTCATTACACAACCGATGGGTCGTTGCCTACAGCAGACAGTCCACTTTATACCGGAACTATTGACGCAGCAGGAGTCACAGTTCTTCGTACGATAGCGGTAAAAGAGGGCATGGAGAACAGTTTTGTAGCTCCATTCACGTATGTGATCAGCGGAGCGGTTGATATGAAGACGGTGTCAGCACCGCAGGCTGATCCTGCCGGGGGAACTTATACAGGGCAGGTTGCTGTGAAGTTAACTACAGCTACAGCTGGAGCGTCTATTCACTACACGTTGGATGGCACTGTACCTACAGCAGCCAGCGAACTGTATAGTGGAGTGATTTATGTAGGCAAGAGCAAGACGATTAAGGCGATTGCTGTAAAAGAGGGCTGGAAGCCAAGTGATATTTCCAGTTTTGAATATATCGTTTCTGCGGATAAACCTGAACCAACACCAACACCTACACCAACAGCAACGCCTGAACCAACCCCAAGTCCAACCTCTGAACCGACTACTCAGCCAACGACAGCACCAACTTCCGGAAGCGGGGGTACCTCAGGTGGTGGCAACAGCGGAACAACAGGGGGGGATTCAAGCGGAAATGCAGGCAGTGTAACAGGCAGCACCATCCTTACAGCAGCACCAGTGCTGAACAGTAATACCGGTGCGGCAAGAGCAAGTATAGACCTGGAAAGCTTGAAAAAGGCTGCTACAGCAGGCTTAAGTGGAGCAACTTCAGCGGTTACTGTTGATATACCGGCAGTAGCTAAAGCTAAGGGTTATGAGCTGCAATTGCCAAACGGTATAATCTTTGCAGATGATAAGACTTCATTGGTCGTTCATACTGAATTTGGTGTGCTGGAGCTGCCAGGTAGTCTGCTGAAACAAGCGGCAAAAGAGGCAGGAACCCCATGGGTAATTACGATAACCAAGGTGGATTCAGATTCTCGCCCAGAATTTAAACTGAGCGTAACTATCAATGGCAAGGAAGCCGTATGGAACAGTTCTGACATGCGGGTTAAGGTGTCCCTGCCGTATACTCCACAATCAGAAGAACGTGGTAAAGAAGGACATATAACGATTCATAGTCTGAATTCGTTGGGGATTCTAACGGTTGTTCCAAGTGGCAGATATAACGCTGCTACGGGGATGGTTTCCTTTACAGGAATTCTCTCTGGTACGTACAGTATCACCTTTACGGAGAAGACATTCCGGGATATCGGCAAATTTGAGTGGGCCCGCAATGCGATTGAGGTGCTTGGCTCTAAAGGCATCATCAACGGAATGACAGAGGATCAATTTGTGCCTCAAGCGGAAGTGAAGCGGGGAGATTTTGTGCTCCTGCTTATAAAAGCGTTTGGCTTGGAAGGAGATAGTGCAGAAAGCTTCACAGATGTGCAGCCTGGCGATTACAGATATGAAGCGTTGGCTATGGCGAAGCAGTTGGGGATCACCACTGGTCGTCCAGATGGAAGCTTTGATCCTAACGCTTCTGTTACGCGGCAGGAAATGATGACGCTGGCTGCAAAAGCGATTGCAGCAGCCGGCAGACAGCTTCCAGCCGGCAACGGAGCTTCAATGTCCAGTTTCACGGATAGCCAGCAAGTATCAGCATTTGCACGTGACAGTGTGGCAGCACTAATACGTGCTGGCCTGATCAAGGGAGACGGCTTGCGGATTCATCCACAAGGTGTTACCACCCGTGCAGAGGCAGCGGTTTTGATCTACAACCTGTACAATCTGTAATACATCAGTTGTAAAGATACTTTTAGCTCTTGGGCTGTCGCATCCGTAGATTTTCTACGTTTGCGACAGCCTTTTTTAGGTGTGGTTATTGGGTGAGTATCTAAGTTTAGAAGTTCGCATTAGCTAGATCTACATTAAGCCTGCAACTTCGCCGCCGATCATAATTATCCCCGGAGGCTTACGGACCCCGCAGACGTTATTTGCAAATATATAACCTTTATCGGGGAAATTCGGACACCATGGACCTCTGTCAAGAAAGTGGACAGTTACGCAACAGACATTCTAGTCAATTGCTCAGCAAAACGAACTGGAGAAAGATACCCCAGCGCGCCATGCATTCGCTTGCGGTTATAGTAAAACTCAATATATTGAAAAAGTGTCTGGTAGGCTTGCTCCTTAGTTTTGAATCGTGGATTACAATAAATGAGCTCCTTTTTCAAAATGCTGTGCCACGACTCGATACAGGCGTTATCATAACAGTTACCTCTGCGGCTCATGCTGGACTCCATGCCATACGCTTTCAACTGCTTCGTGTATTCATGAGAAGTATATTGAGAACCTCTATCGGAGTGATGTAATAGACCCTTTTCCGGTTGTTTAGCTTCGTAAGCATCTTGTAAGGCGCCCGAAATTAAGCTAGTTTCCATATGGTTCTCCAAGCGCCACCCCACGATTTCACGCGTGCAAAGGTCCATCACACTAGCCAGGTACAAGCGCCCTCCCCGGCAAGGAATGTATGTAATGTCGGTAACCCATACTGAATTGGGTTTGAGTATTTTAAATTGCTGGTTCAGCGTATTTGGGGCAATCGGATGGTCATGATTGGAGTCGGTGGTCTGTACGCGATACGTTTTGGAGACAATGGAGCGAAGCTTCATATGTCGCATGTACACACTCACCGTGCGTTCGGTAACGGTATAACCTTCTTGATGCAACAGGCGGGTGATCTTCGGACTCCCATACCGCTTTTGATGGTCTGCAAAATGATACTGAATTCGCTTCATTATCGCAGCCTTACGAAGCATATGCGTACTGTTTTTTTTCTGTCCGCCACTTGTAGTACCCGCTCCGTGACACATGTAGGGTCATGCACATCTTCTCCAAGAGAAACTCGGAGCGATGTTTTTCAATAAACTGGAATCTCAGTTCCTTGGTTTGCTGAAGATGTGCACTGCTTTTTTTACGATCGCTAATTCCTCTTCCACATCAGCAATCTTGTTATCTTTTTCTTGAAGTTGTCGGCTCATTTCTTTCAACTGTGCCTCGAGTTCCCGTACTCGATCCACGCTAGCTGCCGGTTCATTCTTTAGTTCTCGATACTGGCTCATCCATTGATGCAGGGTACTTTTTGGGATGTTGAGCTCTTCCGCCAAGTCGCCCACTGTCTTTGTTTGCTCTTGAATGAACTGCACTGTCTGTTTTTTAAATTCTTCGTTATACCGTTGTCGATGTTCTCCCATGTGAACACACCTCCGTGGACTCATTATCGCCAGTCTGTTAACTACTGTCCACTTTTTATTCTAGCTTCACCAGTGGCGTTATTCCCTATGAAGAGGTTCATATTTGGGGTTTGGCATGCTAATAACGGCTTTGGGGTCCGTAAGTAAGTAAAATATGGGATTATACTGCCTTTAGGGTCAGGGGTGTCCGATAGCTGCTTTGTGCGGGCAAATGTGATCTGCGGTAACGAAGGTTGGTGCGGTTGGTGCTTAGACCAAGGTGGAATAAAAAAAGACGCGGACGTCACAGCAGCCATTATCATGACCTACTGGACACCCACGTCTATTGTGAAAAAAAGGGATTGAAAATAGGAAAGAGCTTAAAGCTCTCTCCCGAGACTGTCATTAATGGTTAGACAAAAAGTGAACGGCTGATGATAACCAGCAAGATAAAGAGAACCAGGATGGCGCCAGTGCTAGTGAATGGGCCACCTCCACAACATCCATATCCGCCTCTAACTTCTTCGCTCATGTTCATTCCCCTTTCGGTGTGTGTGTTGTACTTGAGTACATCGTATTGTATGTGCGGAGAGAGGGGCGTGTATAGGCCAATGTCGGAGTCGTGTACAAAAAAAATCAGCTCCATGAAAACGGAGCTGATTGTAAGCTATATAAAGTTCAGTTAGGCTTTTTCTAAATCGCGAACACCTGCGTATACAAGATCGAAAAGATCTTCGAGCTGTTCCTCTTCGATACATGAGAAAGCAATACGTAGGTCAGTTTCACCCAAAGCAATAGTGCCTAGTCCGTAATTATGAATCAGGTGAAGCCGGAGATCTTCAGCCGCAACTGTGTGCAGCTTCAGACACATAAAGTAACCGGAGTTAAAAGGATAATACGTCCATACATCCTCGCCGTATTTACCGCTATCCAGCAGTGCTTTTACTTTATTCGCACGGCCTTTCATGATCTGGAACTTCTCTTCCTTCTGTGCTTCGAATTCCGGAGATTTCAAGGCGTCTAGTACGAAGGTCTGCGAAGGATGCGCACCGCTGGAAATGGTGGCACGGATGATACCTAGTGTTTTTTGCTCCAATGCTGCCAGCAGGTCTTTGTCCTCCGAGGCATAAGTGATGAAACCCACACGGAAGCCCCAGACAAATTCTTCTTTGGTCGCACCGTCAATCTTGATTGGAAGCACACGAGGATGCAGATGAGCCAGTTTGCCGAACAGCGATTCTTTTAGTGAATCCTCAAAGAATAACCCGAAGTATGCATCATCACTTACAACAACAACGTTGATGCCTTCCTCAGCCGCACGAAGGATAGCTGCGACGATCTCATCGCCTTCCTTAATTCCTGGAGTATATCCGGTAGGATTGTTAGGGAAGTTCAGCAGCACAATCGCTTTGCCGCGTTCTTTTTGAGCGAGCAGCGCGTCTTCCAGACCTGCACTGTTGAAAGTCATTTCTTCTGTGAACAGCGGATAGTTAACGGTCTCCCCATGGCGGCGGATTCCGAAGGTTAATTCGTAGTTCTCCCAGTTCTTGTCCGGGTAGATAATCGCGTCACCTGGCTCTGCGAAGAGGTCAGCGACAATGCTAAGCCCGTGAGTCAGGGCATTGGTTACAACGGGATTGCTGATGGTTTTACCTTCTAGCGATGGATTTTCGCGCAGCATCTTTTCACGCCATACAGTACGCAGCTCTGGTTTACCTGCCGGAGGGGCGTAACTATAAAGATCCTTAGGACTGTAAGCGGAGAGTTTATCCTGAATGACGCCGAGGTGCATAGGTACGCCACCTTCAGTAGCAATACCGATGGTTGCGTTGTATTTCTTGGCGTGAGCTCCTGCTTCAGCGGATTGGCTCAGGATGCCCTCTTTTGGGAAGTAAATCTCTTTGCCAAGCGTAGAGAGCATATCATACACATGTTCATTTCCTGCTTTGATACTTTCGTTTAATTGTCCAGCTAGTGGATTCATCAGTTTCATCCTTCCAGGGTTCTTTGGGGATAACATACTGTTAACATTGCCTAACATTATATCACCGCCAATTGCAACCGTCACTTGGAAAGATACGATTTTTAAAAAATATCATTCGGCGTGGAAAGGGCAGTATTTTTTCATCATTTCTATCGTTTCTTCATCACGTGGATTATTTCTTTCGGACAGGCCGGAAATGATGCCGGAGCGCTCTTCTTCTTTTAGGTTTTGCCCAAACTTAAACTTCGCAGTGATCTCCTCGGGGGTAATGCGCACAACGGCAACTCCTTTTAGACGGGGACGGTATCTAGGGTCCTCTGCATCGATGGAATCATACCCCCCCTCGGGCTGGAGCTTTTTCATAAATAAGGAGAGTACGCCGGCTTTTTCATTAATGTCTTCGACAGGTTCGGCTGTGCCGTAGGCGGTCACACTTTTAAAATAGGCGGTTGCAGGGCATGCCAGCTCGGGATCGCTAAAATAAGACGGGATAAGAGCATACTCATCCGCTACCGTAAAGCAGACCTTCTGCTGATTGCGGATCGACTTCATTTTGCCACCAGCATGACTGCCATGGAAATAGAAACAACCATCTGTATATACAAAATTCAGCGGTGTCACCCGCGGTTGCCCCTGTCCATCGCTTGTCCCGAGAAAACCAAAACTCATTCCGTTTAGAAAAGAGACCAATTCTTCCTCCTGATCTACTTTAAATTCTTTTCTGCGCATAGGGATCACGTCCTCTTTCTTTTTAGTCTAGAGCGTCTGCTCCAATGTAATTGTTCTTTAAAGAATAGTAGAGTGGTTGACAATTAAAAAGGACCAATTAAGATAGTTTTTAATGGACCACTTGCTGGTCAAGGAGGATAACGATGAATATCACGCTGGCATACGATCAATATCTGGCGATACACCGCTACAAATATTTAGCGTTATATCACGCGCTTCGCGCAGGAATATTGGAAGGAACACTTCCGGGAGGCACTCCGCTGCCGTCTACACGAAGTCTTGCTAAGCACTATGAGCTGTCGCGCGGATCGGTCTCGCAGGTGTATGAAATGTTGCTCGCTGATGGTTATGTAAGGACTGAAACGGGGCGGGGGACATTCGTATCGGAAGATAGCTTTGCTTCAGCTGCCAGTCGCAGTGACGGTGAGAATCAGGCTTTGGGTGAAGCCACAGATGCTGCTGGAGGAGATTGTGAAATCGAGACTACGATTCCTATTTCAGCATGGGGAAAGCGGCTGCTTGCGCGCCCGATACCCTTTTATGAAAAGAGTAATAAGAAAGCAGTGAGCTTCCAGAGTAGTGGTATGCGGATGGAACATTTTCCTTACTCCGAATGGCGCAGTGCGCTCTCTTATGCCGGAGGGAAGGAAGGTGGATTGCTGCAAAGCACTTGTCCACCTCAAGGCGATGAAGGACTTCGGAAAGCTATCGCTGCACATCTGCGGATTACCCGCGGGATTCGCGCGGATGCAGAGCATATCGTATTGTTCAGCGGTTCGATGCAAGGCATCGTTATTTTGACGCAGCTGCTGCTGGATGCAGGGGGCTCAGCGGTCGTAGAGGACCCGGGCTTTCACGGGATCCGGCGAGCCGTAGAGATCACTGGAGGCCGATTGCTGGCAGGGAAGCTGGATGGCAACGGCCTTATTCCGGAGGATTGGGATGCCCGGCTGTTGTTTGTTACGCCGAGCCGTCAATTTCCTACGGGTGTGGTACTGCCTTTGGAACGACGACGGACCTTGTTGGAATGGGCGCAGCGGCATAATGCAGTAATCATTGAAGATGATTATGACAGTGAGTTCCGTTGGGCTGGGCGTCCCATCGAGCCCTTAAAAGCACTGGATCGCGAAGAGCGAGTCGTGTATGTGGGCTCCTTTTCAAACACGATGTTTTCAGGCCTTCGGCTCGGCTTTGCAGTGCTTCCGCCCTCTCTGGTAAAGCCGACTATCGCCGCCAAGGCGCTATATGAGCCCTTGCCGGTAGGGCTGCTGGAGCAGCGTGCCTTGGCGCGGTTCATGAATACAGGCGGCTATGGCCGTCATCTGCGCCGGATGACACGCATCTATGGTGAACGCGGACGCATCCTCAGGACGCTGCTGTCGGAACGGCTTAAGGAGCTCTTCGAGCTGCTGCCTGGTGATGCGGGCTTGCATGTATATGCCCGCTGGCTGCGCAGCAACGAAGAGTTTGTTGCTTTCCGAGCGGCAGCGCTTAGGCGCGGCACGAATTTTAGAGATGCCGCGTTATATCAGCTATCACCGGGAGCGCCTGCCGCTTGTTTTTCTTTTGCCCATCTGAATGCCGCGGAGCTGGAGGAAGGGATAACAAGCCTGCATCTGGCGTGGGAAGATGTACAAAATGCAACATGACAAGGTATGATAAAGAAGATGAAATGCAAAACTAAGCGAATGCTTACGAATTTTGACGAAGAAACTCGGAGTAGATTAAGCTAAACAAAACTATATGGACGCTGCGAAGTCAGAGCAGATTTTGTTGACAATACTAAGCGGATGCTTACGAGGCAAGTTTTGCTAACAAAACAAAGCGGATGCTTACGAAGCGAGTTTTGCGAAGAAGTTCAAAGTAGGTTTGCTAACAAAACAAAGCGGATGCTTACGAAGCAAGTTTTGCGAAGTGGTTCAAGGTAGTTTATGCTAACAAAACTTTTAGGAGGGAACGTTATGCTGCATGCATCGCCGTCCTCTTTTGTTATTTTGCCGGCTCTGGCTAAGATTGTATGCGAGCCGGGCTGGAAATGGCAAAAAAGAGAGAAGTCGCTGCAAAATTATGATTTATTTTATGTATGGAGCGGGGAAGGGACGGTTGTGCGTAACGATGAACCCTTTCAAGTAGGTAAGGGAAGCTGCTTCCTTTTTCGTCCGGGTGACCATACAAGTGCTACACATAATCCGCAAAAGCCACTTGTACTTACATATATTCATTTTGATGTCTCCGAAGAGGTGACGGATATTCCGCTGCCCTATCGTGAGCTTACAGAAACCGTTGAATTTGAACATCTGCTTGCTAGGTACGTTCGACTATTTCTGGTGGATACTTACGCCGCTGAGGAAGAAGGGCAGCTTGTACTGAAACAGCTGATGATTCATCTGCTGAGGGAGGACCGTGTGAAGCCAGTAGAACGTTATGTTAGCAACCATTTGACAGAAATCATTCACGAAATAGCGAACTATGTGAGCCAGCATCCGGGGATTGCACATCGTGTAGAGGATCTTGCTGCTCGTGCGGGGCTTTCGCCTCGGTACTTTTCAATTAAGTTTAAGGAGCTTACGGGCTCTTCTGTGCAGTCTTATGTCATCCGAGCCCGGATTGAGCGTGCGCAGCATTTACTGCTGTACGCAGGAATGAATGTTACTGAGGTCGCAGATGCGCTCGGATATCGTGACATTTTCTTTTTCAGCCGCCAGTTCAAGCAATATACCGGAAAAAGTCCATCTGAGATCCGCTGATTCACTTTTTTTGTTTCAGTTTGTTCAACCAAGGGTAAATACTTTGCAGTTTAGTTTACAGAGAATTTACATAACTTCTTGGAAGGAGACTCTTGGCATGATCATCAGACGCAGAATCTGCAACACGGATTGTAAGAGTGGAGGCGGAGGTATTTTTAGAAACCGCTTAAAACGGTTAAAGCAGGCGAACGCTTTTGTCGTGGACAGCTGGTTCTAAACGGAACAAGCAAGCATACAATCGCATGATATGACTAAAAATATAAATAGCCGGGGCCATGAGGCATCCGGTTTTTTTGTGTTGTTAGAAATTGATATATATAATGAACTTAAGTCGAAGACTAGAGTAACTGATGGACATTACATCGTGCCTCACGTTGTATTTTGTACAATGGGATTGAGTCTAAAAGCAGTCGGATTTGAATTCTGTTGCACATCTTACATTCAAATTCAGGAGAAGCAGCCTTTCTAGAGATCATCACGATAATCTATTGCACAAAGTACAATGTAATGTATTTTCAAGTGAGAGTTAAGATTTTCTGTTGCACATTCTGCAATGAAGCGTAAGCTCATGTACCGCACTATCTACACGCCGTTCACGGTCCATGCACGCCTCATTCACGTACCTTTGAGGATGTTTAATTGGTCTAACTATGAGGTAGCGGTAGATATTTATTTCTACGATTGGGTTATTACTAAGGTGAGAGCTTTCCGCGATACGTTTCGCATAATGTTGTTCGTCGGTAGAATATATAAGGTCCATAGTTGGAAGGAGAGAGAGAAAATGTACGAAATCGTACTAATACGTCATGGTGAGAGCCAGTACAATGTACAGAATTTGTTCACAGGCTGGAGTGACCCGGATTTAACTGAGAAGGGTATCCAAGAGGCAAAGACTGCTGGCAAGCTGTTGAAGGACGCTGGGTATACATTTGATCTGGCTTTTGCTTCGGTACTCAAACGCTCGATTAAAACTCTTAACTATGTACTGGAAGAGATGGATTTGCTGTGGATACCCGTGCAAAAGTCTTGGAAATTGAATGAACGCCATTACGGGGCATTGCAGGGATTAAGTAAAAGCGAGACAGCGCTAAAATATGGAGATGAGCAGCTGCATATCTGGCGGCGGAGTTTATCGGCGAGACCCCCGTTGCTGGAGCTTGATGATCCTAGGTATGCCAGAAACGATATTCGCTACAGCGGTGTTCGTCCGGAAGATATCCCGCGTGGCGAGAGCCTGGAGGACACTGTACATCGTGTAGGCGATTTCTGGGGAAACCGGATCGTACCTCTTTTGCGTAAAAAAGAACGGGTGCTTATCTCAGCCCACGGCAATACGCTGCGTGCATTGATTAAATTTATGGAGGATATTGATGAAGCGGCATTACTGGAGCTCAATATTCCTACCGGAGTACCGCTCGTGTACAAACTGGATGAGGACATGAATCCTATCAGTCGCTTTTATCTAGGAGATCCGGAACAGGTAGCGGCCAAGGCGCTTGATGTTGCTAAGCAGGGACATGTGTAATTGGCGTGTAATAAGCGTATAGGCGTAGCAGGTGTATTGAGTATAACGGGTGTACAGGTATAGTAAGCAAAACAGGCGGCGTAATAATCACATTAGGGCGTAGCAGGTTAATAAGCGTAACAGGCGTATTAGGTGGGTTACATGAAAAGATAAAAGGACAGCCTCGGGGCTGTCCTTTTTGCTATTAGTGTGTTTGTGACCAATCAAATGTGCGAAAATGGCGCGTATAAGGTCAGCTGGGTGCGAAAGCGTTGAATGTTAACCGTCGACCAACGCTCCGTAGATCCTCGACCAACGCTCCACTAGCCCTCAAATCCTCAACTAACTCTTGACCATCCCTCCACCAACTCTCGGCCAGCCCTTAACTAACTTTCGACCAACCTCGACCAACGCTCTAGCAAATGCTTACGGACTCAGCAGCCGCTATTTGCCCATTTATCACCATTTGAGCGGAGTTTCGGACTCCAGCGCCGCTATTGCCTAAGAATCGACTCTAATAGGGCGTTTTTGGTGCCAATAGCTGCGGTGGAGTCCGATAGAATCGCAAATGTGTGAAAAATCCGCGTATAAGGTCAGCTGGGTCCGATAGCGGCGAGCGCACACCTTCCACCAACGCTCGACCATCCCTCCACTATCTCGACCATCCTCAACTAACGCTCGACTAACCTCGACCAACGCTCTGCAAATGCTTACGGACTCAGCAGCCGCTATTTGCCCATTTATCGCCATTTGAGCGGAGTTTCGGACTCCAGCGCCGCTATTGCCTAAGATCTAGCGCAAATAGGGTGTTTTTCATGCCAATAGCTGCGGTGGAGTCCGATAGAATCGCAAATGTGTCAAAAATCCGCGTATAAGGTCAGCTGGGTCCGATAGCTAACGATAGGTATACGATAGCTAACGATAGGTACACGATGGTTAGACGATAGGTATACGATAGCTAGAGGGTTCGTGTCCGCAACTGTGCTCCACACTAAGTCCCCAAAATTAGAGGGCACCCCAGCAGCCATTTCATGGCTTTTGAGGCACCCTCTAATTTTTTACATTCGCCCAACTCTCCCTACAAAGGTCGATGCAACGTTCCCAGTAGTTCGCCCATTTTTACCTTCGAGTCGACCTCAAGCTTGGGTCTCGGGGTAAAGGTACCGCTTTCCGTGAGTAGCACTACGGTGGAGCCAAACTCAAAATAAGCCAGATCATCGCCTATTTGCCACTCGGCAGCCGTAGCATCCGTATAACGGATGCTGCTGACGTTCATTGCGCCTACCTTTACTACCGCGGTTTCCCCGTAACTCCCGGCAATATACGTAATGAGACGTTCGTTGCGGTTCAGGACACCCTTCATATGTCGCATTCCGAAATCGTTGACAGGATAGGCCCGTCCGCGAATATAATCGCTCTCCACCTTTTGTCCGGTAAGGGGAGAGTGAATCCGGTGATAATCGGTAGGACTCAAATAAAGAACGAAGAAAAAACCCTTCTTGTACAGCTCCAGATGCGGGGAGTGATTAAGGAGATCCTCGATCTTATAATCCTGCCCTTTTACATTCATAATCGTACCGGCGGTAATGTCACCCATAGCAGTAATCGTTGCGTCTACGGGACTAACCAAAGCGTCAGCATCGGTTGCAATAGGCCGCATGCCCGGCTTCAGCCGGCGGCTGAAAAACTCATTAAGAGTGAGATATTCTCCAGGATTTTTCTCCGCTTGAGCGGAGGGGATTTGATAAGTCTTAATAAATGCCGGGATAAGAAAACGGCTGATTCTACTATGAGAAAAAGATCCCATTAACCGTGAAAGCCACCGGTGTGAGGATAGCTCGGTCATCAGCCGTAGCAATTGTTTTACCATGCCCATCTCCCTTCCATAATGCAGCAGTACGGTTGTATACGGGTCGTCTCTGCTCTGCATTATATTGACATAGAATAGGAGACAAATCAATAACTGTTATATACCGTACTGTTCGTTTCTATTAAAAAACGCGCGTATCCCATAGGTCTGCGATAGCTGTCTTTCCAAATTTCCGTAAGGCCGGCTTTATGAAATCCGTAGCGTTGGTCGCGACCGTTACATTCTATGAAGAAGAGTCGTCCGTCCTTAGTAATGCCTATATCCAGTCCGATATCGGCCAGTCCGGGAAGGTCTTGCTCCAGACACCGTGCGATTGCAAGGCTAAGTATTTCGACAGACATACGGATGTGGGCCGCTGTGGATCTTGAAAAGGCTTTTTCGAGCGCTAGGGAGGAGCTTAACGCTTCTCCTCCGCGGGCTATATTGGAGACAAAGCCCCCTGGGGCAGCCAGTTTGGCGAAGAGCCCAGTGACCTGCCAATCTCCTCCCCAGCCGCGCTGAACGGTGACGCGTAGATCAAAGGGACGTCCTCCAATCTCAGCAAGGGGAATACGTTCTTGAACAAGATAAGGCACGGAGGTTAGGCGTGCGCGGAGCGCTTGTGGCAACGCCGCCTGATTTACGGGAATATTTCTCCAGCGCTGCATCGAAGGGGAGAGGTAGCTCAAGGTCCAACGCTGAGATCCCTTGCGGACCAGCCGCATGACCCCATTCCCTATACTTCCACGGCAAGGTTTAAGAATGAGATCGGGATAAAGATTCATCATTTCTTTTAGGCCTGAGACTCTCGTTGTTACGGGTAAATATTCGCGAAGCTCCGTATTTTTTTCAAGCAGCTGATGGATCTCATCTTTGCCGTATCGATTACATGTATTGAAAATCAGGGGATAGTGCTTCAGCAGACGCTGCATCCCAGGGCTGTTTTTGCTGTATATTGCCCGGTTATGGATAACAGCAGGCGTAGGAACAACTACGCTTTTATATCCGTTGGCTCCCTTTATATAGGCGGCACTAAAGCCTGTGTCCGTATCGATGTCCGCGAGCTTCAGGAAGCAAGGGACTAAACCGTATGCCGCCGCGGCCTCTTCATAGTTGGATAGAGACTCCTGTCCTGTTTTTAGCCGGGGAACGCCCCGGTGCATATCGGCATTTAGTAATATTCCAACGAGCTTATGCCCCATGTTTGTTCCTCCTGTTTCATCGGTTACATGATCCCTGCTTTTTCTACTCTTGTCATAGTATGTTTGTACCCGCGTGTCAGGGTGGACGAATGCGCGAAGGCAGATGCCTTTTTTTATACATAATCTTATGAAGGCCTCATCGCAAAAGGGTGTCATAAGCCCATACCGCTGCATATGATGCCTAGGAGAAACATTAGATGGAAGGAGGAGACTGCTTGTGAGGGGTTCCAAAAAAAAGCAGCCGCGCAGTCCACAGAAACGACTCTATTTTGTAGATAATCCCAATAAAGAGGAACTGAGTATGCTGGATACCAAAAGCAGCTCTAGAAGCTCGGGGAATAACAGTGACGGAGTCAGTGAAGCAGAGATCGCGGAAGTTCAGGTAAGTGGGGGAGCAATAGCTGAAGTCGTTCTAGAGGAGCCAACTTCTGCTCCAGTTCTACAATTGGAGCCGGAGCTTATAGAGGAAGCGCAGCTTCAGAAACAGGCGGATAATCTTCCTGAAACCGTATGGTTCGCTCCTCCAGAGAAAGAACGTTTTCAGCCCGTTTATACAGATGATCTTTCGGATGCAGCGGTGACCGGAGCCAAAATCGCTCCACGTACCATTGACGGTTCTAAGCTAAAGTTCGGCATTATTGGTACACCTTGGCTGCAAGATTACGCTGTACAGAGTATCAATATCGCGGACAAGGCAGTCACTTCTGCAAAAATCGCACCAGAATCGATTGTGGGCGAGCATTTAGCAGAAGGAAGCGTTAGTGGCGGTAAGCTGCTGGATCATTCGATTAGTGGAGAGAAGCTGAAAAATGGCAGTATTAGTCCAGAGAAGCTGGCTGATCGGATTATAGGCGGCGGTCAAATTGCAGATAAAGCCATTGAGAGCCGCCATTTAAGCGATTTGATTATTACTGCGGATTTACTGGAAGATGGAGCCGTTACTAGTGACAAAATAGGAAGCAGCAGCATCACAAGTCGCCACCTAGCTAACGGCAGTGTTGACCGTTCCAAGCTGGCCGATGCAGCGGTATCTGGCGATAAAATTGCTGATGGTGAAATCAGCAGTTCAAAGCTAGCGGATGCTGTTATTGAAGGCCGCCATCTTAGCGACGCTTTGATAACCGCCAGACATCTGGCCCCGGGAGCGATTGGTTCTGATCAGCTTGCCAGCAAATTGATCGGTAAGGAACAGCTGCAGTCGGGTATTATCGAAGGCGGGCATTTAGCTGATGGAGCTATAGGCTCCAAGCAACTTGGTACAGATGTCGTGAGAAGCGTCCATTTAAGCCCAGAAAGTGTGAATGGTAATCATATCGGTGATGGCGAAATATCGAGTCGGCATTTGGCTGACCGCAGCATCTCTTTTTTAAAGCTGGCTGAGGGTGCAGTAGGAACTGCACAGTTAGTGGAGCAAGCGGTAACCTCGTCCAAAATTGCTGACCAAAGCATTCTCCCACATAAGCTGGCAGACGAAGTAGTGACCACAAGACATATTGCTAAATCCGCCATTCGCGGACCGCAAATTGCTATGCAAGCCATAACTTCTATTCATCTGGAACGCGAAGCAGTGAATCATTCGCATATAGCGGCGGAAGCGGTCGGCTCGGAGCAGCTTAAGGAAGAAGCTATTCAGACTCAACATTTATCTTCCGGTGCTGTGACTGGAGAACAGCTGGCTTCAGAATCTGTGGGCGGGGAGCATCTTCGTGCACAGAGCGTTACTTCTGCCAAGTTGGCAGATGGAAGTGTAAATGCAGCTAAGCTGGCAGCAGGTGCAGTGATTGGGAGCACGATTGCGCGTGAAGTAGTCAGTGGTGAACATATCGCTTTTTGTACAGTGGAGGAAAAGCATCTGGCGGATGCCAGTGTGAGCGGCCGTGTATTGCAGGATGCTGTGGTAAATAAGGATCATTTGGCCACGGGAGCCGTGGAACGAAGACATCTTGGTGAAAATAGTGTGACTTCCGCTGCGATTCAATCGGGCTCAGTTTCAGGAGATAAGCTGGCTTCCGCTGCGGTGAGAGAAATTCACCTGGCAGCAGGAGCTGTGCAGCCTCATCATCTGGCCGATCATGCAGTGACCTCGTTGAAGCTTTCACCGGAAAGTGTCTCAACGGATAAAATCAGTGATTTAGCAGTCACTTCGGCTAAGCTTGCAGACGGCAGCATAGAATCCAGTAAACTGGCAGCGTCAGCAGTTCATGCTGAGCATTTGTCGGTAAATGCTGTAAGTTCGAAAACCATAAGCGAAAGTGCCGTTCAAAGTAGACATTTGAATCCCGGCAGTGTCAGTGGGGCGCATATCCGGCCGTTGTCTATAGGGAATGGTCATATCCTTCCGAATTCTATTTCTGCGGTTCAAATCCAAGAGGGCAGTATTAATAGCTCTAAGCTGGTAAAAGGTGCCGTGGATTCTCAGCATCTTTCACCTGGTAGTGTAGACGGCAGCCATTTGTGTACCGATACGATTGAAGGTCGTCATATCCTACCTGGTGAAATCACGCTGGCTCATCTGGCGGAAGAGGTACGTAGCTCTGAGTTGCTGCCAGACGGCTGCATAACTGGGGAGAAGCTGGCTGAAGGATCGGTAGATTCCAACCATCTCCTGCCTGGAAGTGTGAACGGAAGCCATTTGAATTCGGGTTCTGTCGAAGGTCGACATATCCTACCGGGTGAGGTCACGCTTGCTCATCTGGCTGCAGATGCATATACCTCCGACTTGCTGCCTGAAGGCAGTATTACCGGGAAGAAGCTGGCGGGAGCATCCGTGGATTCTATTCATTTAGTGTTTGGAAGTGTGGAAGGCGGACATCTGAGTTCAGGTTCCGTCGAAGGACGTCATATTGGAAATGGTGAGATTACTCTGGCTCATCTCGCCGATGAAACCCGAAGTGCTGATCTGCTGCCAGACGGTAGTATTACTAGAGAGAAGCTGGCGGAGGAATCCGTAAGTTCTATTCACCTAGTGCCTGGCAGTGTGGATGGCAGCCATTTAGGCCCAGACACAGTAGAAGGCCGTCATATCCGATACGGTGAGATCACGCTGGCTCATTTGGCAAAAGAAACACGCAGCTCTAAATTGCTGCCAGACGGTAGTATTTCTGGAGTAAAGCTGGCACATGCTTCCGTAAATTCAAATCATCTAGTACCTGGAAGTGTGGAAGGCGTTCATCTAAGTTCAGGTTCTGTCGAAGGGCGCCATATTGGAAAAGGTGAGATTACGTTAGCTCATCTGGCCGAAGAAACACGTAGCGCTGACTTGCTGCCAGACGGTAGCATCACTCGGGAGAAGTTGGCGGAAGAATCCGTAAATTCGAATCATCTGGTGCCTGGAAGCGTAGATGGCAGTCATTTGAGTCCGGACACAATAGAAGGACGTCATATCCGATACGGTGAGATCACGCTGGCTCATTTGGCCGAAGAAACACGCAGCTCCAATTTGCTGCCAGACGGTAGCATTACTGGGGAGAAACTGGCGGAAGCATCCATAAATTCAAATCACCTTGTACCTGAAAGCGTGGAGGGAACTCATCTGAGTCCGTCTGCAATAGAAGGACGCCATATTGGAAAAGGTGAGATCAAGCTAGCGCATCTGGCGGATGAGGTACGCAGCTCCGAGCTGCTGCCGGACGGAAGCATTACTGGGGAGAAGCTGGCGGAAGCCTCCGTAGAAGCAATTCATCTAGTGCCTGGCAGTGTGGATAGAACTCATCTGAGTCCGTCTGCAGTAGAAGGTCTCCATATTGGAAAAGGTGAGATCAAGCTAGCACATCTAGCGGATGAGGTACGCAGCTCCGAGTTACTGCCGGATGGCAGCATTACCGGTAAAAAGTTGGAGGGTGGATCTATTACTGCCTACCACTTGGCTCCTGGCAGTGTCTATGGGGGACACTTAGGGGGGAATGCGGTAGATAGCCGCCATATCCGTGCTGGAAGCATTACTCTGAATCATTTGGCAGAAGAAGTGCGCAGCGCTGATTTATTGCCGGAAGGCAGTATTACAGGCGAGAAGATTGAAGTCGGAACGATCCAGTCTTTCCATTTGGCCCAAGGCAGCGTCTCTGGAGGTCATTTGGCCGGGGATGCGGTGGAAGGCCGCCATATTCGATCGGACAGCATCACCCTGAAGCATTTGGCAGAAGAGGTACGCAGTGCGGATTTGTTGCCAGATGGCAGTATTACTGAAGAAAAACTCGCCGAAGGCTCCGTGAGTTCTTCACATTTACAACCATGGAGTGTTTACGGAGAGCATCTTGCTGACAAGATCGTGGCAGATCGGCATTTGCAGCCTGGCATCATCAAATTAGAGCATCTTGCGGATGAAACACGCAGCTCAGCACTGCTCCCGGATGGCAGTATCAACGGAGCTAAGCTGAAGGAAGGCAGTATCGAGTCCGCTCATCTGACAGAAGGTGCAGTAGGGACAACAGAGCTTCAGGATGAAGCGGTAGTTGCATCCAAAATCTCTTCGTTTGCGATTCAAGCCCGCCATCTGGAAGAAGAGAGTGTTCAGGAATATCATATTTCCCCAGGTGCAGTAAACGGGACTCATCTGGCACCGAACTCTGTAAATACAGATCATCTGTCCTTCAGTCCGATTCAAACAGCTGGGAAGCGAGAAGCACTACAGCAGTTTGGAATGACAGCATTTATGTTCAATGGGGATGCAGAGAGTGTAGAGGTGACCGTATCGTTTGATGAGAGCTTTGGGCATACGGGTTATGTGCTTGTTGCCATGACCAATCAGCCTTACTTCTACGCTTCCTTAAAGAGCAGAGCCAATGGAGAAGCAGTGATTCAAGTAGTACGGTTGCGCGAGACTCCGCATTTCTATGGGGTTATCTCTTGGATTGCTATAGGCGCTCCCTTAGCTAAGCCGGCAGCAGATGATCGCGTATTTGATTGAACCTTAAGCAGTTCCTCTTAAAAATAGCAGAGTAGCGAATCTCCTTATTGGAGATCGCTGCTCTGTTTTTTTGGGGGGGAACGGTACATGTCAGCATCGCCGGGTTCTAAACATTCGCTGTGGCTGCGGCTCTGTCCGATAGCCTGGTAGTCTAAACATCCGCTGCTACTTACGGACCCAGATGGCGTTATTTGCAGGTTTGTCGTTTTTTGAGGCTGGTTTAGGACTCTAGTGAAGCAATTGTATAGAAATAGAGCATTATTGAGTTCTTTTCATGCCAATAGCTGCTACGGAGTCCGTTAATAATCTAAAAGTGTGAAAATGCGGCGAATAGGAGCAACTGTGTCCGATAGCGCTAATGTCTAAACATCCGTTGCAGATTCGGTTTTGTCCGATACCGCCCTAACCTAATCAACCTGCTGCGGTACTGCGTTCGTTACCATCGCAGGTTGTGTCCGCGGCAGCTGGCTATGCGCAATGTATCTAAGCTGAAGTTTGGTGGGGAGTACATTTGTCCTGTTTTCAGAACGACAGGAGACAATTGCCGTTACCCTGTGCGTTGTAGTACATAAACTGTGATGTAACCCTCAGCCTGAAGAATTGGCTCTGTAAGGAAGGTGGATGAGCATGAAGCCCAAACGAACTTCTGCCCGCCGCACAGGACGGCGGGTCTCTCGGATGAAGCGGCGGACTACACGCCCAGTGCGGCAAGTCGCTGTAGTCCCTATAGTTAACCATCCTAATCCCTATGTTTCGGTTATTATTCCAGCCATGAATGAAGCTCAGACCATTGCGGGAGTGATATCTGGAGCCAGAGGGGTCCATCCGCGCTGCGAGGTAATTGTGGTCGTGAATGGATCCACTGATCAAACGGCAGGGATTGCACAATCGCTAGGTGCGCGTGTTATTTCCTATGAGTTGCCGCTTGGACACGACGCTGGCCGTAGTGTGGGAGCTGAGGCAGCCAAGGGAGAAATCCTATTGTTTACAGATGGAGATTTGGTGATACCTGCTTCGGGGCTGCGTCCTTACGTCACTGCTGTTAGTGGTGGAGTGGACATAGCGCTTAATGATTATTCCGGTCCGGTCCGGAAGCTGTCCCCCCATCCGGTGGTGCTGTCTAAACATGCACTGAATATTCTGCTTGGCCGTCCAGATCTGAAGGGATGTTCGATGACGGCAGTTCCGCACGCAATCAGCCGCAGAGCACTTGATATTTTAGGGAGCGATTCATTATCACGTCCTCCACTGGCGCATGCCCAGGCAATTCTTAGTGGACTGCATGTGGTAGCCGCTCACAAAGTGCCTGTAGGGAAATTGAATGCGGTAAGACGCAAGGAAGACGGCAAAGATCCATTGCAGCAGTTGATTACAGCGGATCATATGGAGGCTGTATCCCTGTTGCTGGAACATCGGGGGATCAGAGCGGGCTTTGGCGACGGAGCCCGGCGCAGAGAGATGGTGAGATGATGGTTGCAACTTTACGAGGCACAGCAGCTCGAACGGCAAAGAAACGCCCAATCCGTCACAGGTCAGCCAATCGCTCTGTAAAAGGCAACGCTGCTACTCGCCCGCTTCTGTCTCGGCAATCGAAGGCAGGCAAGGAGACTCTGAAGTTACCGAAGTTACGCGGGACTTTGTCAGTCATTATCTCCGCGCGTAATGAGGAGCAGACCTTGTCACGTCTGCTGCATCAGGTTGCACGGCTTGAACCTGCAGAAATTATCGTCGTACTTAATGGCTGCAGTGATAACTCTTTTCCTATTTCTAGACAACATCGTCAAGCCATTGTAGTACACTGCCCAGAGTCTGTCGGACATGATGTGGGTCGGGCTATCGGTGCGAAGCTGAGTCGCGGGGATATATTGCTTTTTCTGGATGGAGATATGGTCATTCCGGCCTCTCAGCTCGTTTCATTCACGGCGGCTGTAGATCGTGGGATTGATGTAGCTCTTAATGATTTAGACTCACTGATGCCTTCTTTTGGATTATGTGATGATGTCACCCGCAGCAAACTGTTTCTGAATTATGCTCTGGATAGGTACGATCTCGGAGTTAGCTCTATGACAGCTGTTCCTCATGCGCTTTCGCGGCATGCGCTTGAGACCATAGGCTACCGTGAATTAATGGTTCCACCTAAAGCCCAAGCTCGTTCTGTATTAGAAAAGTTACGGGTGGAGAAGGCTGGGACGGTAAATGTTATTAAACATAATCGGCTGCGCAAGGCAAATACAGGGGTTGGAAATGCTGTGGAAAAACTGATCATAGGAGATCATGCTGAGGCTCTACATGAGGTTCTTTCCCGGCGAAAAGCTGGCGGTCTGCTAAGTAGTGAGACTCAGCGCGAGTACCGCAGACAGGTAGCCGCTTGGAGGAATCGCATATGACGCTGACGAGTATTATTATTCCAACCTACAATGCGCTGCCCTTGCTGCGGGCCTGTGTGGAATCTATTCTTGCCTACACTCCGCCGCCTTATGAGATTATCGTAGTGGACAATGCTTCAACGGACGGAACAGACACTTATTGCCGTGCGAATCATATAACGTTTATTTCATTGCCTGACAATCGCGGCTTTCCAGCTGCATGCAATATGGGGCTACAGCTAGCTTCAGGTGATGAATTACTGCTGCTGAATAACGATGTAGTGTTATCTCAAGGATGGTTAACTAATCTGAAGAGAGCTCTATATAGTGCTCCTGATGTTGGTATTGTTGGGCCAGTCACAAACTATGCTAGTGGACGTCAACAGGTGAAGACTGATTATGAAGGTCTGATAGATTTTCATCAGGCTGCTGAGAGGGCGAACCTTCCAAATCCCCAGAAATGGTTGGAGACGAGACGGCTGGTAGGATTATGTTTTTTATTCAAAAGAGAGCTGCTTACTTCCGTAGGTCTACTGGATGAGAGATTCTCACCTGGACATTACGAAGATGATGATTATTGTTACCGTACCAGGATAAAGGGATATCGGTTGCTTATCGCCGGGGATTGCTTGGTGCACCATGAAGGAAGTGCAAGTTTCAAGCAAGTTTACAATACCGGACTGCAAGAACTGGTGGAACGAAATCGCAAGATTTTTATAGATAAATGGAATGTAGACCCTATAAATTTCATATGAAGTGCAGATCCGAAGGCAAAGGACGTAGATAAAGAGGAGGAAAGTAAGTGAAAGGAGTCATACTGGCGGGCGGAACAGGATCTAGACTTCAACCGCTGACCCGGCTTATGAACAAACATTTGCTTCCGGTCGGCAAATATCCTATGGTCTGTTACGGCATAGACCGGCTTCGCCGGGCAGGAATTACCGACATTCTTCTGGTTATTAGCAAGCAGTCTGCTGGCCTGTACACAGATTTTTTAGGTAGCGGTGCTGCATTTGGTGTATCTCTGACCTATAAAATTCAGGAAGCTGCCGGAGGCATTGCCGAGGCGCTTGATTTAGCAGAAGGGTTCATTTTCCCGGGGGAACGATTTGTTGTATTGCTCGGGGATAATCTTTTTATGGATGATCTGAAGCCTTATGTGGAGAGTTATCTCCGTCAGCCAGCGGGCACAGCAAAGGTGTTGCTGAAGCCGGTGGAGGACGCGCGCAGATACGGTGTACCTGTGTTTGATAGTCAAGATGCGGCATGGATTGCTTATATCGAAGAAAAGCCGGAGCATCCGAAGACCAATTATTGTGTAACTGGTATTTATATGTACGATGAAGCTGTATTTGATATCATCCGGCGGGTATTACCTTCCAAAAGGGGGGAGCTGGAGATTACTGATGTAAATAATATATACGCCGCTGATCGCAGACTTAGTTATGATGTGCTTAAGGATTGGTGGAGTGATGCGGGGACGTTCCAGTCTTTGCACGAGGCGGGGGAAAAGTTAAAGGATGCACTGCCATAAGGCAGTGCTTTTTTTGATGTAATCTTGCTATAGATAGCCGCAAGGGCTTTGAAATCACGCGTTACTCAGAGGGCTTGGGGGGTTGGAAATCCTCCACCAGATTAAATCCTCAGTTTCTTTGTATCTCTCAGAGCCTAGACGCTCCAATACTTTGTGGGAGGCTGTATTATCTTTTTCAGTGTCAGCGATTACATAGACAGCTTGGGGATGGGAGAAAATCCATGCAGTAATTGTGCGTAGTGCCTCTGTTGCATACCCTTTTCTTCTATATTTCTCATCAATCCCATATCCTATAATAACCTCGCCTTTCTCATTCGGGTAACCTTTAAGGATAATGAATCCTATAATACATTGATCTTCCCGATGGACGATGGCCCAGTTCGTTAACCATAGGTAATGGTCGGGGTCCTGCTGCACCTTTTTTAGCCTGATCTGCATAGCATATTGCATTTCATCATCAAGCTCTGCACTGATGGCGGCTAAGCCTAGCTGTTGCTGTAGCTCCGAATAGTTATCTATTGCTAGTGAGAGCTCTGGGGCAGTTAAAGGTATTAGATCGATCCGCTGGCTTTCAAGCTTCATATATTCCCCACCAATCATTGGTAAACTCAGGATTGCGCATTTCACATTTTAATCCTTTTAAATGTACTTAGCAATAACGTAATCTTTATGTCATCCAGTCACTTATAGAGCCTTAACTTGTCGAGGATCCCCGGCACCGTAACGGCTCCTGCCGCATATGCTGTAGCAGGGCGTTTGAGCAAAGGAGACATGAAGGTGCAGAGTAAAATAACTAAAGTCCTGCAGCACATGGCCCATACGCACGAACAGATGGCGCGGATTCTAGACGCTGAGCGCCATGTGGCTGTCCGTATGTCGCAAATTGTCCACGATCTGCCAGATGCGGAACCTGATTTTGATGGGATCAGCGGGATGATCGAAAGCTCAACTCAGGTAAACAAGAATATTATTGCTTACTTGAATGCACTTGCAGATCTGGAAGAAGCGATGGCTGATGGGGTAGGCAGAGTGATTAAGGAATTGAACGGTCAAGAAGAAGAGTAACGCTATAGGAGCGGGAGGCGGAAGATGAGCAGAGAAAAGGCTTATCTGCAAATGCTGGAGTCCACCGCCGCCATCCAGTGGAACGTTGCGTTGATTCTGGAAGCTAAGGCGGTTGAAGCTGAAAAGGTAAAGCAGTGGGCACAGCATCATATCCACGCTAGAGCCTTTGATTCCCACAGTGAGCAACTGAAGGAGTCCCTCTCTATACACGAGGTCATCGTGGAGATGGTCGAAGGGCTGACCAAACTGGAGAACGGACTCTACAGCAATTTAAAAGCAGTGCTGGGCAGTGGTGAAGACGATGGTGGCGGGGAAGGTTTTGGAGACATGTCAGGTGATGGCTTTAGTTTTGGAGAAGACAGCAAATGAGCGGGGACCGTCTCTCTGAACATGCCGTCAAGCTGGAGATGATTCGCTCCATTTCGCGCAGTCAGGCTGCTTTGGCGGCCATCTTGGAGAGCATCGCCGAATTGACGGAGCAATCTGAGTTGACGGCCCGCAAATTGAGCGACAATATCAGGATTTTAAGTGGGTATCAGAGTGCGATGTGCCGGATGATGTCCGGGATTTCACTACATCGTCCTAAACGGGGAATTCCTGCTGCGCCATGGCTGAGTAAGGCATACGCCGTAGGAACCTCCAGAGAACATGGAGCACAGGAGGAGTAGAAGCATGAAGAAGAAAAGCCGCAGAACGCTACGTTCAGGCAGAACCCGTAGACGCACATTGCTGCTCTCGCGGAGAGCAAAAGTTCGTAAAGGGCTAGCCCGTAAAACCCGCAGAGTTCTTGCCCGGAAAACTGCTCGTTATGGGAAGTCGAAAAAAGGCCTATTGCTACGCAAGAAAAGAAGACTTCGTCGTAAGCTTGTTCGTAAAGTAAGGGTTTCACAGCCACCGGTGCTTGTGGTACCCGTGAGCGAGGCTCCGCCTGCTCCACAGGTAATTCCGCTCCCCCCGGAGCTGGGCGTTTCGCCGGAAACGCCCCCGGCAGACGCCTTTCAACAGGGCTACACCGAAGCATACAACGTGGGGTTCGACGCCGGTTTCGCCAAGGGCTTCGAGGACGGGCATAAGCTGGAATTCAGCTAGGGGACACAGATGACAAGATCCGCTCCGCCCGTGAGCGGGTCTTGGGGTTTTCGTGCGGACTGGTTTGCTGCGCTGCCGATGTGATAAACTTCATAATGAAAGTGAAAATAATATGAGGTTAAGATGAAGGTAGGGATGATTCATGGATACTGAGATTCGCAGAGCACGCAAAGATGAGATTGATGAAATTATGGAGCTGATTGTCAAATGCGTACAGGTGATGCAAGCAGGTGGCAGCGATCAGTGGGACGAGCATTATCCGAACCGGGAGATCATCTCCCTTGATATTGAACGTGGCAATCTATGGGTATGTGAGGAGAACAATGCGGTGGCCGGCATTCTAGTGTTGGACGAGCACCAATCCGAGCAGTATGGGAAGATTGACTGGACAGAAACGCAAGGGCTTCATTTAATTATGCATAGATTGGCTGTGCATCCTGAAGTTCAAGGAAAGGGAATTGCACGCCGTCTTAGCACTTATGCAGAAGAACATGCTCGCCAGAATGGTTATTCAAGTATCCGTCTGGACACATATGCTAAGAACACTGGGGCACTCGCCCTATATCCCAAGCTGGGTTATGACCTCAGGGGTGAGGTAACTTTTCCAGGGCGTACCGCTAATTTTCCGGTGTTCGAGAAGGTTCTAGAAAAACACGGGAATTCGGAAGCTTAACATAGTGAGAACCAGAGGATATCTCATGAGCCATCTAATGGCTACTGAGATATCCTTTTTTTGTGGAAATAACACCGTTTTCTAAACAAAAACTTTGTTTGATTAGGTAGCAATTTGCGCTTACGGAAACCCTGCTCAAAAGGCGATAAGTGTGCAAATAGCGTCATTGGAGTCCGAAAGCATCAGTGGCTGAGTGTGACTCGACAGTAACGGACCCAGCAGACCTTAAATGCGGAATTTCCCCACACTTGGAATGCTATCGGACTCCAGAGCAGCTATTGGTATAAAACACACTGCATATGGGCCTGTAACGAGGGAATAGCGCCACTGGAGTCCGAAATCTTGCTCAAAAGGCGATAAATGTGCAAATAGCGTCATCTGGGTCCGAAAGCATCAGTGACTGATTGTGACTCGACAGTAACGGACCCAGCAGATCTTAAACGTGGCATTTCCCCACATTTGGAATGCTATCGGACTCCAGAGCAGCTATTGGTATAAAACACACTGCATATGGGCCTGTTTCGAGGGAATAACGTCACTGGAGCCCGAAACCATGCTCAAAAGGCGAAAAATGTGCAAATAGCGTCATCTGGGTCCTTAAGCATCAGTGGCTGAGTATGACTCGACAGTAACGGACCCAGATGACCTTAAACGTAGCATTTCCCCACATTTGGAATGCTATCGGACTCCAGAGCAGCTATTGGTATAAAACACACTGCATATGGGCCTGTTTCGAGGGAATAACGTCACTGGAGACCGAAACCATGCTCAAAAGGCGAAAAATGTGCAAATAGCGTCATCTGGGTCCGAAAGCATCAGTGGCTGAGTGTGACTCGACAGTAACGGACCCAGCAGACCTTAAACGTGGCATTTCACCACATTTGGAATGCTATCGGACTCCAGAGCAGCTATTGGTATAAAACACACTGCATTTGGACCTGTAACGAGGAAATAGCGCCACTGGAGTCCGAAATCTTGCTCAAAAGGCGATAAATGTGCAAATAGCGTCATCTGGGTCCGAAAGTACTTGGGAGGATTATGACTCGCCTGTGGTGTGGACGTAGCGAGAGCAGTAGAAGCAGAAGCAGAAGCAGAAGCAGAAGCAGAAGCAGAAGCAGAAGCAGAAGCAGAAGCAGAAGCAGAAGCAGAAGCAGAAGCAGAAGCAGAAGCAGAAGCAGAAGCTCCAGACGTAGCAGTGGAATAGGCACAAGGGGAACGCAGAAGTGCGGAAGTAGGAGTAGTGTAGTAGCCGTAGCAGTGCTGAAGTAGCAGTTGAGTAGCAGTAGGGAAGGCATAGGTTCAAATGATGAATAGAGCTAGACGTACACTTTCGGGCTCTAACCAGTCCACCATACCGCGCTATATGCACAGCGGTTTAGCACAACGCGTTAGAGTAAGCAGAGATACTGTCCGAAATGGCCGATCTAATCATTCGAAATGTTCGACCTTATCGTACGAAACGGCTGTCTCTTAAGCCATGAAATAGCTCTCGGATAGCTTATTTTCTATGTTTTTATGACAGTAAATATGACACAATTCACAAGGTAGCGTAATCACAAATCTTTTCAAACAGAATAATCGTGATCAAAAAGTGTTATGTGTTATTTAAAATAACATGTAATACTGATTTCCTTTTATAAATCACTATTTAAAATACATAATCGATATTGTGTGTCATGTATGTTGACATGTAACCTGTCTTTAGATTATTATTGGACTATTCAAATTACAAATGAATAGATCTTTTTTCGTATATCCTTAATAATTGGTTTAAGGGTCTCTACCGGGAACCGTAAATTTCTGGCTACGAAAATATGCTCAGGCATATTTTTGTGGCCTTTTTGCTTTACAGGCGTGAAGTTGTGCTGGAATTAACTCAATGAGGGGGAGAAGGGCTATGGGAAATATTTTGATCAAAAATGCCGAAATCATTACGATGAACAAGCAAGAGGAAATTTTACACGGGGATGTCCGGATTAAGGATGATCTCATCGTTGAAATCGGCACTGGCCTGATCCCGCAGGGTGACGAGAAGATCATTGATGCTACGAACCGTACATTAATTCCGGGTTTTATCCAAACTCATATTCATCTATGCCAGACGTTATTCCGTGGTAAAGGGGACGATCTGGAGCTGATGGATTGGCTGCGCAAACGAATCTGGCCATTAGAGGCCGCGCATGATGAAGAATCCCTATATTATTCGGCTATGCTTGGCATCGGCGAACTGATCACCAGCGGCACGACGACGATTGTGGATATGGAGACTGTCCATCATACGGATTTTGCGTTTCAGGCTATAGCTAAAAGTGGAATCCGGGCCTTGTCCGGCAAGGTGATGATGGATCAAAAAGGGGGAGATGTGCCTGAGGCGCTGCAGGAGGATACCGCATCTTCTTTGCAGGAAAGTGTCGATTTACTGGAAAAATGGAATGGTTATGGAAACGGCCGGATTCAGTATGCATTTTCTCCACGTTTTGTGATTTCCTGTACAGAGCCTTTATTAACCGAGGTGCGGGATCTGTCCGCAAGATACGATGTGAAGGTGCATACTCATGCATCTGAGAATTTAGGGGAAATTGAGATTGTGCAGGCCATGACTGGCATGCGTAACATCGTCTATCTGGATCATCTAGGATTAGCCAATGAACGGCTTATACTGGCGCATTGCGTGTGGCTGGATGCTGAGGAGCGGCGGATTTTGCGGGATCGAGGGGTGCATGTAAGTCATTGCCCGGGTTCCAATCTGAAATTGGCCTCCGGAATTGCGGACACACCAGGGATGCTTCATGAGCATGTTTCTCTTAGTCTGGGAGCGGATGGCGCTCCATGCAATAACAATCTGGATATGTTTAATGAGATGCGATTGGCGGCGATTATTCAAAAGCCTCATCACGGACCCACAACCATGAATGCCCGCAGCGTATTCCGTATGGCTACTATTGGTGGGGCGAAGGCCGTAGGGATGGAGGATAAGATCGGGAGTATCGAGGTAGGCAAAAAAGCAGATCTAGTGCTCCTCAATCTCTACAATTTTCATACTTTTCCCTCTTATGACGTAGATCCCATCTCTAGAATTGTATATTCCGCTACGCGGGCAGATGTGGAGACAACGATAATCGACGGGGAGATCGTGATGGAAAGAGGTTTGCTAAAGACTGTGGATAAAGAAATTGTACTAAATGAAGCTAACCGTTCTATTAAAAGATTACTTACGCATACCTCGATCGTTTGAGGAGAGAGGGCGATTCGGATATCTTTATTTGCAGGGGATCACTGGACCCCCTGTTTTTTTATGAGAAAATATGAACATAAGGGAACTAAAGTGCCTTTTATGAGGTCGTATTAAGTGAGGTGAAGCTAATTGGAACTGGAAGGTCTTCAGCATAGCGAGACGATGAATGAACAGCAACTTAGAGAAATCATGAGCCGTTACGGAGAGGATATATGGAATTATATCTATTATCTTACCAAAAATTCTGAACAGGCCGATGATCTGGCCCAAGAAGTATTCATTAAATGTTATTACCGGATTGGCACGTACCGGGGGAATTCTTCATTTAAAGCATGGTTGCTTACGATTGCCAGGAATACTGTTTTTTCGCACCGGAAATCGCGCTTTTTTCGTTCGGGCTTATGGGGTGGTGTACAGCCATTGTCCACGGTTGATGTGAAGCAGCGGGAAAAAACTATCGAACCTCTTGGCGTAGCCCGATCTGCGGAGATGGAGTATTTGGGTAATCAGTCCATTGGTGAGATATGGGATCTAATTATGGCATTGTCTCCCAAGCTGCGCGAAATATTGGTCCTGGATTTGAAATATGAGCTCTCTATAAAAGAAATAGCTGAACTGATGAACTTGAGTCACGGAACGGTAAAATCAAGATTGCACCGAGCGCGGCAAAAAATTCAGAACAAATTAAAGGGGGTAGAATGATGGAGGATCATCAACCGGAATGGTATGCTCAGGCCCGAAAAGGACCTTTTGGAAATGAAAAGTTTACTATGAGGCATGCAGACAACGTCATTCGCCGAATTCAAGAAGATCAACAGGGAACGAAATCTTTTTCAGGAAAAAGACTATCTGTGCAAATGTGGGCTGTGGCAAGTTTTATTGTACTGTTGGGCTTAGGCATATTCTTTCTGAACGGAAGGTTCCTTGGTAATGAATCAAGCAACCCTGCGCAAACTGAGGTTTCGTCGCATTTCACGGAGGCTGAGCTACAGCGGAACGCAGATCAGGTGATGCAGAGTTTACTTGGAAAGACTTATCCGCTAGATCACCGGGAATGGCTTAAGGAGCAACAGCAGATATTTTACTCTTACCAGAAAGATGAGGACTCCGCATATATCTGGATCGATTATGAGACAGGAGAACTGGTGCAAACGAAGATGAGCGCGATGCTGACAACTGCAGAGATCGACGCTGAAATGAAAACCCGTGCGGAAGAGATCAAGGGCAAACTGGGTTATGCGAATGATTCAGCTTATGATGTGCTCAGATATGTTGAATATGATGCTACACAACATTCTAGCGTGAAAATTGAAAATAACTTTAGGGCGGAGAAATGGCGTATCGGATTTGTAAATGGTGAATTCGATTACGCATCAGCCACGCTTGAGGCCTCGGCGGTATCAGAAGAGACGCGTCAAGCTGGGGAAGAGGCATTGAAGGTGTTGAGAGGTAACGGAGGTGATGAAGAGCTTAGTTTAGTATTTCGGGCTATGGACAAGGATCAGGATAGACTTACGCTGCAATACGGATCAAAGGTTTCGGTTACGCTCGATACTGTTACTAGAAGGATTGAGCAGATTAGTGATACAAATCCTCGTGCTAGTGATAAAACAGATCCCAAACAACTAACGGTATTAGACCGTGAGCTGTCTCTAATTGATGGGGATCGTCTACGTGAGAAGGCCGCGCCTCTGCTGACTAAGATATTTAGCGTTGCTGATGTGGGCGAATATAGCTTGCTTAAAAGAGATCAGGAGCCCGGGAATCTCACCTTTCATAAGCTTGGCAGTCCTGAGATCACTGTATATTATGATAGTGATTTAACGATCTGGAAGGTGAAAGAGGATTCGCCAGCAAGCCAGTCTTAGATTGAAGGGCATAACATAATAGGCTTAAATAGGGAGGTTCCACAGCCGAAAAGGCGTGGGGTTTCCCTATTTGTAGTGGGAGCGAACGGTGCACATTTTTGATAAAAAAAGTAAGTATTGTTATACTAGAACAATCTGATATTTTACAGAAAAGATGAATAGATTTCATAATCAGAACAAATGAAAAGGTAAGAGGGGATTAAAACGTGAAAAAGCACGGGCCGAATCGAGCTCAGTTCTATATTGTTGTCCTGCTGCTATGGTTGAAGCTGCTCCTGCTAAGAGTGCTGTTCTTTGATAGAATTGCTTGGGAGTGGATTGCAGCAGATGTTGCTCCAGTCCTCTTCATCATGGGGATTCTGACGGTCATTACTCCTTCGCGGGTGAGAACAGCCGTCTATTGGACATTTAACGGGATATTATCGCTGCTGCTGTTCGCAGCCAGTGTATATTTCAATCACTTTGGTTCTGTTCCGACGTATCTGGCTTTATATGAACTGAATCAGGTATTTCAAGTGAAGGCAAGCGTAGAATCAACGATACAGACTATTGATTATTTATTTTTCGCTGATCTTGTGATCATGGTGATCTATGTCTTGATCCGCAGATGGAAGCATGGAAAAGCCTATCCGCATGAGCGTGAGCGATTCAGCTCCCGGAACACACGATTGGCACATATGATGGTGATTCTGGTGGCTATTCTTGGAGGTTTTGCTTTTTCGGCCAATTCTGTCAATTCTGCGCGGGGAATTACAAATGAACTTGTGCAGGCAGAAAGTGCCGGATTCCTGAATTATGAGGTCGTTGCCGCAATCAAGGTCAAGGAAGATAACAATCTCATTGGAACCGGAGATATTAAGGATACAATCGCGAAGATTGATGAGCTGCAAGCTTCCTATCCTTATAGTAGTAAGGCCGCGGGCACAGCACCTGAGTATTTCGGCTCGCAAAAGGGCAAAAATGTAATTGTCATTCAAATGGAAGCTTTTCAAAACTTCCCGTTGCATCAATCCCTGAAGGGTCAAGAGCTGACTCCAGTGTTGAACAAGTTGGCAGATGAGGGATTTTACTTCCCCCATGTCTACCAACAGATTGGTCCGGGCAATACTTCTGACGCTGAATTTATGAGCAACACGTCGATTTATCCAATCGGGACGTTGGCAATGTCCACTGGATTCGGGGACAGAGAACTGCCGAGCCTACCACGTCTGCTGAGAGATAAAGGATATGAGGCGTACACCTTTCACGTGAATCAAGTAGGCTTTTGGAATCGGAACGAGCTATATCCAGCGCTTGGCTTTAACGGTTATTATGACAAAGATTATTTTACTAATGATCATTTTAATGCGTTTGGTGCTTCCGATGAACAGCTTTATATTACGGGTGTCGAGAAAATGGCAGAATTGCAGAAGAAAGGAACTCCTTTCTACGCACAAATGGTGACGGCATCCAGCCATCATCCCTTCCAAATTCCGGACTCTTTTAAGAAGATCTCAGTGCCTGATGAGTTGAAAAACACGATGCTTGGCGATTATTTGACTGCTATTAACTATACTGATTATGCCATTGGAACTTTAATAGAGGGTTTGAAGAAAAACGGAATGTGGGATAACACTGTGCTGGTGATGTATGGTGATCATTTTGGCTTGCAGCCGCAGGATGTTCCACCGGAGCAAGTGGAAAGTGCACTGGGGATTCCATACGATTCCCGGATCAGTCGCTTTAATATTCCATTGATTGTACATGTACCAGGAATGGAGCAAGGGAAGGTAGTAGAGCGAACAGGTGGACAGTTGGATATTCTTCCTACAATAGCTAACCTATTGGGGGTTTCTTTAAGGGAAGAAGGTTATACAGCATTTGGTCATGACCTCTTGAACATTGATCGTAACGTGTTAGGGATGCGGTATTATTTACCTTCCGGTTCATTTTTTAATGATGATATTCTCTATGTGCCTGGTAAAGATTTTGCTGATGGTGAAGCTGTGTCGCTGGATACGCTTAAGCCAGTATCGGATTTTACAAAATATCAGACTGATTATGATTATATTTTGAAGCTAATGAATTTGTCCGACGAATATGTGAAGCTGTTACCACAGAGATAGGGGGAATCATGAAAAAGTTCTGGAAACCGGAGTATCTCGTAGGCCTTGCCGGCTGCGGTATCATTATTTATTTGCTATTCGTAGGGCCATTTATTGGTGTTGCCGATAATGGAGATTTTCTGCGTATGATGAATACCATCGGTCTGAACTACTACGATACTGCTGCATCGTATGCCGATCAGTTTTTCAGCTTTAGCCATTCTCGTTTTGCGTATGAGGATTTGTTTAGGGGCTTTTATCCTTCCTCACAGATTTTTATAGTGCTTGTGCCGAGGTTGATCGGCGGGCTCATCCATGGCAGCTTTTTTGATGTTCGTTTGCTGGGTGCAGTTTATGGGCTTCTTTTACTGGCGGCAACTTGGCTGCTGGTGAAGTATAATGCTCGTGGCTCTTATGTTACAGGGCTGCTGTTGGGTGCAGCTATCTTATTTGTATTTTACGATATCGGGTATGTGGCCTATTTCAACTCCTTGTTTGGAGAACCGGTGTCGATGGTGTTTATGCTGCTGACATTTGCATTAGGATTAAGATTAACTAGCCAAGAGAAGCCAACCACTAAAGGATTAACTTTGTTTTTTATCGCGATTCTGTTTCTGGTCACCTCCAAAATCCAGAATGCACCGATTGGGATTGCCTTTGCTCTGATTTTCTTGCGGTTTATGATGCTTGACGGAGAGGGCAAATGGAGGAAGCTGGCTTTACGTTTTTCGATTGCCATCTTTCTTGTATCCATCGTTTTGTATGTGGCAGCGCCAAAAGATCTGAAGCATATTAATCTGTATCAAACGGTGTTTTTTGGGATTTTAAACGAATCGCCGGATGTGAAGGGCGACTTGCAGGATCTCGGATTACCGGAGCGGCTGGAGGTACTGGCGGGTACGAATTATTTTCAGACCGATACAGTGATTAAGCAGGATGATCCTTCGCTGGTTCCGGACTTCTATGACCGTGTATCTCATAAAGATGTGTTGTTCTTCTATCTGAAGCATCCGGACCGGTTGATAGATAATATGAAATATGCTGCGAGCAACAGCATGGCGATTCGCCCGTATTATCTAGGAAACTACGAGAAAAGCGAGAATAAACCAGCAGGTGCATTATCCTATACTTACAGTGGATGGAGCCAATTCAAAAATAAACATATTCCGCACACGCTCGGATTTCTCTCCATATTCTATCTGGTGTATTTTGCGGGAGCCTTGTTCCAGTATTTCCGCAGCAGAGATATTCGCGGCAAAATTGCCGGCGAGCTGCTGATGCTGCTAGGGCTAATAGGGATTTTCTCCTTCTTGGTTCCGATTCTTGGGGACGGAAGGGCTGACATCGGTAAGCATTTATTCTTGTTTAATGTGTGCTTCGATATGATGGTCGTGGTCATGTTTGGGTGGATTGTTCACAAGGTAGTGGGATTTGTAAGACGTTAGCTTATGGAACAAATCAAACAGCAAGTTTCCGATTATGGAGACTTGCTGTTTTTATTAAAATATAAGAATTTATATGTTCCATATTGTAAATTATCCTTATATTTCTCGCTTAAACGCTTACCGTCCTTATAGCCGTCGAAGGCATTTATGCTTGTTCATCCTCAAATAACTCACGCAGCATCCCTTGACGATCGTTCATAAACGCTTTGGTCACGGTATAATGTTCAGTTTCCTCCAAGGCGACGGAACGTATTCCCTCTCCCTCCAAGAGAAAAATTTCAGCACCGGGATAGGACATCAGAATCGGCGAATGGGTAGCAATAATAAATTGTGAATCCTGCCCGACCAGCTCATGCATACGCACCAGCAGAGACATTTGACGTAAGGGGGAAAGCGCTGCTTCAGGCTCGTCGAGGATATAAAGACCGCGGCCGCCGAAACGGTGAACGAACGTAGCTAAAAAAGACTCTCCGTGGGACTGCTCATGCAGAGATTTGCCTCCGTAGGAGTCTTTGATCGGTGGGCCACCGGGTTGTTCATCCAACTCATCAATATAAGAAGCCACATTATAGTAACTCTCCGCACGTAGAAAAAAGCCGTCCTTCGGCCGTCTAACCCCTCTAGCAATTCTAAAATACTCATAGAGACTCGAATGCGAGGAACGAGTGTTAAAAGAAAAGTTTAGCGTTCCACCTTCAGGGTTAAAGCCCCAAGCAGCAGCAATTCCCTCTAACAAGGTTGATTTGCCCGTGCCGTTCTCTCCAACAAGAAAGGTCACTGGTTTTTGAAAAGTCAGGCGATCCAGCGTTCGAACAGCAGGCAGATGAAAAGGATAGGTTTGAAAGGATGGCACCAGATCACGCAGCAGCTCCGCGTGTCGCAAATACAACGTGGTGTTATTCATAGTTCCCCCCCTTGTGAATTTCAAAAAATAATCATCTTCGGACAGATTGGACAGAGATGACAAGTTTAGTGCCTCTAGCTAGACCTTTATAGTATAACAGCATCCAGCGAGTGGATGAAATCTTGACGGAGTTCGGGCAAGCCGGGCAAAAGACAGGGTACATCTGCCAATTTAATTCTAGTAATGACAGATGTCCATGAGGCGAGTGCTGACTCCGCATATAGTTATACTGTCTTGAGAATACAACGGGGCAGGGTGAAGGCCGTGAAAGCAAAAAGGAGAAAACACAAGCGTCCGCGAGATTATCGCGACGGTTATCACGAAGGATATCGTCTCGGCATGTGTGAGGCTGTGCAGCGTCGGAGTACTGTAGAGGTCGAAGCCTCTCGGCCATTTAAGCTAATGTATGTTCCTCAAGGGTTCCATGCAATCGATACTGGGGTAATTGAGGCGCTTCAGCAGCTTGTAAGTGAGCTTGTGATAAGCACTCCAGAAGCTATGCTGGAGACTGCGGCTCGGGAGATGCCCGGGGCAGTGCTGGTTATGAATGGACTGCATGTTTTTCCGGAAAATCATTTAGAACAGATTACAGAAATCAGAAAGCTGGGCATTCGGACTGCGATCTGGTTTGTGGATGATCCTTATTTTACAGAGGATACTTCAGTGATTTGCCGGCATTATGATCACGTCTTTACGCATGAGCTCGGTTGTGTGGAGTTTTATCAATCCTTTGGGGTTCCATCCGTTCATTATTTACCGCTTTGCGTCAATCCAAAGATGTTCTATCCACGCCGTACGGCACCGCAGTATAAGTACGACATTGTGTTTATTGGCAATGCATTTCATAATCGGACAGCGCTGTTTGATGAACTTGCCCCCTATCTAAAGGATAAGAAGGTGCTGATCGCTGGGGGGTTCTGGGAACGGCTTGCGACTTATGACCAGCTTGCCCCTTTTATTAGCAATGGCTTTATCCCGCCTGAGGAAACTGCGAACTATTACAGTGGCGCAAAGCTAGTCATTAATATTCACCGTCCGTGGGAGGAGGGGCAGGATAACCGGAATAGCTTCCGTTTACCATCACGCTCTATCAATCCGCGTACTTATGAGATCAGTGCCTGCGGTACTATGCAGCTTACGGATGTTCGTGAGGATCTGGGCAATTATTATCGACCAGGTTATGACTTGGATACTTTTGGCTCTGCTAAGGAATTGCAGGAGAAGATTGAGTACTATCTGAAGCATGAAAAAGAGCGCCGAATTTACGCTTTACGGGGACTACAGACAACCATGCGCAACCATACATTCACTGCGCGTTTGCCTCATTTGCTGAATGTGATTGCTTCAAGTGTATGAAATCTATAACGGGACAAAGGAGCGAGGATGATGATGAACAACAATGAATTTATTATGCCTGCACCACCGCTACCTCTGACACCTCCAGAGGAAGAAAAGCTTCGTGGTCGTCTGAGTGGTTTTAAGGGCGGATATGATGAGGGATATTTACGGGGGCGGCTTGCGATTTTGGATGGTCGGCCAGAAGAAGTATTTCCTGTACGGAATATTCATGTAATGTATGTGGCTTCTGGTAAAGGATATCCCTACTCTCCATTAGACGATGCAGTCCTCTACGCGCTGCAAAAATTAACCGCACAAGTCACGATAACGGATGTACGCCAAAACTTAGTGGAGTTAGCCGCCGCGCAAAGACCGGATCTGGTACTTGTGCTGGACGGTATGGATTTACCGCTTGAGCAGATCTCCGTTCTTCGGGCTAGCGGGATTAAGACAGCCATTTGGCTTACAGATGATCCTTATTACACTGATTTTACAGTTAAAATTGTGGCACATTACGATTTTGTGTTCACGCTTGAGCGTAATTGTATTGATTTTTATAAGGGACTTGGCTGCCCTGAAGTTCATTATCTTCCTTTTGCCGCTCACCGCGAGCATTACCGTCCAACTACAACACGTTCACCATTGAATCGCGAAGTTAGTTTTATTGGCTCTGCCTATTGGAACCGGGTTAATTTCTTCCGTGAGATTCTTCCGGATTTGATGAACTATAACACGGTGATTAATGGCATCTGGTGGGACCGTCTGCCTGAGGCGGCACTCTATGGAGATCGAATTGAGATTGGCAAATGGATGTCACCACAAGAAACCGCGGTAGCTTACAGCGGATCCAAAATCGTCATCAACCTCCACCGCTCGCACATTGATGAAGTAGTGAACAACAATACGCTTTCGATTCCGGCGGTATCTCCTAATCCGCGTACTTTTGAAATCGCGGCAACGGGTACGCTGCAATTAGTGGATGCCAGAGATGATATGGGATCCTTTTACAAACCTGGTGAAGAAATTGAGACTTTTGCAAGCCCTCAAGAAATGATGGATAAAATCCGTTATTACCTGACTCATGAGGAAGAACGCCGTGCGATAGCACTGCGCGCTTTTGAACGGACGCTTAAGGATCACACCTACACTAAACGTATACACCAGCTGTTAACAGTAATTTACGGCTAGGTCATATGCCCGAAAATGGAATGGAAATGTGCGCTTACCAGGGGACAGGTGTCGTGCCGGCATCTGTTTTTCCTCGATATACTGTAGAACCGAACCTCAGCTTATGCCTGTGGCCTGATGAAAAGAAGCAACGTCTGGAGCGGGCTTGTATAGCGGAGCGGAAGCGACTGGCTAGATTCGAGAGCAGAGTGGAAGCGAAGGGGCGAAGCTCGGGAGCGAAGTGAATTGACTGACGAGATTCTAGAGCTAAGCGGAAGCGATGTTGCGAGTCACAGGAGCGACCATTTTCAAAGAGAGTTTTACTGCGAAGGATAGAACTTAGCGCAAAGTTTGTAAATTTTTTAAGGAGGTGAATGGCTGCTCCAGGCCCCTCGTTAGGGAGCGCCGAAACGCCATGGCTGACAAAGCTACAATCGTCCTCTTTTCACATGTATCCAATACACGCAGTATTACGGGAGCGGAGAAGCTATTGTTGTTTTTCGCTCAGGAGCTTTCTCCGTACTTTAATTGTATCCTCGTTGCGCCTCAGGACGGCAAGCTGACTTCTCAGGCTCGAAGCTGTGGAATAAGTGTACAGTTGCTTTCGATTCCTCTTTTATATGGAATGTACACTCCTTATGCAGGGTTGGAGGCAGATGCTCAGAAATTCCAGGAAAGCAGGGAGTATCACGAGTTAACAGACTGGCTGAATTCCCTGCGCCCGGCGTTTGTTATTACAAGTACCTGTGTGCATGCTCTGCCAGCAATGGCTGCAAAGTCACTGGGCATTCCGGTGATATGGAAAATATCAGAGACGATAACAGACAATGAATATACACCTATTAGTGTAGGGCTGATTCATCGGAATAGTGATGAGATATTAGCTATTTCACAAACAGCTGCAGCTTGCTTTCCAGAGGACGTGAGAGCGGAAAAAGTGATCCAGCTGCCTCCCTCTTGGAATGATAAAGAGATGATGATTGAGGCTTGGAGCAAGCTTCGGAGCGAACGGCGGCGGGAATTGCGGGTTAAACCGCATGAACAGCTGGTCGGTTATATTTCTTCTTTTATCAACAAGGAAAAAGGGCTAGAACATTTTGTGAAAATGGCTGTGCTTGTGCACGCGGTTCATCCAAGCTCGAAATTTGTTGTCATTGGGTCTGCTGGTGATAAAAGCTACTATGAGCGTTGTGTCCGCAAGGTGAAGCTTGAGGGACTGTACACCCGGTTTAAATTTGTTGGTTATGCTGAATGCCTTCCATCCGCTTATTGCGCCATGGATGTGCTAGTGGTTCCTAGTCTGATCCGCGAAGGCTTCGGCATGACTGCTCTGGAAGGAATGGCTTTTGGAAAACCCGTGGTCGCTTACGACTCTGGGGGTTTACGAGAAATTCTGCACGCAGCGGGCTGCGGCGAAAATCTCGTGCCAGCATCGGACATTTCCGCGCTGGCAGAAAGAGTCAACGTCATGCTGGCGCAGCCAGGAATGGCGTTAACTATAGGCAGTCAAGCGCGGGAGCGCGTCGACGCCGTCTATGGTCCGGCGGCTTATCGGAGCCGCCTGCAGGGTCTTGCGGAGATGTGGAACCTCCGCTATTGCAGCGCACCCGCGGTGCGCGAGGCTGACAGCGTGGTGGTGGTGGAACCACCCGCTGTCCAGCCTGACTTACCCGCAGCGTCGCCGGCTTTGCCGCCGCGAAGCAAGGGCCTGCCGAGCCGCGTCGCCCGCAAGCGGCGCGGCAAAGCCCGGGCGCGCCGGCGAAGCGGGCGCCCGTTGGTTTTGCGCCGCGTTGCTCGCAAGCGGCGTAAAGGTTCTGCCCGGCGGCGCAGCACCGCCGGGGGCAAGCGCCGCCGGGCCCGCCGCGGTGGACGGCGGCGCGCGGCGTAAATGCCTCGATTGCAGCGAAGTGGCAAGCTGAGTACAAAGAGAGATAAAAATGCTCTTCATTGAGCTCAATCCAGCAACCAGAGCCAAATGAACGGTATAATTCCCGCTAAATGAGCTCAATCCAGCAACCAGAGCCAAATGAGCAGTATAAATCCCGCAAAACAAGCTCAATCCAGCAACTTGAGCCAAATGAACGGTACATTTCCCGCAAAAAGAGCTCAATCCAGCAACTTGAGCGCAATGAACGGTAAAAATCCCGTTTAAAGAGCTCAATCCAGCAACCTGAGCCAAATGAACGGTAAAAATCCCGCAAAATGAGCTCAATCCAGCAATCTGAACGCAATGAGCGGTATAAATCCCGCTAAATGAGCTCAATCCAGCAACCAGAGCACAGTCCGCTGACTGAGCCAAGTCAGACCATAATTAAACAGGCAGGGGAGTGAACTCATGAAGATCATGACGATTTTAGGCACGAGGCCTGAAATCATTCGCCTCAGTGTAATCATTCCGCTTCTCGACGAACATGCTGAGCGGCACATCCTGGTGCATACAGGCCAGAACTTCACCGCCAGTCTCAGCGGTATTTTCTTTGCTGAGCTGGGACTGCGGGCACCGGATTATGTGCTGCAGGATAAACAAGCAGGACTAGGCGGTCAGCTTGCCGCCATGTTCGGAGGGTTAGAAAGCATTTTACTAAAAGAACAGCCAGATCGTGTCTTGCTTCTGGGCGATACGAACAGCGCGTTATGCGCGATTTTGGCTGAACGTATGGGAATTCCGGTGGTGCATATGGAAGCGGGCAACCGTTGCTATGACCTCCAAGTACCAGAAGAGAAAAACCGCCGTGTCATCGACGCCGTTTCGACCATTAATATGCCTTATACGCAGCAGAGCAAAAGACATCTAATCAGCGAAGGTTTCCCCAGCAGGCGTATCGTGTTAACAGGAAATCCGATCCATGAGGTCATGACCCATTTTGAGCACAAAATCCAAACTAGCGACATTCTGGAGCAGCTGAAGCTTACCTCAGGACAGTATTTTCTAGTCACGGCCCACCGTGCTGAGAATGTAGACGATCCAGAGTCCCTTGTACAAATTATGTCGGGTCTTAACGCAGTGGCTGAGCATTTTGGAATTCGTTTAATATGCAGCATTCATCCTCGCACTCGCTCCAAACTTACCGAGCAATTTTCCCTTCCAATGAACCCACTAGTTGAATTTCATGAACCTTTCGGATTTTTTGATTTTGTCTATTTGGAACAGCACGCCTTATGTGCCATCACCGACAGCGGGACTGTACAGGAGGAATGCTGCTTGATGAAAGTGCCAACAGTTACGATTCGCAGAACGACGGAACGTCCAGAAACAGTGGATTGTGGCAGCAATGTAGTCTCAGGTGTAGATCAGAAAAGTATTCTTCGCAGCGTCAAGCTGATGACGGCGCTCAATCGGGATTGGGAGGCACCGGAAGGATACATGACTCCGGATGTTTCGGTCAAGGTAGTTAAATTCTTGCTTGGAGGGAACCTGCATGTTCAATAATAAAAGGATTGTGGTCACAGGCGGAACTGGTTCCTGGGGGCATGAGCTGATTAGGCAACTTCTGCCACAAAATCCTAAGGAAATCATCGTATTCTCCCGCAGTGAATCCGCTCAAGTGGCGATGAGCCGGGAGTTTGAAGATCAACGTCTCAGCTTTATCATTGGCGATATCCGTGACAAGGATGCGCTGATTGCAGCCTGCCGTGGCGTTGATTACATCTTTCATCTGGCGGCGCTCAAACATGTTCCAGTCTGTGAAGATCAGCCTTATGAAGCACTCAAAACCAATGTAGTGGGAACTCAAAATGTGATCGAAGCTGCCATTGTAAATGGCGTTGAAAAAGCAATTTACATCTCTACCGATAAGGCTGCGAACCCATCCAACTTCTATGGAATGACCAAAGCGATCGGGGAAAAATTGTTCGTTTATGCCAATCTGATTGGCTCAAACACCCGGTTCGTTACTGTACGCGGAGGTAATGTGCTCGGAACGAACGGCAGCGTCGTGCATTTGTTCATGAAGCAGATTAAGGATAAGGGTCAGGTACGCATTACGGATATGAAAATGACCCGCTTCTTTTTTACCCTACGCGATGCTATTACATTATTATTTAAAGCTTCTGAGGTTAGCTTGGGTGGAGAAATCTTCGTCATGACTATGCCTACCTGCCGAATTATCGATCTTGCTGAGGTGCTGATTGAAGCTTCCGGAGAGTCCAATGTGAGTATTGTCGAGACCGGGATTCGTCCGGGGGAGAAAATCCACGAGATTCTGATGAGTGATTTCGAAAGCTTAACTACCGTTGTCTACGATGAACAGTATCTAGTAATTCTCCCTACGCTGAACATGCCGGAATTAAAGGCACATTATAGCGCTTATCCTCATGTCTCTTTCAATAGCTTCAGTTCAGAGACGAATCTGATGGATCGGGAAGAGATCAAAAGCATCTTGATCCGGGGAGGGTTCCTGCAATGAAGCTGCTTATCCTAGGTGGAAACGGTATGGCGGGGCATATGCTGGCGGATTATTTTCGCCGCCAGGGCAAGCATCACGTCTTCCATACAACCCGGGATAAGAGCGATCTTGGCGGGCTGTATGTAGATGCGAACGATATAGCCGGAGTTGAGAAGCTGGTCGATATCGTTTCCCCTCATTGCATTATCAATGCAATGGGGGTTCTCAATCAATTCGCGGAGCGTGACAAAATTGGGGCTTACCACGTGAATGGCTTTCTCCCTCATCACTTGTGGCGAAAGGCGGAGGATGTTCAGGCAAGGCTCATCCATATCAGTACCGACTGCGTGTTCGAAGGAACACGCGGAGGGTACACCGAAGAGGATGCTCCTGATGGAACCTCTGTATATGCAATTTCGAAAAGCCTCGGTGAGGTGCAAAAACCCGGGCATCTTACGATTCGCACTTCCATTATTGGCCCCGAAATCCGCTCAGGCGGTATTGGTCTGATGGATTGGTTCCTGGCGCAGAGTGGTAAAGTTTCAGGATACCGGCGGGTGATGTGGAACGGGGTCACAACGCTCCAATTAGCCAAAGCAGTGGATGTAATGCTGGATTCCTCCGTATCGGGGCTGATCCATTTAGCGCATCCAGAGCCAGTAAGTAAATATGAGCTGCTTCAGCATATTCAGGCGGCTTTTCATAAAGAAAATGTGGAGATCATCCCTGAGGATGAACATATTCAGGATCGTACACTAGTGAATACAAGAGCGGATGTCCTCTTGCCGCTGCCTTCATATCCTTTAATGCTGCAGGAACTGGCTGACTGGATGAAACAGTCAGAGATGTATTTATGACAGGGCAAAGACTTCTGATTACCGGAGCCGGTGGATTCACCGGGCAACATGCGGTTCGATTATTTTCGGCTGGAGGGGCTGAGGTTATCGCTGTATTGCGGCCGCAATCGACAGCTGCCTCCACTCTTTTTCCAGAAGGAGTAAAGATATATGTTTGTGATTTAAGTGACCGGAAAGCAGTAGCTGAGATGATCAAGCAAACTGCGCCGGACGCTGTCCTTCATTTGGCTGGGAAGAACTCCGTACCCGAGTCATGGCTTAATCCCTTGCTTTATATGGAGACAAATGTGATGGCCACCTTATATTTACTAGAGGCAATGCGAAGCTTGCCGAGCAGTCGGATTCTAGTGGCAGGCTCCAGACTTAAGTTCAAACCGGGTGTGGTGGCTGGGCCACCACACCCGTATAGCCTTAGCAAAACAATAGAAGAGCTGGTGTCCCTCGCTTGGGGCACCTTATTTAAACAGCCGGTTCTGCTGGCTGAGCCGTGTAATCTGATTGGTCCCGGTCCTTCCACCGGCTTCTGCTCTTTATTAGCACAGCACATTGTTCGAAGTGAAGTCCAGCCAGATGAGGAAATACCTCCATTTAAGCTCTCTTCTCGTTATGCGCTGCGTGATTTTTTAGATGTTAGAGATGCCGTTAGAGCTTATGACTACATTTTGCGTAAAGGTACAAATGGAACCATCTATCGCATCGATTCGGGGAAGCAGCGGGAACTCGGGGAGATCGCGGAGCAGCTGCTCAGTCATTCTGTAGGACCAGTGCCAATGGACTGGGGACCTGCAGATGCTGAACGGGCTATTTCAGAGATCGCAGCCACAGCGGATAAGAAGGTTCATTCAGAAGCATCAACCCCTGAGGCTGATGTGTTTTCACTGGGCTGGCGTCCGGAGATTGGGCTTAGCCAATCGTTAATGGATATTTTGAATTATTACCGAGTTAACGGGGAGGGGAGGTTGTTATGAGACCGAAGGTTTCGGTAGTGATTCCTTTTTATAATTGTCCTTATATTGAACACGCCCTGCAAAGTGCGCTCTCCCAGTCTTGGGAACCTTACGAGATCATTATTGTCGATGACGGCTCGCACGCTCATAGCAATCTAATTACACCGTATCTCTCCCGAATTCATTATTTGGGCAAAGGCAACGGGGGAACCGCCTCCGCACTGAATCACGGCATTTTGAATGCAACAGGGGACTATGTGGTCTGGCTTAGTTCAGACGATTTATTTTATCGGGATAAGATCAACAATCAGGTTCTGTTCATGGAGCAGAACCACTTGTTAATCTCCTATACCAACTTTAATTATATTAACGCTCAATCGCAGCTGGTTCAGCTGAATGCTGCGCCATTGTTTCCTAGTCACCTGGATTACTTACGTTGTTTTTTACACGGTAATCCTATTAATGGCTGTACGGTGATGTTTAAACGAGAGGTGTTTGGAGCCATAGGGCTTTTTGATGAATCACTTCCTTACACACATGATTATGACTTATGGTTCCGCGCCATTCTGAACGGATATCCACCTGTGATGTTGAATCAATCACTTACAGCTTACCGGACTCATGATGGCATGGGAACGATCAAATATTTTGATGTAATTATGGCAGAGGCAGCTGCGACCAATGCCCGCTACAAGAATTCGCTGCAGCACTTGATTTCTTCTATGGGGGCTGAAGGTAATGTACCGGGAAATTGAAGTGAATGACTTTCTGCCAGTCTTACTGGAACAGTTGAAATTCTGCGAGAGTATTCTGGATATCGGCAGCGGCACCGGTACCCTGCTTGAACGATATGAAGCCGCAGTAGTGCTTGGATTAGAAATTCACAGGCCGTACCTGCTGCATCGTCAATATAAGTCACCTCATATTATTCCGGTACATGCAGATGCCAGTCATATGGATAAATTGTTCCTCCCCAAAACATTTTCAGCGGTTACCTTTATTGATTCAATAGAGCACTTTAATAAAAATGAAGCGAAGACACTGCTCGGGATGGCCGAAAGAATCGCCAATAACCGAGTAGTTGTATTTACCCCTCGGGGCTTTTTTCCACAGGAGGGTATGGATCATTATCATTTGCAGGGGGAGCATTATCAAAAGCACCGGAGCGGATGGGAGCCGGAGGATTTTATTGCACTGGGGTATGAGGTAACGGTACTGAAAGGCTTCCATCATGCCCAAAACCCATCGTTTCGAGAAGCGTTCGGTGAAGACCATGCACCAGTAGATGCCTTGCTTGCTTGTAAAACAGTATAAAAAGTTGAGCTCCGGGTGAAGGAGGTGAGCGCGTATGAGTGAAGAACCTAAAGTATCGGTGATCATCCCATTTTATAACTGTTCGTATGTGGATCTCGCCATCCAAAGTGTCTTGAATCAAAGCTATCCGAATATAGAACTCATTGTAGTCGACGACGGTTCTACCCTATGGCTGGAGAAGTTGACTCCCTTCCGTGACAGGATCATTTATATACAAAAGGATAATGGCGGGACGGCCTCTGCTTTGAACAAAGGGATAGAAGTGGCTACCGGAACGTATTTTGCCTGGCTCAGTGCAGATGATCAATTTCACCCGGATAAAATCAAAAACCAAATAGAAAAGCTCAAAAGTACGGGCACTTTGTTTAACTATACAGCCTATTATTATATAAATGAGCAGGGAGAACGGATCTCAGATACGGTAAGTATGCTTTTTAGCAGCAGGGCCCATTTTATTGAGACTATGATGTTGGGTTGTCCGGTGAATGGGAGTACAGTTCTTCTTCATATGGATATATTTCGTGCTGTAGGAACGTTCGATGAAATGTTGTTATATACTCAAGATTATGATTTATGGCTGCGTATTTTACCGCATTTTAGCTGGTCTTATATTGAGCATCCGCAGCTTGATTATCGAGTGCATCAAGAGATGGGCTCAGTGATTCATAGTGAGGCGCAGAAAAGAGAGATAGAACTGGTACAAGCAAAACATCACGGGGTTCTATCGCATCTGCTGCTAAAGGAGAGAGGGGAATGAAATTAATATTTCCTGTTCTAACTCTATCTAGGGGCGGAGCACAACGGATGCTGGCAGAACTGGCTAATCGTCTGTCAGAGATCGGTCATGAAATTACGATCCTCTTGCCCAGCGATGGTGTCGTTGAATACGAGATAAATTGTGAATTGCGTTATGCGGCAGATGATGATTTGTCGGCCAGCGATTTTCCAGTGGGGGACGTGATTGTCTCCAACTTTTATACCACAGTCGAGGTATCGCAGCAGGCAAGTAATGAGGGGAAAGGGATTCATATTCGCTTAGCACTTTGCTACGAGCCCACTTTTTTACCTGACAATAGCCGTTCTTTTGCATCTTATAGTTTAACCAGCAATCTGCTCGTACTTTCCCGCTGGCAGCAAGAAATCGTCCAGATGAATCATGGCATTAAGGGGACAATCGTGCCCATTGGTGTGAATCCTGTTTTTAGAAACCTGAACATTCGTGAACCTGAAAATAAGCTTGTAGTTTCCGCGGTTATGCGAAAGCCGGAGGGAGGATTCTCAGGTCATCGTGAACAAGATTATTTGCTTGAACAGTTAAATCGGGTCAGAAGACTTCATCCAGAAGTTGAACTTTATTTGATTATTCCTCCTGGTGAATTTGCTGAGTCGACTACACTGCAAACTTTATTAATGGATGAAAGATATCATATAAGGACTCCTGCAAATGATACTGAACTTTGTTACCATTATAGTGAGAGTGATATTTTTGTAAGCTCAAGTACGTATGATACGGGATCGCTACCAGGCATCGAGGCTATGCGTTGTGGAGCAGCACTCGTTACTGTTTACTCCGGTGGGAATATGGAATATGGCAGGCATGGCCACAACTGCTTAATGTCCTACCGGTTTGAGAATCGGCTCGCGGATGATATCTTAACCTTAATTAAAGACCCGGATTTACGCCAGCGGCTGGCTCGTAAGGGGGAGCAGGATTCACAGCATTTCACTTGGGAAAAAAGCACACAATTGTTTCAGAATGCACTGTTTGAGATCGTAGCGAGGAACTCTTAGTAATATGTCCTTAAAATATAAAAAACCTTCAGTACCACTTGAGAAGTGGCTTGAAGGTTTTTTTGCTTGATTTCGGTTAGAAGATGGCGTATGAATTCATCATTTCACGAAAAGACTGCGCATACTTCTCGGTTCCGAAGCGTGAGACCATATATCCTCTTCCTTGCTGACGGAGACCCTCTCGCAGAGGAATATTGTTCATAAGCTCCAGTCCTTCGTTGACGGCAGTTGGAATATTGCCAAGCGGGTAAAATTTACCCGTGACATTATGAACAATAAAGGATCTGACACCATCGGAATCTGTACTAAGTACTGGACAAGTGCAGCAAATCGCTTCGGCAACAGCATATCCAAATCCTTCTGTAATGGAGGTGGCTAACAGGAATCCACCAGAATTGGCTATCGAGGAATAATAAATCGGCATTACATGATTAGGAATATTGGTAAAAGTACTTAGACGATCATTCAGCCCTAAGGCGTGTAGCTCCTCCTGAAAGGATTGTTTTTGATCCTCTGCGGCTAAATTAGGATCATGGAACATCCACAAATGAAGATCTGGTTTATAAAGGCGAATTTCATGGGCGATTCTCAAGTATTCCCGCCAATTTTTATTGCTCTCTAGCCGGCCTACCCAAGCGATAACCGGATTAGCCGGAGGTTCAGCAGGGATATGCTGAAAGGACTGGACATCAACAATATTCGGAATTACATAACGATGCAGCCAGGGACAGATTTCAATAAACAGCTCCAACAAATGATCGGTTGGCGGGATTAGTACCGCATTACAATAAGAACGTAAATAAGGGACAGCATCTCTGATCAGAGTTTCCGCATGACTGCGTTTTCCAAGGCCTTGAGATTCGTATATCATAATACCGCGGTAACCGAGTTCACGCAGACGTTTCAGTAATAAATAATCTGATGTAACAATAATAGCATCGTAATTATGGGTATCCAGCAAATTTTTAATTTCTTCATCTGAAGATGAGACAAATACCGGAAAATTGGTCGTATTCTGGCCTGAACCCGGCATTAGATATAAAACATGGCATTCGATCCCACTTCGCTGGAGACTTTCACATCGCAGCTTATTTAATGTCTCCACCCCGCCACTCGGTACATAAAACGTAAATAGAACTTTCATGCACAAGCCTCCTGACTTTTGCGGAGCAATACCGACTTGTTGAGATATGGCTTACTGTTTATAAGATACGCCGATCTGCACTCGCGGGTGACGGTCAAAGTGGCATAGTTCCAAATCCTTTCAGGATAGCTTGTTCTTCAGAAGGTCATCCTAACGATCGTACACTGCACACATACAACATTAGAGATGGAGGATGAATTCATGTTGCGATCCAAGATCAGTATGTCAGTCTCAGCTGCATTGCTTCTCGGCTTGGTGAGTATTACAGGGTGTGGAACCAATACGGCAGAAAAATCTAATGTGCAAACCAATAGTGTCCGGGGAGTAGATGATGGGCGTATTGGTGTAAATTCCGTACGCGGTGGCACGCATAACATCACTAAGATGGAAGTTAGTCAGGAGCTTGCAGACCGGATTGCTGCTATGCCTGAAGTCCGTTCAGCGAATGTAATGCTTGCAGGTAAAAGCGCGTATGTAGCAGTAACTTTAAATGATGCAACTGCTGGCTTGCGTGCCAAAGGGACTCCATCGTATCGGGCAAAATCTTCAACCACTCCTCACAATTATGGACCGACTGGCGTAATGTCTGGTACAGGAAGAGTGAAAATTGGCCGTGATGGAATGAATGATACTGGAGCCGTAACAAATGGTATGAACGGAGCCTTAAGAGGTACTGTAAATACAGTTCCTGGTACAACAAGTACTGGACCGGCAACCAGAAATGGAATCAATGGTATGGGTAATTTGGGAGCGGGTATGTTGGGTACAGGTACAGGTACTATGGGAACAGGTACGACAAGAAACCATACTTATAATAATGGTCCTCTGCTGAACAGCGATGGCTCGAAACATGATGTAGATATGGGGATGGGAAAAGGTATGGGAACTGGAATGGGCATGCGCAGTACCACTCCTAGTACCCATGACACGAATTACAGAAGTAATTCGACGCATATGTACAACACCAATAGCACGAATAACTCAAATAACACCATAAATACAAGAGAAACAGAAACAGTTACCAAAGCAATTAAAGATAAAATTGCTGCAGAAGTTAAAAAACATGATGCGAGAATTAAGGATGTATACGTATCAGCAAATCCTGACTTCGTGGAACGCGCTAATGTTTATGCTGAAGAGGCTCGTGCTGGTCATCCGATAAAAGGATTTGTGGATGAATTCCGTACCATGGTTGAACGAATTTTTCCAACACGTAATTATTAATGATTTTTGTGATCTAAATAAAAAAGCAACAATCTCACCATCTGGAGAGAATTGTTGCTTTTTTGTTTGGAGCTAATTTTATGAAGTGGTGATTGGACGTCCGCCGATCCATACGCCGCAAATATTAAATTCAGCATCAAGGCGCAGGATATCGCCGCGTTTTCCAGCCTCCAAGGAACCAATGCTACGCTCCATTCCAATGGACGCCGCTGGCGTAAGGCTTGCAGCACGGGAGGCTTCTTCCAAGCTGAGTCCTACCTCTTGGATCAGATAACGGAAGCCGCGAATCATCGTTAGTGTGCTTCCAGCTAGAGCAGCAGGATTATCTTTAAGGGTGGCGATGCCATCTTGAACGAGTACAGGTAAATCACCAATTGTATATTCACCATCACTAAGTCCAGTTGCAGACATGGCGTCAGTAATCAGTAATAAATTGTTCTCTTTCTTGAGACGGGTCAATATAGAAATGGCTGCGGGATGAACATGAATCCCGTCGGCTATAATCTCTGCGCGAATGCGTTTATCGAACAAAATAGCTCCAGCCGCTCCAGGTTTACGGTGATGTAGGGGTGTCATCGCATTGAACATATGCACAGCTTGGTTAAGTCCAGCATCTGCTGCGGCAATAACCTCTTCAAAGGAAGCATCCGTATGCCCGAGCGCTGCAGTTATACCGTGCTTGCGCAGCCAGAGAATAGCTTCGAGGGCACCTTCACGTTCCGGAGCAAGCGTGACTTGCCGGATCATTCCTGGATAATCGTTCTCCCATTGTGCTAGCCACTCAATATTGGCAGGAACAATATGCTCTGGATTTTGTGCGCCGGACCATTTCGGGCTGATGAAGGGTCCTTCCAGATGCATGCCTGCAATTTGTGTGTAAGGCATTTCAGCAGCACGATAAGCGCTGACTTCGGAGAATACTTGGTCAATAGCAGACTTGGAAGCGGTCATGGTTGTAGCCAGCATTGTTGTTGTTCCTTGGGAACTATGGAACTTAGTGATGGCATTCAGCGATTCAGTATCACTGTACATAAAGTCGTGGCCAGCTCCACCATGAACATGTACATCTACAAATCCGGGGATCAGAAGATCCGTTGCTTGACCACTGGCAGGCCAATGAGCGTAACGCTCTGGGAGCCAAGCCGCATCGCCAGCATAGTGGATCTGCTCTCCAGATACGGCAATCACACCATGCTCAATTAAACCTTGGGGAGTCAGTACCTTACCGAACAGCAACTGTTCTAGTTCTTTATTTATTTCAGCCATTTGCCTGCTCCTTCATCTACGAGAACGATTACATTTGGATGGCTCTGCAGCAAGGATGCAGGGCATTGGGTTGTAATCGGGCCTTCAACAGCATTGCGGATGGCTTCAGCTTTGCCGGCACCACGAACTAATAAGAGAATTTGGCGTGCTTTTAGGATGCCTCCAATGCCCATTGTGATCGCTTGCCGAGGTACCTCGTCCAAACTGTCGAAGAATCTGGCATTCGCTTCCCGGGTATCATCAAGCAGGTCAACGACATGGGTTTTGCTGCTGAGGTTAGCATCGGGTTCGTTGAATCCAATGTGGCCGTTGCTGCCAATACCGAGAATCTGCAAGTCAACGGGTCCGTTTTCTTCCAGCATTTTATCGTATGCAAGGCATTCTGCTTCCATATCCGCTGCGTTTCCGTTAGGGATATGTGTCTGTCCTGGATCAATATCTATATGGTTAAATAATTGCTCGTTCATGAAACTGCGATAGCTCTGTGGATGGTCGACAGGCAAGCCAATATACTCATCCAGATTAAAGGAAGTTGCTTTAGAGAAACTCACAAGTCCTTTTTGGTGCATTTCAACCAATTTGGCATAAACACCAACTGGGGAGCTTCCGGTCGCAAGACCGAGCACGGCTTTAGGATTGCTTTGCAGCAGGCTGGCGATAAGATTCGCACCCGTTTGTACGAAATCTTCATCACTATGGAACTTTAGAATATTCATTAGGATTGTCCTCCTCGTTTGTTTCGGTATTGTTGGACATTGAGATAAGATTGCTCCAGTCTAGGAATAAAATCCCCAAAACGGGTGCTGACCATTCCAGTGAACAAAATATCAATGATGTGAAGCTGAGCTATGCGTGAGGCCATGTCTCCCCGGCGCATACCTTTCTCCAAAGATGAGGAGAATAGGGGGATATCCGCCAGAGTAGCCAAGGTGCTGCTGCCATAAGAGGTTAGTGCGATAGTGCTTGCTCCGCTAGCCTTCGCACACATCAAGGCATCAATGGTCTCGGGAGTCTCTCCCGAATAGGATACTGCGAACACGACATCACCTTCGGAGAGTGATGAAGCAGAGGTAATCTGCATATGGGAATCAGCAAAAGCAGTGCAATTTACGCCTATGCGGATCAGCTTCTGATAGAAATCCTGAGCAACAATGGAAGAGGTCGCCATCCCGTATAGATCAACGCGGCGTGCTTGGCACAATAAATTAACTGCTGCCTGCAGTCGCTCCAGATCTAACAGGGAAGTAGTGTCCCTGATGGAGGTCAGATGGTTCGTCTGCATCGCTTCCACAATCACGGAGAGTGGGTTGCCTGCTACAATATCTTGATAAGAAGAGCCACCATCCTGCGGCGCGGCATCACTATGAGCAATTTCTGCTGCCAGCTTCACCTTGAAGTCGGGGAAGCCTTTAAAATGAAGCACCTTACAGAAACGTGTGATCGTTGCCGGGCTTATTCCGCATTGTTCTGCTAATTCTGTAATGCCCATATGAACGATTTCGCCTGGTGAGGAGAGAATTCGTTCAGCCAGCTTTCGTTCCATTTGAGAGAGCTTGGCCTTCTCATGCTCGAGTGCATGCAGTATTGGGGACATCCATTCATCCACCTCGTTTCAATGGGGTATTGAAATTATTTTTATAATTATTAACTAAATGTAGAAAATTATTTTCATACTTAGGATAAAACAAATTCCATTCGGAAGCAAGGGATAAAAATGAATACTTGAGGGGAATATGCAAAAATAAAAAACGGCCTACTCGCAGAAGGCTGCAAAGTGGACCGTTAAATGATGTAATTACGGAGATATAAGATAAAAGGGATGCTATACTGTATTGCGTTCTATAATACGGTACTCAAGCTTGCGGTGAACGGGTTGTCCATCATTTCGCTGGATCTGATCATAGATAATCCGAAAAGCGGATATGCCCATTTCAGTTAACTGATTATCTACAGTGGTCAGACCTAACGTTCGGCCGATAGGCTGATCATCAAATCCGATGACGGCCAGATCCTCAGGAATGCGGATACCCTTTTTCCAAGCTTCGATGATTAAACCGGCCGCTATATGATCGCCTGCTGAAATAATCAGGGCATCAGGACGATTCTTCATCTGCAGCAGTTGGTGTAGTACGCGGGCACCGTCCTCTTCGGTCACACAGTTATAGATCATCCATTCATCAATGTAAGGCTGATCTGTAGCCGCCAGAAAGTCTCTAAAGGCAATTTGTCGGATAGAGCTGCTGCTGCCGTATGGTCTTCCTTCACAGTAGCCAATATGGCGGTAACCTTTATCATTCAAATATTGAAGGCCGCTGCGAAAAGCAGAATAATGCTCAATATATACAGAAGAAAATTGGCGTTCTCCTCTATCCTGACATACCACAATAGGGCCATAAGCTGTATATTCTTCAATAGCTTCTGAGCTCATTGTTGAAGAGACCATAACCACACCGTCAATTTCTTTATTGCGCAGCATCTCAAGCACCTTAATTTCTTCTTCAGTACGATAATCGGTTTGGCACAGAACGAGCCGGTATTGAGCCAGCAGTGCTTCTTGAGCCAAGCCTGCTATAATGACTGAGAAATAAAATAAGTTGGTATACGGAATAATAACAGCTATAGCTTGAGTCCGCCCAGTGATCAGATGCACAGCGTTCATATTACGCGTGTAGTTTAATTTTTCAATTGTAGTTAGAACTGCGGTTCGTTTGACTTCACTTACATAAGGGTGATTATTGAGCACCCGCGAGACTGTTGTCACGGAAACACCAGCCATACGGGCAATTTCTTTAATATTAGCCATTAGAGTACAACAGCCTCCCTTTGGTGCTTGTGTATAATCATTTTATTTTATCATATTGTCCGCAAATAACCTCCCAAATAAAAAGCTTGCTATGGAATCCATTTCATAAATTAGACTGTAAATGCAAGAGATTACCGGACTAAACCGGCGTAACCACAAGGGCGTGACGGACCGGTAGATCTATTGTATTAATAAAACTAAGCTGTTCGTGAAGCTTTTGGCGATCTGTTCCGAAGCAGCTCCCACACAATAAACAGCAGGACAAGCAGCTGTGGAAGCAAGGTTTCCCAAGTTGGATACATGCCAAGCCAGTTAATTGAAGGCAAGCCCTCTTGTACATGCGCAGGAAGTTTGCCAGCGACCTGAAGCGAGTGAATGCTCTCCCCAAGAAAGCGGAATACTAGGTAATAAATAAGAATTGTAGCTGTACGGAAGAAGGCGGCAATCGGCAATTTTGCACTCAAGGCAATCATTGCATAGCCTACAATACCAAGAATAATCAGAGCACATCCAATCCCAAGCAGTAATTGAGACAGCTTGATGGATGGAGCCATGCCCACATAAAAAATAGTAGTCTCTGCACCTTCACGTAAAATCGCAAGCGCTGCAACGGAGGACAGTGACCAAAGGTTTCCTTTGGCCAGCGCGCCATCAACTTGCCTACCCACGTAGTTGTTCCAGTTCGCAGTGTTTGATTTGCTATGCAACCAGCGTCCGATGGTGAGCATCATAACTACCGCGACAAGACCAGTAATCCCTTCAATCATCTCCCGCGCTCCCCCGGAAGCTGCCCGAGAAATGGTATAAGTGAGCACAACAGCCAATCCGATACTTGCAGTGAGGCCGACAGCTGCACCGGACCAGATCCATTTTTGCGCTTTGGCGTTGCCATCACGTTTCAGGTAAGCAAGAAGAGCTGACAAGACGAGAATAGCCTCAAGTCCTTCGCGCAACAGAATCAAAGCGGCATCCCAAGCATTATAAGTGGTCTCACCAGCCAAAGGCGTTAGTTCACTAAGCATATTGTCCATGATGGTTAAAGCTTGATCCAGTTTAGGTGGATTTGAGAGCAGGTAACCTGTGACAGCCGCACTCTCGTTTTCGATATTGTTGTAGACTGTTGGTGAGGCGATCTGGACTTGCCCTTCGGCAGAAGGCCAGGCTACGATGAATTGCTCCATGATGTTAGCGGCCTCTGTGCTGTTATTGTCTTTGGCAGCGGAGGATGCTTTGTTCAGGTAGTTGATTAATCCCTCTATAGAAGCTGGTTCACTGGAAGTGTCCCCAGCGTCAATGGTTTTGCCTTCACTGTAATCAGCCAGCAGCTGATATAGTGCTTCTGCTTCCGATTTCGCCGACGCCTCACGGAGCGGTTCAGCCTGCAGCGCAATCCGCAGCAGGCTTATTCGCGTCTCCAGCAGGCTGTAGACGGCGGAATCGTCCGCCCGGATGTTGCGCTCCGCCGGCTTCCATCCGCTGACGATGTCGCGGTACGCTGCCGCTGCCGCGCTCCAGTCGGCGCTGCGCGCCGCATCCCGCGTGCGTTCCGCCGCGGGCAAAAGCTTCGCCGCCGTCTCGCGTCCGGCGGCTCCAGTGTCACCGCCGACCGTGCCGGAGGCGGCGGTGACGTACGCGTCCACGCTTCTCGCGAGCGTGGACAGTGCGGTTTTGGCGGGCTCGCCGCCGCCCGCCGCAAGGGCTTTCGCCGCGTCTGCAAGCGCGGCGTCAACGGCAGCAGCCGGACCGGCGAGTGCCGGGTCCGGCGTGCCTGTGTTCGCGGTGCGCCACAGCGCAGCGAACACTTCTACATCGGCGGCGGCCGCGTCCCAGCGGCTCTGGCCGGCTTCGACGAGCGCGCTGCCGACCGGCGGCAGGAGCTCGTCGACCGTGCCATCGCCCTCCGCCCCCGCGGGGCTGGAGAGCAAAAGCATACACAAAAAGCCAAAAAGAATCAGCAAGGCAACCTTTGGCATTTGCCGTTTAGGATGCGTAAGAGATAACATCGGGATAATCCCCCTTCAATAATGGACAGCCATAAATTTAGCTTAGTAGTGTTTCCCCGATAAAGCCGCCACTGCGGATACCCGGGAAGCAGGCAAATACCGCGCTGCCGGTGTGAGTCATATATTCGTTCAGGAGATCAGTCTTAGAGAGGCGCTGCTGAATGGCAACGAATTGTTTCATTAAATCACGTTGAAAGCTTATGAATAACAAACCTGCATCAAGCTGGCCCGTGGTGACATCCAAACCGCTGGAAAAAGAGTAGGAGCGGCGCAGCATTTTGACTGTACCGTCACCATGCGCCAATGCGGAGTGTGAATTCGCCGGAATGACAGGTTTCCCGAAAGCGTCCGCCGCTGAAAGATCCAACTCATCGAATTCATCCTTAGCTCCGAGTGGAGCTCCGGTGTGACGATAACGCCCGAAGGTAGCCTCCTGATCACTTAGCGAAGACCGATCCCAGACTTCAATACGCAGACGCACCCGGCGTACCGCCATATAAGTGCCGCCGCTCATCCAAGAAGGACCGTCACTGCTGCTGTTCCAGACCACTTTGTTCATTTCAGCGTTATCAGTTGTATCGGGATTGCCCGTGCCGTCTTTGAAACCCAAAAGATTGCGTGGCGTAGCCCCCTTGGGATCCGCTGCTCCAGTGCGTTGAAAACCTTCCTGTGTCCAGCGTAGTACAGCAGTCCCCCGGGCAATACGAGCCAGATTGCGGATCGCATGAAATGCAACCTGCAGATCATCGGCACAGGCTTGCACACAAATATCCCCGCCACACCATTTCGGATCAAGATTGTCACCCGCAAATGCCGGAAGATCGGCCAATAGGGCTGGGCGTTTCGAAGCTAAGCCGAATCTTTCATCAAAAAAGGAAGGGCCAACACCAAAGGTCAGCGTACACCGTGCAGGGTTTAGCCCGTCCGCTTCCCCGGTGTCTGAGGGCGGAAGATTGGGATTGTCATTTACGTCACCAATAAGCTCGCCAGTAGTAAGAGCGGCAGCGGCAGTGGTCCATGCTTGCATTAGTTTTTTCACATCGGCCAGTTTGGTTGTGGTGAAATCAAAGGCAGCAAAATAAATAAAGTTTTGTGCAGGTGTCAAAATTCCCGCCTGATGGCTCCCATAAAAAGGAATGGAACTGGAATCACCTTCTGCGGCTTTCGTTGGCTCAGCTACAGCATTACGCGCAGCTATAATTCCACCGACACCTCCGCCCCCTAACAAAAGACCAAGGCCAGTGGCGCCAGTAAGCCGCAGCATATCGCGGCGGCTTAATTTTTTACCAAATATAGGCTGGTTCTTCGATTGATCATTAAGAGGGGGACTTTCAGGATTACCTGGTACTCCAGTGAACTTGTTATGTTTATTCATGAGGGTCACACTCCTAGAATAGTTCCCATGTTGGACAATGGCTCAGCCAAGGCGTCCAAATTCTGACTCAGTTTACGTACTTCATCTTCTTTCAGCTCTTCATAGGAAACATATCCATCTCCGGATTTGAAAGGGGCAAGCTCAGCTTGCAAGGCAGCGAATCGTTCACCAATGGTTTTTTCAAGATCGGCATCCTTTTTAGCTAGTTCTGGTTTTAACAGCTCGTATATCTTTTGCGCGCCCTCAACGTTTGCGACGAAATCATACAGGTCTGTGTGCGAGTAACGTTCTTCCTCTCCGGTTACTTTGGAGGAGGAGACTTCATTTAAAAGCTCAACAGCACCAGTTACGAGCAGATTCGCGTCGATCTCAACGGTCTCAACTTTCGCACGTAACAGCTGTGCATCCTTCAACAATTGGTCAGCAACTTCTGTCATATCTTTAGTTGTATTGTCCTGCCAGAGTGCTTTCTCAAGCTTGTGGAAACCGCGCCACTCTGCCGCATCTACATCATTTTCCCGGGCATCGATATTTGGGTCCAAGTCGCCAAGTGCTTCTGCAATAGGCTCAATCCGTTCATAATACATGCGGGCAGGAGCATAGAGCGCCTTAGCCTCATCAATCTTGTCCTCTTTTACAGCGTTGGTGAAACTCTCTGTTTGCTTAACAAATTCATCACATTGCTGGATGACGTATGTGCGATATTGATCTATAGCTGACGTGAAGTCAGCGGCGGCAGTCTCCGGTGTGTTGGTAGCCGCAGCAGTCGTCGGTGTGTTGGTGGCTGTAGTGCTGTTGGTAGCAGTATTTGTAGAATTGTTGTTATTGGCACATCCGGTAAATAGTATGGAGGCTGCAAGCAGACCTGCAGGCACCGCATAAGTAAATTTCATTAAAAAAACACCCCTTTTTTATATCTAAATGATAATCGTTATCAATTATGCTGGACTTATCATAAGTCCGTATACAATTACTGTCAATATAAAAATGTGATGTATCTCATTGTAATAATTGCCCGACAAAAAACTCCCAGGGTTGGGAGTATGGTTTGTGGTAATGTATCCGATTACAATTGAAAAAGCAGAATAGTAACCGCCCCAGCGAACAAGCGAACGTACACAGTACTATGTAATCGGCCCAACTATTCTCTTCGCATATTCAGCAACAACGAACTCAGCTCTAGCCCCAGCGAACCTTTGCGCGTACGCAGCAGTAAAGGCCCCAGCGAACCTTTATGCGTAGTCAGCAGTAACCGACAAGTTGATCTTTGGGCATACGCAGTAACTAAAGGACTCAGATGACACTAAATGCAGCATTATTCGATATTTGAGTCGCTATCGGACCGCATAGTCACTATTGACTTGAAAAGTACCGAATATGGGCCTGTTTCTAAGGAATAGCGTCACTGGAGTCCGAAACTTCGCTCAAAAGGCGATAAATTTGCAAATAACGCCATCTGGGTCCGAAAGCCTCAGTAGGGGCTGATGAATACACTATTGGAGCGGGCAGCCGACGGTCCACAACATAAAGCAGCGATTCCCATTAATGGCGAATCGCTGCTCTATATTGTTTACGATGTTTAAATGAAGCGAACCGTCTCATTTATAGTTAATTAAGCTGTTAATGCGACAGTCCCATTCTTTGAAGGTTTGATCTGCTTAAGAATAAGATCAAAGGTCATCTGCTTTTTATCGTTCATTATGGGATTCATGATCGGCAGAGGGTTGGTTTTCGAACACTTCTGCAGCTTCCTCTGCAGAAAATTCAGGTTCGAATTTACCTACGAGTGGTAATTTGTTTAATTTCGTAGTTTGTACTTCTGCTTTGGTGGGTTGATTGTTTTTTGAATGGCTCATACATACACCTCCTTTAATAAGGAACAACAAACCGTAGTTTACCCTGAAAAAAGATGTTCTTATTCATGAAAATTTCAGGCTTTTGCATTTGAATGAACTAAGCCCATTTTATAATTGTTACAGCACCATTAACATCAACAATACATAATATGTTTTGACTGTATCCCTTTACCTTGTTATACCAAACAAACCCAGGGCAAGGAGGGGTGACACCATTGAAGGGGAACGAACACCACAGCAAATTTCTGTTGACTCATCGTGAGCGCGAAGTTTTTGAGCTTCTCGTGCAGGACAAAACGACTCGTGATATCGCTGGCTTATTATTTATCAGCGAAAAAACAGTTCGAAACCACATTTCCAATGTAATGCAAAAACTAAACGTTAAAGGCCGTTCACAAGCGGTTGTCGAGCTGATCAAGCTTGGGGAGCTGAAAATATAGCTGGCCATGTCTTCGGAAGTGACGCGTTTAAGCCTTCTTTTGCCCTTCGGGGCAAAGGGAGGTTTTTTGTTTACTCACCAAAACAACTGAAGAGTGAGTTAGATCACCGTATGATTTTTATGACATGATAAATTAGAGATATTAAGGTAGTTCAGGAGGATCTGTTATGACCAGATATGAACAACAAAGAAATTTTCTGAAATCCAATTTTCATGAATTCAAACATATCAAAACAGATAAGATCAAGGGAATTGCACAACCGCCAATTGTTAAGCCATTTGATTCAGATGCACTAATTATTGATTTGCCCAAGGTCAGCAAAGACGTTGTGAGTAAAGAAAATATTTTTGATTGTATAGATCAAAGAAGAAGTACACGGTTCTATTCTGAGGATACTGTGAGTCTGGAGGAGTTATCCTATTTATTATGGGCTACCCAAGGGATTAGCGGTATGAATAAGAACGGACTTACGCTGCGGACTGTACCCTGCAGCGGGGCGACGCACACCTTTGAAACCTATTTAATGATTATGCGTGTAGAGGGTATTGGGCAAGGGATCTACAGATATCTGCCTGTGGAACATAAGCTCTTATTTATGTTTGAATTAGATCAACTTGAACAAAAGATTGATGCTATTACTTTGGATCAGCCCTTTGTCCCTAACTTTGCCAAAAAGGCTTCTGTATTGTTTGCCTGGAGTACCACACCCTACCGCTCCGAATGGAAGTACGATATTTCTGCTCACAAAAAAATCCTCATCGATGTTGGACATGTCTGCCAGAACCTTTATTTAGCCAGCGAATCCATCGGTGCAGGTGCTTGCGCAATTGGAATCTATGATCAAAAGTTGATAGATGAGATTTTAGAATTAGACGGCGATGAAGAATTTGTTATCTATCTTGGTGCAGTTGGCAAGAAACGAGAATAGCTAGGAATGCTAGATATGTCTTTGAAGTGATGCGTGTAAGCCTTTTTCACCCTTCGGGGTGGGGAAGGTTTTTTGTTCATATTCCAGCTTATTTGCCCAACTGCTCAGTTTGAACGAAGAGGAAATCGTAATGTTTAATTGATAATCATTCTCATTGCATATATAATTAACCCAAAGTAAGAGGAAGCAGGGATGAGCATGGAGCGAAGCAATGGACTGAAAGAAGCAGAAACGATTGATGCCCATAAGACGCTTACATGTGAAGGGGTAGATTATAATTACCGTTTTAATGGGGCTCATTTTGAGATTAAACCCCCAGTCGAAATAGGGGAAGGCAGTTGCCGCAGCCTGCTTAGCCATGGGTATATCCAGATGACAGATTTTAATCTCCGGTTTAATCGGGATATCGAAGCAAAGGGCAATTTTAGCACTCCGCGTACGGAGCTGGCTTTCTGCATAGGGCATGGCATTGAGTGGGGGACTTCGCTGAAATCGGACTATTTTATTATAGATACGGGAGAAATTGCGCTGTTTCATGGCGGGGTAAGAAGTGAAAACTGCACATACCTGAGTGGGGCGGGGTACCGATTCATCAGCATAGATATGAGCCCGGCACAATTTGAGCGGATGACCAGTGGTCTGACCGAAGATACACGGCTTCGCATTGGAGCTGGTGCGGGTTTGTTTTTTGGAAAAAATAACATCACACCATCCATCCGCTTCATTCTGTCGCAGATTGCGGATTGTTCCTATAGCCATGGCATGCGTGAACTTTATCTGGAGGGCAAAATGCTGGAGCTAATGGCTGTCTATCTCAATGAATCTTTATATGAAGCAGAGCGGATTCCGTGCTCGGTCAAGCTGTCCAGAGAGGATATGGAGAGCCTGCGGCTCGCTAAGGAGATTTTGCAGCGTGATTATTTGCACCCGCCAACGCTTGCAGGCCTTTCTCGCATTATATGCCTCAATGAGTTTAAGCTGAAAAAGGGCTTTAAGGAAATGTTTGGTTATACCGTGCATGCTTACGTTATCGAACAACGGATGCAGAGAGCGCAGCAGCTGCTGGAACAAGGGAGTATGACTGTAAGTGAAGCAGCCTCCAGGGTTGGATACGGTAATGTGAGTCATTTCTCGGCAGCCTTCCGCAAAAAGTTCGGTGTGCGTCCAGGAGAATATCTGATCAGCGGCAGGCAGCGTCTCTTCGGTATTAAGATGTAAGTCCGTATTCTGCACAGATGCTCCTGATTTGGTTAATTATAATCCCTTAAACGGTAGCAATCGTGAACAACGTTCCTATACACTAGTGCACAGAGAATCATTCTCAGTGCACTTTTTTTTGTGCGTAATTACCAAGAGTGGGGGAACAGCTGTGAGTAAAACCAAAACCGGCATGCCAAGGCTGCTGGAGATCGCCGGAGAGAAGCGAGGTTTGCTGCTCTTGTCCGGAATATTGTCATCTGTCAGCGCTGTATTAATGCTGATTCCGTTTTTGTCTGTTTATTTCATTTTGGCAGAGCTGCTGCGCCATGCTTCATCGCCTGGACAGGTCGACGGTACGTATATGATCCGCTGGGGGTGGATTGCACTTGGAGGGTTAATCGGAGGGCTGGTGACTTCGTATTGTGGTATTATGTGCTCGCATATTGCGGCTTTTCGAATTCAATATAATTTGCGTGTGCGAATGACCGAGCATTTGGGCAGATTGCCGCTCGGTTTCCTGAATGGGACATCAACTGGCGTGGTCAAGAAAACGCTAGAGCAGAATGTCGACAAGGTGGAAAATTTCGTAGCGCATCAGCTTCCCGATTTAGTCAGCGTGCTGGCTTCTACGGTGCTGATGATCGTGGCGATGTTTTGGCTTAGTCCGCCGTTGGCGGTAGCTTGCCTGCTGCCGATAATTATAGGATTAGGTGTGCAGTCAGCGCTTATGATGAGCAGCAGAGGCAAGGCCAGTGTGAAGCAGTATCATGATTCGTTGGAGCAGATCAATACTTCGGCGGTGCAGTATGTACGGGGGATGCCGGCGGTTAAGGTGTTTGGGCAGACGGTGCATTCTTTCAGAAAGTTCTACAGTGATATGACCAGCTACCGCGATTATTGTCTGGAGTATACGGACCGTTATCAAACAGGTTATATCTTATTCAAAACATTGCTGGCGTCACCGTTTACCTTTATTTTGCCGGTGGGCGTCTTCATGCTAAGCGGTCGACCGGATTCCATGTCTTTTGCGCTTGTGCTGTTGTTCTTTCTGATTATGGCGCCCGGCGTTTCATCTCCGCTCTACAAGCTACTTCTGCTGGCTTCAAGCACTCGGGATATTGGCGAAGGCGTGGAGCGGATGGACCGTCTCTTGGCACAGCAGCCTGTACCGGAAATAGCTGTACCGCTATGCCCGCATACTTTTGACGTTGAATTTGTGGATGTAACCTTCTCCTACAGTGAAGATGCAGGGACTGCAGCGGCGCTCAGCGAAGTCTCATTCCGTGCGGAACAAGGGAAGGTTACAGCGCTGGTAGGGCCGTCAGGTTCGGGGAAATCGACGGTGGCCAGCTTGGTGCCGCGGTTTTGGGACCCGCAAGTGGGTGCAATCCGCATCGGTGGAGTCGATATTCGCCATATGGCGATCCATGAATTAATGAATACAGTTGCTTTTGTATTTCAGGAAACCTTCCTGTTCTATGACACTTTGTATGAGAATATTGCTGTCGGCAAACCGGGAGCGACTCTGGAGGAAGTCCAGGCTGCAGCCAGAGCGGCACAATGCGACGAGTTCATTACTCGGCTGCCGCAGGGATACGATACGTTAATTGGTGAAGGCGGTGTCTATCTCTCGGGTGGTGAGGAGCAGCGCATTGCGGTAGCTCGGGCTATCCTCAAAAATGCACCAGTGCTCGTGCTCGACGAAGCGACCGCTTTTGCCGACCCAGAAAATGAGTTTCATATGCAGTTAGCACTTACGGAGCTTATGCGCGGCAAGACGGTTATTGTCATTGCTCACCGACTCTCCTCTATACGTGAAGCTGCACAAATTCTAGTGCTGAGGGATGGAGAAATCGTGGAACGTGGAGAGCACGCAGGTTTGATTGAGGCGGACGGGCTTTACGCAAAAATGTGGCATGCCTACAGTGACGCCGGAGATTGGCATATGGAAAAAGGAGGGGATCAGCTATGAAGGTATTGCATAATATTACTGCCGGCAAACCGCAGCAGTTGCTGAAGCCTGTACTTTTTTCCTTGCTGGCTAATCTAGTTAGTGTGCTTCCGTTCGCGCTTGTAATTGAGGCGGTGCGGTTGATTTTTGCTCCTTATATTACTGTGGGCGCAGAACTTCAGACAGAACGGCTTTGGTGGATCTGCGCAGGGCTTGTCGCCGTCATGGTGCTTATGTTCCTAAGTGAGATTCCCGCCTATCGCACCGCTTACCGCGGGGCATACAATGTTGCTGCACAGGGACGTGCGGAATTAGCAGAACATCTGCGGAAGCTTCCGCTGGGTTACCTGACTCGCCGGGACCCAGGTGATTTAGCCAATATGATGATGGGCGATTTCACGCTCGTTGAGACGGGCATTTCACATCTGCTGCCACAGCTTGCGGGGGCTTTTGTACTGCCGATATTTGCACTTGCTGGTTTACTGTTTCTGGACTGGCGGATGGCGATTTCCATGTTCGTAGCGCTGCCGGTTGCTCTTCTGATCATGTATCTATCGGGCAAGCTGCGGCGGAGACTCGGAGCGGATCATATGAAGGCCAAGCTGAACGCTGCGAACCGATTGCAAGAATACTTGAACGGCATACGGGTGATGAAAGCCTATAACCTGACGGGAGAACGATTTGTCCGTTTGGATAACTCTTTTAAAACTTTGATGAAGGAAAGTGTGAAGCTGGAAGGGATGTTCGGTCCGGTTATTCTAACCGCTATGGCTCTTCTCCGTGCGGGGCTGACCTTAATGATATACGTAGGTGTTCATCTATTATTAGGCGGGGAGCTCGGTATTTTGCAGTTGGCAGTATTCCTTATTGTCGGCACACGAATCTATGATCCATTGACCACGGCGCTAGCCAATTATGCCGAATTCCGCTACAACGAACAAGCGGGTGAACGTATAGTAGACCTGCTGCGCCAGCCGGTAATGACAGGAAATACGAGTCCTCTTCCTAAGAGCAGTACCATTCGGTTTGATAATGTTACCTTCAGCTATGGAGGGGAGCCTGTTCTCAAAAATTTAAGTCTGGAAATGCCGCAAGGTTCACTGACTGCGATTGTGGGTCCGTCAGGCAGCGGCAAGAGTACAGTGCTGCGCCTGATCTCACGTTTCTATGATCCTGAAAAAGGGAGTGTTCTGCTAGGTGGGCGCAACATCAAGGAGATTGATCCAGAACATCTGCTAGGATCCGTATCGGTGGTGTTTCAGGATGTGTACCTGTTTCAAGATACCATTGGGAACAATATTGCTTTTGGGCGGCCGGGGGCGTCGCAGCGGGATATTCAGCAGGCAGCGGAAATGGCTCACTGCCATGGTTTCATCATGAAATTACCGCTTGGTTATGATACGCCGGTAGGCGAAGGCGGAAGCACGCTCTCCGGAGGGGAGAAGCAGCGGATCTCCATTGCCCGTGCGATTCTCAAGAACGCTCCAATTGTGCTGTTGGATGAAGCTACTGCATCGCTTGACCCGCAGAATGAGGCCGAAATCCAGAAAGGAATTGATGCGTTGATTACGGGCAGGACCGTCATTGTTATCGCTCACCGGCTGAAAACCATACGCGGTGCGGACAACATTATCGTACTGGAAGACGGTCAGCTGGTAGAGCAGGGACGACATGATGCCTTACTGCTGCGCGGCGGATTGTACGACCGGCTCTGGAAGCTGCAACAGCAGTCCGTTGGATTCCGCATCACATCTTAGGCAATGCTCAGCACATTTTAGGAGGGAAACGTATGCCTATAACAAAGGATGAATCCGCTTGGCCGATCATAAGCCTTAGTTTGGGGGAGGCGTTTGATCAGGAGACAGTAGAAGAATATATCGCTTATTGGGAAGAACTGCTCGCGCGCCGATCTGCCTTCGGCCTGCTGATGGTGCATTCTGCTGAGAAAAACACACGTCCAGAGCGTGCGGTCACACAGCTGTATATGAACTGGTGCAAGATGAACAAGCGGGAAATCGCCCAATATTGTTCAGGCATCGCGGTCGTAATGCAGAATGCTAAGTTGCTTGCTGTCTACAAGCCAGTTACAGCGTTGTCCACTAAAAGAACCTACGGCTGCCCCGGAGGTGCTTTCTCCGGAGAGGCTGAGGCGATAAGGTGGCTGGAGGAGCAGTTGGCTAAGGCACCCTCGGGTACGAAAACCTAATATAGCTGCCCATAATTTGGGGATACACATTTAAGCTTTCTTCACCCTTTAGGGTGGGGAAGGCTTTTTTTGTCTAGAAAGATAAGAATCCGCCAACCCCTCACAACCAACGTGTCAGAGTAAGCTTTTTAAATATAAACGGGGTGTGTTGGATGAAGATAAATAATAATTATTTGAAAGAACAATTAAAACATGTATATTGGCTAAATGGTGGACCTTGTGCTGGAAAGACTACTATGACCAAGAAGTTTGTAGAGGAATTAGGTTTTCAAACATTAGGGGATGATCTCTTAAAATATAGACCATTCTCTAGTCCTATTGAATATCCTGCCCTTCAATTCCCTAATCCTAGTTTAGATGGGAATAAGTGGTTTAATAAACCTGTAGATGAACATTGCCAATGGTTATTTCAAGTGGTCGAAGAGATACCGTTTATCCCGGAAAAGAGAATGATATGTTTTTATACGTCCGATGCGGAGATAGAGAGATTATATTACTTTAGAGAAGACCATAAGATGATTCTGGACTGCATTAACGCTTATACGTTAAATCCAGAAGAAACAATTAAACACAGTAATAAATCTATGATTAAGTTCTCCAATGAAATAAAGAACGCTTGCACTAAGCTGGGCATCAAAACCATAGAAAGAACACTAAATATGAGCGTAGAAGAACAATTTAGGTTAGTTCGTGAACATTTTAAAATGTAGGGATGACTGTAAGGTATACCTACTCAAAGAAACCATTCCTAGAAAAGTACACAGGTGTGCCCGTATAATAAATAGGAGTAAGTAATTGGAAGTAGACTGATGATGAGGGGAGAGAAGACATGTTTTTCTTTAAGAAAAATAAAGGCATCACAAAAGAGGAACTGCAGGCCCTGGTTGAAGGCTTGGAGCAGGCTTATATGGATAAGGATGAAGAAGGTTTGAGCAAAAGATTTCATCCAGATAAGAGGGGAATTTCCTTTTTAAATCACTTTCAATTAATGATGACATTTCAAATCTATAATATAAAATCTGAAATTCTCGAATTTGAATTGCTGTCAATGGATGCTACTAAAGCAGTCTTTACATACACTCGGAAGCATATTCATACCTGTATCAACCCCGCCGATGAACGTGAGGAAAAAAGAAATCAAATTATCAGTTATTACGTTGAGGCTGTGAAGGAGAATGGTTCAATTTGGATTACGAGGTACAGCCCTTATAGCACGATTTTTGTAGATAAGAAGGGTGATTTCCTTAGTGGTGTGGATGCGGTCATTCCTCCTGGAGAAGAGATCAATTCAGGCATTGCGCGATTCATCCCGTATTTTCAGCTTAATAGCTATGTACCTGCAACCTTCCATATCTACAGTAACAGTCAATTTATCGGATATTATCCGCTAGGAGAATGCCATCGGTACGAACCTTCGCATACGTTCACGATTAATTATTTTGATAAGATAGAGGCATCTTCTGTAGAGAAGCATACAGCGGATTATATCTCTCAAGAGACCTTATTGACCGCTCAAGTATTGCATCAGACTGATAATAGCTCTGTAGTGGAGACGCAGTTGATGAACAATAATGTATTAGAGCATGAACTTGTTACCAGCCTGCTTACGAAGGATGGGTTCTATATGATTAGATTTCTGTATGACAAAGGGGAGCCGATACCGCCACAGGAGCGAGAAAAGTGGAAGCGTGAGATGGTCACTTTAATAGAAAAAGAGCACAGCAGTTAACACAGAAACTTGCCGTTACAGACAGCACGCGAACTGTATCCTAAGTAACGATAAGTTTTTTTGGGAATAATGAGAGAAAAGGAGAGATGGAAATGTCCTATATCGTTGATTTTAAAAATGTGTCTACGGTTGGTTTAGAGTCTTCTCCTGTAGTAGATGCGCTTGCTGGTCTGCGTGCTAATGAGGCCCGTTACTTTATGAACAAATACAAGCATGAATTTACGGTTGTACAAGCCAGCGAAAGCCAGGAGACCCTTGATTATGTGAACCGAATTTTAAAAGAAGAACGTGATATTGAGTTTGCGGCCAATCCTTTAGAAACGTCGCGTTTTCAAGTGGAAAATATTAAATATGCCTATGTCTTTTATGAGGATGGCCTTGCGGTCAACGTTATGTATACGGTTGATGACCCTAAGAAGCGGGCCGTTGGTTTTAAGCTTTCTGAGGGGATGGAAATCCCAAAGGAGCTAGAAGAGAAGTTTAAGTTTGCTAGGCAGAAGTCCAAGCTAGCTGGAACAATTCGGGGTTCGTTTTTTGTAATTAAAGGAGAGTATTAAGGTAAGCAAAATTGCAACTTAATCAATGAGAGGGCCATCCTATAAAAGGATGGCCCTAAATCTTTTCGGTATAGATAATTTGCGTAGGTTATCTATGGGAATGGACTCCCATTCAAGAGGCCGAATTTATTATATAGAGCAACGAAAACTGGAGTAGCGTGCCTACTTCACAATTATTTTGCATGAGTAGCTGAGATGCTGGAATGTACGGTATAAATCCCGCAGATAAGAGCTGAGGTAGCTGGAATAGTGAAATGTACGGGATAAATCCCGTAGAAATGAGTTGAGGTGGCTGAGATGCTGGAATGTACGGGATAAATCCCGTAGAAATGAGTTGAGGTGGCTGAGATGCTGGAATGTACGGTATAAATCCCGTAGAAAAGAGCTGAGGTGGCTGAGATGCTGGAATGTACGGTATAAATCCCGTAGAAAAGAGCTGAGGTGGCTGGAACGGTAGAATGTACGGTATAAATCCCGTACAAATGAGTTGAGGTGGCTGAGATGCTGGAATGTACGGTATAAATCCCGTACAAATGAGTTGAGGTGGCTGAGATGCTGGAATGTACGGTATAAATCCCGTACAAATGAGTTGAGGTGGCTGAGATGCTGGAATGTACGGGATAAATCCCGTAGAAAAGAGCTGAGGTAGCTGGAATAGTGGAATGTACGGTATAAATCCCGTAGAAAAGAGCTGAGGTGGCTGAGATGCTGGAATGTACGGTATAAATCCCGTAGAAAAGAGCTGAGGTGGCTGGAATAGTGAAATGTACGGTATAAATCCCGTAGAAAAGAGCTGAAGTGGCTGGGACGGTGAAATGTACGGTATAAATCCCGTACAAATGAGTTGAGGTGGTTGAGATGCTGGAATGTACGGTATAAATCCCGTAGAAAAGAGCTGAAGTGGCTGGGACGGTGAAATGTACGGGATAAATCCCGCAGATAAGAGCTGAGGTGGCTTGGCTATATCGACTTGGTTGGAGACTCTCCGGGGGCATCAGATTTGATCCATTCAAATGTGTTCGACAAGCCACCTATCATTTTACAAAACATGGAAGATGTTGGATGCGGTCAAAAACAATCGAATTATTGAGATTGATATGGAAAAATATTTTGCAGCAGATTCATACTCCTCCTTGTTACAAGCTGAAGATATTGCCGACAAATTATCGAAGCTGGCTTCATCAAAATAACCTTATTGGATTGAACCTACCTGAAGTCATCTAAATAAAAGACGAAGCCTATTATGGCTTCGTCTTTTGTAGTTTTGCATACCCTTTTCATCCTAGAAAATAAGGTCCCTTTTACAAATGAACTATTGGACCGAAAGTACAGTCTCCAACTCAGGGATATATTCCTTGACCATATTGTTGTCTTCCCACAGTCCTTTAGTCCCAGCTGGGGCTTGACCTTCGGAAACGACTAAATACGGTTTGATGGTTACGGTACTCGGTATAGTCTTGAAGGGTTCAAAACGAATATTATAAGATTCGCTTAAGGGGTGAGCACCAACGGGCTTCAGTTGAACGCCACGTTCATCCACAATATCAAACTGAAGAGCGATACCCCCGTTAGCACCCTTATATTTCGAAGGGATAGAAGTGAGCATTTCTTCTACGCTCTGGCCCGGTTTGGTTTTGTACTCAATGGATACCTGCGTTGTGATTGGGGTGATTTCTACCTTACTGATCTGCAAGTTAATGTTATCGTGATGCTTGGTCTCCTCTGAAGTTAGGGCGGTAACAGGCGTTGATGTGGTAACGGGCAGAACGAATTCGAACGGGACATCGTAACCCTTTAACGTTACATTTACAGTCAAGTCAAACTGATCAGGGAACTGGACAGTCTGTGTTGTTGTGCTCGGCTCATAATAAGTGTTCAAAACCTGAACCATTATGCTGGAAGCAGTCTCACCATCCATGTGTTCGTAACTCCAGAGCAGAGGTTGGCCTTTATAGAGAACCTCAAACTTATCCACCGCCCCTTTATTGGCATCGGAAGGCGGCGAATTGGGCTCCGAAGCCAGACGGTTTCCAGGAGTGGTTATATTCATAAGAATTCGGGTTCCGTCAAATAACAACGTTGGAATATTCATAGTCACATCGCCATGGGTCACGCTTTGGTTTACGTTTGTGATGAAATCCTCGGCTTGTTGAACACCGGGATCTAAGTTTTTTTCGCCCCATAATGAATAGAATTGTCCCAAAACCGGAATTTGCTTGAGTGTATCAGCCATTGCGGGCGATACAAAGCCGGAAGCAAGGACTGTAACTCCAAGGATTGCAGCGGCTGCAGTGGAAACCCACCATTTATTAAAAGTTTTGGATACATCTATCTTTCTCTGAACGGGGGAAATGGAATTATCGGTATCCCTGATGATTTGGTAAGTCTCATTCAGCTTGGAGCGGGCAATATCCGATAACTGAGCGGGAAGTAGGCTTTGGCAGTTCTTTAATTGTTCTTCTAACTTAGTGTTTACCATGTCGCAACTCCATTTCTTGATTGAATTGAGATGAATGCTTTAGCTTTTTGCGGGCGCGATGCAGCCGGGTCTTCACGGCAACCGTAGAAATTTCGAGAATGTCGGAAATTTGACGGATCGGCATGTCCTGTAGGTAATGAAGGTGAATGACAATCCGGAGGTTCTCCTCAAGATGTTGAACGGCATCCCATAATTCGATTTTCTCATAATCCTTGGAAGTGGAAGGGACTTCGGGAAGCTCTCCATAAGGGAGGGCTCTTGCGTTGTTTTTGAGCATTTTATTGCATTCATTAATCAGAATCCGGAAGATCCACGTTTTGAAAAAAGCGGGCTCTCTGAGTGTATGGATGTTCTTAAAGGCTTTAAGCATCGTCTCCTGCAGGGCATCTGCACAATCTTCTTCTTTGTTGACGATGGACCTTGCAGTTCTGTATAAAGGTAACTCTATCTCCTGCATCAACTGCACGAATGCTTCAGAGTCCCCAGCTTTGGCTTTGACGACAATAGGATCTATAAGATTTACCTGCTTTCTTGACTAGAAGTCTTAGGATGTTCGTAACGTTACTTAAATATTAGATCGGGTAGGTAGCTAGAAGGTTACCACAAACATGATTCTATTCTCCTCATCTCGCAAAGCTAGCAAGGTGAGAAATTGGTTTTTTTCACAAAAAAATCGCCGTTCAAATTCCCTGTCAGGAATCGGACGACGATTTTTCATAAGCTAGTCAGTCAGTCAATCAATCAATAATATAAATGACCCATTCCCCTTGATCGTTTGGCCGAATAGCGTATAGCATTTTTACATTTTCAACTGTCTTTGCTGCCATATCCAAGCGTTGTCCGATTACCGTTATATTCACCTGATGTTCGTTGGGTAACATGGAATCGATGCTTTCGATGTCTGTGAATTTGTACTGATAATGTTCGTCATAATAAGGCTCCATAGCATCTGCTAGTTTTTTGTTTACGAACCCGGATTGATAAAGTGTGTGGTCATGCTCAACCAAAGCAGTTAGGTTTTTTTCCAGCACTTCAAGTGCGGGGAGATCATTCTCTGTCAATTGATCTGAATATGATTTCAGATTTATCGACAATTCTGCTTTAAAGCTGGTTTCATTTGGCTGCTGGGGTTCTGTGTTTTGCGGCTTCTGCGTATTAATCACTGGACTTTGGGTTGGCGTATTTGCTCCTGTGCTCGGCTCCTCGATTGGTTTAACGTCCCCTGCACATGCTGCCAGAAAGATTAAAGACATCAACATGACCATTCTTGCAATAGTTTTTAACATCTAACCCCTACCTTTTTTTTGAGGATATGTTAGTTAGTCGCGAGAAGATATGGAGAAGTTTCAAGGGCTGAATGAAGCCCGAAAAAGCGGATTAAACCGCTAGATTAAATCGCTAGTTTTTGTGGATCATCTACAGAGTAACGTCCGCTTACCGCAAGCATGATTGTAGAAATAATGACGAGTATGAAACAGAGCACAAATGAATACCGGTACCCAACAACACTAGCTAATAACCCGCCAACAAGACTGCCAATCAGTCTGCCAATCGTGGATGAATTAGAGTAGAGCGTGGATGCATACCCAGGCATGTTTGGAAGCAGATCCTGAATGTAGCTAATGCCAATCGCTGAAATAACGGCAACAAAAAAGGCAAGCAAAATTTGGGCTGCAAGCATCTGCCACATCGCGCCTGAAGTAATAACAACGAGATAATAAGCTCCTCCGAAAATGGCTCCGCACATCATCAGGATTCGGTTACTGTATTTCGCACTGAGCAGTCCCAGCATGATCATAAATGGAATTTCCAGCGCAGCACAAATACTGCTGACTAAACCGACATCGCTTGTTGTTCCCCCTAGATTGTTGGTAATAAAGAGGGCAGTATTGATGCTACTCGTCCAGTGGGCTACATACATGAGTATCATAATCAGAAAAGGAAGCATAACATTACGGTTCTGACCCAACCGGAAACTTTTTACTTTTACTTCTGCAGTACTGCTTTTCACTTCTGTATTTGATTTCAGGAATAGTGAAATAAGTAAGGCAACCAGCAGGAATACTCCGATGGTGCCCGAGAAAATCCCCTTAAACCCAACAGCAGCAATTAGCAGAGTACCGATTAAAGGACCTGTAATAAAGCCGAGAGAGAAAGCAGAACGCAAGGTAGAATTTGCAAACGCAGTATCCGTAAAATCGCTCTTATTCACTGCTTCTCTAGCTATGGCGAACAATTGAGGCATCCCTGGTGCACCGAGGGCGGTGAACACAATCATGTAGATGAATAAGATCGTAAAATCCCCAATGAGCAAGTATCCGCTATAAGCCAGAGCATTACAGAGCGTGGAGACAAGGTAAATATTTCTTCGATTTAAGCCGAGGTCAGAGCGTCTTCCGATTAGTGTACTGATCCATATCCCGGCAATTAACGTGGTGGCCAGAAAAACACCAAACAGCCCGACAGATACTCCAAGCTGTTCCGTAAAATAAATGGATAAAAAGGGTGCGCTGAGTGAAATCCCCATCCCCTGCAGTAACATACATAAAAAGAGTAAGCCATAAGAGGGAATCGAAAATAGTGCAGTTAGTCGTTTGAACATGTTGTGAAAGTACTCCTCTATATTTGTTTAGATATTTCATAAAAAAAAGCCGTTGAAATTGATTCCAACGGCTTTTTGTATGCTTGTTTTTTTCAAGACCTTATTCAACATCATAATTGATCAGAAAGAATAAGTCTATACTTTCGGCTGGATTTTATTTACTATTGTGAAGCCGGCAAAACCTAATAAATGGAGTGTTGTTAATGGACGTTACTTGTCATCTCGATAAGGCTGACTTACAGGATTATATTAGTAGGGTGTTTGGCAGCAGTTATTTCGTTGCTCGTGTTTCGCGCATGCATGGCGGCGCACAAAAGGTGGTCTACAAGATTGAGTGCAGTAATGGATTTTCCTGCGTTTTGTATGTGTGGGATCTTTCTATGAATTATTTTAAAGAAGAAAAAGCAAATGAAGATATAAATGAACAATCCTATGGAAGTCATTTATTCGAATTAAATAACAGGTACTTAACACAACATGGAGTTCAGACCCCTGCTCTTTATGATCTGAATAAGGAAAGAGATCGTTACTCTTTCGATTATGCTCTAGTTGAATATATAGATGGAAGAATGGCAGAAACCTATTTTTATCATCCCGATTCACGTGTTCAAGATAAAGTTTTTCAGCGTGTGGGGGAAATGCTTACTGCTATGCATACCAACGAGAGGCATGTTTTTGGGAAAGCAAATGCTAACGAGAGCAGCATGAGCGAATGTCATTTATTACAAATGGAAAATGCGAAAGTGCAGCTAGCCTATGCCTCCCAACATATTGAGAAGATCAGGTCTAATCAAAGCAAACTGCTCGATAAGTTGTACGAGCTTGAATCAAAAATTCAACCCAGACAGCAATATGGGTTTATTCACGGGGAGCTGGGACCTGACCATGTTATGGTTAATGATAAACTGGAGCCCTTTCTGATAGATATTGAAGGGGCAATGTACTATGACATTGAGCATGAACATAGTTTTTTACAGATGAGATTTGGGGATTTCTATCGGTACTTAAAGAACGATGCTCTGGATCATGATAGGCTGTTATTTTATCAATTCCACCATCATGTCTCCTTAACTTCAGGTGGATTAAAGCTGCTGCATAGAGGATTTCCTGACCAACAATTCGCCCAAGGCCTAGCTGATTATCAATCGGAACGCGCGCTGAGGTTTATCGAAGGATGAACTAAACAAGGCGTTTGGATTGATAACCTACTGCCATGTCCTCGAAAGTAACCTATTAGCCTTCTTCACCCTTTAGGGTGGGGGAGGTTTTTTCGTTATACAACTACAAGGCATAATAAAAGACCGCATCCACTGGAATTGCTTCCGGATCTGGCGGTCTGATGTCTTCGTTATGAATCAATCTTTATCTGAAAGGGTTAGTTAATGAAATTTAACGGTCTTGATGCGAGCCTCTTCTTCATAGCTAAGTGGTTTCGGAGATTGCGGAGTGTGCAGATGACGCTCCACGGAGTACTCCATTTTCCGGTAGTCCTCATTACCTGTATTCAATGTTGGATTCCAGTTTTCTGTCACCCAATTTTTAAGTTCCTTAAGTCCTGCTAGCATTTCCTCCAGCCTCCTTTGGCGAAGAAACAAAATAGATTTTGTAGTTCTTTGTTTACGCTTTCATTATAATCCTAAACTCCATTTTTTAAAAGGTGTGTCCGTCTGAAAAACACAGATTATTCAGTGAACATTGTGTGTTATTTAGGTTTTGTGCTTCATCTGGAGAAAAGTGTCTCCCTGTAGGAGACATTTTTAGTGGAGCTGAAAGGATACTCATTAGTACCACTTTTTTAATTTTTTTTACATCCGTATATCCAACAAATACTACCCTGAAGAAATAAATTTAGGGTGGAATATTTACAGGATTATTTTCTAATGAATATGGAAAAATAAATGATTATTAGCTGCGAGTTGCACTGAAAACCATTATTTTGCTAATCATAAATAAGATTGGTGGAAATAAATTTTATTTTTCTAAAAATAGAGAAAATAATTTACAAAACCAAAATATAATGATATTTTGTTTATGTAGAAAAGAAACCGCTCACAACTTAAGGGGGATTAACAATGACACTCACAAAGTTCCACGGAATTATACCTGCCTTTTATGCCTGCTATGACGATCAAGGAAATATTTCGGAATCCCGGACGCATGCTTTATGTGATTACTTATTTGAAAAAGGAGTTCAAGGTGTATATGTGGGAGGCAGCTCAGGAGAATGTATTTACCAGAGTCTCGACGAACGCAAAGCGGTACTAAGCTACGTAGCTAGTAACCTGAAAGGTAAAATGACACTGATTGCCCACGTGGGTGCCCCTTCCACTAGAGATAGTATTGAGTTAGCGAAACATGCTGCAACCTTAGGGTATGATGCATTATCCGCAATCCCGCCTATATATTTCAAATTACCTGATAGTGCAGTCTATAAATATTGGAGCGAGATTATGGAGGCAACCCCTCTTAGCTTCATTATCTACAACATTCCTCAGACTACTGGATATACACTGACTCCTTCCCTATTCGAGAAGCTGCTTGCGAACAAAAAGGTGATTGGTGTGAAGAACTCCTCCATGCCGACTATGGATATTGAAAGATTCAAAAGAGTGGGTGGAAAAGATGTAGTGGTATTTAATGGACCAGATGAACAATATGTTGCGGGAAGAATCATGGGAGCGGATGCGGGAATCGGTGGAACCTATGCGGTTATGCCTGAGCTGTTCCTCCAAGCAAATGAATTTGTTAAGGCTGGTAAGTTCGAAGAAGCTGGACAAATCCAAAGCGATATCAACGATATTATCATCGCCCTTTGTTCACTCAAAGGTGCCATGTATGCCGGAATAAAAGAGATTCTAAAATTAAGAGGCGTAAACATTGGCAGCGTAAGAGCACCGCTTGAGGCAGTAGCCGCTGAGGATGCTGGTCCGATCGCAGACATTATGAAATTGATTGATCAAGCTATTGAAAGATATTGCGGTTAAGATAATGAAGAAATCCATCGTATGCTTTGGCGATTCTAATACTTGGGGCTACGACGCAGAGACAGACCGCAGATTTAAGGATGATATTCGTTGGACGGGAATTCTTCATACAGAATTGGGTGACGCCTACCGAATGATCGAAGAAGGGCTTCCCGGCAGAACAAGTGTCAGTGAGGACCCTCTATTTGAAGGACTTTCTGGAATCTCCTATATCTATCCCTGCCTGATGTCACATTCGCCATTAGACTTGGTTGTGATCATGCTTGGGACCAATGATACAAAAGAAAGGTTTGGACTAACTTCTTATAACATCGCACAAGGTGTTGTTAGGTTGGCTCTTAAAGCTAAAGGTAGCGGTGCTGGACCCGAGGGGAAGGCTCCAGAGGTTCTAGTAATCGCGCCCCCTCCGATTGGAGCAGAGTATATTCATACCCCTATTGGCAAACCAATGGGTAGCGGATGTAGTGAGAAGTCTACGGAGCTCGCTGAGCATCTTGTAGCTTTGCTAACGGGAACCGGCATCCACTTTGTAGATTCCAGAGATCATGTATCGATGAATGAAATTGATTATATGCATCTTGATCCGCGAGGACATCGCAACATGGCCGATTTGGTGCAATACCATGCCAGACGGATTTTAAATTAAGGGTTCTATGCTTTCGAAGCAAGTTTTGTACGAAGCGATTCAGAGAAGATAATGCTTACAAAACTTTAAGCGTATGCTTTCGAAGCGAGTTTTGTACGACGCGATTCAGAGAGGTTAATGCTTACAAAACTTTTAGGGAGGTTTATAAATGAAGAAAAAACGTTTACTCTCGACAATGGTTGCGCTAATGGTGATTATTTCTTTAATTTCAGGTTGCTCAGGTAACAATGCTGCTAGCTCTAATACATCCGATAATTCTTCTGCATCTGGGAAGGAAAAAGTGGCGATCAGAGTATGGCTGACTCCACAGTGGAAGGGTGTTGTGGATGCCACGGAGGCAGGCGCGGACTATGATAGCTTCCTAAAGCACGCCGCTGAGAAATTCAAAGCACAATATGATAAATATGATGCGGATATTCAAATAGAGGTCATTGCTGGAGATCAGCGCGATCAATTGCTTAACGTTAACTTAAGCGGAGGAACACCTCCAGATGTGTTCTTTGAGAGTGTATTCCCGATGGGGGATTACGTTCACCGTGGAGCATTGGTTCCTTTGACCGACATCATTGATGAAGACGCGAAAAGCGATATTGCTCAAAACTACTGGGACGCTGTAACGTTCGGAGAAGATATTTATTTCTATCCATTCCAGCACAACCCAGGCACCTTGGTTTACAACGCGGACATGTTTAAAGCAGCAGGCTTAGAAAAGTTTGTGGGTGAAGAATCCGAAATCAAAACTTGGAACTTGGATGAATATCAACAAATTCTTGAGGGTCTGAAAAACAATCTGCCGAAGGATAAGTATTCGAATGCATATCCAATGGCATTATTCGCTGTAAATAATCAGGGCGATACATGGAACCTTGCCTATATGAGAATGTTCGGCAATAAGTTCTTTGATGATCAAGGCAACATTGTCCTGAACGATGAGAACGGAGTTAAAGCTGCAACTTGGCTGAAAAACCTATATGACGGCGGATATACAAATCCAGGAGCAGAATCTGTTTCTTCTAATGATGCCAATGCTATGTTCCAAAATCAGCAATTAGCGATCAGTTTCACTAATCCGATTCTGTTTAATGGTACGAAAGCTAATATGGCGGATGGTACGGCAGCGAAATTTGATATGAGACTTGCTAATATTCCGTCGGAAAGCGGCGATCCTCTATCCTTTACTTATGTAGTAGGCGCTAGTGTATTCAAGTCCAAAGATGCTAAGAAGACTGAAGTAGCTAAAGATTTCGTGAAGTTCTTCTCAAGCGATCCTGAGTTAGTTAAATCCTCTAAGAATGGTATTCCTGTAAGAAGTTCTGTAGCCGAAGCACTTAAAGCGGAGAATCCACTGTTTGCAGCTTACGATGCCAACTCTAAATATTTGTTCAACTTCACAGGCAACGTTCCAGGATACAGCCAATTAAGAGAGGTCTTATATCCAGAGCTACAAGCACTTTACATGGGAGCTAAGACACCGGAACAGTTTGTGCAAGATTATCAGGCAAGTGGCAACAAGGTGATTGAGACCAATAAAGCTGGCTCTGTAATTTTCCAATAATCTAAGACCAGATAAACAATACACGATTGACAGCCTTTAGGGTCTGAAGAGACTCTGGGGCTGTTAATTAGAAAGGTAAACGATATGAAACTACGTAGTAATTACCTAAAAGAGAATATTACAGGTTATCTGTTTATTTTACCTCAGATGATAGTATTCTTAGCCTTTCTTGTCTATCCGATCTTAGAAGGGATGCGGCTGAGTCTATACCAGATTAATTATGACAGTGAGAAATTTGTGGGTTTTGCCAATTACACCACATTGTTTAATGATCCGGTATTTTTTAAGGCTACCATCAACACCGTTGTGTTCGTAATATTTATCGTTCTACTTACAGTGGGGTTTGCATTGTTCGTAGCCTCTGCGGTATTTGATAAAAATGCTAAGTACGTTTCCTTTATTAGAGGAAGTTATTATATCCCGGTAATGGTGTCCATGGTGGTTATGAGTATGGTCTGGAGCTTTTTGCTGAATCCGGCTAACGGACTTATCTCTTATCTATATAAAGATATGGGGCTAGGGACGATTAATCTGCTGGGAAATCCAAAGACGGTTCTGCCAGTCGTGATATTTGTAACCTTCGCAACTAACGTGGGCCAGGCAATTATTCTGTATATAGCTGCGATGATTGGTGTCTCGAAAGAGCTTTTTGAAGCAGCCGAAATCGACGGTGCTAGCAGATGGCAAGTGATATCAAAGATCCTGATTCCTTCGGTAGGACCTACAACAACTTATATTACGATTATCAATATTATTGCCGTATTAAAAATCTTTGTAGTCATTCAGTTACTGACCGGTGGCGGACCGAACAATTCCTCCGTAACACTGATGTACTACCTTTATAATAATGCCTTTAAATATAACCAACTCGGCGTAGCTTCTGCGGTAGGGGTTATCATGTTCGTGATTACATTGATATTGTCTGTGCCACAGCTACGAAGCATGATTAAGGTGAAGTGAGGGGGAATACAACATGTCGAAGATTAAAAACAAGAAAAAGAGAGAGAAGTTTGATGTGATATCGAATGTGATCATTATCCTCTTCGCACTCCTTAATCTTTTTCCACTATATTGGTTATTCACAAGTTCACTCAAGAACAGCTCGGATGTTGTGAAGATGCCTCCAGACTGGTGGCCCAAATCGATTACATTCTCCAACTATGTGGATGTATTTCAGAACCAGCCGGCTTTAAGATGGACGTTTAATAGTATTTATGTATCAGGTGTTTCTACTATTTTGGTTATTGTTGTAGGCTCTATGGCCGCCTATGCATTCTCAAAGATTAATTTTAAAGGTAAAAATATAATCTTCATTATCTTTATATCAAGCTTGATGATTCCTAAAGAAATTATGATTGTACCCTTATTCCGGATCACCCAACAATTTGGAATGGTAAATAGTTATAACGGTATGATTTGGCCGAACGTGGCGGGTGCATTTGGAGTGTTCCTATTAAAGGGATTCTTCGACTTAACCCCTAATGCCTTAAGAGAAGCCGGGAGAATAGATGGTGCAAATGAATGGAGAATCTTCACGCGCATCATGTTGCCTATTGTCAAACCTGGTATTGGAGCCTTATTTATTCTAAATTTCGTGCAAGTCTGGAATGATTATTTGTGGCAGCTGGTTATAGGCCAAGAGAACAAAATGAAAACATTAATGGTTGGTACTGCGACCTTAATGCAGGATTTGAATCCTAATTTCGCTTATAAAATGGCCGGAGCTACCATCGCTGCAATTCCGATGTTGCTAGTGTTCATGTTATTCCAACGGTTCTTCACCAATGGGATTACGGCAGGAGCAGTTAAAGAATAAATAAAAATGTGGAGTGGGTTACTGATGAATACTGAAAATAATGTACTTAAAAAAATAAAACATAAATTAGTCGTCTCCAGTCAAGCCTTACCAGAAGAACCGCTGCATAGCCCGTTTATTATGGGGAGAATGGCTTATGCTGCTTACTTAGGCGGGGCTTCTGGAATTCGGGCAAACAGCGTAGCGGATATTCAAGAAATCAAAAAGCAAGTGGATCTGCCGATCATTGGGATAATCAAAAAGGTGTATGAAGGCTCTGAAGTCTTTATTACACCCACTCAAAAGGAAGTCGATGAGCTGTACCGCGAAGGGGTAGATATCATTGCTATGGATGCTACAGACCGTATTCGCCCGGACGGATCTACTATTTCTGAACTTTTTCCACTTTTAAAAGAGACTTACAAAGATCAACTGTTTATGGCGGATTGTTCTACATTTGCGGAAGCTGCGAAGGCTGTTGAGCTGGGATTTGATCTGATTGGAACTACCTTGAGCGGTTATACAGAGGCTACTAAAGGGCGCAACTTGCCAGATTTTGAATTGGTTCAACAAATCGTCAACAACTTCTCTGTTCCCGTTATAGCTGAAGGTGGGGTTTCCACTCCTGAAGAATTAAAGACCATGTTTGATTTAGGTGTGTATTCAGCAGTGGTTGGCTCTGCGATCACGAGACCGATGGAGATTACGAAACGGTTTGTGAACGCTATTCAGTAGAACGCCAGAGAGGGTAGATGGAAATGAGGATTGTAGCCGTAGATATTGGCGGTACCAATACCAAGATGTGTATATGCGATAAACAGGGGAATGTACATGACTTCAAGGAGTATGCAACAGAAAGCTACTTGGGGGGACCTCATGTAATCTCAAGAATGCTGGAAAAGATTGCAGAATACGATCATTTTGATGCCATTGCCATAAGCACCGCGGGCCAAGTTAATGCAGAAGAAGGATTTATTGTCTATGCTAACGAAAATATACCTAGATATACTGGAATGAAAATTAAGGATATTGTCACCCATCATTTTCATAAACCTGTTATGGTAGAGAACGATGTGAATTCAGCTGCATTAGGCGAAGCTTATTATGGAGCTGCTCAGAGCTTTAACAATTTCTTATGTCTAACCTTTGGCACAGGCATTGGCGGTGCAATCGTCATTAATCGCCAAATCTACAAAGGGGCTAATGGGGTAGCGGCTGAATTTGGCCATATCTTTACTCACCCATTGTCGGCCACATCCGGAGTAGAAGGACTGCCATATTATGAAAAATACGCTTCAACCACAGCTTTAGTCAAGATGGCTCAACTGGCAGATCCCGAATGCACGGATGGAAAAGCCTTATTTGATAAAATACAGAGCGGAAATGAGCAGCTTGAACGTATTTTAGATCTATGGATTACTGAAGTGGCTGTTGGTTTAGCTTCTATCACTCATATCTTCAATCCATCCGCGATTATTATTGGTGGCGGCGTAATGGAACAAGAAGATTTGGTTCGAAGGGTAGAAGAACGCACGAAGTCTTTGCTTATGGAAAGCTTTGCGGGAGTGAGAATTGTTAAAGCCTCATTAGGGAATAAGGCAGGTCTGCTGGGAGCTTCCTCCTTATTCGTACATTAATTTATTGAAAAGGAGGGGCTTTTTTGCGGACAATCAGTATTTTTTCTTCAATTCATTCTAAATACAATAATTTGACGAATACGGAGAAGAAGGTAGCGGACTACGTACTGGAGAACACGAGAAGTGTAGTCTACATGTCGATTACTGATCTTGCAGATGCATGTGATGTTGGGGAGTCAAGTATATTTCGATTTTGCAAATCTTTAAGTTATAAAGGGTATCAAGAGTTCAAGATTGCATTGGCACATAGCATCACTGTGGAGAATGAGATCCCGCAGCTTACCGATCAAATTCTGATGGATGATACGATTGAAGCTGTTGCTTCTAAAGTGCTGACCACGAATGTAAGTGCACTCAACGAGACCTATAATTTAATTGATATACAGAAGATCAGTGAGGCTATTGAGTATTTGATTAATGCAGAACGTGTATTATTTTTCGGTGTGGGCTCTTCTCTAGTCACAGCTATGGAAGCCAAAATTAAATTTATGCGCATTACGAACAAAACGGAATGTTTAATGGATTCACATCTGCAGATGATGTCGGCAGCACTGATGTCTAACCGGGATGTCGCTGTTGTGATTTCTTATTCCGGCTCGACCAAGGATAGCATTGAGGTTGCGAGAAAAGCAAAGGAAAGAGGAGCCAAAGTAATATCCATTACTAGGTTTGAAAAGTCACCGCTAACCTCGTACTCCGATCTGACCCTGCTATGTGGTGCTAATGAAGGACCGCTGCAAGGGGGTTCATTATCTGCAAAGATATCGCAGCTCTATCTGCTTGATATTTTATATGTAGAATATTTCAAGAAGACTAGTGAGCAATCCATAATTAATAAAGAAACAACAGCTTCAGCAGTCAGTGAGAAACTGGTTTAGTACATTAAGATGTGAGGGGAATGGAAAGCTATGATCTTAGGTTCTTTGTCATCTTGGGAAGAGCATATCAAGTATGAGAATCCTGTCATTGTTGAGGCTATCGAGGAATTGAAAGTAATCTTACAACATGATCCTGATCTTGGACGAATCGAAATTCGCGGGAACGAAATGTATGCTTCGATTATGGCTCTTGAGGCAAAATCGCTGGAGGAACAAGTCGCAGAGAAGCATGAGGCCTATATTGATGTGCATTATCTGATCGAAGGTGAAGAAACGATTGGCTGGGCAACCCTGCAAGAAGGGATCGAACCCATTAAGCCTTACGATGCCGAAGGAGAATATGCGCTTTATCCCCCATCAGCAGATGAAATATTGTTATCTTTGAAGCCTGGCATGTTCGCGGTCTTTTTCCCTCATGATGTTCACAGACCGGGTATGGGTCAACCGGGGCAGCAGATTAAAAAAGCTGTCATTAAAATCCACACAAATCTACTAACTCCATAACATTGAAATTGAGGCTGGTAGCGGAACCATTCCGCTGTCAGCTTTTTTTGCGTCGCTTCTATTTACTTATATCTAAATTTATAAATATACAAAATATAAAGATTGGTGGTAAACTTAACATGCCTAAAGCTTTTTTTGTAGAGCTTAAGGATTTTTTTGCATGCACATTTATGAGTGAGCAAAGAATATTACAGAGAATTACACTATAGAAAGAATAATGGAGGCAGGAGAGTTAAATGAAGAATAAAGGTCTAAAGAGAATGTTGTTGTTATCTATGATGGTTGTTGTCATCGCTGCACTTGCAGTCGGTTGTGGTTCGAAAAATAATACAAATACAGAATCGTCAGAGGGAGCTGCTCCAGAAGCTGCAAAAGAAGTTACCTCCTTGTCGCTAGGTTTATTGCCCTCGATTGATGCTATTCCTTTTATCATCGCACATGAACAAGGTTTCGATAAAAACCACGGTGTGGAGCTGGATATCCAAACATTTAAAAGCGCCAAAGATCGGGATGTAGCTTTTCAAGCAGGCAAGCTGGATGGTCTAAGCGCTGACCTGGTTGCGATCTCCATTTACAATGAGGCTGGACTGGATGTGAAGATCGCCAGTACAACTTTTGGAGAGTTTGATTTGCTGACTGGAAATGAATCCATCCAGGATGTGAAGGATTTGAAGGGTAAAACCGTGATTTTGTCCAAAAATACCTCCACACAATATACAGTGGCAATGATGCTGAAACAAGCGGGCCTGACCGAAGATGATATTACAGTCACAGAGGTTCCACAGATTCCGACCCGTTTAGAATTGCTTAAGAATAATAAGGCGGATGCGGCTATTTTGCCGGAACCTTTTGTAACTATGGGCAAAACCTCAGGGTTGCGTGTACTGAGCTCAACGCTAACTGCGGGAGTAAATCCGTTCGTTTTAGCTTTCCCGCAAACTGCAATTGATGCCAAAGCAGAGGCTATCCGCAGTATGTATGCTGCATATGATGAAGCAGTAGCTTATATGAAATCCCATGAGCAATCCGAATATATCGATCTTGTAATCAAAGAAGTAGGATATCCGGAAACATTAAAAGATGAAATCAAGGTACCAGATTATGTACCAGCTTATCAAGTGGATGTGAAGGAAGTAGAGGCCGCATTTGCTTGGGCACGGGAAAAAGGTTTGCTCAGCAAAAATATCTCGGCTGAAGATGTGATTTCTGATGTCCAATTCAAGAAATAAAGGACTCGTTATAAAGGATCTGAAAGTAGAATATAAGAGCGGACAATTGGCCTTGGGTCAGGTAGATTTAACTTTGCCGGAGCACGGGATTTACACCATTATCGGACCCTCCGGCAGCGGGAAATCAACTTTATTACGGGCGATTGCGGGTTTGCTGCCTAGCTATCAGGGACACATTCTTTTTAATGAGAAATCTGTGCATGAGAAAGAAACGTTAATCGGGCTGGTGCCGCAGAACTACGGGCTTCTTCCTTGGAAGACTGTACATGATAATATTCAGATAGCGATGAAGATTACGCATACGGCAAGTTCATCCAAGCAAGAACGGGAGACGCAGATTAAGCAGTGGCTTTCGTCGATGGCGATCTCTGATTTAGCAGAACGTTATCCCTTATCCCTTAGTGGAGGCCAGCAGCAAAGAGTGGCGATTGCCAGAGCTTTTGCCATTTTGCCTACTATTCTGTTGCTGGACGAGCCATTCTCTGCACTCGATGCGATAACAAGGGAAACGCTGCAGGTCCTCTTTTTAGATAACTGGCTGGCTAACCCTACGACTACGTTATTTGTCACTCATGATGTGGAAGAAGCGATTCTGCTGGGGCAAAAGATTATTGTCATGCCTTCCAACAAAGAAACTACACCTGAAATTATTGATAATCAGTTGGTGTTTCATATGAAGCATGAGGATAAGCGGGACAGTGTAGATTTCTTTGAGCAGACTAAGCGGATTAGAAAGGTAATGCAGGAGATATGGTAAACAAACGTCGACTTCATCATCTAGTAAGGCTTCTATTTGTATTTGTCTGTATGAATGTAGTCTGGTATATCGCATTTTTACTTATGAATCATTCGATTTTGCCAAGTCCCTTTGCTGTATATAAAGCGATGTTTCAGTTAGGGGTGCAGGATATTGCTATAAATGTGGGGTATAGCTTGTTCAGAATTTTTGCGGGTGTGGTGCTGGCGTTAATTATTGGACTGCTCATAGGTCTTCTAATGGGACGTTCGTTGACCTGGAACAAACTGCTGGACCCTGTGGTTTACTTGACCTATCCGGTTCCCAAAATTGCCCTGCTTCCAGTAGTGATGCTGTTCTTCGGGCTTGGGGAAACGTCCAAAATCCTAATGATCATGCTGATTCTATTGTTTCAGATCATCATCTCTGTAAGGGATGGGGTTAAGGCTATTCCGGACAATACCTATGATGTCTTAACTAGTATAGGTGCCAGCGCTGTGCAGAAGTTCTGGCATGTGACACTGCCGGGTGCATTGTCAGTGATTCTGAGTACGATTCGTATTTCGCTAGGGACAGCGATATCTGTACTGTTTTTTACGGAGATTTATGGAACAGAGCACGGCATGGGCTTTTTCATCATGGATGCGTGGTTAAGATTAGATTATCCGGAGATGTATGCGGGAATTATGTTGTTCAGCTTGGTCGGTTTTATTCTCTTCTTGCTTGTTGATTTTCTTGATTACAAGTTTATGAAGTGGCGGAATTAAATTTAGTTGAGATATAACTATAGCTTTCCTTTGCCCGAGTTTAGGCAAAGGGGAGCTTTTTTTATATGATTTTTTGGTGAGAATAAAATTAATTTTAATTTCATTATTATTTGAATGGAAAAATAAAACAGTAAAATAAATGGAGGAAAAAATGAAAAATAAACTTACTTATAGCTGTAAACCCCCGTTTATTTTAGAGGAATATAAAGATGGTGAGATGAAAAGAGGGAATTTATTTTAAAAAAACTAATAAATCTCTTAATTTCTTGCAAATCTATTGGAAATTATATTCATAAAAGTATAAAAAGGTTTAGTTTAATTTATTTACAACCAGATTTTAGTATGGTATTTTATCAATGGAAACGGATTCATTTAGGTTTTACGGAATGATTTTAAGTTTTTACGAATGGAAGGATTTGTTCGCTTCATAAGAAAATGAAAATGCTAATAAAAAGTTGGGGGTAAATATCTTTGAATAAATATGGACGAAAACTATGGCTTACGGTGCTGATTTTCGTGATTGTAGTTGGCGGTCTGACGTATTATTGGGCTTCTAAGGGAGAAAACACCGCGCCACTGTCTCAGTCTAAGGAATCTGCCGTAGAAGCAACGGGTGAAGCGGGAAAGGAAACTGTTCCACCGGCGACAGCAGCTAATACAAGTAGTGGACCCGCGTATACGTTGACCGTGGATACGGAAAATCCGGGAGCTAAGATAAGCCCGATGTTGTACGGAGCCTTTTTCGAAGAGATTAATCATGCGGGAGATGGAGGGCTATATGCAGAGCTGATTTCCAATCGTTCCTTTGAGGATAGTTCGGTCACATTGTTCAATTGGTGGATTGATGAAAAAGGAGGCAGTAAAGGGAAGCTTGCTCTGACCGGCACTAAGCTTTTGAACGAGGCTCAGACCCAGGCAATGGCTTTAACAGTATCATCTGCTGCCGAGGGCGGTTCGGTATCTGCTGTGAATAACGGTTACTGGGGGATCGCTTTGACGAAGGATGCCAGTTACAAGTTGTCTTTCTATGCGCGGCCAGAGCCAGGGAACATTATGCCACTGCGTATAACGTTAGAAAGCCCGGATGGCAAAGAGCTATATGCAGAACAGACCGTTGATAAGTTAAAAGAAGGATGGAACCCATATACATACACACTGACTTCTACAGGTACTGTAGCAAACGCACGAATTGTAATCTCTGCTGCAAATGTAGGTACTGTTTATCTCGATATGGTGTCTTTGTTTCCTGAGACTTGGAACAACAGGGAGAATGGACTTCGCATCGATTTGGCTGAAAAGGTAGCTGCGATGAAACCCGCATTCGTTCGTTTTCCGGGGGGATGTTTTGTGGAAGGAAAAACGCCAACAGATGCTTATCAATGGAAGAATACCATTGGACCGATTGAGACGCGTCCCGGTCATAAGGGATATTGGGATTATCGCTCCTCAGATGGGCTGGGCTTCCACGAATATCTGCAATGGGCTGAAGATCTGAAAGCGGAACCATTATATGTAGCTTATATCGGGATTTCACATAACGGAGATCCTATAGCCAAGCAGAATACCGTTCCAGTCAGTGAAATTCAGCCGTGGATACAAGATGCGCTGGACGCCATTGAATATGCAAACGGACCGGTTACTAGCAAATGGGGGGCACAAAGAGCCGCCAATGGTCATCCGGAGCCTTTTAATATGAAATATGTAGAGATTGGTAACGAAAACAATTTCCAGATGAGTGAATATATTAAGCGTTATGGCTTGTTTTATAAGGCAATTAAAGAGCAGTATCCAGAGATTCATCTCATTGCCAATGCGGCAGTTGAAGGGGAGCCTATCGAACTGGTTGATGAGCATTACTATGAAACCTCTGAATGGTTCCTCAGCAACTCGAACAGATACGATACTTATGACCGTAGTGGTCCTGAGATTTATGTTGGTGAGTATGCGGTGACCAAGGGTGCCGGAGAAGGCAATCTGAACGCTGCAATCGGCGAGGCCGCTTTTATGATGGGTATGGAACGGAATTCTGATATCGTGAAAATGTCCTCCTATGCTCCGTTGTTTGTGAATACGAAGGATCGTACTTGGAACCCGGACGCTATTGTATTTGATTCATCGACTAGCTACGGAACACCTTCTTATCATGTGCAGCAGATGTTCGGAAGCAATAAGGGGGATGTAGTTCTTCCAACCTCACTTGTGGCTCTAGGACAAGAAGAAACCTCCGGTAAGCAATCCATTCAAGGTGGAATTGGTTTGGGGACTTGGGCCACCCAGGTAGAGTACAGCGATATACGAGTAGCGAAAGGTGATGACGTTCTTTTTGAAGATCATTTCAAGAAGGATTCCGGAGCCTGGACTCTAAACAATGGGGACTGGGAACAATCCAAGGGTACTTTTAAGCAGACTTCTAATGATATTGATATTCGCGCAGTTGCCGGTGAGGCTTCATGGAGTGATTATACACTTTCTCTTAAGGCGAAAAAGACTGGCGGAGCAGAAGGCATGCTCATTATGTTCGGCTCTAAAGATGAAGGCAATTTCTATTGGTGGAATCTTGGCGGCTGGGGAAATACGCAGAGCGCGATTGAAAAATCAGTAGGTGGAACAAGAGCAGTCATCGGAAGAACGGTTCCTGTAAGGATTGAGACTGGGAAATTGTATGATATCCGCATTGAATTATCAGGTGCTAATATCCGGCTCTATCTCGACGATGAGCTTATACAAGAGGTGAACGATGAAAGTCCAGCAGGGCCGCTGTTCCAAACTGCAAGCCGTGATCTTGCCACAGGTGAGCTGATCGTTAAAGTCGTTAATGCGGGTGACACTGCTCAGCGCACGGATGTTTCTTTTGCCGGACTTGCCACATCAAGCCTGGGAGGAACAGCTACCGTACTTCAGTCGGACGATTTAAATGCTGAGAATAGCTTCGCTGAACCTGACAAGGTGGCACCTGTAACTCAAAAGGTAAGTGTAGACAAAGGTAGTCTGGAGTTTGAATTCCCGAAATATTCCGTGACCGTGTTAAGACTAAAGGAAGGGGGGAAATAGCCGGTCATGGAGGGAGGTTCACTCCTTCACTATAAACAAGCATTTATTTGTTCAATTTAAGAGGGAGGTTAGGTTATGATTTCGAAAAGAAAAACGAGCAGTTTAGTCGTATGTATGTTAATGGTTTTTGTGCTTATTCTGTCAGCCTGTAGCAGCGCTGGAAGCTCAACAACGAATCAAAATGCAGCTAACAACGGGAAAACGAACACTGAAAAAACCAATAATGCTAGTGAGCCAACCAATGCAACAGCTACAGAGGGCACGGAAGCAACAGATCCTGCCAACGACCTGCCAAGCAAAGATATTCAAGGTGAGGTTACGGTTTGGGCCTTTAATGAAAAAGTATTTGATGAAGTCGGCGCTGCATTTATGGCTGAATATCCTGGTATTAAGCTGAAGACGGTAGTTATGCCCTTTGGCGACCTGCATGACAAGCTGCAAACCACAATCGCCGCAGGTAGCGGGGCACCGGACGTAGCAGAAGTAGAGATGTACCAGTTGAACCGTTATATGGCGGGAAATGTTTTGGAGAATCTTTTGGAAGAGCCTTATAACGCTGGAAAATATAAAGATCTGGTTGTTCCGTATAACTGGGAACGTTGGATGACACCGGACAGCTCACAGCTGCTTGGTATGCCTTGGGATATGACCCCGGGGGTTTATTACTACCGTGCAGACATTTTTGAAGAGCTTGGATTGCCAAGTGATCCTGCTGAGCTCGGTGAATACATGCAAGATGAAGAGAATCTCTTGAACCTGGCTCAAATTTTGAAAGCTAACGGTAAATATTTTATGGAGTGGAGCGATGGCCCGATCGTATGGGCAGGAGATGAAGTCGGTTACTTTGATAAGGATATGAACTGGACACGTAATACGGACAAAATGGTGAAGGTTCTCGATATTACAAAACGTGGACAACAGCTGGGCTGGGCACCACATATCGGTTATGGCTCAGACGAAGGTAAACAGCTAGTTCTAAAAGGTGATTTGGTTGGTGTCGTATCGGGTTCATTCGGAGCGCGCGGACTTCAAGAAACATTCCCTGAGCTTTCCGGAAAGTGGAAAGTAACCCGTTTGCCAGTAGGCATTAACGTGGGAATGGGCGGATCAAGCTTTGTTATCCCTTCGCAAAGCAAAAATAAAGAAGCAGCATGGGCTTACATTCAATGGAGCATGAGAAGTGAAAATGCTTGGAAAATTTGGACAAAACATTCCATTCAGCCAGGTTACAAGGATATTTCCAGTCTTGATTGGTACGCAAACACTAAAAATGAATATCTGGGTGGGCAAGAGGAATTTAAACTATATGAACAATTAAGCAATGATATTCCTGTCAAACACCTTACACCAGTAGATAACAAGGGCTGGGAAATCTTTATAACGGCGATCGGTGATGCACTGGCTAAGAACACAGATTCCAAGACGGCTATTCAAAAAATTGGTGATGATGTCTTGAAGCAAGCTTCCAAAGAAATTGCTGCCTTTAAAAAGGCAATGGGAATGCAGCCGTAAGGAAATCTAATAACAGGAGGGGCAGCCTGCAATTGCCAGAGCTGCCCTGCTTGTATTCACTTAAGTCCGAGAGGCCCGTAAAGATGGGAGGAGACCGATGCGTGTTACGCATACTGCGAAAATATAAGATTAGTTTGTTGTTACTGGTACTTTTAGGAGTCTCCCTAGTGTGGTGGAATCAATCACGAGGGTTTGATAATTCAGCGATGGATGGCATCCCCGTTTATGCGGATGTTGATGAAAGCTCTATTTTAGAAAGCGATAGTGTGAATTCAAAACTCGAAGCCTCTTACTTAAGCTATTACGAGGAAAAACAGCAGGATGGAGCAAAGGACTCATCGGATTTTACGCTTGCTATTCCTTCGGGGGATTATAAGGCCATTAGTTCTGAAGGTACAGAGGTAATGACGGATCTTGGTGGAAAACCCGGCAAGGTACTAGCGCTTAAAGCAGAGGATAGCTGGGTGGAATATAAATTTACGGTTCCGGCAGATGGGTTGTATCAGATGGGGATGGAGTATTATGCCCTTCCTGGTAAACGATCCTCGATCATTCGAAGCGTAAAGATTGATGGGGAGTATTTATTCTCTCAAGTAAAAAAAATGGAATTCCAGCGGATGTGGAAGGAAAGTGCAGAGCCATGGCTGGACAATCAAGGGAATGAATTTAATCCCAAGCGGGAAGAGGTAACAGGCTGGCAATATCGGGAGTTTCGAGATGCCGAGGCCAGAACTGCGGATCCCTTTCGCTTTTATCTGACCAAAGGGGAGCATACGGTGAAGCTGGAAGCCATCCGGGAACCGGCTGCACTTAGTGAACTGAGAATATTTTCTCCAGAACCGCTCCCGACTTATGCGGAAGTGAAGCAGGAGTATGAGAATAAGGGTTACAAGCCTGTTCAGAATCAAGTGATTAAAATTCAGGCAGAAGAATCCTCCCTTCGTTCAGATCCAACGCTGAAGCGGATCGAGGACCGGGAGCCACTCACCGAACCTTTTAACAAAGATGCTATTGTGCTTAATAGTTTTGGGGGTGTCGGGTGGCGTACGGGTGGACAATGGGCGGAATGGGATTTCGAGATTCCTGAGTCAGGGCTCTACAATATCGCAATTCGTTACGGCCAGTGGTTCCTAAACGGGATACCGGTGGAACGCCGGATTATGATTGATGGCGAGGTACCGTTCCAAGAGCTGAATGCCTTGAAATTCCCTTACAAAGCGGAATGGCAAGTAAACAAGCTGGGGAATGAGGACGGAGAATACTTCTTTTATCTCGAACAAGGCAAGCATACGTTGCGGATGGAGGTTCAAGTATCGGGTGTAGGCGGAATGATTGAAGCTGTGCTGAACACTACACATAAAATGTCTCTTTTGGGACGTGAAATCACGCAGGTAACGGGAACGAACCCCGATCCAAACGGGGATTGGCAGCTGGAGCAGAACATTCCTAATCTTGTGCCACGTTTACATTTGATGGCGCGGACGTTGGATGATGCCGTGCAGGATATGTATGCTTTTGGCGTTGCTGATGGAAGCTCTGAGCTGAGTACGCTTTATGAAGCACGTGACCGGTTCCTGGAAATGGCGAAGGATACCTCAAGTATTCCAGGTCGTCTTCAGCAATTTACGGATCTGCAGTCATCGCTGGGCTTATGGGTCAACGGATTAATGAAGCAGAGTATTGTAATGGACTATATTGAAGTGAAGTCGGAAGATCAGCCATGGCCTAAAGACGCGGCTCCTTGGTATACCCGTGTAGGGACGATGACGTATGACTTCTTTAGTTCTTTTACAAAGGATTACAGCGGCATAGGAAATACGTACAAAAATGAAAAGGTGCTGGATGTCTGGATCTCTCGTGGACGTGATTGGGCGGAGATCATTAAGCAAATGGTGGATGAGGACTTTACACCAAACACGGGCATCAAGGTGAACGTCAATATTATTCCTACGCTTGCAGCGGATCAGAAGCAGATTCTGTTATTAGCCAATACTGCCGGACTTGCTCCCGATGTGGCACTGGGGGTTGAGGGTGAAGTGCCGATTGACTTCGCGGTGCGGAATTCACTCGTGAATCTGAATGAATTCTCAGATTATCAAGAGGTTGCTGAACGTTTCAGAGCGGGTGCACTGATTCCTTATAAGTATGATAACGGAGATTTTGCCTTACCTGAGAATCAGAACTTCACGATGCTCTTTTACCGGAAAGATATTATGGCACAGCTGGGCATTAGCGAGAAGGATATTCCGGATACGTGGCAAGAGGTTATGGAACTGATTCCTGTGCTGCAACAAAACGGGATGGACTTCTATTATCCACATGCCCCGAACAATCCAAGTCTAGCAATTAATGAGTTTGCGCCGTTCTTATTCCAGTATGGCGGGGATTTCTATAAGAATAATGGGATGTTGTCTGATCTGGATTCACCAGAAGCACTGACAGCTATGAAAATGTGGACGGGACTCTTTACGAACTACAAGCTGCAGAAACAAGCGGATTTCTATAACCGTTTCCGTTCTGGAGAGATGCCAATCGGCGTTGCTGATTATTCCACATACATTCTGTTATCTACAGCCGCACCTGAATTGACAGGCTGGTGGGGCATGAAACCAATGCCGGGTATTGAACAAGCAGATGGACAGATTAACCGTTCTACAGGCGGGCTTGCACAGACAGGAATTATTTTTAAGGATACGGATATGAAAGAAGAATCTTGGGAGTTCCTGAAATGGTGGACCAGTGCGGATGCACAGGAGAACTTCGGCTCAGAGCTTGAGTCTTTGCTGGGTGTTGAAGCTCGTTGGAATACAGCCAATGTTGAAGCACTCAAACGTCTGCCGTGGCAGCAAGATGATATCGACGCCATTATGGAACAGTGGGAGTGGTTTAAAGAGCGCGAAGTGGTGCTTGGAGGATATTACACGACCCGGCATATCGCCAACATCTGGAATGAAATTGTGCTCAACGGTAAATTCCCGCGGGAGGCGATGGAGCAAGGTGTGCGTGAAATCAATAAAGAGCTTAGTAAGAAACGCGAAGAGTTCGGAATTGAAACTTCCCAGACTTCAAGCGCCAAAGAGGAAGGAGGTCAGAAATGAGTAGTGAAATAATTACACCGGCACAGAACGAAGCCGTACAGATGCAGCCGACGAAAACTCCCGGGAAATGGACTCAGCTTTGGTTAGATATCAAGAAAAATAAAGTTTCCTATTATTTCTTGGCCCCTTTCCTGATTCTGTTCACCGTTTTTACTATTGTTCCTATTATCATGTCCGTCGTTCTAAGCTTCAGCTATTACAACATTATTGAGACACCGAGATTCATTGGCTTCTCTAACTATAAGCTGTTGTTTGTAGACGATGATATCTTTCTTAAAGCTGTTGGGATTACGCTGAAATTTGCCATTATTACAGGTCCGATAGGTTATATTATGGCCTTCTTGCTGGCCTGGCTGATTAGCCAGATTCCGCAGAAGTTCCGTTTTTTCTATACCTTATGCTACTATGTGCCATCGATTACAAGTGCAGTAGCGATGTCCGTGGTTTGGTTGTATTTGTTCGCCGGCGACCGCAAGGGGTTGCTTAATCACTGGCTCATTCAGCTGGGGATTATCAATGAACCTTATTTATTTCTGCAAAATGTGGATTCGATCGTACCGGTGATCATCATAGTTTCCTTATGGATGAGTATGGGGGTAGGTTTCCTTGCTTTTCTGGCCGGACTTCAAAATGTACCGACAGATTTATATGAAGCTGGCTCAATTGATGGGGTCAAGTACCGCTGGCAGGAGCTTTGGTACATTACGATTCCATGCGTCAAACCGCAGCTGTTATTCGGTGCGGTGATGCAGGTGGTCGGTTCGCTTACCGTATTTGACGTCAGTATGCGGCTTGTTGGATTTCCGAGTCCCCTTTATGCAGGCCATACGATTATGGCGCATCTGTTCGACTACGCATTTATCCGCTTTGAGATGGGATATGCGTCAGCGATTGCTGTATTACTGTTCGCTTTGATGCTTGGGCTCAACCGTCTCATCTTCAAAGTGCTGGGGAGGGATTAGGATGCACAAAATAAATTTACGGCGTATTGACTATGGAGGCATCTTTTTGTATCTGTTCTTAACGGTGTTTGGCCTAATTATGCTGCTGCCACTTGTCTATATGGCAGTGACTGCTTTAAAACCAACAAGCGAACTATTCCTGTTCCCACCACGGTTTTTCGTAGTGAATCCGACGTTGGTGAACTTTCGTGATTTGCTGTTAATTACCGGAACCTCGGCGGTGCCGTTCTCACGGTTTATTTTCAATAGCGTGGTCGTTACATCAGGGATTGTGGTCGGGGGTGTCTTAATTTCAGCAATGGCGGCTTATCCGCTTGCCAAGCACAATATGCCATTTAAAAGCGCTATCTTTAGTATGATTGTGGCGGCGCTGATGTTCTCACCCTTAGTATTGCAAATTCCGCAATATTTGCTGATTAGCCGCAGCGGATTAATGAATTCGTATTTTGCAATGATCTTACCTTATCTGGCTGCACCCATGGGAATGTTCCTTATGACCCAGTTCCTGCGGCAGCTTCCAGACGCTTTATTAGAGGCAGCCCGTATAGACGGTGCTTCCGAATGGAAGGTATTCTGGGTGGTTGTGATGCCAATGCTTAAGCCGGCGATTTCGACTTTTGCTTTATTTAGCTTCATTTCTGCTTGGAATGATCCGTATCCTTCAATGGTCTATACGACTGTTCAGGAAATGAAGACATTGCCGCTCGCCATCCAAACTATCAGTGGTGGAGCCGGAGTCGTTGCTAGGGTAGGCACTTTGGCAGCAGCAAGCTTCTTGATGATTCTCCCGACTATTCTTGTCTTTATATTAACGCAGCGGATGGTGCTTCAGACAATGGCCCATTCGGGGCTGAAGGAATAGGGGGAGTCATGATGATAGGACGTAATATGAAAAAAATGCTGCTAACAGGGCTACTGGTGACGCTGACACTGCCAGTGCTGCTGCTTCCAGGGCAGGCGCTAGCTGGTGAAGCCCCATATGAGGGGTATACGTGGAATCAGTCCGGCAATGAGGTCCGCTCGATTAATGGTTATCTCTACGATTCTTCTATCGATCCAACAGGAACAGATACGGGGTCCTTCAAAAATCCGGAATCTCTCTTTATTAGTGATGACGATTCACTCTACGTAGTAGACACGGGCAATAGCCGTATTGTTCATATGGATAAGGACGGTCGTCTGCTAAATCTGATCGGCGATACGGAAGGCAGCGGCAAGCTGCAAGAGCCGAAGGGTGTATTCGTGAAAGAGGATGGAACGGTATATGTAGCAGATACAAAAAACGCGCGTATTGCTATTTTTGATAAAAATGGCAAGTTCGTAAAAGAGTTTCTAAAACCGGACAGCCCATTACTGGGTGCTAATTTCTCTTATTCTCCTTCTAAATTAGTCGTAGATAAGCGTGATTATATGTATGTGGTGAGCGATGGTAACACGCAGGGGTTGCTGCAAATTGACTCGGGCGGTAAGTTCAAGGGGTTCTATGGGGCGAACCATGTAGGTTTCTCATGGACACGTCTCTTAATTAAGCTGGTGGCTACTAAAGAGCAGCAGAACCAGCTGGCGACCGTTAAACCTTCTGAGTTCTCGAACGTGGATCTGGATGAAGAAGGGTTTATCTACAGCACAACCTTGGGCGAAGAGTACAACCAGATCAAACGGTTATCTCCGGTAGGCGTAGATACGCTGAACATTGGTAAACGCTGGTACGGTGATTATTACTCTGAGGGTCCATTCAGTATGGCTTCCTTTATGGGGATCAGTATTGATAAGAACGGATTTATAACTGCGCTGGATTTGCAGTCCAGTAAAGTCTTCCAATATGACAAGCTGGGGAATTTGTTATTCAGCTTTGGCGGGATTGGGGATCAGAATGGACTCTTCGTGACTCCTTCCGCCGTAGATCAAACCGCTGATGGCCTGATCTATGTAGTGGATAAAGGACGGGGCAGAATCGATCGCTTCCGGACCACGCCCTTTGCGGATTTGGTTCATCAGGCGTCTTTGCTCTATGTAGATGGCAGCTATGACGAAGCGCAATCCTTATGGCAAGAGGTGCTGCGATTGAACGCCAATTATGATATGGCTTATCAAGCTATCGGCAAAGCGCTATATAAAGCAGAGCAATATAAGGAATCTATGAGCTACTTCAAGCTTTCAAATTCCAAAGCTGACTATTCATCTGCTTTCCGCGAATATCGTAAATTGTTTATCCGAGAGCACTTTACTTATTTCTTCGCCGGCGGAATTGGACTGTTCTTAGTACTGCTCTGGAGTGTGCCGAGATTATACCGGAGATTCCATACCTGGCTGTATAGAGGAAACAAGGCAGTATTGGATCCGGCAAAGGGGGAGATTGGATGAACACTTTGCGAATGATTCATCAGGTTGTAGTTCATCCTTATCAGTTCTATAACGATATTCAAGGAAAGCAACGTATCCGCTGGATACAGGGGATTGCCATCGTTCTACTGACCTTTGTGGCACGAATGATCTCGATTCTGATTACAGGGTATGCTTTTCAAACAAGAGAGCCGCATGAAATCTCCATGTTTCATGAGTTTATTTGGCTTATCGTTCCTTGGTTGACCTGGTGTGTCTCGAACTGGGGTGTCAGTACGATTATGGATGGTGAGGGGAAATTCAAAGAGATTTTTGTGGGCAGTGCCTTTGCCCTTGTTCCATACATGCTCTTTATCCTTCCAGTCACACTGTTAACGTTGGTCCTTTCGCTGGATGAGGCTTCAACCTTCAATCTGCTGCACAAGTTTGTGATTCTTTGGGTGGCTTGGTTGATTTTAATGAAGGTGAAGATCCTGCATGATTTTGAGATTCGCAAGGTTATTTTTATCACCATAATCAGTGTAATAGGAATCGCCATTATCTGGTTCGTAGGTATTTTGCTGTTTGGTATTTCCAATCAATTTGTTTCATTTATTGTCGATCTGCTCAAAGAATTGAGATTGCGCGCGTAAGGAGGGAAAGGTAACACGATGAGAAAAAAAGTTAAAGTGCGGGGCATTCTCTGTATTGTTGTGATGATGCTGTTCGCAGTGATAAATGTTCAACCCCTACACAGTTCCGCCGATCCGTCCACCGCTGCGCAGTCTGTTCAGACTGAAGAAAGCAAAGAGGTTGGGCAAGAGCAAACATCGGTGGTGACTGAACCAGTTGAAGGGCAGGCCACTGCTGTGAAAGAAAAGGAGACTGCGGTTCCTGCAGAAGAGCAGACTCCAGCCGTCGTAGCAGCACCTGTTCAGAAGGTTGAGCTGCAGCCGGTCACGCCTGGAACAAAAGCACTGGAGAACGAACGCTATATTTTGTATGTAGATGAGAAATCGGGAAATCTTCGCATCACAGACAAAATCACAAACAAGGAGTGGCTTGGATCTCCACAGCTGGAGCGAACAGCCATGCCAAATATTAAGAAATACACGACCGCACCGATTTATGCAAGATACACACAGGGGGCTGACATTACACAGGTCTACCCACTTAAAGATGAGGACTCCACGGTTACCGTAACGATTGAGCAAGATGTCGTCCGCGCGGAGTTTGCTTTTATTAGCCTGAAGCTTTCTTTTGCTCTGGAGTACAGACTGACGGCTAATGGATTTGAGGCTTCCATTCCACAGGAGTATTTGAAGGAAGAGGGGAATGCGAAATTCACGAGTCTGGAGGTTCTGCCATTTTTTCATGCGGCTAGAGAAGATGCAGAGGGGGCAATGATGCTTCCAGATGGTTCAGGGGCATTGCTGGAGTTTCGTAAAGAACATCCCGTTTATTTGAAAGGTTATTCTGAGTACATTTACGGCGGGGACGAAACCTTCGTGAAACAAAATCATGAAATTACGGATAACTCTTGGCAAAAGGCGGCACCTCTTAAAAAAGCCATCGCTTTGCCAGTGTTTGGGATCTATCAGGGAGACACCGGATATTTAGCAATTGTTACTAAGGGAGATACCGACGCTAAAATAAACGGTGTTCCATCAGGCATTCGCGCTATTTCGCTTTATAGAGCATCAAGTGAATTTACCCTGCGCAAGGATGATGTTATTTTTGTCGGCAATTCCGGCCAAATTCCTTATTATCAGGGTGAGATGATCAAAACCGATCGTAGCGTACGTTATGTTCTGCTCCAAGGCGAGGAAGCTAACTACGTTGGGATGGCGAAGGAATACCGTAATTATTTAATGGAAGAGAAAAAGGTCAAGGAAGTAGTTCTTGAGAACACGCCATTGTATCTTCAAGTGCTCGGTGGGATTTCTCGTGATGAAGTCATCGGTTCAACTTTTATAGAAGCAGCTACGTTTAAACAAATCAAGGACATGATTGATCAATATCAGGCAGAGGGTGTTACTCAGCTAGAGATTACGATCGAGGGATGGTCCAAAAATGGTTTATACGGAAACCAGCCAGAACAATTTCCGGTTGAAAAGAAGCTGGGAGGTAAAAAGGGACTTAAAGAGCTTCAGGAATATGCCGCAGGCAAGGGCGTAAATCTTTATTTGAAAGCTAACTACGTGAAACCTTACCAAGATAGCAACAGCGTGAAGGCAAGCAGAGATGCTGTGCGCGGCATTAATCGTGAAGTCTTGAAGCAGTACGTTTATTATCTCTCTACCCGGTGGAATACGGATGATTATTTCTATTTAATGAAACCTAGTGTTATCGCAAAACGCAGTAATGCTGAGCTGAGCAAGTTCCAGGATTTGGGTGTGAAGGGTGTACAGTTTGAACACTTTGGAAGCTTGCTATACTCCGATGAGGATAATAAATCCAATACGGACCGCCAGCTTACAGAAGATACTTATGTTAATGCATTGGATAACTTCCGTAAGGGTGAGCTTAACACGGCAGTAGATTATGGTTTTGCCTATACATTAGGACATGTGAACCGGATTGATCAAGTGCCGCTCGACTCCAGTCAATTTGTCTATACAGATCGGGCGATTCCTTTCTATCAACTAGTGTTACACGGCTTAGTGCCTTATACAGCAAGCCCGGTTAATCTGTACGATGATTCCCGTAACCAAACCTTACGGGCGCTGGAATATGGAGCCCTTCCAAGTTATGAATTAACTTATGCTCCGACTAGCGATCTTCAGAGAACCATGGCAGACCGGCTGTTCAGTTCTAGTCTTGAGAACTGGCTGGCACCTTCTGTACAGAATTATCTCGCATTGAAAGAGGTCTATGACAGCATTAGTAACCAGCAAATGACGAATCATGAGCAGCTGCAAAGTAAGGTCTTTCGGACGACTTATGCAAACGGTGTGAGCATTATAGTCAACTATAATGAGCAGTCTGTTGACGTGTCTGGTCAGACCGTCGAGGCATTCAGCTATGCGGTAACAGGAGGATGATGAAGTGAAAAAATCAAAGCTATCGATGCGAGCGCGTTATTTCGTTGAAGGATATTCCTTCATCGGCCTGTGGCTGGTCGGATTTCTGGTGTTTATGGCTGTTCCGCTGGGCCGTTCCTTGTATTATTCCTTTCAGGATCTCCAAGTGAGCAAAAGCGGCTTACTGGCCACTTTTGTTGGGATGGAGCATTATCGCGCCGCTTTTACTACAGATGTTAATTTCTTGCCTCTGCTCAAATCGACGATGGTGTCGACGGTGACTCAGGTTCCGTTAATTCTTATCTTTTCGCTCTTTTGTGCGATTCTGCTAAATCGAGGACTCGTAGGAAAAACCTTTTTTCGTGGCGTGTTCTTTTTGCCGGTCATCATTGCTTCAGGGGCGATCCTGGGCAAATTGATGGATCAGGGTGCCGCAAATTTACCGATTTTTTATAATCAGGATTTATATGATAAGCTCCATAACTTTATCCCCGGCGACATTTTGAAGTCGTTGCTGAAATATGCAGAATCTTTAACGCTGGTGATGTGGGATTCTGGCGTGCAAATTTTGATTTTTCTAGCGGGGTTACAGACGATTTCTGTTTCACTGTATGAAGCGGCCAAATGTGATGGAGCAACCGCGTGGGAAAGCTTTTGGAAAATCACCTTCCCGATGATTATGCCGATGATGCTCGTAAACACATTGTTTAGTATCGTCAGCTCATTCACGAAGGCAGATAATCAAATCATGAGTCATATTTTGAATGTCGTCTTTAAGAATAATGATTTTGGATATGGCTCAGCGATGGGTTGGATTTATTTTGTGTTTATTTTCTTGGTTCTGGGTTTGGTCTTCCTGTTATTCAGCAAGTCGCTCGGTGCCACCGAAGGGAGGAAGTAGAAGATGTTGAAGGAATCCGTAAAGCAGGTTCGGACAACGAACATGGAACATCTGACAACTCGTCTAAAAGCAAGCGGCAAGCTGGACAGGGTCGTGAAACGTTCGCTTCAGGTGCTGAATATCGCTTTTTATTACTTGGTTATTCTCAGCTTAACGTTCGTATTCCTATATCCCTTGTTATACATGGTATCCAAATCCATGATGCAAGTAACAGACGTGGCCGATGCCACAGTGCAATGGCTTCCGAAAAAGATAAGTTTTGGCAACTATTTTCTGGCATGGGATTCGCTAAAATTCTGGGCCGGGTTCGCAAATAGTACGATTATTTCCTTCGGGAGTGCGGTTCTGCAAATCTTAAGCTGTTCCTTAATCGGTTATGGCTTTGCCAGATACCGTTTTCCAGGCTACGCAGTGTGTTTCGTTCTGCTGTTGTTTACTTTTCTAGTTCCACCGCAGACGATTGTTGTGCCACTGTATTTGTTCTTTAGTGACTTGGGGTGGATTAATACACATTTGCCGTTTGTGGTTCCCTCTATGTTTGGGCACGGGTTGAAGGGGGCATTATTCGTACTGATCTTTATTCAGTTCTACCGCGGAATGCCTAAAGTGTTGGAGGAAGCAGCACGTATCGACGGTGCAGGCGCATTCAGAACGTACTGGAAAATCATGTTTCCTATCGCCAAGCCCGCAATGCTGATCGTATTCTTATTCTCTGTGGTATGGCACTGGAATGACAGCTTTGAACCGAATACGTATTTAACAACACCGGATTTCTATAATCTGTCGCAGCGATTAGCGATGTTTTATGGTTCCAATAATCAGGCAGCGGAGACGATGTCGCAAATGACTTCGGGTTCTATTGGGATGGCCCCAACTGGACTGAATCAGGTTATGGCGGCGTGTATTCTAACCATTCTGCCAATTCTGATTCTGTATTTGTTCGTACAGCGTCATTTCGTAGAAAGTGTGGAACGCTCCGGTATTGCCGGGGAATAAGAACAAAGCTCTAGTCAGAAAAAACCAGCAAGCCTCCCGTATGTGGGGGCTTGCTGGTTTTATTTTAGGCAAAGGGGCTTCAAATTAGTATATCAATTCGGTTAAGATGGATAAGTATTCGATAAACTGTATTAGAAATACACATCCAAACCAAGGGAGTCAGACGATGAATAAACGCACATCGGGATTTGAGCACAGTACAGCATCCATTGCTGAGAAGAAAGTTACTTGGCTGGAGCTATTTTATGATCTGCTTTTTGTAGCAGCAGTTTCAAAAGCGAGCCATGTCCTATTGCATGTAGAGGCGGGTACAATCCCACTTGAATACTTATCCAAATTTATTTTGATATTTGTTCCGATCTGGTGGGCTTGGGTAGGGCAATCTCTTTTTGTGAATCGGTTTGGGCAAGACATCTTTTCACATCGGATATTCTTGATTCTACAATTATTTTTTGTATTAATAATGACGGCGAGTTTATCGGTTAACTTTGATCAATATTATATGCCATTCTTAATAGGTTATGTTGGTTTAAGAGCTATGACAGCCATTCAATATCTTACGGTAAATAAGAATGAAGAGGATGATAGAAAGGGCACTGCCCGGTATCTGGGAAGCAGATTTTGGATTGGATTAGTGATCTCTTCTTTATCACTTTTCTTTGACTCTTGGATGCGTTATGTAGTTTTGTATGCGGGAATTACTGTAGACATTTTGCTTCCATTAGTCGGTCGGAAATACTTGGTGAAAAGTCCGATCAATACTCATCATTTATTAGAACGCTTCTCGTTGTTTACGCTTATTCTGCTTGGGGAATCAGTGGTCAGTATCCTTGCGGTTTTACAGTCTAGCCACTGGACGTGGCAATCTATTGTATTTGCATTATTAACTTTTCTATTAATTATAGCTATGTGGTGGCAATATTTTGATAATGTTGAAAAGAAAGTGGACAAGACTATAGAGACTGCCGGGCAAACCATAATTTATGGGCATTTATTTATTTATGTATCCTTGAGTATGATTGCAGCTTCGATCCAACTGTTATTTTTAGATCAATTAAATTATATATTTATGGTGTGTTTTATTTTTGGATCGGTCCTGCTTTACTTCTTCTCTACCTCACTGGTCTTCCATAAATATAGACGTATACAGCAACGGTTAGGGATATTCCATTTGGCGTTATTATTAGGTTTACTTGGTGTTTTTTTCGCAGTAGATTTGTTGTTCCTTATACCTAATTACCTGATCATTGGTGAAATGATGTTATTTTTTGTGGTATATGCAAAATTAACGACGTAAGTTTGTTGTGCCGAAGCTGAATAAGAAAACAAGAAGGAAGCCGATCCATGTGATCGGCTTCCTTCTTGTTTTAGATCCCATGAAATATAATCTTATCTAGTTACGTTCGAACGGGGAGGCTTATTTCATAATATGTATAAGATTGTATTTTTTGATGTGGACGGTACTCTAGTAAGTGAAATTGATAGAAGCATCCCGCTTAGCACGATAGAAGCAATTGAGAAGTTGATAGAGAGAGGAATTAATGTCGTAGTTGCAACAGGGAGACCGCATAACTTATGTGAAGAGTTCAAGTCTATGGGCATTGATACCTTTATTTCTGCTAACGGTGCGCTTATCAAATGTAAGGATAACGTTATCTATAAATCAATGCTTTCAACAGAAACCGTGCGGGAACTCTCGGCTTTTGCTGAGTTAAACGGACATGGCATGTCCTATTTCACCGAACTTATAACCATGAACGGAATGGGTTCCGAGGATGAGCGCGTTATGAAGGCATTAAAGGAGACTTTGAGTCTTACACAATATCCCGAAAAAATGAGCGCTCTGCCAGAGGAGGTTTACTGTATATGCTTGTATGCGGACGAAAATGAAGCGCAAAAATTCCAAGATAGATTTCCTGAATTACGGTTCGAACGTTTTCACGGATACGTTATGAATGTGCTTGAAGAAACAAAAGTTTCTAAATCAATTGCGATTAAACAAGTGCTGGATTATCTGAATATTTGCAGGTCAGAAGCTATCGCGTTTGGTGATGGTGGAAATGATATCGACATGTTGGAGTATGTGGGATTGGGCATTGCGATGGGAAACGGTGCGGAACAGTTAAAACAAAAAGCCGATTTTGTTACAAAAAAAGCAAGTGAAGGCGGGATAGCCTACGCATTAAAGAAATTTGGTGTCATTTAAGCTTGCAGCAAACTAATTGATGAAAAATTGAGAACGATCTTTCGTTCAAATCAAACAGCGACAGCCCAAGACTTTATCAGTCTATGGCTGCGGCTGCTTTATGGATTGTGTGGCATCCACACATAGAACTGCATGTGATTCCTGGTTCTTATTGTCCTAGAAGAGCCGGCACAATAAATCGGCCGAAAACATTTGCAGGAGAGCCTTTTTTGTACTTATCCGCGGTGATAACTGCAACCAGCTCGTAAGCAGGAACTACAATAATATGCTGACCTTTGAAGCCGAGTGCAAAATAATAAGGGATCTCGTTCGGCTGCTGCTCTGAACCTGCATTGAACTGGGATACCCACCAATGCCAGCCGTAGAATCCTTTTTGCGGATGATTGGCTTCAACGTAAGGGCGAGTGGATTGCTGAATTGTATCCGAAAAAAGGATCTGCTGATTCTTCCAGCGTCCCTCCTGTAAATAAAGTAAGCCGAATTTCAGCATATCCTCTGGCTTCAGATGAAGTCCGAACCCACCGGTATGTATGCCTTGCGGATCGCTCTCCCAGTGATAGCTTTGAATACCAAGCGGTTGAAACAGCTGGTCTTCGGCAAATTCTGCAACCGCTTGTCCAGAACAATCACGCAGGATTGCGGACAAAAGCTGGGAGGAGCCTGAGTTATAGGTCATCACGGTTCCTGGTGTATGAGCTAATGGCTGTGCAAGCACGTATTTTATCCAGTCCGCGGTTTTAGTCATGGCCGGAAAAGAATTCTGCCCACCGAACTCTGTCCAGTTAAAGCCTCCGGTCATCGTTAATAAGTGTTCGATAGTGATCTCTTTTTTACGTGGGTCACGATCTTCTTTTAATGAAGGAAAAAATAAAGAAATAGGTGTGTCTGGAGGTGGAATGATTAGTTTATCTATGGCTATGCAAACTAAGGCAGAAAGTACGCTTTTGGTGCACGAGTTGATTTTGCCAAGCTCTGCAGCGATTTGTGGATCACGGTAATGCTCCAGTATGGTTTCTCCATGTTGAACGATTAGACAACTGCGAATGTCTAGGCTAGTAATACCGTCAATAAGCGGCTGAAGGTTCCAGTCAGTAATGTCGGTGACCCCCTTTCTAGATGAATTATAGCAGTAACTGTTTACCATTATAGCTCACATCACCAAAATGTCGTAATTTCCTGTCGTTAAATAATTATGGAAAATACAAGAAAATATCTGTATAATAATATGAATCACGTGTTAGAGGAGGATGAATTCTTTTGAAAAGCAATAGTACTCTTTTTGTTCATCAAACGGCTAAAACGGTATTGATCACTTCAGTTGCACTCGCGTTACTCTTACCCCCTGGCTTAGCCGCAGCCGATTCTATATCTGTTAGCAGCAACACTTCCGTAACGCAGGTTAGTACGCAATCAGCGGCTCCAGCTACGACTACGAACTCTGAGGCTGATCCTACAAAAGTGAAATTCACGCAGGAGCAAGCCATTGCAAAGTTAAAAGAACTATTCCCATCCCTAAAAGATGCAACTGTAAACAATGTTCAACTGGGATCTAACCAAAGCTACCCAGCACCAGCAAATCAAATGATCTGGCATATTCAGTGGCAGGTTCAAGAAGGGAATATGGGATATGGTTTTAGCAGTGAGGTAGACGCCATTAATGGTGATATCATCAATACCTATCTCTCATTCTCGCAGGAAAAGAACGAGTCCTATTATCCACCGAAAGTATCGCAGACTCAGGCATTGGAGATCGCCAAGACTTTTGTGGCTAAGGCAGCCTCATCAGTTAAGAGCAGTGAGCTGCAATTAAATGAGAATGTCGGTTATAGTTATTTTTCGGAATCATTATTCGGTCCTGTTCAATATGGGTATAACTTCAGTATTCTGAAGAATGGTATTCCTTCTGGATCGGACAGCATTAACATAGTTGTGGATGGTAACGGAAATGTAACGCAATTCTCTAAGTCTTCTCAAGGGCTTGAGTACCCGTCTGCACAGCCCAAGATTACCTTGGAGCAAGCACAGAAGCAATTTGCGGAACAGTTTGATGTGGGCCTATTTTACATTCCTATTTATAAGAACGGAAAACCTAACAACTGGATTCTAGGCTGGCGTCCAATAGATCAGTCTCTATATCCTATCGATGCATTAACGGGCAAGCGGATAGATTATGAAGGAAAAGAATCCGTATCCACCTCAGTCGTGTATTCAGAAGTAGCGAAGAGCAAGGATGTTTTTCAGGCAAGAAGTTCTAGTACAGAGCTTTCTGCAAAAGAAGCAGCACAGCTTGTAGAGAAGGTTGCTTATATCCCAGCAGATCGTAAATTGATCTCGCAAACCTTGAGAAATGACTATCAGGATTCAGATCGAAAAATCTGGCAGCTATACTGGGGCAGTAATGGAAATGATCGTTACATTGGTGCTGGCTTTCCAGAACAATCCTCTGCCGAGATCGATGCAAAGACCGGTGAAGTATTGCAGTACCAGGTTCAAGCTTATGGTGCTATTCAGGATAAGAAGAAGGAAGAGCCAGCACCTGCTGGAGGTAAGAAGCTTAGTGAGGCTGAAGCGAAGGTGAAAGCGCTTAGTATAATTAATAGTCTATATCCTCAGGCGAGCCAGAAGCTAAAGCTGGTAGAATACGGGGATAATTCGAGTTTGATTTCAGACGGATCAGGATATGGATATCAGTTTATTAGATATCATCAAGGAATTCCTGTGAGTGGCAGCACCATTACGGTAAGCTTGGATCTTTACGGCAGACTGACTTCTTACATGGGGAATCGGATAAGCAGTATCGATGAAATCACATTATCGCCTGATGCAACAATTTCCAAGAAAGAAGCGCTCGAAAGTTATAAACCTAAATATCAGACTAAGCTGAAGTATACTCAGGTTGGCGGATACAATACTTATAGAAACTATGTCGCACCGAAGGTGAAGCTGGTATATGATACAACCTTTGATGAATCTAACGGATTGAATCAGGTTTTGGATGCAGTCACTGGAAAATGGATTGCGGTCTATGATTATCTCGGTCAGCAGGATGCTCAACTATCTGCAACGGATATCAAAGGCCATACAGCAGAGCGGGAATTATCAGAATTGGTAAACCACCATGTGATTACACCGGATGCCGATGGCAAAGTGAACCCGGATCAAGAAATAACTGTCGGTGATTGGTTAACCTATCTTGCCAAAGCTTCTAGCCCAAATTTCACCAATTATTATAATAATAATGAACGGAAAACTGTAGCAGGCGTGAAGCCAGAGAATTCATATTATGATGCTGTTATTTTTGCAGCGGATCGTAAATGGATCAATAAGGATGAAAGTCTGCAAGTAGAGAGTAAGTTAACCCGGGAACAGCTTGCTGTTCATCTGGCTAATTTCTTGAAATATAATAAACTCACAGCTTATCTTGATAAAGATGTGACTGTAAGTCAGTTTAGTGATAGCTCAGCTATAAACAATAAGGGGGCGGTGGCTCTTGTTGTGAAATTGGGACTCTTAAAGGATGACAACGGCAAGTTTAATCCGCAGCAGAATGTAACAAAAGCGCTGGCGGCTTCGGTGATCATGAAGCTAGTGGAGCTGCAAGGAAAGACTGATCAGATCATAGGTCAATAAGTGTTAAAAAGACAGCCAGGCAGCGATTCTCCGACGATTGGAGAATCGCTGCCTGGCTTTTTAGTTTGCAGCGCGGCGGAGTGACTGAAGCATCTCTATCTGGCAGATGCAGTTTTCGGTCTCCACCCAGCATTTTTTTGTGCGCCGATTCTTGCTGGAATCCGGAAAATAACTGTATTCTATACAGCTATTTCTTGTGCAAAAGGCGAATGTGAATCTTTAATTGCATTCTCTGCAACTAAAAACTAGAGAATTCACCTATCGGCGAGAAAAGCAAGAATATAAGTGTACGAAATACACTTATATCCTTTGGCCGAGTGATTTGATGCATTATAAGTGTACTAAATACAATTAAACGCGTAATGCCGCGTAATTCAATGCTTAATTTAATCCTCAGCGCAATCCTCAGCGCAATCCTCAGCGCAATCCTCCTACACTATGCACCGCCGGCTCATTATAGGTAATCTTGATGGCTAAGATTCTTAAGGGATAGCATAAGGATCAGCCTCTTTTTGTGTAATTAATTACCAATACATAGACACTTACAATCTCACAGTATTATGATAATCAGAGTGATCCTAAAGCGAAGCTTTGTTAGGCGAACATGAATAGGTAAAGAAAAGATACCGAATGTAAACGGTTCACACTCGCTGTGTTAACGCTTTCTTCTTACAATTAGGATATAGAAAATAAGGGAGGTTCAATAGATGAAAAGTAAGATTAAAGGCTTGCCTTTAATGGCATCGGCCATTGTTTTATCATTAGTTTTCAGTGGTTGCTCCAGCAATAATAGTGGAGACAGTAGTAGTTCCGCAGAGGGAAACACTAGTGCGCAAACGGAAATGGAAGGCGGTCCTTTAACCAAATATGATCCGCCGATCAAACTTCGCTCCACGATGAACGAAACAGGCAAAGAGACGTTGGCGCAGGGAGATACACATTCCAATAACATCTGGACCAGAGGATACGAGGAAGAACTTGGGATTAAAGTGTCCTATGACTGGATTGTGGCTGATGCCAACTATAACGATAAAATGAATGTTACCTTGGCGAGCGGAGATTTACCTGATTTGTTAAAGGTGTCCACGGTGCAATTCGAGCAGCTTTATGAAGCTGGCATGTTGGAGGATTTGACCGGGGTGTTTGATAAATATGCTTCGGATCTTGTGAAAGAATATTACGCTGAAGAGGACGGAGCAGGTCTAAAGCCGGTTACGAAAGATGGAAAACTGATGGCGATGGTAAGCTTCCCGGGTTCGCTGGATTCCTCTGATATGATATGGATTCGAAAAGACTGGATGGACAAGCTGGGTCTGGCAGAACCAACATCCATGCAGGATATTATTAAGATTGCAGAAGACTTTACATTTAAAGATCCAGACGGAAATGGCAAACAGGACACTTACGGCATTTCGTTGAACAAGGACTTGCCAATCAATGCGTTTCTTCTCGGGTACCATGCCTACCTGGAAACTTGGATCAAAAATGCCGATGGCGAGGTTGTGAATGGTACGATTCAACCGGAGGTAAAAGCTGGACTTGCGGAGCTGCAAAGATTGTATAAAGAAGGAGTCATTGATCCAGAGTTTGGGGTAAAAGACTTTGCCAAAGCGATGGAGGATGTGAATGCTGGTAAATCCGGTATGTTATTTTTGCCGCAATGGGCCCCTTTCCAAGTAAAGGACATGATTAAAAAAGATCAAAATGTTAACTGGGTGCCTTATCCAGTACAATCTATTGATGACCAACCTGCCAAAACCCAAAACCATCTTACAATTGGTGGCGTATTCGCGGTCCGTAAGGGCTACGAGCATCCGGAGGCATTGATCAAGCTGCTTAACTTCCAAGCAGAGAAAATGTTTGGGGAGTCCGCTAAAACAGAACGGGCAAAATATTTGAACGGGGACACAGGTCTGGGCTTCCAAAACGCGGTTGTATCCAACCTGCCACCGAACAAAAATGTAAAGGCACAGGATGAAGTGGAAAAAGCCCTTGAATCGGGGGATACCTCAAACATGGGACTTGAAGCTAAACTATTCTATGATGATATTCAAAGCTACCGCGGCGGAGATCTTGATAAATGGCATATGGAACGGATCTTTGGGCCGCTTAGCTCACAATCGGTTATCAAACACTACCGCGACAATGACTTGGTGTTGATGAACGAGTTCATTTATGCCCCAACCAAAACGATGAACAGCAAAGCGGCTACCTTGGATAAACTGCGTGCAGAGACCTTTGTCAAAATCATTTACGGAAGTCTTCCTATCGATGAATTCGACAAATTCGTAGCCAACTGGAAAAAGCTCGGTGGAGATCAAATTACGAAAGAAGTAAATGATATCGTAAAAGCTAACTAGTAAAAACGACGCAGAAGAGGACTGCCCCTAGTCATGATAATGACAAACGGGCAGTTCTTTTTTTGGCTGAACAGCTATTCGGTTCGATAACCAGGTCAACAAAAGATACTTAAAGTCAATACGCTACACTATTAAGGCAATTTGGGGCTGCTCTATAATTGAGATACAAGGAGGAGAAAGCATATGCACTTTAATACTAAGCAATTTCTACGTAATATTCCGCTCCATTTAATGATTTTACCTGCCTTAATAGTGATCATTATTTTCAGTTATATTCCGATGGCTGGCCTTGTAATTGCCTTCCAGAATTTTTCCCCGATTTCAGGGTTTAAGAATATGAACTGGACAGGGCTCGAAAACTTTCGTTATTTGTTTGAGCTTCCCGGTTTTGGACAGGTCGTATGGAATACTGTATTTATCTCCGTCATGAAAATTATTGCTGGGCTGACCGTGCCGGTTATAGCGGCTTTATTGCTTAATGAGGTTCGTGTAAACGGCTTCAAACGTTCGATTCAGACGATTATTTATATGCCGCACTTTTTCTCATGGGTTATCTTGGGCGGGATTATCGTAGATGTACTGTCTCCGAGCAGCGGGATTGTTAACATGCTTTTAAAAGCACTAGGCATGCAGCCTATTCAATTTCTAGCCGACAATAGCTGGTTCCCATACGTACTAGTGATCACAGATCAATGGAAGGAGTTTGGATTCGGGACGATCATTTATTTGGCGGCTTTAACCAGCATTGACTCCTCCCTTTATGAAGCTGCTGTAATCGATGGTGCCGGAAGATGGAAGCAGACCTGGCATATTACGCTTCCGGGCATTCGCCCGATTATGATCCTGATGCTTACACTCAGTCTTGGCAACGTCCTGAACGGGGGATTTGACCAAGTGTTCAATCTGTACAATCCGCTAGTGTATGAATCAGGCGATATTTTGGACACGATGATTTACCGAATTGGTCTTCAGGATGCTCAGTACTCTGTATCGACCGCATTAGGATTGATAAAATCTGTAGTTTCCTTCGTATTTATCGGGCTGGGTTACTATCTGGCGTATCGTTTTGCTAAATATCGGATTTTTTAGAGAGAAAGGAGTGGACTAAATGCACCATACTTCAACTGCTTATCGTTGGTTTCTCCGCTGCAATTATGTATTTCTGACTTTGCTCGCAGTGCTTTGTCTTTTTCCGATCGTGAACATTCTGGCGATCTCCTTCAGCTCCAGCGCAGCTGTTAACGCGGGTAGCGTAACCTTCTGGCCTGTGGATTTCACACTTTCTTCCTATAAATATATCCTTCAGAACAACCAGTTCATTCACTCCTTCGGAACTAGTCTGCTCCGGGTAGTGCTTGGCGTATCCGTTAACCTGTTGTTTACGATTCTAGTAGCTTATCCATTGTCTAAAGAGGCAAAGTCCTTCCGCTCACGGACCGTGTATGCCTGGGTTTTTGTGTTTACGATGCTCTTCAGTGGGGGTCTGATTCCTGGCTATTTAATTGTAAAAGAAATGGGGCTGCTGGATAGCATCTGGGCGCTTGTTATACCGGGCGCGGTGCCGATCTTTAATGTTCTGCTTATGCTCAATTTCTTCAGAGGTTTACCAAAAGAATTGGAGGAAGCCGCATGGATGGATGGCGCAGGACACTTACGTACGTTATGGAGTGTGTATCTGCCGGTATCTATTCCAAGTATTGCGACCATTACGTTGTTCGCTTTGGTGGGTCACTGGAATGCATGGTTCGATGGCATGATTTATATGAGAAGCCCGGAACATTATCCGCTGGCCACCTATTTACAATCCATACTTCAGCAGGTATCGATCCAGACTGAAAATATTACTTTTGAACAAGCTGCGTTATTAAATCAAATCTCAGACCGTACAACGCAAGCCTCCCAGATCTTCTTGTCTATCATTCCGATCCTGGCGATTTATCCGTTCCTGCAAAGATATTTTGTGCATGGACTAGTCGTGGGTAGTGTAAAGGGGTAAACTGGACTGGACCTAAATATAAGAAGGAGCCTGAACATGGCTCCTTCTTTATTATTATTCGATAGAAGAGGGAGAAAATTCCAATGAAATCATTCTCCATCGGGTGGAACCCCGATTCCATTGTGATCAAGCTGATCGGAGCTTTCCTATTGGTCATGCTTCCACTCTGTGCGCTGAGTATATCTATTACCTACTATAGCTCCAACCAAATGCAAGCTGAAGTGGAGAGGGCGAACGAATCGAAGGTTCATTTTTACTATAGCCATCTTGAATTTGAGCTGCAACGGATAACGGGCTTAGTCACGGAGTACTCTCAGGATGAAACGCTGGCTACCTTCAGTACCCGTATTCCAATTATGAGCCGGTACGAAGTGGATTCTAATCTGAACAATATATACACCAAGCTAAAACAAATCAAAGAAACCAGTCCTTATATTAGTGATGTTGTGTATTATGTACCGGAAATTAATAAGCGGGTTAGCGCTGTGGTGGGGGTTAGGGATGTCACCAATGAGGAATGGCAAAGTCTGCTGGCCACTATGGGCAATCTTAAGGGCGCTTTATCTAAATACGAAGACGAGTTGTATTTACTGCGCAGTAATCCCTATAACCTGGATCGCAATCTTTCACCTAATTTTTTGCTGGGAGTGAAGCTTTCCTCGCCTGAGCTTGAGTTGCGTTTGAAAGAATTTGCTGTATCAGGGGGGAGCGATATTACGTTGGCCTTCGGCAATAACGATTATGTGATATCAACTTCTGACCAGAAGCCCAGGTTGTTCCCCATAGAGAAACCACTAAATAGTGAAGAGACTGTAAGTGTGCAGCGGTATCGTTATGATGACTCTTTTTATTATTCGCTCTACGATCACAGCAATAACTTTAGGCTGACCGCAAATATTCCCAACACGGTGCTCATGAAGCCGATTCATGTGTACTCATTGCTGCTGTGGCTGTTGTTCGTTGTCTCGATAGTGATCATTATCTTGTTCTCTTTATGGACGTACAGGATGATTCATCGACCGATGTCTATTCTTATCAGAGGGTTTAAGAAAGCGGAGCAGGGGCAGACGGGGATCTTTATTACTCACTCCCGCAGGGATGAGTTTGGGTATCTATATTCTCGTTTCAATGAGATGCTTAAGCATTTAAATACACTAATTGATGAGAACTACGTGCAGCGTATCCGGACAGGGGAAGCGGAGCTTAAACATTTACAATCGCAGATCACACCTCATTTTCTCTACAACAGTCTATTTAGCATAAAACAGATGGCTGAGGTGGAAAATGTAGAGCTGATCAAGGAGTTCTCTGATTATTTAGGGCAATATTTTCGGTACATGACCCGGGATTCCGCCCAGGAGGTTACTTTGCGGCAAGAGCAGGAGCATGCTTTGGTCTATCTGGCTATACAACGGATTCGTTTTGGCGCGAGAATTAGAGCTGAAGTAGATGAGATTGCAGCGGATTGCCGGGACATCAAAGTCCCACGGGTCCTCCTGCAGCCCATTATTGAAAATGTATTCGAGCATGGGCTTAAGCAAAAAAGCAGCAATGGCCTATTAAAAATGAGTTATGAAAAAGTTGAGCATACGCTGACTATTATAATAGAAGATAACGGTGACTCGCTTAGTGAGGACAAGTTAAATCTCTTGCAGCGCCAGTTCTCCGAGCAGAATGCTATTCAGGGGGAAATCACGGGTTTATTAAATGTGAATCAGAGATTGAGGATCAAATTTGGTTCTCCTTATGGCTTGCAGGCAGAGAGAAGTTGTTTGGGCGGGCTTTGTGTAAGAGTCAATTTACCGCTTAAAGGGGATGTGCAGGATGCAACGAATGATGATAGTTGATGATGAGCCTAATATTTTGGATGGGTTGTACGAATTTTTTGTAAAGGCAGATTTTAAAGATTTGGAGATCATAAAGGTTCATTCAGCGGATCATGCCATAGATTGGCTTAATACCGTAAAAATAGATATTGTGCTTAGTGACATCTGTATGCCAGGAATGGATGGGATGGCGTTAATTCAGGAAATTGTCGACCGCTGGCCGCGTTGTAAAGTAATTCTGCTGACAGGACATAATGAATTCGATTTTGCCCATCAGGCGATCCGAAATCCATGTGTAGTTGACTATTTATTGAAGACAGAGGGGATGGATAAAATTCGTGCCGCTGTGGAGCTGACTTTGGAGAAAATATCTTCAGAAGAGGATTATTTCTATAAAAGCCAATGGCTTCGCGATAAGCTCCCGCGTGCTCTGCCCCAGTTACAGCAGCAATTATTACACGATATTCTAAGACGCACTGAACGGATAGACCGGCAGAGCTTACAGGTTGAATTTGACGCCATTCAGCTCCCGTTCAAAGCGGATGGACCCGTCCTGCCTATTATTCTGCGAATGGAGGCTTGGCGAAATTATGAAACCGCTTCAGACCGGAGCTTAATTCGTTATGCGGTAGCCAATATTGCGGAGGAGCTGCTCAGCGACAAAGTTGAAGTTAAGGCTGTGGATCTGGACCCGGGGACGATAGCTTGTTTTGTTCAGCCTAAAAGTGAAAGTGTATCCTCAATCAAGGAAGAAGAGCTCTGGTTAAAAACGCTCCGTTTCGTCCATGGAACCATGGAATCCGTTCAGCAAGCCTGTGGCAAATGTCTGCAACTATCTGTGTCTATTATCGCCAGTGATCAGGAAGTGCATTGGCATGAGCTGAACTATGCCTTGAACCGTTTACGATTAGCCATTTTTGATAGCCCCGGACTTGGGATGGAAAAGCTGCTGAGGATAAATACCAAGGAAGTGAGCCCAAGTCCAGGTTCTATGCATAATCGAAATGCAACAGCAGAACTACTGCTCGACTATTTAAAACAACGGCTGCTTGAAGGTGATCTCGATTGGGGCACATCTTTTCGCAAATGGGTGGAGCTCTCGGGGGAAGGTGGGCCGGAGGATCCTTTTTTGAGATTAAGATTAATGTCTGGGATCAGTAACACCCTGCTGCAGACTTTACAAGAGTTAGGTTTAACGGAAAAAGCCCATAGCGGTATGAATTTATCACGTATGTTATATTTTAATATCAATACACACTGGTCGGACGTCATCTCTTTTTATCACACGTTTTTTGAATGGATTATCTCGAACAGAAGCGCTACCTATAAACATGATGAATCGAATATCCTGTCCATGATCCACCAATATATTAAATCCCATCTGGCCGATGATTTGTCCTTAACCCGGATTGCGCAGGAAGTCTCACTTAATCCGTCCTATCTGTCACGCTGGTATAAAAGAACGACAGGGAAGGGGATTTCTGATTATATTCTGGAGAAAAAAGTGGAGCTGAGTAAGGAGCTGTTGCTTGGAACTGCTCTAAAAATGCACGAGATCTCCGGCCAGCTCGGGTTTAGTGATCAGCACTATTTTTTTCGATTCTTCAAAAAAACCGTTGGCTGTACGCCGCAGGAATATCGAGAGCAAAAACGAGGATAAATAACAATACCCCGAAAGACGTACACCTGTTCAGAAGGTGCATCTTACGGGGTATTGTTTGTGGCTGTATTTTAACGATTATTTACCGAGTTGTTTGTCTACTTCTCTAACCGGATTCTCGCCAACATTCTCTTCAACCTTGTGGCTACTCATAAACCAGCCGATTACAGCGATGAGTACGAGCACAACGTAGAAGGTGGCTTTCCACCAGGTACTATGAGCGAAATCTTCGGACAGAACACCAAGTGAAGGGTGCGCCAATGTAATGACTGACAGCTTAACACCCACCCAACCTACGATAAAGAAGGCTGCAATTTCAAGTCCTGGACGGGAATGCAGCAGCTTAACGAAGAAGGAAGCTGCGAAACGCATAATGACCAGACCGATAAATCCACCGGCAAAGATGACGAGGAATTGTCCGCCATCGAGGCCTCCGATTTTTGGAAGACCACTTGCAGGAAGAGCAACCGCGAGTGCAACTGCGGCTAGGATGGAATCGACCGCGAAGGCGATGTCAGCGACTTCTACCTTCAGAACAGTAAACCAAAAGCTGGATTTCTTTTTATTGACCGCACCGTCAGTGCCGCTTTCAGCAGCTTCATCTGTGACGGGCTTCTTAAACAACAGTTTTCGGAAAATATGATTACCCGCGATAAATAATAAATAAATCGCGCCGATGGCTTGTACTTGCCAGATATCGACCAGATAGGAGATGACAAATAGCGAACCGAATCGGAACACGAAGGCCCCCGCTAATCCGTAAAACAGCGCTTTTTTTCTTTCCTCATCAGGAAGGTGCTTAACCATAATTGCCAATACCAATGCGTTATCTGCGGCGAGTAGTCCCTCTAGTGCTACCAGAACAAGCAATACCCAACCGTACTCTAATAATAATCCCCAATCCATTACTGTTGTCCTCCCTTTTTGAATGCAAATATCTACCAAAAGATATCTACCCTACCATTTTAACCAAATTTATATAAAAAAGACCTTTACCAAACAGATTAGCCTTTGGAATAAAGGTCTAACCTGATTGGTAAAGGTCTCGCTAACAATGTGAATTGCCAATAAAGCCGGAGAATATCCTCATATTCTCGTATTGACGACTTTATTTAACAGCTACTCCCCTTTACGGGATATATTAAATTTTTAAGATTATTCAATGTGTTCTTGCCTAAAGAGATCATATACGAGATGAAAGTCATTGTCAATAAAAGTTGCAGAAATAAATGGATTCTATCTTTTAAGAATCATTAAAATGGCCAGAAACATGACATGATAACGGAAATCAACAGAGATTGAATAAAAATGGAAACGGAAACATGATACATTTAGGTTATATAAACTAACATTTAATATGACGAAACTGCAAACATAAGGAAAAACAGGACTTAAAAAGGAAAAACTCGATTGACGATGTAGGTTGATGAAAATATGATGAAACTAATCAAAGCAATCGAACATGGTTTGTGTTAACTAAAATTACATCAGTCGTTCTGTTGAAGTGAGTTTTACTGCGAAGAAGTACTAGAAGTTCATGTTGCATAAAACTTTTAGGAGGTGGGGAAATGCCGCAGACGTCATCGAGGTTATCCATTGAAGCAGAGGAGGAGCTCAGCCGCCATCCCTGCTACAGCGAGGAAGCTCATCGTTTTTTTGCTAGGATGCACATCCCGGTTGCTCCCGCCTGTAACATCCAATGTAATTACTGCAACCGAAAATTCGATTGTGTGAATGAAAGCAGGCCTGGTGTAGTTAGTGAAGTGCTAACTCCAGAGCAAGCTGAAAGAAAAGTGAAAGGTGTAGCCGCACAGCTGATGCAACTGTCGGTAGTTGGGATTGCAGGTCCGGGTGATCCGCTGGCGAATCCAGAACGAACCTTTGACACGTTCGAACGAGTCAAGCGGCAGATCCCTGATGTTACCCTTTGCCTGAGTACTAATGGATTGACCCTTTACAGGCATGTAGACGCCATACTAGCGCTAGGTATCCGTCATGTCACGATCACCATCAATGCCATTGATCCCAATGTGGGCCGTGAAATTTATCCATGGGTTGTTGACGAAGGGGTCCGGTACGAAGGACAAGAAGCAGCGGAGCTGCTGATCAGCCGCCAGCTTCAAGGTTTGGAGCTGCTGGCACAGCAAGGTATTCTTGTTAAAGTTAATTCCGTTATGATTCCAGGGGTCAATGATCATCATCTCCCTGAAGTATCGCGAACAGTTAAAGCGCTCGGGGCAACTCTGCATAATGTGACGCCTTTAATTATCGCACCGGGAAGTCAGTATGAACGGGATGGGCGCAAGGCGCCGCGTCCTAAAGAACTGCACAACCTGCAGGAAGTGCTTGGGCGCGAAGGAATGAAGGTCATGCGCCATTGTCGACAATGCCGTGCTGATGCCATTGGGCTGCTAGGTCAGGATCGTAATCAGGATTTTATATTAGAAAAGATGGATGAAAATCCAGTTATAAATGAGCAAGCTAGAGCGCTCTTTCAACGTGAACTCGATGCCAAAATCCGTCAGCGTGTCAAAGCCAAAGAGCTAAGGCAGAACTCTTTCCAGCAAGGGCAGCACACCACCAAAGTCGCTGTTGCTACACGTGGTGGGGATAAGGTCAATCAACATTTTGGCCACGCGACAGAGTTCATGGTTTATGAAACAGATGGAGTAAGCGTGAAGCTGCTAGGTGTCCGAAAGATTCAGGCCTATTGCCACGGTAAAGCGGATTGTAATGGGGATAAGAATACCACGCTACAAGAAATTATTTCTATATTACAGGACTGTCAAATATTGCTCTGCTCTGGCATTGGCGATGTCCCTCGCGCCAGCTTAAATAAAGCCGGAGTATTGCCTCTGGTGCGTAAAGGTGAAATACAGGATGTGATTCTCGAAAGTGTGAAGATCAGCTCTTATTTTGAAAATATATCGATTTCGAAGGGATGATGAATGATGAGACAAATAGCTTTTTACGGTAAGGGCGGTATCGGTAAATCCACAACTTCGCAGAACACTTTGGCGCAGCTCGCCACTAAATTTGGTCAAAAAACAATGATCGTAGGCTGTGATCCTAAAGCGGACTCCACACGGTTGATTCTGAACACCAAAGCTCAGAATTCAGTGCTCCAATTGGCAGCTGAAAGAGGAACGGTTGAGGATTTGGAGCTTGAGGATGTAGTTCAGTTGGGATATGGCGACATTCTTAATGTGGAGTGCGGTGGACCTGAACCGGGTGTGGGTTGTGCCGGCCGCGGGATTATTACAGCGATTAATTTTTTGGAGCAGCAAGGGGCTTATGAAGGATTGGATTTTGTATCCTATGACGTACTTGGTGACGTGGTATGTGGTGGATTTGCAATGCCGATCCGTGAGAATAAAGCACAGGAAATTTATATCGTATGCTCCGGGGAAATGATGGCTATGTATGCGGCCAATAACATTGCGCGCGGAATTCTAAAGTATGCCAACAGCGGTGGCGTAAGATTGGGCGGTCTGATCTGCAACAGTCGTAATACGGACCGTGAGGATGAGCTCATTATGGAGCTGGCACGCCGTTTGAATACGCAAATGATCCATTTTGTCCCGCGGAATAATGTGGTTCAGCATGCAGAACTGAGAAGAATGACCGTAGCCCAATATAATCCTCATCATCAGCAAGCGAGAGAATATGAGATTTTGGCAGAAAAGATCCTGAATAACAATATGATGACAATCCCGACCCCGATTTCTATGGAAGAGCTGGAGGATTTACTCATGGAATTTGGTGTGATTGAGGATGAAGAGACGGCGCTGAAAAAGCTGAAGGCATCTGGCCAATAATTAGGTTCGTCCGGTGAACAGGAGTGGAGAGACGGCTGTTCACCGGATCACTCTAAGGGATGAGGAGGATTCAGAATGGGGCTGAATATCGAAGATAACCAAAAGATGCTCGAAGAGATTCTTGAGGTTTACCCGGAAAAGGCACGGAAGGATCGTCAGAAGCATTTTGAAATCAATAATGAAGAGTTAATAAACTGTGGCAAATGCGCCATCAAATCGAATATGAAGTCCCGTCCGGGGGTTATGACCCAAAGAGGATGTGCTTATGCCGGTTCGAAGGGCGTGGTCTGGGGCCCGATCAAGGATATGGTGCATATCAGCCATGGTCCTGTAGGTTGTGGGCAATATAGCTGGGGAACAAGACGGAATTATGCCAACGGAACACTGGGCATTGATAATTTTACGGCTATGCAGGTGACGAGTGATTTTCAGGAGACAGATATTGTATTTGGCGGTGACAAGAAGCTTGAAGTCATTTGCCGTGAAATTAAAGAAATGTTCCCACTGGCTAAAGGAATTTCGATCCAATCAGAGTGTCCTGTGGGGCTAATCGGAGACGATATTGAAGCGGTGTCCAAAAAAATGTCTATCGAGCTAGGTCTCCCGATCATTCCCGTTCGTTGTGAAGGATTCCGTGGGGTTAGCCAATCCTTGGGTCATCATATTGCTAACGATGCGATCCGTGATTTTCTGATGGGGAAGAAGGAGCTTGCGGAATGTGGTCCTTACGATATTAATATTATCGGAGATTATAACATCGGTGGGGACGCTTGGGCTTCACGCATTTTACTGGAGGAAATGGGTCTGCGTGTTATTGCGCAGTGGTCTGGGGATGGAACCATCAATGAATTGGCGATCGCGCATAAGGCGAAGCTCAATCTGATTCACTGTCATCGCTCCATGAACTATATGGTAACGACGATGGAGAAAGCATATGGGATTCCTTGGCTGGAATACAACTTTTTCGGGCCGACCAAAACAGCTGAAAGCCTTCGAGCCATCGCCGCAAGGTTTGATGAGTATATTCAGGAAAATTGCGAGAAAGTCATCGCTAAATACACGCCACAAATGGAGGCGATTATCTCTAAATTTAAACCCCGGCTGGAAGGTAAAAAGGTCATGCTGCTGGTAGGCGGATTACGTGCCCGCCATACACTGGGGGCTTATGAGGATCTGGGTATGGAGGTAGTGGGCACAGGTTATGAGTTCGCTCACAAGGATGATTACGAGAAAACATTCCCTGAACTGCCGGAAGGCACTATTATCTACGATGATCCAACCGCTTACGAGCTGGAAGAGCTTGCGCAAAGACTTGATATTGATCTGATGGGCTCGGGTGTGAAGGAGAAATATGTGTATCACAAGATGGGTATTCCTTTCCGGCAAATGCACTCTTGGGATTATAGTGGTCCTTACCATGGCTATGACGGGTTTAAGATTTTTGCTAAGGACATGGACATGACCATTAACAGCCCAGTGTGGAGCTTGATCAATTCAGGGAAAACAGGATCACTCCCTAAAAAGGAGGCGGGCGTATGAAGGACAAACTGGAGATCCCGGATTACAATACATTATTTCAAACTGAACCCTATGTGAAGCAACGTGAAGGGAAAAAAGCATTCGAGGCACCCTGCAGTGAGCAAGAGACAGCGGAAGCATTAGCCTACTCGAAGTCGTCTGAATATAAGGATAAGAATTTTGCCCGCACCTCACTGGTAGTTAATCCTCATAAAGCATGCCAGCCCCTAGGAGCCTTGATGGCTGCGCTGGGATTCGAAAAAACTCTGCCGTTTATACATGGCTCCCAAGGCTGCACTGCGTATTTTCGTAGTCATTTGAGCCGTCATTTCAAGGAGCCAACCCCCGCGGTTTCTTCTTCTATGACAGAAGATGGTGCGGTGTTCGGAGGGATGAACAATCTTATTGATGGTCTTGAAAATAGTGTGGCGCTCTATAAGCCAGAGATGATAGCTGTATCCACTACATGTATGGCTGAGGTTATAGGGGATGATCTGCAGGCTTTTATATCCAATGCCCGCCAGAAGGGTGCAATTTCGAAAGAAATTCCTGTACCCTACGCCAACACACCAAGTTTTTCCGGATCACATATTACAGGTTACGATTCCATGTTAAAGTCCATCCTCAGTACCTTGTTCATCCGCTCTGGGATTGAAGCTACCCCTGGCAGTGGAGAGGGAACTGGAGAGAAGCTGAATGTCATTTTAGGGTTTGAGCCTTATACGGGGAATTTTGCGGAAATTCGAAAAATCCTTGCCGCGTTTGATACAGGCTACACCTTCCTTGGTGACCACAGCGGCAATTTTGATTCCCCGGCTACAGGAGAATATTCCTATTATTATGGGGGAACGAAGCTGGCAGATGTGCCGAAAGCAGCTAATGCGTTGGGAACTCTATCACTTCAGAAATATTCTGTCAAAAAAACGTTGGAATACATCAGCGGCACATGGAAACAACAGACCGTTGCGATGTCGACTCCACTGGGCATTAATGCGACAGATCGGCTAATAGAGTCTATCAGTGAATTAACGGGATTGCCCATTCCGCCTGAGCTTGTGGAAGAACGTGGCCGGGTAGTGGATGCTTTACTCGATAGCCACCCTTATCTGCATGGCAAACGAGTGGCTTTAGTTGGCGATCCGGATTTGCTGATCGGCCTGATTGAATTCTGTCTGGAAGTCGGTATAGAGCCTATTCATATTGTGTGCTCCAATGGGGAAAACGGATTTAAAGAAGAAGCGAAAGCTCTGCTTGCTGCCAGTCCCTACGGAGCAGAAACAACGGTTCATATCGGAAATGATTTGTGGCATATGCGCTCTCTGCTGATTGATGATCCTGTGGATCTGGCCATTGGAAGCTCTCATCTTAAATTTGCTGCCAAAGATGCCGACGTTCCTTTGATCCGTGTAGGCTTCCCTGTTTTTGACCGCCATCATCTGCATCGTTATCCGATTATCGGTTATCAAGGTGCCTTGAACTTGTTAACTACTATAGTAAATACAATCCTGCAGGGGTTGGATGAGGATTCATCTGGCTTCAACCACGATCTTGTTCGTTAGTCCAATATTTATCGTAGTGACACTGAATAATTGAGCATTTTAAGAGTAAGGAGTATTCAGTTACGGGAGGTGGTACGATGGAGTCCATCAGAAACGATGTATTCGACGCGCAAGCTTGCGGGAGCTTAACTCCGAAATCGAAGCCATGTCCACGCCCCAAGCCGGGCGAAGCGGCTGGGGGCTGCTCCTTCGACGGAGCCCAAATCACGCTGCTGCCGATCATGGATGCTGCGCATCTCGTCCATGGGCCGGCTGCTTGTGCCGGGAATAGCTGGGAAAGTAGAGGGGCTTTGTCAAGCGGGCCATCACTTTCACAATACGGATTTACTACAGATCTCAACGATAACGACATTATTTTTGGCGGAGAAAAGAAACTTAAAGATAGCATTGACTATATTGCCGGGCGCTTTATGCCTCCGGCAATATTTGTATATGCGACCTGTGTGACAGCATTGATTGGCGAGGATTTGGATGCGGTATGCAAGGAAGCGGCAGGCAGATTGGGGCTTCCTGTGATCCCCGTGAACAGCCCTGGATTCGTAGGCAGTAAGAATCTTGGAAATCGGCTGGCTGGTGAAGCGCTGCTACAATATGTCATTGGCACAGGTGAACCAGAGATTGAGATTCCTTTAGGTGTGAATTTGATTGGAGAGTACAATATCGCGGGTGAAATGTGGGATATCGAGAAATTAATGAAGAGTGTTGGAATTACGCTAATGTCCAGAATTACAGGGGATGCAAGATATAAGGAAATTACATGGGCACATCATGCAAAAGTGAATATGGTTGTGTGCAGCCGTGCATTGTTAGGTCTGGCAAAAGAAATGGAGGCAAGATACCACATTCCCTATTTCGAAGGCTCCTTCTATGGGGCCAAAGAGACAACTTATTCCTTACGTCAAATGGCTTATTTGCTGAATGACCGTGAGATGGAGCGGCGTGTGGATCGGTTGACGGAACGAGAGGAAAACAGACTGATTCAGGAGCTGCGGCCCTACCGCAAGCTGCTTAAAGGAAAGAAAGCAGTTCTCTATACGGGTGGAGTAAAAAGCTGGTCGATTATTTCCGCACTGAAGGAGTTAGGCGTTCAGGTGGTAGGTGTAGGCACGAACAAAAGCACGGAAGATGATGTACGGCGTATAGCGGATCGTGTTGGTGATGACACCGAATATATCCCGGAGGGCGGGGCAAGCCGAATTATCAAAACCGTCCGGGATCGTAAGGCAGATATTATGATTGCTGGCGGACGGAATATGTATGTGGCAATGAAAGAGCAGATTCCGTTTATCGATATTAATCAAGAAAGACACAAGGCCTATGCTGGTTACGAAGGTTTACTAAGGCTGGCAAAGGAGCTGACGTATTCTCTTGCTAATCCAATCTGGAAGCTGGCTGCCAGTGCCGCTCCCTGGGATAAGGAGGAACCTTCCTATGACCGTTAACAAAAGGAGTAAACCGACTTCGGTTAATCCAATGAAAATAGGCCAATCCCTTGGTTCCGTACTGGCATTTCAGGGTTGCTACAAGGCATTGCCTATTGTGCATGGTGCGCAAGGTTGTTCCGCATTTCCGAAGGCACTGCTTACCCGGCATTTTCGTGAGCCTATAGCCGTACAGACCTCTGCTTTGCAGGAGATGGATGTAATCTTTGATGCGAATCGTAATTTAGAGGAAGCTCTAAATACCATACTCAGTAAACACCGACCAGACATTATAGGCATTATTGGGACTGAGCTGACGGATGTGGCAGGAGTGGATTATCAATCCATGCTCAAGACCTATAAAAGGGAGCGGAACATGCGGGGTGGGCTTGCTTTTTCCGTCACCTTACCAGACTTTCGTGGTTCATTGGAATCGGGGTTCAGCTCTACCGTGGAGGCGATGCTTGATGAGATGATTCAGCAGGTAGGCCATCGGGGTTCAAGGAGTGTAAATACACGTCAGATTACCCTCTTGCCGGGATCGTTTCTGACGCCGGGTGATGTGATGGAGCTGAAAGAAATGATATCCTCCTTCGGTTTTGAGGTAATCGCTCTACCTGATATTTCGACCTCTTTGTCTGGGCATCTGCTGACAGGATTTTCACCGCTGACAAGAGGTGGGGTGCCTCTAGATTCGATGCTGCAAAGCTTGCATTCGGGTCTAACCATTGCCATCGGCGGAAGTATGGAGCGTCCAGCTAGAAGACTGCATAATGCGCTGGGAACTCCCTACAAAGTATTCGAGAGTGCGATGGGGCTTAAAGCAACGGATGATATTTTGCAATTCCTGCATCAAATTAGCGGGGAGCCGGTACAGCTTCGTTATTGCTGGCAACGGGAGAATTTATTGGATAGCATGCTGGATGCTCATTTTCAATTTGCGGGGATGTCTGCACTTGTCGCGCTGGAGCCAGATCATTTGTATACCGTATCTTCTTGGCTCGAAGAGCTGGGGGTGGAGCAAAAGGCCCTGGTCACCTCCTATGAAACTCCTTTGGTGGTTGAGATGGAACGAGAGGTATGGGTCGGTGATCTGGATGATGTTGAGCTTTTGGGCAAAGGTGCAGATTTATGGATCGGTAACTCACATGGGATAAATGGAGCGGCGCGGTTAGATGCTGCTTTTATGGCGGCTGGATTTCCCGTTTGGAATGAGCTTGGTGCTTATATGGCCACCTCTGTAGGGTATCGGGGAGCGATGGAGTGGACGAATAAAGCGGCGAATCTGTTAATGCGAAGGGAGGAGGAACATCGTGAAAGTAGCATTCGCTACAGAGGATGGAATTAGAGTGAATGCCCATTTTGGGCAGAGTCCGATGTTCGCAATTTATAAAGTTACCAAAGGTGGCGGGGAGCTTATAGGCCTTCGTAAACTGCCAACGATTCTCAATCAGGATGAAGCAGGCAAAATAGAGAGTCGTCTGGAGGTGGTAGAGGATTGCACGCTAATATTCATCATGCAGATTGGAGCCTCAGCAGCGGCAAGAGTCACACGTCGTAAAATTATGCCGGTAAAGGTTCCGCCAGGCAGTCCTATTGATGAGCAAGTGAAGCGGATTGTTGAAATGCTACAGGGCAAACCACCGATGTGGCTAGCCAAGGTATTACATGCTGAAAATGAAGCGGAAGGGGCGAGTGTAGATGGATCCCATAGCTAATGAGAGTTCTGCATTAATGGGCCGGGTTGCTCCGGAAGCGGCAGTATTAAAACGTCGTTGTCGAACCACGGAGAAAAAGCTGGATAAAGATATAGCAGAGATGCTCATACGCCGGTTGTGTCAATTGCTTGATACAGAAGACTTTTTTGGAAGGCATGCTTCTCTTTCACCACAGAAGAAGATCGAACGATTGTTTCTCGCTTCCCCTGAAGACAAGAACAAATCTGATTTTAACTGCGCGGTTTCTCCAAAGGTCCGTTTGCAGGTTCCTCTCTTGTTTCAGGCGGTGGCGGGCGTGATCGAGGAGAAAAGTGGGGTTCTGGTTCAAAGCTCTTCTGAAATAAATGGGGAAGGATTTGGGCGTGCTCTTTTATATAGTGATCGGATTATTCTTGTGTTAAAAAGCTTGAGAGCAGGTTTTCCGTTTCCTTTTACCTCTGAGGAGAAAGTAATTCGCTACGGCGTTGCTTGTGTGGAAGAAGGGTTAGCCTTTATGGATAAATTTAATGAAATGACAGCTCTCTATGGAACGGATGGTCTGGAGGGTTAGATTCCAATGATGCAGCTCAGCCACAGGGAGGGAGCAAAATGGAGCAGCTTGTAGGCGGCACCGAACTGGAACGATACGCTCGCCAATTGAAGCTGCTTGGAGAAGGCGGGCAGAAAGCGCTAAAAGAAGCTACAGTGATGATTGCTGGAATTGGTGGGCTTGGAGGCACTGCCGCACTTTATCTAGCTGCTGCCGGAATCGGCAAGCTGATCTTGGCGCATGAAGGAAACATTGTGCCTCCAGATTTAAATCGACAGATTTTGATGGACAGTGATCATTTGGGTATGGAAAGGATGAGCACAGCAATTCAGCAGCTAAAACGTCTGAATCCAAATGTTGAAATTGAAGGATATAATTCGAAGATTGAATACAATATGGCAAAACCTTGGGTAGAGCAAGCCAATATAGTGATTGATGCACGGTATGATTTTCCGGAAAGATATGCGTTGAACCGCCTATGTGTAGAAACCGGCACGCCAATGGTAGAGGCGGCGATGTATGGATTTGAGATTTCACTAACAACGGTTATACCTGGTGAAACCCCTTGCTTAGAGTGTCTTTATCCGGATGTGAATCCAGAATGGGAACCGTTTGGCTTTCCAGTATTGGGAGCAACCTCCGGAATTGCGGGTTGTCTGGCTGCGTTGGAAGCCGTAAAATGGGTTACAAGGGTAGGGACGACTTATGCGGGCGTAATGCATCGCTTCAATTCACTCGACTTCGCCTGTTACAGCGTCCATATTACCCGTAATCCGAATTGCACTTGCTGCGGAGAGGAAGGTAAACCGTGAAAAGTCTCAGGCTATGTGACACGACACTTAGGGATGGTGAACAGGCGGCTGGAGTTTCATTCACGAGGGAAGAAAAGCTGGAAATCGCAAGGTTGCTGTCGGAATGCGGAGTGGAGCAAGCAGAGGTAGGAATTCCTGCCATGGGCAAGCAAGAGCAAGAAGATATTGCGGCTATCGCTGATTTAGGTCTTCCTATGAAGATGATGACCTGGAATCGGGCCTTGGAAAGTGATATCGACAAAGCGTGGGCGACGGGTGTGAACTGGAGTCATGTATCGATCCCTGTCTCGGAAATTCAATTACAAGGTAAGCTAGGTTTAACACCTGCCAAAGGTCTGACAAGATTACTGCATGCGACGGAATATGGTCAACGGCTAAGAATGACTGTGTCGGTGGGGATGGAGGACTCTTCAAGGGCGAGTATGGAGTACTTGGTTGAACTGGTAAATACATTATATAAAGAAGGCATTCGTTGGTTCCGTTATGCAGATACGGTATCTGCTCATCATCCGGGTCAAATGGCAGAGCGGGTAAGCACATTACTTAGTGCTGTTCCTGCAGATGTAGAGCTTGAGGTACACTGCCACAATGATTTTGGTCTTGCGGCTGCAAACACACTTAGCGGTATTGCCGCGGGTGCGGTCTGGGCAAGCACTACGGTGGCAGGGATTGGTGAACGCACCGGGAATGCAGCATTGGAAGAAGTAGTGATGGCTTGGCGTTATCTTTATGGCGGGGAGAGCAGCGTGCGTCCAGAGTGTCTGAAGGGGGTGGCGGATAGGGTGATCGCAGCCTCGGGCCGAAGTGTCGGCGATGCCAAACCAATCGTCGGATCACTCGCCTTCACACATGAATCTGGGATACATGTTGACGGTTTGTTGAAAGAAACAGCCACCTACCAGACCTTTGATCCCACTGAGGTGGGGAGAGCACATCATTTTGTGTTAGGTAAACATTCCGGAAGTGGTGGAATCATGCATGTTCTGAACGCACATGGTTTAGAGGTTAGTGAGGGAACCGCGGGACGTTTGCTTGAACGGGTGAGAGACTATGCCGAAGTTAATAAAGTGAATGTGCCAGAGCTCCTCTTGGTTGAATGGCTGAGGGAGGATTGGCAACGACCGTAAGGGATATAATAAGAATGAATAAAGGCTGACAAGACGGGTAAGAAACCTGTCTTGTCAGCTTTTTTATGTTGTTATGATTAAGTTTATTGTGTTAGCCCTTAACCGCCCCGGCGGTAATTCCCTTGGTCATCTGTTCTGTGAAGAGCAGGTAGATCAGGATGGTTGGGATGGCGATGATCGTCATAACCGCGAACTGTGCACCATAGTTGGATGAATACTCACCAGTGAATTTCATAATGGAGAAGGGAATCGTCTTAAGATCTTCCGAGGTGAGGAAGGTGTTCGCCATAATGAATTCATTCCACGTGCTGATGAAGTTGAGCACACAGATGGTTGCCAGCGCCGGTTTGGTGATGGGCAGGATGATACGGAAGATTAACCCGTAAATGCCACTGCCATCAATAACGGCGGACTCTTCAATAGCCCGTGGGATGGTCTCCAGGAACCCGGTCATAATCAGGACACTCATGGGGATGACAATGGCTGAGTAAGGCAAAATCAATGTGTACATATTGTTCAGCATCCCAAGCTTGTTAAACAGAATGAAGTTTGGCAGCAATGTGGCGTGAATGGGAATGATCATGCCTAACATGATTAGAGAGAGGACGATGCCACTTAGCTTCCATTTCATCCGGGTAAACGCATATCCCATCATCAGGGACACCAGCGCAGAGAGCATAACAGTAATCACTGTAATGATAAGACTGTTGGCAAAATAACGTGGCACACGCCCGTAGGTAAAAGCGTTTCGATAGTTCTCCCACTGGGGTGGAGAGGGCCATTTCAGAAATGAGCTTCCAAAGAACTCACCGCTCTTGAGCAGGGAATAATCGATCAACCAAATAAGCGGAAATAACTGAATCAACGCGATGATACACAGGAACACCATCATTAGGATTTTGCCCGTTGTAGGCTTTCTGCGTTCTTGTTTGTGAAGGTTTAGCTTAGGGGGTGAAGCGGTAGGCGATAAGGAATTATTCATAGGATTTCCTCCGGTTACAGGGTTTCTTTAAAATTCTCCGATATCTTTCTTTAAAATCTTGTTGAGGATAACGGTTAGGATCAGGCAGAACACAATAAACAGAATCGAAATGGCATTACCATAACCGTATAGCGATGATGAGAAGGCAGTTTTGTACAGATAGTTCCCTAGGAACTGTGTGCTATTTGCAGGGCCACCGTTGGTCATTAAGAATACGGTTTCCATTTGCTTAAGGCAGGTGGTGACGGCAATGATGATGGCAACCCGCATCATCGGCGAAAGCAGCGGAATGATGATACGCGTGTAGAGGGTGAAGTTGTTGGCGCCGTCGATTCTTGCGGCTTCGCTTAAATCTTCCGGAATGCCTTGCAGACCTGAATAATACAGCAGCAGTGCATACCCAAAGCCTTGCCACATAACAACAATGATGATGCACCAGATGGCCGTCTTTGGATCACCGAGCCAATCATGCGTAAGTGCATCCAATCCAACTCCGCTTAGCAGCTTGTTGAGCAGTCCGTAGTTTGGATGGAAAATTCCGGTCCACAGCTTGGCTGTAACGACGACGGAAATTACAGCGGGGATAAAAAAGATCGTCCGGAATATTTTTTCGTATTTGCCGGAATTGGTTAGGAATATCCCCATGAGAATGGCAAAGGGATGTTGTAAAAATACAGTGGCGGCGGTCAGGAGCAGGGCATTGACTAGCGATCTCCAGAACACTTTGTCATGAAATAGAATTTCACGGTAGTTATCAAAGCCGATGAAATTGTATTTGCCGATTCCGCCCCAATCCGTAGAACCGTAATAAGCGCTCATGAAGATAGGGATGCAGATCATAAAAGCAAATAGGAACAGTCCAGGTGCGATGAGTAAGAATATCGCTTTTTTGTCGCTTAACACTCTGTGCATGGAAATCTCCGTCCTTTTAAAGAGTAATCTATCTATTACCATCGTAACGGGAAGCCAGGCACCGGAACATGCCGTAAATTTCAGATCGGTGTATACATTTTTTCGAAAACAAAACCCCGGCCTCTGGGGGAAGCCGGGGTTTGCGCACTGCCATCTATAAGGTTACTTCAGGAGCGCTAAGGTTCATGTTTTTTGTAGTCTCTGGTTTATTTACCAGCGAATTTATCGGATGCAGCATCCAGTGCTTTGGCGAATTCTTCAGGGGTAATTGCATCAGAAAGCAGGCTTTGATGCGCCTCCATTACCTTTTGCTTGAACTCATCGTCACCCACATCCTGCAGTGGAGTACCGCTGGAGGATGTCATCGAGCTGAACACTTCAATCAATTCTTTTTGCAGCTGGGTTTCGTTACCCGTTAGGAATTGATCGAATTGCTGCGCAGGTGTACCCGCGCCGGCTTGCCATAGCATTTTAGACCAATGCTCTGGAGCGAAGAAATATTTCAAGAAATCAACAGCGGCTTCAGCATGTTTGGAATTTTTGCTGACTGCATATCCACCACCATACCAAGCGGCATCATCGGTTGCTTTACCTTTATCTGAAGCAGGGAAAGCGAAAGCGCCTACGTTATTGCGGAATTCTTCAGAGAAGTTCTCGTCTGTTGCCAGACCCGACTCCCAAGCGCCCATAAAGAACATGGCAGCTTGCCCTTGTCCGAACAAGTTGCGTGCAGCACCGTAATCGGCAGTCAGCCAGCCATCGGCAAAACCTTTAGCATCGGCAAATTGCTGCATTTCAGTTGCGGCTGCAACGAGACTAGGATCTGTAAAGGATATTTTACGCGCAACAGCTTCATCCATTGTATTGAAATCGCCAGTCTGACGTTGGGCTACAAATTCATACCAGATAGGCAATGTCCAAGCGTCCATACCATTCATAGCGATCGGGTTAATTTTCTTGGCACGAAGTGTTTTGACGGCGGCAAGCAAATCATCTGTGGTTTTTGGAACCTCGATGCCGTTGTCAGCGAATATTTTTTTGTTATAGTACATGACCATGTAGTCGGCACCACGCGGCAAACCGTAAAGTTTACCATCTTTACTGAAGCCGTCCATGGATCCGGACACAAACTGATTACCTTCGAAGTCAGCGCTGTTCAGTTCAAGCAGCAGATCGTTATCCAGCAGGGGACTCAGGAAGGAGGGCTGACCCCAGGCTTGAATGATATCAGGCAGCTGATTGCTGGAGGCATACACTTTGATTTTTGATTTGTAAGGCTCATCTTGAAGCGCTTCCACTTCAATCTTGACGTTAGGGTTCTCTTTCATGTAAGCATCGATAATGTCTTGCTCTACCTTACCTGAACCATTTGCCCGATCCGCGAGCGCGGTGAAGAACTTCAGTGTGATTTTTTCGGCGGGTGTGTTTTCCCCTGCACTAGCTGTTGCTTCGGCAGTAGCTTCGGCCTTGTCATTTGTAGGTGCATTGGTAGCTTTCGCATTGTTATTTCCGCCACCGCAGCCTGCCAGCAGAGCTGGTAGCATTAGACTCATAAGTGCTAGCTTTATTCCTTTACCTTTCATCAAAAACCCACCTTTTTTATGAGATATATTTCCACTAGAACGGCTGTCATCAAACGAGGACGACAATGTCGTTTCTTCTTGCATCCCCATCTTAAGAGTTTATGACCGATAGAAACATGGTCCATATTTAAGAACTATGTAGGCATTTTTCAGTGATTGTAAAAAGCTGGTTCAGGGTTTAATGATTTCAGTTATACTTGGTTTACACATTTATTGATTATACATGAAGGTGGTTCTCATGAATCGAAACATCCGCTTATTAAGCCGTTATCGCCATCTTCCGCTCCAGTTTAAGCTGTTATTATGGTTTGTGCCGCTGCTTCTCGTGACTATATTCGCTATGGGGTGGAACTCCTATCAGATCTCTTCGCAGCAGGTGGTGGAGAAAATGAAACAGTCACAGGATCACCTGACCCGAAAAACAGCAGAGCAGATTGATGAGATGGTGAGGGGAATGATTTCTTTTTCCAATACACTCTTTCTGGATGAAAGTGTGCAGCGGCTCTTAGTGTCGTCAGAAGCACAAAAAGAACGAAATTCCGTATTTAAAACGGTCACCAACCTGATGGTCGCTGGCAACTCGATTCAATCACTGATTCTATACTCTTTGGAAGACCAGAATAACGGGGCGGAGCCTTTTGCTGCGAACCAAGCCGGATTGACAACTGGCATGAAGTTCTCTAACTTTATCCAAACCTCGTACTACAAGGAAGCCGTTGAAGCCGCAGGTAGTCCAACCTTTGGATTGTCCAGACCCACGGATGGCATATTTGTTGGTGATCATTATCATAAGATTGTACTTTCCAGAATTATCAAGAATGTATATACTTTAAAACCGGCAGGGCTTGCGGTGATCGGGGTCGATGCTGGTAAGATTGGAAGCCAATATCTAGACAACTCTGAAGATGATGTAGATATGTTTGTGGTAGATCGAGACGGGCTCATCATTACGGCTTCTAACAAGAGCTGGATCGGCAAAAGAGATCTTGATCTTCCGTATTTTGCGGACAGCGATCCTAAGTTGAGCCTAAAGGAGAGACTGGAGTCTACAGCGGATCACAAACAGTGGATTGTCTCGCATCTGCAGTCAGAAACGACGGGTTGGTATGTAGTGGTGGTGCATTCCAAACGGCAGCTTGTCAAAGAGCTGGGACAGATTTCACAGGTCACGGTGACGATCGCTTTTCTGTGCTTAGCAGTTAGCTTAATGGTTACCTGGCTCGCCGCCGCCTCAATAACGAAACCGCTGAAAAAGCTTTCCCGCTCCATGCGCAGATTCCAGACAGGGGATTTCACGCAGCGCGTATTTTTTGAAGGAAATGATGAGATTGGTCTTTTGGGCCATGGTTATAATCTAATGGTGCAGCGGATCAAATCGCTCATCAATGATGTATATGCCTCCAAACTGAAGCAGCAGGAAGCAGAATTGAAAACGCTTCAGGCACAGATCAGGCCGCACTTTTTATATAACACGCTGAATACGATTTGTTGGGAAGCTGAGAAAAAGGGCGACAAAGAAATAGCCGATATGGTCTATTCGCTTTCTCAAGTATTCCGGCTGAGCTTAAATGATGGGCGGGATACGTTTACATTGGAACAGGAAGTAGAGCTTGTGACGAATTATTTGTTCCTGCAAAAAAATCGGTTTCGAGAACGTTTTGAGTTCGAAATTGCCTTGGATGAGAGTATCAAGGATTTCACAGTTCCGAAACTGCTGCTCCAGCCACTGGCGGAAAATGCAGTGATTCATGGGATCGAGCCACTGGCTGGAAGTGGGCTAATCTCGATTCGCGCCTTCCGCAAAGATAGAACTATTGTACTCGAGGTTCAAGATAACGGGGTGGGAATCACGCCGGAAAGACTTCAGGAGCTACATCAGCATTTAGCGAGAGGAAGCTCTATTTCGGAGGAAGAGGAGAATGCTGGACGTTCGGGGTTTGCACTCTCGAATGTACAGGAACGTTTAGCTTTGTTTTTTGCCGGAGCCTCATTGCAAGTAGAGAGTGTAGAAGGAGCAGGCACACGTATTATCATTCATATCACTGTGGAGGGTCCCTAAATGATGAAGCTGAAGCTGCTGATTGCTGAAGACGAAGACACCATCCGTGAGGGTATCGTCAATATGATTGACTGGAATTCGCATCAGATTGAGGTAATGGGCGAGGCGGGGAACGGAAGTGAAGCGCTGGCTCTGATGGAGTCTGAACAGCCGGATTTATTGTTAACGGATATCCGCATGCCGCAGATGAATGGTCTGGAGCTAATCGAAGCTGGACGGCGTCGCGGTTACGACTTTCGCTCGATTATTTTATCTGGATACAATGAGTTCTCTTATGCGAAACAAGCGATTGCGCTGGGGGTTGTCGATTATGTGCTGAAGCCGTGCCGGCCGGAAGAAATTCTGAAGACGGTACTAAAGGCTAAGGAGCTAATTGAAAGGCAGCGTTGTCAGGAGAATGAGCAGCTAAAAAGAGATCGTTCCTGGCATAAAAATGCACCGCTTGTCAAAAGCCAAGTGCTGTCCCAATGGATTCATCATCCTCCGGTTCCGCTGGAGCGGCGGCAGGAGCTGATCGGTGAGTTAGCTATGGCTATTAGCCACGAAGGTCCGCAGATTGGGCTGGTCAGCTTTGATTTTGATCCTCCCTCTGCTGGTGGGTCTGGGCAGGATTTTGTACTTTTGCGTTACGCGGCCCTAAATATTATTAGTGAAACCTTGTCTCCTATCTATAAAGGAAAAATCGAGACCTTTCATGATGGCAATCTCCTGCTCTGGATCGGCAGTGGTTTAGCTGGAACGGATTCCCGCAAGTCTTACCGAACCCCCATCTATTTAAAAGAGCAGATCGGGATGCTGCAAAGCAATCTGGAGAAATACCTCAAGCTGTCAATCAGTATTGCTGTAGGCTCCTGTCGTGCGGATATTTCGGAAGCTCACCTGTCTTATAAAGAAGCGCTTCAGGCCATGGAATCCCGCTTTCTGAACGGGAAAGGCGGCGTTTATTTTTATACAGAAGGCTCGGGAGTTATTGGGGGTGGCGCACAGGAGATCGGGATTTTAGATGATCCTGAATTAAATGTGCTGGAGGATGAGATGCTTGTGGCAGTCGGTGCAGGAAGTAATGAGCTTGCCCTCGATCTGCTGGAGCAATGGCTGGAGCGCTTTCGCGGAAACCCCGGATGCCTCAAGCAGGAGGTGAATATTCGGGCAACAGCTTTTGTCGTTCGCCTTAAGAGGCTTGCGCAGGAAAAACAAGTAGCTGGATTCGAATGGAAACAGCATTTGGTCAATTGGATGGAGCAGGCACCGCAGATCGAGACGCTGGAAGAATTGTCTACGATCCTGAATAAGATCATGCAGAATGTGGTGGAGGCTTTTTCTAAACATCGCCCTCTGCATCGAACAGTAGTTACAGCGCTCGAGATCATCCGTAACAAATATAATACCAATCTGTCTCTGGAATATGTTGCGAAGGAAGCTTATGTATCTAATACTTATTTAAGTTCACTGTTCCGCCAGGAGCTGGGTGTGAATTTTCTCGATTATTTGCATCAATACCGGGTAGAAGAGGCAAAAAAGCTGCTCCGCCAAAACTTAAAAATGTACGCTGTTGCAAAGTTAGTAGGCTACGGGGAAGAACGCCACTTCAGTGCTACTTTTAAGAAATGGACCGGACTTACGCCCTCACAATATCAAAAGGGACTAGGGAAGTAGGAGCAAATTGTTATCTACTAGGCTTTGTGTGGTTAAACTCTACATATAGCTAAATAGGAGGTAACCGAGAAATGAACCCGAAATGGTGGAAAGAAAGTGTCGTGTACCAAATTTATCCGATTAGCTTCATGGATAGTAACGGAGATGGGATTGGAGACTTGCAAGGAATCATATCCAGACTGGATTATTTGCAGGATTTAGGTGTAGACGTGATTTGGGTCTGCCCTATTTATAAATCGCCAAACCATGATAACGGTTATGATATCAGTGATTACTGTGACATTATGAAGGAATTTGGCACGATGGATGATTTTGACCATTTGCTGAGGGAGATGCACTCACGTGGGATGAAGCTGATGATGGATTTGGTTCTGAACCATACGTCACATGAGCACCCATGGTTTGTTGAATCCAGATCGTCGAAGGATAATCCGAAACGGGACTACTATATTTGGCGAAAAGGAAAAAATGGAGGTCCCCCGAATAACTGGGAGTCTTATTTCAGTGGCTCGGTGTGGGAGCTTGATCCGCGGACCGATGAATATTACCTTCACCTCTATTCCAAATATCAGCCTGATCTGAACTGGGAGAATCCCGTGGTCATTGATAAGCTGCATGAGATGGTGGAATGGTGGCTGAAGAAGGGTGTGGACGGATTTCGCTTTGATGCCATTGCACATATCGTGAAGACGAAAGGTTACCCGGATGCGGATAATCCAGGTGGAACACCTACCGTACGGGCTTATGGAATGTTCTCCAATCTGGCAGATGTGCATACCCTGCTACAGAATTTATATGATAAAGTGCTTTATTTCTACGATATTATGACGGTAGGAGAGACCTCAGGACTTGGACCGGAGCAGGCGCTAGATTATGTAGGTGATGGTCGCCGGGAGCTGAATATGACTTTTCAGTTTGAGCATATGTTTCTGGATGCCGCTTCGGCAGGTAGTGGAAAATGGGATGTCGTCCCATGGAGTCTACTGGAGCTGAAAAAGATTATGAGTAATTGGCAGACGGTTCTGCATGACAAAGGCTGGAATGCGAATTATCTCTGCAACCATGACCAGCCGCGCGCAGTGTCCCGGTTTGGGAACGACCTTTTTTACCGGATTCCTTCGGCTAAAATGCTGGCGACCTTCATTCACATGCTGGAAGGCACACCTTATATTTATCAAGGCGAAGAAATTGGAATGACGAATGTCTGTTTCGAATCCATTGATGATTACCGGGATGTAGAGACGCTTAATTATTATGAGGAAAAGCGAAAAAACGGCGTTCCAGAAGAGCAGATTATGTCTGCCATTCATCATAAAAGCCGGGATAATGCCCGCACCCCGATGCAGTGGGACGATGGTCACGCAGGTGGTTTTACGACGGGGACACCTTGGATTGAAGTGAATTCCAACTATATGGAAATCAACGCTGGCAACGCGATTAAAGATCCCGATTCCATCTACAACTACTATAAACAGCTGATTGCCCTGAGAAAAAAACATAAAGTCATCGTTTATGGAGCCTACGAGCTGTTGCTTGCAGAGCATACAGAGATATATGCGTATACCCGGACATTGGAAGATCAGCGGCTGCTGGTTATTCTGAATTTTTATGATGGAGAGCCTGTATTCGAATGGCCAGCAGAGTTCCAACCAGAAAATATAGAGCTGTTAATTTCTAATTATTCCGTGGAAAAAGATGAGCAGATCCAACCGCTTAAACTTCGACCTTATGAAGCACGAGTATATTTGCAGCAGCTTGTGTAAAGGAAGCTGTAGGAATGAGTTGTCATGAAGGGGCTGAACGCTCACTGTGACAACTCTTCTTTGAGTTTGTGAGTAAAAGACTGTACAATGGCGATACATTAACATACATAGAGTGGAGTTACAGGAAGACGCCTGTGGGAGGAGAGACAACATGACTGAATGGTATGAAAAGAGCTTCGGAGAGGATTATCTGGTCGTATACAAACATCGAGACTTTGGTGGAGCTCGTAAAGAAGTTGAACGAATGATCTCGTGGCTGGGACTACCGCCAGGCTCCAAAGTGCTGGATTTATGTTGTGGGATGGGACGTCATTCACTGGCGCTTGCGGAAGCAGGGTACGAGGTAACTGGAGTGGACTTATCAGAGGTATTGCTGCGTGAGGCAAGATCTCAAACAGGAGCGGAGCAGGTAACTTGGCTGCGTTCTGACATGCGTGACCTACCGTTAACTGGAGGTTTCGATGCTGTGGTTAATCTATTCACTTCCTTTGGTTATTTTGAAGAGGATGAGGAGCAGGTAAAGGTTTTGCGTGAAATCTATCGGATGTTGAAGCCGGGTGGCAAGTTTGTTATTGATTATCTGAATCCTGCGTATGTGATTCGTCATCTGGTGCCGCATTCTACCCGCGAGGATGGAAAAAATCTGATTGATGAGTCGCGGCGGATCGAGGATGGGTACGTGAAGAAGGACATCATTTTAACCTCTAAAAATGATTCTACACCTCGCCAATATCATGAACGTGTGAAGCTGTATTCCTTGGAGAAATTCAGCGGGATGATCGAGGAAGCGGGTTTACAGCTCGAAGCTGTGCATGGCAGCTATGAAGATGAGGTTTATAATGCAGAAAGCTCCACGCGGATGATTTTTAGTGGAATTCGATCGTAATGGTATCAGGAAAAAGATTCAAAGGCGGTGATCGCACCATGTCTAAGGCGGATATCACTTCATGGGACGAGAACATTCTTCAGGTCTCGGTGCCCATGGACTCGCCGCTTCGTCAAGTGAACAGCTATATTCTGCCCGATGAGGATGGCAGAATTACTATTATTGATCCCGGTCCGCGTAGCCCGGAGACAGAAAAATGCTGGCAGGCGATCCTGCAGGAGCTGGGATTGTCGTGGAAGGACGTGCGGGATATCGTCGTAACACATCATCATCCCGATCATTATGGATTGGCGGGATGGTTGCAGTTACAGACCGGATGTAAGGTATGGATGACTGAACGTGCTCATGCCGAAGCGATGTTGATGTGGGGCAGTGACACGGATATCAATGAAGTTTTGCCGTTATATTTCATCGGACACGGAATGTCGGAAGAATGGTCGAGTGGAATTAAAGCGCATTTGGAGAGCTTTGACACGCAAGTGGAGCCGCAGCCGGTTGTAACTTATCTGAATGAGGTAGAGCCTTTTGGGATGGGTGGCCGTGAATGGCAATTGATTGTAACTGGCGGACATGCACCGGGACATGTGAGCTTTTATCATGCGGACAGCGGGCAAATGATCTGCGGCGATGCTGTGCTGCCGCAGATTTCGCCCAATGTCAGCCTGCTTCCAGGCAGCGATCCACAGCCGCTGCAGACGTTTCTTCAGGGGCTGCGGGAGCTGGGCAGCTATCCGGTCAGCATGGCGTTCCCGGGCCATCGGGAACCGTTCACGGGCTTCACGCACCGGGTCAGCAGCCTGCTCGCTCATCATGAGGAGCGGCTGGATACCGCTGCAGCCTTGCTCGCAAACGGCCCGCTGAGCGGCTTCGCAGTCTGCGAAATTCTGTTTCGTAGCCGGGTAACCACCGTTCACCAGATGCGCTTTGCGATGAGTGAGACACTGGCGCATTTAGCGGAGCTGATGCGCCGGGAGCGGGCAGTGATGATAGAGGCGGATGGTGCTATATTATTTGCAGCATCTCAAAGTGCTGGAGACCATGTTAGTTAGAGTTTCTAGCGGGCTCGAAGAGTGATGAGTGATGAATGATGATTGATGGAATGAATTGAGATGTGAAGGTTATGATCAAGTAGAGGTACAGAGCAGTCCTGTGTTATTGGGACTGCTCTTTTTTTGGGTTTTGGTTTTAGTGACTAAGGAGAGAGTATAATTCGGTGCTATTTATATGAATATTGAGCTCCTCAGTCGGATCGCATACCAAACTAATCTTTGATTACATACTCATGCGTTAGGCTGATCATTTGGACTAACATTTGATTACTTTGCTTACGCGTTACACAGATCATTCGGACTCAGATGCAGCTATTCGTGAGTTTTGGGACTTTTGAGGTTAGTATCGGACCGGAGAGGCGTTATTGATAGTATAGAGAGTTGTTATTGGTCATTATTGAGTGAATAGCGACTCTGGAGTCCGAAAGTGTCCAAATCAAAGGGGATATGTGAGTATAGTGTCACCTGAGTCCGAACGCATTACCAAACTAACATTTGATTACTTAACTCATGCGTCAGGCTGAACATTCGGACTAACATTTGATTACTTAACTCTCATGCGTCAGGCTGAACATTCGGACTAACATTTGATTACTTTACTTATGCGTCACACAGATCATTCGGACATAGATGCAGCTATTCGTGGATTTTGGGACTTTTGAGGTTAGTATCGGACCGGAGAGGCGTTATTGCTAGTGCAGAGGGGAGTTATTGGTCATTTTTGAGTGAATAGCGACTCTGGAGTCCGAAAGTGACTAAATCAAGGGTGTTTTATGGAAATAGTGTCACCTGAGTCCGATCGCATTACCAACTAACATTTGATTACTTTACTTATGCGTCACACAGATCATTCGGACTCAGATGCCGCTATTCGTGGGTTTTGGGGCTTTTGAGGTTAGTATCGGACCGGAGAGGCGTTATTGCTAGTGCAGAGGGTAGTTATTGGTCATTTTTGAGTGAATAGCGACTCTGGAGTCCGAAAGTGTCCAAATCTAAGGGGATTGTGAGTATAGTGTCACCTGAGTCCGAACGCATTACCAAACTAACATTTGATTACTTAACTCATGCGTCACACAGATCATTCGGACTCAGATGCCGCTATTCGTGGGTAGAAACACATCTTGCCGAGTAACTAAGTGTTGGTATTGACTAATTGGGGAATTCCTCCCTGTTTTTTGAGGATTGTTGAGGTGTAGAGCGGATATTAGGGAATTTCTCCCTAATATTCTACGAATGTAGCTATAAATTAAGGTTTTCGTAGAGTTATTAGGGAAGAATTCCCTAATACCTTAGGTTTTGAACGATTTTCGGTATTTTTTAGGGAGTTTTTCCCTAAAACGGTCCCAACCCAACCCAACCCAACCCAACCCAACCCGACCCAACCCAACCCAACCCAACCCAACCCAACCCAACCCAACCCAACCCGACCCAACCCAACCCAACCCAACCCAACCCAACCCAACCCAACCCAACCCAACCCAACCCAACCTCAAAAAAAGCGATTGTCTCATAACCCGCAAGGGTTACGAAACAATCGCTTTTTAATTCTCAGAGTGTACCCAAAACACCGGTTACTCCGGTTGTTTTTCATGTTCTGCAAGTTTCCTTGCAGCTTCTTCGCGATCCTCAGGTGAATGCGGAAGTTCGAGGTCTATCTCACGCTCCGCTTGCTTACGGTGTGCGATTCGGCTACTAGCTGCAGCGGCTACAGCTCCGACGATATCGTCGAGAAAGGTGTGGATCTGCCCGGTGTTTTTGTCGTTCAACCGTTCAAGAACGCCTGGCTTAAGCTTGTCCACATAACCATAGTTGGTGAAGCCAATGCTGCCGTATACATTTACGATGGAGAAAGCCAGAATCTCATCCACTCCGTATAATCCCTCATCATTTTCGATCATATCCTGAAGCGGCGGAAACAACTTCCCCTCCTCCGCGAGCATGTCCAATTGAATGCCCGTAAGTACTGCATTTTGCACTTCCCGTTTGCTGAGTACCATCTCAACGTTATGGACACACTCTTCCATTGTTAAGTTTGGATAATATTTTTTTTGCAGAAACATAACGAGCTCTGCGATTTCCTGCAGATTCACTCCACGCTTATTCAACCACACTTTGGTCGCATCTGCGACTGCCTTGCTGTTCAGACTGTAAGGTATTTTTGCGATTGGTTCATCAGCCATGATTAGTCACCTCGTAAGTTAAGTCTTTGCATTACAACGTTCGTTAGCATGATGTTAAGCGCTGGTGTTATCTCAGATTGTACGTTTAGAAGAAGTATTTGTCCAGAAAGCGGAGTCTATGTGAATTAAAATCTAGATCCAACCCAACCTGAAAATAAAGTACACAGGCTTTTCCAACAATTTAGGATAAGCAGTTGTTATTTTTTGGACAAAGGTCTCGTATACATAGCAGTACAAATGCTATCTAACCTTGAAAGGGGTAATAAATGATGAAAACAATGCAACAAATCCGCGGGATTTCCGCGGTCTGCCTACTCGCAGTTCCACTGGCACTGTCCGGTTGTGGCTTGTTCGGTTCGGAATCAGCATCGATTGATGCTCCGCCACCTGAGGTTGAAGCGCAGATGCTACAGACAGAGGGAAATAACACTTTGGATTCAGGTGTATTTGGTCCAGTGGCTCAGGATGATGCACAAACAGCTGTTAAGGACAGCACCAAAACCGCTAAAGCAACGGATAAAACAACGGCTTCCGGTGACCGGACGACCGTATATTTGGAAGATGGAAACGGCTTACTCGCTCCAGTGTCGCTAAATCTGCCAAAAAGCAAAGATTCCAGCACGCTCAAGAACTCTTTAATGGCATTAGTGAATAAGGGAGAATATGCGTCCTCATTGCCAGAAGGCTTCCAAGGCATTCTACCAGCTGGAACTGAGGTGCAAAGCATTACGGTAGACAAGTCGAATCTGGCAGTTGTTGAGTTCAATTCGGAATTTAACAACTACGATGCTGCGGATGAACGCAAAATCCTTGAAGCGATCACTTGGACGCTGACCGGTCAAGATGACATTAAAGGTGTACAGTTCTGGGTAGATGGTAAAAAGCTTACGGAAATGCCGCTTCAAGGTACTCCGCTGGATCGCCCGCTGTCCCGCACAATGGGCATTAACCTGCCTAAACAAGGTCCATCTTTGATGAACTCTAGTGCGGTTACTGTTTATTTTTCCACAACATCTCCTGACGGTATCCAATATTATGTTCCGGTTACGCGCTTTGTACCCGCAGGGCAAGAACAGCTGACTGCTGCTATCAATGAACTGATTGCGGGACCTGAATCCGGAGACGGTCTGGAAATGGTTATGACACAGGGCACATCACTTGATTCGGTTGAAGCCGGACAAAACGGTGTTGTTACTGTATCCTTGACTGACGATATGTTCGCAGATGGGAAGGAAGTTCCTGCCGAATTGCTGGAATCGGTTGTTCTGACTGTTGCGCAAAATACGGAAGATGCTTTAGTTCAAATTCGTTTGAACGGCAAACAATCGATTACCGACACTGACAATGTGGACTATAGCAAACCTGTTTCTGCACCTGAATTTTTGAACGAGCTCCCGTTATAGAATGACCTTCTAAGGTTTAAAAGATGCTTTTGTGCCTCCTCTTTGGTAGAATAAAAGTTGCTCAAAAAGACGCAACGTCCCGAACGGTGAACTGCCGCAATGAACAACAGGGAAACGGGACTCACACTAAACTATTAGCTATACGATGTAGGAGGCAGAAAAGATGAGATCAAACGGGCGAACTGACGACCAATTACGGCCGCTGACAATAACGACCCAAACGAATAAATATGCTGAGGGCTCCGTGATCATTGAGATGGGAGACACCAAAGTCATTTGTACGGCTACTGTAGAGGAAAAAGTGCCTCCGTTTCTTAAAGGACAAGGAAAAGGCTGGGTAACTGCCGAATATTCGATGCTTCCACGGGCCACCCAGTCCCGTAATCAGCGTGAAGCTGCACGCGGTAAACTTACCGGACGTACAATGGAGATCCAACGGCTGATCGGCCGTGCGCTTCGCTCCGTGGTGAATTTACAAGCGTTAGGTGAACGCAGCATTACGCTGGATTGTGATGTGATTCAGGCGGATGGGGGAACTCGGACGGCTTCGATAACAGGCGCTTTTGTTGCCATGGCATTTGCTATTAATAAAATTGCACTACAGCACAAGCTGGCTGTTTTTCCTATAACAGACTTTTTGGGAGCAATTAGTGTAGGTGTTGTAGGGGATAAAACACTGCTCGATCTGAATTATGAAGAGGATTCCAAAGCCAAAGTGGATATGAATGTAGTCATGACCGGCGGCGGTGCTTTTGTTGAGGTACAAGGAACTGGCGAAGAAAGACCATTCTCGCGTCAAGAGCTGGATCTTTTGTTGGGTCTAGGTGAGAAAGGGATTTATGAACTGATTGCCGCACAAAAAGAAGCGCTCGGAGCGATTGCTCTGAAAATCCCTTCCGGCCAGCCGGGCCAAGAGGTGTAACATGAATTCCACAGGCAATATTCTCATTGTCGCTACGAAGAATAAGGGGAAGGTGCGCGAATTCGAGCACGCTTTTGCCCCGTTGGGCCTGACAGTTAAGAGTATGTATGACTATCCGCATCTGCCCGATGTGGTAGAAGACGGAGCTACTTTTGCAGAAAACGCATTTAAAAAATCCAAAGCCGTAGGTGACGCACTTGGAATTCCGGTACTCGCTGATGATTCGGGTCTTTGTGTAGATGCTTTGGATGGCAGACCTGGTGTGTACTCTGCACGTTTTGCAGGTGAAGATGCTACGGATGGGGAAAATAACCTAAAGCTGCTTAGCGAGCTAGAGAGATTGAAACAGGGGGAAGACACAGATCAGCCTTTGCTGAGCACGGCTAGGTTCGTCTGTACTTTATCGCTGTACGATCCAGTTTCCAAGCAGGAGCTAACCGCAGAAGGTGCGGTCGAAGGTTGGATTACTTCAGAACCATCAGGTGCCGGTGGTTTCGGTTACGACCCGCTATTCTACCTGTCGGAACATGAAAAAACTATGGCCGAGCTTACGCTGGAAGAGAAGCAGCAGATCAGCCATCGAGGAACTGCACTGCGACTGCTGACGGCGAAGCTGGAGAAGAAACTGGCAGCTGAAGGCGGCCTATCGCCGGAATAGAGTTTTTTATAAAAGTGGGGGTGTCCAAAAGCCGCGAAATGGCTGCTGGGCACCCCCGTTTTTTATACCTTCCCTTTGAACTAAGCCTCAAACTTCGTTCGATTCTAACACATTTACCCGTATGAAGCTGCCACCCGGACACAGCTGACCTTAAACGTAGCTATTTCCGATAATTGAGATTCTACTGGACCCCAAAGTCGCTATGGGCACGAAAAACACCCCAAAAGAAGCATTTCATAAGGAATAGCAGCACTGGAGTCCGAAACATAGCTCCAAAGGCTTGAAATTTGTAAATAACGTCAACTGGGTCCTTAACGTAAGCCCCAGAGAATGAGTATGACTCTGCACTAATAATGGGATGTTCTCCTTGTAATGGGACAATCTTCTTGTTGGAATCAAAGAGAGCACCCGATTATATCAGCTTCCAAAGAGCAGGTGTAGAAGCTGGCTCCCACCCCTGAAGTGAAGTGTGAGGCTGCAAGCAGGTATACGTTTTTCCACTGTAGGCAACGACATCACCTACTTTATAAGCAACTCCTGTTACCCAGCTAGACCCTCCCGAAGTAGGTGTAGCAGTCGGTAATGGAGTTTGCGTGGGTGTTACGGTTGCTGTAGGCGTCGGTGCCACCGTTGGTGTCAAAATCGGTGTTACCGTTGGAGCTACAGTTGCCGTTGGTGTAGACGTTGCTGTTTCACATACGCTGATGTATTTCCAGACACCGTCCGGTCCGCTAAGATCGGGACGATCGCCTTGTGTCCACCACTTGGCTTCATAGATTGAGCCGTTGTAGGAAACACGTTGTCCGCCAGTATATGCGGTTGCCGCATTCCAGGTCGCTGCCGAGCATTGTCCCGGCGTAGGAGTAGGTGTTGGCGCTACAGTTGGCGTTGGCGTCACGGTTGCCGTCGGAGTCGGTGTTGTTGTAGGTGTTGCCGTTGGTGTTGCTGTTGGTGTAGTCGTCGGAGTAGGTGTTGCTGTCGGTAATGCAGACGGTGTTGGTGTTGGCGTAATGCCACCGTACAGTTTATCGTATTCCTGTTGGGACGAGTTTCCGTTCAGGGTGATTCGCTGTGGACCGCCTGAAAAATTCAGCTTCATCATACCCGGAATTTCAAGTGAAGCTCCGTTTGCAATGGTTTGAGTAGCTGTACCTGTAATACGGTAGCGGTTGAAATCCCAGGCCGTGGAGATTTGCTCAACGCTACCGGCTCCCCATGCCGAGGTTAGGGTTGTAGTTGTTGGCAGGTCGAATTCCAGCTTCCAGCCACCGGGAATATCCGCACCGGTGTTGTTCGTTATTTTTAATGAATAGGTATAGTTCGGATGATCATAAGCGCCGCTGAAGCTGAGGTTGAAGTTTTTAGGTTCAGGCAACTGCGGCTTAGGAGCTCCGCCCGGCGGCGAGGCTGTCTTCAGCTGATCATAGGCAAAATCGGTCAGAGAATTGCCGTACGTATAAGTGCCATCGCTCTGCTCAGAGTAATCGCCCGTTAATTCCCAGAACATCATGCCTCCCAAGCCTTTTTGTTTAATGTAATCCAGCTTGTAGCCTAGAGATTCCTTATCTTCATACGTAAGAAAAACCTTCTTGTCTGCGTTGAACAAGTACGGTGTTTTGGTAACAGGATCGAAGTAACGTTTATTCGCTGGATCTTTGAGCAGATTTAGCACATGCCAGATCGGATTTGCACCAGCAGGCTGCTCTGGTGCGGGATCATTCCAGATGCCGTATTGGCCATCTGCTCCCCCACCGGTTGTCGGAGCTGTGCCGTAAAAGCCGGTATTGTTGATGCCTCCATTCACATTTTTCCAGCCTCGTGAATAATAAGGAACTCCGATCACGATTTTTTCCGGAGGAAGCGTACCGAGATAGTATCGGACCGCCCAGTCGGTATTCAGAACCGGAGTACCCAGCGCAGCAGTTTCAGTATCGCGGGAATCCGGGTACAGTGCAGAATGCGGCCCTACATAACCATTCCACGCACCATGGAAATCATAGGTCATAAGGTTCGCCCAGTCTAAATACTGATTGGCTTCCCCAAGCTTCATGCCCCCAAGAATCCAGGAAGAGGCGGTGGCCGCAATAGTCAGGTCATATTTCTGATTGTCTTGTGAACCTGCCAGATCGAGCTTTTCGCGAAGTTTTTTCATAAGAAGAACGTAGTTGTTGTAATTAACTGTACGCAGCGGTTCTGCCACGGCAAAATCGTTAGGATTACCGGACTGCCCAGTGCCAGAAGGGTACTCCCAATCGATGTCCACTCCGTTGAACTGATAGGTACGCAGAAAATCCACAACACTATTGGCAAAAGCTTCTCGCCCGGCTTCCGAATTCGCCATGTTGAAGAATCCTCCGGAACCCGACCAGCCGCCAACAGAAATCAGGGTGCGTACATCAGGATAGAGCTGTTTGTACTTGATCAGTTGGTTAAAATGCCCCTTAAAAGGCAGGGTAGTCAGCTGACCGGGATAGTCTTTTTCGATTGCAGCTGTACGGTCCATGAGATCAATCTTGTTCGTTTGAGGATTTACCTTGGCGAAGGCGTAGTTAATATGGGTAATTTTATCCCACGGAATTTTGTCTACGGTGTAAAATCCTTTGTTCTCCTGATCGCCCCACTCTGGGAAGTAAGCAACGATTTTGCGAGGATGGTCAGCTGCTGGAGCGGGAGCGGAAGGTGTTGTTTCCGTTGCATGGGCCACTGGTAAGGATGCACCTGTCCCGGTGTAAAGTGGAACCAGAACGATTAGGCTCATTAGCGCAGCAAGGTAACTTATGGATATTTTGCGCTTAGCACGTGCTTTTGCAATCATATTTAATATACCTCCAAGGGGGGGATAATGTTATTTAGGGAACGCTGCTTCCTGCATGACTTTAATTGAGCTTCCAAAGAGCAGGTGAGGTGGCTGGCTCCCAGCCCTGAAGTGAAGTGTGGGGCTGCAAGCAGGTATATGTTTTTCCGTTGTAGGCGACGACATCACCTGTTTTGTACGCAACGCCTGTTCCCCAGCTAGACCCTTCCGAAGTAGGTGTAGCGGTAGGCAAAGGAGTTGGCGTAGGTGCAACGGTTGCAGTTGGCGTTGGCGCGACAGTAGGCGTAGGTGCAACGGTTGCGGTAGGCGTTGGTACTACCGTAGGTGTTAAAGTTGGGACCACAGTTGCAGTTGGCGTTGGTGTCGCTGTTCCGCATACGCTGATGAATTTCCAGACCCCATCAGGTCCGCTAAGATCAGGACGATCCCCTTGCGTCCACCACTTGGCTTCATAGACTGAGCCATTGTAGGAGACACGCTGTCCGCCAGTGTATACGGTTGTTGCACCCCAGGTCGCTGCCGAACATTGTCCCGGTGTAGGCGTTGGGGTTGGCGTCACGGTTGCAGTTGGCGTTGGCGTTGCTGTTGCCGTAGGAGTTGGAGTTGCCGTAGGTGTAGGTGTTGGTGATGTGGATGGTGTCGGTGTCGGCTGCACCACTCCGCCACCAAGATCGGCGTTTAGTTTATTGGTTAGTGTTTTGTTCCGGTCACCACTTGTTTCCCAGAACATAGCACCTGCAAGACCCTTGGACTTCAGGTAGCTGATCTTGTGGCCAAAGGATTCTACGTCGTCATAGCTGATAAAGGTTTGATTTGTTGGATTATAGAGATAAGGCACTTTGGATGTATCATTCCAATAGCGGGTATAGCCGTTTTTGTTGATATAATTAGCTTCGAGATCATAGAAATCATAGCTGCCTTTTTCCCATGTTCCTGTTGGTGAGATGCCAGCGGATACCTGATATTGGCCGTTTCCTGAAGCAGGAGCTCCGCCCCAACCACGACCGTAAAAAGCCATGCCAAGTACAAGCTTGTTCGCAGGTACACCATTCGCAAGATAGGAGGTTACCGCTTTATCGATGTTAAAATTTTGCGGTTCGGTTAAGCCCGAAGCGGAAGCTGCGGGATCATAGTACAACGGAGCATTATGTCCGGTGGTGGTGTTCCAGCTCCCATTAAAGTCATAGGTCATAATATTGATCCAGTCGACAACGGAAGCAATGCCGGCCAGGTTATTGTTGTTGATATACGTTGGGCCTGCCCCGGAAGCAATGGTCAGCAGATAGGTTTTTCCATCCGCCGCGCCGGCTGCATTTAGCTTTTCGCGAACTTTTTGCAGCAGCAGTACATAGTTTTCTTTATCTTCAGGACGGTAGCTATTGCCTGCGAGTCCACCACTTACTGGATATTCCCAGTCGAGATCCACGCCGTCCATCTTGTATTTTTGAATAAAATCAACCGCGGAATTGGCAAAAACCTCACGGGTCGCAGCTGTCGCAGCTACATCCGAGAAACGGTTCGACCAGGTCCAGCCCCCAACGGAGATTAGGGTCTTCAGGTTCGGGTTCTTTTCCTTCAGCTTCCATAGCTGCTTCAGGTTACCTTTGATGGGATCATCCCATTTGTCATCCCCGAAGCTTTTTCCAGTGTCAATCCAAGGGTCACCAAGAACAATCGTACCGTTCGGAACGCTGATGGCTTGGCCTTGTTCATTCTGGCAAGACCAGGTCACCGGATTAGGGCCAGTGGGGTCGGGATTGCCATGAATGCCATTCCAACAAATATCCGCAAAAGCGTAGTTAATGACATTCATTTTGGTAGGATCGATATCTGTTACATTGTAAGCACGCCCGTAAGCGGCCCATGAAGCGTAATAACCAACCAGTTTGTAATCCTGTGCGGCGTTGGCTGTTTTGGGACTGCCACCCAGGGTGGAAAAGAGTGTCAGAACAAGCGCGGCGATCATCGCAATTGCAAAGGTTTTGCGTGAAGCTTTTTTCGTGAAGATCATTGAATTTCTACCTCCTAGATTCAAAGTGTAGTTCGAAATTCTTTTCGGCAAGATGTCCTGACCTTCACCTCCCGTCGGTTGTAGTGCACCATCACCCTTGGCGTCCCTATCATTCTATTGAAGTTCAATTCGTAGATTCAGCAGCAAAAAAGCAGCGGTCCAAATCAAGCCTTACCCATTCAGTAAGCGCTTTCTTTTATGCTTTTTGTGTGCTGCTGTTTCATTGATTTTAAAAGATGTAACATGCTGTGTATGGTTTGAATGAATAGAGGAGGATGTTTGGAAGTTGGATAATTAGGATGAATTAGATATAAATGGGTGATGGTAACTCTTATTCTCAAGCATAGCTTGCAATTGCGCTAGGGATAAAATCAGGTGATATAGGGGGAGAATTTTCTAATTTATAGTGACTCGTCAAAAAGTGAACCCTTTTGGATTTGTATACTCGCCTTTTATCAAGAAACTCATGAAGAAACACATAACCACCGATGTAATGAATATAAATTATATACATGCCTGAAATATTTTTTTATGGAACTATGCAACGCATCGATGTTTCTTTTCGTTATAGTAGTATCATACGGAAGGTGGTGGGCTCACCGATGGTTGTGTGGGTGTTTTGGCTGATCGCAGCCGGTGTCCTGTTTGTTGTAGAGATGATGACGCTTACTTTTTATTTATTGTGGCTTAGTATTGGTGCTTTGGCCGCAGGTTTGGTGTCGCTGATTGTTCCCGAAGCCATTTTGTTTCAGGTGGTCCTTGGATCACTGGTCGCACTTGGTCTGACTATATTCTCGAAACCACTGGTTTCTAGATTTCGCCATTCACGTGGGTTCAAGGATACAGGTACAGAAATCATCGGTAGGCAAGGAGTAGTTGTTGAGCCGATAGAGCAGGGACGTTACGGGCAAGTGAAGGTAGGCGGAGATACGTGGAGCGCGACCTCTGAACAGTCTCTAGGCAAGGATGAGGTTGTAAGAGTAGTGAAAAGAGGCACGACGATTATCGAAGTAGAACGATGGGGGGAAATGAACTAATGCAATGGGCAATTATCGCAATTATTATTGTAGTGGTCGTAGTTTTTGTGGCATTAACAGTCAAAATCGTACCACAGCAGCGGGTAGGCGTAGTGGAAAGGCTCGGTAAATTTAATCGTCTGCTGACACCGGGGCTGAACATTCTGATTCCTGTAATTGATCAGGTGCGCACCTACCATGATTTACGGATTCAACAAGCAAATGTACCTCCGCAAACGGTAATTACAAAGGATAACGTGCAGGTGCAGATTGATACGATTATTTTCTACCAGGTGGTTGGACCAGAGGAAGCTACTTATGGTATTTCTGATTATGTTTATGGGGTAAGAAACATTTCGACGGCAACGATGCGGCAAATCATCGGTAAGCTGGAATTGGATGAGACCTTGTCTGGACGGGAAAAGATTTCGACGGATATCCGTCTTGCTCTCGATGAAGCTACTGAGAAGTGGGGCGTACGGATCGAGCGTGTGGAAGTTATCGATATCAAACCGCCGTTGGATATTCAGGAAGCGATGGATAAGCAGATGAAAGCAGAGCGGAGCAAACGTGCCATTGTTTTGGAAGCGGAAGCTGCCAAGCAGGATATGATCCTACGCGCTGAAGGGGATAAACAGAGTAAGATTCTAAAAGCAGAAGGCGATAAAGAAGCGCGTATCCGTCAAGCAGAGGGTTCACGGCAGGCGCAGGAACTGGAAGCACACGGTGAGGCTAAAGCGATTCAAGCCGTGGCAGAAGCAGAAAAATCACGCATTGAGCTGATTCGTTCAGCAGGTCTGGATGAGCAGGTGCTGGCTTATCGTTCCTTCGAGGCTCTGGCTGAGATTGCCAAAGGCCCTGCTAATAAAGTGTTCTTGCCAACTAGCGCTGTTGAAACGCTGGGAAGTCTTGGAGCGATTGCGGAAGTCTTCAAAGCGAGCAAGGACAGTAAATAGATTTTACAATTCGAGCTTATTCCGTTAAAGTAAAAAGCAAAAACAACCTTATGCATATGAAGCTATTGTTGTTCATGCTAACTTTGAAGGAGAGAAGCTACTGTGACGCAAAAAGAAATTTCACCGCTAGTTGAACTGCTTGGATTACAGCCTCACGTTGAGGGTGGTTGGTACAAAAGACTTTGGAATTCGGAATTTGAAATTTCGCAGGAAGTGTTAGGCGATAGCTATTCTGGATCACGTCATTCGGCATCTTCAATTTATTTTCTGCTTCACGAAGGCGAACAATCTGATTGGCATACTGTATTGTCCGATGAAGTTTGGTTGTGGCATTCCGGTAGTCCAATCGTGCTTAGTCTCGGAGGTAATGGAGATAAGCCTGAGGATGTGCAGGAAGTTATTCTGGGTCTCGATATTGCTGCAGGCCAGCAGCCACAAGTGGTTGTTCCAGCGGGAGTATGGCAGGCCGCGCGTTCGTTAGGCAAAGAGCCGACACTGGTATCCTGTATTGTTTCTCCTGAATTCCATTTTGATGATTTCAAACTAATTGAGAAATAAAGAAGAGCGGGGGCGCTTACGCCTCCGTTTTTTTATAAGGATTTGGGGAATGATGAAGCCATCTGCTATACTTTTTATGGTAGCGTTTGCTTCTTAAGTGGGTAAAAAGGTTAAGTATGTTTAACGAAATAACAATAAGCTTGGAGGGTTAAGTGATGAGTGAATTGAATGCACCGTTCTCGGGTGGTCCTACTTTAAATGATGGGGTGACCATGCCGTGGCTGGGTCTTGGCGTGTATAAGACTAAAGATGGCGAAGAGGTTATTCATGCGGTCAAAACCGCAGTGGAATTAGGATATCGAAGTATTGATACGGCAGCCGGATACAATAACGAAGAAGGCGTAGGACAAGCTATTCGTGATTGTGGAGTGGCCCGGGATGAGCTGTTTATTACGACTAAAGTACGAAATCCTGATCAAGGTTATGAGTCTACGCTAAAAGCGTTCGAGGATAGCCGGCGCAAGCTAGGTCTGGACTATCTAGATCTGTATCTCATACACTGGCCGGTGGCAGGAAAATATCGTGAGACATGGAAGGCCTTAATTCATCTGCAAAAAGAGGGCCTCATCAAATCTATCGGCGTGAGCAATTTTCAGGTTCATCATCTGAAAGATATCATCGAGGATACCGGAGTGGTACCAGTGGTGAATCAGGTGGAATTCCATCCGCTGTTGACTCAGCGTGAGCTGCTGAAATATGCCAATGAACAGAGCATTCAGCTTGAAGCATGGAGTCCATTAATGCAAGGGAATCTTGATCTACCGCTCTTAAACGAGCTGGCTGAGAAGTATGGCAAGACCCCTGCTCAAATTGTACTTCGCTGGGATTTGCAGCAAGGTGTCATTACGATACCTAAATCCGTACATGCGGATCGAATCAAGGAGAATGCGGGATTCTTTGACTTTACGCTTAGTGATGAGGATGTCAAAGCTATCGAGGGCTTGAACAAAGACCATCGATTTGGCCCGGACCCGGACAACTTTAACTTTTAAGGATCGTTCAGATAAGATCGTAGAGTAATTATTGCAAATACAAGCCAAACAGCAAGTCACCGGATACGGGGACTTGCTGTTTGGCTTGTCGATTATCTCAGTTCTCTACGCGCTTATTGGATGGAGACGTTATATTTACGCAGCCAGAGATCCACTTGGGCGAGGTAAGCAAACAGCTGAGGACCGGACATGAGCTGGCCGAACCAAGGCAGATTGGTTGAGGATTCCGGGGAAGCGGCGATCTCACGGATTTTGGCAGCATCAATTAACGGAAGTAGGGGTGAAGTAGAGTCATCCAGAATGTTTAATACCTGAGTTCGTACCGCATTTAAATAGGCAGGATTATGAGTTTTGGGGTAAGGGCTTTTTTTGCGGTAGAGCACATCGTCTGGAAGAATGCCTTCAAGAGATTTACGTAGAATCCCTTTTTCACGGCCCCCCAGATTTTTGATTTCCCACGGAATATTAAATACATATTGAACGAGTCGGTGATCACAATAAGGAACACGTACCTCTAGCCCTGCGCCCATGCTCATTCGGTCTTTACGGTCTAGCAGAGTAGGCATGAAGCGGGTGATATTCAGATAGGACATTACGCGCATTTGTGCTTGTTTTCCCGTTTCTCCATCCAACTTCGGAACTTCAGCCACCGCATCGCTATATCTGTCACCCAAATATTCCAGTGGACGGATCCACTCGTTAATTTCTGGGGAAAGTAGACTTGCACGCATTTTCGGAGCAACTGACCAAGGAAAAGTGCCTGAGGAGAGCATTTCCTCACGGTGGAACCAAGGGTATCCGCCAAAAATCTCATCCGCAGCTTCACCGGAAATAGCTACTGTCGCGTTTTTTTTAATCTCCCGGCAAAATAAGTACAAGGAAGAGTCCACATCGGTCATCCCTGGTAAATCCCTAGTGTACAAAGCATTATCCAGCGCTTCTACAAGCTCCGGGGTATCGAACGAGATGTAGTGGTGGTTTGTATTCAATTCATCGACCATTCGTTTAATCCACGGTCCATCTGCTCCCGGCTGGAAAGTATGACTTTTGAAATGTTTGTCGTTATCTACATAGTCTACAGAATAAGTATCCACTTGTCCCTGACCATTCCGGTTGTAGTAATCCACTGCAAGTGCCGTCAGCGCACTGGAATCCAGCCCTCCCGACAAAAGAGAGCAAACAGGGACGTCTGAGACCAGTTGGCGTTCGAGTGTATCTTGGAGCAGTTCACGCACCTTAGCGGCTGTCTCTGCTTCATTGTCAGTATGCTTTGCGCTCTCCAGCTTCCAATAGGCATAACTGCGCAGACCTTCACGGCTATAGATCATAGCATGACCTGGACGAAGCTCTTGCATATCCTTATAAACACCATGACCCGGTGTACGCGCTGGACCGATGATGAAGATTTCTGCGAGACCTTCAGGACCCACGATTGGTTGTACCTTAGGATGCTGCAGCAACGCTTTAGGCTCTGAGCCAAAAACTAGCACATCATCAACCTTGCTATAGAACAGGGGTTTCACACCTAAACGGTCACGTGCAAAAAAGACTTGGTCGCGAAGACCGTCCCATACTGCAAAAGCAAAGATTCCATTGAGCTTCTCTGCGCAATCCGGCCCCCATTCGATATAGGAATGCAGCAGCACTTCTGTATCGCACTGGGTGCGGAATTGATGCCCTCGCTGCTTAAGTTCTTGTTTGAGTTCGAGGGCGTTATATAATTCGCCGTTGTAAACAATCGCGTATACCTGTTCCTCATGGCGGGTGATCATGGGCTGGGCACCGTTCTCCGGATCGATAACGCTAAGTCTGCGGTGACCGAAAGCACAGGGGCCTGAGATCCAGGTTCCGGCTGCATCGGGGCCGCGGTTTGCTAAAGTTTCAGTCATTTTGACCAGCAGCTGCGAGTGCTGAGTGAGATCTCCGCGCCACTGGATAAATCCGGTTATTCCGCACATGATGGTTCATCCTCTCTTTTGTGCGATTGTTGTCCTTACTTTTTTGCCAAGTAATACAGATATATGCCGAAGGAAGGCATAAAATGTATGTCCTTATCCGAACACTAGGGGAGAGGGGAATTTGCCAGGAGGGAAGGATGACAGGTGTATTATATTAAAGACGCCAAAATTCGCAGAATGATGGAGTACGATGGTGCGCCTTGTGCAGAAGTGGGTGTTTTGCCGGGTGCTGTTAGTGATCCTGCGCTTTTGGTGTATATCGTTGAGGATCGGCGTGAAGAGGGATATGAGATTGTCCGTATTCTGACTAATGATGCTGATACCTCTACCGATTGGTTTGATAACAATATGCATGACGCTTTTCAAGATGTGACCTCGAGTGCATTTACAGGCAGCAACTTCATGTCGCCAGAAGATGAGCATTCCAAGTTTCAAAGAGAATTACTCACTTTTGGGGATTTGAAAAAGCAGCTGGAGAAGCGTTTTCGAAAGCTGGAGTAAATAACGAAGGCTTGTAAAGTGTACACTGGAATCGCTGAAAAGGACGGCAGAAATGCCGTTCTTTTCATTTCCTGTGGTTATACTGACGTGTAAAAAAACCGCACCGAAAACTCTTTTATTATTTTTCTAAGTTGTTTTGACTTGAAAAATCCGCTGAATAAGGTATAATAAATATCGTTGCGTCAATACATAGTATTTATTTCTTATATGTCCCGGTAGCTCAGCTGGATAGAGCATGCGCCTTCTAAGCGCACGGTCAGGGGTTCGAATCCCTTCCGGGACGTCAATTAACAGCCTTCCTTCGGGAAGGCTGTTTTTGCGTGCGCGAGTTTTAGTTCGAGGTCACACACGGGATACCTTTGTCTTCCTTCTTGAACTAAACGTCGAAATTCGAGTCATCGTTGAACATTAAACTTCAAACGACTAGATCACATTTGTACATACGCAGCAGCTATCGGACTCAGATGACCTTAAATGCTGAAAAGTATGGGATTTTCGATGTTATCGGACTCCATTATCGCTATTGGTATCAAACGTGCCCCAAAAGAGCCGCTTTCTCAGGAATAGCTGCACTGGAGTCTGAAACGTTGTTCAAAAGACGATAAATGAGCAAATAAGGTCATCTGAGTCCGCGAGCCTCCTCAGCAACAGAAAGTGCTGGTTACTTGGTGTGATGAGCTACTTGTAGGCGGTGGAGAATTACGGTTTGAGCATCGATTGGTGTGAACGCTTGGGCGTGTTTAGCTACTAATCATCGTTGAACATCAAACTTCGAACGACTAGATCACATTTGTACATACGCAGCAGCTATCGGACCCAGATGACCTTAAATGCTGAAAAGCGCCACATTTGCGATGTTATCGGACTCCATCGTCGTTATTGATGCCAAACGTGCCCCAAAAGAGCTACTTTCTCAGCAATAGCTGCACTAGAGTCCGAAACGTTGCTCAAAGGGCGATAAATGAGCTAATAAGGTCATCTGAGTCCGCAAGCTTCCTCAGCCTCAGAAAGTAAATGGTTACTTGGTGTGATGAGTTACTTATTTTGCACATATGCAGCAACTATCGGACCCAGATGACCTTAAATGCTGAAAAGTGTGGGATTTTCGATGTTATCGGACTCCATCGTCGCTATTGGTATCAAACGTGCCCCAAAAGAGCCGCTTTCTCAGGAATAGCTGCACTGGAGTCCGAAACGTTGCTCAAAAGGCGATAAATGAGCAAATAAGGTCATCTGAGTCCGCGAGCCTCCTCGGTCTGAGTAATGCTGGTTACTTGGTGTTGTGCATCTATTGTTGTTGACTGCATGGCGAGTTTGATGGTGGGGACTTACGGTTTGAGCATCGATTGGTGTGAACGCTTGGGCGTGTTTAGCTACTAATCATCGTTGAACATCAAACTTCGAACATCTAGACCATATTTGCACATACGCAGTAGCTATCGGACCCAGATGACCTTAAATGCTGAAAAGTGCCACATTTGCGATGTTATCGGACTCCATCGTCGCTATTGGTGCCAAACGTGTCCCAAAAGAGCCGCTTTCTCAGGAATAGCTGCACTGGAGTCCGAAACGTTGCTCAAAAGGCGATAAATGAGCAAATAAGGTCATCTGAGTCCGCGAGCCTCCTCAGCAACAGCAAGTGCTGGTTACTTGGCGGTGTTATGTACTAATCGCCGAAGAATGTAAATTACCCATTATGCGCACGCTAACCTCAAGCCATAAAAAAGACCGCTCCTAAAGAAGCGGCCAGATTTCCTCCCAGACGGTGTCCAGGATGCCCTGCATGTTATCTTCCATGCTGTTAATTGCAATGACTGCTTGAGCGTCCGGCACCACAAGACAGAATTGTCCATGAGCGCCATCGGCACGGTAAGCGTCGTGGGAGCAGAGCCAGAATTGGCAGCCGTATCCTTCTCCCCAGTCACCGTTTCCATCATTGTCGATCTGTTTTTGTGTAACAAAATCGATCCATGCTGCGGGAATCAGTTGCTGGCCCTGCCACTTTCCTTGCTGTAAAAGCAGCTGTCCAAACCGGCTTAACTCTTCCGTGTTAATCTGAAGTCCGGCACAGCCAAGGGTGATCCCTTGAGGCGTTGTTTCCCAATCGACATTGTTTATGCCCAGAGGTGCAAACAAACGAGGTACCAGATAATCCTTTACGGTTTGCCCGACGCGGGCTTGCACCATTGCAGAGATCATAATGGTATCTCCGCTGCTGTATGTAAATTTCTCTCCGGGAGCTCTGTCTAAAGTCAGAGATAAATAATGCTGCACCCAATTTTTATCCTTCAAGGCTAATCTCTCTTCAGCCCAAAATGGAGGGGAATCGTGCCCTGTACTCATTCGCAGTAAATCGAACAAAGTTATATCTCCGGGCTGCATGGAAGGAGGTGTTTGTTTAAGAGGAGAGACATACTCCGGAAAAACATCTTTAAGCGTTGTTTCCAGTGTCAGCTTCCCTTCATCAATGGCAAGACCTACTGCCATAGAAGTAAAAGACTTGCTGACGGAATGCTGCAAGCGCCGAATATCCTCCGTGAGATCCAGTTTTCCCACAAGGTTTCCGTTTTGAAGCACACGAACATTGAAGATATTCAGGTTTCGTTCACGAGCCTTAGCTGCGAATTGAGCCATGTTCAACATAAAAAGAGTCCTTCTTTCTCTTGATATTCCTAGCTAGGTAGCGAAGTGACAAAAAGAAAAACTAGAAAAATGAGTGGAAACGTTTTCTGTTAAAACGATAAAAATCACTAAATTGATGGTATTCCATTCTTATTTTAAAGTCAATAAAGTAAGGAAAACTATTGTTTGATATATAAATACCAATTACTTCTAATTTCTAGATTGAGTAACTATAGACTTATTGTAATTTTAACCAAATAAAAAGTGATGAATCACAATTTTTTTTGTGTTTTTAGTTGACTTATAAAAATTACCTGTTCATAATGGACGAAGTAAGCGGAAAAAACACGCTAAGGACTCAAAATGATGTCGTGGGAAACGTTTCCCATCATTTCATGCGTTTCCACAACCTGATTTTCATCGGGTGAAGGGGGGACTCATCATAGGAGTGGAGCAAGGTAAATATGAATATCAAAGATATTGCAAGGCTATCAGGCGTGGGTATCGCCACAGTCTCCAGAGTAATCAATAATAGCGGTGTTGTAAGCGATACAACTAGAGCTAAAGTAATGGCGGTTGTTAGAGAACATAACTATATTCCAAATGGTAATGCGAGCAACTTGAAAAAGACGCGATCTAATACCATAGCGCTAATGGTAAAAGGGATCTCAAACCCGTTTTTTGCAGACATGATCAAGGAAGTTGAACGCCAGGTGAACTTGCGGGGATGTCCGCTTATGATCCAGCATGTAGAAGATGGAGTAGATGAGATCGATATCGCTCTACAGCTTGTAAAAGAAAAAAATCTATATGGCGTAATTTTTATGGGCGGAACGTATGATCATTCCGAAGATAAATTCAAACAATTAAAAGTTCCATTTGTTCTGACTACCATCACGACTACAAAAGAAGTCGATCCTGCTGTTTTTTCAAGCGTGATCATTGATGATCTTCAGGAATCTTATAAGGCTGTCAGCTATTTAATCTCATTAGGACATCGCAATATCTGCTTTTTGGCCAGATTTCCTCTGGTACAAAATACGACAGGCAACCGGCGGCTTATGGGATATATCAAAGCGCTTGAGGAGCATGGAATTGAGTACGACCCTTCAATGGTAGAGGATTGTGAATATAGTCCAAGCTCTGGCTTTACAGCTACCAAACGTCTGCTCAATAAGAAAAAAGATATCACTGCTGTTTTTGCTGCATCAGATACGATTGCCATTGGGGCTGCTAAGGCGTTATTGTCTTTGGGCTTATCAATTCCAAATGATGTTTCGATTATCGGATTCGACGGGATTGAAATGGCAGAATATTATCATCCATCTCTGGATACGATCAGCCAACCCGGAGTGGATATGGCGAAGGCCAGTGTTGAAATTTTGTTTGACCTGATCACAGGTGATTCGCAAAACAAACATATGGTATTCGAATCCGTACTGGTTAAGCGGGGATCTTGCAAGAAAATAAACAAATGAATAAGAACGAAAAGGAGATAACTCATGGCATTATTAACAGTTGAGACAGGCTCTCCTACTTTGAGAATGACAACGACCATCAGTATTATCTCCCCCGTCGATTCAGGCAACATGTCTGGAGGAACGCTCTACCTGCTGCATGGTGCTGGTGATAACGCCAGTACTTGGCACAGGATGACTACTATTGAGCAGTATGCAAGTCAATATGGTTGTACAGTCATAATGCCGCAAGTAAACAGGAGCTATTATACAGACATGGAGTACGGACTGGACTACTTCCACTATGTGACCCATGAGCTTCCCGAGCTTTGTGGTCGAATGATGAGGTTGGATGATAATCCGCAGAAGACGTATATCGCTGGTTTATCGATGGGCGGGTATGGCGCTCTGAAATGTGGACTTACCTATCCCGAGCGTTACAGCAAAGTGGTTTCGTTATCAGGGGTTACCGATCTTCAGAAACGATTAAACGATCCGCAAATGTCCAAGGACATGGCGAGGGAGATGGCGGGTACTTTTGGAAAACGCTTACAAATTAAGCCGGATCAGGATCTGTACGCTTTAGCCGCTAAATTGGTCGACGATAGACGTAACCTGCCTTCGATTCTGACTTGCTGTGGTTCGGAAGATCCGTTTGTGGAGATGAATCGGGAATTCGCAGCTTACCTGGAGACGACCCCTTATGAATTTCAGTATGTTGAGACCCCTGGAACTCATGAATGGCGATTCTGGGAGGAACATCTGAAGACAACCTTTGATTTCTTGTACAACTAAAAGACATAAGCAGAGTGAGGAGATGCAAATTGAAATCCGAAGTTGCAATACCGGCTAAAAAAATGAACGACAGCAGATTCCAACTGTTCCTAAGAGAAGTCTGGAAGAACAGAATGGTCTATACTCTGGTGCTTCCTGGACTAGTGTGGCTTTTCCTATTCGCTTATCTGCCGATGGGTGGTCTATCTCTGGCTTTTAAAGATTTTAAAGCGAATTTAGGAATTTGGGGCAGCCCATGGAGCGGATTCGAGAATTTCACCTATGTGTTCCGTGACCCAGCTTTTATTGACGCCGTATGGAGAACGTTAACCATTAACATCGGTAAGCTGATTATTCAGTTCCCTTTTCCAATCATATTGGCATTGCTGCTGAATGAACTGCGCATGAATCGTTACAAAAAAGCTTTACAGACGGTGTTTACATTTCCGAACTTCCTGTCATGGATCGTAGTATCCGGGGTTGTTATCAATGTGCTTTCCTATGATGGTCTGGTCAACAGCCTCATTCAAATGTTTGGCGGGACAGGCATTAACTTCCTAGGTTCTGAAAAAATGTTCGTTCCGATGTTGTATCTTACGGATATCTGGAAATCAGCAGGTTGGGGAGCCATTATCTTTATGGCCGCTATCTCTGGTATTGATACAGACCAATATGAATCCGCACAGATTGATGGTGCCACACGCTTGCAGCAAATGTTCCGCATTACTCTGCCTAACATTCTTCCGACGATTACGATCATGTTTATCCTTTCCGTCGGTGGCCTGATGTCATCTGGATTTGACCAAATCTTTAACTTGAGCAACGCTGCAACGAAAAACGTCTCAGAAGTACTAGATGTGTATATCTACCGAATCACGTTCCAGTCTTCAACAGACTTTTCATTCTCCACTGCAGTCAGTTTGTTCCGTTCACTTGTTAATATGATTCTGCTGATTCTGGCAGACAGAGCTGCCAAACTTATGGGCGGAGACGGTTTATTCCGGTAAGAAAGGAGTGCAAATGTATGAGTAAAAAAAAGCTGACCATTATGCAAGACCATAAAAAAATGACCGCTATGGATTATGTGATTTTCGTAATTCTGAGTGTAGGCGCTTTGGCCATTCTTATTCCATTCTGGAATGTCATTATGATTTCTTTTTCTACGCAAAAGGAATACGCTGATAACCCTATGATGTTATTTCCGAAGAACCCAACACTGGAATCCTATCGGGCACTCTTTGCTGATGGGCGGATCGGGACAGGGTATTGGAATACCTTTAAGATCTTAATCTTAGGACTCCCGCTTAGCTTGTTCTTAACGACAAGTATGGCTTACGGCCTTAGCCGCAATAAATTCCCGGGTAAAAAGCTCATTTTTATGCTTGTCCTGTTCACAATGATTTTTAATGGCGGGATTGTACCTTTGTACCTGGTGATGAAGGATCTGCATCTGACAGGCAACCTTTGGTCAGTTATTCTGGCTGGAAGCTTCAGTGCGTTTAACCTGATTCTGATGTCGAACTATTTTAGCAGTCTGCCTGAGTCCCTGATGGAATCTGCGCGACTTGATGGTGCTGGGGAATGGAGAATCCTGTTCTCTGTAGTCCTGCCATTATCTGCTCCAATCGTAGCTACCATCACATTGTTCTACGGAGTAGCCTTCTGGAATGGATGGTATGACGCCATGATCTTCCTGCGGAAAGCGGATCAGATGCCACTGCAGAACGTGTTGCGATCTATCATTATGGAAGCCCAAGTGAATGCATCGAATGCCACAAGTGTTGACGCAGTGGGTAAGCAATCATTCTCTATGGGTATGAAAATGGCGGCAGTATTCGTTACCATGGTTCCTATTATGTGTTTCTTCCCAATGCTCCAAAAGCACTTTGCCAAAGGGGTACTTACAGGGGCTATCAAGACCTAGTGGTTTATGATTTATCCATATAAAAGAGGGTCAGTCACACAATTTAAGGAGGACAAAATGAATATTTTAAAAAGAAAATCTGTAAAGTCAATCCTTGCCGGTGTTTTATGTCTTACTCCAATCATGTTGGCAGCATGCTCAAGCTCAGACAACAATGCTAATAGCGGAAATTCAGGCAATCCAACAGATGGATATAAAGATGAGTTGAAGATTTCGTTAGCCAGTACCATTAAGACAACAGAATCTGATTTTGATAACGTGTATCATAAATATTTTACGGATAAGTTCAATATTAAATGGGATTACAACTATATTGAATGGGATTCATGGGCTGAGAAGCTTCGCCTATGGATTAACTCTGGTGATCTTCCTGACGTAGCAAGCTGGAACTATGTTCACGGTGATGCGCTTAATTACATTGATCAAGGGCTCCTGTACAAGCTGCCAGATGACTGGAAAGAACGCTGGCCGAATGTGGCAGCCGCTTATAAGCTGACAGGACTTGGCGATGAATTGGAGAAAGCGGTAGGTGGCACTTATGTTCTGCCAAGACCGGTATACTTTGAGAACAAGCCGGCAGATCCGCTCATTAACCAAATCGGAGTAATTGCTCTGCGTTCTGACTGGGCTAAAGCCGTTGGTTTTGAATTGAAGGATGCTTACACTACTACAGAACTGATGGAATTTGCTAGATTGCTTAAAGAGAAAGACCCTGGCAAGGTAGGAGATAAACTCATTCCTATTTCTTATGACATCAACGATGCTTTGACTAATATTGTAATGGCTAATAGCGTGCACTCCAGAGTAGAGTCAGCATTCTATAAAGATGCAGATGGAAAATACCAATGGGGTCCAGCCAACGATGAAACGTTAGCGGCACTGAAAGAACTTCAAACTACTTATAAAGAAGGATTACTGCACCCTGAGTTTTATACTTGGAAAAATGGCGAATCTGGCCAAAAGTTCACAGTTAACGGTGTTTCCGGTATTACGAGTCTAGGTGGTTTGGCTTCTTACAGAAAAGACATGGACGTTAAAATGAAAGATAACCTAGGTGTAAATAGTGATGACCTAGTACACACAGCTATTGTACTTGGCGATGACGGTAAATATCGTAACCTTGATCAAGTTAACTTCTGGTCTGCTGTAATCTTTTCGCCAGATATTAGCAAAGAGAAATTTGAACGGATTATGGACTTCATGGAATATACAACAAGTAAAGAAGGTCAATTGACCGTTAACTTGGGCTTTGAAGGAACAGATTGGAAAAAAGGCGAAAATGGCGAATTAATCAGCCTACTCCCTGAAGGAACAACATTGGATAAGAAATATCCGAACCGTTTTGAAGGACTGTATGTCTTGGCGGATGACTTTAGTGTCGTGAACCCTGCGATCAAAAAAGAATATCGCGATCGTTCTGTAGAACTGTTCAAAGAAAAAGCTGAGCTTGCGTTAAAAGACAAAGCAACGGCTGAATATGACTGGGATTACCAGTTGTATGATTCCAAGGCTAAAAATCAGGCTTCCTTTGACTATGCTACAGAATACACTAACCTGATTTTGAAACCAGGCGATCTAGAGACGAACTGGAAAGAATGGGTTAAGAGCAAACAATCCCTCGTTCAGCCGGTTCTAGATGAACTAAACAATCTAAAAAAATAGCTTTCGCCCTATGCATGTAGGAATGAACCTACAGGACCCGCGTGCAATTCTTGCACACGGGTTTTTCCATTCATAGGCATCGGCAGAATTGAACAATGGAGGATTTGAAATGAATGAGCAGCAACTGACTACCTTGTTGAACCAGATGACGCTTGAAGAAAAGATTGCACAATTGCAGCAGCTAGCCGCTAATTTCTATGAAGGGGCAGAGGATGGAGGACAAATCACTGGCCCTATGGCATCGATGGGAATTACGGTCCACATGATCGAGAGCAGCGGCTCTGTACTTGGTCTATCAGGTGCAGCGCAAGTCATTGCGGTTCAGGAAGCCCATTTACGCAAAAATAGATTGGGCATTCCCTTGCTGATGATGGCGGATATTGTGCATGGCTTCAAGACGATTTTTCCGGTCCCGCTGGCAATTGGCTGCTCTTGGGATATGGATCGCGCAGAGCTGAGCGCCGAGATTGCGGCTAAAGAAGCGGCAGTCTCCGGTGTGCACGTTACTTATGCGCCAATGGCGGATCTTGTACGGGACCCACGTTGGGGAAGAGTAATGGAATCTACAGGAGAAGATCCATATTTGAATGGTAGGTTTGCCCGTGCGTTTGTGCGCGGATTTCAAGGAAGCGACTTGACTGGTGATGTGGATCGTCTGGCGGCTTGTATCAAGCACTTTGCTGCCTATGGTCTATCCGAAGGCGGTCGTGATTATAATACGGTGGATTTATCGGAACGGCAGCTGCGTGAATATTATCTGCCAGCCTATCGTGCAGCACTGGATGAAGGTGCAGAAATGGTCATGACTTCATTTAATACGATTGATGGGATTCCGATAAGCGGCAACGTCAAGCTGCTTCGCCAGCTGCTTCGTGAAGAATGGGGATTTGATGGCGTATTGATTTCGGATTGGGGTGCAGTGAAGGAACTGATCCCACATGGTGTCGCTGAGGATGAGGCTGAGGCAGCACTTAAAGCCATCAAAGCTGGTGTAGACATCGAGATGATGACGGCTTGTTACGTTCATCAGCTTCCGGCGCTTGTTGCAGATGGACAAGTAGATGAAAAGATTATTGATGAAGCTGTGCTTCGTATTTTGAAATTGAAGCAAAGATTGGGCTTGTTCGAGCATCCGTTCCGCGGAGCTGACGTCGAGAAAGAGCGTGAGGTAATCTTCTGTGAAGATCATCGAAATGCGGCGCGTGAGTTGGCGGCTAAATCCTGCGTACTGCTCAAGAATGATCAGGTTCTGCCGCTTGCTGCAGAGCAACGGATTGCGCTAATTGGACCGTTTGCTACTAGCGGAGATATTCTTGGACCGTGGTCGTGGTTGGGTTCAACGGAAGAGGCAAGCCGTCTTGCACCGGCACTTCAAGCTCGCGCAGGTGCGGGTAAGATTACTGTTGCAGAAGGTTCTGGAGTCGATAGCTTTACAGAGGAACAGTGGCTGGAGGCGGAAGCGGCTGCTAAGCAAGCTGATGTGATTGTACTGGCGCTTGGTGAACATTCAGAGATGAGTGGAGAAGCGGGCAGCCGTTCAGATATCCGTTTGCCGGAAGCGCAGCTTGAGCTTTTACAACGTCTGAAACAGCTGAATAAGCCTATCGTGGTGGTGTTGTTTAATGGACGTCCACTAGACTTGGCCGGTGTGTACGAGCATGCAGATGCTATTCTGGAAGCGTGGTTCCCTGGCAGTGAAGGCGGAGCGGCAATTGCCAGTCTACTTTATGGAGATGAGAATCCTTCAGGAAGATTAACGATGTCTTTCCCGGTATCCGTTGGGCAGATTCCAGTCTATTACAATCATTTCAACACTGGACGCCCCTTACATGCTCCGGGTGCCGACAAACGTTATGTCTCGCAATATCTGGATATTCCTAATGAGCCGCTTTTGCCATTTGGTTTTGGATTGAGCTATACGACATTTAGCTATAGTGAACCAATTCTGTCCGGTGAAATCATGACTGAAAATCAGCCTATTGAAATAAAAGTTACGGTGACCAATACTGGAGAAGTAGATGGGGAAGAGGTAGTGCAGCTGTATATCCGAGACATTTCCGGAGAAGTCGTCAGACCGATGAAGGAACTGAAGGATTTTGCCAAGATCAACCTCTCACCAGGGGAAAGTCGTGAAGTGACCTTTACCCTTACCGAACAGCAGCTTCGTTACTATCATAGCGATCTAAGCTTTAGCAGCGATCCGGGACGATTTAAATTATTCGTCGGTTCGAACAGCAATGAGGTTAAAGAACGGGATTTTTGCTTAACATTAGCATAAGTAGAATATATACGGCAGTAACGCCGTAATGGAGGAAGTGTATAATATGACTACTAATTTGAATACTAACATCCGTTTAAACGCCGGGGATCTATCCTTCACTTTTACAAACAGCGGGGACTTGTTCCAAGTCCTCTACGAACGGACAATGATCAATCAATTGCTGCCAAGCATTGTGGATGGTTCATTATCCAATCTATATTTGCGAGTGCACAATGATGGAAACATTCAAGCCATTCCTTTGCTTGGCATTCATTCTTCAAGCACTGTACGTAAGGCTGGAAACCGTTTGGTTTGGGAAGGTACTGCGGAAAATATAGAATATCAAGTTATTTTCACCCCTACTGCAGGAGGAGCTTGGTTCTGGGATGTGAAGCTTACTGGACAAAATGCAGAGGTAGATCTCGTGTACGGACAGGATGTAGGGATTGCTGATATCGCCGCTGTCCGCAGTAATGAAGCTTACCTGTCACAGTATATCGATCATGCGGTATTTGAGGATCAATCCAACGGGTACGTTGTTTGCTCTAGACAGAATCAGCCGCAGGGCGGGAAATTCCCATATCTGCAACAGGGTTCACTTACCAAGGCAACAAGCTTCTCAACAGACGGTTTTCAATTCTTTGGACTGTCCTATAAAGAAACCAATCAACCAGAGAGCTTGGGTCGTGAGCAATTAAGTAATGAGATCTATCAATATGAATTCGCATATACTGCGCTGCAATCGGAACGGGTGAAGCTGAGCGGTGAAACACGGTTTGTGTTCTACGGATTGTTTAAGCAAGATCATCCAGAAGCGATCACTGCGCTAGAATTTGCTAATGATATTGCTGCGGCTTGGGATGCTGTTAAAGATTTACCTTTAGAAGCTGAAGCAGCACTTGAACGTTCTTTCTTCTCGAAGGAGCTGGGAGCACCGCTGGCTGCAGATTCGCTGACAGAGAAAGAGATCGGGGTCTTGTTTCCGGTTCGTTATCAGGAGGAGAGAGAAGGAGACACACTACTTTCCTTTTTCACGGAGAATTATGAGCACGTAGTATTAAAAGAGAAAGAAATGCGCGTAGAACGGCCACACGGCCATATCCTGATGAGTGGGGATAACGCTCGACTTAATGATAAGGTCATCACAACAACTTCTTATATGTACGGGATCTTTAACTCCCAAGTGGTAATTGGAAATACCAATTTCAACAAGCTAATGTCCAATCCAAGAAATGCGCTTAACATTCCAAAAGCTTCAGGACAACGCATTTATGTAGAGTGGAACGGTGAATATCGTTTGCTGACTATGCCTTCTCTATTTGAGGTTGGTTTCAACTATGCTCGTTGGTATTACAGAACAGATGGTGAATGCTTCATTATTACGAACTACACCACCGAAGATTCGCCAGAGATATTCCTGAATGTGCGTTCGGAAAGCGGACGAGCTTATCGTTATTTAGTCACTAATCAAATCACCATGAACGTTAATGAATACGAGCTTCCATATCAATCCAAGCAAGAAGGTGGAGCAGTAATCTTCTCGGCTGACAGAAGCGCACTAAGTGCTGGTGAATATCCTGACTTACAGTATAAATTACAGGTGCAGGGTGCGGAGTTAACTCTGCAGGATGAAGGTAGACTTGTCTCTCCTGTTCAACCAACTGAAGCACCGTTAGCAGTACTGGAGCTGTCTGCCAGCAGTGAATGGACCTTGAATATTCAAGGCCTTCTGGATGGTAAGTCACTTGCTCCAAGAAATCGTTCAGCTGAGGAAGAGATTTCTGCTTATCGCGCATTTTATGCTGGTGTGATGAATGGCTTCCGCCTGACGCTTGGGGACGGAACAGAGGGTGAACTGTTTAAGGTTAACGCTCTGACTTGGTGGTACACACATAACATGCTGGTTCACTATTCGGTTCCACATGGTTTAGAGCAATATGGTGGCGCTGCTTGGGGAACACGGGATGTATGTCAGGGGCCTGTGGAATATTTCATGGCTACGCAAAAATACGAACAGGTTCGTGAAATTTTGCTGACGCTGTACAGTCATCAATATGAAGATGATGGCAACTGGCCACAGTGGTTCATGTTTGATAAATACACGAAGATACAACAAGAAGAAAGTCATGGAGATATTATTGTATGGCCGCTTAAGGTGCTTGGAGACTACTTGGCAGTAACTCAGGATTACAGCATCTTGGGAGCAACAGTACCGTATACCCGTAAGCACAGCTTTGACTTTACAGAAGAAAAAGCGACGTTGCTGGATCACGCACGGAAGGAAATTGCTTATATTAAGGATCATTTCCTGCATGACACACATCTGTCTTCTTACGGTGATGGAGACTGGGATGATACGCTCCAGCCTGCAAATCCACAGCTGAAGCAGTATATGGTTAGCAGCTGGACAGTAGCGCTTACCTATCAGACACTTAATCAGTTCTCAGAGGTACTTCGTTCAGTTGATCAAGCTGAGGCAGAGGAGCTGAAGGCGATGGTGGAAGGAATCCGTAAGGATTTCCATACTCATATGCTTCAATCCGAAGTGATTCCTGGCTTCCTGTATATGGAGGACCCTGAGCAGATTAAGCTTATGGTGCACCCAAGTGACACAGAAACAGGTATTCAGTACCGTCTGCTGCCAATGACGCGCAGTATGATCAGTGAGCTGCTTACTCCGGAACAGGCCGAAGCACACTATGATGTCATTCAGGATAAACTATTCTGTCCTGACGGTGTACGTCTGATGAATCGTCCAGCTCAATATGTTGGCGGGGTCAGCACTCATTTCAAACGTGCGGAGCAAGCGGCTAACTTTGGCCGGGAAATTGGACTTCAATATGTGCATGCACATATCCGTTATGTAGAGGCTATGGCCAAGCTCGGTAAAACTGATCAGGTCTGGAAGGGTCTGGCAGCGATTAATCCGATCGGAATCCGCGATGTGGTGCCAAACGCTGAACTACGTCAAGCTAACTCCTATTTCAGTAGCTCGGATGGTAAATTTAACACCCGTTATGAGGCACAGGAGAATTTCGATAAACTGCGCAATGGTGACGTAGCTGTTAAAGGTGGCTGGAGAATCTATTCCAGCGGTCCTGGGATCTATATGAACCAGTTAATCTCGAATGCACTGGGGATCCGTACGGAAGGTGGAGACTTAATTGTTGACCCTATCCTGCCAGAATCGCTGGATGGAATGCATTTTAGCTTTGAATATGCAGGCACTAAGGTAGATTTTATCTATCACCTTACAGGTCGTGAGATCAGTCGAATTACTATCAACGGTACGGAAGTGCAAACAGAAGGTACACCTAACCGCTATCGTAACGGTGGTGTTCGCATCAAACGTGCGGACTTTGATCGTCTCAGCACGGAAGCTGGAAATGTGATAGAGATTTATAAGTAACATTATATATAGAAGGGCAATCTCCGCGTTAAGCGCGGAAATTGCCCTTTTTTTTGTATCTTCTACATTCGATTCGGTGTCGGTAACCCAAGCACTTCGAGCACATCTCCCAGGGTATCCTTGAATCTTGAAGTAAGCCAGAGGCGGAATTCGATCGTAGCTGGATCACCTTTTAGAATCGGACATACAGAATAGAAGTTGTTGAACAGTGTAGCTAAGGTATGTGCGTAAGTGCAGAGCGTATTTGGCGTTAACTCTATACTTGCTGAATGTAATATCTCTGGCCAGAGACTTAGCTGTCTTAGCAGCGCAAGCTCTGCTTTTTCCAATTCGGAAGGGAACTGAAGCTGTGCGGCAGCTGTAAGGACTGGGATCGTAGCTTTACTCAAAACACTTGTCGCACGCGCAAAAGTATACATCAGATAAACTCCGGTATTGCCGGATATTTCGGTAGCCTGTTTGAAATCAAACACGATTTCCGTTCCCAAATTAAACCGTAGCAGATAGTAGCGAATCGCAGCAGTGGCAATCAATCGGCTGGAGAGGCCGTCTTTATCGGAACGTGAGTGCTCAATGTTCTGTTCCATAAGCTCCACCAGATCGCTTACCTTAATCCCGATTCCCTGGCGTCCGGACATAGCATAAGAAGTTTTGCCTTCTGAAATATCTATACCCAGCTCGGCCGCCGAGGCGGGACTAAGAGATACAACACCATAACTCACATGATGGAGTTTGTCTGCTTGCTCGTTATAACCTAGTGCCCCTAAGGCTTGCTTAACCATCTGTTGTGGATATTCCTGTCTGTAATCGATCACATTGATGACTCTGTCCGCCTGCCCATAAGATTCTTGGGTTCCAGTTAATCCAGTTGTCCATAAACCGGACGAGAATTCGCTATAGGAGAAATCTTTGGTCAAAAGACCAAATTTCCAGAGATGATAGGCAATATCTTTGGCTGTATACGTTAAAATCCCATTCGAACGCACCAGCACCTTATCGAGATGATGCTCCTCTGAATCCGCTCCAATGTTAGCCTCTGTTCCTTGCTTCAGCACCCAGCAGCCTGCGAGTTTACCTTCAGTCTCTTGTACAAAAACGGCTGTCTGCTTCAGTAGCTCAGCTGCGGCTGCCCAAAATCCCTCTTTTAAAATACTGCTCTCCCATACCAGCAAATCATAATAAATCCCAAAATGTTTCATTTCCTCTACATGCTCTCTAACGATGCGTTCAGCTACAAGGTTGCCCAGCCAGGCTTCGTTACCGCCCCCTTGTTCAAGTGAGTGGAGTATATCTGTGCGCTTGTGTGTCATCTCTGGGTTCAGCGCATATTCTTTGTTCACTTTGGCATAAAGATCCCAGCAAAAATCACCGAAACGTGGGTGTTCCCCTTCTAAAGGTATATTTAATAATCCAACAACTGTATCCGCCAGCTGATTGCCGAGATCATCAATGTAGTTATGAACCTCTACGTTATACCCAGTTCTTTTCATAATTCTGACTAGAGTATCGCCGATACAGGCGTTTCTTAGATGACCTACGTGAGCGGCTTTGTTGGGGTTGATAGAAGTGTGCTCGATAATGACTTTTTCCCCAGTGCTGGCAGGCAGTTCAAAGGAATGTTCAGCCCAGCTTTGCCAATTCATATACAAATTGATAAATCCGGGAGCAGCGACTTCAACTTTTTGTAAAAGACCGGCGAAGCGCCCTTGGAATTGAAGTTCTGCTTTCACTAATTCTGCTATGACCATTGGGGATTTTCGTAAAGTTTTGGCTAGCTGCATAGCGATATTGCATGAATAATCACCATGTTCTAGATTTGCTGGCTGTTCGATCAGAACGGCAATGTCCTCTGGATAGTCAGCTCCTAAGGTATTGAATACACGTTGTACACTGTGCTCGATTCCGTCTTTGATGATTTGATTTAACATGGTATACCCTCCTTTGAAAATACAAAAAAGCCCTCGTCTCAAAAGAGACGAGGGCTTTAGCGCTCGCGGTACCACTCTCGTTGCTGAACAAGTTGTTCAGCCACCTTACGGGATAACGGCCTTCAGCCGGGACTTCCTACTAAGGTTCAGAAGTCCATCTCACGGGTGCGCTTCATTAAAGGGATCTGTACCGGCTTACACTCTCCCGGCTCGCTGAGGACTAGATCTCGTTAACTACTCTCCCGCTCATCGATGCTTGAATAATTTTTATCAGTATAACTAATATTTCGAAAAAAGCAAGGGTGGTGGAGCTAATCCCAATTTCCTTGAGCATCTTGCAGGGATTTAGAAGTCTCAAAAACTATCAAATCATAGCTAAATCAATATAAAATTTTTGGGCATTCAAACAATCAAATGAAACCAATCATTAATACAATACAAGGGGAATTATTAACCTTTTCCCAATTTTAAATTTTGTATTTTTTTAATCTGAATTTTTGAAAAATACTTAATAAAGGAGGGAATAGCTCAATGGCAGTATTATCAACAGGACCCATTGCAAATGATCCTGTTAGTGGTGTCAGAACAATTAAAACGGTTATTATCAAAATTGTAAACCGTGATTCTATCAATTTTTCTTCTGTTCATATTCAAGGTTACAAATTAAACAGTCTCAGAACACTCTACGTACTAGAAGAAATATCTATTGCACCCAATGAAGTTATTACGAGAAATTTTGGAGCAGACTTTGATGCATATGAATTCGTGTTCACCACAGACGGTTTTGCTGAAATAAGCACTGAGATTTCAGTTTGGGGGAGAAACGAAAGTGGTGCAATTATCGATGTTCAACGAGTTGTTGCAGAGGAGCAGTCAGAAACATAAATTCAACATATATGCAGGGTAATAACCACATTCTTAATAGATAGTTGAAACATATTATAAAAAAGAGCAGTTTAACAAGAAATCTTGATTAACTGTATTTTCCAGAAAGGAGGGAGTGCCGTAATGGCAGTACTATCAACAGGACCTATTGCTAATGATCCGGTTAGTGGTGTTAGGTCCACTCAAACCGTGTTAATCAAACTGGATAATCGTGATCCTGTAAATTTTTCTAATGTTGTTATCGAGGGCTTTCATTTAAATGGTACCAGAATATTATATGTACAAGAATTAGTAACCATAGGTCCTAATGAAGTATTATCTAGAAGCTATTTCGCTAATTTCGATGCAATAGAGTTTGTCTTTACCATAAGTGGACCAGCTGAGAATGAAACACAAATTTCTGTATGGGGTAAAAATGCTGCTGGGGAATTCGTGCCTGCCCATCGATTAGTCTCTGATGAACTTTTAGGAACCGAGATCGCAGGCCCTCAGGGTGATACTGGACCGCAAGGAGACCAAGGACCTCAAGGGCCTCAAGGGGACCAAGGACCGCAAGGTGATCAAGGACCTCAAGGCGTACAAGGACCGCAAGGTGATCAAGGACCGCAAGGTGACCAAGGACTTCAAGGGGACCAAGGACCGCAAGGAGACCAAGGACCGCAAGGTGTACAAGGACCTCAAGGGGACCAAGGACCTCAAGGCGTTCAAGGACTTCAAGGAGTTCAAGGCGTTCAAGGGCCGCAAGGTGTTCAAGGCCCTCAGGGTGATACTGGACCTCAAGGGGACCAAGGACCACAAGGTGATCAAGGACCTCAAGGCGTACAAGGACCGCAAGGTGATCAAGGACCACAGGGTGATCAAGGACCGCAAGGAGACCAAGGACCGCAAGGTGATCAAGGACCTCAAGGCGTACAAGGACCGCAAGGTGATCAAGGACCGCAAGGTGATCAAGGACCACAAGGTGAGCAAGGACCGCAAGGAGACCAAGGACCGCAAGGTGATCAAGGACCACAGGGAGATCAAGGACCACAGGGTGATCAAGGACCTCAAGGCGTACAAGGACCGCAAGGTGATCAAGGACCGCAAGGTGATCAAGGACCACAAGGTGATCAAGGACCTCAAGGCGTACAAGGACCACAAGGTGATCAAGGACCGCAAGGAGACCAAGGACCGCAAGGTGATCAAGGACCTCAGGGCGTACAAGGACCTCAAGGCGTACAAGGACCACAAGGTGATCAAGGACCACAAGGTGATCAAGGGCCTCAAGGCGTACAAGGACCACAAGGTGATCAAGGACCTCAAGGCGTACAAGGACCGCAAGGAGATCAAGGACCTCAAGGCGTACAAGGACCGCAAGGAGATCAAGGACCTCAAGGCGTACAAGGACCACAAGGAGATCAAGGACCTCAAGGCGTACAAGGACCACAAGGTGATCAAGGACCTCAAGGCGTACAAGGACCACAAGGTGATCAAGGACCTCAAGGTGATCAAGGACCACAAGGAGATCAAGGACCTCAAGGCGTACAAGGACCACAAGGAGATCAAGGACCGCAAGGAGATCAAGGACCGCAAGGTGATCAAGGACCTCAAGGCGTACAAGGACCACAAGGTGATCAAGGACCTCAAGGCGTACAAGGACCGCAAGGTGATCAAGGACCTCAAGGCGTACAAGGACCGCAAGGTGATCAAGGACCTCAAGGCGTACAAGGACCACAAGGTGATCAAGGACCTCAAGGCGTACAAGGACCACAAGGTGATCAAGGACCACAAGGTGATCAAGGACCACAAGGTGATCAAGGACCACAAGGTGATCAAGGACCACAAGGCGTACAAGGACCGCAAGGTGATCAAGGACCTCAAGGCGCACAAGGACCGCAAGGAGATCAAGGACCTCAAGGCGTACAAGGACCGCAAGGTGATCAAGGACCTCAAGGCGTACAAGGACCACAGGGTGATCAAGGACCTCAAGGCGTACAAGGACCACAAGGTGATCAAGGGCCTCAAGGCGTACAAGGACCACAAGGAGATCAAGGACCACAAGGCGTACAAGGACCACAGGGTGATCAAGGACCTCAAGGCGTACAAGGACCACAAGGAGATCAAGGACCTCAAGGACCTACAGTGTTATAATAGATCCTGAGGGATTCAAGTTAATGGTGTACTTTAATGGGGCTGTCCCAAAAGTATCTTTGGAATAACCTAAGTGCCAAACATTACTGAAATACGAATGGACGAAGGAGCTAAGCGGTTTGTAGATGCTTAGCTCCTTCGTGTTTTTTTTGCGTTCACTGAAGCCTTCTTTAGTAGATTGTGGGCAAGAGAAAGCCACCCGACTTCTATACTTACTTTTGGTAAGCGACGAAGTAGGAATCTCTTAAAACCACGGTTATTCTTTATATCGCCAAACACAGGCTCCGGCTTACGGTAATACAACCACCTTTTCCTTACACGAAGCAATGTATTTGGCATATTGTATACAAGTTTCGAGTGAATCCTTTTGCTGCATCGGCCACCATCGTATGGCACCGGTAGGAGCTTTAGAGGCATAGATTTCAACTTCCTCCGGAATTCTTCCAACAACCACTATCTCTGTGTTCTTAAAATTGTTTTCAACAGCCCTTTGGAGTGTTTTCATTAATTGGATGTGCTCTTTAGGACAACTATATGGAATCGGAAACAGTATTGAGTAACGGGAAGAATCCTCATGAATCACATGCGCAGATTTCCGGGCAGGATCATTAACGGAGGTCTCCCATATGCGGTTATACGGTATTTTTTCCGGTAAATCAAGCTCGATTAATCTCATTGTAATTCTTTGATTGTATGCTCTCATTAATTGCCGAACCAGAATTTGAATCTGTTTATTCCTTAAAAAAGTGGTATTATTCCCATGTTCATTGCGATATTGGATGTATAACAAATCAGGGATCTGTACAATTTTAGTACAAAGAAATGTACGTACCAGCATGTCGTAATCATCTGCTACCAATAATTCATCTCGATGTCCTCCGATTAGATGGTAGCAATCTCTTGTCCAAGCACGAGGGTGATTAGGCAAACCGACAAGGTGAGAAATGGTCTTCCCGTTAATAGTTGTATGTTTCTGAGCATTTTGCCACCGGTTCATGTCATGCAGCCAGACCCGGTAATGAATACTGTAACCAAAGCCGCAGTCCCAACCGTACCAATGCGCATAGTTACTTTCTGCAAACACCTCGGCACAATCCCCATATACAAACCCACAATCTGGATTTTGCTTAAACGCACTGACGATTTTCTCAAGGCATTCAGCTGTCAGCTCATCATCATGATCGACTTCTACTAATATTTCTCCTCTGCATAGCCCTGCAGCATACCTTTTATTTGCCCCGATATAACCATTACGTGAGTCTTGACGATATCTGCGAACACGATAGTCATTTAGTGGAAGTAAATATTGTCTATATGTCTCATCATCATCACCGGAATCATCTACGATTACCCATTCCCAATTTGTATATGTCTGTTTCAATAAGGATTGATAAGGCCGATCAATTTTCTCTTTGGATCTGTAGGCGGCAGTAAATACGGATATTAAGGGTGTGCCTGATGAAAAACGAGTTGGAGGAATCATCCGATTCTCTGGGAGAGGGTCTGTAGCTTTGAGCCAGCAGAAAAATAAATGTTCAGGCTGAATTTCGTTAGGTGAATGAAAGTGCAACCAGCGTTTTTTTTCATGCTTAGGCAATTCAATAAGAGCACTAAACGCGCCCCAACCCTCACCCAAAGAAATATAGATGTGAGGTCCTTGGAAAAAAGTCTCTTGTAAAGGATGGCCTGCTGCATACTGATTTACGGTAATATGGCTTTCTTCCATTCTCTCTACAAACCTTTCAAGCTCTTTCTTTAACACCGTATCAGCTACAAAAAGATGAGCTGTCAATAATGGAGTGAAATCGAGTGACATGAACATTCCCCTTTACTAGTTGTGAAGACATTTTTATCATCATTTCGATGCCTCATTAATATATATATGGGAGTGTTTATGTGTATGTTAGCAAATGAAAAAAATCCACATTGCCGAATTAGAAAGGTGGATTCATGTGAAATACCCTTTAGTGAGTGTAGTAATACCTGCTTATAACCGACCGCATACGCTTCAAATCGCCATTGATAGTGTACTCGAACAGACCTATCCGAATATAGAAATCGTCATCTGTGATGATAGCTCGAATAATAATGTACAAGAGATGCTAGTTCCCTATTTAAATGCGTTTCCTCAAATAAAATATTTCAAAAATGAAAAAAATCTTTTTCTTGAAAATTGGCATAAGTGCTATAACTTGGCATCCGGGGAATATATCAATTACTTAATGGATGATGATGTATTTCATAAAGAAAAAATTGCAAAGATGATCTGCTATTTTCGAGAATTTGAAAACATTACGCTGGTTACCTCATACCGACAAACGATTAATGAATCAGGTGTAATTATCCCTCCTCTCTATGCAACGAATAGGTTATATCAAGAAACAAGGATCATGGACGGTAAGCAGCTTGCAAATATTGCATTAAGTCGTTGCTTAAATGTAATAGGTGAACCTACAACGGTATTATTCAAAAAAGCCGATCTTATCGATCGATTTGGAGTGTATTCAGGAAAACAGTATTCTCTTCTCAATGATTTAGCCTCTTGGTTAAACTTACTATCCAAAGGAAAAGCAGTGTATATTCCAGAACCTCTAAGCTATTTCCGCATACATCCTAATCAAAATAATCAAACACTTGGTCCTAATGTATTCTCTGAATGGTTGGATATTATTATCGCCGCTAGAGATGATGGATTTCTAGAGACAAATGATTTATATAAAGCTGCCCTCCATTCTTATCTTAATCGTGTAAAAGATCATCATCAATTTTTTAATGATATCAAGCGAATTGAAATGATATTAACCACCTTATAGAAACTCCTATCTTAGATTTAATTGTTACAAATGAAGGAGGGTCCGTTCATGTTTGAAATCCCCTTTTTACGACCTAACTTAGTAAAAAAAGAACAATTTCTTACTTACTATGAGAAGATTGAGGCAACCCGAATCTATTCTAATTATGGACCCTTAAACGACCTATTTGAAGAACGTGTCATTACGGAAATGTTCGGAGGGACCGGTTCCGCTGTGACCGTTCATAATGCTACTGTCGGACTTATGGTAGCAATTTCTCAATCCAAGCGCTCCAAAGGAAAATATGCAATTATGCCAAGCTTCACTTTTGCTGCCACCCCCCTTGCCGCACAATGGTGTGGACTTGAACCTTATTTCCTAGACATTGAACCGGACAATTTACAAATGAATAGGGAGCAATTAGAACATACCGTCAAACAGCTTGGAGATGAGGTTGCGGTTATTGTTCCTTATGCCACATTTGGTACAGCCATAGATTTATCGTTATATAATAGGCTAATGCAGCAAGGTGTTCCAGTAGTTATTGATGCTGCTTCTAGTTTTGGCACTAAAACCTTAGAGGAGGCCACTCATTTTGGCAAAGGTTTCGGAGGAGCGGTAGTGTTCAGCTTTCATGCCACCAAATCATTCGGAATTGGAGAAGGTGGATTGGTCTACAGTATGGACCAGGATCTTATTAAGCGAATACGTCAAGCAGGGAATTTTGGCTTCTCCAGCAACAGAGAGTCCGTTATCCAAGGGTTAAACAGTAAGATGTCAGAGTACACCGCAGCTATTGCCTTAGCTACTCTAGATCAATTCCCCTCCATACAGGAGAATCGAAAGGCGATTTATGAAATGTATCTTCAAGAACTGGACAAAGAAGGTTTATTTGAACAGGGCTGGTCCATGCATAAATCACAAGGATCTGTTGTTCATCAATTTATTTCCATCCTCAGTCCAGAGTCCCATAGCAACAGTGAAGTAGTCGAAAGGTTATCCTCTAACTCCATTGAAGCCAGAACCTACTTTTCCCCGGCATGTCATCAACATAAGCAATTCCAAGGTTATCCCAGAGCATCCGTGAAGGTTACCGAATATACCGCCGAACATATTGTCAGCTTACCCTTGTGGGAGGAACTGGATGAGGTTAAGATTCGAAGAATTACTAAATTTCTTGGAAACTTGGGAGAAGCTAACCGATGAGAAAACTAGTCATTTGGGGATCTGGTGGTCATGCCAGAGAGATTAACTGGTTATGCGAAGAATTAGACGTTCAAGTAATGGGATTTTTAGACGAACGACCTGAATTCAAAGGCCGGATTGTCGATGGCGTTCCCGTTCTGGGAACTTTGGTTGATATTGAGCTATTAAAAAACGAGGTAGAGCTAGTATGCGCCGGGGTGGGTGATACGAGTTTGAAAAAAAGATTCGTTCATGAAACCATCCAATCAGGATTCCGTATTGCATCCCCTTTGATACATCCCCGTGTTCGAATCTCTCAAAGTAACATCATCGGAGAAGGAAGTATGATCTTTCAAGGGGCTATCTTATCTGGAAATATCAGGATCGGCCAGCATGTTATTATTAACCAAGGCGTTAGTCTCAGTCATGATGTAATAATTAGTGATTTCGTAACTATATCTCCTGGTGTTAATGTAGCCGGTAATGTAACCATTGATGAAGGCGCTTATATTGGTATCGCTGCTTCGGTCCGTGAGAAACGCCATATTGGTTGTTGGTCTACGATTGGTGGAGGAGCGTTTGTCAAAGACGACGTTCCCGATTTTACTTTGGCTGCTGGTATCCCTGCAGTCGTTAAGAAAAGATTTAACTCAACTTATTATGAACCTTAGGGGCGTTTGAGCTTCTCGGACAAATTTCTCACGATACAATCGATCCGGTGATGTGCACCTGAATGTGTTTCATAGGCATATCTCTTAGATTTGAGATATGCCTATGGTCATATCACTGGTTTAAAGTGTTAGGTAGATTCAAAGATATCTTGGTAGTTGATTTTTCACTTTAGTAAACTCTTCATCATAAAGAAAATCTAAAAGCTGGTTACATTTATCTACACTTTCAATTAGATATTTCTTCTTCTCAAATTGATTAAATGTCTTATTTCCAGTCCAAATCCCATCATCGTGCTTTCTATAAACGGTCATAGGTTTATTAATATAACCGATGTCTCCAAACTGAGAATAGAATATATTTAATATCCAATCCCCAACAAAGGAGGAGGTAAATAGATCATCTGGGATTTGATTCAGGTAGCTCGCATCGTAAAAACAACAGGAGATGTTTCCGATTATATTAGACTGAATGATATCTACAGTAGTATAAATCTCTTTAGTTTTAGCGTGCTGTAAGGGATGAGGTCCAAATACACCTTGGTTCTCCCAATATAAAATAATACTATCAAACGAAAGTGCACATTCTGGATGGCTTCCTAAGAAGTCTATGTGCTCTTGCAGCCTATGTTCTTCATTCCAATAATCATCACCATCGATTAATGCTAAAAAGTCACTCCCGTGGCAAGCTTCCAATAGGCGTTGTAAATTCTTAACCATTCCCACATTTTCTTCACCCTTTAAGAATACAAGGTTTACTCCATTAGGAATCGGAGAGCTTTTAATAAACGACTCGATATACTCGGCTGTTTTGTCTGTCGATTTATCGTCACAGATAACGATTTTTAAATTAAAGTCACCTTTTTGAGTCACAATAGATTGAAGACATTGTTGAATATATTTTTCATGGTTATATGCAAGAACACCTACGTTAACCGTAGGTTTCTTTTTTTGTATTTGTTGTTCAATATTACGGAGCTTAGTATAAAGACTTTTTAGCTTTTTTGAGGTTAAATTTGCAAGGTCTACATTTTTTTGAGTTTTTTCTTTTTTCATTAGAATTCCATAATACATCGTTTCGAATAAAACAATATAATCCTGTTTAATATCGTCATAGCATTGTCTTACTGAATCCCAATGGATATCATCAAAAACAATGAATCCCCCGTCTTTAATAAGCGGAGCATAATTGGTGAGATCCTCAAGAACATGCTTATATTCATGATTGCCATCTATATGGAGCATATCAATTTCGATATGTTGTAAATCTATAACAGCTTCGGATGAGGTTTTTCGGATTAATTCAATTACATTTTTAAGTCCAAATGCTTCTCGCTTTAAAATAAAATTTATATATAGATCTTCGAAATTTAATTTTTCAACAAAGTGATTTACTTGATCTCTTAAGTTTTCATCAATATTGTATTGCATGGCTTCACTGAGCTCATAGGGGTCTATTCCATAAGCAGTTCCAGTATTATCTTTAATAGCTTGTGATACAGAAAAGATACTTCTTCCTTTATAAACACCAATCTCCACATAATTCTTAAGGTCGAATTTCTTGATTAAGTATGCCATAACATAACATTTATTCAGAGGGCTCCCCCCTCCAAAATCATGTAAGGAAGAATCAGTTTGTATTTCCATAACTCTTTGAAACAAACTATTCCTGTTAATCATTATTTACCCCCTCATGATCCAGACAATTGTTGTACAACCTGTCTAGCTTCACCAACCTGAGCAGTACACCTTTTTATAGGTGATCTACACATTTTTTTGAAGTTTTTTGGAAAGATGTACTTCAAAAGAATTTATCTAATTATTCTATTCCGTCTGAGGATTTTTGTGACATGAAAATTAATATAAGTGAAGAATAGCTCTGAAGACATGTTCTGGTTTAGCTATAAGGCACATCTTTTGATTGATTGCAAAAGTCAGTATATCTTAACAGTGATGCTTTCTTCCGGCAACGTTGTAAGGATAGCGATACAATAACAGTGGATTTTGAGCTTGCTTGTCTAATGTATACAGCATGTAAATTAACAGTTTAGTAGATTGCGGGTATAGGAAATGAGTTCTTCAATAAAAAAATCTGACAATTCTATGTAAAAACGTCCACACGTAACTTTAAGCTACGAATATTTCTGTATAGAGCTGTATAGAGCAGTATATAGCTAATCATTTCGAATCATAGAACTAATGTTGCCGTACAAAACTTTCAATTTGTAATAGAGGGGAGGAACAAAAAAGATGGCAATATATACAACAGGACCTATAGATAACAGTTCTTTTATGGGAGTTAGAGAGACACAAATCGTAACAGTGAACATAGTAAATCGCGATGCTATCAATCCTTATAACCTTGTAATTCAAGGTTTTGTATTAGATGTAGTAAGAACGATGTATGTGAATGAAACAGTAAATCTAGCACCCAATCAAGTCTTAACTAAGAACTATTTTGCCGACTTAGACGCATTTGAATTTGTGTTTACAACAGTAGAAGAAGTTGAAGCAGAGATTGGGATTTCAGTCTGGGGAAAACAGAATTCCGGAGCATTGGTAGATCCTCATCGCATAGTTGCATGGGAGAAGCAGGCAGTATTAATTTAATAATTCTTTTAGTGAAACAGTTAACGTTAAAGGAGTGATGAGGAATTGAGTTATTTATCTACCGGACCGATAGACAATAGTATGGTAGGGGGTGTAAGACCTACTCAACATGTTACTGTCAAAATTGATAACCGAAGTGACGTTGATTCATCAATGGCTCTTGTTCAAGGATACTATATGGATGGGACAAGAACTTTATATGTAAGTGAGCTGGTAAATGTAGCACCTAATGAAGTCATAACACGTGATTATTATGCTGATTTTGAAGCGTTCGAATTTATATTTACAACTACAAGTCTGGAAGATGATCCGATTCAAATCTCAGTCTGGGGAAAAAATAGCGTTGGCCAAATCGTGACTGCTCATCGACTTGTGCATACAGAGTTACTTGGTGCAACGCAAGGTATAACTGGCGCGACAGGAGCAGATGGAGCAACTGGGGCGACTGGTGCAACTGGAGCGGATGGAGCAAGGGGAGCTACCGGGGCAGGAGTGACTGGAGCAACTGGTGCCGATGGAGTAACAGGTGCGACTGGCGCAACTGGAGCGGATGGAGTAACGGGTGCTACAGGAGCAGGAGAGACCGGAGCTACAGGAGCAGATGGAGCAACTGGAGCGACTGGAGCAACGGGAGCGGCTGGAGTAACAGGTGTGACTGGAGCAGGAGAGACCGGAGCTACAGGAGCAGATGGAGCAACTGGAGCAACGGGTGCTACAGGAGCCACCGGAGCAGGAGTGACTGGAGCAACTGGAGGCGATGGAGCAACTGGTGCGACTGGAGCAACAGGAGCGGCTGGAGCAACAGGAGCAGATGGAGCAACTGGTGGGACTGGAGCAACTGGAGCGGATGGAGCAACGGGAGCGACCGGGGCAGGAGTGACTGGAGCTACAGGAGCAGACGGAGCAACTGGTGGGACTGGAGCAACTGGAGCGACTGGAGCGGATGGAGTAACGGGAGCGACCGGGGCAGGAGAGACAGGGGCAACAGGAGCTGATGGAGCAACTGGCGCGACTGGTGCAACGGGAGCGACTGGAGCAGGAGAGACTGGAGCAACAGGAGCGGCCGGAGTAACGGGAGCGGCCGGAGTAACAGGTGCAACGGGAGCGACTGGAGCAGGAGAGACTGGAGCAACAGGAGCGGCCGGAGTAACGGGAGCGGCCGGAGTAACAGGTGTAACGGGGGCAACAGGAGCAACCGGGGCAGGAGTGACTGGAGCAACGGGAGCGGCTGGAGCAACGGGAGCGGCTGGAGTAACAGGTGCGACTGGAGCAACAGGAGCAGATGGAGCAAGGGGAGCTACCGGGGCAGGAGTGACTGGAGCAACAGGAGCCGATGGAGTAACAGGTGCAACAGGGGCGGATGGAGCAACGGGTGCTACAGGAGCCACCGGAGCAGGAGTGACTGGAGCAACAGGAGCGGCCGGAGCAGATGGAGCAACTGGCGCAACGGGTGCTACAGGAGCAAATGGAGCAACGGGAGTGTCTGGAGCAACAGGAGCAGATGGAGCAACAGGTGCGACTGGTGCAACTGGAGCGGCTGGAGCAACGGGAGCCACCGGAGCAGGAGTGACTGGAGCAACAGGAGCAGATGGAGTAACAGGTGTAACGGGGACAACAGGAGCTACCGGGGCAGGAGTGACTGGAGCAACAGGAGCGGATGGAGCAACGGGTGCTACAGGAGCCACCGGAGCAGATGGAGTAACAGGTGTAACGGGGGTAACGGGAGCGGATGGAGTAACGGGAGCCACCGGAGCAGGAGTGACGGGAGCAACAGGAGCGGCTGGAGTAACAGGTGCGACTGGAGCAACTGGGGTAGCAGGGGCAACCGGAGTAACCGGAGCAACAGGAGTAGCTGGAGTGACCGGGGTAACAGGTGTAACTGGAGAAACTGGAGCAACGGGGATAGCAGGGGCAACAGGAGCAACAGGAGCAACCGGACCGAACGTTCAAGCTGAGGGATTTTCTGCACGTCTGTCATCTTTGGCAGTTGCTGCTTCTTCTCAACTTACGGGATGGACTGTGACTTCTCCTTCTTTTACTAGTCCGTCCTTCAATCCAGTTTCGGGTAATTACACAGTTCCAACAACAGGCAGATATTCTATTGAAGCGACCATCAACTATTCCACAACGGCTGCGCTTTCGATAAGTCTTGGGGCAGGAGTCAATCCTGCTTTCGTAGTTCAGAGAACTACCCCTATAGCAACAAACTTAATAACTGGTTTGTTCCCTATACTGGACGTGAATGTTGCGCTTGTATTGAGTTTAAGAGCAATATTAGGAAGCGGAACAGTAACGCTAGCTGGAGAATTTTCACTGACGACTGGGGATGTTATTGGATTGTTCTATGTAGCGAATGGCTTGACCTTAAATTTGAATCTGGGTGGTGCCAACACATCAGGGATTGTATGGTCTATTCATGAATTAACTTAAATTATCTCTAAGTTAGATGTATACAATAGGGGTAACTCGGTAGCTATTAGTATGGCTTTCCGGGTTATCTCTATTTTTGTTAAGGATATGTCGCGAGTCGACTGGAGCGAAAAAATGTTTTTTAGAATTATATCTTACTGTACTACCATTATGAAAATTCAAGCGACTTCAATGTTTCTAAAATATATTGGTAGTTTTTAAATGGATGTCCACACCTTAATTCAAAATAAGAATAATACTATAAAGAGCCAAAAAATATGAACTGATTTGTAGGCTCATAGATTATCAACTTAGAGCAGGTGGGAGGAATGATTATAGATAAAACCCTAGTTTATACGAAACTCTTGAGGATAGTTTTGTTCAGGTGAGTTGATTTTCGAAATTCAAATAATACGAGTATTATAATTTCATAAAAAATGAGGTGTTGAAAATTGAGTCAACTATCTACTGGTCCCATAGAAAATAATCTGGTAGGCGGCGTAAGACCTACTCAGCTTATTACTCTTAAAATTGTTAATCAGAGCGATGACACTCCGTCAACGGTTCAAGTCGAAGGTTATTATATGAATGGGACAAGAACTTTATATGTAAGTGAGCTGGTTAATGTAGCTCCTAATCAAGTAATTACTAATGACTATTATGCAAACTTTGATTCATTTGAATTTTTATTCACAACACCTACTATGATTGATGATCCCATTCAAATTTCAGTTTGGGGAAAAAGCAGCACAGGCCAACTAGTGACTGCTCATCGCCTTGTCTACTCTGAATTATATGGAGAAAATATAGGAATTACAGGTGCTACTGGGGCTACAGGGAGCGTTGGTGCAACGGGAGCAACAGGTGCTGGCGTAACCGGAGCGACAGGAAGCGTCGGAGCAACGGGAGCAACAGGAAGTGCTGGAGCAACGGGAGCAACAGGTGCTGGCGTAACCGGAGCAACAGGTGCTGGCGTAACGGGAGCGACAGGAAGTACTGGAGCAACGGGAGCAACAGGAAGCGCTGGAGCAACGGGAGCAACAGGAACTGCCGGCGTAACGGGAGCGACAGGAAGTGCTGGTGTAACCGGAGCGACAGGAACCGCTGGAGCAACCGGAGCAACAGGAACCGCTGGAGCAACGGGAGCGACAGGAAGTGCAGGGGCAACGGGAGCGACAGGAAGTGCAGGAGCAACGGGAGCAACAGGAACCGCTGGAGCAACGGGAGCGACAGGAAGTGCTGGCGTAACGGGAGCAACAGGAACTGCTGGTGTAACCGGAGCGACAGGTGCTGGCGTAACGGGAGCCACGGGAAGTGCTGGTGTAACCGGAGCAACAGGTGCTGCTGGCGCAGGCGCAATCATTCCATATTCTTCTGGACTTCCAGTTGCTATGACCACTGTATTAGGGGGTCTTTTGAATACTTCAAGTGCAGTTGGTTTTGGTAGCAGTGCGACCAATATCAGTATTACAGGCGGTACTATAGATCTTACTGGAGCGGCTGGAACCTTGCTGAACTTTGCGTTCTCGGTTCCTAGAACAGGAACGCTTACGTCTATGGCAGCCTATTTCAGTGCGACATCTTCCGTTAGTTTGGTGGGTTCTACGGTAACAATCACGGCTCAATTATACAGATCTACTACACCTAACAATACCTTCACAGCAGTACCTGGGGCTTTAGTTACGTTAAGTCCTCCGCTTACAGGATTAATTGCTCTTGGAACTATTAGCAGTGGTAATACCACAGGCTTAAGCATTCCTGTAACTGTGGGAGAACGCTTGTTGTTGGTCTTCACTTCGACGGTCACGGCTGGCATTGACGTTGCAACTACTGTTGCTGGCTACGCTAGTGCAGGAGTTACAATTGCATAATCTGAAGAAAAGGGATATCCCGATAGTCATAGAGGCTGTAGGATATCCCTGATTTTTTCTCAAACATTGTTATTTAGATCATCAGAATCTCCCGGATGTCTTGCTCTGTGAGGGTAGACAAGCTTTCCTGACCTGGCTGGATGACCTCATCGATCAAGTTCTTTTTCTTCTGCTGCAGCTCATACATCTTGTCCTCTACGGTGCCTTGGGTGACTAGACGAATTACTTGTACTACATTTTTCTGTCCGATCCGGTGAGCCCGATCCGCTGCTTGCTGCTCGACGGCAGGGTTCCACCATAAATCGTAAAGGATTACAGTATCTGCCCCAGTTAAGTTGAGCCCGGTCCCGCCGGCCTTTAAGGAGATTAAGAAAATATCCCGCTCTCCTTCATTAAATTTATTACATAAATCTACTCGTTGAGAAACAGGCGTTTGGCCATCTAAATAAAAGTATGGAATGCCCTGATATCCTAGTTCACGCCCAATCAGGCCGAGCATCTCTGTGAATTGTGAGAATACTAACATACGTTTACCCGAACTGCGACATTCTTCTATGATTTCGAGCAGCTGCTCGAATTTAGCAGAGCTTCCTTCATATCCATCGACAAAAAGAGCAGGATGGCAGCACAACTGGCGCAGACGAGTTAGTCCAGCCAGAACTTTGATCCGATTATTATTGCCGAAACTATCTTGGGTCAAATGCTTTAGTGCCTCTTTTTTCAAACGGGCGAGATAAGCTACATATAACTTTTTTTGCTCCGGCAGCAGTTCACATGCTTGTACGGACTCAATTTTGTCCGGAAGTTCCTTTAACACATCACTCTTTAAGCGCCGCAGCAAAAAGGGACGCGCCCGCTTTGCAACCGTTTCTCTTGGTAAATCATGAAAAGCTTTTTTGCCTGGAAACAACCCAGGGAACACAGTGCCGAAAATGGACCATAAATCTTCCAACGCATTCTCCACGGGAGTACCCGTAAGTGCAAAACGGTGCCGGGCTTGAAGCGCCATTACAGCTTGGGCTGTCTGTGTAGTATGGTTTTTTATAGTTTGTGCTTCATCGAGAATCAGGGTATGAAAAGACTTTTTAGCATACAGCTGAACATCTCTGCGGAGCAACGGATAAGAGGTGATGATTACATCAGCTTTCGCTGTATTTTTTAAAATCCGCCCGCGCTCAATTAGACTACCGTCTGCAATGACAGCTTTGATCTCTGGCGTGAATTTTTTAAGCTCATTAAGCCAGTTATAAGTGAGGGACGCAGGAGCGACAATTAGGGCAGGCAGTCCATTCTGGCGGATCTCTGGAAGTTCTGACAGGAGAAAAGCGATACTTTGCAGCGTTTTGCCTAACCCCATATCATCCGCCAAAATACCACCAAAACGGTAATGGGCCAACGTCTTCAGCCACTGAAACCCATACTGTTGATAATCCCTTAGCACAGGAACCAGACTGTCAGGTATAGGAAAATCAAGATTCTCAGGATTCCGCATGTTCGCAAGTAACCTTTTAAAGGATCTGCCCAGCTTAATGGAGTCACTCTTAGCATCCGTGGAGGTCAAATGTAACCCACGAACAACAGGCAGAGAAAATTCCACCCCTTTGATCTCACCCTCACGGATGCCTACATCATTCATAAAGGTAATGATTTCTTGAAGCTCCTCGCTCTCCAGCGGTAGCAGGGCCCCATCAGGCAAGCGGTAATATCTGCGTTTTTCCTGCAGGGATTTCAGAACCATAACAATCTCAGCTTCTGGAATCCCCCCCATATCGAATTTAAAATCAAGCCAGTCCGTCTTTTCATTCCAACTAATGCTCACCTTTGGGGGTGTAGTGCTCGTGAACAGTCTTGCTTTGACTGCGGAGGTCGCATAAACCGAAAGCAGCGGTTCCAGCAGCGGAATGGTATGGTACAAAAAATCGTATTCGTCCTCTTCGTCTGTCATAATAAATCCGCCTTCGGTTTTAGCGAAAGATTCGTGCTCCATCAGCTCCAGAATGCGAGCTTCTCCCTCCCCGTCTCGTAAAAGAATCAAATTCGTCCCGCGAACATGGGCTTTTTCATCTAAAGGGTTGATCACAATGTCACCATATTGGAACTCTAGTCCGGCGAGCAGCCGATCTCTCACACGATCCAGATAAAGTCTCGCGATAAGCCTATGCTGAACAATCCGATCCGCAATGGAGTCAGCGATATGGACGTTGCCCAGCTTTTTCAGACCAGGAATAACCTTGTCCATAAAAGACTCCATTTGCTCATGGGCAATATCGATACCATTTCGGCGGGAGGAATCCAGCATTTTTTTCATTTCAGCAAGGCGTATACATTCTTGAGGGGATAGCTTCAGCAGCTTACCTTCCGACAGTACTATCCCGTAATCTTCTAAGACCGAAATCTGCTCAAGTCCTTGAATATCCAGATGATATCCGTCCTCTTCTGCCTGTTCAAATTCAAAGCTGAGTGGAGGTGCCTCATTAGACACATGGATGCCTTCGTACAGCATCTCTTCTTGTTGCAAAAATACCGAAGAGACCTCTGAAAGCGCAGGCTGAAGCGACTCCCAGAAAAAAGGAGGGACGGCCAGCAACCGATCTCCCCCAATACTCCCCCCATAAGGTGAGTAAGGAGTGACGTTATCACGGTACATTTTTTCATTTAATACAATATCAATCAGCTTCTGTAGAACAACATTATCTTCCTTCCGAAAGCTGTAAATGGCAGGATCATAGATAAAATGTTTCGAGAACTCAAAGGATTCTCCGCGGTGTACGCTTTCTAGAAATCCCCTTATTTTCTGAACAATATATAGACGTTTTGGACCGACTTTCATTTCTATACCCAGCATGGTGTGACTGTAACTATAAGTAAAGGGCTTGCATGTAAACTCTATATTTAGAGGAAGTCTGTTATCTACAAAAGCCCCTGTACCGCTAGGACGCGGTGTATGGTTGCTGAACATCCCCAGCAGGCTGCTCACGAGCTGTTGATCTCTGGACTTTCCCCCGTTGTCTTGCGCAGTATCTGTAAAAATACGTGGGGTTAGAATCTCAGTATCTTCTATAGAAGACAGGTGCGAAGCTCCGGTAAGCTCTGAACGATCTCGGCCATTTTTAAGGGCGTCAACGTTGATTAGCACAGCCGCGATATGTTTACAGAATGGCCCGCCATGGGAGTAGGCTGGACAATTACACTCTGCCTGGACGTCCCCATCAATATCAATGACCACCATAACTTCATAGTCGATCGCCCCCTGAACAATGGCTTCATATCGAGAGCGGGGCAGATCTGGAATGGAGACATTGTATTCTTCAACTTCAATTATATCGACACTTTCAGTTTGGTAATAAGCTAATCCTTTTTCAAAAATAGACTTGCCGCACAGCAGTTTGATTACCCGTTCTGATACACTAAAGCCCATAACATAATTCCTTCCTCATAACTTGATCTCGAAAAGTCCGAATTTAATATAGTACTTATGATAACAGAACGGGCGTGCGCATCAAATAGGGGGTGTTGCTTTACTTATTCCATGCATGATAAAAGCGATCGTCAGGTTGATTTCTTCCTCGTCGTTCCAGTCCTTATCTGGCTGGAGCAGCAAGCGATTCATCAAATAACCTACGACAGACGAGAGTGTGAAGCGTATAAGTGTGGGTGTAGGCACCTCGATGATTTCACCCTTTTCCTTAAAATGTTCAACAATATCAATCACGCGCTCAAGTATTTTGCTAAGAATATTCTCTACAAACTGCGCTCTAACTTTTGGCTGAAAAGGAATCTCCTGAATAAGAATCTTAAGAATTTTAAAATTCTTGCGGGCGAAATCCAGCCGATTAATCATAAATGCCCGCAGGAACTCCTCGAAGCTGTCGTAGGGCATATCGAGCACGCCGTTGAAATTCCGCAGCACAAAAGGCGCAAGCATGCGACTCATGGTAGGACCTACTATGGCAAGCAGCAGATCATTTTTAGTCTTGTAATAGCGAAAAATCGTTCCCTCCGCCACGCCCGCCTTCTGAGAAATTTCACTCGTTGAAGTCGCAGAGTATCCTTTTTCAGAAAATACCTCAATCGCCGCTTGTAGAATAGAAATCTGCTTCGGTGTCAGTTTCTCGTCTTTGCCAAGGGTAAGCAGCTCTTCTATCCACTGCTCTTCTATATTTTGTTCCGTAGAAACTTGCTCTTTCATTACAATAACCCTCCATGCTTAATTCAATTTGTTTCAATGATAATAGTTTTTGTGAAGTTACATTTTGCGATGCTTGCGCAGTGCCAATACATTCAGCAGCATAAATAGCAGCGAAAATCCTATTAGTACATAGACATCCAGTGCAATTGCGCTCCATCCTTTGCCACGGACCATAATGTCCATCAGAGCTTCTGATCCGTAATAGATCGGTGTAGCGAGGCCAACGCGCTGGAGCCACAGTGGAAGGGTATCGAGCGGGAATAATCCACTGAGGAAGATTTGTGGCACTATAATGAGCGGAATGAACTGAATCATCTGCAACTCATTGGCTGCAAAAGCCGACAGCAGTGTGCCCAACGTCAGCGCTGTCATCGATAGGAGTAATGTGATCAGCAATACGTAACCAAAGCTGCCTGTCATCATAATGCCAAGAATCTGTATGGAATACCATGAGATCAATAGCGCCTGAAAAACGGTAAATATGCCGAAACCACATACATACCCGAGCACAATCTCCCATCTTTTTAATGGAGTCGAAAGTAGGCGTTCAAGCGTGCCTGTGGTTCGTTCCCTTAAGAAGGATACACCTGCAATCAAGAATACGAAAAAGAAAACAAATACGCCAATCATAATGGGACCGAAACGGTCGATCGTCTTCATATTCTCAGAACCGTAAAGATAGCTGATCTGCGGCTGTAATTGTTCCTTTGTGCTTGGAAGAAGCTTCTGGGAGATTTGTTGCAGCGTCATGATTACTGCCTTGTTTGCTGTAGGGTTGCTACCTTCTAGCAGCACTTGAGGCGTAACTTGCGAATCTCCGGCGGTTCCGTTCAAAGTGATCAAAGCGTCAATTTTTCCTTCTACTAAAGCGCCTTTTCCCAGCTCTGCGCTGGCATATTCTTTGATGGTGGCATTTTGTTCTTTTAACGCAGCTGACATATTTAGAGGTACACCGGACACACCGATTTTTGGTTCATAGGCGTCACCGTTGAAGACCAAGCTCATTAAGCTTAGAACGAGGAGTGGTGCAATGAACATTAATGCCATCGTTCTTTTGTCATGAATAAATTGCCGCAAAATCCTTAAGGTGATCGCTCGGATTCTCATGAACGCACACCTCCATAATATAAAAAGGCTTCTTCAATAGAAGCTGAACCGGTGGCTTGCAGCAGTCCGGCAGGCGTGTCGGCGGCAAGTAGCTTGCCATCACGGATCATTCCGAGCCGGTCACATTTTTCAGCCTCATCCATGACATGCGTGGTCAGCACAATGGTGGTGCCTTTCTGGTTCAGCGCTTTTAGTTCCTTCCAGATGGATAGCCGCAGCACCGGGTCTATACCAACTGTAGGTTCATCAAGAATAAGCAACGGCGGTTCATGCAGCAGCGCGATCGCCAATGATAAGCGGCGTTTCATCCCGCCGGAGTATTGGTCTACTCTTTTTCGCAAATGATCTTGTAAATTAACGATCTCCATTACGGCTGTGATGCGTTTGGAGCGTTGCTCCCCCTTTAGACCATATAGCGCTGCAAAAAACTCCAGATTCTCCTTCGCGCTAAGCTCCGTGTACAAGGCATCAGACTGAGCCATATACCCAATCTGTTGCAGCATAGTCAGCTTCGGCATCGTCACGCCAAGTATTTTCACCTCGCCGGAGGTTACCTCATCGATACCTGTAAGCAGCTTCACTAATGTTGTTTTTCCTGAGCCGGATGGCCCTAGTATGCCAAAGGTTTCCGCACGTTCCACTTGAAGCGAAATATCCTCGAGCACCTGTTTCTCTCCAAACGCTTTCCCGACATGGCTCACTGAAATAACTGGAACCTCTGAACCCATTTTTATCTCCTCGATTCTGAATGTTCAGGGATACTTGCTTGAGTTGAAGATGTTGCTGATAGGGTGGTGGTGATGGTGATGAAGGTGTAGAAGGTGTAGAAGGTGTTGAGATATTCCTGAATTATACTGCTCTGTACACTCTGATTAGATAATGAGTGAGTACTCACTCATTATCTTGTATCAAAAGTTAGGAATTGTAAACCATATATTTTATACAAATGTATCCCACAGTATTAGCTTAATCCCAATTGAGGTTTGTTAATTCAACTTGTCCTTTTACTATGTATATAGAGATGATTTGAATGAAAGGCAAAAGTGTCACTAAATAGCGGGGGTTTACCTAAACCAGACAAAAGAAGGGCATAAATGCCACTAAATAGGGATGGTCTAATTAAATCAAGCAAAAGAACGGTATAAATCCCGTACAGTGAGCTCAATCTCGCTAAAATGAGTAAAAGAACGGTATAAATCCCGCACAATGAGCTCAATCCGACTGAAGTCAGTTAAAGAACGGTATAAATCCCGTACAATGAGCCCAATCCCGCTGAAGTCAGTAAAAGAACGGTATAAATCCCGTACAATGAGCTCAACCCCGCTAAAGTTAGCAAAAGAACGGTATAAATCCCGTACAATGAGCGCAATCCCGCTAAAGTTAGCAAAAGAACGGTATAAATCCAGCACAATGAGCTCAATCCCGCTAAAGTTAGCAAAAGAACGGTATAAATCCCGTACAATGAGCTCAATCCCGCTAAAGTTAGCAAAAGAACGGTATAAATCCCGCACAATGGGCTCAATCCCGCTAAAGTTAGCAAAAGAACGGTATAAATCCCGCACAATGAGCCCAATCCTACTGAAGTTAGCAAAAGAACGGTATAAATCCCGCACAATGTACCCAATCTAGCAAAAGATAGCAAAAGAGCGGTATAAATCCCGTACGATGAGCTCAATCCCGCTAAAATCAGCAAAAGAACGGTATAAATCCCCTACAATCAGCCGAATCTCCTACGATGACCCTTACGCAGAACGCGCCACAACAGACCAGTTAGTTTTTAAATCGTAAGCAGCAGCCACATAACAAGCTTCCCCCACGCGCCAAGCGACCACCGTAATACGTTCCCCACGCACCAAGCGACCTCCGCAATATACTCCACGTGCCCATCGACCTCAGCAACAAGCTTCCCCTACCACGTGCCCATCGACCTCAGCAACAAGCTTCCCCTACACTCCAAGCGAACTCCGCAATATACTCCATGTGCCCATCGATCTCAGCAACAAGGCTCTCCCAGACTCCAAGCGACCTCCGAAATATACTCCACGTGCCCATCGACCTCCTCAATAAGCTTCCCCCACGCACCCAAGCGACCTCCGCAATATACTCCACGTGGCCCAGCGACCTCCTCAATAAGCTTCCCCCCACACTCCAAGCGAACTCCGCAATATACTCCAAGTGTCCATCGTCCTTAGCAACAAGCTTCCCCGCACACCCAAGCTGCCTCCGCAATATACTCCACCCACCCACCTCAGCAACAAGTTCCCTCCATGCGCCTGCAATATCAAATTAGTCCCTACGTCACCCCAAGATCCCAAACAATTCTCCAACTAAATAAGGCAGCTGCACCGAGCACCTTTTTACGAAAAGAGGCTGTTTTTGCTGCTTAGTTCATTTGGTTACCTGGTTTTTTTTAAAAAAGAATACTAGTTAATATTTCCATTACATTCCTCTGCAACAGAATTGACAATTGTAGACGAAAATGACATTAGCAGTTACCTATACGAAAAGGGTGAATCTAATTGAAAAACAGTAAATGGATTAGCGCAACGTTGGCTTCAGCACTTCTTGCAACAGTAGGCGTTGGAAGTGTATCTGCAGCTAGCACCGGCAGTAATGTAAAATCTGTAGCTACCAATCAAGTCGCTGCTGCAACAGCAGTTAAAGAAGGTACAACTACTTGGAATGTAAACGGAACGCCGATTGTGTTTAACACCATTAACAGCAGTGGTTACAAGCTTTACTCGCTGACTCAGGTAGCTGGAGAAATTGGGGCTAAGGTAGTACTGGGAACAAGCGGGTTTGAACTTAACGACAGCAAAGGACTACATAATGTGCAACTCAAAACAGGCTCAAAGAGCTATCAAGTAGATGGTAATTCCCAATCGTTCACAGTGGCTCCAGTATTTTATAACGGTAAAACCTATGTAGAGCTTACTAAGTTAGTTACCGCATTAGGTGGAGAGCTGGACGCTGATGCTAGCACGATTTTGAGCTTTGCACGTCCTGAAGGTTTGTTTGATACTTTGCACTGGACGGCAGCTGGCAACCTGATTGCGAACAAAAGTGATGCTGAAACTACTCAGCTTATCAAATTCAGTACAGAACCAGGTAACTATGAAGTGTTTTCGTCAAATGACAGTGCAGTGGACTTTGCAGTATCGCCGGATCAGCAGTGGGGAGCTTTTAATGATGAGAAAGGTTTGCTGAATCTGATTAACTTGTCTAGCGGAGCTGTTAAAACACTAGGCACCGACAATAGTGTGAAGACAGATCTGGTTTGGTCCAAAGATGGGAAAAGCATTTATTTCATCCAAGGAGACAAGCAAGAAAAAATCGCTAAAATCTCAGTAGAGACTGGTGATGTTAAATCCGTGCTGGCTGACAAGGTTGAGAATAAATCCGAACTGCGTATTTCTGCTGACGAAAAAAGCGCCGTTTATATCGTTAATTTGACGGGTGTTGCTAAAAATGATGCAGACAGCACAGAAGATTCTCTTACGGTTGACTTTAGTTCGGCAGGAGAGCAGCTTTACAAGCTTGATTTGGCTACAAAAGATGCTAAACCAGCTGCACTAACAACTACAGCAGATAACAAGCTTTACCCTGAGATTTTGGCTGATGGAAATGTGGCATACCTGAGCGCAGATGCAGACGGCAATGCGAAGAATACCCTGAAGCTTGTAAAAGCGGACGCAACCAGCACTAATATTGCACTTGATATCGAAGTGAATTGGTCCACTGGCGTTAGCAATGGTTTGGTAGTGGCAGGTACTACGGCAGACGGAAGCACAGTGATCTATTCTATCGATGGTAGTGGTGCAAAGACCGAACTGTTCCGTACGGCTGAAGATGTATCTGAAGTATCTGTATCTAAAGACGGAAGCAAGCTTGCGATTGTGAGCGGCGACAGCGTATGGGTTATCCAAGGCGGTAAAGGGCTGCAACTGACTAAATAATTATTATTTCAAACATATTTTAACGGCCTAGAGCCGAGAGGAGAAAATAGTACAATGAAAATCTTCAAGAAATTAACAGTAACGGCTTTAACAGCCGTAATCGCGGTAACCGCATCTTTTGCAGGGATTGCAGCAGCAGCAGATTCACTTAGTGGCAAAATCACCGTTAACGGTTCGACCGCACTTCTTCCATTGACGTTGCAAGCGGCAAAAGAATTCCAAAAGCTGCATCCTAAAGTGAAAATCGCAGCATCTGGTAAAGGCTCTGTAACTGGACCACAAGCTGTAAAAAAAGGCATCGCTGATATCGGCGCTTGCGACTGGGATGCTAGCATGGACGTACCAGGTTTCAAAGCTTTTGACGGACAGGTAGCAAACAAAGTGGCTGTCATTCCTTTTGCCACGATCGTGAACAAAAATGTGGGTGTAGATAACCTTACAACAGAGCAGCTTAAAGGTATTTTCGCTGGTAAAATCACCAACTGGAAAGAAGTAGGCGGCGCAGATGCAGATATCGTTGTCATCACTCGCTCATTCGGTTCTGGTACCCGCGTTAACTATCAGGCTAAAGCTTTGGATGGCGGAGATATCGTTAAAAAAGCTAAGAACTACAAAGAAACAGGTTCATCCGGCGACATGAAAACAGCAGTAGGAACTACTCCTAACTCCATCGGTTATATCGACCTTGTTTATGTAAGTGGCGACGTAAAAGCAGTGAAACACAACGGTATCGCAGCTACTACAGACAACGTAATTAACGGTTCTTATAAGATTTGGGCTTATGGTTACTACATGACTAAAGGCCAGCCTACTGGCGCAACTAAAGAATTTATCGAATACGTACAAAGCAAAAAGTTCCAACAAGGTTCTCTGAAAAAGCTTAAATTCATTCCGATCGCAGCAATGAAGGGTTAATAACATCTGAAGATCATATTGAATGGTAACAGCGGCCAGCCCCGATTTTGATACGGGGTTGGCCGCTTACAGGAGGGAAAGTATGGGGGCACCAGTCCACAACCTGGCAACTAAGGTTAAGGAGGGCGTTACAGAAGTTAGCGCCAACTCCAAACGTCACAGTAGACATATGTTTAGCAACCGATTATTCCGCTTTTATTTCTTATTCAGCATTCTTGCACTTTGTTTCGTGCTTGGACTTGTAATCCTATTTATCGGCAAAACGGCGCTGCTTCTGTTTGGTCATCTCTCGCCTGCGGACTTTTTCTTTTCGTTTAACTGGACGCCTGAAGAGGACTCCTTTGGGGCTGCTGCCTTCATTGTAAATACACTTTCACTGACAGCTTTGACCCTGCTGATCGCAGTTCCTATTTCGGTAGGCATGGCCGTTCTCTGTGCGGAGATTGCTCCGAAGTGGATGAAGACCTTCATTCGCCCGGTGCTCGATTTGCTCGTTGGTATTCCTTCTATAGTATATGGTTATTTAGGCTTAACGGTATTACTTCCTTTCCTGCGTAGAGTTAGTGGGGAGAGCTTGGGTGATGGTTTGCTGGCTGCGGCCCTCGTACTCGCATTAATGGTCCTGCCAACAATTTGTCGAATCAGTGATGATGCTATTGTCGCTGTTCCACGCAAATATCGGGATGCTGCGTACGCTCTTGGATCTACCCGTCTGCAAGTCATTATGCGTGTTGTTTTGCCTGCGGCTAGCAGAGGGATTATCTCTGCAGTCATCCTCGGGATGACTCGTGCTGTGGGGGAGACAATGGCTGTAGTTATGGTTATCGGAAACACACCACAGTTGGCGAAAACCTTATTTACACCTGCTTCTGTCTTGACTAGTAACATCGTTATGCAAATCTCGAATGTAGAGTTTGAGTCAACCTGGAATTATGCCCTACATATGATGGCCTTTCTTCTGCTGGTGATTTCCTTTGTACTGATTCTGATCATCCGCGTGCTGGGTAGAAAAAGGAGGGATGCAGCGTGAACGGATTCGCAAGTACAAAGCATACAGCGCGTGCTCAGAGACGCAATAAGCTCGCGACTATTGGGTTTTATACGCTTGGGGCTTTAGTCATGCTGCTAATCTTCTGGCTGCTCTTCACGATTCTTAGTAAAGGTCTGCCAGCGCTGCGGCCTGATTTCCTGATCAAACAGCCTGAAGAGATTGACGTTGGTGGCGGGATCGGTCCTGTACTTTTCAACTCTTTTTATATTTTGTTCATCTCGCTGCTTATTTCCGTCCCTATCGGTTTAGGAGCGGGGATTTATATGGCGGAATACGCTCCGGATAATGCTTTTACAGGTGGCCTGCGTATATGTGTAGAGGCGCTCTCTTCGGTTCCCTCGATTGTATTCGGTATGCTTGGTCTTGCGATATTTGCTGAATATTTTGGGATCGGTCTGACGATTCTTGGCGGTGGGGTAAGCTTGGCGCTTTTGAATCTGCCTATGCTTGCACGTGTGACGGAGGAAGCGGTCCGTGCTGTTCCTGGGGAGATGCGCGAAGCTGGATATGCACTGGGCATGACTAAATTCCACGTGATCCGCACAGTTGTCCTACCCGTTGCAATGTCTGCCATTGTTACTGGGATTTGTCTCGTTGCTGGACGCGCCTTCGGGGAGTCTGCGGTTATTATCCTTACCGCTGGTCTCAGTACCTCGGGCGAAATGTGGGACTTTAATCTGTTCTCGCCGGGAGAAACCCTGGCCGTACACCTTTGGTATGTACAATCTGAGGCAATTGTAGAAGATGCGCGGCAAATCGCTGACAAATCAGCGGCAGTACTAGTATTTGTAGTTTTGTTTATTAACTTTGCTTTCCGTTTTCCGCTCTGGCTTGGAAATCGCCGCAAAGGGCGCTGATTCGCTTATAAAGGAAGAACATGCATAAAAAACTGTCTCTCGGCGGAAGAAAACGCCGTGAACAGTTTTTTTATTCTCGATTAAATAAGCAGGATAGTCTCATCCTTCGATAATATTGCTAATGCGCGTGTCTTTTGAGTAATTAGATTGGCCACGCTTATAGAGAGCTAAAAATGTTCCCATATTTAAAAATCAGAAATGGGAATGTGAAGATTAATATTCGATGAGTAGTGAGTAGTGAGTGATGAGTGATGAGTGAGGAGTAATGAGTAGTGAGTAGTGAGTGATGAGTGATGAGTGGTGAGTAATGAGTGGTGAGTGGTGAGTAATGAGTTGTGAGTACTGGTGATAAGAGTGGTTTTTAATTGCACTTTATGCACTTATTTTTGATGGTGATAGGTTTGTTTGGGTTTAATTGTACTTTGTGCAGTTAAAAATGGTGAAAAGACCATTCTAGGCGTAAATCTGAGAATATAAGTGTATGAAATGCAACTAAAGCGAGTTTTGGAGGTAAAAGGGTACTTTTAGTTGCAGAAAATGCAATTAGATAGCATGTAGCTGCGTTTCTACGGAAGAGCAGCCGTAATGTTCATATGCGGCGGGGTATGATGTGGTATTGACTCATAGAAACTGATCATCGATTGCTAAGCTTCACAGAACCCTGAGCCCCAACGAGATCTAAGTGTGACCAAGTCCGAGCGAGCATCAAAAGTTAAGCTCCATCGACTCATAGCCCGACGAGGCCCAGGTTTTCACCAAATTCTAAGTTTCGAATGCTAAGCTTTATCGGACCCTGAGCTCCGACGAGGCTAAGTTTTCATCAGGCTCTGAGCTTCGAATCCAAGCTCCATGAATCCCTGAAACTCGGGTAATCCAGAGCCGCGAATCTTAAGCTCAGTCGTTCAGTCGTCTATTCGTCCCAGTAGTGACTCCCTGAGCTCCGCCCAACCCTTCCCCTGAAAATAGAAACAGCCTTCCCGAAGGAAGGCTGTTTCTATATGACGTCCCGGAAGGGATTCGAACCCCCGACCGTGCGCTTAGAAGGCGCATGCTCTATCCAGCTGAGCTACCGGGACATGGTTGCTGGCAGAAAAGCAAGCAGGAATTATCATATCATATGGGACGATCTTTTTCAAGCTGTTTTTTAAAAAGAGTACGGGGTATGCTATAATCTACAATTATTAAGTTTCGGAAGAAGCTTAAGGTATTAATAACTTTTATAATGGTTAGGATTCCATTCACATAAGTAGACATAAGGAGGTGCCCTCATTAAACATTCGGATTCCCCCGCCACCAAAGAGAATATCGTCCTGTTCCCCAAGACACTGGACTATTATCAAATCCAGCTGACGGTGATGCTGGAAAGTGAACGCTACGGGGAAGCGATGGAGCTGCTTCGTTTTTTGCTGCAGTGTCAAGGACAGGAAGAGCGAAATTACGAGGAATGGCGGTCCCTGCTGGAATGGCTCGAAACGGCATTTCCTTACGCGTCCCAGAATGGAGATGCGGAGGGAGCTGTTCACCCCGAAGACGAAGATTTAAGGGAAGAGGATATGGCCCGCTTTTTGGCCAAATCCAAAATGAACGAGGATGCGGGGTATCCCAAAAAGCTGCTGCAGCGGGTGATGAATGAACCTCTGTCTGAGGCGACAATACTTGCACTAGAGCAGCTATCCTATCTGGAAGGTGGCGGCGTTGACGAGGAGCTGACCACTTGGTTGCAGGGGGATAATGTTCATCCACTGCTGCAATTTCGGACCTTGCAGACGCTTAAGCGGCGTGGGATGCAGGGAACAGTGAAGCTGATTCGCGGACATGAAACGGTACTCGTAGAGATCGAGAGCGTGCCACTGCAGACGGAGGATTTTCCTCCGGAGGTGAGTCATGTGCTGGAGCGGGTAGCCGAGCAGGCTGAGGTGCATGAGCCTACGCTGTATTATTTTGCACAAGAGCTCTGGGGTCAGTTCATCATGTCGATTTATGGGTCGGACGAATATCGGAAATTGCTGGAAGGCGAAGACGTTTTGCTGGATATTTGGGCAGGAGCTTTGCACCAATTTGTTTCTGAAAGTTTAAACGGCTCCCGACAAGAGGAAGAGACACGTGGAATGTATGGCATCACAGACGGCATGCGCTTTCAATTTGAGGGAGCTTATCGTGCTCTCAAGGGTTTTGTAAAGACTTCTCTACTTGATAAATAAAGTAATGTTGTATATAATATAATGGTTATTCTGTGCGTGGATTGTATCATTATTTGAAGTAAACTTGTGAACCTATATTTTGGAGGGAAAAGTATAATATGAAAGCAACATGGGAAAAAATAGAGAAGAACCTTGGAGTTCTTGAAGTAGAAGTAGACGCAGAACGCGTAACAGCAGCACTTGATAAAGCTTTTAACAAAGTCGTTAAAAAAGCTAACGTACCAGGCTTCCGTAAAGGTAAAGTACCTCGGCCGATCTTTGAATCCCGTTTTGGTGTAGAAAGCTTGTACCAAGATGCAATCGACATTCTTCTTCCTGAAGCTTACGGTGAAGCAGTTGAACAAACTGACATCTTCCCTGTAGACCGTCCTGAAGTTGATATTGAGCAATTCGCTAAAGGCCAATCCTTTATCTTCAAAGCGAAGATCACGGTTAAACCTGAAGTGAAGCTCGGCGATTACAAAGGTCTGGAAGTTCCAGTACAAAAAGCTGAAGTGACTGAAGAAGAGTTGAGTGCTGAACTTGCTCGTCTGCAAGAACGTCATGCTGAGCTTGTAGTAGTTGAAGAAGAAGCAGCAGCTAACGGCGACATCGCTGTAATCGATTTTGACGGATATGTAGATGATGTACCGTTTGAAGGCGGAAAAGCTGAACGTCACTCTCTTGAGCTTGGCAGCAACTCCTTCATTCCTGGATTCGAAGAGCAAGTGGTAGGAATGGCTACTGGAGATTTCAAAGATGTTGAAGTTACTTTCCCTGATGAATACCATGCAGAGAACCTTGCGGGTAAAAAAGCAGTATTCAAAGTGAAGCTGCACGAAATCAAACGCAAACAACTTCCTGCACTCGATGATGAGTTCGCTAAAGATGTAAGTGAATTCGAAACTTTGGATGAGTACAAAGCAGATCTGAAAGCTCAGCTCGAATCCCGTAAAGAGGAAGAACTGAAAGGCCTTCGTGAGAATGCAGTTGTTGATAAAGCAGCAGCTAACGCTGAAGTTGAAATCCCTGAAGCTATGATCAACAGTGAAGTTGAGAACATGGTTCGTGACTTCGACACTCGTCTTCGTCAACAAGGCATGAACATGGATATGTTCCTTAGCTTCTCCGGCCAAACTCGTGAAGACTTGCAGAACCAAATGAAAGGCGATGCTGAAAAACGCGTTCGCAACAACCTGGTATTGGAAGTTATCGCAAAACAAGAGAACATTGAAGTTTCCGAAGAAGAAGTTAACGAAGAGTTGGCTACTATGGCTGAAGCTTACAAACGTACTCCAGAAGAAATCCGCAGCATCTTGGCAGCTAACGGTTCACTGGGCAGCTTGAGCGAAGAGCTTTCGTTGCGTAAAACCATTGATTTCCTTGTTAGCAATAGTGTAGAAGTTGAAGCAGTGGAAGAAGCACCAGCTGCTGAAGACACTAAAGCTGAGTAGGATATTTTAAAATTATAAGAAGGTATAAGTTTCACTTTATACTTTATTCTTATAATTCTCGCATAAACGCTTATCGTCCTTAAAAGGACGCCGAAGGCGTTTTAGCTTGACACTACCTAGAACGGCCAAGTTACACGGCCTCCATACAGATATGATAAGGCACGTAAGTTTCGTTACGTGCCTTATTTTTATCCTCGGCCGCAAATATATGTGACTACATAGGTATCCGTATGAACGTATGGCAATAAGGTAATAGGGGTAGTAACGTCACAAATCACAAGCAGCAGACAGTCGACTGTAGTGAAAAAATGACATCGCGCCTTGAACGTGTTAAAATATTTCTGAAACGATAAGACTAATCTGTACAGAGAAAAGAGGTTGGTGGCATGAGTCTGGTACCAATGGTTGTGGAATCAACAAGTCGTGGAGAACGTTCATACGATATCTATTCCAGATTGCTCAAGGATCGCATCATTTTCTTAAGCAGTGCGATTGACGATGATGTCGCCAATCTGGTTATTGCTCAATTGCTGTTTTTGGCAGCAGATGATCCCGAGAAGGACATTCACTTGTACCTCAACTCACCCGGTGGTTCAGTAACAGCCGGCATGGGTATATACGATACGATGCAATATATCAAACCGGATGTTTCAACCATTTGTGTAGGGATGGCAGCAAGCATGGGATCGCTCCTTCTAACAGCTGGGGCTCCGGGCAAAAGATATGCGCTGACCAACAGCGAAGTTATGATTCATCAACCGCTCGGCGGTGTTCAGGGTCAAGCGTCTGATATTTGGATTCACACTGACTGGATCCTTAAGACGAAACAGAAGCTGAATCAAATCTATGTAGATCGCACAGGTCAGCCCCTTGAAAAAATCGAACGGGACACAGACCGCGATAACTTCATGAGCGCGGAAGAAGCCAAGGAATACGGGCTTATTGACCAAGTTCTTTCTTCACCGATGAAATCTTAAAGGGGTGGTTAGATGTTTAAATTTAATGATGAAAAAGGGCAATTGAAATGTTCTTTTTGCGGTAAATCACAAGAGCAGGTTCGTAAGCTTGTAGCAGGACCGGGCGTTTATATATGTGACGAATGTATCGAGCTTTGCACGGAAATTGTGGAAGAAGAGCTCGGTCATGAGGAAGAGCTTGATCTGAAGGATATTCCAAAACCAAAGGAAATTCGCGATATTTTGGATCAATATGTAATCGGTCAAGAGCAAGCGAAGAAATCTCTTTCTGTAGCGGTGTATAACCACTACAAGCGTGTGAACAGCCAAAGCAAGATCGAAGATGTTGAACTGACGAAGAGTAATATCCTTTTGCTTGGTCCAACAGGTTCTGGTAAAACCTTGTTAGCACAAACGATGGCGAAGATTATCAACGTTCCTTTTGCTATTGCAGACGCTACTTCCCTGACGGAAGCTGGTTATGTCGGCGAGGATGTTGAGAACATTCTGCTCAAACTCATTCAAGCTGCAGATTACGATGTGGAGAAAGCCGAACGCGGCATTATCTATATTGATGAAATTGATAAAGTAGCACGTAAATCCGAGAATCCGTCCATAACTCGTGACGTTTCCGGCGAAGGTGTACAGCAGGCGCTTCTGAAGATTCTGGAAGGAACTGTTGCTTCTGTGCCTCCGCAGGGCGGACGTAAGCACCCTCACCAGGAGTTTATTCAGATCGACACGACGAACATCCTGTTCATCGTTGGCGGTGCCTTTGACGGTCTGGAGCAAATGATTAAACGCCGTATCGGTAAAAAAATCATTGGCTTCAACGCAGCAGTTGAAGGACAAAAGGATCTTAAGCCTGGCGAATATTTGTCGATGGTATTGCCTGAAGATTTGCTCAAATTCGGTCTTATTCCTGAATTTGTAGGCCGTCTGCCAGTCATCTCGACTTTGGAGCCGCTTGATGAGAATACGCTTGTACGTATCCTTTCCGAGCCTAAGAATGCACTCACTAAGCAATATATCAAGCTACTGGAAATGGACAACGTAGCGTTGAAATTCGAACCATTGGCACTCGAAGCAATTGCCAAGGAAGCGATCAAGCGTAATACGGGAGCCCGTGGACTGCGCGCGATTATTGAGAGCATCATGCTCGATGTGATGTATGAAGTTCCTTCACGCGATGATATTAAAGATTGTGTGATCACGGAACAGGTCGTTCAGGAGAAAGCTTTGCCTGAGCTCAACCTTAAGAAAGACAAGAAGAAAGAGGAAAGCGCGTAAGCCGCTTTTCCTTAACAATACATGTCACAGTCTCCACCTTTCTTCCGCTTATCCCGCTTCACATTAGCGGGAGCGAAGGGGTGGAGCTTTGGCGTTATGGGGGAGAAAAATCATGTTCTTGAGACACCAAACCCGTCCTGTCAATGTTGGCGGGCTCATTATTGGGGGAAACAACGAGGTTGCGATTCAAAGCATGTGTACAACCAAAACCGCTGATGTGGAGGCTACTGTAGCTGAAATATTGCGGCTTGAGGAAGCAGGCTGCCAGCTGGTACGCGTAACTGTCAACAATGAAGAGGCGGCTGCCGCAATCAAGGAGATCAAGAAACAGATTCATATCCCACTCGTAGCGGATATTCATTTCAACTATAAGCTAGCGTTGATGGCTATTGAGAACGGCATCGATAAGGTACGGATTAATCCGGGGAACATTGGTCGCCGCGAAAAGGTAGAAGCGGTAGTTAAAGCATGTAAAGAAAAAGGAATTCCGATTCGGATTGGTGTAAACGCCGGTTCTTTGGAGAATCACCTTTTGGAGAAATACGGATACCCAACCCCAGAAGCCATGGTAGAAAGTGCATTATACCATATTGGTATTCTGGAGGAACTGGATTTCCACGACATTATCGTCTCTCTAAAAGCATCAGATGTGCCAATGGCCATCGAAGCTTATCGTCAGGCTGCGGAAGTCATTCCTTATCCGCTACACTTGGGGATTACAGAATCCGGCACATTGTTTGCGGGTACAGTGAAAAGCTCCGCTGGTATCGGTGCACTGCTCTCTATGGGCATCGGCAGCACCCTGCGTATCTCGCTTAGTGCCGATCCGGTTGAAGAGGTTAAGGTGGCGCGTGAGCTGCTGAAGACGTTTGGTCTGATCTCTAACGCGGCGACGCTGATCTCTTGTCCGACTTGCGGACGACTGGATATCGATCTTTTCTCCATCGCTAATGAGGTGGAAGAATACATTTCGAAGCTTAAGGTGCCTATTAAAGTTTCTGTCCTTGGCTGTGCTGTTAATGGTCCTGGTGAGGCACGTGAAGCAGATATCGGTATTGCTGGCGCTCGTGGGGAAGGTTTGCTTTTCCGTTACGGACAAATGATCCGTAAAGTGCCTGAAGCAGAACTCGTAAACGAGTTGAAAAAGGAAATTGATGCGATCGTGGTGGCTTACGAGGCAACGGGCGAAATCCCAGGCCGCGCCCACGCTAACCTTGCACCTCCGGTGCAGTCGAAGTAACTTGGTCTGAATGGTATTTATAAGAATTTTCAATCTCATAATATTATAAACACTTCTTAGCATCGTATAGTAATTTTGGGTGACGTTAGGTAAGTGGTGATCTAAGTGGCGAAGAACGCCCTGTGCAGCTCCGGTAAATCTGGGGTCCATGGGGCGTTTTTTTTTGCGTTTATTTCCATTTTGGAGGAAGGGATGAGTAAACATGAACTATGAACAAGCCCATGAAAAATTTATTGCGCAGCATCTTGCAAGCAGAACGGGCGAACGGTGGGGGAGGCTAGAGAGAGGTCATGGCCACGCAGAAAAATTATTTTTGCAGAACGTCTGGTGGCCGCTTCGTGGTGACTTCAATGATCTTCATCCGGAGTATGAGGTGCTGGATTTACAGAGACGGGCTTATTTTGCTGATTTTGCTTTTTTGCCGGGGCCGATCAAGCTCTTGTTTGAGATTAAAGGGTATGCAGCTCATGTAAGAGACATGGATAGGCTGAAGTATTGTAATGAGCTAAATCGTGAAACTTTTCTGTACGGAATGGGTTATCAAGTAATTTCATTTGCTTACGATGATGTTGAACAGCGCCCTGAGTTATGTGTTACACTGCTGCGTTTGGCGTTAAGCCGCTACCAAATTTTAGATGCGCCACGTGACAGACTGCTAATCGCTGAGAAGGAAATCATGCGTTTAGTGGTGCGTCAAGCTGGGGTGATACGCCCTAAAGAAGTCGCTGATTATTTCACGCTAGATCCCAAAACAGTACGCATGATGCTAAAGAATCTCTGTGAAAAAGGCTGGCTAACCCCTATAAGAAGGGGGATAGGCGTCAAAAATGTTGAGTATAAGCTGGCTCGTGATGTTCTTTATTACTGGGATTGATAATTGTAAAGGCTGGTGGCTGGTGGCTGGTGGCTGGTGGCTGGTGGCTGGTGGTTGGTGGTTGGTGGTTGGTGGTTGGTGGTTGGTGGTTGGTGGTTGGTGGTTGGTGGTTGGTGGTTGGTGGTTGGTGGTTGGTGGTTGGTGGTTGGTGGTTGGTGGTTGGTGGTTGGTGGCTGGTGGCTGGTGGCTAATGGCTGATGGAGGCTATATTATTGAAGTAGTTTATGTAGGAGTAATTAATGTAACAGTTTAGCCTATGTAATTGATGTATCTGGTGGAACTTATGGAGTTGTTGGTGCTATTGTAGCTGATGTAACTGGTGTAGATGACGTAGCTAATGTTGAAATGGATAAAGTAGTAAAAGTGGCTGATGGAGCAGGTGTAGCTGAAGTAGTTTGATGGGACTGATCATATAGGCGTAACAATTTTGGCCATGACTTTTGCTGAAAGTGGGAATTTGAAAAGAAGGTATGTGAAGGAGCTTGATGTGAAATCGGTTATGAATTGAAACCCAACAATTAGGGAAATTCTCCCTGAAATAAGCCGATTATGGCTCGAAATCAAGCTTTTTAGGGAAAAACTCCCTAATAAAAGGAGCATTTCTCCCATTTATGTGTGATTCGACCGATAATCAGGGAGTATTTCCCTAATTAGCAGTTGAAAGGTCGTGAATCACTGATAAATAGGGAGTATTTCCCTAATTATTTGGCTGGGTACCAATGATACTTAGATTTTGTACTAAATAGGTTGTTTCTACGAACATAGAAGATAAAAACTCATACGTTCAGCAAACTAAGTTAACTCTGCGTCTTAGAAGTAACTCACCGTGCCCAGCTGACTTAGCCTCTAGAAGTAACTCACCGTGTCCAGCTGACTTAGCCTCTAGAAGTAACTCACCGTGTCCAGCTGACTTAGCCTCTAGAAGTAACTCACCGTGCCCAGCTGACTTAGTCTCTAGAAGTAGCTCACCATTCCCAGCTGACTCAACCTCTAGAAGTAGCTCACCGTCCCAGTTGACTCAGTTTCTAGAGTAACTCAGCTTCTAAAAGTACCTCGACGAACTCAACTAACTAACTAACTAACTAACTAACTAACTAACATCTACAGGAAACTCCCAACTTCCTCACCCTTAGCTGTAAAGTCGCAGAATTAGGTTCCTCACCCTACATAGCATCGATCACGATCCTCAGTTACTAAGTTCAACGGCTCGACATATCACCACAGTTCCTCAAATTCCCTTTCCACTAATCTCTCCCGTATTTCTCCGCGATTTTCCGCATTCCTCTTCATCCCTCCTTTACTTCCGCACTCCTCCGCATTCCTTCTTCTCCAATCTCCTTTCTAACCACCTCAACAATCTCCTTTTTTAAATTTACATAAGCTACATTTGCACTCCCCACACTCATTATTGCCCTTATAGTTAATTATCAGAGTCTATCCTACGGCAACAATTCAACAAATCCGCAAATTCGCGTTTACTAATTACCGAAACGGCTATACTACCTAATAGTAGCCAAGGGTGGAAAGGTAGACTGAACGAAACAGGAGGATGACCTATGGAATTAAGTATAGTTGTGATGATCGTGCAGCTCTTTTTCGCGCTGGTTATCGGCGTATACTTTTGGAATCTGCTGCGGGGTCAGAAGACAAATAAGTCAGCGGTAGAACGAGAGTCGCGCAAGGAACTGGACAAGTTACGGAAAATGCGGATGATTACATTAACTAAACCATTGTCGGAGAAAACACGTCCGGCTTCTATTGGAGATATTGTCGGGCAAAAGGATGGGCTGCGCGCCCTGAAAGCCGCACTTTGCAGCGCTAATCCGCAGCATGTGATTATTTATGGTCCGCCGGGAGTCGGCAAGACTGCGGCAGCGCGTGTTGTCATGGAAGAGGCGAAAAAGAATGTGCTTTCTCCTTTTAAAAGTGACGCCAAATTCACAGAGATTGATGCCACAACCGCTCGTTTTGATGAGCGTGGTATTGCTGACCCGTTGATCGGATCCGTGCATGATCCTATTTATCAGGGTGCAGGAGCCATGGGGGTGGCGGGCGTGCCACAGCCGAAACCGGGAGCGGTGACTAAGGCGCATGGCGGGATTCTTTTTCTGGATGAGATAGGAGAGCTTCACCCCATTCAGATGAATAAGCTGCTTAAAGTGCTTGAGGACCGGAAGGTACTGCTAGAGAGCGCTTATTATAATTCGGAGGATAATAATACTCCGGCTTATATTCATGATATTTTTCAAAATGGATTGCCTGCTGATTTCCGGCTAGTTGGCGCTACTACGCGTTCTCCGGATGAGATTTCACCTGCATTGCGTTCGCGCTGCATGGAGATTTATTTCCGCCCGCTGCTGCCGGATGAGATTGCCGTCATCGCGCGTGACGCGATACAGAAAATCGGGCTTAAACCAAGTCCGGAAGCTGTCACTGTGGTGCAGCAGTATGCAACCAACGGCCGGGAAGCAGTTAATATGATTCAACTGGCTGCCGGATTAGCTTTAACTGAACAGAGAGATACACTAAATGCTGCTGATGTGGAATGGGTAGCGGGCAGCAGCCAGCTTCCGCTGCGTACGGAACGCAAGATTCCTTCGGCACCGCAGATTGGATTAGTCAATGGTCTTGCCGTGTATGGACCGGGGATGGGTACTCTGCTCGAAATCGAAGTCTCCGCAGCGCCTGCTGTGAACGGCCAGGGCAGACTGAACGTGACAGGTGTGGTGGATGAAGAAGAGATCGGTGGAGGCTCCCGCACGATTCGGAGAAAAAGTATGGCAAAGGGCTCGGTTGAGAATGTATTGACCGTACTGCGTACGATGAATCTGGAGCCCGATCGTTATGATCTACATGTGAATTTTCCAGGTGGAACACCGATTGACGGGCCTTCGGCAGGGGTGGCGATGGCAGTAGCAATCGTATCTGCTATTCGTGGACTTCCCGTGGATAACACTGTAGCGATCACAGGTGAGATAGGCATCCATGGACGAGTCAAGCCAGTGGGTGGTGTAATTGCCAAAGTGGAAGCTGCTTTTCAAGCTGGAGCCACTACAGTGCTTATTCCAAAAGAAAACTGGCAGTCTCTCTTCGCTGACCTTGCGCCATTACGCGTTATTCCAATGGAAACAGTAGAAGAGGTGTTCCGTCACCTGTTCGGTGCCGATACAGCAGATGTAAGGCTGCCTGCAGTTGCTGGAGAGCTGTTCTCTGCAGCACCCTCACTCCTAAAGGCCGATGCCGCTGGTGAATCTGCAAAGGGTTAAACAAAATTGATCCCTAATTCGAAGAATAAGGTGAGATTTGTCGCTGTAAAATAAAGGAGGCTGCAGGCAATTCTGCTGCTTCCTTTTTAAATGCTACAAGAAACGTTGTCTCTATTTAAGGAAAAGCAAGTCGGTTCTTCTTGAAATCTAAGGACTCTGTTGGTGTTTTGGGGCTGCTTTTGTTAGAATGAATGCATATGAGATTAATTGAGAGCCATGGGAGGTGCGAAAGCGATGATGACAAATAAAACAAAAGGTCGTCGTTTTCCTTTATTGCCGCTAAGAGGGCTTCTTGTGTACCCAAGCATGGTTCTTCACTTGGATGTGGGCCGTGAGAAGTCAGTTCGGGCGTTAGAGAAAGCTATGGTTGAAGATAATTTGATTCTTCTTTGTTCCCAGTCGGAAGTGAATATTGAAGAGCCAGGTCAGGACGATATTTTTCGGGTCGGTACTGTCGCCAATGTGCGGCAAATGTTGAAGCTTCCAAACGGTACGATACGTGTACTGGTTGAAGGTGTAGAACGGGCCGAAATTATTAATTATATCGATAATGATGAGTACTATGAGGTTATGGCGCGTGAGCTGCCGGAAGATGTAGATAGCGATCAAGAATGTGACGCGCTGATGCGTACAGTACTCAATCAGTTCGAACACTATATTACGTTATCCAAAAAAGTGACCCCAGAGACCCTCGCTGCTGTATCCGATATAGAAGAGCCTGGTCGACTTGCGGATGTCATTACGAGTCATTTATCGCTAAAAATTAAGGATAAGCAAGAAATTCTTGAGACGATTGATGTTAGTAAACGGTTGGAGAAGCTTCTTGATATTCTTAATAATGAGCGTGAAGTGCTGGAGCTTGAACGTAAGATCAATCAACGTGTCAAAAAACAAATGGAAAAGACGCAGAAGGAATATTATTTGCGTGAGCAAATGAAAGCGATCCAGAAAGAGCTCGGCGAGAAGGAAGGCCGGGTAGGAGAAGCGGAAGAGCTGCGGACGCTAATGGAAGAGAAAAATGTTCCAGAACGTGTGAAGGAAAAGATGGAGAAAGAAATCGATCGTCTGGAAAAAATGCCAGTCAGCTCTGCGGAAGGCGGCGTCATTCGCAACTATGTAGATTGGCTGCTCAGTCTCCCTTGGAGTGAACAGACAGAGGATGATCTTGACATCAAAAAGGCCGAGCAGGTACTTGATGAGGATCACTACGGTTTGGAAAAACCAAAGGAACGGGTATTGGAATATTTGGCCGTTCAGCAGCTGGTTAAGAAGCTTAAGGGTCCTATTCTATGTCTTGTAGGTCCTCCAGGTGTGGGCAAAACCTCACTGGCTCGTTCCATCGCCCGTTCGCTCAACCGCAAGTTCGTCCGTATCTCGTTAGGCGGTGTACGTGATGAGGCGGAGATTCGAGGTCATCGCCGGACTTATGTAGGTGCGATGCCGGGGCGGATTATCCAAGGCATGAAGACGGCGGGTACGATTAATCCGGTTATCCTATTGGATGAAATCGATAAGATGGCTGCGGATTTCCGTGGAGATCCATCTTCAGCGCTGCTTGAGGTACTGGATCCAGAACAAAACAACACGTTTAGTGATCATTTTGTAGAGCTGCCGTTCGACTTGTCGAACGTAATGTTTGTAACAACAGCGAACGTAGTGCATAATATTCCGCGTCCATTGCTGGACCGGATGGAAATGCTGTTCATTCCAGGTTATACGGAACTGGAGAAACTGCAAATCGGCAGCCGTTATCTGTTGCCTAAGCAGAAGAAAAACCATGGTCTTGCAGAAGATCAACTGATTATCGAAGACGATAGCTTATTACGCATTGTCCGCGAATATACCCGTGAATCCGGTGTGCGTAATTTGGAGCAGCAGATTGCAGCATTATGCCGCAAAGCTGCGAAACAAATCGTGTCTGAGGAAAAAGAGAAAGTGATCATTCTTCCTGACGACATCAAGGATTATCTTGGGGCTTCCAAATATCGTTACGGTATGGCCGAGCTTGAAGATCAGATTGGTACCGTCACTGGGCTGGCTTGGACTGAGGTCGGTGGGGATACACTGCTGATCGAAGTTACGGTTGTGCAGGGAACAGGTAAACTAACCCTCACCGGACAGCTGGGCGATGTAATGAAGGAGTCGGCACAGGCCGCATTCAGCTATACTCGTTCGAAGGCGGAGGAGCTGGGACTCCAGCCCGATTTTTATGAGAAGATTGATATTCATATCCATATTCCGGAAGGTGCAATTCCGAAGGATGGTCCGTCTGCAGGGATTACGATCGCAACCGCATTGATCTCCGCACTCACGAAACGTTATGTTTCCAAGGATGTGGCGATGACAGGTGAGATTACCTTGCGGGGACGTGTTTTGCCAATTGGTGGATTGAAAGAGAAATCTCTTGCCGCTCACCGAGCTGGATATAAAAAGATCCTTCTTCCCAAAGACAATGAACGGGATTTGAAAGATATTCCTGAGAGCGTACGTAATGATGTTGAGTTCGTACCGGTATCTAATATGGATCAGGTCTTGCATCATGCGTTAGTTGAGCATCATAATGAAATTAGCAGTGAGCCACCGAGTAGTGTGCATTAGAAAGGAAGTCCTATGAAAGTTAATATTGCCGAATTTATTATCAGTGCCGTTGGCCCTGATCAGTACCCTGATGATTCCTTGCCAGAGGTTGCTCTGGCAGGGCGTTCCAATGTGGGGAAGTCTTCCCTCATTAACCGAATGATTAACCGTAAGAATCTGGCTCGGACAAGCTCCACGCCTGGTAAGACACAACACATGAACTATTACCGTATCAATGAAGACAGCATGTATTTTGTTGACTTTCCAGGTTACGGGTATGCCAAAGTCTCCAAGACGCAACGTGCGGTGTGGGGGAAAATGGTTGAGAAATACCTCTCTGAGCGCGATACGTTAAAGCTGGTTCTGCTTATTGTGGACCTGCGGCATTCGCCTACCAGCAATGATAAGATGATGTTCGACTGGTTGAAGCATTATGATCTTCCTATGTGTGTTGTAGCGACCAAAGCGGATAAAATTCCGAAGACACGCTGGCAAAAACATATCAAGACCATGAAGCAGGAGCTGGGTGTGCTGCCAGGGGATAATTTTATTCCATTCTCCTCGGAAATTGGTCTCGGCAAAGACGAGCTTTGGGGCTTAATTGATGGGTATATTCGCCCTTCTGAGAATGAATCTCCGGATTCAGAGGATGCTGAAATGATAGCAAATGAATCTCAGCAAGAGGAGTCAACCGAAGCGTAAGATATGAACTCATTTACAATCAAGCAACCATTCCTGGTGGGAATGGTTGTATTTTTTTTGTTGATAAAACTAAAATTTCTATGGAAAAGGACCGATAGATAACATATGATAGATATTCACTGCCACATCTTACCCTTTTTGGATGACGGAGCCTCTGATTGGGAAGCTGCTCTTGCCATGGCGCAAGACGCCCACAGAGAAGGGATTACTTCAGTCATCGCCACGCCACATCATGCCAACGGTCAATATATGAATAACGCCCCCAAGATTAAAGAAGCTGTGGAGTTGATGAATGAGAGACTTCGTCAGGCTGGTAATCCACTGCTTGTTCTTCCAGGTCAAGAGATCCGTATCTACGGGGAGCTGCTGAATGATCTGGAGCGGGGGGAACTGCTGAGTCTTGCAGATTCGCGGTATATTTTACTGGAAATGCCTTCTTCACGAGTACCACGTAACATGGAAGAAATCTGCCACGAGCTGATCATTCAAGGGTTCGTTCCGGTCATCGCCCATCCGGAGCGCAATGCTGAAATAGCTGCTGATCCTTCTAAACTAGAGAGATTGATAGAGCTAGGATCACTTGGGCAGGTAACCGCACAGAGTCTTGCAGGCGTTTTCGGGAATAAGCTACAGAAATTGTCGCTGGAGCTATGCCGTAGAAATGCAGTACATGTGTTGGCCTCTGATGCACATGACAGTGTTCATCGTCCTTTTGGATTAAACGCTGCTTATGTGGTTATGGAGAAAGAATTAGGCCCTGAGCTGCGTGACTATGTTCGCGGCAATGCTCAGCAAATTATGACCAATGGCGAGGTTATTCATGGAAAACACGTACAAACAAGGAGAAACCGACAAAAATTGTTTGGATTTTTTTTCCGAAAGGGCTGACTAATCTACCTTATAGTGGTAGAATGGGTTTTATTGGGTGATTTAATGCTATTCGTAATAGCGTAGCATTTGGGCGAATTGTTCTAGGTCTATGGTAGTACAGTATTTTAATACATAAGAAGAGGTGGATATTTAGTGACTTTGAAAAAGAAACTAGTAGTATCAACATTAGCAGCAAGTATGGTAGCAGCATCCGTAGCGGGTCTTCCGTTGGGAAGCCTTGGAGCAGTAGGTACAGCATCTGCGGCTACAGTTAGTAGCAGTACAGCAGTTAAGGATAAGGTTCTTGCTGTTTACAAACAATTGACCGCAACAGATGCAGTTTATCTCTACAATTTGAAGACTGAGGTTGCAGCACTGGATGAGGCAGAATTCGTAGAAATTTTTGCTCCAATTCTGAAGAATCTTTCACTGGATGCAGAAGAAACAAAAACATCACTTAAATTGTTCCAAAGCGTTACTAGTGTAGTATACGACGTCTATGGCAATGACTTCTCCGAAATTCAAGTGATCCGTAACGACGACAAAAACATTGCTTTGCTGAGCAAAATTGCAAAGAAAGCGGGTGTGTCTGGACTTACTGTTGATAGTGTTTCTGAATTCTTGAGCAGCATTGAAACAGAACTTCGTGCACTGGTAAGCAGCAAGTCAACTGCAGATTTGTTGGCAATCCTAACTTCTGAATCTGGATACGATACTTTGTTGGATGAAGCTATTGCAAAAGTATTGAGCCATACAACAGGAGCAGGAGCACTCACAGTAAGTCAAGCGTTGGACAAGCTTGGAGTTACTGCTAGTGATGTGAAGCAAACACTGAAGAACCTGAACAATAATATTAAATCCGCAAAACCTGCGGCGAAATCACTTGCATTTGCTTATATTAAAGCCTACGGATTAGGCGATAATGGCAACGGTAATGGTGGTAATAATGGTGGTAGTAACGGTGGAAGCGGGAATGGAAGTGTTACAACTCCTGTAGCTCCTGTTCAAACTCCAGGAATCTACGATGTATCCAAGCTCGTAAGCATTGTTGACGGTAAAGCAACCTTGAAATTGGTTGATGCTGATGTAATTAAAGAATTTGATAAGCTGGTTGCAGCGAACCCTGGTAAAACTGGTCTTACTTTGACCTTAAATCTGGGAACAGTAAACGCTACTACAGTTGAAGTTCCACTTTCCCAAGCCATTATTGAAGCTGCAAAAGCTAAAGGTATTGCGAATATCGCCGTTACTTTCAACGGTGTAACTGTAACGATTCCTGTAAGCCAATTCAGCACAGCAATTTCATTGACAGTAACTACAGCTAAACCAGAAGTTGTAACTTCCGTTACCAAGCTGAAATTGGCTTCGGATGTGTATGAATTCACACTTAGTGTGAACGGTGTAGTACAAAGTACATTTAAACAACCAATTACTATCAAACTGCCACTTAAGAATACAGATGGTCTTGATAAAGAATTGCTTTCCGTTGGTAAGCTTGTATACGGCGACCTGCAATTCCAAGGTGGAGTTCTTGATGGAGATTTCATCGTAGAACCACGTGATACATTCTCTTCTTACGCAGTACTTGAGAATAAAGTCTCCTTTAATGATATTGCTGCTGTACAAGCATGGGCTGGCAGACAAATTCAAGTCGTCGCTGCTAAAGGTGCGATTGAAGGAGTCGGAGCAGGTAAATTTGCACCGAAGAGCAACGTAACTCGTGCTGAGTTCTCCAAAATGCTGATTCGTGCGCTTAACCTGGAAAACAACTCTGCTGTACAAAGCTTTAGCGATGTAAGTTCAACTGCTTGGTATGCACCATATGTAGCAGTTGCAGCAGAAAAAGGGATTATTACTGGACGCAGTGCGGCCAAATTTGATCCTAATGCAACTATTACACGTGCAGAAATGGCAACAATGATCTCCCGTGCGTTGAAATCTATCAATCCTGATGCAAAAACCGATTCTACTGCAATCAGCAAATTCTCTGATGCTGCTAAGATCAGTGCATCCCTAAGAGATGGCGTAGCGTTTGCAGCAAGCCACAACCTGGTTATCGGAAATGCTGGCAAGTTCAACCCGAACGATACAGCTACCCGTGCTGAAGCAGCAGTAATTATCTACCGTACTATTAACTTCAAGTAAATAAAACTTATAGTATACAGCCTCCTCTCATGTAGGTGAGAGGAGGCGATTTTTTTGCAAATAGGGAAGATTTGAACAGGCATCGAAATATTTCAGAAATAGCTTGGGGGTAATTTCACTTGTCATCACAAGAATTGGATCTTCGCGATTATTTTCAGATCGTCAGGAAGAGACTATGGCTCATTTTCAGCATAGTTGTATTGGTGTGCGGTATTGCTGGTGTATATAGTCTGTATATTAAAAACCCGGTATATGAGGCATCCACGAAGATTATCGTTAACCAAACACCGACGCAGTCAGCGGTGGGGCAGCTTGATTTAAACCAGATTAATACCAATATTCAATTAATTAATACGTATAAGGAAATTATTAAGACTCCGGCCATCCTTGATATTGTTACAAAGGATTATCCGCAATTCAATATTACTGCGGAAGAGCTATTAAAAAAGGTTAATGTGAGTTCCGTAAATAATACGCAGGTGATGACACTTGTCGTTCGAGATAATTCTTATCAGCGGGCTGCTGAAATCGTGAATGCCATTTCACTTGTGTTCAAGGAAGAAATTCCAAGTCTATTTAATGTGGAAAATGTATCGATTCTGAATGAAGCTAAAGTGAATCCAACTGTTGAGCCCCGGCCGGTAGAACCAAATGTTTTACTGAACATAGCTATTGCTTTTATCGTCTCTTTGATGATTGGATTAGGGATTGCCTTCCTGCTGGAATATATGGATGACACCCTGAAGACAGAAGCTGATATTGAGAAGTATCTTGGTTTGCCTACCATAGCTATGATTACAAGATTGGGTCAAGATGAAAGCAAGCAAGGTGCCGCACAAACACAGAAACAATCATCCAGAAAGGCGGGGGACCTCGAACATGTCACAGCTTCCAAATAAACAACGCCATCTGATCACCGTTACGAACCCACGCTCTCCTGTCTCTGAAGCGTTTCGCGCATTGCGCACGAATATTGATTTTTCTTCTGTAGATCAGACTATTCAAGTGATTATGGTCACTTCATCCGGACCGGAAGAAGGTAAATCTACGGTATCTGCTAACCTGGCGGCAGCTTACGCACAAGCAGATAAAAGAGTATTGTTGATTGATGCCGATTTGCGGAAGCCAACGGCACATAAGACTTTTACACTAAGTAACCGTTTTGGTTTATCCTCCCTACTGTCTCAGCAGGCAGTTCTTGAGGACACTGTCCAAGATTCTGGTGTTAATAATCTTTCAATCATGACCTCTGGACCAATCCCGCCCAACCCGGCGGAAATGATGGCATCTAATCGGATGAGCACTCTTTTACAGGATTTGCGTCAGCGGTATGATGTCATTCTTATTGATACTCCACCACTATTAGCGGTTACGGATGCACAAATTGTGGCCTCGAAGAGTGATGGCGTTATTATGGTTGTCAGCTATGGTAAGGTAAAACGCGATATCGCAGTAAAAGCTAAAGCTAATCTAGATCGTGTAGGTGCAAAAATGCTCGGCGTTGTTCTCAATAATGTAAAACGTAAAGCTAGTGAAGGGTACTATTACTACTACTATGGAAATTGATTTATTCATAATTAAAAATGTTATTTTTGGAGGCACTGAAAATGACAGCGAAATCTAGAGTGATTCTTTTATTCTTCATTGATCTTGCGATCATTTGGTTCAGTATTGTGACATCTTATTTGTTTCGGTACCCTAACCATGCTCTTCAGGAATATGTTGTACAGATGCTGCAATTTGGTTTGATTGCAACATTTGCATTTGGTGGAAGCCTGATATACTTCGGTCTTTACCGAAGAATGTGGCAATATGCCAGTATCGGTGAGATTATATCGGTTTCTAAAGCTATTGTAGTAGGGTCTTTATTTTCATTTGCACTGGCGTATCTAATTTTGCCGGATAGAGTACCTTTTGCCATAGAAGTTCGGTCCATGGAGACTATTCTTTTATTAGTAGGTGGAGTTCGATTTTTATGGAGAGTACTTCATAATGACCGAATCAATTACAAAGACACTAAGACCCATACACTAATTGTAGGTGCTGGTGATTGTGGGTTATTAATTGCTCGGGAAATGATGGGACCCTCTTTTGCACATACCAAATTAGTCGGTTTCATTGATGATAATGCGAATAAATACCATATGTATATATTGGGTGTTCCTGTATTAGGTAATCGATATGCAATCCCCGCTATTGTGAAAGAAAGAGAAATTCATGAGATTATTATTGCCATGCCCTCTGTTTCACGTACTGAGATTTCTGAGATTATTAATCTTGCCAAAAAGACTGGAGCTAAGCTGAAGATAATCCCGGCTCTTAACGATCTGATCGCTGGGAAAATATCAGTTAAGAAACTTCGGGATGTTAGTGTAGAAGATTTATTAGGACGTGAACCGAACGTAGCTGATTTGAACAGTATTTTAGGTTATGTACATCATAAGACGGTGTTAGTTACGGGGGCTGGCGGCTCTATTGGTTCGGAGTTATGCCGGCAGATTGCTCCTTTTGGTCCGGACAAGCTATTGTTACTTGGACACGGTGAGAACAGTATTTACACGATTGAAATGGAACTTCGTAAGAGTTTTCCGGAGTTGAACATTGTAACCGTGATAGCAGATGTGCAGGATCGCAGTCGAATGATGGACATATTCAGTGGCCATAGACCGCATGTAGTCTTTCACGCAGCAGCACATAAACACGTTCCTTTAATGGAGCGGAACCCTTCGGAAGCCATTAAAAATAATGTTTTTGGCACCAAAAATGTTGCGGATTGTGCAGATAAATATGGTGCCGAGAGATTCGTAATGATCTCTTCTGATAAGGCGGTTAACCCAACCAGTGTAATGGGTGCTACTAAACGGATTGCGGAAATGTATGTGCAGAGCCTGCACACTACAAGTCAAACGAAGTTTTCTGCTGTGCGTTTTGGAAATGTTCTTGGCAGTCGTGGTAGTGTAATTCCAGCCTTTAAGCAGCAGATCGCTGCCGGAGGTCCAGTCACTGTGACACATCCAGAAATGGTGCGTTATTTCATGACGATTCCGGAAGCAGTACAGCTTGTCATCCAATCTGGTTCTTTCGCCAAAGGCGGAGAAGTATTCATTCTGGATATGGGAGAGCCGGTTAAGATTCTAACGTTGGCGGAAGACTTAATCACGCTCTCTGGATATGAACCCTATAAGGACATTGATATTCATTTCTCCGGTATTCGTGAGGGTGAGAAGTTATATGAAGAGTTGCTTACAGATGAAGAGAATTTAGGCTCTACCGATCATGGAAGAATCTTTATCGGTAAACCTAATGTCATAAGTCTGAACCAGTTAGAACTGGAATTTAAACGTTTGGAACGTGTTCTCGCTGAGGAACCAGAAGTCATCCGCGAAATAATCAATCAGATTGTACCAATGCAGCCCGTTGCCCAAGTTGCTATTAGCTAACTATTCATAAAGGGGGATATAAAGTGTTCAACAAACGATGGAGAAAGATCCTTTTATGGACGCTGTCAGTTATTGTAGTGCTGGGTGTTGGCGGCTTGTTCGCCGCGAATTACGCTGTCGATAAGCTGATGAATTCAATGGTAGATGGTTTTGATCTTGAGTCTGAGGATAATGTTGGTGGTGGTCAAGATCAAGGATCGGCACCAACTGATACAGTTGGTGATAGTAATGTTGAACCTGTAGAGTCCATGGCACCTACTACTCCACCAGCAAATGACAAGGGAAGTAGTAATCAAGGAAACAATGATAAATCTGCTGAACCGACCAAAGCTCCATCATCAGATCAAAAAGATGGCTCTTCAGATGGTTACACAGCACAGGTCTCCACAGATAAAGCTAAGCAAATTCAAGAAAATGTAACGATTAAGGATAAAGCAGATGTTGCTTCTATTGTTCTTGGTCAACTTAGCGTATCCGATATTAATCGTCTTAAAGATTTGGCAAAGGGTGGCTTAACGACTGAGGAGAAGCGTGAGGCGCGCAGTATCATCCTAGGTAAAGTATCCACAGAGCAGTACAATGAGCTTTCTCAGATTGCTAAGAAGTACGGAGTCAGTCAAGGGAAAACACATGACCAAATCATTGCTGAAGAAGAACAATTAAAAGCGAAAGAAAAGGGAAGTGAATAAATATGTCTAAAGCAACATTATCAGTCGTGGCTTTATCGTTAATTGCTTCAATTGGTTTAGCACCCTTAACAGCATCAGCACCTATATCAGTATCAGCAGCGGCAGTACCAAGTGCAACGCCTAAGGCTGCAACTAATACGATTAAAGTACAAAGTATGAACGTGAATTTGATTTTTGACGGTGTGAGTATTCAGCCACCCGCAGGTCAGTATGTATTCATGTACAACAATACAACTTATGTTCCATTACGGTTTATGTCATATGCTTTACAGAAGAGCGTAGCTTGGGATGCTAAAAACGTTAAAGTTACCGTAGCAGAGCCTAGCAGCTCAGAGCTAGTTGTGATTAAAGAATATCTAATGAATGCAAAGAACGGGAATAGTACTTCAGCAGCAGCGAAGAATATTGTCCTCAATCAAGTTAAGGCAAGTTATGTATTTAACGATGCAACCAAGGCTTTGCCTACAGGTCAATCTAGCTTCATCCTGAATGGTTCCTTATATGTGCCTCTACGTTTTTTATCGGAATCTGTAGGTCATAACATTAGCTGGGATCAGAAGACGAAGACCATTACTGCAGCTTCCAAGGCTTATCAGGAACAAACCACTAATGGATTGACAAACAATGACAATGGCAAGGGCCCATCTCCAGTAGCGACACCAGCGCCAACGGATACAACAGGTGCAACAGGTGGTGGTTCTGCAGGAACTGGAAAGGTTTCATATGAAACTATCACTAGTGACACAGAAGCTAAGCTTACGGCGCTTAAAAATCAAAGTCAATCGACATTAATGAGTATTGCATTTGAGTATGTTGGAGCAACAGATGAGGCGAGTAAGAAAAGTATAAAAGCTAAAGGGGTACAACAACTAGCCTCATTCACTGCTAGCTTCAATAGTATAGTTGCTGATGCTGAACAAAAACTGAACAGCAATGGGTATAGCACGGAGATTATTAGTCAATATAAAAGTGAATTTGAATCACAGCTTCAGTTAGGGAAAGATCTGGCTGCGGGAATGGCGGATTAAATATCCGCTGTTTCTTTATCAATATATATGCAGAGGTTGAGTGATGGATGAAGCCTTACTTAGTTGTAAAAAAAACACTTGATTGGATCACTGCTTGTTTTTTAATCATTTTATCTTCACCTATCATGTTAGCAGCAACTATAGCTATCAAGATTGGTTCGAAAGGTCCTGTTTTATTTCGTCAGAAGCGACCTGGTAAGATGGGAAAGATATTTACAGTGTATAAGTTCAGAACAATGTCATTAGAGACTGACCAAGATGGAAATCTATTACCTGACATACTAAGAATGACTAGAGTAGGTTCCTTTTTGAGAAAATGTAGTATAGATGAATTGCCGCAATTATTCAATATTCTCAAAGGCGACATGAGCTTTATTGGTCCCCGTCCTTTACTAGTGCAATATCTTAAACATTATACTCCTGAACAAAATCGTAGACATGAAGTGGTCCCTGGCATTTCTGGATGGGCCCAGGTGAACGGTAGGAATACCATCAGTTGGGAAGAAAAATTTCAATATGACGTTTGGTATGTAGATCATATTAGCCTCAGTTTGGATACTAAAATTGTCTTTAAAACCATAAAGAACGTTCTAGTAAGAGAAGGAATAAATAATTCTCAGAACGATACAATGCCGATGTTCTCTGGAAGTACTCTAGATATCTAAGTAGAAAGAGCGAAAGCTGGGTGAATATGGGTGTCTAAGTTATTGATTTTGGGAGCAGGTGGGCATGGCAAGGTTGTTGCTGATGCGGCATTGAGTACTGGCAATTGGGATGAAATAGCCTTCCTAGATAATAATAAAGAGCTTAATGATGTATTGGGGAAAGCTGTATTGGGTGGATTTGAAAGTTATATGGATCATAGAGAAGATTATTCAGCAGCGTTTGTAGCCATAGGAAATAATGTGACAAGAATGATATGGCTGGAAAGACTTGAACGTGCAGGCTATGAAATTCCGAGTATCATTCATCCATCTAGTACAATAAGCAGATTCAGCCAGATAGAAAGAGGCAGTGTCATTATGGCTGGAGTAGTAGTAAATGCTAGTACTAAAGTTGGTAAAGGTTGTATTCTAAATACTTCTTCTTCCATAGACCATGATTGTATATTAGAAAATGGGGTACACATCTCTCCAGGTGTTAATGTTTGTGGAACTGTTCATGTAAAAAGCTGTAGTTGGTTGGGTGTAGGTTCTAAAGTGCTAAATAATGTAACTATCGGATTTAATGTAATTGTAGCTGCTGGAACCATAGTAATAAAGGATATACCGGACAATGTAATGGTGGCAGGAGTGCCTGCAAAAATAAAGAAAAACTTGGAGATGAAAAGCGATGTCGGAAAGGATTTTTTTATCCCCGCCTCATATGAGTGGGAACGAAATGAAGTACATACAAGAAGCGTTCGATACTAACTGGATAGCTCCCCTGGGTACAAATGTTGATAAATTTGAAGAAGAATTATGCGAGTACGTAGGCGTAGATCATGGATTGGCTTTATCTTCTGGCACAGCAGGTATTCATTTAGCACTGAAATATTTTGGTGTCGGTCCAGGAGATTATGTGTTTTGCTCAGACCTAACCTTTGCAGGAAGCTGTAACCCTATTCTATATCAATATGCTAATCCAGTTTTTATTGACTCTGAACCAGAAACTTGGAATATGTCCCCTATTGCTTTAGAGAAAGCGTTTGAGTGGGCTAAAAAAGAAAATAAAATGCCTAAGGCAGTTATTATAGTTGATTTATATGGTCAGAGTGCTGATTATGATTTGCTACTTCCGATATGTGAAAAGTATGATGTTCCAGTTATAGAGGACGCAGCTGAAGCGCTAGGGGCAACGTACAAAAGGAAAAAATGTGGTTCATTTGGTCATATTGGTATTTTTTCATTTAATGGTAACAAGATTATTACTACCTCAGGTGGTGGCATGGTTGTTTCCAATGACGAAGAGGCTATAAAGAAAATGCGTTTTTGGGCTACTCAGTCAAAAGAAGCTTCAAGGTATTATGAGCATAAAGAAGTTGGCTATAACTATAGAATGTCCAATATTTGTGCGGGAATCGGGCGGGGGCAGTTGGAAGCTCTAGATAGCTTTATAAGGAATCGGAAATCTATAAATTTAGAATATAACCAATTAATGAAAAGCTTACCGATTGCATTTATGCCTATAGATGATGCAGGTGAACCAAATTATTGGTTGTCGGTGTTCACTATTTTTTCCAAGCACCCTAGCATTAGAGAAGTTATTTTAGATGAATTTGAAAAAAACAACATAGAAGTCCGGTCTGTTTGGAAGCCAATGCACCTACAACCTCTATTTCAAAATTATCATTATTTTAGACATACTGAAGATGTATCTCAAAGTCTCTTTGAAACAGGTATCTGTCTCCCTTCAGGAACTGGGATGTCTCAAGATGATATTAGAAGAGTTGCGAATATATTGAGTGAAGTTTTCGATTCTGTACTTATTAAATGAAAGTTTTAATAATTGCTGGTTATACACCATCGCTAATTAATTTTAGGGGAGACTTAATAAAAGCGATTGTGAAAAATGGACATGAAGTAGTTGGTGTAGGGCCCGAAACTGGATTTGAAGCAGAAATAGAGCAACTAGGAGCCCGATTTGTACAACTTCCAATTGTAAGAACTGGAACTAATCCATTAAATGATATTGTTCTTATAAAGGAAATTTATAAATTAATTAAGAGAGAAAAACCGGATGTAGTTTTTAGTTACACTATTAAACCGGTTATATTTGGTTCTATCGCAGCGCGTGTAGCAGGTGTGGGGAAAATTTATTCAATGCTAACTGGTCTAGGCTATGTTTTTATAGCTAGAGGTTTTAAAGCTTTTATCGTTAAGACTATAAGTAAATTTTTATATCGGAGCGCATTGAAAAGTTGCGATAAGGTTTTATTTCAAAATCCAGATGATTTAAACGAATTTGTATCTGGTAAACTTGTTAGTAGTAGGAAAACAGCACTAATTAATGGCTCAGGCGTGAACTTATCTCATTTTCATCCTGTACCATTACCTAAAAATATATCATTCTTAATGATTTGTAGAATTATTAAAGACAAAGGTGTAATAGAATACTTAAAAGCTGCTGAAATAGTGAAAAAAACTTATCCTAAAGTTGAATTTTCTTTAGTTGGACCATTTGATGTGAATCCTAATGCGTTAGCTTATGATGACATACAACCATATATAGTTTCTAACATTGTTAATTATCTTGGTGAAACTAAGGATGTTAGACCATTTCTTGAGCAATCATCTGTATTTGTCCTCCCCTCTTATAGAGAGGGAACTCCTAGAACGGTGTTGGAGGCAATGGCAATGGGAAGAGCGATTATAACAACGAACGCTCCTGGTTGTCGTGAAACAGTAGTTGATGGTTTAAATGGCTTTCTGGTTCCTGTTAAAGATGTCGAAAGTCTTGCTAATTCAATGATTTATTTGATAGAGAATCAAAATGATCTGAAGAGCAAAGCAAAGGAAAGCCTTAATATATGTAGACAGAAGTACGATGTAAATAAAGTAAATGATAGTATAATAAAACATTTAGGACTGGAATCTTGACCGATTTATAAAATTATTTGGAGGACTTATATGACTTCACTATACGAGGGTATTAGAAGCAAGGAAGAAAAAATATCGATTATTGGGCTTGGTTACGTAGGTATGCCGCTCGCCATAGCTTTTGCTAAAGTAGCAGATGTTATAGGGTTTGATATTTCACGTAGTAAGGTAGAGGAGTACATACAAGGAATCGACGTAACCAAAGAGGTAGGAAATGAAGAAATAGCCAAAACATCAGCATTTTTCACATGGGAAGAAAGATACTTGAAAAATGCAAAGTTCCACATAGTGGCAGTACCTACACCTATAAATAAGGATAAAACTCCTGATCTAACACCACTTATCTCTGCTAGTAGAACGTTGGGGAGAAACCTTATCAAGGGCTCAATTGTCGTTTTTGAATCTACTGTATATCCAGGTGTAACGGAGGATATATGTGTACCAATATTAGAGGAAACTTCCAATTTAAAGTGTGGTGTTGATTTTAAAGTTGGCTATTCCCCAGAGAGAATTAATCCAGGAGATAAATTACATAGGCTTGAAACAATTGTAAAAGTAGTCGCAGGGATGGATGGGAATTCATTAGAAGAAATCTCAAATGTATACAGCATGGTTATAGAAGCAGGAGTGTACAAAGCGGAAAGTATCAAAGTTGCTGAAGCAGCAAAAGTAATCGAAAATTCACAAAGAGATATCAACATAGCCTTTATGAATGAGCTATCAATAATATTTAATAAACTAGGGATTGATACGGAAGCTGTTTTAAAGGCAGCAGGAACCAAGTGGAATTTTTTGAATTTTAGTCCTGGATTAGTAGGGGGCCACTGTATTGGCGTGGATCCATACTATTTGACTTATAAAGCAGAAGAAGTGGGTTATCATTCACAGATCATATTATCTGGGAGAAGAATAAATGATGGAATGGGTAAGTATGTTGCCGAGAACGTTGTTAAAAACCTTATTACAGCAGATTTGTCCATACATGATGCAAAGGTTGCGATATTAGGTTTTACATTTAAGGAAGATTGTCCTGATACAAGAAACAGCAAGGTTATTGATATAGTCAATGAATTAAAAGAATACAAAATAAATCCGGTTATTTATGACCCAGTTGCAGATAGTTTAGAAGCAGAACGAGAATATGGGATAAAATTCACGGATATTAGAGATATAAATAATATGGATGCAATTATTATAGCGGTATCACATAAACAGTTTTTGGATATGAATTTAAATGATTTTGATAAACTATTTAAAAAGGTAGACAATAACAAAAAAATAATTATCGATGTAAAGGCAGTACTAGATCGAAGAGAAACAGAAAACTTAAATTACCGATATTGGAGATTATAAAAATGGGATATAAAAATTTGGAGTTTCCTATAGGTAGTAGATTTTTAGTTACTGGTGGAGCTGGATTTATAGGTTCTAATTTATGTGAAGCTATTTTAGATATGGGATACTTTGTAAGATGTCTAGACAATTTCTCTACAGGAAAGAGAGAGAATATAGCTCCTTTCTTAGAAAACCCCTTATTTGAACTTTTAGAAGGGGATATTAGAGATTTGGATACTTGTATGCAAGCATGCAAGGGTATTGATTTTATTACACACCAAGCGTCATGGGGAAGTGTACCAAGGAGTATTGAAATGCCGCTTCTTTATGAGGAAATTAACATAAAGGGTACACTAAATATGATGGAAGCAGCAAGACAAAATAAAGCAAAGAAATTTGTTTATGCATCTAGTTCCTCAGTTTATGGTGATGAACCAAATCTTCCTAAGGTGGAAGATAGGGTAGGTAAGGTATTGTCTCCTTATGCACTCACTAAAAAAGTTGGTGAAGAATATGGAAGACTGTACACTCAGATATATGGTCTAGAAACAGTAGGGTTTAGATATTTTAATGTCTTTGGTAGAAGACAAGATCCACACGGTTATTATGCTGCTGTCATTCCTAAATTTGTAAAAGCACTATTGAATAATGAGATTTCTACTATAAATGGTGATGGAGGACAGTCAAGAGATTTTACTTATATCGAAAATGTAATAGAAGCAAACTTAAAAGGGATGCTTGCTCCTAAGGAGGCTGCTGGCGAGGTTTATAATATTGCTTTTGGTGGTAGAGTGTTCTTGGTAGATTTGTATAATAAGCTATCTGAATTGTTAGAAAAAGATATCCAACCTAAATTCGGGCCAGACCGGGCTGGTGATGTTAAGCACTCGAATGCTGATATATCTAAAGCGAAAGATCTTTTAGGATATAATCCGGAGTATGATTTTAATTCTGGTATTGAATTGGCAGTGAATTGGTATAAGGAGAACTTGTGAAAAAAATGTATATAAATAATTTTACTTATTGGGGGAAAAATGAAAACTTACATATTTGTAAGGAATAAAAAGTACCGTCCAAGTACTTTTTACAGAGTATTTCAATATCTGGATCATTCTGAATTTAATGATTATGAACTGATAGAATATGAATCGGATTTATTCTATGAACAAAAAAACAAAATCCGAATTGTGAATTTGTTTTATATGCTGATATATTCTTTAATACCAGGATATATTCGTAGAATAAAAGCTCTTATAAAAATCTCTAATATTAGAGACGATTATAAAATAATAATTCAAAGGGAATGTTTTCCCAGAATAATTCCACCACTAGGAAAATTGTTGTTAACTAAAATACTGAAAAATGCATGTGAAGTATATTGGGACCTGGATGATAATATTTTTGATTCTAAAGAAATATCCAAATATGAAGAAGTACTTTTAAATAATTATGCCAAAACCATTATTGTAGGAAATTATTTTTTGAAGAGTAAAATAATGAGTGAAACAAAAGTGGTTGTTTTAAATACCACAGATGCAATGATGGAGAATATTGATTTAAATATTATAAATAAAGAAAGAAAAAAATCATTTTCACAAGAGATTATTTTGATTTGGGTAGGAACAAAAAGTAACATCGAGTTTTTAAAAAATATAATACCTCAGTTAGAAGTATTGGCTAAGCAGGTTGAGAATAAAATAGTTAGGCTTAAAGTTATTAGTGATATCCAATTAAAAACCACAACTAAATACTTGATTGTTGAAAATATTAAATGGAACAGAGAATTGGCGTTAAAAGAAATGTTAAATTCACATATTGGTTTAATGCCTCTGCCTGAGAATGAAATTACATTAGGTAAATGTGCCTTTAAAGCAGTTCAAGCAATTGGGTGTGGTTTACCTGTAGTTGTTTCAAATGTTGGTATGAATAAGGAAGTAATTAAGAAAGGTAATGGAATTCTAATAAATGACAACTCTAGTTGGGGTGAGGCAATAATTTCTATCGTTTCAAATTTTCAGAACTGGGAAGAGAAATCATTATTATCAAGGGAACTATGGTTGGAAGATTTTAACTCTGAAATTAATCGTGAATTTTTATTGGGTTTATTAATCTAGGATTACTCATATATATCGATTCAAGGGAAGTGTGATTTGTGCTACATTACCAAAGCCAAAAAATAAATTATGTATTCCTATTTCCTGGATTATTGCTTTTCTTTTTTATACTTGCATTTCCTACATCACTTTATAATATAAAGATTGCTTTGCTTGTATGCGTTTTTTTTGAAATATTAATTTGGACCTTAATAAGGAAAACAATATTAATAAAAAGGAAATGGATTTTATTTGTACTTTTTGTAGAAATTGCGTCTTCTTTATTTATAGCCTTAGGTGTTTTTTTGAATGCTCCAGGAGCTATTAATTCTGCGACGGTTTTTATTGCTTGGCCGATAGTATATTTAGTTCTATTTTCGATGCTGTTTTTCGATCAGGTTCTATTTAGTCTATTTAAAGTATTTATACTTTCTCTGTTATTTATTTCAATATATTCATTTACTTATATAGGAAACGAATTAGGGGTGATTCCAAAGTTCTTGTATATAGATTTTGATTTAGGTCAATCTATAGGCTTTTATAATGGTTTTATGGAATATAGTCTTTATTCACTTAACTCTCTAATATTTTTAATTCCTTTTTGTATTTCTGGCGTTTTGGTTTGGAACCAAAGGTTCTATAACACTATTAGAGTATCAAAAAACGTAGTTTTAATTATAACTATTTTAGGTTTGATATCTGCTTTATTATCAGGGAGAAGAGGTCTTTGGTTATCAATAGTTATCGGAACCTTGATATCTTTCATATTATATTTAATGATAATGAAGCATAATAAGTCATTTTTAAAAAAAGTAAGTAAGTATGCTGTTATAATTTTACTATTAGGATTAGTAATTATACCTATTTTTAATATGTATATTGATATAAATATAAATTCCTTATGGGATAAATTTAATCTTGATATGGGTTATGAGAGAGAATCTCAACTTGAATCATTAATCAACGGTTGGATGAATAGACCTATTTTTGGGAATGGGCTTGGATCGGTTGCAAGTGTAATTCGTTCAGAAGAAATGCCATGGGCTTATGAGTTGCAATATGTTGATTTACTCTTTAAAACTGGGATTATTGGAGTGCTTATTTATACTTTGTCTGGGTTTTATATTATAAATAAACTAGTTAAAATTGCAAGAAGAGATGATGAATCTGCAATGGTTGTAATACCAATATTGACTGGATTATCAGCATTCTTGATTGCAAATGCCACTAATCCGTATTTACTCAAATTTGATTATGTTTGGTTACTTTTACTGCCGATAGGTATTATAAATCATTACTCATTAACTCAGAATGAATTGTATCATAATGGAAATGGAGGGGAGATAGATGTTTAATGACAACATTGCGATATTGTTGTCCACATATAATGGAGAAAAATATTTAGCGGCTCAATTGGAATCTTTATTGAAACAATCTTATAAGAAATGGGTTTGTTTTATAAGAGATGATTATTCGATTGATAGAACTGTTGATTTAATAGAAAAATACACTAAAGAATATCCAGATAGATTTCAGAGAGTAATTACTAGTGAAGTCAATTTAAGACCATGTAAAAGTTTCTTAGAACTATTAGTACAAGTGGATTTATCTTTTGATTACATTATGTTTTGTGATCAAGATGACGTGTGGGATGAGAATAAGGTTGATATTTCGCTTAAGGTGATGAAAGATTCTGAAAATAAGATAGGTGTTGGTACACCAATTCTAGTTCATAGTGATTTAGAAGTTGTTAATGAGAATCTTGAATTGGTTAGTAAATCGATGAAACTAGATCAGAAAGTTAATTTCGAATTTAATAAAATTAATTATTTAGTCATTCAAAATATTGTCACAGGTTGTACTATGATGATAAATAATGAATTAAGAAATCTAGTGAAAAATATTCCTAATAATGCAGTAATGCATGATTGGTGGTTAGCTATACTAGCAAGTTGCTTTGGTGAGATTGTATTCATTGATAGACCATTAATTAAGTATAGACAGCATAGTAATAACAGTATTGGTGCAAAAAAAACTAATGTTATTAATTCTATGATGAAACTAAAAAGAAATAATTTCAACAAACTTTACCATGATTATATAAATATGATGGAAAAGAGCTTTAAACAAGCAAAAGAATTTTTTGAAATTTATAAGACTGAGTTGAATCAGGAGAGTTTAGATGTCTTAGACTGTTTTTTGTCTGTTGAGAACAAAAATCGATTTAAAAGAACGTATCATTTGAGGAAATTCAATATAAAAGGACAAAATCATTTAACTAATGTATTCTATAAAACCATAATAACCATTATGTAATTTAAAGTTAATAGTGTGATGATTTTGTTATAGAATGTTGAGGGCAAAGAGTTGAATTATAAAGTTGTGAATCTCATAAAAAATTTTTCTTATACTCTATCATCAAATTTTGTTTCTTTAATCGTCTCGACTTTGGTAATATTAGTAATTCCAAAGCTTATAGGGATAAACGAGTACGGCTATTGGCAACTTTATATGTTTTATTCTTCATACGTTGGTTTCTTGCATTTTGGTTGGAACGATGGGATTTATCTAAGGTACAGTGGTAAACAATATAATGAACTGGATAAACGATTGTTTTTCTCGCAGTTTTATATGCTACTTTCACTCCAATTAATAATCGGAGTAGTAATAATTAGTATTTCAACTTTGTACGTTTTGGATGTAAACAGAGTATTTATCATTAGAATGGTGGCAGCTTGTTTATTATTAGTCAACCTTAGATTTATGTTACTTTATATCCTACAAGGTACAAACAGAATTAAAGAGTATGCACAGATAACAACGATGGATAGAATACTATACTGCTTTCTCATAATTGTATTTTTAGTTTTTGGTGTAAGAAATTATAAATTAATGATAGTAGCTGACTTGATAGGTAAATTAATCTCTTTATTGTATGCAATGTATTGTTGCAGGGATATTGTATTTCGTAGAATTTCAACTTTCTACTTTAGCTGGCGAGAAACCGCTAATAATATAAACATTGGGATAAAGTTAATGTTTGCGACTATAGCGAGCATGTTTATTATAGGGGTAATCCGTTTTGGAATAGAACGATCTTGGGATGTGTCAACTTTTGGAAAGGTATCTCTTACATTAAGTGTGTCTAATCTCTTGATGTTATTTATTAATGCTCTCGGGATAATAATGTTTCCGATTCTGCGGAGAACTGATGAAAAGAAACTGTCAAAGATTTATAAGACTATGAGAACCCTTTTAATGGTATGCTTGTTGGGTGTTCTAATAATATATTATCCATTTAAGGTAGTTCTAACAGCGTGGCTTCCACAGTATGCAGATAGTTTAAAGTTCATGGCTATTGTATTCCCCATGTGTGTTTACGAAGGTAAAACGTCACTATTGATAAATACATATCTAAAGACATTAAGAAAAGAAAAATTAATGTTAAAAGTTAATATAATAACACTAGTACTTAGCGTTATAATTACCATTTTAACTACAATAGTACTTAAAAATTTAAGCTTAGCAATAATGTCCATCGTAATTCTCTTAGCATTTAAATGTATATTCTCTGAAATTCTATTATCTAAAATACTAAGGATTTCAATCTATAAGGATATACTATTAGAATTATCTATGACCATTATATTTGTGTTGTCTGGATGGATGTTGAATTCATGGTTATCAGTTATAATATATGCCATGGCATATGTGTTTTATCTAGTTAGGAAAAGAAAAGATATTTCTAGCACAATTAAAAATGTAAAAAACTTTATAAAGATATGATATGAAACTTATATACAACTATTCAAGAGGAGTGACGACATTATGAAAGGCATTATCCTAGCAGGCGGCAGCGGTACACGCCTATACCCATTAACAATGGTCACAAGTAAGCAGCTTTTACCCATTTACGACAAGCCAATGATCTACTATCCACTATCCACATTAATGCTAGCGGGTATTAAAGAAATTCTTATTATTTCAACTCCCGAGGACACGCCTAGATTTGAAAGTTTATTAGGTGACGGTTCTCAATTTGGAATCTCATTACAATACAAAGTTCAACCAAGTCCTGATGGTTTAGCGCAGGCTTTTATTTTGGGTGAATCTTTTATAGGTGATGATTCAGTTGCCATGATCCTTGGAGATAATATCTACTATGGAAATGGAATGCGGAAGATGTTGCAACGTGCTTCTTCTAAACAACAAGGAGCAACGGTGTTCGGATATCACGTGCAAGATCCAGAGCGCTTCGGTGTGGTAGAGTTTAATGAAGAAGGTAAAGTATTAAGCGTAGAAGAAAAACCAACACAGCCAAAATCTAACTACGCAATTACTGGTCTATATTTTTATGATAACAGAGTTATTGAGATTGCTAAGAACGTTGAGGTCTCTTCACGTGGAGAATTGGAGATTACCTCCATTAATGAAGCTTACTTAAATCTTGGTGAGCTTGATGTGGAACTCCTAGGTCGGGGATTCACCTGGTTAGATACAGGAACTCATCAAAGTCTTGTCGACGCAACTAACTTTGTTCGGACTATTGAAGATCATCAAGGAATCAAGATCGCCGCTCCGGAGGAAATTGCATATATTAATGGATGGATTACTAAAGAACACTTGTGGAATTGCGGGGAGAAGTTAAGTAAGACGGGGTATGGTCAGTATTTGATGAAAGTAGCTACAGGTAAAATACAATACTAATAACTGAAAGTGTGGCAGTGATGAAAATTACAGAAACCTTATTGCAAGGCGTATTAGTCGTTGAACCGGCTGTTTTTGGGGACCACCGCGGTTGGTTTATGGAGACGTATAGCGGAGCTAAGTTTAAAGAGCATGGAATAGATATGGAGTTTGTACAAGATAACCAATCCTACTCTGCGACTAAAGGAACATTACGTGGTTTGCACTATCAATTACATCCCAAGGCACAGACGAAATTGGTTCGTTGTACACGTGGTGCTATTTTTGATGTAGCCGTAGATATCAGAAAAGGTAGTCCTACCTATAGTAAATGGTTCGGCATTGAACTGAATGCTGAGAACAAAAAGCAACTGCTGATCCCAAAAGGATTCGCACATGGATTCATGACACTAACAGAAGACGTAGAGGTTCAGTATAAGTGCGATGAGCTTTATGCCCCGGAATGTGATGGGGGTATTCTGTGGAATGATCCTTCTATTGGCATCGAATGGCCTCTTCATATTACACCGGTATTATCTGCCAAGGATGAGAAGGCGCCTTTATTAAAAGATGCTAATTTGAATTTTTTTTACAATAACTAATAAAGCTAATAGATCGGGAGTGCGTTCATTGAGTAAGCAAAAGATGCTGGTTACGGGTGGTGCCGGATTTATTGGAGGCAACTTCGTACAGTATATGGTAGATAAATATCCGCATTATGATATTGTGAATTTGGATTTGCTAACTTATGCGGGTGATCTAACGAAGCATAAGGATATTGAGTCCAAATCCAACTATCGGTTTGTTCAAGCTGATATTGCTGACCGAGAGGCAATATTGTCTCTTTTTGAGTTGGAAAAATTCGATTATGTTGTTCATTTCGCTGCGGAGAGCCATGTCGATCGCTCAATTACTGATCCTGCGATATTCGTTCGTACGAATGTTATGGGGACACAGGTACTACTGGATGCAGCTAAAAAATTCGGCATTACTAAATTCCTCCATGTCTCTACGGATGAAGTGTATGGCGAACTCGATTTTGATCCTACTGTATTTTTTACCGAAGAAACACCTTTGCAGCCTAACAGTCCTTATAGTGCTAGTAAAACGGCGTCTGATTTACTAGTCCGTGCGTATCATGAGACCTTTGGTTTACCAATGAACATAACACGCTGCTCGAATAATTACGGCCCGTATCATTTTCCTGAAAAACTGATTCCACTAACCATCTCAAGAGTATTAAACGAAGAGAAGGTTCCTGTATATGGAGATGGGAAAAATATTCGCGACTGGCTCCATGTCTGGGATCACTGTGCGGCCATTGACCTTGTCGTGCACCAAGGAGTAAGCGGTGAAGTTTATAATGTAGGTGGTCATAATGAGAGAACTAATCTTGAAGTAGTTAAGACGATTATCAGTACCTTGGGGAAATCTGAAGATTTGATTGAATTTGTAACAGATAGATTAGGACATGATAAACGCTACGCCATTGATCCAACGAAACTTGAGAATTTAGGTTGGAAGCCAACTTATACTTTTGAGACTGGAATTGCGCAGACGATCCAATGGTATATTGATAATGCTGAATGGTGGCAACAAATCCTTAGTAACGAATCGCATAAGTGATTTATGCACGACTTAACGGTTAAGAAAAGAAAAGGTAATTTAATGAATAAAAGATTGGTCCTTTTCGTTTGCTTGCTATTGTTAATTACTGGTTTATTCAGTGCAGGCCGCTTCTTAGCACTATCTGAACCTCCCAAACAATCAGATGTCATCATCGTCCTAAGCGGAGGCCAAGGTCGTGTGGAGCAGGCAGCTGAGTTATATAAAGCAGGCTATGCTCCTTATATAATTCTTTCCAATGCTAAAGAGTCAACTAGTAAATCGGGTGATATGATCCAAACCGCCCTAGCTTTAGGCATACCACAGGACGTTATTTATACCGAGAACGCGGCGGATAGCACTTATCAGAATGCCGAGTACACTCTTCCTATAATGAAAGAATACGGTTTTAAATCTGCGATTGTTGTTTCCTCTGACTTTCATATGCGGAGGGTGAAATTTCTTTTTGGTCGTATGTACAAAAAATCGGAGATCGAGCTGACATATGTGGGTTCTGCATCAGGATATAACGCTAAACGTTGGTGGAGTGACCGAAAAAGTAGAGAAACAACGTTCAACGAATATGTGAAAATGATCGGCAACACCTTTGGTTACAATGGTCCGGAGGCAAAAAGTACCCTTGATCAGATTAAGAACTGGTTTCGCTAATCTGCTGTAGAACGTTCACACTATAATCCGACAAAAACAGTTTTTTTCTTATCTTGGCTTAAGGCGCATTACGACAAACAATATTGTTTAATAGTTTTATACTTATAACTATATCAATATTATTCTCGTGGGAGAGACGCCAAATGCCAAATTACTATTTTAAAGAAATATGGACGCCTTTAAAATTAGTGAATATTCGTTTTTATCTAGATGATGAAAATCGTGTTTGGGTTAAAGTTTGGTCTAAGCATCGGCGACTTCTAAAAAGAGTAGAGTCTACTATATAATTAATATTTTTGTCCAACTTCCGAGGTGATCTCATGAGTCAAGACAATTTAGTTTGTAAATCATGTGGGAATACTACATTCGCTAAAGGCGAAATGAGCAACGGATATGCTAACGTCATGCCTATTGGGAAAGCCTTCTCTTTTGGCTCACCAGTTATCTTCACATTTTGCAAAAGGTGTGGAGAAGTAGCGTCGATAAAAGTTAAGAAACCTGAGAAGTTTTAAGTCACTTAGCAGTGACTTATTTTTTTTGGAGAACGGACTTTTTGACGATTTTAAGAACTAGTAGGCCATAATATTTCATTCTCACTTCCACAACCTTATAAATTAGCTAAAAATAACTCATCCTAACCGTAGCGAACCTACGGTTTTTTATTTATAATAATTATTATCTGGATTTCATAAAGCGTTCAAAAAATCTGTAAAAAGTCTTATTTTCGTGTGATATACTTAACACAGTGTTTTGGGATGTTGTGAAAGTGAACGGTATGTAAGATATTAATTTATATAATTGGATTTCAGCAACTTATAGAGACTAGGATGGTGAACTATCGATGCACATCGTCGTCGTTGGCCTGAATTATCGTACGGCTCCCGTGGAGGTTCGGGAACAGTTTGCTTTTGCGGAAAGTGATCTTCCGGCAGCGCTCCATCAACTGATGAAGACGAAGGGTGTGCTAGAAGGGGTCTTAGTAGCTACCTGCAACCGTACGGAAATTTATGTGGTGATGGACCGCCTTCATATGGCTGGTTATTTCATCCGCGGCTTTATGGAGCAATGGTTTGGTGTGAAAAGCGAGCAATTTACTCAGCATATGTATATTTATGAAGACGAACAGGCGATTGCGCATTTGTTCCGCGTGACCTGCGGTCTGGATTCCATGGTGATTGGGGAGACGCAGATCCTGGGACAGGTGCGGAGTTCTTTTCTCACAGCTCAGGCTGAGGGTGTAACTGGAACTTGGTTCAATCGGTTGTTCAAGCAAGCGGTGACGCTGGGCAAAAGAGCACATAGTGAAACGTCAATCGGCGAGAGTGCAGTATCTGTCAGTTATGCGGCTGTGGAGCTGGGCAAGCGGATTTTTGGCATGTTCACTGGGAAAAAAGTGCTGATTCTCGGCGCCGGCAAAATGAGCGAGCTTACCGTGAAGCATCTATACAGTAGTGGTGCGGCAGAAGTGATTGTCGCTAACCGTACGCTGTCGCGTGCGATTGAATTGGCGGAGAAGTTCTCGGGTAAGCCGAGTACGATTGAAGATGCGTTAACAACTCTAAATGAAGTAGATATCGTGATCAGCTCAACAGGAGCAGATGGGTATGTGCTCACGGCTGATAAGGTAGCACATGCTATGAAACGCCGCCCTTCGCGGCCGCTTTTTATGATTGATATTGCTGTACCACGTGATATTGATCCTGCGGCGGCAAATGTGCCGGATGTTTTTTTGTATGATATTGATGATCTGGAGGGCATTGTGGAGAACAATCTGGAAATGCGCCGAAGTGAAGCTGCGAAGATCGAAGTGATGATCAGTGAGGAAATGGATGAGTTCCAGGTGTGGCTCAAGACGCTTGGGGTAAGACCGGTGATCCGGGCACTCCAGGATAAATCGAATACGATTCATGAAGAAACGATGGAGAGTCTGTTCAATAAGCTGCCCGAGCTGGACGAGCATCAGCGGAAAGTAATCCGCCGTCTGACTAAAAGTATCGTGAACCAGATGATGCATGATCCGATCAATGTAATTAAAGAGCTGTCCGGCGGTAAGCAGGGAAATGAAGCTCTTGATTATTTTTCCAAAATCTTTGCGTTGCAGGAACAGCTCAAATCCGATTCAGATGATGGAGATATTGCCTCGGTTAAGGAGTCTAGTTCTGGAGAACGTACGGCTGGCAGCGCTGATTTTTCTGTGCCTAAGACGGCGCTTGCTCCGGCAGGCTTGCTGGGTGGGTGAATAATATGCAACTGCTGAACGGAATATATGATGCCGCTCTGCTGGTCTATGCCCTGAGCCTGCTGTTTGTTTTCTCGGATTGCCTTAAAAGGAGTCCGGGTGGGAAGCGGTTAGGCACGGGGCTTCTTGTTGTTGTAGGTCTTTTGCAAGTTGCAGGACTTGGAATTCGTTTCTCTCAGGAGAAAGGCCTGCCTATTTTCACACCTTATGATTTCTTGTTTTGGTTTGCGTTTAGTATTGTGCTGACTTCGCTTGCGGTGGCTTTTACACGTGGAGGCGAGTTTACGATTTTGCTGCTCAGTATGGCCGGGTTTAGTGTTTTTCTGCTTAATCGGGTGTGGCTGACGGCGGGTGGGCATACGCTTGAGACTTGGAGTGCGGTGTATGGCTGGCTGACGATGCATGTGATTTTGGCAAATATGAGTTTTGCAGCACTGACGTTAGGGACGGTTTTTGCAATATTGTACTTGTTCCTGCACACCAGACTCAAAAGCAAGAAATGGAGCGACCGGATCCGTCGTTTGCCGAACCTGGAGACTACAGATAAATACTCTTACACCGCTATTTTGGTGGGCACTCCTTTGCTGGGAATATCACTGGTAGTGGCTGGTTTATCTATAGTATCTGAGGGACGGATGCTTTTATTGAAGGATTTAAAAGTATTGACGACTCTTATCGGTCTTGGGATTTACATATTTTATATTATCTTTAAGAAGTCCGGGCGGAAAAGTGGAGTAAGTATGGCTCGCTGGGCGATTTTAGGATATGCTTTTATTATCTTAAATTTTCTGTTGAATTCTTGGTCTGATTTTCACGGTTGGAGCGGGGAGTGAGGGGCATGAAGCGTTATTTACCCATAATGCTGGATTGTGAAGGGCAGCACTGTGTGGTTATTGGCGGTGGTGTCGTGGCTGAACGTAAGGTGAGCGGGCTGTTGGAAGCTGGAGCGGTGGTTAAGGTGATTAGTCCTTCTTTGACAGATTCGCTTAATTCTCTAGCTGAAAAAGGTCTCCTGATCTGGATGGACCGTACTTATGCTCCCGGAGATCTCCGTGGGGCCTTTCTCGTATATGCAGCCACTAACGATAGGGCGGTTAATGAAGAGGTTGCGCGGGAGTCTAGACGGCTTGGAATTCATGTAAATGTGGCCAGCCATGCCGAAGCGGGAAACTTTATCACGCCTGGAGTGGTTCGGAGGGGACGTTTGACGGTAGCTGTATCTACTTCGGGTGCTGGCCCGCTTGCGGCAACGAAGATCAAAAATGTGCTTGAAAAAGCGCTGGATGCGGCGTATGAGCCATATTTGGATTTTGTGCATGCCATGCGAACCCGGATTAAGGAAAAAGAACCTTCTGCTGAAGTTCGTGGAAGGCTTTTGCGGAAGCTTGGGGCGCTGGATGTGTTGAACGAGATGAGCAAGGGTACCTTTATAGCGTGGAGCCCGGAGGATATGGACGCTTGGATTGCTGAGCAGCGGTTGGTGTAAAAGTGCGCATGGACACTGTAAAGATTAGAAAATTGGGTTAGATTAAGATATGAAGTGATGAGCGGTTGTTTGGGTAACCATAATGAATGGCTGAATTGGCTCGTAGTGGCTGGAATGGCGGAATGTGCGGTATAAATACTGTTGAAATCGGCTTAAGTAGCTGGGATGGCGAAATGTACTGTATAAGTACTGTTGAATTGGGTTGAAGTAGCTGGAATGGTGAAATGAACGGTATAAATCCCGTTGAATTGGGTTTAAGTAACTGGAATGGTGAAATGAACGGTATAAATCCCGTTGAATTGGCTCGTAGTGGCTAGGATGGCGGAATGTACGGTATAAATACTGTTGAATTGGGTTGAAGTAACTGGAATGGCGAAATGTACGGTATAAATCCCGTTGAATTGGGATGAAGTAGCTGGAATGGCGGAATGTGCGGTATAAATACTGTTGAATTGGCTCGTAGTGGCTAGGATGGCGAAATGAGCGGTATAAATACTGTTGAATTGGGTTGAAGTAGCTTAGAGGGTGGAATGAACGGTATAAATCCCGTTGAATTGGTTTGAAGTAGCTGGAATGGCGAAATGAACGGTATAAATCCCGTTGAATTGGGATGAAGTAGCTGGAATGGCGAAATGAACGGTATAAATCCCGTTGAACTGGGCTGAAGTAACTGGAATGGTGAAATGAACGGTATAAATCCCGTTGAATTGGGTTGAAGTAGCTAGTTTGGTGAAATGAACGGTATAAATACTGTTGAATTCGGCTGAAGTGGCTTAGAGGGTGGAATGAACGGTATAAATCCGTTGAATTGGTTTGAAGTAGCTGGAATGGCGGAATGTGCGGTATAAATCCCGTTGAACTGGGTTGAAGTAACTGGATTGGTGGAATGAACGGTATAAATCCCGTTGAATTGGACTTAAGTAGCTGTGATGGCGGAATGAACGGTAACAATGCCCTCTAAACGAGCCACAGTCGCCGAAGGAGCCAAATGAAAGGCAAGAATGCCTCAGGTTGGTGGGAGTCATCCGAAGTAGCGAATTCAAAGGCAATAATGCCTTTTTTAGAGTGAGAGTAGTTAATTGGTTAGTTTGGGTTTGGATTTCTAGTGCAAGGTTCTGTGGTGAAGAGTAAGAGGCGAACGTTACCAGGAGGAATGGACAATGCGTAAGGTTATAGTGGGGAGTAGACAGAGCGCGCTTGCGTTGACGCAAACGGGACATGTGATTGCTGATCTGGAGCGACTTAGCGAGGAGCATGGTTTTGGATTTACTTTTGAAGTGAAAAAGATCGTCACCAAAGGTGACCGCATTCTTGACGTTACTTTATCCAAGGTAGGCGGCAAAGGGTTGTTCGTGAAAGAAATCGAGCAAGCGATGCTGGAAAAAGAAATCGACATGGCGGTGCACAGCATGAAGGATATGCCATCCGAGCTACCGGATGGGTTGATCAATGGTGCTGTGCCGAAGCGTGTCGATCCGCGTGATGTTTTGATCTCTAACGGAGGCGTCTCGCTAGACGAGCTGCCTCAGGGTGCACGCGTAGGCACAAGCAGCCTACGCCGATCCAGCCAGCTCGCTGCGCTGCGGCCTGATCTGGTCATTGAGCCCGTGCGCGGCAACATTGACTCGCGGCTGCGCAAGCTGGAGAGCGGCGAATACGACGCAATCCTGCTGGCAGCGGCGGGGCTGTCGCGCATGGGCTGGCAGGATCGCGTGAGCGCCTACCTGCCGCCGGAGGTTTGCCTGCCCGCTGTAGGGCAGGGCGCACTCGGCATCGAGTGCCGCGCAGATGACGCTGAACTGCGGAAGCTGCTGGCATTATACAACGATGCCGATACGGCATTGACGGTAGCCGCGGAGCGCACGTTCCTTGGCGTGCTAAACGGCGGCTGCCAAGTGCCGATTGGTGCTCATGCGGTGCTTGACACAGCCGCCAAAGCTGCTACCGCTGAGCACAAAGTAATCTCGTTAACGGGGATGGTGGGAACACCGGACGGTTCAACGATTTTGAAAGAAACTTGCACGGGGATTGACCCGGTACAGCTCGGCGAAGAAGTCGCTAAAAAGCTGATTGCAAGAGGAGCGGAGAAGATTCTGTCAGACGTTAGGGGATGAGTGGATTGACGGGGAAGGTTTATTTGGTAGGTGCAGGTCCCGGGGACGCAAAGCTGATTACTGTGAAAGGCCTCGAGTGTATCCAAAAAAGCGACGTGCTGGTGTATGATCGCTTGGCAAGTCCTAGATTGCTGAAATGCATGAAACCCGGCGGGGAGAAGATTTATGTAGGTAAGCTGCCGGATCGCCACACGATGAAGCAGGAAGAGATTAATCAATTGTTAGTTGATTTGGCTTTACAGGGGAAAACAGTGGTGCGGCTTAAGGGTGGGGACCCTACGATTTTTGGCCGGGTGGGTGAAGAAGCGGAGCTGCTGCGCAAAAATGGGATCTATTACGAAATCGTACCAGGCATCACGTCAGCGATCAGTGTGCCTGCCTATGCGGGTATACCTGTTACGCACCGCGATCATGCCTCTTCCCTCTCGATTATCACCGGGCATGAGAGTCCGGATAAACTGGATCATTCCATTCATTGGGATAAAGTAACGAACGCCACGGGAACGTTAGTGTTTCTGATGGGCGTAGCTAAAATAGGTTATATCAGCGCTCAGCTGATCAAGCACGGGCGGCCGCCAGAAACACCAGTGGCACTTGTGCGCTGGGGCACCCGCGCGGATCAGGAGACGCTGACGGGAACCCTCGCCGATATTGAGGCGAAGGTGAAGGCGGCGGATTTTCAGCCGCCGGCAGTCATCGTCGTCGGTGACGTGGTGCTGCAGCGTGAGCAGCTGAAGTGGGTCGAGGCGATGCCGTTATTCGGCAAACGCATCGTGGTGACACGGGCTCGCAGCCAAGCAAGCGAGCTGGTGGATAGAATTGAAGAACTCGGCGGGGAACCCTACGAGTTCCCGGTGATCGAGACGATCATGCCGGAAGGGGCAGAGAAGAAGGCGAAGATTGCAGCGGCGTTTGGCGCGCTGGAATCGTACGACTGGGTATTCTTCACTAGCCCGAACGGCGTGGAGTTTTTTTGGCGCCACTTGGCGGAGCTGGGGGCGGACATTCGCGGGCTACACCGCGCGCGTATTGCAGCGGTGGGGCCAGGCACAGCCACCGCGCTGGCTCAGCGCGGGGTGATCGCTGAGGAACTTCCGGCGAAGTTTCAGGCGGAAGGTCTGATTGAGACGTTCGGTCCCCAGCTGCTGCCGGGGCAGAACGTGCTATTGCCGCGCGGCGATCTGGCGCGGGACTGGCTGCCGGACAAGCTGAGAGAGCTTGGCCTTCAGGTGACAGACGTGGATACTTATGAGACGGTTGTCACTGGTGAGGATGACGACGAGTTGTTGAAGCTGCTAGAGGAAGGTCGCGTACACGCGGTAACCTTCACCAGCTCGTCAACCGTGCGTAATTTCATACACATCCTGAAACGGATGGGACTTGAAGATCCGCTCCCGCTACTTGCAAACGTGAAAATCGCCTGCATCGGCCCGTTAACGGAGCAGACTGCGGTAGACGCGGGACTGACACCGGGACTCTTGCCTGAAGAGGCAACCATAGATGGTTTGGTGCAGGAGCTCTGCCGCTGGAATGCGGAGACTCAGCTGCAGTAGCGCTCGGATCGAGGATAGAACGAAGCAATAGTTTACTGGTGAGCTTGGCTTGTTTAGCTTACTTTCTGGTGGGAAGGTAGAAGCTGATTACTCTGCGGGGAGAGTAGTAGCTGTTCAACGGAGAAAGGCAGTGCCTGCTTAGAAATATAGCGCTCAGCTTATAATTAGTTACATTACAGGCTAGAGTTTTGTTCGTAGTTACTAAATAGTTCGTAGTTACATGTGAGTTCGTAGTTACTAAATAGTTGGTGGTTACATGTGAGTTCGTAGTTACTAAATAGTTGGTGGTTACATGTGAGTTCGTAGTTACTAAATAGTTGGTGGTTACATGTGAGTTCGTAGTTACTGAATAGTTGGTGGTTACATGTGAGCTGGTAGTTGCTAAATAGTTGGGTTTACGTGTGAATTGGTAGTTGAGTCTGCGCTTACATTTACTAATTGCATGTGTTGGTTTGCTCGCCGTTATATCTACGCTCAAAAGTGCCACATCGCAACCTTCAAGTAACATATAAATTGAACTCCGAAAGTAGTTACTTATGGAGTTCGGAGTATAATATTTGGTTGTAAACTAACTGGTATGTAGAGAATATGCAGTAGGTTAATGTGATCAGATCTGCTTGAATTTTAGTTTTAGTTGTACTTCATACAATTAAATTTCCTATATATCAGCTAAAGTCGAGTTTAGTTGTAGTATGTACAATTAAATATCCGCTAAATGAGGAATCTTCGCTCTTTTGTAATAAATAACTGTAGAGAATGCAACTAAAGCTTACAATTAGGACAAAACATCGAGATAGTTGCACAAACTACAACTATACGCAGTTAGCCAGTGGTCGGCGGTTTGGTTGCGGCTAATTTGGACTTGGCTGCGGCTAGTTGTGGTTTGCTGCCAGACACATAATTTGGTTTTATATTTTATTTTTCAGGAGGATGAACAAATGAGCTTTCCAATTACACGTCACCGCCGTTTGCGCGGTTCTGCTGGAATTCGTGGCATGGTGCGGGAGACGATACTGAATGTGCTGGATATGGTACAGCCTATTTTTGTGACTCATGGAACAGGTGTGAAGAATGAGATTAGCTCGATGCCGGGCGTGTATCATTTTTCGCTGGATACGTTAAAAGCAGAAGTGGACGAGATCGCCGCACTAGGCATCCCGGCTGTATTGTTGTTCGGGATTCCTGAGACGAAGGATGCTATCGGTTCTTCCGGTTTTGCAGAGGATGGAATTGTGCAAGAGGCTACTCGCTTGATCAAGCAGTGGTACCCAGAGCTGTTGGTCGTTGCAGATACCTGCCTTTGTGAATTTACGGATCACGGACATTGTGGAATGGTGCATACGCATACGGTGAATGGTGTGGTACATGGCGATGTTATCAACGATGCTTCGCTGGAGCTTTTGACTCGTACGGCGGTATCCCAAGCAAAAGCTGGAGCAGATATTATCGCCCCTTCCAACATGATGGATGGATTCGTTCACGCGATTCGTGCGGGACTTGATGAGAACGGTTTTGAGCATGTGCCGATTATGTCGTATTCGGTCAAATATGCTTCGGCATTTTATGGCCCTTTCCGCGAAGCAGCGGATTCAGCGCCACAATTCGGGAATCGCAAAACGTATCAAATGGACCCTGCCAATCTGCGAGAAGCGCTCCGTGAAGCAGAATCCGATGTGTTGGAAGGCGCGGATATGTTAATGGTGAAGCCAGCTCTGGCTTACCTAGATGTGATTCGTACGATTCGTGATCAGTTTGATCTTCCTTTGGTGGCTTATAATGTGAGTGGAGAATATTCCATGGTAAAAGCAGCGGCATTACAAGGCTGGATCGACGAGCAAGCCGTTGTGCTGGAAATGCTGACGGGCATGAAACGCGCTGGTGCGGACATTATTATTACTTATTTTGCAAAAGATGCAGCCCGCTGGCTGCGCGGCTAATCTTCATCACACCGACATCGCGGCAGCTAATATATGTTTGTACAAGCTTGTGTAACCAAGAAGAGAATAGGAGTGAAGATACATGAGTAATGTGCCAATGGCGCGTAAAGAGGAAGCGTCCCGGAAGGCTTTTGATGAAGCAAAACAATATATTCCCGGCGGGGTGAACAGCCCTGTACGGGCGTTTAAATCCGTAGGTCTGACTCCGATTTATGTGGATCATGGGATAGGTTCGCGTATTTTTGATATCGACGGCAACAGCTTTATCGACTATGTGCTCTCATGGGGTCCGCTGATTATGGGTCATGCGCATCCTGAGGTTGTGAAGGCATTGCAGGAGACGGCGGTAAAAGGGACAAGCTTTGGCGCTCCAACGCTACTCGAAACGGAAATGGCAAAAACTGTTGTTGAACGAGTGGCATCTGTAGATATCGTGCGCATGGTTAACTCTGGAACGGAAGCTACGATGAGCGCGATTCGTTTGGCACGTGGTTACACTGGGCGCAGCAAAATCTTGAAATTTGAAGGCTCCTACCACGGTCACGCCGATAGTCTGCTTATTAAGGCTGGCTCTGGTGTAGCTACATTGGGCTTGCCGGATAGCCCGGGTGTCCCAGAAGGCGTTGCAATGAATACCATTACGGTTCCTTACAATGATTTGGAGTCCACTCAGATTGCTTTCGAACGTTTTGGCAATGAGATTGCCGCAGTGATCGTAGAGCCGATTGCCGGCAACATGGGCGTTGTTCCACCGCTTCCAGGCTTCCTGGAAGGGCTTCGTAAATTAACTTCTGACAATGGTTCGCTGCTTATTTTTGATGAGGTTATGACAGGCTTCCGTGTTAATCGTGGCTGTGCTCAAGGCTTGTTCGGGATTACTCCGGATATTACTTGTTTTGGCAAAGTTATCGGCGGCGGACTTCCAGTGGGTGCTTATGGCGGCAAAAGAGAGATCATGGAGCAAATCGCTCCTACTGGACCGATTTATCAGGCGGGCACACTTAGTGGTAATCCATTGGCGATGGCAGCCGGATATACTACGCTCAAGCTGTTGACCCCGGAAGTATATGATCGTCTGGAACAATTGGGTGCACGTCTGGAAGCGGGTTTGAAAAAGAATTCAATTGAGACTGGCATTCCGCTCACGATCAACCGGGTAGGATCAATGGTTTGTCCATTCTTCACTGAAGGACCTGTAATCAATTTTGAAACGGCTAAGACGAGTGACACGGATCTTTTCCGTCGTTATTTTGGTCATATGGTGAGCCAAGGCATCAGTGTGCCACCTTCACAGTTTGAGGGTATGTTCGTATCGGCTGCACATAGTGAGCAGGATATTGATGATACCATTGAGGGCCATTATAATGCCCTGAAGGCCCTTTGAGCATCGGAGCCGGAGAAACAACCGGTGGTGGCGCTTGGACTCGGCGTGGAGAATGGCTGGAGGTAACACCCGGCAAAATCATTACTGGAGCTGAGGATACGCAGGCGACGATTGATAAGTGGCTGCTAGAAACTGTGTGCATGCCCGAGAAACTTCATCTGCGGTTACGCCGCGAGGGAGGTATTCAGTGGAAAGGTGACCGGCTTCGGCTGGCACTTTTTCCCGATCGTGAAGCGGGGATTGAACCGATATGGGAAGAGCTTGAGGTGCTGTACGAGGATGATTTTTGCCTGGTAGCTCATAAACCAGCTGGGATGGCGGTTCATCCAGATGGCAGTGGAACAGGTGTAACTCTGGATCACCTCGTAGCTGCACATTATATCACTTCCGGCGAGAGTGTGGCTGTGCGCCATATTCACCGCTTGGACAAAGATACAACGGGTCCGGTGATGTATGTGAAAAATGAGTTCGCACAGTTAGTTCTGGACGAGAATATGCGTGAAAAAAGCATCTCGCGACACTATGCCGCGATCGTTGAAGGCATCGTGCCGCCTGCGCTTAAGGTGATCGATGCCCCGATTGGGCGCGACCGGCATCACGCTGCGCGCAGACGGGTCTCGCCCGGCGGACAATCTGCCGTGACGCGAATCATCGAGCGCGAGGCACTGCATGGCGGAAGCCTGGTGCATGTGCAGCTGGAGACTGGGCGGACGCATCAGATTCGCGTCCATCTCAGCCATATGGGTCATCCCTTGTATGGGGATGAACTATATGGCGGCCCGATTTGGGCTTCCAGCGCTGCCGGCCGCCATGCCCTGCATGGCGAGTCGTTGTCCTTCCGCCATCCTTGGAGCGGAGAACAGCTGGAAGTCAGCGATCCGTGGCCGGAGGATATGCTGCAGCTGCGAGAGCTGCTGTCTGAAGCACCCTGACGGATACGTAAGCAACTAAAGAACAGTAGAATCAGCAAAAGCTGGTTCTGCTGTTCTTTTTCTATTTTTTTTCAGAAAAAAAACATCTATCCATGTCTTATTAATAAAAGCAGCATATAATACTTTGTTCTTACGAAGTAGTGCATCTATCAGCAGGCTGAAGGTTCGGTGAGCTATTAAATTCATGAAATTTATTAGCATCCTGTCCGGTTAGTACTACCAAAGTTGTCATGCCTCTCTGTTTGAAGCATATACATGTGGGGAGTAACATTTTGGGCTTATGCTCTGGGCCTGTCTCAGGGTTAGATTATGCCAAGAAGGAGGACATATCCCGTGTTTGATCAGTCCCACGGCTTGCGGTTTGATATTTACGAACGCATTCACCTTTCGGAAGAGCTTCCGGGAATAGCTGAGCTGGAGGAGGTTGAACTACTTCCGGAAATTCAGGTGATTCAGCGGGAGGATCGGGCCGAGTTATATGGTCAGCTGTTGCTTACCGGGCTTTACCGGAGTGAAGATGACCGAACACAACGTCTGGAGCATGCCATTCCCGTCGAAATCACTGTTCCGCTTACACGCGTCAGCTCGATTGAAGATATTGGGGTGGAGATCGAGAATTTTGATATTGATCTGCTCACGATGCGCACTGTGAATATAACAGGCGTACTATCGCTGCGGGGGATCGGTAGTACGGATCCTCAACCTCAACCGGCCTGGCAGCAAGAGGAGTATACAGTCGCCTATTCTCCTGTTAATGATGACAGGGTGATAGAAGCAACTGCTGAGCACCAAGAACACGAAAATGATACCCTTTATGAAAATTCACAGTGGACCTTTGGTGAAGATGCATCACAGGTTGCTGTAGAAGAACATGAACAGGCCGATGCGGCTGAGGACGCACAGGAGTTACTAGTCTCAAGCGGAGCGGCTCATACGTCCCCTGTAGTCAATTTCTCATCCGCTCAGGAGAAGGACAAGGGCGCAAAAGCCCGGACACATAGTCTAGAGTCACAAGCAGAGGATGCCAAAGCGGGTTTATCCGATTACTGGTTTAAAGCCGAGCCACAGATCAAGGAAGCTGAAGTGTCCCAGCTGAATCAAGCAAGTTATGTGAGCGAAGAGAAGCAGCAGCCGGAAGAGGAATATTCTTTTGCTTCTAGAGAGACCGTTGTTCCAACGGCTAGTGCAGAAGCGAATCAAGATATACCTGTATTTGCTTCTGAGAGTGAGGCTAATCATGAGCTTCATGAACAGGATGAGAATGCTGAACCCATCCATGAGAATGCGAACGAAGTTTTTGTTTCACAGGAAAGTGTGCTTCCTCATGAAGAGAAACAACAAGATCTTAAGATCGCCTTGGGCAGTAAAAAAGAAGCAGAGGTTCCGGAAAAAGAACATCTCACCTTCTCCTCTTTACTAAGCTCCAGTCGTGTCCGTAAAGAGCAGGAAGCTCTGCAGTCGGAAGGAAACACATCTGCAGCAGTGGACGTTCCAGAGGTTGGTAATAATACGGAATGGAAGAGCAGATTCATTGCCAGCGCGGACGGAGCTAACATGTTCCGCAAAGTTCGGCTGTGTATTGTACAGCGTGAAGAAACACTGGATACCATTGCAGAGAAGTATCAGCTAAGTGCGCGGGAGCTGGTGATGTATAATCGCTTGTCCGGGCAGAGTGTAGAGGAAGGCCAAGTGTTGTACATCCCGTAATCGAATCGTGATGCGTACACAAATGAATAGGTGAATCCCGATCAGGTATTAGGGTCGGGATTTTTGCTGTTTCATTGTTGGAATGAATGCTTCAGAAGAAATAAGTCGAAATTCAGCCTAAAGTCCCGCTGCAAAGGCGTATCCAGGTTGACTAGGGGGGGCTCAAAATGTATTATGGAGTAAGCAATATCTAAGTAAAGACTGGGAACGGGAAGAGTAGGCGGTCAGCCCTTCAGAGAGCGGAATTGCAAGTGCTGTGACATTCCGTAGGAAACAGCCCCCGAAGTCGCCCCGGAGTCGCCCTTCTGAGCTTATCTTCATATCTATGAAGGATAAGTTAGGTTGTGGCCGGTAGCAGCCGTTATCTGTACGAGTGTCGCGCTAAGCTTCTGAATCCGTTGGGTAAGAAGTGTAGTTTTATTTTTCATTGGCGCGAAACAAAGGTGGTACCGCGAAAGAATGACCTTTCGTCCTTTGAGACGAGGGGTCTTTTTGTTTTTTTCAGAGACCTGTGCGCTCTATACAGCAACTTTATTAACAACTATAAGCAACTACAAGTAAACTAGTGGAGGTATCAGAGAATGGCTGACCAAAACCATCTAACAGCGGCAGATGCTGCCGCTACGAATGAATCTAAAAACGAGATGCCAACAACGTATGATCCGAAGGCAGCAGAACAGAAGTGGTATTCCTACTGGACAGAGGGCGGATATTTCCGTGCAGGCCAGCGTCCGGATGCTCAAGCCTATAGCATTGTGATCCCGCCACCAAACGTAACAGGAATGCTGCACATCGGGCATGCGCTCGATTTCACATTACAGGATATCCTGATTCGTACCAAACGGATGCAGGGCTTCGATACGCTTTGGTTGCCAGGTACGGACCACGCAGGTATTGCAACACAAACGAAGGTAGAGCAGAAGCTGCGCGAGCAGGGGATTTCCAGACATGACCTCGGACGTGAGAAGTTCCTGGAGCAGGTGTGGGATTGGAAAGACAAATACGCAAACACCATTCATGAGCAGTGGGCTAAAATGGGACTTTCCCTTGACTACTCCCGCGAGCGTTTTACCCTCGATGAGGGTTTGTCGAAGGGAGTTCGCGAGGTATTTGTTAAGCTTTATAATAAAGGCTTGATCTACCGCGGTAAACGTATCATCAACTGGGACCCGGCGGCTCGTACGGCGTTGTCGGATATCGAGGTTGAATATAAGGAAGTTAACGGTCATCTGTACCATCTGCGTTACCCACTTAAAGATGGCAGCGGACATATCACTGTAGCGACCACACGTCCGGAGACGATGTTGGGTGATACGGCAGTTGCTGTTCATCCTGAGGATGATCGTTATAAAGATCTGATTGGCAAAACGCTGATCCTGCCGATTATCGGCCGGGAGATTCCAATTATCGCTGACGAGTATGTAGATAAAGAGTTTGGCAGCGGTGCGGTTAAGATCACGCCAGCTCATGATCCAAATGACTTCGAGGTAGGTCAACGTCATAATCTGCCGCAGATCAACGTAATGGATGAGAGCGGCACAATGAACGAAGAAGCAGGACCTTACCAAGGTCAAGACCGGAGTGAATGCCGTAAGGCCATCACAGCGGATCTGAAGGAGCAAGGCGTTCTGATCTCCATTGAAGATCATGTGCATCAAGTTGGACACAGTGAACGTTCAGGAGCGGTTGTTGAGCCGTACCTGTCCACACAATGGTTCGTGAAGATGCAGCCGCTCGCCGAAGCTGCCATCAATGCACAGAAGGATGGTAATGGGGTTAACTTTGTACCTGAACGGTTCGAAAGAACCTACCTGAACTGGATTGAAAACGTACGCGACTGGTGTATTTCCCGTCAGCTTTGGTGGGGACATCGTATTCCGGCTTGGTATTCTGAATCTACCGGTGAGCTGGTTGTGGCGAATGATGAGGAAGAAGCGCGCCGGATCAGCGGCCTAACCGACCTGAAACAGGACGAGGATGTTCTGGATACTTGGTTTAGCTCCAACCTCTGGCCGTTTGCAACCCTAGGCTGGCCGAATGAAGACAGCGCAGATTTCAAACGTTACTATCCGAACGATGTGCTCGTAACGGGCTACGATATTATTTATTTCTGGGTAGCGCGGATGATCTTCTCGGCACTGGAATTCACTGGAGAGAAACCATTCTCCGACGTATTGATGCATGGTTTGGTACGGGATGCTGAAGGACAAAAAATGTCCAAATCACTCGGCAACGGTGTAGATCCGCTCGAGGTTATCGAGAAGTACGGCGCAGATGCTATGCGTTATATGATTTCTACCGGCAGCACAGCGGGTCAGGATTTACGCTTCCGCTGGGAAAAGGTAGAGCAGGCGCGTAATTTCGCTAATAAGATCTGGAATGCGTCACGCTTCGCCCTTATGAATCTTGAAGGAGTTAGCTTCGAGAATATTGACATTACTGGTGAGCTAAGTACGGCTGACCGTTGGATTTTGCACCGCCTGAACGAAACTTCTCGTGAAATTACGCGTCTAATTGACTCGTACGAGTTCGGCGAGACCGGCCGCCAGCTGTACAACTTCATTTGGGACGATTTGTGTGACTGGTATATTGAGTTCGCGAAGCTGTCGCTTTACGGAACGGATGCCGCAGCCAAAGCGAAGACACAGTCCGTACTTGCTTATGTACTCGACCGCACGATGCGCTTGATTCATCCGTTTATGCCGTTTATTTCGGAGGAAATCTGGCAGCATCTGCCGCATGAAGGAGAGACAATTACTCTGGCTGCATGGCCTGAGTATGATGCTGCTCTGGAGAACCCGCAAGCGGTAGCGGAAATGAACCTGCTGATGGATGTAATCCGGGCAGTTCGTAATATCCGTGCTGAAGTGAACGTACCGATGAGCAAGAAGGTTGAATTGATTATTAAAGCGAGCAATGAAGAAACGCTGAGCATCATTACTCGTAACGACAACTACATTGGACGTTTCTGCAATACCTCTTCTTTCGAAGCTGGTCTGAATCCGGAAACGCCAGACAAGGTAATGTCCGCTGTAGTAACGGGAGCGGAACTGCTTCTGCCTTTGTCGGGGCTAATTGATATTGAACAAGAAATCGCTCGTCTGGAAAAAGAAGTGCAGACGCTGAACAGCGAAGTAGAACGCGTAGAGAAAAAGTTGAGCAATCAGGGCTTCGTAGCCAAAGCTCCCGCAAAAGTTATCGAAGAGGAGCAGGCGAAGCAGGCAGATTATTCTGCCAAACGTGAGAAAGTACTTGCCCGCATAGCAGAGCTGAGAGGATAAGAGACATGGATGACCTAAATCGGGGCGGGAGCACCGCCCCTCTTGCGACATATACCGAAGCGGTTAACTGGATCAAGGGCCTGATTCCTTTTGGAATCCGGCCAGGTTTAGACAGAATTGAGATGTTGATGGACAAGCTGGGAAACCCGCACCGTCGGCTGAAATTTATTCATGTGGCGGGTACCAACGGCAAAGGCTCCACCTGTGCTTTTTTGACAAGCGCACTTTTGCAAAGCGGCTATTCTGTCGGCACCTTCACGTCTCCGTATATTACGAAGTTCACGAACAGGTTCCAATATAATAATACGGACATTCCTGAAGAAACTCTTCTTGAGCTAGTGAATACCCTTCGTCCTTTGGTAGATGAGATTGCAGAAACGGAATTTGGCTCACCAACGATGTTTGAGGTAACTACAGCTGTGGCCATTCTATTTTTTGCGGGTGTTTCTTGTCCGGATGTTGTCGTATGGGAGACTGGGCTTGGGGGAAGGCTGGATGTAACGAACATCGTTACTCCGATCGTGTCGGTGATTACAAATGTCGGCCATGACCATATGGATATTTTGGGTGATACGCTTGAGAAGATTGCAATGGAGAAGGCCGGAATTATCAAACCCGGTGTACCCGTTGTTAGCTGCGTAAATCAACCGGAAGTCGTGGCTGTACTCAAGGAGAAAGCGGCGGCTTGCCGCTCTACTCTTTATCTTGCCGGAGAAGATTTTAGCTATGAAGCTACTGGAATCCATGCGGATGTGCAGACTTTTAACTTTAAGGGTCCCTTCCGTTCGCTTGAACTTGGGATTGTGATGAAAGGCGAACACCAGATTAGCAATGCAGCAGGAGCCATGATGGTTCTTGAAGTTTTGCGCCAGTATATGGCGTTCATGCTAGAGGATGAAGATGTTCTGGAAGGATTGCGTCATGCATTTTGGGCTGGAAGGCTGGAAGAGGTAAGTAAATCTCCGAGGATTGTACTGGATGGAGCACATAATCCGGAAGGCGCGGAGAGCCTTGCCAAAAGCCTGCCACAGCTCTATAAATACGGTAAATTAAATTTACTTATGGGAATGATGGCAAATAAGCATCATGAATCCTACTTTAAGCATATACTGCCTATAGTGGATACGCTCATCCTGACCGAACCGGATTTCCAGAACAAAATGGACGCGGAGCATCTGCAGGTTATCGCAGAAAGTCTGCGGGATAAATATGCCAAGGAAAACTTGGTAATCATAGTAGAACATAATTGGGGAAAAGCGCTGCAACAACTGAAGTCGATTACAGCGGAGGATGACCTTGCCGTCGTATCTGGTACGCTGTATTTGATTTCTGACGTGCGCGGTACACTTTTGCAGCAACCCGATACTGAAAAAGGCTGGTGACGACTGTTGGATACTACTGAACGTGTGCATTTTATAGGGATCGGCGGCTACGGTATGAGCGCGATTGCCCGAGTAATGCTAGAAATGGGATATACGGTTACGGGCTCCGATGTGGCTGCCCAAGAATTGACGGATAAATTGATTGCTAAAGGTGCCAAAATTTATATTGGGCATACAGCAGAACAAGTAAAAGGTGCGGATCTGGTCGTGTACTCTACGGCTTTGTCCAGCGATAATGTGGAATGGGTGGAAGCAGAGCGTCTTAAGATTCCAATTCTGCACCGCTCACAAATGCTGGCTCGTTTATTGAACGAACGTAAAGGGGTAGCCGTTGCCGGAGCGCATGGTAAAACAACTACCTCCTCCATGATCGCGCTTGTAATGGAAGAGTGTGAAGTTGATCCTACGTATATTATCGGCGGAGAGATTATGAATGTCGGTACGAATGCAAAGGCAGGACAAGGCGATTATGTAGTGGCGGAAGCGGATGAGAGCGATGGCTCTTTCTTGCACTATCATCCTTGGCTTGGAATTGTCACGAATGTGGAAGCAGATCACTTGGAGAATTACGGCGGAGATTTTAACCGTCTCAAGGCTGCTTACGTACAGTTTATGAACCAGACACGTGAAGACGGCACTGCGATTGTGTGTGCAGATGACGAGAACGTGATTTCTTTATTGCCTGAAGTGTCAGGTAAGGTGATTACTTACGGCATCAAGTCGAAGACAGCAGATTATATTGCAACAGACATCGTTCTTGGCGACCGTCAGGTTTCGTATACGATGAACCATAATGGCGTAGTATTGGGACAAATTGAACTGTCCGTGCCAGGTCAGTACAATCTGTATAACTCAATGGCTGCGGTTATCGCTTGTTTGAAATCAGGAATCTCTTTTGAGAAAATCGCTGAAGCGATTGTGAAATTCCATGGTGCGAAGCGCCGTTTTCAAGTGCTCGGAGAAGTCGATGACATTCTGGTCATCGATGATTATGCGCATCACCCAACTGAAATTCAGGCGACAATCAGTGCTGCTAAGGCAACGGGGAAACGGATTATTGCCGTATTCCAGCCTCAGCGGTATACACGTACGTTCTTCCTGCTAGATGCCTTCAGCCGCGCCTTTAGCGAAGCAGATGAAGTGATCATTACCGACATCTACTCTCCGGCAGGTGAGAAGCAGATTGAGGGGGTTACATCTGCGAAGCTGGTTGAGCTTATTGTGCAGAACAGTAACGCTGGCGCAAGACATCTGCCAACCAAAGAAGATGTGCTTGCTGATCTGAAACCTCGTATTGCCCCAGGTGACCTGGTGATTACGATGGGCGCAGGCGATATCTGGAAGGTTGGATACGCATTGGCGGACGGCTTGAAGAAGCGTTAATACAAACACAGGCCTACACGAGAATATTCATATTCTCTTGACCATAGCACTTCCCCCGAGCTCCGTGCAGGGGGAAGTGCTTTTTTGTATACTTAAGCGGTGTATGTACATTCTAAAAAATGAAATAAATAGGGTATTTGCTGAACCGGCCATTGAGTGCTATAGTGCTGTCAGTAGAGGATCAATTTTTCCGTGTAGGTGGTGACTCATGGACTCCCAGCTTGATATCAAAACGTTAGTGTATTTATTTATTTTTGGAAACCTATTTATATTGGTGCAGATAACCAATTACCGGAGGAGCGCTCCTAAAGACAGGGCATCCACATTATTCATACGCTCTAAGGCGGTGCAGCTGCTCTTCTGGTGTTCATTATTATTATGGGGCCATATTCCCCGTGCGTTATCCATTCCACTTAGCAACGCTTTGATTCTTCTAGGCTGCTGTCTGGAGATTATTGCTTTACTGCTGATGATGGGCATTCTTGGGCAGCGGATAAAGTTGTATTACATAACGCTTTCCATACTTAGTTCGATTACTTTTAGTATTGTTGCCGTCTTCTTCCATCATTCCAGCTGGCGCATAGCCTGCACCTCACTATGGTCGATACTTTTTATTGTCTATCCAGCTTACCACCTCACGGTGAACCCCAAAGGCACCCCTCTTCAGAAGATACTCGGAATATTATTTTACGCTTTTGCAGGGATTATGCTGCTCCGCGCGATTGTTGCACTGATCTGGGAGCCAGAGATGAACGTGTTCACAACTAATCTTTCGCAGTATTTATATTACCTGGGGATGTATTTATTATTGATTGTGGGAGCCGCAGGCTTTATTCTACTTTCTAACGAGCATTCCTTTGTAAAACTGAAACGAATCGCTAGCTACGATGATCTGACTGGAATCCTTAACCGTGGAGCATTTCTTCAGGAAGCTGAGGTACGGCTTGAGAAGGCAGTTGCTGAGCAGGAGTACTTTTCGTTTATGCTGCTGGATTTGGATCACTTCAAAGAAATCAATGATACATACGGCCATGATACCGGTGATGTTGTTCTGGAAGAATTCGCATTGACGATTAAGGACAACCTCGAAAACAGCGATTTATTCGGCAGGCTTGGCGGCGAGGAATTTGCAGTTATACTTTGCGGGCTTGATGAAGCTAGCTGTGACCGGAAAGCTGAAGCGTTACGAGAGGCAGTAATGAAGACGTCCACACAAAAACTCTCACAAGGTTATACAGTTAGTATAGGTGTAATTACGATCATGCCGGATCAGGAGATCTGGATAAATAAGCTGTACAAGCTGAGCGATAAAGCGTTATACCAAGCCAAACAAGAAGGAAGAAACCGAGTGGTCAGATACAATTATATTTATTGAGCTTAGAGAATACAGGGGGTGAAATTCACTAACATGCATCTGGATCTCAAGACACTGCTGGTCTGCCTCTTTATGTGGCAATCATTCACGGTATTGCTTATTGTTGTCTATCGTTTGCGTTACGCGCAGGAACGGACTTCTACCTTGTTTGTCACGGCAAAATATTTGCAGCTGGCAGCTTTAATTCTCCTTTTGCTGAACGATTTCACAGACTCGCGACTTCCCATTCCAATCAGTATGCTGCTTGCTTTAGCAGGAGGTACGCTGGAAAGCTTAGCGCTTCTGATGCTTCTCAGGGTTTTTGGGAGTTGGGTTGAACGATATTATACGATCCTGTTCGGAGTGTCCATTGTCGTTGTAGTCCTACTGCATTTAATTATGCCAGATGAGCGGTTCGTTATGGCTGCAACTTGTCTATTTGGGATTATGATCATAGCTTTACCTGCTTACATATTAGCTGTGAAGATTAGAGAGACCTCTCTCCAGCAAACCATGGGATTGTTGTACGGTGTTGTAATTTTAACGCTGGTTGGCAAGGGACTTGAACCGTTATATTCGATGTTAGGACTGAATGCACTGACCTCTCACTGGCTGCAGATATTTTTTTATCTGGGGATTTATTTGCTTATGTTTTTAGGAACTGCGGGAATCATGCTGCTATATAGAGAGGATTCCTTTACAGAATTGGAGCGGGTGGCCACTTATGATGTGCTGACAGGTATTTTGAATCGCAGATCCTTTGTTCAGCGTGTCCGACCTTTAATAGCTGCCTCAGCGATGAAGAAGCTGCCATATTCTTTTTTACTGCTGGATGTTGATCACTTTAAACGTATAAACGATACCTACGGCCACAATACCGGCGACCACGTTCTGAAGGATCTGGCTCATAAAATAAAACAGCAGCTTGGCAATGGCGATCTGTTCGGAAGATTCGGCGGTGAGGAGTTCACTGTGCTGCTGCATAGAGCCGATGAACAAAACAGTGATATGATTGCAGAGCGGATGCGCACAGCGGTTACAGGGGCGATCATTCATGGTGTACCTCTGCCTTACACAATAAGTATTGGAGTCATCACGGTGGATTCAGGTGAACGATACTCATTGAGCACTCTTTACAAACTTAGTGACATTGCATTGTATCAGGCTAAGAAAAAGGGCCGGAACTGTGTAGTTAGAAGCTACGACAACTAAAGTGTCTTCCTTTCGACATTATACGAGGGAGACGCTTTTTTTGTATGCAAAGAGGATTAGTACATAATACCTAACGATTACAACTTCTATTAATAGAGCAATTCATGATTATGTATGTCGTGAAAAAAGGGGGGTTAGTCTGTTTTTTAGAAAAAGCGGCGGTTTATAAGGGGAAATTGTAATAGAATTCTGAGGAACCAGAAAAAAACTTAAAAAAATTTAGACTTCCCCTATAAATCGACAAAACTTTTAAGTGAAATGAGTTACTATTGAACTGCATCTAAAGTTTCAGTTGGTAGATGGGGGTTTTTATTACAAAATACAAGGAGCCAGAGTCATGCGAGAAAGAATGCTGTTCCTATCAGCCCAGAATCAAAGCGCAGAGGATCTAGAAGGAGAAATGAGAACAGGGAGTATTCTCGAGATTTTGCTTGGGAAATTTGATATAGATTTGCTGACGTACGGAAGTGCCAACCAAACCGTGTCTATTAATGAGCGGACGGCACTTACGGTTCATAACATTAACGAAGATTATACGACCTGGAGGCCAATGTTGCGCCCCTTACATAAACTGCGGAATTTCACAAATTTAAGTCATATAGATAAAGATATGAAGAACACTATTCTGGAGCTTTGCCGTTCCAATAATTATAAGCATGTATTTATATCGCATGTCCTATTGGGAAAATGTATTGATATGGTGAGGAACTTGCTTCCAGAAGCCAGTGTGATCACAGATACCTATAGTTTTGCAAACGGAAGCGGAGGATCTTCCGGAGAGACAGGGAAGTTAAGCAGGAAGAATCCTTATAATAAACTCAATGCTGCATGGGATCGTAGGAATAAACGGCGATTAATGAATAAAACGGGTCTGCTTTTAGCAACCTCGGAATGGGATGCACTAGCGTTCAAATCTCTATCATTTGCCGATGCCCGTAAGGTTCATGTTGTCCCCCATTTCATCAAGATGAATGAGTATGAGACTTTTGCAGAGCCTGTGACTAAAGAAAATTCAATTGTGCTGCACTGGAATATGAATATGAGACTGGGAATAGATGCAGCCCGAGTATTCTTTAAAAAAACCTATCCCATGATTAAGGAGCAAGTGCCAGATATCAAAAGTTATATTATCAGCTCAGAGGTTCACCCGGAGGTCATGACTTTGATTAAGGAAGATGAATCGGTCATAGTCACTGGACCAGTAAATTCCTCTACTGAATACATACGACGGTCTAAAGCTGTTCTGGTGCCTATCCTTGAAGGCTGCGAAGTTTCTAGAAATATACTGGAATCCTGGGCGCTTAAAACGCCGGTGGTTACTAGCTCTATCATGTGTGAGAAGCTGAATTGTGAGCATAACCGAAATATTTTGCTGGCTAATACCTCGGTTGAGGTTGTTGGAAGTGTATTGAATTTACTGAAAAATCCTGAGCTTGGCGCTATTATTGCGGATCGTGCGCATGAGACTTTATTAAAGAATTATGAAATGAATCATGTTAAGAGTAAGATTCTTAGTCTTGTATAGAAGGTTGTCTGACAAGATGCTTGCTGCTCTGGACAACAAATAACCCGCGAGGACCATTAAAAGTCCTACGCGGGTTATTTGTTGACAGGATTTTAGAGCAAGTTGCGGCGCAGTTCTTCTGGTGATTTCGGAGACAACGTTCCAAGTGGAATATCGAATACAGTACGCGCTCCGCTTTGACCTTCTTGACTCATACGCTGAGCAGCTCTGGCATAAGCCACAAGCACACTAGCCGTAAATTCAGGATTGCTCTCCAGCTTCAGGCCGAATTCAACGATTTGTTTCGTGCCTTCTCCTGTTACACCACTGCGAATAACAAACCCGCCGTGCGGAATACCGCTATGCTGAGCTGCTAGTTCTTCTTCAGTGATGAAAGTAACCGTAGTATCATAATCTGCAAAATAGTTCGGCATATTCACGATTTCTTCGCGAATGCGCTCTTGATCTGCACCTGCCTCAGCTACTACAAAACACTCTCTAAGATGTTTTTCACGAGTAGTAAGTTCTGGTGTTTCACCCGCACGGATAGCCTCGATAACCTCTTGTACTGGAACCGTATATTGTACGCCACCTTTAACGCCTTCTACTCTGCGAATGGCATCGGAGTGACCTTGGCTGACGCCTTTACCCCAGAAAGTATATTCTTTACCTTGTGGAAGAATAGCTTCAGCTAGCAGACGGTTCATGGAGAACAGGCCTGGATCCCAGCCCGTAGAAATTACGCTGAGTGTTCCGCCTTGTTTAGCTGCGGCATCAACGGTCGCAAAGAACTCAGGGATTTTGGCATGAGTGTCAAAGCTGTCCACGGTATTAAACATCCGGGCAATAGCTGGTGTCTGTTCTGGCAGGTCGGTAGCCGATCCTCCGCACAGAATCATAACATCCACTTTTCCCTTATATTGTTCGACGGCAGAGATATGCTCGAATTTCACACCGGTTTCACCGGCTTCCAGTTGTCCAGGCTCTCTGCGCGTAAAGATCGCAACCAGCTCGATATCTTCACTTTGGTTAATAGCCTTACGTACACCTTTTCCTAAATTACCGTAGCCCACAATTGCTGCTTGAATTTTTTGTTTCAGAAAAAGCCCTCCTAAACTGTAATGAACTAAAATCCTATTTCTAGCTTAACTAGTATAGTGCACACTTTTAGCTCTTTTTATATAGTATATAAAAGTTACATGTAATGTAAACTGAATCCGTATAACTTTCATTATTCATTTGGCTATAAAAATAGCATATCTCTCTATTGTCTATCATATATTTCCATATAGATTAGATGAGGTGAGGTGTTACTGTTGAATAACGGAAGAATGACATTCCGATTTGACGTGAATAAGGACGAGCCTAAGCCAAAACCGCAGGTAGTGGAGCGCTGGTCCAGTGGCGGACTGGGCACAGCTGAAGAATATGCAGAGGAGTTGCGCAAGGAGGTCGGTCCAGCACAGCAGCATACTTGGGTGCATGAACCTAATTTACGCTCTACGCGTGAGGCACCACCGGAGGATGCTTACGACTACTACTCAGGAACTGTAGATCCACGCCAGCAAGAATGGGACGAACAGGATAGAGATTTCAGAAATACGCAGCAATCGTATCTGCTTTCAGATTTGGTACTGGATGACAGAGATAAATCAGCAGAGGTTTACACGGGAAGTTATGGAGGCTCATACCATACTCGTCGCCCATCGTATTGGTGGAAATTATCCCTGTCTGTGGTGGGGGCGATCGGCACAGGTCTACTGCTTGGGTATGCGGCGCTTTCCTTTTTTTATGGAGGAAACATGGACAGTAGTTCAGGAACTGGGATAACAGATACATTGGCTACTTCAGGGCAGACTTCTGGAGCTAATGATCCAGCAGGTGTAGGAACCTCGGGATTGCCGGTTACGGGCACAGATGATGCTGGCAAAAACAGTATTCCTGTTCAAGTGGCTGCGCAAAGCTACTACCTGCTGCAGTATGGCGTATTCAGTACGCCGGCAGGCGCGGAACAAGCTAGACAAGAGCTGTTGGACGCTGGCTTGGCTGCGGGCTTAGACCCTGCTGACGGAAATCGTGTATATGCCGGAATGTCCTCTGACCGTGAACAAGCTAAGCTGCTCAGCAGTGGTCTGAAGAATCAAGGGATTGAGCTTTATGTGAGAGAGGTGGATCTTCCCGGAGTGGAACGATTAGGATTTGCCGGAAATGCGGAGGCTGTGAATAGTTATTTCGCGGTGAGTGGACAGTTGCTCAGTGAACTAAGCAGTCAATCCGCTTCGTTACTCAGTGGCGGGCAAACGGATGCGGCAGCTAATACCTCAGCTGTGAGTGATCTTCATCTCCAATGGAGTGAAGCTGTTAAAGCTCTGGAGCAAGGCATAACGCCTGAAGCCAAAAGCATTTGCGCAGCGCTAGAGAAATCTATGAGCCAAGGAATTTCAGCACTGAGTGAATATAACAAGAACAAGGCGCAAGCCCTGCTTTGGGAAGTGCAGGAGTCCATGCTGAGCTTCTTGACCAGCCAAAAACAGCTGCTGTCTGCTATGAATTGAATGCTTGGATTGCGGATTCAAAAAACAACAAGTCTCCGGGGAATTGGGGGCTTGTTGTTTTTTTTGGAGAGGGGTATCGTTCCGCAACTTTTAGGGCAAAAGGTGGTAAACATTACCGTAGGGGATTTTACGTTTGTATTGATCACCGTTTCACCGTATAATAATTAGGGTGTCAAAAAATGGCGAGGGAAGACTGAGATGAAGAAGAAAAATGTAGGAACACTGCTGTTATTTCTAATTCTAGGCTGGCTGGCTGGAGCCTGGATCGCCAAGCTGCTGCAGCCCGTAAAGGCTCTGTCTTTTCTAACAACATCGACTGTGCTCAAATGGTCTCCGCGAGCCGATTTAGACATCATAACCTATGACATCACTATTCATTTGAAATTGTGCATGCTTAGTCTCGCCGGTATTATTACAGCTGTATGGCTGTACCGCAGACTGTAACTCTCGTTACTGAGCAAGAAGGGACGTTTACAACGTGGACAACTCACCACTCATTATTCTAGCCTCAGGTTCACCGCGTCGACGTGAGCTGTTATCCTTACTGGGTTTGCCCTTTGAGGTCATTACCAGCGAAGCTGATGAGAGCACACCGCCGGATTGGACGCCGGAGAGAATCGTGCGCAGTCTAGCTTTGCGAAAAGCAGAAGCCGTAGTAGCTGCAGCCGGAGAGCGTAACGCAGTCATTATAGGAAGCGACACAATTGTTGTATTAGATAATACTGTGCTAGGCAAACCGGTGGACAAGCTGGACAGCAAAGCGATGCTTACTAGACTTCAGGGCCGAACTCATAAGGTATACACGGGTGTAGCCTGCCTCGGACTCCCTAATGGGAAGACTATAGTGGAGCACCGTGTTACTTCCGTAACGATGAGGGCAATGACTGAAGAGGAAATTGCTGCTTATATAGCTACGGGGGAGCCTGCTGATAAGGCTGGCTCATATGCGATACAAGGGCTTGGGTCCATTTTGGTGGAACGAATTGAAGGCTGTTATTTCAATGTAGTCGGATTGCCTTTGTCGCTTCTTGGCGAAATGCTATCCGAGTTCGGTATAACTGTATTGAGCCGGTAGGAAGCCTGGGGAAAGAGGGATAGGGATGGAGTCGCAACCAATTATGCTGCGGGACCTCCCCCATGAAGAACGACCTAGAGAGCGCATGATGCATTATGGGGCGGAATCATTAAGTCAAGCGGAGTTGTTAGCCATTCTGCTGCGTACGGGAACACGCCGCGAGTCGGCTATTCATATTGCACAGCAGATGCTGGGGAAGATCGGTGGCCTGCGTGGGCTAGTTGACCTTAGCATCGAAGAACTGACCAAAATCAACGGTATCGGTCCTGCCAAGGCCGTACAACTAAAAGCAGGCATCGAACTGGGAAGGCGCCTTGCGAATTCCAGGTTCAATATGCCGGTCATTATCCGCTGTCCTGGGGACGCTGCAGAGATTCTGACTGAGCAATTGCGTTATTTGCAAAAGGAGCATTTTGTCTGTCTGTTTCTGAACACGAAGAATCATGTGATTGGACAAGAAACATTGTCCATGGGCAGCCTGAATGCTTCGATCGTTCATCCTCGTGAGGTATTCAGAGCAGCTATAAAATGCAGTAGCGCCTCTATTATATGCGCGCACAATCATCCTAGTGGTGATCCAACACCTAGTCCAGAAGATATTTCCCTAACCGCTAGATTGCTTCAGGCAGGTGAGATTATCGGAATAGATGTGCTGGACCATCTAATTATCGGAGATAGCAGTTTCGTAAGCTTGAAAGAAAAAGGACATATGTAATATAAATGTAGATTTACTTAGGAAAAGGAGAAATTAGCATGTTGGGTGGTTTCACAAAAGATTTAGGAATTGACTTGGGGACAGCGAATACGCTTGTCTACGTACGCGGTAAGGGCGTTGTTGTAAGAGAGCCTTCCGTTGTAGCCATTAACACTGATACTAAGACGATTGAAGCCGTGGGTGAATCCGCCAAAAAAATGATCGGTCGTACTCCTGGAAATATCCGTGCGATCCGCCCGATGAAAGATGGCGTTATCGCTGATTTTGATACAACGGCTACGATGATTAAATATTTTATTCGTCAAGCACAGAAACAGCGTTCTATGTTCCAGCGTCACCCTAATGTAATGGTCTGCGTGCCATCTGGTATTACTGCTGTAGAGCAACGTGCGGTAGAAGATGCTACCAAACAAGCTGGCGCTCGAGAAGCTTACATTATCGAAGAGCCTTTTGCTGCTGCTATCGGTGCGGATCTGCCAGTATGGGAGCCTACAGGTAGTATGGTTGTAGATATCGGTGGAGGTACAACTGAAGTTGCCGTAATCTCGCTCGGCGGTATTGTTACTAGCCGTTCAGTGCGTGTTGCAGGTGATGAAGCGGATGAGTCCATCATTCAATACATCAAACGTCAATACAATCTGATGATCGGTGAACGTACTTCGGAGCAGCTCAAAATGGATGTTGGCTCGGCCCTTCCTCTTGAAAAGGCTGAAACCATGGAAATTCGCGGCCGTGATCTCGTAACAGGTCTGCCAAAAACACTTACAATTACTTCTGATGAAATCTGTGAAGCTTTGTCTGACACAGTGAATGCTATTATTGAAGCTGTTAAAGTAACATTGGAAAAATGTCCGCCAGAGCTTGCAGCAGATATTATGGATCGTGGAATTGTTTTGACAGGTGGGGGAGCCTTGCTTCGCAACTTGGATAAGCTGCTTGCACGTGAGACGGGAATGCCGGTTATTGTTGCTGAGAATCCACTGGACTGTGTAGCTATTGGAACCGGTAAGGCACTTGAGAACATTCATTTGTTCAAGAGCCGCAGCGGATCCAGTCTTCGTTCGAAGAGATAAGATGATGTTCTACCACTTGTGTAAGTCAACCCCTGTTATGGGAGAAATACTGTTGTTAGAGGGTGTTGAAACTGTTTAAACTCTTAAGCAATAAACGTCTGTTTATTCTGTTGATTACACTGGTGCTGTTCATTGTGGTAATGGGCTTCAGCTTGGCAACAAGGAAAGGCTTGTCCTGGCCGGAGAACTTTCTCAGAGATTCGACTGGTTTCGTGCAAAAAATGTTCTACAAGCCCGCTGGATATGTAGCGGGCTTGTTTGAAGATATTGGAAATCTGAGTGATCTTGCTAAAGAAAATGAACAGCTTAAAATTATGGCTGCCCAGTATGCACGTGATAAAGCCCAGTATAATTTCGTCAAGGCGCGGAATGACGAGTTGGAGAGAAATTGGAATTTCACTGAAGAACAGAAAAATTTGTATAAATATGAATATCGTATTGCACAGGTAATTAGCCAGACAACAGAGCCAAGCAATAGTACGATTGTTATCGATTTGGGCTCCAAAGATGGGGTTAGACCTAATATGTCCGTGATTTCAGTGGATGGTCTAGTCGGTGTTATCAGTAAGGTGAGCAATTTCACCTCCACAGTGAAGCTGATGACAATGATGGACACCAATGATCCTAATTCCCAGCCGCCTATTGCGGCAACTGCCTTAAATAAAGAGGGTAAATCCTTTGGGATGATTGAGAGTTATAATCCAGAGACGAACAGACTGCTGATGACTAAGATTCCACCGGGTGATCCTATTGCAGCGAAGGATACTATTCTGTCTTCCGGTATTGGGGGGTTGTATCCAAGGGGATTGACAATAGGCACAGTTGAAAGCGTCGATGTTGGTGAATTTGGATTAACCTCCACAGCAGTGATTAAGCCTTCAGCAGAATTTCAGGACTGGAAGCAGTTGATTGTTGTGTTTACGGAGGAGCGTGCTGAATAGTGAATATGCGCAGATCAGTTCTTGTTCTGTTACTGTTCCTCTTATTTATTGTGGAGGGAACCATTTTACCTTGGCTGATTCCAGATGTGTGGCAGATGCGAATCATTCCGAATCTGGTTTTTGTAGTGTTATTGTTCGTGACTATTTATCATCATCGGCATACAGCACTTATATTGGGATTATGTTTTGGAATGCTGCATGATGTCGTTTTTTACGGCAGAATTCTTGGAGCACACTCTTTTGCGATGGGATTGTCGGCTTATTTAATCGGCCTTTTATTTCAGATTCCGCGTGCTCCGCTGCCCCTTATGATGACTGTGGTTCTGCTTGGAAGTCTACTTGAGGATAGTATACTATTTGGTATCTATAGTGTATTTAATCTTAATCAAGAACCTTATAGCTGGGCGATTTTGAATCACATGCTGCCGACGATGCTTTTCCATTTTGCCATCGGGCTACTCTTCTACATACCGGTTCGGCGCCAGCTTGAGCTAATCAAGAAAGAAACGAATAAAGAAGAAGCGGCTTAAATAGCTTCTATTTTCTTTCTATACAAAGCAGGAATTTAAGGGGCCCGGCACGAATGAATGAGGATAGGGGGCCAGGCATATGACAGTAAAATCCAAGCATGTAAGGATTAAGGGCATCAAGGATGGCCTGATATTCCTGCTAGACGACAAATGTCCCTTTGAAGATCTTCTGAGCGAGCTTCGCTATAAGCTGGAGCACAGCCATCAAAATATTTTAACTGGACCGATTGTACATGTGGACATAAAGCTGGGCAATCGTACCGTAACTGAGGAAGACAAGGAAGCTGTGCTGGAGATTCTTAAGGGACAGGGAAATCTGTTGATTCGATCTATAGAGGCGCTTCCAGCGCCCGGCAGTGAGGATAATGACGCATTGTTTTTGATGAGTGGAATTCTACGTTCCGGTCAGGTGCTGCACCATAACGGAAATCTTCTATATCTGGGGGATGTGAACCCTGGGGGGACCATAACCTGTTCAGGCGATATTTATATACTAGGTTCGCTAAGAGGGATGGCGCATGCTGGAGTAGACGGGAATGAGGAAGCGATTATAGCTGCTTCTTTAATGTCTCCAACACAGCTGCGAATTGCCGATATTATTAGTCGTCCGCCCGATGAATGGGAAACCCGTGAAAGCAGTATGGAATTTGCATATTTAACAAACGGAGCTATGCAGATCGATAAGATTCATAATTTGGTCAAATTACGTCAGGATTTAAATGTGTTTAAAGGGGTGTAGCCTCCATGGGAGAAGCGATAGTCGTAACCTCGGGCAAAGGCGGAGTTGGCAAAACAACCACAACAGCCAACATTGGAACCGCACTTGCACTGCAGGGCAAAAAAGTATGTCTCGTCGATACCGACATTGGACTGCGTAATCTGGATGTAGTTATGGGGCTTGAGAATCGTATTATTTATGATCTTGTGGATGTAGCGGAAGGACGTTGCCGCCTTAATCAAGCGCTCGTTAAAGACAAGCGCTTTGATGAATTGTATATGCTGCCTGCAGCTCAAACAAAGGATAAAACGGCTGTCTCTCCTGAACAAGTAAGAGATATCATTCTTGAACTAAAGAAGGAATATGAGTATGTTCTGATCGATTGTCCGGCAGGAATCGAGCACGGCTTCCGCAATGCGATTGCCGGTGCGGATAAAGCGATTGTGGTTACCACACCAGAGCATGCCGCTGTGCGGGATGCCGATCGTATTATCGGACTATTAGAACAGTCGAGTGTGGAATCGCCGAAATTGGTGGTAAACCGTATTCGCCCAGGTCTTGTGAAGTCTGGGGATATGCTTGATATTGAGGATATATTACAGGTGCTGAACATTGATCTTATCGGAATTGTTCCGGATGATGAACTAGTCATTAAAGCCGCAAATAACGGAGAACCTACAGTTATGAATCCCGATTCGTCAGCAGCTATTGCCTATCGCAATATTGCACGCCGAATTTTAGGTGATGCTGTACCCCTGATGCAGCTTGACCGCAAACCGGGAGCATTTAAGAAACTTAAGAAATTTTTCGGTATGGCTTAATTTTTACTAAGCAATCCTATTATAAGAAGCATACACGGGTCCCACGAGTAGAGAAATCTATGGTGGGGCTTATTTTTTTTGAATAAATATGAATGTATGGCATTTCCGGGATTTAAATGGTCTGTCTTGGAGGGGCTTGTTCTAAAGAGACTTCCGTGCTTCATAAAATGGAAGTAAAACAAGCCCGTCCGGAGGGATAAATATGGATCAGAAATCAGATATCAAGAATCGCCGCAAGGAGCGTATTCGTAGTTTATTGGAGGAACTCCCGGAAGTCTCAGCAGTCTCAGGAGTTTCGGAAGTTCAAGAACTAGAAATAGCGGAGGCTCCCCCTTTATTTATTATGCCGGATAAGAGTACGAGCTTTAAGGAATGGGGAACAGGATTTAAGAATGCGGATCAATCCTCTGTAGAGCCCGATCCAGAGGTGATGTGGAAAAAGAGTCGTGGAGGCTGGGAGGGTGATGGCGGTGGAGGCTCAAATTTTACTGCCGGTTTTATTCGGCGCTTTGTTGCTAGTGTTCTTGTGTTTGGAGCAGTGTGGGGGATTTTTGCGGTACATCAGCCATGGTCGTATAAGATGCAAGCTTTTATTAGTGATGCGTTAAGCAATGACATGGATTTCACGGCTGTGAGAGTTTGGTATGAGGAGAACTTTAACGGAGCTCCAGCGTTCATTCCGATATTTGGGGATAAAGATGAGCCTGCTCAAAAAGTGGCCGCTCATCATCAACTCACTGCCCCGATAGCTGGGAGCGTTGTCCAGCCTTTTGCATCTACGCTAAAAGGGGTGGAAATTATGCCTCAAATCGATTCAACCTTAAATGTGACGGTGAAAAGTATAGACATGGGACGTATTCTCTCCATCTCTAAAGAGCTGGAAGGGGGCATTCGAATTGCTGTTCAGCATTCAGGTGGTGTCACTGCAGAATACGGACATTTGAGCGGCACCAAGCTGGAGGTTGATGACTGGGTGCAGAGCGGGGATTCGCTCGGTTGGATGATGGAGAAGGACGTATCCTCAGCTTCAACACTATTTTTCGCAGTGATGAAAGACAAGACTTATATTGATCCTACAGAAGTGGTATCGTTTGATTAGGATCTTTGGTATCGAACTGTCACTACATCCACTGTTCGTGATCATTATGTTATTCTCCGTGATCACGGGACAATTTCTAGAGCTGCTCACCTTATTTACGATTGTCTTCATTCATGAAATGGGACATGTCGTTGCGGCTCTTTTGGCTGGTGTTACAGTTAAGTCGGTTCAGCTTCTTCCGTTTGGCGGGGTGGCTGTTATTGAAGATCATGGGCGGCTTACAGCCAGTCGTGAGATCGGAATTGCCCTTGCCGGTCCACTGCAAAATGGAATTATGATCGTAATTGCTTTGGGACTTCAACAAGCGGGTTATGGCAATCAGGAATTTCTGACCTATTTTATTCATGCCAATGCCATGATTGGACTTTTTAATCTAGTGCCAGTGCTGCCGCTTGACGGAGGTAAAGTGCTTCAGGCCACTATTAGTTTAGTGCTTCCTTATTACTACACGTTGTTATGGACTGGACGGGTGAGTGTAGCCGCAAGTGTCCTTGTGATTATATATGCGGTGCTGCCTCTTGGAGCGGGTGGAGGCCTTAGGCTGAATATGGTCATGATCGGAGCTTTTTTGCTGTATTCGAATTTTACCGACCATCGTAATTTACCGTACCGGTTTGTTGCTTTTTTGATGAATCGGGAGGCTGTTTATGAGTATCATTTGCGAACAGGAAGCGTAGCTCGTCCAATAGTTGCATTATCTGCGAAACCTTTAGATGATATATTGCGTCTATTTAAACGTAATCAATATCATTTTATCTATGTGTTAAACGGTAAAGGAAATGTTGTTGCTGTTGTGCCGGAACAGCGCTTAATATCAACCTACTTCGGAATATAGTGTATTTATGCAGAGAATGTGAAGGAATGAACGAAACCAGAGGTGAAGCCATGAAACAGATGATCGTTCACTGCACGCAGCACATTACCCGAATGGCTCTTCTGGAAAACGGAAGGCTGGTGGAGTACGCGGCTGAACGCGATCAGCAGCAAGGGTTGGTCGGCAGTTATTACAAAGGCCGTGTGATTAACGTACTTCCAGGTATGCAGGCTGCTTTTGTTGATATCGGACAGAAGAAGAATGCTTTTTTATATGTTGATGATGTATTGCACCCTAATTTGGATAAACAGCCTGATGTGAAGCCCTCTATCGAGACGCTTTTGCAGCCGGGACAGGATATTGTTGTTCAAGTGCGGAAAGAGCCAAGCGGCGGAAAAGGCGCGCGTGTAACGACTCATTATACGTTGCCCGGGCGCTGGATGGTGTACATGCCCTTTGCAGAATACGTCGGTGTCTCCAAAAAAATAAGCCGGGAAGCAGAGCGCAGCCGTCTCAAAGGAATCGGAGAACGTCTGCGAATGAAAGAAGAAGGGCTTATCATGCGGACAGTTTCTCAGGACGAGCCACATGAAGCTGTGGAGGGCGATCTTTCCTTTCTGCGTGCCCAATGGGAGAATATTACACGTAAAGCACAGACGGTAGAGGCTCCCGCTTTACTACATCGTGATCTTAGTATTGTCCAACGCTTTATAAGAGATGCCTTTAATCCGCAACGGGATCAGTTGATTATTGATTCATCTGCCGCAGCTAGAGAAGCAACAGCCTTTCTGGACGATATGGCTCCTGAAGGGTACAAGCCAGTCTGTCTTTATAATGGAGCGGAGTCTATTTTCGCTGCTTATGGTATTCAGGATCAATTGCTCAAGAGCTTCAGCCGCAAAATCACGCTGGAGGGCGGAGCAACAATGATCTGGGATGAGACAGAGGCGTTAACCGTAATTGATGTCAACACCGCTCAATACATTGGCGGAGCATCGCTTGAAGAAACGGTTACCAATACGAATTTGCTCGCAGCTGAGGAGATCGGTCGTTTGATCCGGTTACGCGATACTGGTGGAATCATTATTGTCGATTTTATTGATATGGAACAAGAGCTTCACCGCAAGATGGTCACAGAGCGATTAGAGAAAGTGATCTGCAAGGATCGCACCAAAACACATATTTTGGGGTGGACAAGACTCGGGCTGCTCGAGATGACCAGAAAGAAGGCAAGGCATGATTCAGCCAGCTTTGCGCCTGTGATTTGCCAGTGCTGCGGGGGAACCGGAAAAGTTGGAGAATGGCTGGAATGAGTTGACGATAAGTCATAAGTATGATACTATCTTCAAGTATGTGTTTGATGCAGTTGATCCTGCACATGCTGTAACCGCTCCGATCGGGTACATAAGCGCAGTTCCTACGGGAATTCTGCCACCTAGACTAGGCGAGTCTGAGACATGAGGAGGTGCAAGTAAAATGTATGCAATTATCGAAACTGGTGGTAAACAATACAAAGTCCAAGAGGGCGACGTTTTGTTCATTGAAAAGTTGGAAGCTGAAGACGGCGCAAGTGTAACTTTTGACCGTGTATTGGCTGTTTCTAACGATGGTGGTCTGACTGCAGGAACTCCGCTAGTAAGCGGTGCGTCTGTAACAGCTAAAGTCGAGAAACATGGTAAAGGCGCTAAGGTTGTAGTTTACAAATACAAACCTAAGAAGAACTACCATAAGAAACAAGGTCATCGTCAACCGTACACGAAAGTAACTATCGAGAAGATTCAAGCGTAAGAAGGTGCGTTAATGATTAGCGTGCGGATTACACGATTATCGGATCTAGGAACTATCGTTGGCTTTGAGGTTAAGGGGCATGCGGGTTATGCGAAGCGTGGCGAAGATATCGTATGTGCCGGGGTATCCGCTGTAACAGTTGGAACCGTCAATTCGATTGAGACCTTGACCGGAATCTCCATGGACACGTCCATGAAGAACGGATTCTTAAGTGGAACATTAAGTTCTGTTGAAGATTTCGATACTTCCGCGAAGGTACAATTGCTGCTCGAATCCATGGTCGTGATGCTGAATGATATCGCAGAATCATACGGGAAGTATATTCAAATACAGCAAGTAAATATTTAAAGAAGGAGGTTGACAACATGTTGAAATTGAATCTTCAATTGTTCGCATCGAAAAAAGGTGTAGGTTCCACAAAAAACGGACGGGATTCCCATTCCAAACGTCTTGGCGTGAAACGTGCTGACGGTCAAGCAGTAACCGGCGGTAACATCTTGGTTCGTCAACGCGGAACAAAAATTCACCCAGGAACTAACGTAGGCATCGGTAAAGATGATACTTTGTTCGCAATGGTGGATGGCGTAGTGAAGTTCGAACGTTGGGGCCGCGATCGCAAAAAAGTGAGCGTGTATCCAGTTGATGTCGCTCCGGTAGCAGCGGCACTGGAAGCGTAAGCTTACGGACCATATGAGCAAGTAGAAGCCTCCGGCATGAGTGCCGGAGGCTTTTTTGTAGAATATTCATAATTATTTGTGTTGCAAAGTTGGAAGGGTTAGATAGATGTGAAAATCTCGTTATTATCTCTGGTGAACTACAGTGAACGCGTGTGTTATACTAGGAAATGGTAAATGATACTAACAAAACAAATAATCTAAACGAAGTCATGAATTTTGCGAACTGAGGGACGGGGAGAAAGAATGAAATCCTGGAAAAGTGCAATCTGGGCAGTCATGTTATCCGTAATGCTTCCTTTAGGTCTTTTGTATTGGCATACTTCTCTTCTGACGTGTCTATTACTCGGAGTCTGGGTAGTGGCAATCGTTGCTTTCAGTTTTATCTGGAGCCAGCGTCATTATGAACGGGAGCTGCGTATACAAGAGAACACTCTGCAACAGGCGGCGATTCGGACACTGAATCATCATCGACATGATTGGATGAACGATTTGCAGATTCTATACGGATATATTCAGCTTGGAAAGCCTAATAAATCCGTGGAGTGTGTGGAAAGAATAAAGGAACGCATAGCACTTGATAGTCGTATCGCTAAGTTGGGCATTCCTTCATTGGTTTTCTATATCCAATCCTTCCGAACTAACAGGTCTAGTCTGGAATTGGAAGTTCAGGTGGAGGAAGGGTTGCAGCTAGAGGACAAGCTAAATCCAGAAGCAGGAGATGAGCTGACTTCAGTGATTATGCAGACCATACGGGCTTATCAGTACAACGGGCTGGCTCCTCAGGGGGAGACGCGCAAGCTGCGCCTTGGCTTTTTTCAGGATGGAGGAGACATTCTTATCTCCTTCGAAGGCGAGGGGGAGCATGGCAATCCCGAGCTGCTCAAAGGGCAAATTTATAATATAGTACAAGGAAAAATCATGAAAGCAGAGCAGTTTAAGCCTAGCAGGGCTTATGTAGAGCTGCGATTACCGCTTGAAATGTGAGGAAGGTGAACATTTATGTTCGTAGATAAAGCTAAGATTTATGTTAAAGGCGGTGACGGCGGGGATGGTCTCGTTGCGTTTCGCCGGGAGAAATATGTACCTGAGGGTGGTCCTGCCGGTGGTGACGGAGGCCGTGGAGGCGACGTTATTTTCCGTGTAGATGAGGGACTGCGCACGTTGATGGATTTCCGTTATCAGCGCCACTTCAAAGCTGACAAAGGGATTAAAGGACGGAACAAAAGCCAACATGGAGCGAATGCGGATCATATGATCGTTCGTATTCCGCCAGGAACCATTCTGATTGACGATGATACGCAAGAGATCATTGCCGATATGACGCGTCATGGACAACAGGTTGTAGTTGCACGTGGAGGCCGTGGAGGCCGGGGTAACACCCGTTTTGCCACAGCTAATAATACTGCACCAGAGCTTGCGGAGAACGGTGAAGAAGGCCAAGAGCGTTATGTTGTTATGGAACTTAAGGTAATGGCTGATGTAGGGCTTGTAGGCTTCCCGAGTGTGGGTAAATCTACGTTGCTGTCGGTTGTGTCCGCAGCTCAGCCCAAAATCGGAGCTTACCATTTCACAACAATTACACCGAATTTAGGGGTAGTGGATGTTGGGGATGGCCGAAGCTTTGTGATGGCGGATCTGCCAGGATTAATCGAGGGAGCTAGTGAAGGCATAGGTCTGGGTCACGAATTCCTGCGTCACGTTGAACGTACGCGTATCATCATTCATGTAGTTGATATGTCTGGCTCTGAGGGTCGTGATCCCTTCGAGGATTGGGTTCTAATTAATGATGAGCTGAAGCAGTACAATGCTAGTCTAATCGATCGTCCGCAGATTGTGGCGGCGAATAAGATGGATATGCCTGAATCAGAAGAGAATCTTATTTCTTTCCGTGAACGCGTAGCTGAGGTGCGGCCGGATTTAGAAATCATGCCAATTTCATCCCTTACCCGTCAGGGTGTTCAGGAGCTCTTATATCGTGCAACGGATATTCTCGACAGTATTCCGGTTGCTCCGGTGGTTGAGGAAGTTGCTGAAACTACTGAACGTAAGGTGTATAAGCTGGAAGCAGAAGAGGATAATTCGTTTACTATTACACGTGATAACGAGGCATTTGTGGTCACAAGCCCACGTATCGAACGTATGCTGAAGCGCATGCAGCTTAGCACACATGATGCGATTCTCAAGCTGGCACGGACTTTGCGTCATATGGGTGTAGATGCAGAGCTTCGTAAACGCGGTGCTGTAGAAGGAACAATTGTCCGTATCGCTGATTTCGAATTCGAATTCGTTGAGAACAGCAGCTACTATTAATATTTAGCTGACTATGAAGCGCCAACTATGGTTTTCCTGTAAAGGGATGGCATAGTTGGCGCTTTTTTTGTGAGGAGATCAGTAATTTTTTTCAATAAAAGAACCCAAAACACGATATATATCGTATACAATAAATATCGAAATACACTAATTCCCATTTGGGAGCATACACGTTATTTATATATAAGATAATGAAAGAAGGAATAGCAGATGGCAATTATAGAAGTGGTGAAGTATGACGGTCCTCCAGGTATATTTGCATGGAAATATCCTAACCAGGAGCTGGGAACATGGACACAACTAATCGTTAATGAATCCCAGGAAGCGATTCTATTCAAGGGCGGACAAGCGCTTGATTCCTTTACAGCTGGGCGGCACACTCTAAGTACCGCTAATATACCTATTTTATCCAATATCGTTAATCTTCCTTTTGGTGGAAAATCACCATTTACGGCTGAAGTATGGTATGTGAATAAGACGAATTCGATGAATGTCAAATGGGGAACAAGCTCGCCTTTACAGCTTCAGGATCCTAAATACAAAATTATGATTTCTGTTCGCTCTTTTGGGCAGTTTGGTGTAAAAATCGATGATCCGCGAAAATTCTTGCTGAAGCTCGTAGGGACACTCCCGCAGTTTGATCATGAAACGCTTATCAGTTATTTCCGCGGACTGCTGATGTCGAATATAAATGAACTTATTTCTTCTTACCTTGTGCACAAGCAAATCAGCATACTGGAGATTAATGCTTATGTTGCAGAGATCTCCAAACATATTCAGGGCCGACTAGCCTCGGCTTTCTTGGATAATGGCATTGAGCTGAATAATTTCTATATTGATTCGATCAATATTCCAGAGGATGATCCGGCAACGATTCGTTTGAAGGAAGCTTTGGCTAAAAAAGCAGAAATGGATATCATCGGATTCACCTATCAGCAGGAGCGTGGTTTTGACACGATGGAAGAAGCGGCAGGTAATCCCGGCAATCTTGGAGTGGGCATGATGAACACCGGGATGGGGCTTGGACTTGGAATGGGATTTGCTGGACCCGCTATGGATATGGTGAACCGTATGACTAGAGGGATGAACTTGGATTCAGGGACTACAGTTATACGTCAAGAGCAGCGTTCCTGCTCTAAGTGTGGTGTTATGAATCCAGTAGAGGGACGGTTCTGCAGCGGTTGTGGGCAGGCACTTGGAGGCAACCCGCAAGGTTCTCCCTCTGCGAACAAGATTAAATGTTTTGAATGCGGGCATGAACTAAATGCGGGAGCTAAGTTCTGTCCAGGTTGCGGGAATCCTTATCGTCCTTGCCCATCCTGTAAAGCAGATAATCCTGAGGGAGCGGCTTCTTGTGTCTCCTGTGGAAAAGAAATGCCTAAAGCTTGCGGTAAATGTGGGACTATGGTAGCGCCAGGGGTGAAATTCTGTCCTCATTGTGGAGACAGCATGGTGATTAAATGTAGCGGCTGTGGACATGAGCTGAAAGCTGGACAAAAATTCTGTGCAGAGTGCGGAACAAAAGCAGGCTAAGGAGGACCTAATGAACAAAAGCAGGAGATATATATACATTATTACCGTCATTTATGCGGTAGCTATAGTACTGACAGTGTTCTCGTTTATTGGATTAGGTTTCTCCGACTCACTGTTTCGGTTCACAATTTCTTTATCCGCGGTTCTGCTAGCAGAGAGTGTAATCTATGGCTATTGTATTTTATGGCTCCGAACTGCAAGTAGCATTCAGCAGACTCCGCCTGTTCTTATCAGCGGTGCAATCATTACGGGAATCTATGCAGTCATCGTATTTGTATCGGCCTTACTCTTCGATTGGCTGCTAGAGTTACCCGCCTTGTGGTACGCAGCTGAACAACTGCTGATTCTTGTGTTAGGGGCGATCACTTTGGCCGCGATAGGGCTTTACGGGTGGAATGCTGGGACAGGGGAACAGCAAGCTAATAAGTCTTTACAAAAGTTTCGGCGGTATCAGAACGAATTAACTGAAATGAGTGAGCTGGCTAGTAGCTGGAAGAATTCCGAATCCGAGCAGCTAGTGAACGTGTTAGATATGTTGGAGGAAAAATTTAAGTACAGTGATCCGATATCAGAACCGTCTTTATATGCTACAGAGGATATTCTCCAGCAGCAGATTTCCCTGTTACATGATCACGTGAAGCTACTGCTGGCGACCCAAGAGCCACATGAGGGCTGGCAGGTAGAAATAAATGAGATGTCAGAGAGTATAAAGTCTACACTTCAGCGGCGTAACCGTGAATTAGCGGCACTTAAATAGGAGGAGTTTACTACATGAACAGTTTGAACCTACAAGAGCCGTCACCGCTCCCGGGAGGAAATGCAGCCGTTCCCCGGCTTAAATACGAACGTACCGGGTTTGATTATGTTATTCTCGCGGCGGCTTATCTGCTGATGCCCGTTGGACTTGTACTTGCCTTGTTGCGTTTGATGACAACGCATTACAAAAATTACCGCAGACCGACTAACCTCAACCTGCTGATGCATGTATTTATTGGTGGGTTTGTTGAACTTTCTATTGCCATGTTTTCTAGTGCGCTCAATGGGGAATTTGGAACTTCTGAATTAGTATCAACGCTTATTTTAATTGCAATCATGTTTTTGACTCCAGCTTTTATACTGGCCAGTGTGACAGCGAAAGCTAAATATACCCTTTCTAAGCTTAACACTTCTTATATAGAGCTGATTCAAAATAAGAATATCCGGCATATTGGCAGTATATCTGAACGAATAGGCCAAAGTGAAAGTGATGTACGAAGAGATGTCCAGTATCTGAAGGATAAAGGGCTGCTTAATATTGATATTGCATTATCCGAAGGGCGCCAGACGCCAGAGTCATCAGCAGCTAATCAAGGTTACCCTGGAAGTACTTCGGGCTTCGAAGGAACGGGGAGAACCCAAGCATCGGGGCAGCAGATACCTGTGCAGCCTCAGTCTCCGCCGCAACTGCCTAAGTCTATCCGTTGTCCGGGGTGCGGAGCCCAGAATACTGTGCTCCCAAGCCAATCTAAAAGCTGTGATTACTGTGGAACGAAGATCCCGTACAATTAATGCCGTCAACCAACAGATTAGCTGCATCGCATATAGGATTACATAAATAAGGGGATTAAAGACAAAATGAGTGGATTGGATATACGCAGACAGCCGCCGACATCGGGAAAACCCGTGTACAAGCATGAATATGAGCGGACGGCGTTTGATTATACGACTATTGTGTTTGCGTATGTATTTGCTCCGGTTGGCTTTATATTGGCTGCCATCCGGTTATTATCTACACATTCCAAGAGACAGCGCAAAGCAAGCAATATTAACCTGTTTTATCATGCGTTTATGGGTGCCTTTGTAGAATTGGCGATCTATTTCATTATTAGCAAGCTACTCGGTCAAATCGATTATGTCGCACTCTTGATCAGGCTGGTGATTACCTACGCATTGTTTAGAATTCCCGCCATTAAATTATCCGTTAGGGCCGTAGGATGGAGAGAGGGATTCACCTATCTTTGCAATGACTATATCGCATTGGTTCTTGTGGACGGCATAAGGCATATCGGCAGCCTATCCGATATTCGCGGATTCAGTGAAGAGAACGTCCGCGAGGTTTTGGAATATTTAAAAGATCAGGGAGTACTTTCTCCAGATATTGTTTATTATGAAGGACGTGTAGATAACCCATTTGTAAAATTGCCGCCGAAGCTTATTTATTCTAAACGGGCACAAGCACTGGTGCGTGCGCCTGAGAATAACCTTCGCTATCGTAACAAGCGAGACCGGACAGTGTTTGATCGAATCATCATGGCGATTGCCTATTTGTTTGCTCCGCTTGGGTTTGTACTTGCGATGCTTCGTTTTGTAAGCACTCATTATAAGAATGAGCGGAAATCATTTAACTATAAATTGCTCTATCATGTATGTATGGGAGCTTTTATGGAACTTGCCGTCCTCTTCGCCGTGGGGACCTACAAAGGGGATTTTAAGTGGTTCACTTTATTGATCATTCTGGTGGTCCTCTACTTGATCTTTATAATTCCGGCGGACAGCTTTGCAGGGAGGGCTACCTTCGCAACAGAAAACTTTGATTTTCTGTGCAAGAAGTATCTCATGCTGATCATAGTGGATGATGTTAGACATATCGGTAATTTAGCTGATATCACGAAACAAAGTGAAGATGATGTACGTAGAGACCTACGGTATTTAGTGAGATGGGGGTTACTTGCTTCTGATCTTGTCTATTATGAAGGACGTGTTAAGCTCTTAGATAAACAACCACCCAATCTTGTGCATCCTGACCGGGCACAGCCCTCCGCGGCATCAGAGAACCAGCCATCATCTGGGCGGCAGTCATTGCCGGAGAATAGGCCTAAACCACTTGTCCAACTGCCGAAATCCATCGTTTGTCCGAGTTGCGGTGCTAAGAGTAGAGTACTTCCAGGGCAGGATAAAATCTGTGACTATTGCGGGACGACGATTCCATACAGTTAGTGTACATACGATTGCCAACTGCCCCCGGGAATCCGGGGGTTTTATTGCGTCTAACTCCCCGACCTCAGAGTATCCAGATAAAGTTATTGCAATTTACAGGCTTTTTCCGATATAATGTCCACTAAGAAAACACAAAAGTCTTTGAGGTGAGGACGTTCGTGAAAGAACGCTATTATTTGGTCCGGGAGGACATATTACCTGATGCTGTACTTAAGACTATGCAGGTTAAACAATTGCTTGAGGCCGGGGATGCGAAGACCGTAAATGAAGGTGTAGAGCAGGTGGGATTAAGCCGAAGCGCTTTTTATAAATACAAGGATGGAATTCATTTGATCCATCAGCTCGAACGGGAGCGGATCGTTACGATTTCCATGGATTTGGAGCACGAATCTGGAATGCTTTCCAAGGTACTAGGCTCTGTAGCGGGACATGGGGCTAATGTGTTGACGATACACCAGAGTATTCCGCTGCAAGGGCGGGCAAATGTGGTGATCTCCGTAGAAATTTCACACTTAAATGAGGAACTCGGAGAGATGCTGGATAGTCTGAAAGAGATTCCAGGAGTGAAGCGTGCTTTAATCGTTGGACAGGGATAGGAACTATATTCGTAAACTTTTAGGAGGAGACAGATGAAGCCGGTTAAAGTGGGGTTGCTGGGCCTGGGAACAGTAGGCACAGGTGTAGTTCGTATCGTGGAAGGGAATCAAGAGGATTTAAGCAGCCAGGTAGGCTCTTCAATTGTCATTGAACGTATAGCTGTGAATAATTCTAATAAACCACGCGAAATCGAGGTTGATCCTGCTAAAATAACGACAGATCCATGGGATGTGATTCGTGACCCTGAAATTGATGTCATCGTTGAAGTTATGGGTGGAATCGCGGGAACCAAAGAATATATTCTTGAAGCTTTGGAACGCGGTAAACATGTCGTAACTGCGAACAAGGATTTGATGGCGCTGCACGGATCAGAGATTCTTGCTAAGGCGCAGGAGAAGCAATGTGATGTCTTTTATGAGGCTAGCGTTGCAGGAGGCATTCCGATTATCCGCACACTTATCGAGGGCTTTTCCTCGGATAAGATTATGAAAATTATAGGTATCGTGAATGGAACGACTAATTACATACTAACCAAAATGAGCCAAGAAGGCGCATCCTATAATGATGTGTTAAAAGAAGCGCAGGATCTGGGATACGCAGAGTCTGATCCAACCTCGGATGTGGAAGGCTTGGACGCTGCCCGCAAAATGGCGATTCTCGGAACCTTAGGTTTCCGTACTAACGTGGAGCTGCATGATGTAAGTGTGAGTGGGATTTCTCAGGTGAGTAAGGCGGATATCGCCTTTGCGAAACGTCTCGGATATGAAATTAAGCTGTTAGGCATCGCTGAACGTCAGGATGAAGAATTCAGCATCAGTGTTCAGCCAACCTTGATTCGGGCTAGTCATCCCTTGGCTTCCGTCAATGGCGTGTTCAACGCAGTTTACGTATACGGGGAAGCAGTGGGAGAAACCATGTTCTACGGTGCGGGTGCGGGCGCAATGCCAACTGCAACCTCAGTGGTAGCTGATTTGGTGGCTGTCATTAAGAACCTTAAACTAGGTGTTAATGGATTGAAGCAAAAAGTACCTTACAAGCAGAAAAAGCTTAAGAGTGATGAAGCTATCTTTTATAAAAACTTTTTACTTCTGCATGTTGATGATAAAGCAGGGGTATTGGCTAAGATTACTCAAGTGTTTGCCGAATATGATGTGAGTTTGGATTCAGTAGTTCAGCAAGCCAATCCCAATAATCCTGATGCGGAGATCATCATTGTCACTCATAACGCTAGTAAAGCAAGCATGAACAAAGTGCTGCGCCATTTCGAGGAGCTGAAAGTCATCCGCCGGATCAAGAGCCATTATCGAGTGGAAGGTTAACCACGTCACTGAACTAATACTTTCATATTTCAAAACATAGTAAGGAGATTGTACCTGTTATGAGTATTTACGGAAGAGCTAGGGTTAAAGTGCCTGCTAGTACTGCCAATCTTGGTCCGGGCTTCGATACTCTAGGTATGGCTTTGCCGCTATATGCCTGGATTGAGATGGAGGAAGCAGAAGAGACTGTTTTTCATCTATATGGTGATGAGATGAATGGAGTGGCTCAGGATAAGAGCAATTTACTCTATAAGGTCGCACAAATGGTATTTGCAGAGGCAGGCGTTACGGTGCCTGAATTATCGATATCGATGTACTCGGAGATTCCCCTTACGCGCGGACTCGGCAGCAGTGCCTCAGCTATTATTGGCGGCATGGCTGCGGCGAACACAATGATTGGCTCTCCGCTGGATAATGGCAAGCTGTTTGATATGGCTACCCAGCTTGAGAAACATCCCGATAATGTGGGTGCCTCCTTGTTTGGCGGCATTATTACTGCTGTGTGGGATGGTGAACATGCGGATTATGTTCGGCTAGAACCACCACAAAATCTTGAGGTGCTGGTGGTTATTCCTGAATTCGAACTGGAAACCACAAAAGCGCGGGGATTGCTTCCAACAGAAATCTCAGTTAGTGATGCTGTGTACAACATCAGCAGAACCTCTCTATTGACGGCTTCGCTGGCATCAGGCCGGCTTGACCTGCTTAGCAGAGCGATGCAGGATCGCCTGCATCAGCCGTATCGTGCACCGCTTATACCGGGCATGGAGAAGCTGCTTGCAGAAGCTCCTGAACACGGTGCTTTAGGGATCGCACTTAGCGGTGCTGGACCGACTCTGCTATGTTTAGTGGATCGCCAAGAGACCCGCAAGAGTGAGCTTGAGGCCTTCTTGAAGAATACGATGCAGGAACATGGCATTTCCGCTCGGACCTGCTGGTTAACACCTTGTGCTTCTGGAGTTACTACAGAGCTGCTCGAAATAAACGAGATGCAAAACGTATCATTTTTGGATATGATAAAAGGAGTACGGTCATGAAATCAATAGCGGTATTGCCGCAGGGCTCGGTATCCCACGAAGCGCTGCTGCATTTGTTTAACGGTGAACCTGTAAAGCTTGTGCATCACAAGTTAATTTCCGATGTATTTCTCTCTACGGCGGGTGGAACCACCGATTACAGCGTGATTCCGATTGAAAATACCATTGAAGGCTCAGTTAGTCTTCACATCGATTGGCTCATCAATGAAGTGGATCTGCCAATGCAGACGGAATGGATTTTTCCATCGATACAGAATCTTATCGGTAACCCAAGGGAATTCACAGATACAGACGGCAACAAGGATTTCACCAAGATGGTAAAAATCCTTTCGCATCCAGTAGCAATGGCACAATGCATGCAATTTGTTCGTAAGCATGCCCCTTGGGCTGAACTGGAGTCGGTCGGAAGTACCTCTGAAGCTGTGGAAATCGTCAAAAACAATCCGGGTAAGGGCTGGGCTGCTATCGGTACCGCTCTTGGCGCCGCTACGCATGGGCTGGAGATTGTAGATCGGCAAATTACAGATCACAACAACAACTACACACGGTTTGTCCTGGTTGGTCCACAGAAGATAGATCTTCCGCGGAGCAGCACAGGAGTAAAGACGAGTGTTCTAGTAACGCTGCCAGAGGATTTTCCAGGTGCCTTGCATCAGGTGCTTGCTGCTTTTTCCTGGCGGAAACTGAATTTATCGCGTATTGAATCACGACCAACGAAGAAGAAGCTGGGTACTTATTATTTTTATATTGATGTGCTGGAACCGATAGAATCTGTTCTGCTGCCAGGGGCTATTGAAGAAATTAGTGCTTTAGGCTGTCAGGTAAGGATTCTGGGCTCGTATCCCACATACACCTATGAGGAAGAGAAAGCGGAGGTGCAGTAAATTCATGGCTGAGCAATGGATCTATTTGGATGGACAACACGTAACGAAGGAAAATGCAAAGGTATCCGTTTTTGATCACGGTTTTTTGTATGGAGACGGTATTTTTGAAGGTATCCGTATCTATAACGGCAATATTTTTAAATGTAAAGAGCATTTGGACAGACTGTATGATTCGGCAAAATCGATCATGCTGGACATTCCGCTAACGTATGATGAGATGCTGGAGGCTATGGCTGAAACGATTCGTCTTAACGACATGCGGAATGGCTATATTCGACTGATCGTGTCCCGGGGACCAGGGAACTTAGGTCTTGATCCACGCCGTTGTCCAAAAGCTAGTGTAATTATTATCGTTGAACAACTGGCTATTTACCCAGAGCAAGCGTATTTGAACGGACTTCGTGCAGTTTCTGTGTCCCAACGCCGTAATATTCCGGATGCACTCAATCCAAAGATCAAATCGCTTAATTACCTAAACAATATCCTAGTAAAAATCCAATCCAACTTGGCAGAAGCCGACGAAGCCATCATGATGAACGCTCAAGGTTATGTTACTGAGGGATCGGGCGATAACATTTTCATTATCAAAAATGGTGTGGTTTTCACTCCTCCATGTTACTTGGGAGCCCTTGAAGGAATTACCCGTCTGGCGATCATTGAGCTCTGCGAGAAATTAGGTATTAAACTGAAAGAAGAACCGTTCACAATGCATGATGTTTATATAGCGGACGAGGTGTTCTTCACTGGCACAGCTGCTGAAGTTATTGCTGCACGTGAAATTGACGGCCGGATCATTGGTGAAGGACAAGCGGGTCCAATCACTTTGAAGCTGCTCGAAGAGTTCCGTAATGTGGTTGATAAAGATGGCTATAAGGTTTGGGAATAAAGACTAATCATACAACGTAAATAGCATTGAATACGCATCAGAAGTCCTTTTATGCATACATGCAGAAGAAAACGGGAGTCTCCGGTTAATCTTTTCATGGATCATGAAAGGATTTTTTTTATTTCGGGGATGTCATTCGCCCATGGGCTGCATAAGATGTAGTAACGAAGGAGGCGGCTGTACCGCATATAACTTTGTAAGAGAGCAATGTTCCATGAAAAGGGTGTTTGCTTTCGAAGTCAGTTTTGCTGTGTAGCTGTAAAGAAAGCAATACTCCACAAAACTTTTAGGAGGTTAATGCTACGTGAAAATACACATTGTCAAACAAGGCGATAGTTTGTATGCATTATCGCAAAAGTACGGAGTGCCGTTACAAAAACTTATTGAAGCAAACCCGCAGATCAGTAATCCGAATGTGTTAGCGGTTGGAGACAAAGTAAAAATACCTACGGCTCCTGTATCCGTACCGGAGAACAGTGAAGTTTACTACAAGCACACCGTTAAACAAGGAGATACCTTGTGGAAATTATCTAAAGCCTGGGGAATTCCTTTGAAGGATATGGTTGAGGCCAATCCCCAACTAAAGAATCCAAATGTACTTATGCTAGGGGAAGTAGTTAATATTCCTAAAAAAGTATCCAATACCTCACCGACACAGCCTGGGTATACACCTTCTAACGCCTCAGAGAAAACGCAGGTGGGTGGCAAGGAATATACAGGCCCCAAAGAACAGCCTGCTGCTGAAGTAGTGCCTGCACCTAAACCGGAAACTAAACCAGAAGTAAAACCAGAGACCAAGCCAGAAGCTAAACCTGCACCTAAACCAGTGACAAATATCTCACCTGAATCCAATTCTGCACCACACCCATCGCTAAACATCGCCCCTATTAATACACAAAATATTGCACCCAATCCTGCGCCTAATATGCAAATGGAAGTTGCTCCAGTGCAAGAAATTGAAATGCAGAGTTTATTTGTTCAGATTACGGTTCCAAATCAAGAACCGGTTGCTCAACAAGAAGCACCTAAAGCTGAGAAGAAAGCAGACAATGATTGCTCATGGGATAATTCCAACGGATACCCGGGCCTGGGAGGAAATCCTTATCTCTATGATTCATATCAAAATAGCCCTAATATGAACATGAACTGGGCACCAAGTTATGTTCAGCCAATGGCTTATGCACCAGAATGTATTTCACCATGTTATTTTTCGGGCAATATGTATTCTAATATGAGTCCAGAACAGTGGAATCCCAATGCCGCGCCAAACATAAGCCCGGAACAGTGGAATCCAAATGCTGCGCCAAACATAAGCCCGGAACAGTGGAATCCCAATGCCGCGCCAAACATAAGCCCGGAACAGTGGAATCCCAATGCCGCGCCAAACATAAGCCCAGAACAATGGAGTCCCAATGCTGCCCCTAACATGAGTCCAGGACAGTGGAATCCGATGGAGGCTAATGTTGCTGGCATGAACGTAGGCGGGGATTTCTCCCCGTATGCTGTTCCTCAATATGGAGGACAGACGCCGAATCTTCCTTGGTCAACTTGTGGGTGCGGAGGCGTGCATATTCAACCCGTGCAAACTTATTCATATGACATGCCTGTATACAACACCTATCCTGAATATGGGAATCCAAACGCTTTTTCCGCATATGGAGCAGGAATGCCTAATCAGGGAATGGTACCTACTTCTACACTTGGAGCATTTGGCGGACCGGATAACTCTAATATTCCATCCAATCCGCAGTATCCAGGGATAGGTAATTATTCGCAGCATAATCGGGTGCCGGAAATTCAAGAACCTGAAGCGTTCGTGCAGGAATCTCCTGAGGCGGCTAGAACAGAGACTGATGAGTCAACTTCTAACGGTTCTCTCAAGAATAAGGGGAATGTAGCAAAGGAAACAGCAACAGGCAAAAAAGCAAAGACCTCAGGTCAACCTAGCAGCAAGAAAAGCAAAGCTGCTACGAAATCTCAAGGTTCAGCAGCGAGTACTAAAAAACGTAGAAATCCTTGGATTTCAAACTAATAAATTTATATATTAAGCCGTTGTTTGACTTACGTGTAGATTCTGTATCCTTAGAATCTACACGTTTTTCTATAGGTAAATAGGGATAAAAAATGTTAAATAAAGTGGGGCAAAAGCACTTATTTATAAAATATAAATTTTTAAGTATTGTTTTTATATAGGGTTATATGTTACATTATAAATCCAGTCGCAAAGAGGAACTATAAAGCTTTCGGTTGGTGAATGTTAATCTGAATTAGATTGCAAATAACTTTTTTAAAAAAAGTTGCAATAAATCAGAAAGCATGATATATTATAAGAGTTGCTGCTGAGACATTAAACGGCGCCAACGAGAACTTGATCTTTGAAAACTGAACAACGAGTGAGTGGGAAATCACGCAAGTGAAATCCAAAATTAGAGAATTAATTTTCTCGTCAGATGTTTCAAAATGAGCATATCGCTCTTTTCAATACTAATTGGAGAGTTTGATCCTGGCTCAGGACGAACGCTGGCGGCGTGCCTAATACATGCAAGTCGAGCGGAGTTATTTTGAAAGCTTGCTTTCAAAATAACTTAGCGGCGGACGGGTGAGTAACACGTAGGCAACCTGCCCTTCAGACTGGGATAACTACCGGAAACGGTAGCTAATACCGGATAATTTCTTTTTTCTCCTGAGAGAAGAATGAAAGACGGAGCAATCTGTCACTGAGGGATGGGCCTGCGGCGCATTAGCTAGTTGGTGGGGTAACGGCCCACCAAGGCGACGATGCGTAGCCGACCTGAGAGGGTGAACGGCCACACTGGGACTGAGACACGGCCCAGACTCCTACGGGAGGCAGCAGTAGGGAATCTTCCGCAATGGGCGAAAGCCTGACGGAGCAACGCCGCGTGAGTGATGAAGGTTTTCGGATCGTAAAGCTCTGTTGCCAGGGAAGAACGTCCGGTAGAGTAACTGTTACCGGAGTGACGGTACCTGAGAAGAAAGCCCCGGCTAACTACGTGCCAGCAGCCGCGGTAATACGTAGGGGGCAAGCGTTGTCCGGAATTATTGGGCGTAAAGCGCGCGCAGGCGGCTATTTAAGTCTGGTGTTTAAACCTTGGGCTCAACCTGAGGTCGCACTGGAAACTGGGTGGCTTGAGTACAGAAGAGGAAAGTGGAATTCCACGTGTAGCGGTGAAATGCGTAGATATGTGGAGGAACACCAGTGGCGAAGGCGACTTTCTGGGCTGTAACTGACGCTGAGGCGCGAAAGCGTGGGGAGCAAACAGGATTAGATACCCTGGTAGTCCACGCCGTAAACGATGAGTGCTAGGTGTTAGGGGTTTCGATACCCTTGGTGCCGAAGTTAACACAGTAAGCACTCCGCCTGGGGAGTACGGTCGCAAGACTGAAACTCAAAGGAATTGACGGGGACCCGCACAAGCAGTGGAGTATGTGGTTTAATTCGAAGCAACGCGAAGAACCTTACCAGGTCTTGACATCCCTCTGAATCTGCTAGAGATAGCAGCGGCCTTCGGGACAGAGGAGACAGGTGGTGCATGGTTGTCGTCAGCTCGTGTCGTGAGATGTTGGGTTAAGTCCCGCAACGAGCGCAACCCTTAACTTTAGTTGCCAGCAGGTAATGCTGGGCACTCTAGAGTGACTGCCGGTGACAAACCGGAGGAAGGTGGGGATGACGTCAAATCATCATGCCCCTTATGACCTGGGCTACACACGTACTACAATGGCCGGTACAACGGGAAGCGAAGCCGCGAGGTGGAGCCAATCCCATCAAAGCCGGTCTCAGTTCGGATTGCAGGCTGCAACTCGCCTGCATGAAGTCGGAATTGCTAGTAATCGCGGATCAGCATGCCGCGGTGAATACGTTCCCGGGTCTTGTACACACCGCCCGTCACACCACGAGAGTTTACAACACCCGAAGTCGGTGGGGTAACCCGCAAGGGAGCCAGCCGCCGAAGGTGGGGTAGATGATTGGGGTGAAGTCGTAACAAGGTAGCCGTATCGGAAGGTGCGGCTGGATCACCTCCTTTCTATGGAGAATCGTTCTCTGCAATGAGAACATTCAAATCGGGAGCTCAGCTTCCAAAACTCAGGTTTAGGCCTGTTACTCACTCGTTGCTCAGTTTTGAGAGTTTAAGCTCTCAAGTAAGACTTGATCCTTGAAAACTGGATACCGAAACGAATTTGCGTTTTAGAACATCTTTTAGCAACTTGTGCAAACAAGTAAATGTTATTAGTGAGATTTTTCTTCGGAAGAATCAAGGTTAAGCTAATAAGAGCACACGGAGGATGCCTAGGCGCCAGGAGCCGACGAAGGACGTGGCGAACAACGAAACTGCCTCGGGGAGCTGTAAGCAAGCTTTGATCCGGGGGTGTCCGAATGGGGAAACCCAGCTGTGGTAATTCGCAGTTACTCATTTCTGAATACATAGGAAATGTAGAGGCAGACCAGGGGAACTGAAACATCTAAGTACCCTGAGGAAGAGAAAACAATAGTGATTCCGTCAGTAGCGGCGAGCGAACGCGGAACAGCCTAAACCTAAGAGCTTGCTCTTAGGGGTTGTGGGACGTCTCACATGGAGTTACAAAGGAATATGGTAGGTGAAGAGGTCTGGAAAGGCCCGCGATAGAGGTAAAAGCCCTGTAACCTAAACTGTATTCTCTCCGAGACGGATCCCGAGTAGTGCGGGGCACGTGAAACCCCGTATGAATCCAGCAGGACCATCTGCTAAGGCTAAATACTACCTGGCGACCGATAGTGAAACAGTACCGTGAGGGAAAGGTGAAAAGCACCCCGGAAGGGGAGTGAAATAGAACCTGAAACCGTGTGCTTACAAAAAGTCAGAGCCCGATCTATGGGTGATGGCGTGCCTTTTGTAGAATGAACCGGCGAGTTACGTTTAACATGCAAGGTTAAGCCGAGAAGGTGGAGCCGCAGCGAAAGCGAGTCTGAATAGGGCGACTTAGTATGTGGACGTAGACCCGAAACCGTGTGATCTACCCCTGTCCAGGGTGAAGGTGCGGTAACACGCACTGGAGGCCCGAACCCACGTACGTTGAAAAGTGCGGGGATGAGGTGGGGGTAGCGGAGAAATTCCAATCGAACTCGGAGATAGCTGGTTCTCCCCGAAATAGCTTTAGGGCTAGCCTCGGTATAAGAGTAGTGGAGGTAGAGCACTGATTGGGTGCGGGGTCCGCAAGGATTACCAAGCTCAGTCAAACTCCGAATGCCATATACTTATTGCCGGGAGTCAGACAGTGAGTGCTAAGATCCATTGTCAAAAGGGAAACAGCCCAGACCATCAGCTAAGGTCCCCAAGTGTGTGTTAAGTGGGAAAGGATGTGGAGTTGCACAGACAACCAGGATGTTGGCTTAGAAGCAGCCACCATTGAAAGAGTGCGTAATAGCTCACTGGTCGAGTGACTCTGCGCCGAAAATGTAACGGGGCTAAACACACCACCGAAGCTATGGCTAGATACGTATGTATCTGGGGTAGGGGAGCGTTGTGTAGGGGTTGAAGGTGTACTGAAAAGAGCGCTGGACACTACACAAGTGAGAATGCCGGTATGAGTAACGAAAAGATCAGTGAGAATCTGATCCGCCGAAAGCCCAAGGTTTCCTGAGGAAGGCTCGTCCGCTCAGGGTAAGTCGGGACCTAAGGCGAGGCCGAAAGGCGTAGTCGAAGGACAACAGTTTGAAATTACTGTACCACCGTAATCCGCTATGAGCGATGGGGTGACGCAGGAGGGTAGTGACGCGGACTGATGGATGTCCGTCTAAGCAGTGAGGCTGATGTGTAGGCAAATCCGCACATCGTTAAGGCTGGGCTGTGATGGGGAGCGAAAATTATAGTAGCGAAGGTCATGATCTCACACTGCCAAGAAAAGCCTCTAGCCAGGAGAAGGTGCCCGTACCGCAAACCGACACAGGTAGGCGAGAAGAGAATTCTAAGGCGCGCGGAAGAACTCTCGTTAAGGAACTCGGCAAAATGACCCCGTAACTTCGGGAGAAGGGGTGCCCCGGTAGTGTGAATAGCACGAGGGGGCCGCAGTGAAAAGGCCCAAGCGACTGTTTAGCAAAAACACAGGTCTGTGCGAAGCCGCAAGGCGAAGTATACGGGCTGACGCCTGCCCGGTGCTGGAAGGTTAAGGGGAGTGGTTAGGGGTAACCCGAAGCTATGAACCGAAGCCCCAGTAAACGGCGGCCGTAACTATAACGGTCCTAAGGTAGCGAAATTCCTTGTCAGGTAAATTCTGACCCGCACGAATGGCGTAACGACTTGGGCGCTGTCTCAACGAGAGATCCGGTGAAATTTTAATACCTGTGAAGATGCAGGTTACCCGCGACAAGACGGAAAGACCCCATGGAGCTTTACTGCAGCTTGATATTGAATTTGGGTACGATCTGTACAGGATAGGTGGGAGCCGTAGAAATCGGAGCGCAAGCTTCGGTGGAGGCGCCGTTGGGATACCACCCTGATCGTATCTAGGTTCTAACCTAGTACCCTAATCGGGTACGGGGACCGTGTCAGGCGGGCAGTTTGACTGGGGCGGTCGCCTCCTAAAGAGTAACGGAGGCGTTCCAAGGTTCCCTCAGAATGGTTGGAAATCATTCGCAGAGTGCAAAGGCATAAGGGAGCTTGACTGCGAGACCTACAAGTCGAGCAGGGACGAAAGTCGGACTTAGTGATCCGGTGGTACCGCATGGAAGGGCCATCGCTCAACGGATAAAAGCTACCCTGGGGATAACAGGCTTATCTCCCCCAAGAGTCCACATCGACGGGGAGGTTTGGCACCTCGATGTCGGCTCATCGCATCCTGGGGCTGAAGTAGGTCCCAAGGGTTGGGCTGTTCGCCCATTAAAGCGGTACGCGAGCTGGGTTCAGAACGTCGTGAGACAGTTCGGTCCCTATCTGTCGTGGGCGCAGGAAATTTGAGAGGAGCTGTCCTTAGTACGAGAGGACCGGGATGGACGTACCGCTGGTGCACCAGTTGTTCCGCCAGGAGCATGGCTGGGTAGCTACGTACGGACGGGATAAGCGCTGAAAGCATCTAAGCGTGAAGCCCCCCTCAAGATGAGATTTCCCAATTAGTAAGACCCCTTGAAGACGACGAGGTAGATAGGTTGGAGGTGGAAGTGCAGTAATGCATGGAGCTGACCAATACTAATCGGTCGAGGGCTTATCCTATACTTAGAATGCAAATTCGTTTCGGATTCAGTTTTCAGGCATCAAGCCTGAAATACGCTTAGAAATTCATTGTCACTTCTGGTGATGAACCGAATTTCACGCGGCAGCGTCTGTTTCACAGACGCATGTTTGGTGGCGATAGCGGAGGGGTTCCACGCGTACCCATCCCGAACACGACCGTTAAGCCCTCCAGCGCCGATGGTACTTGGACCGAAGGGTCCTGGGAGAGTAGGACGTTGCCAAGCACGCAAGACCACTGTTGAGTAATCGACAGTGGTCTTTTTGTTGTACGATATTTAGCAGCTTATTATAAGGATAGGCAATCACTGTGAAGTGGTTTTTGAATGAAATTTGGTTCAGGGAAGACACAAACCGCATATGAAATGTATCGAAGAAAAACATAGCTAGCGAATATGATGGAATAATTATCGTGCCTATGACCCTAATGAATCCGGATTATTGCAGGGAAATCATCGGCAAGTTAATGGATGGAGGTATAGAGCTTTATCATTTTAGTTTGTGTGCCTCCCGAGAGACCTTGCTAAGAGATTAAGCGTTAGAGGTGAAGGAAAAGACTCTTGGGCTGCTCAGCAGATCGACAGGTGCATCACAGGGCTTGATCACGAGGTGTTTAAGCAGCATCTAGACACGAATGATAGAACTACGGGTGAAATTGTTGAGATAATAGCTCAAAAGCTTCATATCAATCTATTTCCTAGTGAAGAGTAGAAAGAAAAATAATTAGTTTAGGTATTGCTATACTTAATAATACATGATATAATCTTTTTTGTTGTCAAAACAATTTATTTTTAAAACGGCCCGTTGGTCAAGGGGTTAAGACACCTCCCTTTCACGGAGGTAACATGGGTTCGAATCCCATACGGGTCACCATTTCTTCTTGAAACGGCATTAGACTTCTAGAAAAAATGGTTGCATTACAGATTTGATTATGTTATGATAATTAAGTTGCTTCTTTACATGGAGGCTTAGCTCAGCTGGGAGAGCATCTGCCTTACAAGCAGAGGGTCGGGGGTTCGATCCCCTCAGCCTCCACCATAACACATCCCCAAAAGTGAAGTTAATGCTTCACTGAGGATTCCGGATACTTTCCGGGGAATCCAAGGAAATTAATACTTTTTTACTGACGCGGGGTGGAGCAGCCCGGTAGCTCGTCGGGCTCATAACCCGAAGGTCGCAGGTTCAAATCCTGCCCCCGCAACCAATTTTCATTAAGCAATTATTCTTCTGGAACCGTGGTGTAGTTGGCCTAACATGCCTGCCTGTCACGCAGGAGACCGCGGGTTCGAATCCCGTCGGTTCCGCCATTTTCTTGCTTTATGAGCCATTAGCTCAGTTGGTAGAGCACCTGACTTTTAATCAGGGTGTCGAAGGTTCGAGTCCTTCATGGCTCACTTCTTTAGTGAGTCGGACATCAATACATACCGTGTGCGGACGTGGCTCAGCGGTAGAGCATCGCCTTGCCAAGGCGAGGGTCGCGGGTTCGATTCCCGTCGTCCGCTCCATATAAATTTTGCGCCCTTAGCTCAGCTGGATAGAGCGTTTGACTACGAATCAAAAGGCCGGGAGTTCGAATCTCTCAGGGCGCGCCATATTTTAACTTAATACTTTGCCGGTGTGGCGGAATGGCAGACGCGCTCGACTCAAAATCGAGAGGGAAACCGTGGAGGTTCGAGTCCTCTCACCGGTATATCGAAAAAACTTGTAAGATTGCTTCCAGCAATTTTACAAGTTTTTTTTATTTTTTAAATATAGCTATTTCTAGTGGTCTTTTTGTTTCGCTGAATGCTTCTAGTAGCATATATTGTGAATCATACATCACTTCCAAAATAAGGTTTATCAACTATTATTATGTATTATAATGTAAATTAAAGGGAGTGAAAATATTCATGTTCTTCACCATCCTATCTACTGTAGAAGTTAACGAGGATGTTGTATTTCTAACAGAACTATACGATAGGTATTATCCTATTATGAAAAAGAAGGCTTATGAGATCTTGCAGGACTATGATATTGTTGATGATATGATACAGGAGTCCTTCGTCAGACTAATCAGTAAAGCCGCATTATTGCGTTCCCTAGACCTGCATAAACAAGTATCCTATCTGGTCCATACCGTACATAATACTAGTATTAATCATGCGAAGCAGCGCAAAAGACATCTGAATCATACCTCTTCAGGGATAACCGCTGACAGTATAGAGCAAATAGCCGACAAGCAGCCTAGCATCGAGGAGATGTATAGCCTCAAGGAGGATTACACAGAGATTGCCAAGATACTCAGTGAGTTATCAGAACGGGATCAGACTTTATTGTATAACAAGTACATTCTTGAATGGAGTGATCACAAGCTTGCTGCTTCTATGGATGTCCAAGCGGTGAATATTAGATCCTATTTGACCAGAGCCAGGCGCAGAGCAATGAAGCTGCTTCTTAAGAATGGCGGAAGTGGAGTATGAAGAAACATCTGCATAAGAAAAAAATAGAGGGAAATTACGAAGAAATCTTTATTTGCATGACCTTAGAGAGTAGAATATGCTGAACCTGCTGTACAGGAGAAGATAATAATACCCTTTATAGTATATCTCGGTGACATCTGTTTCGCTGACTATTGAGAGTGGGAGAACAATAAAGAATTATACGGATTATGATACTTCTATTACTCTCACCCTACAAAAGAGGTAAAACAGCAGCAATCAATGGTCTGATGTGAAGTCTTGGACCTAGTCTTTCTCGAGCATGGGCTAACATGCTTCGAACGGGTTTAACTATGTCAATTCCGGGAATACCTACCGGGTGGTACATATAACAAAATTTGTGGAATATAGTACGGTTCTGGAGACAATAAACTCCTATTCGTATGAATTCAAGTATTAAGACTCCGATTCTAGCCTAGCAAAAAAGAGCAGCGCTTATGCTGCTCTTTTTTGATTTAGAGTGTTGCAGGTTTCTATGCGAAGTTGTCTATTAAAATATGGGGCTCGGTTTAGTCTTATCAAGTAGAGTTTTCGCCTACTAAACTTCATAACCTAGATGTGGTAAGACCAAAAAGTAACATATTAAAAAAATAATGTGTTGATATTTTTTTAATATGTTACTATAATAATATTCAAGAGTTGTATTTTAATGGCAGGAGGTAATGAAATGGATTTATATAAAGATAACTTCGAAAACTTTTCAGAACTCTTTAATTACATCCAAGAATACAAAAAAGAAAAACCAGCACAAACAGCACTTTCCATAGGGAAGATATTCTCTGAACATAACTTTTACTACTTCTACGATAGTGGTACAAGTAAGGTTGTGATGCTTGACAATGATATAGCTCAGTTATTTGAATTGTTAATTTCCTCTAATAAAAGCTTAGATGAATTAAATCAATATATTTATGCTCACAACGTTAATGTAGATGAATTAATGACTTCAATTAATGAGGAGGATTTATTCAAAGGATTCAAAATTAAGCACTTATATAATGACATATCCCTAGAGTATATAAAAAATGAAATGAATACAGGGACAACGCAACTCATTTTGGAATTAACTGGAAAATGCAACATGCGTTGTCGCTATTGTATATATCATGATGGGTATCCTCACAATCGGGCGTTTACTTCAAAAAGAATGTCATCTGATACGGCGCTTAAATCTATTGATTACATGAAACTTTATGGGGATCAGCAGGAAGTTTCTATTACTTTTTATGGTGGAGAGCCTTTACTTGAATTCGAGCTATTAAAAGAAGTTATTGAATACTCGAAGGTTGCTTTAGCAGGAAGGACTATACAATTTTCTTTTACTACTAACTTGTCTGTATTAACCCCCAAAATGGCTGAATATTTTTCTACCGTTGACAATTTATCTATTCTTTGTAGCATTGATGGTCCCAAAGAAATACATGATATGTATCGAGTTTATAAGAATGGCTCAGGCTCATTTGATGACGTTTTCAAGAAATTCAAATTATTAAATAGTGTAGCTAGAAAAAATGGTAAAGAAATGCACATAAGTGCAAATGCGGTGTACATGCCTCCGTTTAGCGAAGAAAAGGTTTCTCAAATAGATGACTTTTTTACAAATTTAGATTTTACTCATGAAGATTTCCGATATCAATTAGGTTATGCCGGTCCTGGTACTGTGCCTGAAGAATTGCTTAAAAGCTCCGATTATAATGACCAATCGCTACGACAATGGCAGGATAAGCAAATCAGTATTACTAGCAATTTGGAAGAAATTAAAGAACAAACTATCTTTAATTCACTTGACAGAATTCATAAAAGAAGTGTAACAAAAAGAGCTACTAATTTTGTGCCAATGAACGGTTGTTGTGTTGTTGGATCCCGACGATTATTTGTTTCCGCAGATGGCGATTTTCTCGCATGTGAAAGGATAGGAAACAGTCCTTCAATAGGAGATATAAATCAAGGGATTATTGAGGAAAAGATTTATAAAAAATATGTTTATGAATTTTCCGAAGTTTGGGAAAATATTTGCTCTGATTGTTGGGCTGCTAAACTTTGTAGTAGTTGTTATGTAGACAGAATGGATTCTTCGGGAGTCAGGGAACCTGATCTTGCAGAGTGTGAATATTATAGAAGTACAACAGAACGTAGTTTAAGGAATTATCACAACTTACTTAGGACATCACCGGAACAGTTAGCAATCTTTAATGAAGATGTTCTTTTATAACAATTGATTTCTCGGTTTAATTGTTCTCATTTAAACCTGGATAAATACATAATGAAAGGAGGTGAGAATATGCTGAAAATTATGAATCCATATCAACAGCAAGCTATTGACAATGAGAGCATAGCTTTTCGTGCGCCATGTGTGTGTAACTCTAAATTAGCGAACCAAGCAGCTACTAAGGTTTCAGGAACTGGTTGTCAATGCTCTTGCATCGGTTCAGTAAATGAAGCGGCTAACCAAGACGCAGCAAGAAACTAGTTTTACAAACCAGCAGTATGTGTAATTCTCAATTAACGAACTATTCAGTTAATAAAATTTCAGAACCTGATTGTAATTGCTCTTGCGTCGGTTCTGTAAACAACGCGTATAACTCCGACGCGGCAAGAAATTGAGTTTCACAATACAACAGTGTCTTCGTCCAATACCGACGAAGACACTGTTGTATTCAAATCTAAGGTTGTTAGACTGGAGTTACTCTTCAGAAGGCTATGACCTATATTGAAATACAATAACCATACCACATTATTCTTCAGGGTTTAGTCACGTCCTTAGTACTTAGAACACAATTAATACTGGAGGATAATTGAGATGAAGAAATTCAACAATTTTAGACACTTTAGTAACTACTTTGCTATTATAAAAACTACTCTAAGCGTATTATTCGCCTCTTCAAAAAAATACTTCATATTAATTTTAGTCTTAAGTTCTGTTATGGCTTTACCTGATATCATAAACTTAATTGTATGGCAGCATATAATAGATCAAATAGGTTCTCTTTTAATAAATGACACCAAAGATTATATTATCATAATATATCTCTTTCTTCTTCATTTCATTATTGTACTAATAAAATTAATTATTAATAAAACTACAAATTATGTAAAGGAAATTTATACTGTATTAGTTGATAAGTATATAACAAATAAAACTATTGAAATTGTAGACAGCATGGAAATGCAAGATTTCGAAGATCCAAGACTACATAATGACATCCAAAAAACAAATGACGAGTCAACAGTGAGAAGTATAGGTATTTTGAATAACATTGTTGAGATTATCATGAATATGACTTTATTCGTTGGTACAATAAGTATATTGGCATCTTACCAGATAAGTATAGTGATTATCATCATACTATCAATAGTCCCAAGTACAATAATTAATTTAAAATCTATGTCAAAGTTATTTGAAGTATATGATAAACGATATGAAAAAACTAGGTACTATAGTTCTTTAAAGGATATGATAGTTACATATGAAAATTTCAAAGAAATGAAATTATTTTCCAACATATCTTTTATACAGAATATCATTAATAATATTTTTGAAAAGATAATTGAGCAAGATAAAAATGTAAAAAGAACTTTAACTATAAAATCTACAGTAGGTGATTCTATTCAACATTTACTGACCTATTTATTGAAAATAATTATAGTTGTTAATGGTATTATGAGTAAACTGTCAATCGGTGTGATCATAATGAGTATTGAAACTGCTACCAAGCTGCAAAATGCTTTGATCAATTTAATAAGCTGTGCTTTGACACTATATGAAAATTGTTTGTATTTATTGAGCTTTGAAAGGTTAAACAAAATAAATTCAATAAAAAGCGAGGAAGTTAGCGAGGATTTAATAAAGGATTTTGTCGTGGATTCAATTGAGTTTATAGGAGTTTATTTTAAATATCCAAGCTCATGTAACCATATATTAGAAGATATAAATTTGACATTAAAAAAAGGATTTGATTATGCAGTTGTCGGATATAACGGAAGTGGAAAAACTACGTTGATCAAGCTCATTTTAGGGTTATATGCACCAACAAAAGGCGAGATATTAATCAATGGCATTAATAGAACTATGTACGACAAGAAAGCCTATTTCGAGAAAATGAGCGCGATGTTCCAGGATTTTGTGAAGTTTCCGCTTACAATAAGAGAAAATATTGGAATTTCAATGGTTGATAATATTAACAATATGCCAGTTATAATAGAAGCTTCCGTCTTAGGTCAAGCACATGATTTTATTAATGAATTGAATAGGAAATTTGATACAAAATTATTGATTGGATGGGAAAATAGTGAGGATATTTCAACAGGACAATGGCAAAGACTTGCTATCTCAAGAAGTTTCGTCCGGGAAGCAGACGTTATGGTATTTGATGAACCAACAGCAGCTTTAGATGCTAAGACAGAAAGTGAAGTCTTTGAAAATATGGTAAACAAAAAAACAGAGAGGATTAATATAATTATTACTCATAGATTCACTAATATAAAAAATATTGATCAAATAATTGTAATACACGAAGGAAAAGTAGACGCTGTGGGGGATCATGATTTTCTGATTAGCAATAATAAAATATATGCGGAGCTGTATGACATTCAAGCAGACAACTATAAAGGATTCATTAAAGAGCCTGCTCTTGCTGGTGAGTTGTTAAAATAATATAAAGAGCTCAAAGCAGTAATCAGTGCTTGACAAAGTGTCCAAAAGGTGAAAATGGAAAAACATCTGATACTCCTGTATTGTTGTAATTCTTGAAGAAGGAATAAACAGATGTCTATATAGTATATCAACAAAATGCTTGACATACTTAATTTTTCAGTTTTCATACTCGTCCTATATGAATTTTATCTTTAACTACGGTGAGATTAAACTTGGATTTGCATAACTACTTCAATTCTTTTAAACAATCTAACTCATTATTTTCTTTAAAATGTTCTACAAAGTTCGATACTGAAAAATTCTTAGCATTTATTTTTAAAATTTGCAACTGATATGCAGCATATTGTTCTGCACTTATAACAGGCTTATAACTTCTTGTTAATACGGTGCCACTATATACAATGTCAGAAATTTCAATATATTCCTTTTTCAATAAATTCCGAACCGCTGCTTGAACGGTATTAATACCCAATCCGTCCCCTTTATCTGCGATGGCTGATGCGGTTAAATTTCCGCCATCTCGCCAAAAAACCAATAACACATCTTGTTCTTTTTGACTGATTCTAGGCAGTTTTTTCATTTCATTCACCTTTCATATAGTAGGTTGTGTTTATTATAATTGCTAAATTACAATATATCAATCTTAAAATAGTGACATCATATTTTTTTATTCTTAAAATTTACTGGTTTGTTATTAGAGCATATTAAGGGATATATGAGTGATTTACAAAGAAAGAATCAACGTTAGGCAATACCAACATTGCAGTAAAATATTTAGATGATATTTTTTTGATGTCACTATTTATTTGAAACATTTTATATATAACGCTCGGTTGAAGTTCGTGTACGGCAGGATACTAATGAAGCAGAGAAGAATAGCAAAGCCAAACCATTTATTTAAGAAAAATTTAAGATCTACACACCTAGATTTTTAAGGTGTTGAATCTATACTTTGTACCAAGAAGAGTAGGGAGAAAATGGAAATGGAGAAAGGTGAACGTAGCAAGCTAAAGAACAGGAAACCCAAGTTAGTAAGAATATCAGTATTCACAATTGTTCTTCTCGGAGTGCTAATAGGAACAGCAAGTAAACTGAATTTAGATTCACAAAAGGTCTTGCCATTCTTTGGACAGAACACTTATGCCAGTCCATATATTTATGTCTATGACAGAGAGTCTGATCAAGCCATTTACGAAGAAAGTGCGGGAGCCAAGGTTTATCCTGCCTCACTGACAAAAATTATGACCGCAATTGTCACCCTTGAGCATGTTGATGACTTATCTGTAATCGCGCCGGTAGACCGGAGAACGTTCGGCGAGCTTCTTGCAAGTAACTCTTCTATGGCCGGATTTTGCGAAGATGAGGAGGTTACCTACCAAGACTTGTTATATGGGACGCTTCTCACTTCTGGCGGTGAAGCGGCAAACACTTTAGCTGTCCATGTTGCGGGAAGTGTGGAAAATTTTGTTCTGATGATGAATGATAAAGCCGCTGAATTCAGCTTAAATGGTACACATTTCACTAGTCCTGAGGGCCTTCATGATGACAATCAGTATACAACCGCTTCAGACGTGGGAAAGCTTTTGGATTATGCATTAGCTAACGAGGATTTTAAAAAGATGTTTACTCAAGAGACATACCTGACGACATCAACAACAGACCATCCAGAAGGGATTCTGTTAGAATCGACGGTACTGAAGTACCTTAATGAAGATCAGCAAATCGGCTTCAAAATTATTGGAGGTAAATCGGGAACTACATCTGCTGCTGGACAATGTTGGGCAACACTTGGGTTAGTGAATAACCGTGAGTATATAGTCATCGTCATGGGGGCGCCATTAGAGGACATTAGTCATCCAGATCAGGCTCAGATTAGGGATACTTTAAATTTATACGGAAAATTAAGTCAGTTGAAATAAACGATAAAATGTAGAATTACATATTAAAAATGGAGGTGTCTTAGTGAAAAAAATCATAATGTTTGTATTAACTATAACCATTTTGATTGGAGGAAGCCTCTACTTCCAAAATCGAAGCAGCTACTCAGAATATGCAAGCATACAGGATGATAAAACCATCTCAGAGGATTTAATTATCTTAGATAATAATCCGAAGGATGTAAAGTCAGAGAATAAGAGTCCGGGCAATGAGGAAACTCCAAAGGATGCAACGCTAGATGATAAAAGGACTTTTGAGGATATTGCCTTGGACAAACGTCTTGATGAAGGGAGGAAAAAAAATGAAAGAACTTATCGGGAGCAAGGAAGAAAAGAGTCATCAATTAGGCCAACAATAGAAGTTCCATCTCTTTCTATCGAGGATATAACAGGCATCTACAAAACAGTTGATGCATACATGAGAGAAAATTCAGATCGGTTTCCCGAACCAGCGGACAATGGCACTAGGGGAAACACTGATGATCCAAGAATCCAAAATATTCTATACAAGGAAGAAAAAACAGGTATCATAGCAGGATTCGAAAATGAAAATCTGTTCGCATGGGAAGTGAAAAAGCTGGACGGAGAATATACCAACCTCCTGTTAGGTAGAAAGTCTACGGGAGAAGAATGGAAAGTTCTCTCGGAAGGAGACGTATATCAATTGAGAGAGGAAATTAGCGATGGAAATTAAAGCGGAGAATTTAACAAGAACATTTGGAATGAAACGGGCAATCAGTGAACTAAATTTTACATTGCCTGAAGGTGTGTATGGGCTTTTGGGTGATAATGGGGCAGGGAAAAGCACCTTGATGAGAATTCTTGTGGCAGTTGACCATCAAACTAGTGGTAAGGTTACCTTTAACGGCAAGGATATCTTCCATATGAACGACGACTACCGGAATCTTGTGGGATATATTCCCCAGGATTTCGAGGTTTATTCCGCGTTTACAGCAACAGAATATCTGGAATATATGGGAGCACTGAAGGGGTTGTCAAAAAAAGAACTGAAGCACAAAGTTCCAGAGGTATTACAGTTTGTCAACCTGGAGAATGTTGCTAATAAAAAGGTCAAAACCTTTTCCGGAGGGATGAAAAGGCGGGTGGGCATTGCCCAAGCCATTATTAACGATCCGAAGATATTAATTTTTGACGAGCCCACCGCTGGGCTTGACCCCCATGAGCGAATCCGTTTTTCAAACATCATAAGCGAAATGGGACAGGACAAGATCATCTTGTTTTCTACCCACATTATTTCGGATATCGAAGCAATTACCACCAATGTGATCATCCTAAATCAGGGGAAAATTAAAGAGCAAGGTAATGTGCAAAAGATGTTATCCGGGATTAAAGGAAAAGTATTTACTGAGGAGATGGACAGAGAGCGACTGGCCTCCTTTAAAAAGAAGCACCTGATCGTACGGATCCGGCAGGAAGAAAACGTTGTTAATGTCCGTTACTTGGGAGAAAAGGAATCAGGCGCAATCGTATGCGAGCCCACGCTGGAAGATTACTACATCTACTTAGGGAGTGGGAGCCATGCGTAATTTCATTCCATTAGAACTGAAAAAAATATTAAATAAAAATACAGTAATTATCAGCCTACTCTTTCTCACTATTATTCTGATCCCCTGGATTCAAACCGCCAAGAGTATAGATGTCTTGGATGATGAGGGAACCATACATAGCGGTCTTGGAGGCTGGAAAATTTTAAGGGAGCGCACGGTTGAGGGCACGATGACGACGGATTATTTATTACAAATGAAACAAAACTACGAAAACAGCGTGGACAAACCTTATATTGAAGGCGAAGTGGATACAGATCGCAAGTTGGGAAAAAGATTAACTTTTCCTCACGATGCGCTGAACTGGGAACTGAACTTTCCATATATAAAGTACCGTGTTCTCGATAACAGCTTAAATTTAACGGATAAGCAGCTCGCCAATTTTTATGTAGATTGGAAGGGCAGTTTTACCGAATATTTATCCACTGAACAAAATCTATTTCCTTATACAGAGAAACAAATCGAAATCATATCCCAGAAAATGCAAAAAGTACCCACCCCATTTTTATTCAAATACGATAGTGGCTGGGAGTACCTGAAAATAGGTTTATTAAATACGATCTACCTTTTCTTCATGTTCTTGGCCTTTATCCTATGCGAGGGATTCTCCAAAAACAGCAGCAAAGGAATTGACAAGGTGACCTTATCCACCAAGGAGAGCAGGAGGAGGCTGCTCAGCTACAAGCTTGGTGCCGCTTGTGTGTTTTCTACGATAGCCTATTTTGTGTATATTGCGATCATACTGCTGTTTATTACCGCAGTGTATACGCTGCACGGCTGGGACTCTTCGGTTCAAATCGGAACAATTACATTTTATTCTATGAATCAGCTTCAAGAGGGGTTACTCTATATTTCCATGGGATACTTTTCCACACTTGTCGTGACGCATCTTATCCTGTTTTTGTCAGTGGTTTTTAAAAGAGGGAAACTGGTATTAGCACTTTCACTGATTTATTTTTATCTCGTAAATACTTATCAGATGGGGAGGGGGGCGCTGATTGAAAAAGTGATGGTCTTCATGCCCCAGAACTTTATCAATAATCTTATAGGCATAGAGAAATTATATTTTGTGGGTAATACTGTATTTCCTTATGTTTTTGTCGCCCTGTTTCTGGGTACTGTGTACATTCTCTTATCTCGAATCGGTATCTCTATATGGATGAGAAGATATTATTTACAGTAGAGGAAGGTAGGTGAAATCATGAGCTATTTATCAAAAGTAAACAGAAGTAAAATCCTAAACATAAACATATTCGGTTTTTTGTTGGCATTGTTTCTGATACTTACCTTTTACAACTTAGACACCATCAAAACAGGTTATTTAAATCAGGCAAGATATGAGATAACAGATGGGACGGAATACCGGTATTTCTATCAACCGGAGGTATTGGATGAAGTTGAGATTAATAAAATTTTGGAAAAATACAGAGAACTTAGCCTACCAGAAGACAGGAATAAAGCGGATGTTGCAGATTTGCCAGCCTTGGATATGATTATCCAAGTGTATGGCTGGAACTGGACTGGAATACGGGATGTCTCAGCAGAACAATTTTATCAGGACAGGGCAGACATCATCAAAAGTGCACAGAAGGAAGCGGGGAGTTCTAGGGAAGGAATCAGCAACGGGAATTATGCAGCGGCTTCTCTCTCCGAACCTATCCGGATGGGTTATGCCGAGGGATGGAAGAACGTTAACTCAGGGATGAGCCAGTGTGTTTTTATTGTCCTGGTTCTCATTTCCATTCTACTGGTCCCAATTTTTAATGAAGACGAGACCTTGGGCGTGGACGGACTGGTCAAATCCACGAGGTTTGGAAAACGTAAGCTGAGTAGGATACGGATTATCAACGCCTTCCAGCTCTCTTTATTGCTTTATCTGGCGGCGGTGGCGATTTACATTACGCCTATATTCTTTATGTACGGTTTACAAGGAGCGGATTTGCCTATACAAAGTAGTCCACAATTTTTTTTATCAATGGTTGCGGTGAATTATTTCGAGCAGTTTTTAATCAACCTGGTTATTGGATATGTGGCAATCTCACTGATGACAGGGATTACTTTATTTATCAGCGTATTAGTCACACAGATTTATACTGGCTACGCCCTGTTACTATTCACCATAGCCATATCTTACGCCATTCAGATGAGTGAGGTATTCTTTCTGAAACATTATGTGGGCAATTTTCTGCCCATGCAGATAGCCAAGTTCAACAGCTATTACACAAGTTTTGAACCCTATGTAGGTATTTCTAGAATTATTGCCGTTCCTTCCATTACTGTTGCAGTTTTATTTATACTCCTACTATTTTTGCCAAGATGCATTAATAAAATGAGGTTTACTTCTTAGATTGAGCATTACGCATAAAGTTAAAACACATCAAGGATAAAAAAATGAAGTGAAGTTCGGAAAGAAGGTAGATGATGTATTCATTTTTTATTTTATGCGAAGCTGGATCAGAAAAAGATGGTATTAGCAACAACGGTTTAGCTCACGTTCTAGAGCACTTTGTTATACTGGCGATGCTCAAAGATTTTTTCACAGAGAAAGAAAGTAATTTGAGAGGACAAACAAGTTACTGCTATTGCTTATATAGTTGGAGCAATGCGAAGTACCAAGTAGGTTTAAACCTTATCTTTGAATTTGAAAACTATATGAGGAGGATATTAAATAATAAAAATGAATATTATGACTTAATGTTAATGGCCATTAGAGAGGTCGAGGAAGAAATACTATCGAAACACAATGAGGTGGCAAAGATCAATGTAATGATTCATTATTTAAATAAAGATATTGTTTCTCGACCAATAGGCCTACTTGAGGACGTAAAAAGTTTGAACGTTGACCAATTATTTGAGACTTTAAGTAGTATTTATGTAGCAGGAAATTTAAGATATTTCATTTTTAATCATGAAAAAAATGAGTTTGTTATTTCTGACTTGCCTCAAAAAACAAAGCGAAAAGGTTGTGTGGAAAAGCAAGAATTCCATGACAAAGAACTGGAACGGATAGCATCTAATTTAAATATAGATGTACAAATATTTAAATTATTTTGTAATAGTGATAAAAAAGTTGCACTTTCTAGTACTTATTTTTCTAAGATTTTTAACAAAGAACAAACGATTCTTAATGAATTGTACTTGATAAGTATTTGCAAATTATTAGATAAAGCTTATGGTGTCAAAAATAACTGTAAATTTGAAATTATATTTTTTAGTAATGAGGACTCTACTAGAATTTACTATATATTTGAATTAACGAGCAGCAATGATATTTACGAGACTCCAAATAAGATAACGGTAGATGTGGAACAGATAATAAATTTTATGCTTGAAAGTGTAAATTTCCACGAGTTAAAAGAGGAGTTAAGGATAAATGTATACAGTAATAGATTTAGTCCAATAAGTCGAAGTGAATGCGAATCAGAGATATTGAATAAAGTTTACTTTAATAATTTTCAAGTAATAAAAGATTATGAAGATTTTGCTGATATTTTACGGAATGTTACGATTGATAAATTCAAGGGATTCTTGTATTTTGCGTTAGGGGAGATAGATGACTTAATTATTTTTGAATAACGTAAAAGACAGGTCGACAGTTTTCCTCGCTTTGGAGTCTAGAGTCCATTTTCATTGATCAAAATAAACTTGCCGGACCACTGACTTCTATGATACACCACACTTTCACTAGACGAATGGTTTCATTATATAAATTGGTACGGGTGTCGCCCCTGGTCATCAAGTCGCCCTCAATGTGAATATGTGGATTGATTCGCTTCTTTACCTTCACAATGATCTGAGCAGTTGAGTGCTACCAAAGCATTGATATTGAGTAAGCCAAGTGAATGGAGTCGTGTCTATAATGATGTAGTCATAGTTGGCTTTCATCGGTTCCAGTAAAGGGGTCAATGTCTTTTCACCGCCATTTTCATCCCGTAGGTTAATTTCGGCAACAGACAGTTCAATGTTGCTAGGAATCAGGTCAATGTTACCTTGAGAATGAATGCACCCTTCGGGCGATGGAAGCGGTTCGTCCGTCATCATCGCGTTCTTGATGTTGAACATAGAGTAAGGGAGTTTATCAGGTTGTTCGATACCAAAGTACATCGTTAGATTCCCTTGAGGATCCAAATCAATTAGTAATATCTTTTTTCCTTCATTATATAAGGCGTAAGCTAGGTTATAAGCGGTGGTGGTTTTGCCTGTACTGCCTTTTTGATTAGCGATAGTGTTTACTGTTGTTTTTCTCATATCAATTCCCCTCCCTGAAGCCAAAGCTTCGATATTATCTGTCAATGATAGGGAGCGGGCTGATCTGTTATAGTTCTCTCCGAGTTCTCTCATTTGTGCAAAAGCGACTACTATTTGAGAAGATTCCCGGAAGCCTTGCGGCGTTTAAATCTAACGAAAGAACCCGCAAAAAAACTTGATCTTACAAGGATTTTCGCGGGCTTTAGATTCCTTTTCTTTGACTTAGTTTCTGCTATCTTCCCGATAGCATGAGCGACTTAAAATCGAGAGGGAAACCGTGGAGGTTCGAGTCCTCTCACCGGTACCAACTAAATCAACTCAAAGTTCATTAGATACTATATCTGATGAACTTTTTTGTTTGTTTTTTTACAATTCCGTTCATGCCTGTGCCGGAAAACTTTTGATACATCCTTCAGTTGTGAATAAGAAATTGGACTTAGTTGTACCGAGAATGATTAATGTAAGAGGATATGTGAATGAGATAGAGGCATTCCTGAGGAAGCTCCACTTCGAAGCTATAAGCAAGCATGATACTAAACAGCGATTGACAAAATAGAGGAACTACCTAATACTAATTGATAATCATTATCATTGTTGTGGAATATAATTAATTCAAATAGATTGTGGAGCAGATCGGAGTGTATGGCAAAGATGAAGCTGGAAGATCATATTTTCGCATGGAATTATGCTGCTGTTAAAGTACTTGATATTCGACATGCTGTGATGGAGCCTGGGGACAATCTGCAAGGCTATATATTACCAGCATGCGGATTTATCTACTGTGTGCGGGGTACGGCCAGCTTGAATCTCAACGGCATAGATTACGACGCAGACCGTCACTTTATTGTGCATGGTGGCAAGGGCATGAGACTAAGTATAGAGACAGGGAAGTTGTTTGAATACTATTTATTATTCTATAGAGCCTCCTTGCCAGGAAGAAAGGATTTAGCAAGACTTTTAGAACGCAGCAATCCATTTCGGATGCAGTATAGCTTCGAGTCTTTGGAGCCATTACCACTGCACTATCAACTAATGGCAATGGAACAACTTTGGGCACAAGGAAGCCAATTGGAAAGAATTCAAGTTAAAGGCTTGTTCTATCAGTTTATACATGAATTATTAAAGCAGTTCACAAAGGATGGAATTAACCTCAGGCAACCGGATGTCATTGGGCAGGTTGTCCGTTATATTGAGGAGCATTATCGTCATAATTTATCACTAGAATCTATAGCGGAGCAATTTAATTACAGCCCTCGTCATTTATCAACCCGCTTTAAAGGGGAGACGGGGTTTAGCTTGATTGAATATTTGATACGATTCCGGCTTAAACATGCAGAAGAGCTATTACGATGTACCGATGCTCCACTTCGCGATATTGCAGAAGAAGTTGGATATAGCGATGTATATTACTTCAGTCGTATGTTCAGTAAATACAATGGTCAATCTCCCATCCGGTTCCGCAAGGAAAGCAGGCAGGTGAGTTCATCGGACAATCGTCCATTTACCACCGCCAAATTCTCCATTGGCGAGCACATATCCTCCCGATATAATGTTATTGAGTATGATAATCATTATCATCACTATTACCAAAATGAAATAACCGGAGGGTCTTCACCTATGAGATTAACAAAGACGTCAAGTTTTATTGTAGCGATGCTGCTTAGCTTTACCTTGCTTTTAAGTGCATGTGGATCTGCAAGCGTTGGTTCTAATGCCACAAATTCTAATGGATCCAAAGCTTCTGAAGTTACATCATCACCAGCAAATAATTCAATTGCAGCTGACAATGTCAATAAGGAGGCTCAGACAAGAACTATCTCTACAATAAAGGGAGATATTGTTGTTCCAGCTAATCCAAAGAGGGTTGTCGTGTTATACCTTCAAGGGGATCTTGTGGCCCTCGGCATTAAGCCAGTAGGTACTTCGAGTGTTTTTGAAGGAGCGGCCTTTGCAGAAGAGCTGGGGGGGATTGAAGATCTAGGTTCATGGTATGAGCCTAATCCAGAGGCTATTATGGCAGTAAAGCCGGACTTGATCATAGCTGCTTCTGAAGAAACTTACGAAATCCTTAAGGATATTGCACCGACCGTTCCAATTCCCTATGAAAAAATGGCGACGGATGAACGTGTAATGAAGATTGGCGAGGTATTTGGCAAGGAGCAGGAGGCACAAGCTCTATTAGATAATTTCCACGAGAAGTTGGAGAAGAGCAAGCAGCAGCTTGATGAACTTGGAATTTTGGATAAGACAGTAACCATTATCGAAGGCGGAAAAAAAGAGATGGCGGTGATCGATAGCAAGCTTTATGGAAGGGGCTCTCAGATCATTTATGAATATTTAGGGCTAAAAGCACCAGAGATTCTTCAGAAAAAGATTGATGGCAGAGAGAAGGCTACTGGAGGGTTTGTTTCCTTAGAGGTGTTACCAGAGTATATAGGAGACTTCGTGTTCCGCTCTGTATGGGATGGTGCTGATGATTTGTCGGACAATCCAATTTGGAACAGCATTCCAGCAATTAAAGAAGGTAGATTGATCGAAATTGGGTTTGATTTTTCATATTATTCCGATATCTACTCTCTTGATAAGCAACTAGATTTTGTAGTAGAGAAGCTAGTGTCAGCGTATGAAAAAAAATAGAAGGCTAGATGATAGAACAACCGTTATCCCTGATTTAAGAGGGAAATCGTATTTCGGTCTGTTTCTACTCCTAGGGATACTGCTGCTGCTGCTTTCAGTAGCAGCTTCTATCTCATTTGGCTCTGCTTCCATGAGCCTGAAGATGGCATGGACAGCGATTTTTAATTTTGATCCTGAACTGACCGAGCATCAGATTATTCATGCCCTTCGTATTCCGCGTACAGCAGCTGATATTATTGCGGGGATGTGTCTCGCGGTAGCAGGAGCGGTTATGCAGGGCTATACGCGAAATCCCTTAGCAGATTCCGGATTAATGGGAGTGAATGCAGGAGCAGCTCTTGCAATGGCCGTTACACTGGTTTTTCTTCCAGGGCAACTGCAGACAACAACCCTGCTGGTTAGCTTTATTGGCGCAGGACTTGGAGCAGGATTAACGTATCTTGCCGCTTCATTGAATCGTTCAGGAATGACACCTCAACGACTGGTGCTAGCTGGAATATCAATTACAATGCTATTTGGAGCTGTGGGGTCATTTATCTCATTAAACTATGGAATTGGTCGTGCCCTTGCTTATTGGACTTCGGGTAGTGTGGCTGGAGCAACATGGGTGGAAATTAGGCTAGTTATACCTTGGTTCTTAGGTGGACTGGCTTTGTCACTATTCATTGCACGCTCTATCACTATTTTAAACTTGGGGGAAGAGATCGCGAAAGGCTTCGGGCAACGGATCGTTCTCGTTAAGATGATAGCTACGCTTGCGGTCCTTTTACTAGCGGGTGTAGCTGTTGCACTTGTAGGGCCAATCGGCTTTGTAGGGTTAATTATTCCGCATATTATGCGTTTTTTTGTAGGTGTAGATTATCGTTATATTATTCCGGCATCAGCCATTTACGGCGGCGCACTTATGGTTGTAGCGGATATCGCTGGAAGGCTGATTAATCGTCCGGCAGAGACAGCACTGGGCATTATTTTTGCAATGATTGGTGTTCCTTTCTTCTTGCTAATTGCGAGCAAAGAGAGGAGAGCCTTCAAATGAATGTTGTTAAATCGCATAAGGCTACAATATGGATTCTATCTCTTTTAATACTGCTTATTGCAGGAGCTATTCTTAGTCTTAATATGGGAAAGGTGTCCCTCAATCCACTTGAAGTATTTCAAGTATTGCTTGGACAAGGTCCAGAGGAGCATAATCTCGTTGTTTATAAGTTTCGTCTTCCTCGGATCGTATTAGCGATACTTGTTGGATTTGGGATGGCACTGGCAGGTGCAGTTATGCAGGCTTTGCTGCGCAATGATCTGGCTGATCCCGGCATGCTTGGTATTAGCTCAGGTTCAGGTCTTATGGTGTTGCTGATTATCTCAACGGTAAGCATTCAAGGCGCCGCTATAACATTATTACTGCCGTCTATGGCATTCTTAGGCGGTCTGCTGGCAGCAGCTCTGATCTATGTTCTAGCCTATAGAAAACGTCGTATGATTTCTTCTACACGACTTGTCTTGACTGGTGTTGCAATCAATATGGGGTTTAGTGCGCTGTCGCTATTCCTGACTTTAAAGCTTGATGACCAGAAGTATGAGTTTGCGCAGCGTTGGCAAGCAGGATATTTATGGGGGGACAAGTGGTCTTATATCAGCTTGTTGGCACCTTGGGTATTGCTGCTATTCGCATATATTCTTTCTAATTTCAGGACATTGAACGTCTTGGTGCTAGGCAACGAAATTTCGATAGGATTAGGAGTCGCTGTAAAGAAGAAATTTTTGCGCTTGGCAATTGCGGCTGTAGGCATAGCTTCTGGCTGTGTAGCGCTCGGGGGCTCGATCTTCTTTATTGGATTGATTAGTCCGCATGTGGCTCGCAAGCTGGTAGGTCACGACTACAAAGTTCTTCTACCTACTTCAGCGCTTATTGGTGCGCTATTGCTGCTTGTAGCGGATACGATTGCTCGAACGGTCAGCTTTAAGTCAGATATTCCCGCAGGAATTATTGTAACAATGCTGAGTGTGCCTTACTTCCTATATCTATTGATGCGTTCAAAATAAATATCGATAGGTTCCATTCCTCTCACCGGTATACTAAAAAGGTCTATAAAATTGCTTAATAAGCGATTTTATAGACCTTTTTCATTTTCAGAGCTTATTGAATTTCTAATAGGAGCATTAGGTTTTCCTCTACTACTACTTCTGAATTACCCTATTTCCAAAGTTCTAGTGTATACCGTTAGCTTCGCATTCGATGATTTAGCATTGATACTATAAAGTGCAAACCTTTTCCTACTTTTCAACGTCTCTAATTTATAGAAACAAAAGAAAAGATGACTTGCATTTTATTTATACAGTTGTATAATAGAAGCAGTTATACAACTGTATAATATGGAGGTTGATTCATGATTAATGAAATTAAGAAGCTACCTGATGCAGAGTTAGAAATTATGCTTGTCATTTGGAAAACTGGGAATCCAGTGAGTTCTTCCTACATATCGAATCAATTACGTAATAAACGAAATTGGGCTTTGGCTACTTTAATGACGGTACTTTCGCGACTCGTTGATAAAGGATTTCTGTATTGTGAAAAGGAGGGACGGAGCAATAGTTATCGTGCAGCCATCTCAGAAACGGATTATAAGGAATGTGAAGGGAAATCTACTCTTGAAAAACTATTCGGTAATTCTATTCAAGATATGGTGATGTCGCTGTACAATGGCAAGGCTATCGATAAAAATGATCTTGCAGAACTGCGTGAAATGCTTGACCGGGTAGAAAGAGAGGATTCCTGATAATGACCAGCCTTTTTTTGGATTTTTTAATAATTTCAGTAACGACAAGTCTAATGATTTTCATTTTAATGTTCTTGTCTCCATGGTTAAGCAAAAACTATTCGGCAAAATGGAAATATTGGATATGGATGATTTTGACTATACGCTTGCTACTTCCATTTAACATTTCGTTTGCCAATAATGTCGTACGGATTCCGCTTCCTGATAGCTCAAAGATAAGTACAGTGTTTCAAGACATTCCCTCCAACAGCATACAAATTGATGTGTCAGGGATTTCTCATCCTGTTCAGCAGGCCGCATCGTTAAATCATATACCATCTCTTATGGACATCTTAACTTGGCTCTGGTTTTCCGGGTTCGTACTTTTTTTGCTTTATCATTTTACCAGTTACTACTTTTTCAGAAAACAGTCTCTTCGTTGGAGTAATTCTCTTTTAAGTGACCAGATGGTATTGAAAATAAACCAAGTTTATAAAGAAATGAAAATAAAATTATCCATCACCGTTTTAATTAGTGAAAAGGTTCCAAATCCAATGTTAGTTGGTTTTTACAAGCCGATTCTCTTCTTGCCGCATGATCAATATAACGATGAAGAGCTTGAATTTATCTTCAAGCATGAGTTAGTTCATTATAAGAGACATGACATTATATATAAGATACTCCTCTTAATTGTACATGCAATTCATTGGTTTAATCCTTTCGTGTGGTTCATGGTACGCCAAGCAGGACGTGAAATTGAAATTTACTGTGATGAGACGGTAGTGGGTACACGAAGCTTATCTTACCGTAAAAAATATTGTGAGGCTATCTTATCTGTCATACAGAATTCGGATCCCCGCTTTTTGGCTTTATCAACTAACTTTTCAGGAGGGGAAATTTCTATGAAAGAGCGATTTATATCTATTCTTAATACGAAGAAAAAACGAAACGGCATCACTCTATTTTATACCGTCCTGCTTTTGATCGGGGTAATCAGCGTGTTGGCGTCGTGCACTAATATAAAAGGCACCGAATTCATCAAACCCGGCACGATCTATTCCATTGGCTTTGATGGGGAGCAAGTTGTTGTTAATGATGCTGGCAATTCGTACTCCATAGATGCAGAGGGGAATGTTTCTGTTTCATATCGGAATGGAGATGTTAAAGCAAATGTGCCATTAAAATTGGATACGACCGGAGGGGTTCTGGGAATGGGGCAAGAGAACACCGGTTATTTTATATCCGAGGATAAAACAGCTATTGTTTATGGTTTTGCAGATGGAAAATCATTGCCGCTGCATGTTTTAATCAGTAATGATAAGGGACAGACATGGAATGACTATCCTATTCCTGGAGCAATGGGATATGAAACAAAATTTATCGGTTTCACGAATAAAAATGATGGTTGGCTGGTCAGTGGTGCTTCACAAGGAGTTGGGAGTGCGCTGAATTATGTATATCAAACCTCTGACGGAGGTAAGACGTGGAAAGAGATAGGCAATCCAAATGATATTTATTCGGAACATTTGACCGGCGTGGGATTTTCTAGTTCGGATATCGGGTTTTTAGGGTACAGATATTATATGGATGAGGGTCCTGTAATTTATTGGACCAAAGATCAGGGGCAAACTTGGGAAAGGCTTGCTGTATCGCTTCCAGAAAAGTTTGATAAATATAAAAAAAATCCCCTTTCTCCTATCTTTAATAGAAAGGAAGGACTGTTCCCTATCTCGTTAATTGATCAAGATACCGGTGTGGCAGGAACTATATATCTTACCAGTAAAGATGAAGGAATCACTTGGGTTTATGATGAAGCTTATGATAAGCTTCTAAATCCTTAAAAAAAGCGGCCATTGGAATGGCCGCTTTTTGATTGTCCAATGGGATCTCAGATAATGGAAAAATAGATACGATGAATACTAATTCCCGAACTAAAATCAAAAAGGCTTCTATCCTAAAGTATGCCTAAGGATAGAAGCCTATGAGAGAAATATTCGAAAAGAGTATTAGCGAATTGTAAGGGATCCAATTTTGCAACGTTCATTGATTAAAAAATAACATGAATCCAATGAATTGATATGTTGTATTACAGATGCAACTTCTTATAGGATATTATAGGGTATCAAGCGGTACATGCAGCAGTGAGAAAATTCGGAGGCTAAAGGATCCCTTCTATTTGTTTCTCAATTTGAATAAAATAGGTTACTATTTCCAACCCCCTCCTCCATGAGAAGATGACTCTACGTAATCAATCTTAATCTGACCGTTGCCTGAGCCAAGCGTGGTGTTAAAATTATATTGACGTAAGTTCCAATCATTGAAAGTCCCTGCCCAGCTATTATCGACGATAAAAGTATAACGTGTCGTAGCTGAGAAGGAGCCGCGGATGTAGGCACAAACAGCTCTTGAACCGTAGATTCCCACTTTATAACCGTTAGGATTTTGAGTGCTGCTGTTTAGAACTGACATTATCCCTTGGAAATAAGGCACAACATTTCCAGTAATTTGAGTAGTGGTCATATCGCGATCCACGGCGAAATAAATCGGAGTGGCATTCGTTTGTCCGAAGTCATTTGCCAATTCCACAGCATCTTTCGCATCACTAACACCCTGTGCATTCGTAAAGTAACTGACAGTTGTTCCACCTTTGTTTTCATAAAGGGATACTATGAACAGCCCAGCATTAGAAATTCGTGTAATCTCAGCATCTGTAAGTCCGTCATGAGAACCTTCTACACGGTTCAGGTATCGTCCAACAAATGTAAAGTTATTATTTTGAAGTGTCATCAATCTTGCTGAAGTAACGTTTGTTGCAGTATCACAACCCAGTACCAATGTGGTTTCCTTCTTTCAAATTATTAGATAGATTTCTTTAAACTGCATTCATAAGACCTCTATGAGAAAGATTGGCGCCAACCTAAAATAGTATATGAGAAATAGTTCACAAGTTCTTGGGGGAATAAATTAGTAGATATAAAAGAGGCAATTGACTTTAGTTGGATATGAGGTACAACCGTGCTAGATTCATTGTTTGAGGAGTAACTAGCATATTTATAAATCTAATTTAGAAAAAGAAGAACAGATCTGCATTTTTATTGAGATTTTTATTAAATTTCGCTTAAGTTTGTTAGGGGAGAGTTGGTTTTCTCCTAGTGCATTTCGTTCTCTTTCTAATGTCCAACTGTGGAGGTTCGATTCATCTCACTGTTAACTAAAAAAGAACAACCTATTGTACTTACGATAGGCTGTTCCTTTTTTTACAGGCGACCATAAAAAGAACAATTTCGACTTGAAATAGATTATTGTTATATGAAATATCTACTAAGCCATTACTATCCTCTACGACCTTCTGGATACTTTTTAAGCCTATACCATGACCGGATTTATTAGTTTTTGTGGAGCAGATGTCGCCAAAACGATTCGTATGAATTTCATTCACATAAGGATTCTGAATCCGGATGAACAAGCTTTCATTAAGATAATGCATATGTATGGTTATATAGCACTCTTCATTTCTTTTATCGCAACAAGCTTCAATGGCATTGTCCAGTGCATTTCCTAAAATCACACTGATAACTGTGGTGTCGAGCGTCAGCTGTGCAGGGATGTTCAAGTCTAACTTGAAGGGGATCTGATGCTTTTCAGCGACCTGTTGCTTGTAGTTGATAATGGAATCAATAATCGTATTCCCGCTATTACTAACGCCTATTGGATTGTCTATTTGCCCCAGTAAGTTGTCCAACTCATTCAGATTGGCAGCTTCACCGGATTGTACCTTTGCGCGTAAACCTATGAGAATATTTTTAATATCATGCTGGAACTTAAAAGATTCTTCCTGTATTTCTTTTGTCAAAAGATATTGATTTACATAGTAAGCATTTTGTTGCTCAAGTAAGTAACTTTGGTTCTGCGCAGATTGGATAACTAACATACGGTCGCATAAGATAAATATCAATAAATTTATAATGAGTAGTCCTGTGGACAGGATTGGAACAAGGGTAGGGAAGGACTGCATATAAAGGCTGGATGCGAAGCTGTAGATCCCTAGTGTGCTTATAGAAGGGCAAATAAATAAAAGAACCCAATACCATTTAGATAACCCGCCATTTCCAAAGGCTTTAGCTACGCGCACGGATACAAAAGCTAATATAAACATCAGCAGCTTGGAAAGAAACTGGTTCAGAATATATCCCTTTGTCGAGTAAAATAGGGGCAGTGATAACTCACTAAGCGTAATAAGCGCAACCAGAAAAAGAGCGGCAACGATCCGCCATTTGATATTTCCATTATAAAAAAAGGATAAGAGAGCAATCAGGCCAATATTGAGTGTGAGTAGGATTGAGCCTGGCAGTGAGCTATAGTGCAGAAAGACAATACAGAGGAAATATAGGGAGTACACGATAACAAGATTGGCTTTGGTGGTAAGTCGGCTAACGAAACAGTGACTGTAGAAGTAATGAATGATGATAGGTAAAAGTGGAAGCGTTACTAGATAAAATAACTCCTCCAGAAAGATATTATCCAACAAGACTCCCCCTGAATTTCAGATATTTTTTCTTGAAATCGGCACTGTATTTTGCACTAATGGGTAAGGCTTCGCCATTTAGGAGAATTACTCCCTGGTTCCTGATTTCTTTAATAAAGTAAAAGTTAACGATGTAGGATTGATGGATTCGAACAAAATCGCTCACCGGAAGCTTCTGCTCTTCCTCGTTTAGTGTACTGTAGTAGTCATGTTGATCGTTGCAGGAATAAAGAATAATTCTCCGCCGGTTGCTTTCCAGATAGATGATATTTCGATAGGGGATTAGAATTTCTTTTCCTTTTTGCTGTAGTGATAAGAAGTTTTTTTTGCCTTGCTGGAGCTTGCGAATTACTTTTTCAATCGTAGAAATCAGTTTGTGCTTAAATATCTCTGAATCGATAGGTTTCTTGATAAATCCCGAGGGCTGAACATCGAAGAGTTGCAGATGATATTCATCATGACTAGAGACATAGATAAGCTGCACTAGATCATTTTCATCATTTCCCCGCAGTACATACCCAGCTTTTATTCCATCCATATCCGCCATTTCAATGTCCATAAAAATAATATCAAACGCGCAGGCCTCTTGAATGGCCTTAGTGAAGCTTTCGCCGGAATAAAAGATCGAGACCTCTATTTTCCTTGTGAAATTAGGTTGAGTCTCCAGAATAAGTCTCTCTATTAATTCAGTAGTGGGAAAGTCATCATCACAGACAGCAATACGTATCACTTTATCATTCCTTTCGACAAGAATTGTCCAAAATATCCGGGAATTTGTCGACCATATAAGTCACATTATACAAATCCTTCTTAATAATTACATTAACTAACTTGATTGTTACAGTTTGAATGTAGTGTCCATGGCAACATGTTAGGATGTGGAAAAGTGAAAAGAGGAGTGTTTGATTTGACGCAAACGATCTTTGAGGCCAGAGGTTTAAGCAAACAATACGGAGAGTCTTTTGCGCTTCAGGATGTCTATATGACAATTGGGGTAGGAGATATTTATGGGTTTGTTGGCGAAAATGGGGCAGGTAAAACTACATTAATGAAAATTATAGGCGGATTGGTACATCCGACACATGGTGAAATCTCTCTTTTTGAAAAAAAGGACAAAAAAGCTGTTCACGAGGCGAGGCGAAAGGTTGGATTTCTAATTGAAAGGCCAGCGCTTTATCCTAATCTAAATGCCAAGCAAAATCTTACGTTTTATTGTCGTGCGTTTGGGATTAAGGATAAGAGCAGAATTGCGGAAGTATTGCAGGCAGTTTCTCTGGCAGATGCCGGTTCTAAGCTAACCTCAGAATACTCCCTTGGGATGAAACAACGTTTAGGTCTGGCTATTGCTCTACTTAACGATCCCAAATTTCTGGTATTGGACGAGCCTATTAATGGTCTTGATCCGTCAGGCATTGTAGAAGTGCGAAAGATCCTGGAGAAGCTTTCCAAAGAACAAGGAGTGACTATACTGATCTCCAGTCATATTTTAAGTGAGTTGCAGCTACTAGCGACCCAATACGGTTTTATTCATAAAGGAAGGTTAATCAAAGAAGCTTCTGCGGAGGAACTCTTACATACGGCGGAAACTAAGATCTGTATTCGAACGGCTGATCCCGCAGCGACGCTTCAGATTTTAAAAAGTGAACTCCAACTAGAAACCATTACGATCACCGAAGCTGGAGAAATTCAAATTCCTAAAGAGAATACAAATCTGGAAGAGCTGATGTCTTTTTTTCTAAAGCGGGGCATCCATATTGAAGGGATTAACCTGTCGGCTCCAAATCTTGAGAACTATTATATGGATCTAATTGCTGGAGGTAACGAATGAGGAATTTTCTTAAGGCTGAAGCTTATTATGTAACCAAAGATCCTATGTTCAAGGGGATAAGTCTTCTTTTGCTGTTTGGAAGTGCCTTATTACTGGTTTGGATGGGGGTACAAGTAGGATTTGATATAGATGGTCCTTTAGAGCCTTTAATCACTAGCATTCAGTTATCTTTTTTTCTGTATTTCATCATTCCGATTTACGTTTGTTTTTTTGCTACCGAGGGATTTGAGTATGGGTCGGTTCAAACCATTATCGCTTCGGGTCAGCGCAGGTCATTATATTTGCTGGGAAAATATCTGACCGAATTAAAAGTTGTTGTATGGTGGGTAATTCAATTCTTTGGTCTTTTTTATGTATTGTATATGCTGGCAGCGCTTGTTACCGGTTCCCATATCGGAGATGAAAGCTTACAGGGGAAGTTTATCGTTGCGATGGGGGCTATTGGATTCAATATTTTGTATCTCGCAGCTTATTCCGCTGTCGTGCTGTTGTTAGGAGTATTGATGAAAAAATCGGCTACTGCTGTCATTGCCACGTTTGTTTTTGTATTTGGCGATTTTCTGCTCAGTGGTTATCTTAAAGACTCTTCGTATGTATATCTGCGAGTGATTTCTGAAAATACGCTAACGACGCAAATTTTTAAATTCTCTGCTGTAAATTCACATGAGATATATACCCTAAACGAGGGTATTCGTATGATCCTAATTCCTGTTGTAATCATAGGGGTTTGCTTGAGCGTTGCTTTAATTTCTTTTGAAAAGAGAGATGTGCATCTATAGAGAGGAAGGATGGATTATGAAAAAGCATAACAAAAGAACAACTGTGATCTTAAGTATTTCGGTAGTAATTATAATTTTTTGTGTTCTTTTTGTGAGTATACGAATATCTTGACGCTGTCTATCTAGTTTAACTAGAATGTGAGGATTGAATCTCTCTGGTAAAAAAGCCACGGGGTACGTTATCAACGTACCCCGTGGCTTTAGGTGTTTATGGAAGGACATTGCCGGCAGCACGGTAGATTTCATACCATTCTTGCCGAGTGAGAGTAATATCGGAAGCTTTGGCAATATCACGCAAGCGCTGTGTATTAGTTGTGCCAACGACAGGCTGCATATTTGCCGGATGTCTGAGAATCCATGCGATGGCAATAGCTGTATTGGTTACGTCTTTTTCAGCTGCTAAGCGGTTAATGACCTCGTTCAATTCAGGGAACTTATCGTTATCTAAGAATACGCCTTCAAAGAAGCCATATTGGAAAGGCGACCAAGGCTGAATGGTCATGTCATGCAGGCGACTGTACTCCAAAATCCCGCCATCATGAACAACTGAACCGGAGTTAGTCATATTCACATTGAAACCTGTATCAATCATGCCAGTGACCATAATGCTCAATTGCAGCTGGTTGAACAGCAGCGGTTGCTTTACATTTTTCTTAAGCAGCTCGATTTGCAACGGGTTCTGATTGCTGACACCAAAGTGTTTGACCATACCTTTGCTTTCCAGAATATCAAAAGCCTCAGCGACTTCTTCTGGCTCGAACAGCGTATCAGGCCGGTGAAGCAGTAGGACGTCGATATAGTCTGTTTTCAAGCGCTTAAGGCTGCCTTCAACGGATTGCAGGATATGTTCCTTGGAGAAATCAAAAAAACCGTTGCGGATTCCGCATTTGGTTTGGATCATCATTTTATCACGCATACCCGGATTGTTCTCCAGTACGCCTGCGAATACTTCTTCGGCTTTGCCAGCTGCGTAGATGTCAGCGTGGTCAAAAAAGTCTATTCCGAGCTCAAGGGCACTATGTACATGTGTATCTGCTTCTTTTGCAGATAGATCAGCAATCCGCATACAGCCAAGCGAAATTTGTGACACCTCAAGTGCGCCGTTTGCTACACTAATTTTTTTAACCAAAAGTGACTCACTCCTTTGAATGTTAGTAGAACATGCAGTATTCAATCAAACCATATCATAAAGAGGGGAGGTAAGCCAATGTCTGTCTAAAAGAGAAAGAGGTTATCTCATCAGTAGAATTCACTACTTCAGAGACAACCTCATTTGTCTATAGGTCAGTTATTAATACATATTTGGAATGTCGACATTAGGATCAATGTCAGCTTCGTAGTCTACACCCTCTGTTCTAAAACCAAACAGGTTAAAGAAATCTTGGCGGTAGCCTTCAAGATCAGCAAGCTCACCTGCATTGTCGGTTGTCAGCTCGTCCCAACGTTTCATAACCTCAGTCTGAACATCCTCACGCATTTCCCAGTCATCAATTCGGATCAAGCAGCCCCCGTCAGCAGTAGCTTCGCCCCCACTGTAAAGATGCTCAGAGAATAAACGGTACATTTGTTCAATACAGTTCTCGTGCAGCCCTTTTTCCTTCATTACTTCATACAATGCAGAGATATAAAGCGGGACTACAGGAATTGCGGAGCTGGATTGGGTTACCAGAGCTTTGTTCACGGAAACAAAAGCACGTCCACCTTGAGTGGACAGGCGATCATTCAGTTGGATCGCTGTTTGTTCCAGATCATGTTTGGCTTGACCAATCGTTCCGTCGCGATAGATAGGGTGAGTGATTTCAGGCCCGATGTAGGAGTAAGCAACGGTTGTAGCTCCATCGGCAAGCACGCCAGCTGCTTGAAGCTGATCGATCCACATTCTCCAGTCTTCGCCGCCCATAACAGCGATGGTCTGACGTACTTCCTCTTCTGAGGCAGGCTCAATAGTGGTCATGGAAACTTCACCTGTGTGGAAGTTCAAGGTTTTGTTCGAATAAGCGGTTCCCACCGGTTTAATGACGGAGGAGAAGGTTTCTCCTGTTACCGGATGAGTGCGGCGTGGTGAAGCGACACTATAGACGATTAAATCAACTGTGCCATATTCAGCTTTAATCAATTCAATGGTCTTCTCTTTGATAGCATCGGAGAAGGCATCGCCAACTATGCTGTGAGATTTAAGTCCAAGCTGCGCTGCTTGTTGTTCAAAAGCTGCGGAGTTGTACCAGCCAGCAGAAGCTGTACGTTGACCTTCGGCAGCTTTATCAAAGAAAACACCAATGGTGTTGGCGCCAGCACCAAAAGCGGCTGAAATTCTGGAAGCTAGTCCGTATCCGGTAGAAGCACCAATGACTAGTACATTAGCGGGTCCCTCAATTTTCTTTTGTGCTTTTACATATTCAATTTGTTGTTGTATTTGTTTGGCGCATCCCTCTGGATGGGCTGTTGTACATATAAATCCGCGAGTTTTAGGTTGAATAATCATCAAGGAATTCCCCTTTTTATAATAATTAAAGTCCAATGTTACTTCAGAGAAAGTATAGCAAACAATATTTACTAATACAAAGAATTTAGGATATTGGAGAAGAATGACTGCTCTCCACTACGATCGACTGCCATCCGCTGCCGCTTACGGACCCAGATGACGTTATATGCAAATTTATCGCCTTTTCAGCAGGGTTTCGGACCCCAGAGACGTTATTGCTTAGAAAAAGGTTCATATTAGGTGTATTTTGTGCCAATAGAGGATATGAGGTCCGTTGGAATTCCAAATGTGCAATAATACTGCGTTACGGGTCAACTGTGTCCGATAGGGCATTGTGCGGGGAGCTGTGATAGGTCGATCGAACGAACGTACGAAGGAAATAAAACGAACGAATGACGAATCTTACGAATCATGGCAATCGAACTATCTAACCTGAATCATCGGATGAACCAAAGCACAAAAGGGGCTGCCCCAGCAGCCATTTCGTGGCCATGGGACAACCCCTTAATCTAATGAGGCTAGATTACGCCTTAAATATGGAATCTATAGTTTTGATCTCTTCTGGTGTCAGCTGCACCTTCAGCGTCTCTAAGTTGGAAACGATTTGCTCAGGACGTTTGGCGCCCGGAATAAGCGCATTGATGGAAGGTACGGTCAAATACCAGGCAAGTACGACATGTGCGACTTCGACACCTTTAGCATTGGCAATCTGGCGGACCTTGTCCACCTTCTCCAGATTCTTGGCAAAGGTCTCCCCTTGAAATAGCGGGTCATTTTTTCTAATGTCGCTGAATGTATCGCCTTGCTTATATTTGCCGCCCAGCAGGCCCGACGCAAGTGGGAAATAGGGCACGAAAGAAATGCCATGCTCCTGCGTATAAGGCAGCAAATCTTGTTCCGCATCACGATGCAGCAGATTGTAGTGGGATTGAAGAACATCCACATGACCGTCTTTGTTGGCTTCTTTCAGCTGATCAATGGAGAAGTTAGACACCCCGATGGCTCTAATCTTCCCTTCATCCTTCAGCTTCTTAAGTTCACCTACAGCTTCGTCCTTAGGTGTGTTTTCATCAGGGAAATGAATATAGTAAAGATCAATATAATCGGTCTGGAGGCGTTTCAAGCTGTCTTCCACAGACTGTCTTAGAAAAGCTGGAGAGTTGTCCAGTGTAATCTTGTCACCGGTAATCACGTGAGCGCCTTTAGTAGCAATGACCACATTGTCGCGGCCGCCTCTTTCCTTCAGCACTTCGCCAATCAGTTCCTCGGATCTTCCAGGTCCATAAATAAAGGCGGAATCAATAAAATTAATCCCATGATCCAGAGCGCTGCGCACGATATTTCTGCCGGTTTCATCATTTAAACCCGGAAATAAATTATGCCCGCCAACAGCATTGGCACCCAGACCCAGTGGGAGAACCTGCAGATTGGTTTTTCCTAAAGTTATTTTATTAGCCATAATCAATAGTCAGCTCCTTAAAATATAATACGTACTATATTAAGTATAGAGAATAACTGAGGTCAGGACAAATTTTCGCCTTCCAGCTTTATACATGAATATTTAAACCGGATAAGTTATGATAGTAAGAAAATTTTATATTCGCGTTCGTGCAATCATGATGAGGAGAAGGAGGTCCGTCTTATGCTAGTCATTAATCAAAATGAAGTGGCTGAACTATTAGCTATGGAATCTTGCATCTCTGTTATGGAGTCTGTTTTGAAGGATCTGTCTGCTGGACAAGCCGTGCAAAGCTTAAGACAAGTGCTTCCTTTACAAAAGAGCAATCTGCTCGGCTTAATGCCGGGATATTTGCAGCATGAAGAGGTAGCTGGTGCCAAAATCATCAGTGTATTTCCCAGCAATCACGGTTCAGGCCTGCCTTCTCATCAAGGTCTTGTTACTCTATTCGATTCATCTACGGGTGTTCTGAAAGCTATAGTGGATGGACAAAAGATTACAGCCATTCGTACGGCGGCAGTCAGTGCAGCAGCAACCCGATATCTGGCCAGAGAGGATGCCGAAATCCTTGCTCTTCTTGGAACTGGGGAACAAGCAAAAAGTCATCTGGAAGCGATGTTGCGGGTTCGACCCATCCGTGAGGTAAAAGTATGGAGCAGAACACTCGCAAAGGCGCAGGATTTCCAAACGGAGATGAGCCCAAAATATAATGTACAGATCATTGTTGCTGAGACAGTTCAAGCGGCAGTCAGCGCAGCGGATATCATTTGTACCGTGACAGCATCCACCGAACCTGTGCTCAAGGGAGAATGGCTGAAACCGGGTGTACATATCAATGCAGTCGGCGCATGTAGACCCAATGACCGTGAGCTGGATTCGGAGACCGTCCAATTAGCTAAGTTATATGTGGATCGGCTGGAATCCGCTCAGAATGAATCTGGGGATTATTTAATTCCGCTGAACGAAGGCAAAATCACAGCAGATCATATTGTCGGGGAGATTGGTGAGCTGATCAGCGGCACTATCGAGGGTAGAAGGTCCGCGGCTGAAATTACTCTTTTTAAAGGATTAGGGCTGGCCATAGAGGATTTAGCAGCAGCTAATTTTATATATAATGAAGCTGTTAGATTACATAAAGGCACTGAAATTGCATTCTAAGGAGCGACTACACGATGAGCACTTATGAAGGTCTGTATGATTTCAAGTTGACGGAGCAAGAGGAGGAGCGGGCTAAACGCTTGCATGAGCAGAACATTATTATCGATTTGCTGTTTCAAGGCCCCTTATCTCCAAGCGCGATTCCAGACTCTATCTCTGACAGAATCAAAGAATTATGTGAGCCTTATAAAGATGAACCAATGGTATACAGCAGTATGCCTGCAAAAATCATCACAAAGCTATCTGCGAGCAGAGAGATCCCTGAGTATAAGGAAGAGTGGTACAAGTCCGGAATTACAGCAGGGAACCGCGAACTTCATTTAGAATCCTTAGACAGCATCATTACAAGCATGGCAGAGGTGCAACTGCAGTTCGATTCCGCAGATTGGTTAATCAAAGCCTTAACTGCCGAAGACATACGTGCTGCCAAGCGTAATGGTCATAAAGCGGGCATTATCACAGCACAAGAAACGGATGGTCTGGGCACGAATCTCGATCAAGTAGATGTACTTTATAACTTCGGTTTAAGAATTCTACAATTGACCTACAACAATCAGAACCAGATTGGGGCGGGCTGCGCAGAACAATCGAACGCCGGTGTCACTAATTTTGGAAAAAGATTCATTGCGCGCTTGAACAAGCTGGGGATCATTGTAGATACGGGGCATTGCGGGAAACAGACTACGTTAGATACCTGCGCTTATTCCACAACTCCGGTGATTGCTTCACATACGGGTGTAGAGGCGATCTATCCGCATATGCGCTGTAAAAGTGATGAGGAGATTATCGCGATAGCCAAGACGGGTGGAGTCATTGGTATTTTTGCTATGCCTTGGTTTGTTCATGAAGACCCTAAACATACAACTATTGACCATGTGCTGGATCATATCGAATATGTAATCCGGCTTGTAGGCGTGGATCATGTCGGAATTGGAACGGATTGGCCGATGAGCGATGTGCTCTGGTCATTGGTTTATTTTAAAGAACATATCGCACCCAAGCTTGGATTCGCCAAAGGAGACGGACCTTCTACAGAAACCGTTGCTGGACTTGAGAAATATAGTTATTTTATTAACTTTACTAGAGGTTTGGTTGCCCGCGGTTATGCGGATGCAGATATTGCTAAGATCATGGGCGGCAACTGGCTGCGCGTATTTGAAGAAATTTGCGGATAGGGGATAAACAGATGACAACCTACTTACACACAACTACATTTAACGTCTACTTTTCTGGTGTTTATACAGGCAAAATTCATTTTACAGAGCAACAGATCATGCTCGCTAAGGTCGATCCGCGCAGAAGAACGCAAATGCAAGACAATGTGCTGGATGGACAGTTCAAAACTGTGCTTCCACTTCAAAAAATCCACAAACATTTAGACGCTTATGCTAAAGGGGAGTGGGTAGATTATGAGGTTGTGCTGAGTAATGGCGATATCTATCAAAAGCATATCCAGTATCAGGCGCAGATTGAAGGCCGCGAACTGACCTCACAAGTATGGGCGCTGCGCAAAGAGACGGCTCTGGACATTGTGACTTTGGATGGGGAGATTATCGCTTTTCTTACACCGAATCGGTATGGTATTGAGCTTATGGTTAAAGCGGGTTATGAGAAGCTGACTCCGTTAGTGGTCTACGATGATCCTCTTCTATCTAAGGCAGAATATGGTGTAAACGATCTGGGCACTGATCTGATTCCGATGCGTGATGGAGTGAGGCTGGCGACAGATGTTTTTTTACCAGAGGGCATTAAGCCGGGAACCAAGCTGCCAACAATTCTCGTAAGAACATGTTATGACCGCAACGGAAAAAAAGAGATTTTTATGAGATGGGCCAATAAAGGTTATGCAGTAGTATCGCAGGATGTTAGGGGGCGGGCGGATTCGGAAGGAGAACTGATTCCTTTTTATAATGAACGGGATGACGGCTATGATACGATTGATTGGATTATTGCTCAGGAATGGTCGGATGGCAACGTCGGCATGTGGGGCGCATCCTATCTAGGTTTTGTTGTTGTGGCGGCGGCCACCAGTGGGCACCCGAATCTGAAGGCGGTTGTGGATGAAGTGAATGTAGGCTCTCCATTTGTTGATACCGTTCGCAAAGGGGGAACTCTTTGTTCTTGGCCGTTGCTCTCTTGGACTCTTGCTCAATCTGTGGGTACTCGGACGGATTTTGATATCTTTGGAGGCATTACGGTGAATCCGGAAGCAGCCGTTGATGCAAGACCGATTAAAGAGATCCCTCAGCAAATGATTGGCAAAACATCAGGTCCATGGGATCTGTGGAGCCAGCATCCCGAGTATGATGATTTCTGGAAAAACTGTACTTTTACCGAGCGCGGAGATCAGGTGCAGGTGCCTATGTATGTCATCTCAGGCTGGTATGACGGCGACAGCGCCGGCGTATCGGAGACTTGGAGAATGCTGACAGAACATGATGTGCCTAATCGCAAAATCCGTCTGGGCGCTTGGGAGCACGGGCCGAACAGAGCCAGAGACTATGAAGGTGTGAGCTTCGGCAATGATGCCGTAGTCTATGATTACGATGTTTCTGTGCTGCGCTGGTTCGACCGCTTCCTCAAAGGCATTCCAAATGGAATAGATCAGGAGCCTAGAGCCTCTTATTATGTTGTTGGTGAAAATCAGTGGAGAACGTCCGCGGATTGGACACCTGCCGAAGCCACAGTTTCTTCCTTCTACCTTTCCAGCGGTGGGCGAGCGAATTCAGGACATGGGGATGGGCAACTGCTCGCAGCGCCTGAGGAACATTCTCCTGAAGATACTTATGTCTATAATCCTCATGATCCTATGAATGATAGCGGTGAACGAGAGCCTGAAAATTTGCGGAAATACGAGCTGCGCAATGATATCCTTGTCTACACTAGTGATATTCTGACGGAAGAGCTGACTGTGGCCGGAGAATTGTCTGCGGTTATCTATGCTACCAGTACTGGCAAGGATACGGATTGGGTAGTTACGCTTAGTGATGTGAATGGACAAGGGGACTCCATCCGGTTATCGAATTATATTGTCAGAGCTAAATACCGTCATGGATTGGAAGCACCTGAGCTGCTGATTCCTGGGCAGGTGGAGAAATATGATATTTTCATGCCGAATATAGCCCATAGATTTGCTGTTGGACACCGAATTCGGTTCTCGGTTACTTCGTCCAGCAAATTCGTTGCTTTCCCTAATACAAATACAGGTAATAATCCATATGAAGATTCAGAAGCGATTACTGTGCTGCAGACCGTTTACCATAATCGTGAGTATCCGAGCCATGTGAAGCTGCCGGTGGTTCCTAACGCTTAAATATGACTTTAATACGAAGAAGATGCTGAACAAAGGTAAAAGAAATTACCACTTGAAGCTGAGGCAGCATTTGATGACCAATGATGCTTCAAGTGGCTTACCGAGTGAGCACCGAGTGAGGCCTAGGTAAAATAATAAGTGAAGAACGAACTTAAGCTTTAAATGAAGCAAAAGGTAAAACACTTATAGAACGATTAGGGAATTTCTCCCTGAAATTCTTTGGATTCTGGTCGTCAGACATATAATTGGGGAAAAACTCCCTAATATATGTTTGATTCCCGGGAATTAAGGAAAACAGCTTATTTATTAGGGAGTAATTCCCTGATTTCGTTCATTTAGAGCGAATATATGCTATTTTCAGGGAGTTTTTCCCTAATTAGTTTTAGATCCACTCCGCACAACGCGCAAACGTAGAACGCACAAATGCAGAACGCATCCCCCCATCACGCAAACGCAGAACGCCTACTCCCCATCACGCAAACGCAGAACGCCTACATCGCTACCATCCCAAACGCCCAATTCAATGGCATAGCACACTAAGAACTAAATAGTCTATTGGCAAAGCAAAAGTTTTGGTGGAAAAAATGGTCGATCGTAATGAAATAGGTATCACCTAAGGCCGGTATGTGAAACCTCTCCCCAGAATCGCCCTTCCAAACTTACACCATAAACCTTGAACCATACTGCAAGGTCAACCTTGTATTTTTGGAGAAATGTCGATTATTCACAGAAAAGCGCATAAATGCTCCCTTCTTAGGTCACAATAGGGAAAAACCAGAATGAAGGGATTAACGTGAACGCGTTTCGCTTAAAAAAACAACTTTGGCGGCGATGGAGACGTTGGAAAAAGGCGCTTTGGGTAGGAGCTGCTTGTATAGCTTTTACTGTACTGGCTTGGCGCAGTATGCAGGTACCTGAGGAAATCAGTGGACTGCTGACGAATTCTAGCTGGGCGGATAGTGCCGATAGTGAGCTGGCCGCAGCTGTCTTTAAAGTAGGCGAGGACAGTGATGAGGCAAAAGAGAAGGGCACTTTAAATAACGAACAACTGCTGCAAACCATCTCCCAAAGTGGGCTCAGCAGAACCGTTCATTTAAAAACAACCTATGTGTCCGGAGAAGAGATTCAGACGTTGCCAGGCGTAAAGAACCCGCTTCAGCTGAAGACTATAATCAATGAACACCCTGAATGGAGCGGTTGGATTAGTTCAGAAGGGGATTTGTGGCTGGAACAAAAAGTGAATGATTTATCGACAATGATAAAAAAAGAAGCCTATATTGGTGTAGATGCGTTTGGGAATTTGACCTTGTTTAAAGGTCCGCCAGTTCAGGAAAAGGTACTGAAGACTTTTTTTCAAATGGATATGGGTTCCCTGAAATCCTCATTGCCGGAAAATATTTGGAAAGAGCTTCACGAGGGGATTCGTGTTCAGGATATTGAAGAGTACAACAGTGTGCTGTCTACCTTCAGTGATTATGCCCGCGAAGCTGCTGAGCATGTCATGCAGAACAAGCAATAGATTTGATAAGCTGTCCAAAAGTCATTATTAATGGCTGAGGGCAGCTTTTTTGTGTGAAATGAAACGGGGAAGAGTCTAAGCTGTAGGCCTAAAGTTGCCATTTCGCTGCAAACGGTAAACTTTTTTTCTCCCGCAAGGGGGATTTTTGCTATAATGGTTAGAAGGAATACATATGTTCGCTTCATGGCGGAGGAATGGATGAAAACGGTGGAATAATCTGCCTGTTATAGAGGAGAGATCATGTTTGCGTATTTTGGGAATTGATCCGGGGCTGGCGATCGTCGGCTTTGGTTTTGTGGATAAGGAAGGACATAAACTGACCCCCGTCCAATATGGTTGTATTCAGACTGAGGCTCATACGCCTGAGGAAGAACGACTGCTGCATGTCTATGAAGGCATGGGTCAGCTCATTGATAAATATAAACCCGATGCTGTGGCGATAGAAAAGCTGTTTTTCGCTCGCAACGTTACTACAGCATTGCCAGTGGCGCAGGCCCGCGGTGTGACTATATTAGCTGCAGTACAGCGGGGTCTCCCCGTCTCGGAATATACACCTATGATGGTAAAGCAGGCTGTTGTGGGTTATGGTAAGGCTGAGAAACGGCAGGTCCAGGAAATGGTGAAGCTGCTGCTGAAGCTATCGGCGATTCCGAAACCCGATGATGTGGCGGATGCGCTGGCGGTAGCGGTATGTCATGCCCATTCGAGCAGTCTTAATTCTAAATTAAATGAGGTATTGCGAAAATGATAGATTTCTTAAGAGGACCCGTTGTTCATTTGGAGTCGGAATATGTGGTGCTGGATGTGCAGGGAGTAGGATACCGGGTATTCTGCCCGAATCCTTATGCTTTTGCCAAAGTAGAAGGACCTGTAACGATCTATATTCATTACCAAACACGTGAGGACGCTACGCTATTATTTGGGTTCCCGACTCGTGAGGAACAAAAATTGTTCCGCAAGCTGATAGAGGTATCTGGCATCGGTCCTAGGGTTGCGCTTGGAATCCTGACAGGTGGAACACCGGATCAGTTGATTTCAGCGATTTATCAAGAGAACATAACGTTCTTAACGAAACTGCCGGGCATTGGCAAAAAGACAGCACAGCGCATGATCCTTGATCTGAAGGACAAGCTGGACGGACTCAGTATGGCTTCAATGCAAACGGGATTGTTTGCAGTGCCAACGGAAGAGGCAACGGACGGATTGGCCTGGCAAGAGGCGCGGGATGCGCTTAAGGGGCTGGGTTATACCGAAAGCGAATTGGACCGCGTGTGGCTCGCTTTGAAGAAAGAGGGAGCAGAGACAGGAACTGTAGATGTGCTGATGAAGAAAGCACTAGGGCTGCTATATATAGCTAAGTAAAGCCGTACACATCCTAAAGAAAGGGAGCGATAGGAAATGGATGACCGGATTATATCCGCGAATTTGATGATGGACGAGCAGGCGGTAGAACTAAGCTTGCGCCCTCGTTATCTGGGAGAATATATCGGCCAGACTCAGGTGAAAGAAAACCTGAAAGTATATATAGAAGCGGCCAAAATGAGAAGCGAAGCGCTGGATCATGTGCTGCTGTACGGACCTCCGGGTCTCGGCAAAACAACGCTCGCTAATATTATCGCCAATGAGCTGGGTGTGAACCTGCGAACAACTTCCGGCCCTGCGATAGAGCGTCCAGGCGACCTTGCCGCTCTGCTGACGAATCTGCAGGAAGGAGACGTGCTTTTCATCGATGAGATTCACCGTTTGCACCGCACGGTCGAGGAGGTTATGTATCCTGCGATGGAGGATTTCGCGCTGGATATCATGATCGGCAAAGGACCAAGTGCCCGTTCGGTACGATTGGATTTGCCGCCGTTCACACTGATAGGTGCCACAACCCGGGCAGGACTATTGTCTGCGCCACTGCGTGATCGTTTCGGAGTGGTCAGTCGCCTGGAATTCTATAACATAGATGAGCTGAGTTACATTGTATCTCGAAATGCGGATCTTCTAGGCATTGAGATTGTTGGCGATGCAGCAGAAGAGATTGCACTTCGTTCGCGGGGAACGCCGCGGATTGCCAACCGCTTATTGAAGCGGGTCCGTGATTTTGCTCAAGTGCGCGGAGATGGAATTATAACTCCTGAAATTTCTGGGGAAGCATTGAAGATGCTTCAGGTGGACCCGCGTGGGCTGGACAGTATTGACCACAAGATGTTAAGTGCTATGATTTCAAGCTTTCGCGGCGGTCCTGTAGGACTGGATACGATTGCAGCTACGATTGGTGAGGAAAGTCAGACGATTGAGGACGTATATGAGCCGTACCTGCTGCAGATAGGTTTCTTGCAGCGGAGTCCGCGTGGAAGAATTGTAACCCCGGCCGCTTATCATCATTTAGGGCTTCCGCTCCCTCCGGAGCAGCACTAGTTCGTCACTACAATTATAAAGGAGGATGCTGGATGAAGCATACGAAGAGGAAATGGAGAGGGGTCGCCCCGCTAAGCAAAGGATTGCTTGCGGCTGCGCTTGCTGTAGGAAGTTTCCTGATCCCTGCGGGTGCCAGTCATGCCGATTCTAATAGCACGATACGAGTTGCTCTTTATGCTGATATTGGAAGTAAATATAAATCCACTGTGCCAGCAGTAACACTGCAATCAACGCAAAGCTTTACTTTGCTGTCGGATCAAGCAGGAAGTGCTCCTTTGGTATCTGTCCCAGGACAGAAGCAAATTCGTATAAGTCTGGACGGATATAGAGTTAAGGTGATGGAGGCTTCAAGCTGGCAGACAGCAGCGGATGCAGCTAAAAAGCTCCAATCCACCTCCGATAAACCGCAGATTTTTGCAATCTCCAGAAATGGAGCGACTGTGTATCAGTTGTACACGGGCGTCTATGCTAGTGAAGCAGCTGCCAAGGATGGGCTTACCCGTGTAGTCAAAGCAGGGCTGAGCATTCCTGCTGACCAAACCCCAGCGGTGAAAGGCAATAAACATTTATCAGCTGGCCGCTATTCTTCGGAGCAGGAAGCAGATGTGGCGCTTAATAGCCTCACTGCAGCTGGTTTAGATGCTTGGAAGGTGTTTCTGGCAGGAAACGACGGCAGTGCACAAGTAGAGGTATGGGTAGGCGAAGCTGCCAACGATAGTGATTTAACAGCTGTTCAGGCCGCTGTGTCTACGGCGGCACCACAATTTACGGTTTCTGTGGCCACCTCGCCCGGATTAATACTGCGTAAGGATGCCGGGCTGGATTTTAGCAGTGAAACTCAAGCCGATCATTATCTGGTTTCTGGAAGCAATGCTAAATTTCTTGCGGCAGGCAGCGAGGCTGGGATTCAGTTAGTGGAAAGATCCAAGCGTACATATCGCGGAAATTTGGAACTGAGCAATTTGAGCGGATCGCTGGCTGTAATTAATGTAGTGCCGCTGGAGCAATACTTGTATGCCGTAGTGGGAGGAGAGGTTTCCTCCAGCTGGCCGGAAGAAGCGCTAAAAGCTCAGGCTGTCGCCGCCCGCAGCTATGCGCTGTCGCAAGGCAACCGTTTTGATGTAGCGAATGTAGTAGATACTACTCTTAGTCAGGTATATAACGGAATCGGGTCTGAAGCTCCCTCCATTATCAAAGCTGTAGATACTACTGCTGGTGAAGTGCTGATGAGCGGTGGTAAAGTTGTTGAGGCTGTATTTTCTTCCAATAGTGGTGGTGTGACAGCTGACCCTTCAGAGGTTTGGGCGAATGGTGGCGATGTATTTGCTAGTGTTCCAAGCGTTGAAGATGTTTCGGCGGCTGCTGCTAAGAAGTGGTATTATGTTCTGCTTGCGAATGGTACCTCTGGTTATGCACGTGAAGATAATATTAAATTAACCGGCAGCAAAACTGCTGCCGGACTCGATATAGTTACGGCTACAACCAAAGATGTGAATATACGTCCTCTGCCAGTTATTGAGAGCAGTGTTAGTGCGGTCGGAAAGCTGAATCCGGGTGAGAACGCTGTGGCTCTGGATAAAGTATATGAGTCCGGCAGCTATAGCTGGATCAAAGGGCCGTATACCTCTGCTGAACTTCTAAAAAGCTTGCAGGGCAAAACAACAAGCACGCTCCCTTCCAGCATCTCTAACCTGCAAGTTACTCAGCGCGGTCCTTCTGGAAGAGCGATTCAGGTGAAAGCTAATGGTCAGGCTCTGAATGTGAAATATCCTGATATGTTCCGCTCCGCGTTTAATGGATTACCTAGTACTTTGTTTGATATTGTGGCACCCGGAAGTTATACTGTATTAGGCGCTGACGGCGCTACCGCCACAATTAGCAGCTCGCAGAGTGCTGGTGTGCTTTCCGCATCGGGGAAGGTTAATGTAAATGGCAGTGGAACTGTAGTGATGGGTGGAGATTCTGCAGCCAGAGTGATCACTAACAGCTCGGGCTTTCTGTTCATTGGACAAGGCAACGGCCATGGTCTAGGCATGTCGCAGTGGGGCGTGAAAGGCATGGCAGACAGCGGGTATGATTACAAGCAAATATTGCAACACTATTATAAGAACGTTACTATAGTTAAGGAATGAAGACAGACCATGAATGTAGATGCTTATGATTTTCATTTGCCGGAAGAATTGATTGCCCAGACACCTCTCGCTGATCGCAGTGCTTCTAGACTGCTTCTAGTGAATAAGGAGGATGGAGAGCTGGCTCACCGGCATTTTACCGATATTATTGATTATTTTAATCCCGGAGACACGCTTGTTCTAAATGATACGAGAGTCATTCCAGCTAGATTGTTTGGAGTGAAAGAAGATACTGGTGCTAAGGCGGAAGTGCTCCTCCTGAAGAATCTTGGGGATGATCGCTGGGAAGCACTTGTAAAGCCAGGGAAAAAGCTCAAGACAGGCGCAGTGATCATCTTTAGCGATGAGCTTCGTGCCGTTATCGAGGACGAAGCTGATATGGGCGGCCGTACGCTTCGTTTCATATATCAGGGTATTTTTCAGGAGATTCTGGACAGGCTGGGAACGATGCCGCTGCCACCTTATATTAAGGAAACACTGGATGATCGTGAACGATATCAGACTGTGTATGCTCGGCATGAGGGATCGGCCGCTGCGCCTACCGCAGGGCTTCATTTTACCCAAGAATTGCTGGAACAGATTGAGGCTAAGGGTGTAAATATCGCTTATATCACCCTTCATGTAGGTCTCGGTACTTTTCGTCCGATGTCTGTAGAGAAGGTTGAAGAGCATGTTATGCATTCTGAGTACTTCGTAATGTCTCAAGAGACGGCAGATACCATAAATGCTACTAAGGCACGAGGCGGCCGTATTATTGCAGTTGGCACAACGTCTTGTCGGACACTTGAAACGGTCGGAAGACAATGTGAAGGTGGTCCGCTTGTGGAATGCAGTGGCTGGACGGATATTTTTATCTATCCAGGGTATAAGTTCAGTGTAGTAAATGCGCTAATTACCAATTTCCACCTGCCAAAGTCTACTTTGGTTATGTTGGTTAGCGCTTTGGCAGGTCGGGAACATATTCTAGCTGCTTATGAAGAAGCGATAGAGCAGAAGTACCGATTCTTTAGCTTTGGAGATGCAATGTTTATTTATTAAGGTAAGAGGATGGGTTAACTTATGGCAGCAATTACTTATGAGCACATCAAAACGTGCAAACAATCCGGAGCCAGACTTGGAAGAGTCCACACTCCACATGGTGTGATTGAGACACCAGCATTTATGCCAGTCGGCACACAAGCTACAGTCAAGACTATGAGTCCTGAAGAGCTGAAAGAGATGGATGCCCATATTATTTTGAGCAATACTTACCATCTGTTTCTAAGACCAGGCCATGATATTGTTCGTGAAGCTGGTGGACTGCACAAGTTCATGAACTGGGATCGTCCGATTCTGACAGACAGCGGCGGGTTTCAAGTATTCTCGTTAAGCGACATGCGCAAGATTACGGAAGAAGGAGTTCATTTCCGTTCCCATCTAAATGGGGATAAGAAATTCCTGTCTCCGGAAGTAGCGATGGAGGTTCAGAACTCCCTGGGTTCAGATATAATGATGGCATTTGATGAATGTCCTCCATTCCCGGCTGAGTATGATTATGTGAAAAAATCACTGGAGCGCACCACGCGCTGGGCAGAACGTTGCCTGAAAAGTCATGCTCGTCCTAACGATCAGGGTCTTTTTGCTATCGTGCAAGGGGGCATGTATGAAGATCTGCGCCGTCAGAGCGCGGCTGATTTGACTTCCATGGATTTCCCGGGGTATGCTATTGGGGGGCTCAGCGTCGGAGAGTCCAAGCAGCTAATGTATGAAGTGCTGGATTATACAGTTCCCCTGCTGCCACAAGGCAAACCTCGCTATTTGATGGGCGTGGGTTCACCGGATGCGCTGCTGGAAGGATCAATCCGAGGAGTGGACATGTTCGACTGTGTCTTGCCTACTCGTATTGCCCGTAATGGAACAACGATGACCAGTCAGGGAAGACTCGTTGTACGCAACGCTAAGTATGCCCGTGATTTTGGGCCGCTTGATCCGGAGTGCAATTGCTATACATGCCGGAATTATTCCCGCGCTTATTTGCGCCATCTAATCAAAGCCGATGAAACCTTCGGACTTAGATTGACGACATACCACAATTTGCACTTCTTGTTGGATTTAATGCGTAAAGTGCGTGAAGCCATCAAGGAAGATCGGCTGCTTGATTTTCGCGATGAGTTTTTTGCCAAATACGGATTATATGATAATCTTAAAGGCTTTTAGGGTTTGATTTATGAGTCATGCTTTTGAGTCATGCTTTAATGTACTTTGAAAGGGGGGAGAAATATGATTCAATCGTTTCAATATGCAGCTGGCGCAGGTGGTGGAGGTAGCATACTAGGTCTGGTAGGTCCCTTTGTCCTTATGTTTGTAGTATTCTACTTCTTGCTGATTCGTCCGCAACAAAAGAAGACCAAAACTCGTAACGCAATGTTGAAAGCTCTGAAAAAGGGCGATAAAATCGTTACTATTGGAGGACTTCACGGTACGATCATGGAGATTTCCGATGATATCGTGGTTCTGCGGGTCAACGATGTAACTAAGCTGACTTTTGATCGCGGTTCCATCAGCCACGCTGTGGCTACGGATGTCGAAGAGAAAGTATAGACTTGTTATTTAAGTACATAAAAAGCGGTGTCTTCTCATTGGAGAGGACACCGCTTTTTTGATCTTCAAGGTTATTGAGATTTAGCAGCTTTAACTTTAACGTACATTTGTTACGCGGCTCGGAACGGTAAGCGATTCTTCACGTCCCCGCAAAGTTAATTTGGCGAGTTGAACGCCAACTGTAGAGGCTAGTACAGCTAGCAAGGTTCCACCAATCATATCTGTAAGCCAATGAATGCCCAGATAGAAGATTCCAAAGACGATTACAACTGCGGAAATACTAGTGATGACCATCCAGCGCCGGTTCCCTGAACGGAAGGCCAGAAGTGCCATTGTAACAGATATGGACGTATGTAGACTCGGGAAGCAGTTATTTAGACCGGATAGTGGTCTATATTCCTGTTCAAATTTCGGAAATACATCCAGCATAGTAAATTTGACGCCTGCCGGCAGATAGGACCAAACCTCGTTTACCGGGAAGTAAAGATAGAATGGAATCGCCAAGGCATAGTTGATAATAATAGCATAACAGGTTGCGTATAACATCACCCGGTTTTTATCTAACAGATATACCCCTAATGAAGCTGCTAGAACGGATTGAAGCATGAAAATGTAGAAAAAGACGATGATCGGTGTTAACCATGGACTGTAGAATATATCCTGAACGGCTTGGACAAAATGACCCTCTAGGCCAAATATAAACGGCGTATAATCAGAGGTAAGATGCATTTTTTGTTCAATTTGCAGTTCATATTTATTTATGGCTAATACGCCAAACATTCCTGCAATCAGCAACAAAAACTTATAAGATCGCAGCATCTCTTTCCCAATTTCAACCAATGCCATGATTGGATTACGTTTAGAGCCAATCCATACTAATATCACTACTAATGCAACTGTGTACAAAACAATATGGTTCATTGATTGGTAAAACAAAGCAATCGAAGCCTCCTTGATCTCTTAATGAAGTCAGATGATCACAGTTTAACATATTTTCAAGGAATGTTTCGAATTTAATGGAATTATAATTTTAGCTTTTTTGTAAATTAACGCCAAACATTCCGCCGAGAGCGCCAATTGCTGCAGCTGCGAGAACCCATAGCAGATCTACGCCAGATGGTGCGCTATCCAGTGCCAAAAAACCGATTAACAGAACGATAATCCCATAAAATGCTCCTGTAAGACTTCCTTGATACCAGCCTTTGCTCGTGGCTCTGCGACCGGCGGTTAGTCCTCCGAATGCTGCAGCTATGCCGTGTACAATGTATGTGTACATTGAGAGATCCTGCTCCTTCAGACTGCTGCCCCATAACAAAAGAGAGAGGACAAACGCACCCATCAGCATCCAAAGGAATGATCGACATAGGCCAGATAACACAGGATTGGCTATTCTCCACGAGAACATGCGCCGGATTAAATACATGGTACAACCTCCTAAAGTTTTTTTGAGAAAAAAGAATCAACATAGTTATTATTCATTGTATGGGATGGCTTGCCCCAATAGTACAAGAAAGGGCATTGCAGCCTTTTTACCATTAATTAATATGCCGGCTTCCGAATGTTCCCTGCACAGAGCGGTCAGAATAGGGTTACATTAATCCACCCGAGGAAACAAGTCTGCGGGTGAGAATGGAGGGGAGCGAAGCTATATGTTCCAGCATATCTCTACCCATATTTTCTTGACCGTGCTGATGTATTTCTTCATATTCCTGTGTATGCGCATCATGGGGAAGAGGGAAATAGGTAAGCTGTCTGTATTTGATTTAACGATCTCCATCATGATTGCCGAGATTGCTGTTTTTGTGCTTGAGGATATCAATCGGCCGATCTATGAAGGAGTCGTTCCGATGGCAACATTAGTGTTGATACAGGTAATTGTGGCTCAACTCAGTCTTAAGAGCAGAAAGCTCAGACTTTTAATGGACGGCAAACCGAGCATACTCATTTCTGGAGGCAAGCTGCACCGGGGCGAAATGCGTAGGCAGAGATATAATATTGATGATCTGCTGCAGCAATTGCGTGGACAGAACATCGCCAGTCCTGCTGACGTGGAATTTGCGATCCTGGAGCCTAGTGGACAGCTAACCGTATTCGAGAAAGAGAAGGGGAGTTCATCCTCTAACCAATCAGGCAATAGCAGTGCAGCTGCTGAGCATAAAAAGAGTGACGATAATAAAGGGAACAAGAACCGTAAGATAGAACTGCCGAAGAATAAGATCAGGTATGAAGGACTTCCAATCCCTCTGATTATGGATGGAAAGGTGCAGGATCAGAATTTAGAGATGATTGGAAAAACCAGATTTTGGCTAAGAACTCAAATTCGCCAAAAGGGAGTATCTGATTTCAAAGATGTATTTCTATGCTCCATAGATCATAAGGGCAGAATTTATGTCGACCGTTTGGACAACAGATAACCTTTTAGAGCCTGCGTTTGATAAACGGCAGACGGTCCAAATCACGCAGTGAGATAAGGCCAGCTAACAGACTGATTCCAAAATACAGGACCATTCCTATCGCAGAGGCAAATAAAAATTGAATCCATTGTACATCTGCAATGGGAATGGAAGTGTATATATAATGCACGCCCGCTCCCATAATGAGCATTGCACATAAGGTTTTTATGGTTTCGGTTACTCTTAAAGATAATGATATGAGACTGACTACACTGTATCCGTGTAGTAACGTAACCAAAATGCTGTTCACAATAATGGCTATGATAGCGCCGTAAATTCCATATTCAGGTTGGGATGCCAGTATTACAATCAGAATGATTTTGACTACTGCTCCAATCAAGGTGTTGATGAGGGCCCTGCCCGGTCGATCCATAGCTTGCAGCGCAGCTTGTAAGGGAGCTTGAACATAGATGAACAAGGCGAACGGAGCCATAAGCTTCAGCATAGGGGCTGTATCCGCGTTGCCATATAACAAATTGCAAAGCGGGACCGCCAGGATATACATAAGAACAGCAAATGGGGCACCTGTTACCAGCGCAAGCCGCAACGCTTGATGCATACGCTTGTGAATGGTAGGCAAGTCCTTTCTTGCGGCAGCTTCTGATATGGAAGGAACCAGAGATACAGCAAGTGACGAGGTCAGTGCCCCGGGCAGCAGCAATAAGGGAATAACCATCCCTTGTAAAGACCCGTACTGGGCTGTAGCGGCAGCAGTGGCTATACCTGCCAAGGCGAGACTGCGCACTGTAATAATAGATTCCAGCAGATATGAAAAAGAGCCCACAAGCCGACTTGCTGTAACGGGAATGGATATGCCTAATAAGCGCCGTAATATGGGGATGTTGGCTTTCACACCATCTGGATCAGAAGGGATAACCTCTGACTCAAGAACGGGTTGCTCTGGAGTCGGATTTGTCTGCTTTTTATCTTTTTTAGTAATGACATAATATTGCCACAGAATCGCTAACATTCCGCCAATTTCTCCTACCGTCACACCTAACATCGCTCCAGCCGCCGCCATAGCAATACCCTTGGGAAGCAACAACCAGGAGAACCAGAGCATAAAGAATATTCGAACTAAAGATTCGAAGATGGAGGAGAGCGCCGATGGAATCATGTTTTGCTTTCCTTGGAAATAACCACGGTAGATTGCAGATACGGCGACGATCCCAATCATTGGGATCATGGCAATAAACGTATAATAAACTCTATGGTCTGTTAAGATAACATTAGAGACCCATGAGGCGCTTATCATAGCAACCAATGTAAAGAAGATTGCAAGTCCAACACTAAGGGCAAGTCCAGTACGTAAAATCAGCCGTGATTTTTCTGGCCGATTCTCTCCTTCTGCTTCCGCTACCATCTTGGCTATCGCCAGTGGAATCCCGCCTGTTATCACAGTAACCAGCACGAGAAAAAAAGGATATGCGAGCTGATACAGTCCCACACCTTCTGCTCCGATAATACGTGGTAAAGCAATCCGGGGAATAAATCCAAGCATCCGATTAATGATGCCGGCGGCTAGCAAGATTAAAGTTCCTTGTATAAAGCTCTGTTTCTTCAAAGGTCACGCCTTCTTCCCAAAATGAAATAAAACGCTGGCGAACTTGTCTATTCTTATGGATATGCTATACCCCTATCTCGGCATGCCTTGTTTTAGTAGCTTTAACTTTTTGTGACGGAAGAAGGAAAGCGAAGAACAAGAGTCGAATATCTATGGTGAGCATACGAACATGAGCGATCTTTGGAGGTGTCAACACGTGGAATCGGAACAGTGGAATCATGATCAACATAGTGAAGAAATCGAAGCCATGTGCCGCAGCAAAGCTGAAGAATTCCGGCTCCTCGGCTATGAGTATGTAACCAGCAAGGATATCTGGGATTGCATCAGCCGTAATTATGATAAGGAAGGCTTGCCTCCCCTACATAAGCTGGTAAACGACATTTATTCCTTGAAAGCCAATAGTTACATGAATTATTTGACTATTGCGGCCTATCGGGGGTTGAACTGAACAATAAACCACATATTTCTTTTTGCGAACTGCCTGATAAAGCAGTAAAGTAAGAGAATAATAACTCCACATCTCCTATTAAAACGGATGTCTTGCTGATTTATGCAGGGGCGGCCGTTTCTTTGTGTGAGTATAGCTCTATCAATGCTGTGAATTGACGGTCATTTCGCGTGTAGCTATAATAGGAATATTGAGTTAATGAAAGGGGAACTAGCTAGAGCATGAAGAGACTAATGGGCTTTTTTATTACCGTGCTCGTTTTGACAGGCGTAATGGCATTTACTACTCCTGGACTGCTGGACAAGGTTAGACTTGGTCTTGACCTGAAAGGCGGATTTGAGATTTTGTATCATGCTGAGCCTATGGAAGCGGGAGCAGCATTGTCCCGAGCTTCTCTGCTGAAGACAGCGGAAAGCTTAGAAAAACGGGCGAATGCGCTCGGAACAAGTGAACCAGAGGTAACTACTGAAGGTACGGACCGTATCCGTTTGAAAATTGCGGGCGTAACGGATGAAGCCGAGGTTCGTAAAAAAATGAAGGAACCTGCAGTTCTGACTTTCCGTAGTGCTGCTGAAGGTGACGCTGAGGGAACTTACAGCAAAATCGAACTGGTAGGTAGTGATTTTGTTGAAGGTGCTGCAGAAGTTGGACGGGATAACCTGAATCAGCCAATCATCAGCATCAAGATTAAGGACAAGGACAAATTTGCAGAGATTACTAAACGTCTCTTAGGAAAGAATCTCGCGATTTACTTGGATGAGAACAAACTATCTGACCCTACGGTACAAGCAGTACTTACCGATGGCAGTGCTTCTATTTCGGGTAACTATACAATTAAGGAAGCACGTGAACTTGCAGACACTATTAACCTAGGTGCATTGCCACTGAAGCTGACGGAGAAATATTCCCAAAGTGTGGGTGCTACCCTGGGTAAGCAATCGCTTGATCAAACGATTCGAGCAGGTCTGCTGGCTTCTGTGATTATCCTTATTTTTATGATCGGAATGTATCGTTTGCCAGGTCTTTTGGCTAGTTTTGCATTGCTCTTGCATACATGGGCGCTAATTGCGGTCTTCGTCTTCGCAGACTTTACCTTGACACTGCCTGGTATAGCCGCATTTATTCTGGGTATAGGTATGGCGGTCGATGCCAATATCATTACCAACGAACGGATACGGGAAGAAATGCGCAGTGGAAAAAGTATACTGTCCTCCGTTAAAGCAGGGAATAAATCCTCTTTCCGGACAGTAATGGACTCCAATGTGACTACTATTATTGTGGCAGCAGTTATGTTTGCCTTCGGTACAGGTGCGGTCAAAGGCTTTGCATTGGTGCTGATTGTAGAAATCGTGCTGAGTATCGCCACGAATCTTTATTTCTCCCACTGGTTGCTTAGCCAGCTTGTCAAAGCGGGTAAGCTGAACAAACCGAAGAGCTTCGGTGTTAAGGAGAGTGAAATCCGTGCGCTTTAAGAAAGAGCTTGATTTCGTACATTTGAGTAAATATTTCTATATTTTCTCTATCGCATTGACAGTAGCAGGATTGATATTCCTGGCGACATTTGGCCTGAATTACAGCGTTGACTTCAAAGCTGGATCTAATGTGGACATCTCCCTATCCAAGAATTTGAACTTGGATCAGGTTAAGACTGCAACTAGTGCAATCGATGTCGATCATGAACCAACGATTTCGTTTGGTGATCAGCGTGTGAATATTCGCTATGACGAAGTTCTTGATGAGGCTCAAGATGAGGCTCTAAAAGCTGAAATCCTTAAGCTGGATGACAAAGCATCGTTTGAGATTAACACCGTGGACACTGAAATGGCTAAAGAATTGGCACGTAATGCTATTTATGCAGTTCTGATTTCTTGTCTGGGGATTATTATTTATGTAAGTATTCGTTTTGAATGGCGTTTCGCCGTGGCATCGATTGTGGCCTTGCTCCATGATGCCTTTATCGTAGTCGCGCTCTTCTCTATCTTCCGTTTGGAAGTGGATTTGACTTTCATTGTAGCGGTGCTTACGATTATCGGTTATTCCATTAATGATACGATCGTTATTTTTGACCGTATCCGTGAGAATTTACGTTTTGGTAAACAGAAAACTTATGAAGACTTGAAACACCTTGTGAATAAAAGTGTGGCTCAAACGCTTATGCGTTCTCTCTATACCGCATTTACCGTATTTATTGCGGCGTTCTTCCTGTTATTATTCGGAGGCGAGTCGATTAAGATGTTCTCGCTTGCGATGGTAATCGGCTTGCTCTTCGGAGCTTACTCTTCCATCTTTATTGCCAGTCCACTCTGGTTAGTGCTTAAAAAGCGTGAGAAGGTTAAAGTGAAGAGCAGCCCGAATAAAGGTTAGAAGAAATTAGCATCGAAGTTCTACTTTTCTTATACGTTTAAGAAAGCCGCGTCAAATGCGACGCGGCTTTCGAAATCTTTAGGGTCATGTCATGTGTATTGAATCATCATGAGATTACTTGCTATTGGTAAGGAGGGCCTCGTATGAATAAAGAACGATCACCGCAAAGCGAGACGGTTGCTTGGACAGGGATCATTAGCGATGTTACTTTGGCAGTAGCTAAGGGGAGTTTTGGCTATATTTCAGGGAGCAAGGCATTAATGGGGGATGCTTTGTATTCCGGAGCAGACGCAGCAGCCAAACTGGCGGATATTCTTCCGTGGCGCTCTGAGCAAGGGAGAAAGAGTAAGCAACGGATCGAAGAACGGCGGGGCACTAAGGAGCCGCTGTTGGCTATACTTTTTTCGGTATTTATTCTTATGGGGGGACTGCAGATCGCATTCTCTGCAATCCGCGACTTAACGGATGGAAAATCATCTACACACGGACAGCTGGCGTTTGTAACCGTCTTAGTATCTATTGTTTTTAAAGAAGCTGTATTTCAATATCAATATCGCTACTTTAAAAAAATAGGTGATGGCAGTCACGCTGCATATGTTAATAGTCATCGTTTCAGCTTATATACATCTATCACAGTATTAGTCGGAATTTCGTTATCCATGGGTGGCACCTATTGGCATCCTCTATCTTATATGGATCCTATTGCCGCACTCTTAACCGGAGTTTTAATTCTTCGTAAAGGTTATTCACTCATTGCTAGCTCTATTAACACTAAAAATGCGCAGGAGCTTCCTTCGGAGGAAGCCGCTAATTTTATTGAAACGGTGCAACGTGTTCATGGCGTCATTCGCGTAGAACATCTGAAGGCACTTGAGCAAGGGAATTATGTGAATCTTCAAGTGAAGATCAGTGTGAATCCGCGGATTACGGTGATGGAAGCACAGGATATTTCGGAATGCGCTAGGAAGCTGCTGCAGCACCGGTTTGTTCATGTCGGTGAGGTGCATATGGACGTTGTTCCTTATGATCCCGGCTATCCGTACAAAAGCAATTATGAATTGCCGGATAATGATATTCCTACGTTGCTTCAGTAGTTTGCAAGGTGAGAGAAAGGTGAGTTCTATTGCTTTATTCAAAAACAAGATGGCAATCTCCGGCAGCCAATCCCGACACAGTTAGGGATATGGCCCGGAGCCTTTCTATTTCTCCACTCTTATCCTCACTATTAGTAAATAGAGGAATGAACACGCCTCATGAAGCTCTAAGCTTCATGGATGGCAGTGAGGAAGAACAGCATGATCCGTTCCTACTCAAAGGAATGGCTGAAGCGGTTCCTAGAATTAGAAAGGCTTTAAAAGATGAAGAACATATTCTTATTTATGGCGATTATGATGCCGACGGGGTGTCCAGCACAGCACTTATGATTCATCTGCTGCGCTATTTAGGCGCTTCCTTTGATATTTATATCCCACACCGCTCTAATGAGGGTTATGGGCTGCATAATCATGCCCTGGATTGGGCTTTACAGCAAGGTGTCTCCTTAATCATTACAGTAGATACTGGCATTAGCGCTTATCATCAGGTTGCTTACGCTAATGAACTGGGGATCGATGTGATCGTTACGGATCACCATGAACCCCCTGAGCTTTTGCCAGAGGCCTATACGCTTATTAATCCCAAGCTGCCAGACTGCCCTTATCCGTTCAAAGGATTAGCGGGTGTAGGTGTGGCTTATAAGCTTGCTCAGGCTATTCTAGGGGAAGAAACTCCCACAGAATGGGCAGAGATTGCAGCGATAGGAACGGTTGCGGATTTAATGCCGCTGCTTGGCGAAAACCGTGAGATTGTTAGAAATGGCTTGGAAAGTATGCGGCATTCAAGTTTCCCGGGGATTCGTGCCTTACTCGCTGTCAGCGGTGTGAACATGAGCACTGTGAGTGCGGTCAATATCGCTTTTGGCATGGCGCCGCGCATCAATGCCAGTGGTCGCCTGGACCATGCTGGACGGGCTGTGTCCCTCCTCACTACCGAGCATGCGGCTGAGGCAGAGCAGCTAGCTGGAGAGCTGGACCTGCTTAACAAAGAACGCCAATTGGTGGTAGAAAGAATTGTTGTTGAGGCTACTGCCAAGCTGGAGCAGATGACACAGGGTGGCGAAATCCCAGACATCATTGTTCTTGCTGATCATGGCTGGAATGTAGGTGTGGTAGGTATAGTGGCTTCCAAACTGCTGGAGCGTTATTATCGGCCTGTGATCATTCTGGATATACATCCAGAGACCGGAATGTGCAAAGGTTCTGCTCGCTCCATTCCTGGACTTGACATCTACGCTGCACTTTCTTCTTGTTCTGATTTAATGGATCATTTTGGAGGTCATCCAGCCGCTGCGGGAATGAGCCTGCATCGGGATGGATTAGAAGCCTTTGCTGCAGCATTAAACGAATATGCGTCCGGGGTGTTAACGCCAGAGCATTTCGTTCCTGTTGCTTCCGCTGATGCAGAGGTGTCAATCTCAGATTTATCACTGCAGACCGCGTTAGAATTGGAAAGGCTTGCACCATTCGGAATGTCTAATCCGTTGCCGAAGTTTATTATTCGTGGGGCTACCGTGAAAGAGACACGTACAATGGGCCAAGATGGAAAACACCTGAAGATTGTTTTGCAGCAGGGGAAAAACAGCATTGAAGCCTTGGCGTTTGGTAAAGGCGCTTTATCCAGGCTGCTACCGGCGGGTACTACGATCAACGTGTTAGCTGAGCTGTCGATCAATGAATGGAATGGCTCACGCAAATCACAGCTGATGCTGCAGGATTTATCTGTGCAGGATGCTCAGTTATTCGATCTTCGTGGTGCTGCTGACGCCGTACGGCAAGCCGCACATATTAGAGAACTACTTCTTCCTTATAGTGGTGCGGGTCCGTATCGAGCTGCTGCAGTGTTTCAGAACGGACGTAGTACGCCTGCAAGTGAATTGATAGGAATGTCTTTATGGGTATATGATAAAGAAGCTGGCATTAGCGCTGCTGTTAAGGATGAGCCCCTTCAGGAATCAGGGCATGTCTCCCTGTTATGCTTACTGGATATGCCGGAGACTCCTGAACAACTGGATGCGCTGCTCGAAACCTTCCCTAATGCTGATAATATTGCGTTATTGCATTCTATCAAGGATGGCCGAGAACGACTTATTACTCCGACACGGGATCATTTCAAAATACTATATAAACTGTTGGCTTCGATCACCTCAGTTGCAACACCTGAGAACGAAGTTTTGCTGCGGTTAAGCCGCCAGTCCTCGTTAAGTATCCGCATGCTTAACAACATGCTTGATGTGTTTGAGGAGCTTGATTTTATTAAAAGAAGTCAGGGAAGTGTAGCGTTTATTACTCAGCCAGTAGCTAAAAGTCTGACAGCATCGAGTCATTTTGTCCGACTGGGACAGATGGCGGAAATGGAGCAATACTTCATGGAGGGCAGCCTGTCAGAGTTACAGGACTGGATGTTATCGCGTCGTTTAGGCGTATCATAATCCATGCAAATATGAGCTGCTGAGCGTACCCAACGGTGTATAAAAATGCAACGCTCAATATAACAAAACGTATGCTTACGAAGCAAGTTTTGCCGATCTGAATCAAAGCAGCTATGCTAACAAAACTTATAGGAGATGATAAATTTGGATTTTAAAGATAGTATTCGTGTGATTCCTGATTTCCCTAAAGAAGGTATTAGTTTTAAAGATATCACCACATTGCTTAAAGACGGGGAGGCTTACCGCCAAGCGATTGACGCGTTGAAAGCTCTCGTAGCGCACTTGGAAATCGACGTTATCGCTGGACCAGAAGCACGTGGCTTCGTAGTTGGAGCACCTCTTGCTTATGCGATGGGAGTAGGTTTTGTGCCGATTCGTAAAAGCGGCAAGCTTCCATATGAGACTATAGAGGTAGGTTATGATCTTGAGTATGGCAAGGACACACTTGCTGTTCACACGGATGCTATCAAGCCTGGTCAAAAAGTATTGATCGCTGATGATTTATTGGCTACTGGTGGAACCATTGCTACTTCGGTTAACCTTGTAGAACAGCTTGGCGGTAAAGTGGTAGGCGCTGCTTTTCTGATTGAGCTGGTTGAGCTTGCTGGACGTAATAAGCTTTCTGGAGTTGAAGTTCTTTCCTTGGTGAATTACGAGGATTAATCTTGTAAAGTTTGTCTTTTCCCGGGAAATAAACGGGGATTCGGCTCTCGAATTATGCTGAAAAGTGCAAAGACGCAAAGTGTGGAAGTTAAACATTAATTGGAAAATGTAAGATAATAACAGCAGCTGTCTGCCTTTTGGCGGAGAGTTGCTGTTTTGTATCTGAGTCAATAAAAAAAGCTGCCCAAGTCCATAAATGGACGTTGGAGCAGCTTTTTTAAAATTCTATTTTTTATAACCGATTAATGGGCAGTTTTATCACTTTCTCCGCCTTCATTAGACAATCCGAGCACTTCAATGAGTTTGAAGAACAGAGCCAGAACGATACCAACAATTGTAGCCAGCGCCATACCACTTAGTTTAACGTTGCCCATGGTAAGGGTTGTACCACTGATTCCGACAACGAGTACCAACGTAGCCATGATCATGTTAGTAGCTTTGGAAAAATCAACTTTTTGCTCAACGAAAATACGTAATCCGGAAGCCGCAATTACACCGAACAGCAGCAGGGATACACCGCCCATTACAGGGGTTGGAATATTAGCGATAACAGAGGAGAAAGTACCAGAGAATGAAAGCAGAATAGCGATCACCGCTGCGCCGCCGATTACATATACCGAATATACTTTAGTCAACGCCATAACCCCGATATTTTCACCGTAGGTTGTATTTGGAGTAGAACCGATAAAACCGGAGATAATTGTAGATATCCCGTTCCCCATCAGGGAGCGGTCAAGTCCAGGATCTTTAGCCAAGTCTCTGCCAACAATATTGCTTGTTACAAGTAAATGTCCAATATGCTCAACGATAACAACTAATGATACCGGGATAATAGTGAATATTACATTCCAATCAAATGAAGGAGTAACAATGGAAGGATGCGCTAAAAATTTTGCATTAGAGATAGCAGCGGTATCCACCATTTTCAAAATATATGCTAAACCATAACCAGTGACGATACCAATAAGGATGTGAATGATTTTTGGAAAACCGCGGAAGAGTACAGCTCCAATTACAGTTACACCAAGCGTCACCATAGAAAGTGCGATTGTTTTGCCATCTGGCGTCCAGTCTGCAACTGCAACGCCTTCAGGAGCAATAAGTCCTGCCATTCGTGCGGCAACAGGTACAAGTTCAAGTCCGATCGTAGCTACGATAGCTCCCATTACTGCTGGAGGGAAAACAACATCAATCCATTTGGTTCCTGCATAACGAATGATCAATGCCACGAGCACGAATATAATACCAGTGACGATAAAAGCACCCAAAGCAAGCGAGTATCCTTTCATGTGATCATTTGGGTAACGACTGAGTACTGATAATACCGGTGCAATAAAGGCAAAGCTGGAACCAAGGTACGCAGGGATTTTACCGCGACAGATCCAAATGTACAGCAATGTACCGATACCATTCATAAGCAAAATCATTCCAGGGTCGACCCCGAACAAGTTAGGCACTAGCACTGTACTGCCAAACATGGCAAACAAATGCTGGAGACTTAATAGAAAGCCTGGGCCCCATGGAAGTTTTTCGTTAACTTGAATTTCGCGTTGCAATGGAGTTCACTCCTCTTTCTTATCTGATATTATGTTGTCCGGCGAAAATCCGCCTTTACTAGATTAAATAGAACTTGGCTTTTTTACAACAACATTTTCACAAGTGTTATTAATTTGTCCGAATTTAATTACTTTTACTTCTGGAATCCCATGAGATGGCAAGTGTTGACGTAATCCTCCTTAAGCCTCATAATTATAGACAACTTTGAATAAGGGCGTAAGTAAGCTTGGACAAATGAAATGATTGGAACCTGCAGATTTTTGAACAGTTGCGGGTTCATTTTATTATAGAAAGGAATCGGATACGACGAGAATGGGCATTGAGCGATTAATTGATAAGGCTGGCGCCTATATAAAAGATAAAGATCTTCTCCGCATCCGGGAAGCTTATGAATTTGCCGATCAGGCTCATCACGGGCAGATCCGCAAGTCGGGGGAGCCATACATTCTGCATCCGCTGGCGGTGGCAGATATTGTCGTCAATATGCAAATGGATGTTATATCTATTGTTGCAGCGCTTTTGCATGATGTGGTGGAAGATACGACGGTCTCACTGGAACAAATCCGCGCTAAATTTGGCGATACCTGCGCAATGCTTGTTGACGGCTTAACGAAGCTGGAACGCATTCGCTTTCGCTCAAAGGAAGAGCAGCAGAACGAGAATTACCGCAAAATGTTTATTGCTATGGCTCAGGATATCCGGGTCATTGTCATTAAACTGGCGGACCGTCTGCATAATATGCGAACGTTAAAATACCAATCTGAAGAGAGCCAGCGCCGTATTTCTTATGAGACGTTGGAGATTTTCTGTCCTGTAGCTGACCGGCTGGGGATTTCCGCGATTAAGTGGGAGATGGAGGATATTGCGCTTCGTTACTTGAACCCGCAGCAGTATTACCGGATTGCTAATCTGGTGCATAAGAAGCGGGCTGAACGTGAGCAATTTATCGACAGCGTAATTGGCCGTATTCGTGCCAAGCTGGATGAAATGGGCATTGAAGGTGATCTTTCCGGCCGCCCGAAGCATATTTACAGTGTTTATAACAAAATGAGCACAAAAAACAAGCAGTTTAATGAAATTTATGACCTGCTGGCCATTCGTATCATTGTGGATAATATCAAGGACTGTTATGCAACCCTTGGAATTATTCATACCTTATGGAAGCCAATGCCGGGGCGTTTTAAAGATTATATAGCTATGCCAAAAGCCAATATGTATCAATCTCTGCATACTACTGTGGTAGGACCAGGCGGAGAGCCTACTGAGGTGCAAATTCGCACCTGGGAAATGCACCGCACGGCAGAATACGGGATAGCCGCACACTGGGCATACAAAGAAGGCAGCAGTAATAATGCTAATCCGGAGAATCGGATGCCTTTCTTTCGCGAAATATTGGAGCTGCAGCATGAAGCTAAGGATGCCGAAGAGTTCGTAAAATCACTGAAAATGGATTTTTTCTCAGACCTCGTGTTTGTATTTACTCCTAAAGGTGAGGTTATCGAGCTTCCTGCCGGTTCTGTGCCTCTTGACTTCGCGTTCCGTATTCATACAGAAGTGGGCAATCGTACAATTGGTTCCAAGGTGAACGGGCGGATCGTGCCGCTTGATCACAAGCTGAAGACGGGCGATATTGTTGAGATTTTGACGTCTAAGCATTCTTACGGACCTAGCCGTGACTGGCTCAAAATTGCACAATCCTCTCACGCAAGAAGCAAAATTAAGCAATGGTTCAAAAAAGAAAAACGTGAGGAAAATGTCGAAAAAGGTCGCGAAGCGATTGAACGTGAGCTGAAGCGCCTGAATGTCGAAGTTTCCGAGTGGATTTCTGATGAAAAACTATTGGAAGCTGCGAAAAAATTTGCCTTTAATGATGTAGAGGATATGTTGTCTGCCGTTGGTTTTGGTGGGATTACCGCTTCGCAAATTGCCTCCCGCTTGACGGAGAAGCTGCGCAAGGAGCAGGAAGAAGCTGCTAATCACTTGGAGCTTACTTCAGAGATGAAGGAGATCAAGTCTTCCGGCGAGAGACGTAATCAACCTACCAATGGTGTTAGTGTAAAAGGAATTGAAAACTTACTTGTTCGTTTTGCACGATGTTGCAACCCGGTTCCGGGTGACGACATTGTAGGTTATGTTACACGGGGCCGGGGCGTATCTGTACACCGCCAGGATTGTCCTAACATTCCGGGTGAAGGTGACGGAGAAGAAGCAGCTAGAGTGATTGAAGTGGAATGGGAAGGCACGATGGAAGCAAACTACAGTGTGGATATTGAGATTACAGGCCATGATCGCAATGGACTGCTCAATGAAGTACTGCAGGCAGTGTCCGAGAGCAAAACGAACATTTCAGCGGTCACTGGGCGCTCTGACAAGAATAAGATGGCAATGATTCATATGACCATCCTTATTCGTAATACGGAGCATCTGCAATCCGTTGTAGATAAAGTGAAACGAGTCAAAGATGTATATACAGTGAATCGGATCATGCAATAAGGCAAGGAGCGAAGTAGTGCGATGAGAGTTGTAGTACAGCGTTGCAAGGACGCCAAAGTAACCGTGGATGAGACAGTGACCGGAGCGATTGGCAATGGTCTGATGCTGCTTGTCGGCGTTACCCATGAAGATACGGAGAAGGATGCCAAATATTTGGCGGATAAAATAGCTGGACTGCGTATTTTTGAAGATGATGCTGGCAAAATGAACTATAGTGTCACGGATACTAACGGAGCTATTCTTTCAGTGTCCCAGTTTACTTTATACGGAGATTGCCGTAAGGGAAGACGGCCGAATTTCATGGGAGCTGCAGCTCCTGTGGAGGCCGAGCGTCTTTATGATTATTTTAATCAAGAGCTTAGAGCTGGAGGTCTTCAGGTGGAGACGGGCATATTTGGAGCGATGATGGATGTGTCGCTGACCAATTGGGGCCCAGTTACTCTCATTCTGGATAGCCGCAGCTAACGAAATAGAGGATGTCGAAGATTGCTTCTGACCGGAGCTAACTTTCGACATCTTTTTTTTATGCGGATAGAGCTTCTTCGGGCTGGATAAACTAAATGCAGGCAGATATCACGCATAAGGCAGGAGTTTAAGAATGAGACAATCACAGAAGGCATGGGTATGGAGAAGTATCCCGGCACTACCGACTGGGAGTCCTATGGAAGCCTGTGCATTAGCAAAAAAGCTAGACGGCGAGACCGAACCACTAGTGATCAAAGGAAGAAGCCGCAATCTCTTGCCGCGTACCTGAAGCAGCGGGTGGAAAATGCGGCTTTTTCGGTGTTGTGAAGGAAGCCTTTTTTCCGATTAAAGGTTAGAAAGCATCCTCATAAGGGTAATAGACCACAAGAAAGAATAATTAGAACATCATTAATTGCTAAAGACAGAGAGGAGAAACTATTACATGAGTAACGTTGCTTTCTTACTGGCTAATGATTTTGAAGATTCTGAAATGAAGGTTCCTTATGATGAAATTATAAAGGCAGGACATCAAGCTGACATTATTGGTTTGAAAAAAGGGGAGACCTTGCTAGGTAAAAAGAAAGAAGTCTCCTACGCAGCAGACAAGGCGATCGCCGATGTTCGAGAAAGTGATTATGACGCGATTGTTATCCCGGGTGGTTCTTCCCCCGAGAATTTACGGCAAAATGCCGATATTTTGAAGTTTGTAAAAGAAGCAAATGAAGCAGGCAAGCCTATCGCCTCTATTTGCCACGGACCGCAAATTCTGATCAGTGCAGACTTGCTTAAGGGACGCACCATTACCTCTTATCCTCCGCTGAAGGATGATGTTGTGAATGCCGGCGCGGAGTTTAAGGATGAGGAAGTAGTGGTTGATCGCAATTACATTACTTCGCGTACACCAAAAGATGAGCCTGCATTTGTTCGTGAAATATTGAAGGTCCTGAAATAAATAAGCAATATTTAAATTAGAGTCTTATAATCCAAGGAGGTAATGGCAATGAGCAGAAAAATCCAAGCGTATTTCAGAACTGAAAATGAAGCAGAAGGCGCAAAAACAGCATTGATTAGCTATAAGGTGGATGGCTTGGAGGTTTGGCCACTCACGGACCCTATCGGCAATGATCGTAATATTCTGTTTCCAATCATTCCACTGGATAGTGCATCTGTAGTCGCAGGCACAACTGGAACGCTTGGAACGGCTAGCACACCTGCAGCTGGAGCTATGCTGGTTCCTGGCATTGCCGCCTCCGACACTCGGGCTGACCCTGAAACGCATTATAGTGTGAATGAAGATCAGGTTAGTGCGAACGTGGCAGAAGGAGATCTCGAAGATGGGGATTTAAGTGAACTTCGTTATGTGATGGAGCTAAGTATAGCAGAAGAGAATTATAATGAAGTTGTGGAAATCCTCCGGGGCAAAGGGGCTTATGTTGAACAATTCGAATAGTATTCTATTAAAAATAAACCGCTTTCATGGAATGTAATATAATCGTAATATTACGTACATGATTCCTTAATATAGCGTGTTTATAATAAAGGCATGACCCCCTTTTTAATAATATATGATGATGGACCTGCAGCATTCGGCTGCAGGTCATTTTTTTGTTACAATATAATTGCTGAATAAAAAACTCGGAAGCTGTCAAAATTTATACTAGGCATCCTTTTTACTACCTTGACTTTAATGCAGTAGTTCAGTAGAATATTAACAATATACGATTTTATCATATGGTTTTGATGACGGGACCAAGTAATTCGAGAACCCACAACTCCAGAGAAGAATCCCTTGTCGATTCGGATGACATCTACTTAAGTGGATGATGAACCGGTATCGCTTGGCTGCAAGGATTCTGTTGATGAGCGAATGAATGACCTCCCCGAGAACGTACGGCGAAAGTGGGCAGTGTTGATTGCCGCGATCAGTAGCCGTTTACGCGTAGGCGGGCGTTAACCGCTTTGAGCGGCTTCAGTATATTTTTACTGATCCGGAATGTGGGTGGTACCACGTGGTGTATTATTGGTTATGATAATCCCTCGTCCCTGTTTTTTTATAAAACAGGGCGAGGGATTTTTTGCTTTTTCTGCAATAGAAACAGATGAAGAGAACAGCTTTAGAGGGGTTATTTTTTAGGAGGGATAGACTGTGGCTAAAGAAAGATTCGAGAAACCAACAGGAACGCAGGACGTGCTTCCGGGTGCTGTGGAGAAATGGCAGTATATTGAGGGGAAGGCCAGAGATTTATGCCGCCGTTTTAACTACCGGGAAATTCGCACACCTATGTTTGAGCACACAGGGTTATTCGAACGTGGAGTAGGCGAAACAACGGATATTGTGGAAGGCGAAATGTATACGTTCAAGGACAAAGGCGACCGTGATTTGGCTCTTCGTCCAGAAGGAACGGCTGGTGTCGTGCGAGCTTACGTTCAGAACAAGCTATACGGTGAACCTGATGTAAGCAAGCTGTATTATATCGGACCTATGTTCCGTTATGAGCGTCCGCAGGCCGGAAGATATCGCCAGTTCCATCAGTTTGGGATTGAGGCGTTTGGGGCCGTGGATCCGGCTATTGATGCAGAAGTAATCTCTATGGGCTATCAATTCTATAAGGATCTAGGTCTTAAAAATGTAAGAGTGGAGCTTAATTCCGTGGGTAATGCATCAAGCCGTGCGGCTTACCGGGAGAAGCTGCTGGGATTCCTTAGACCGATGAAGGATAACCTCTGTAGTGACTGTCAGCGTCGAATCGAGCGTAATCCGCTTCGTGTGCTGGATTGCAAGGTGGATCAGGATAAATTTACAGATGCCCCTTCTATTTTGGACAGTTTGGATGATGAATGCATAACTCATTTTGAGAAGGTTAAGATGCATCTCGACATTATGGGTGTAGAGTTCACGATTAATCCTCGTCTTGTACGTGGTTTGGATTATTACACGCATACTGCGTTTGAATATAAAGCAGCTGGCATTGGCTCTATTGATACCGTAGGCGGCGGAGGCCGGTACAACGGTTTGGTTGAAGAAATCGGTGGACCGGATCAACCGGGTATTGGTTTTGGGATCGGGCTGGAGCGTATTCTTCTTATTCTGGAGGATCAGAAGGTAGAGCTGGAGACTGCGAAGCCACTGGATGTGTATTTTGTAGCTCTTGGCGAAGAGGCTGACATTGAAATCTCCAAGCAGCTATACTTTCTGCGTAGCCAAGGGTTCTCGGCAGAACGCGACTACCTCGGCCGGAAGATGAAGGCGCAGATGAAGTCAGCTGACCGTATGTCGGCACGTTATACTGCGATTCTTGGCGAAGACGAGCTGAAGAATGGTGTAATTGCGCTGAAGTCGATGAGCACAGGGGAACAGCAGACTGTGAAGCTCGAAGAGCTGGCTCAGGCGTTGGTATAGAAGAAGACTTTTTAAGTAGAAATGTATTTTTAAATAAAAAGGGGAATGGTGAATTATGCAAAGAAGTCATAACTGTGGGCAATTAACACCAGAACATATTGGACAAACGGTAACCTTAAACGGATGGGTCCAGACCCGCCGCGACCTTGGGGGCGTACTTTTTATTGACCTGCGTGACAGAAGCGGTATTGTGCAAGTTGTATTCAACCCGGACTACTCCGGCGAAGCACTGCAAATTGCAGATAAGGTTCGCAGTGAGTATGTTTTGGCTGTCAAAGGAAAAGTGGTTAAACGTGATGAAGAAACCATTAACCGCAATCTGCCAACAGGTGAGATTGAAGTTCAAATTACAGATATCGAAGTGCTGAACGCTGCTAAGACTCCTCCATTCTTTATCGAAGATGGAGTGGAAGTAGACGAATCTCTTCGCCTGAAATATCGTTACCTGGATCTGCGTCGTCCAGAAATGCAAAAAACATTGTTGCTACGCTCGAAAGCTTCTAAGATTTTCCGCGATTTCCTTGACAGTGAAGGATTTATTGATGTAGAAACACCAATCCTAACTAAGAGCTCACCGGAAGGTGCGCGTGATTATTTGGTGCCAAGCCGTGTGCATGAAGGCGAATTTTTCGCATTGCCACAATCTCCACAAATCTACAAGCAGCTATTGATGGTGGGTGGCATTGAACGCTATTATCAAATTGCTCGTTGTTTCCGTGATGAAGATTTGCGTGCTGACCGCCAGCCGGAATTTACACAAGTGGACATTGAGACTTCATTCCTGTCTCAGGATGAGCTGCTTGGCATGATGGAGAACCTGATGCAACGTCTGTTTAAAGAAACTGTAGGAGCGGATATTCAGCTTCCATTCCAACGTTTGACTTATGCTGAGGCTATGGGCAAATACGGTTCAGACAAACCTGACCTGCGTTTTGGATTAGAGCTTGTAGAAATGAACGATATTGTTGCCACAAGTGGCGTAAAGGTATTCGCTTCCGTGATCGAAAAAGGCGGAGAAGTGAAATGTCTAAATGCTAAAGGCTGTGGGACTTGGACTCGTAAAGAAATCGATGATCTCGGACCTTATGCTGCGCGTTATGGAGCGAAAGGTTTGGCTTGGATTCAAGTGAAAGACGGCGAGTTCAAAGGGCCGATTGTCAAATTCTTCACTGAAGAAGAAATTGCCGCTGTGAAGGAGCGTACAGGCGCTGAAGAAGGCGACCTACTGTTGTTCTCCGCTGATACCAAAAAGGTTGTAGCGGACGTTCTAGGTGCCCTTCGTGTCAAAATCGGACGTCAGCTGGGTCTGATCGACGATAACGTGTTCAAGTTCGCTTGGGTGACTGACTTCCCATTGCTTGGTTATGATGAAGATCAGAAACGTTATGTAGCAGAACACCATCCGTTCACTCGTCCACGTGAAGAGGATCTGCATCTGTTCGACACAGATCCAGGTGCAATTCGTGCACAAGCCTACGATATCGTTCTGAACGGTTATGAAGTAGGCGGCGGCTCCATGCGGATTTACAAACGTGAAGTACAGGAAAAAATGTTCCAAGCTCTCGGCTTCTCAGATGAGGTTGCTTACGAGAAATTTGGTTACCTGATGGATGCGTTCGAATATGGTACACCTCCACATGGTGGTATTGCCTTCGGTTTAGATCGTCTAATCATGCTGCTGGCGGGTCGTACAAATCTGCGCGAAACCATCGCATTCCCGAAAACGGCAAGTGCAACGGATCTGCTTATGGATGCACCTTCGGCAGTAGACGGTTCACAATTGGAGCAACTGCATATTAAGCTGGCTCTTAAACCAAAAAAAGAAAAAGAAAAAGAATAATTAAATAAAGCGGGCGAGGCAGATTTCTGCTTCGCCATAGCTTTTGAAGGAGGCTGACCTCATGCTGCATCAGTTCTCACGTACGGAACTGGCGATCGGACCGGAAGGTCTGGAGATTATGAAGAACAGCACAGTAGCGGTACTTGGTATCGGCGGTGTTGGCGGTATGGCTGTTGAGGCGTTGGCTCGTAGCGGGATCGGCAGACTGATTCTGATTGATAAGGATTCTGTCGACATTACCAATGTGAATCGGCAGATTCACGCACTTACTACTACGGTTGGGCAAAAGAAGGCCGAACTGATGGTGGATCGCGTGAAGCTGATTAATCCGGAATGTGAAGCGATTGCGCTTAATATGTTCTATACGGAAGAAACCTATGAGGAACTGTTCAAGCTGAAACCGGATTATGTGATTGATGCCTCGGATACGATTATCTACAAGGTCCATTTGATTAAAGAATGTCTGTCACGTGGAATTCCTATGATCTCAAGCATGGGCGCTGCCAACAAAATGGATCCTACAAGATTCCAGGTAGCGGACATTTCCAAGACAACGTATGATCCGATTGCCCGTGTCATTCGCCAGAAGCTGCGTAAGGATGGGATTAAGAAAGGCGTGAAGGTGGTCTTCTCTACGGAGCCGCCAATGAAGCCACGTCAGGATGTTACGGACAAGATTGTTCCGGAGAATGCGCCGGATCGACGTAAAGCGAAACAACCGCCAGCCAGCAATTCATTTGTTCCACCGGTAGCCGGCCTAATCATGGTCAGCGTTGCCGTGCGTGATTTGCTTGAGGCTGGAGGCGTCAGCTTGTAAGTGAATCGCTGAGCTGAGGCTGTTTCAATTATAGATATAGGATTAGAGTAATGGACAAAAGGGCGAGTAGCTGGAATCCGGCTGCGTACGCCCTTTTGTTGTCGTTAACAGGCGGGCTCTGCAATAAGCAGGCCATAAATAGGCATAATAGCTGAACCGGGATGAACGGCTGATTATAAGATTTATAATCCGGGTAATATCCGCCTGCGGAACTTAATATCAGTGGAGGTTTTTGTACATGAAATCGAATTTTTGGCGAAATAGTGTGGGGCTTGCGCCTGAGAATGACTGGAAACGGGAATGGGCTGCAGGGATTCTCTCCTATTTTGCTTCGGTTTATATTGTTATGGTGAATGCGACGATTCTCCATGACGCGGGGATGCCGCTTAGACCGGCAATGGTGGCTACACTATTGACCGCAATTACCGGCTGTCTGCTGATGGCTTTCGGCGGGAAGACGCCTATCATCGTGGTTCCCGGGATGGGGATTAACGCATTTTTCACTTATACGCTTGTTCATTCCATGAAACTGGACTGGAGAGAGGCGCTTACTGTAGTCGTTATAACAGGCATGTTATTCGCTATCGTGGCCTTCACATCACTTTATCGTATTCTTAGTGAGGCAATTCCTCAAAACCTGCAGCATGCCATTACAGTGGGTATAGGGCTGTTTCTGACTTTTATAGGGCTGCAAAAGAGCGGGATAGTGATTGCCCATCAGACTACTTTTGTTGCCATAGGACATTTTAGTGATCCTGCAGTTATTACATCCTGTGTGACTTTATTGCTGGCTTTAGTGTTATTTATCCGGGGAACTAACGGCGGCCTGCTGATAAGTATGCTGGTTGGTACAGGACTAGCCTATCTTCTGGGAGCTGCACATGCACCGGAAAAACAAGCTTCAGGGCATGTATTCTCAGGTTATGGCGGCCTATTTTTCGGAATGGACTGGAGCGGTATTGTGAGCCTTGTGTTCTGGATTGCTGTATTCCTGTTATTGTTAATCGTTGTATTTGAAAATATCGGTCTTGTAGCCTCACAGACGATGATGGCAGGCCGTCCAGAACGCTTCAAAAGCAGCCTGCGTGCGCTCTCGCTTGCCAATATCGCCGCGGGTCTTTTCGGAAGCAGTCCAGTCGTGGCCGCTGCAGAATCCAATGCAGGAATAGCTGCGGGCGGGCGTTCGGGTCTCACCTCGCTGGTGACAGGGCTTCTATTCGGGGCGACCTTCTTATTCCTTCCGTTGTTATCCTATATTCCCGATAGTGCGATCGCACCGATCCTGATTGTGATCGGCGGACTTATGGTACAGAATGTGCGTGAGATGGACTTGAGTGATTTGACCGAGCTGTTCCCGTCTTTTCTAATCATGGTTATGATTCCATTCACCTATAGCATTGTGGATGGTATGGCTTTTGGTTTTATTACCTACCCAATTGTGAAGCTGGCGCTGGGCAAAGGGAAGGAAGTTCCACCTGCGCTGTATGGGATTGCTGGTTTGTTTGTAGCTAACTTTATTTTGCAGGCTGTGCTATAGTGCGGCATCCAGTTTCTTTGATTGCGAGGGAACTGTTGTTCACTAATCAGCTCTATTAGCCAGCGTTGAAATCAAAGGTATAAATACCGTCGATTGGAGCTAAATGCGCGTAGACGCCGAAATCAAAGGTATAAATACCGTTGATTGGAGCTAAATGCGCGTAGACGACGAAATCAAAGGTATAAATACCGTTGATTCGAGCCGAATACGCGTAGACGTCGAAATCAAAGGTATAAATACCGTTGATTGGAGCTAAATACGCGAAGACGCCGAAATTAAAGGTATAAATACCGTTGATTCGAGCCGAATACGCGTAGACGTCGAAATCAAAGGTATAAATACCGATGATTGGAGCTAAAAGCGCATAGACGCCGAAATCAAAGGTATAAATACCGTAGATTCGAGCCGAATACGCGTAGACGTCGAGATCAAAGGTATAAATACCGTTGATTGGAGCTAAATGCGCGTAGACGTCGAAATCAAAGGTATAAATACCGTTGATTGGAGCCGAATACGCGTAGACGTCGAGATCAAAGGTATAAATACCGTAGATTCGAGCTAAAAGCGCATAGACGAAGAAATCAAAGGTATAAACACCGTTGATTGGAGCTAAATGTGCGTGTACGCCGAAACCAAAGGCAAAAATGCCTTTGATCCGTGCTAAATGTATGTAAGCGCCGAAATCAAAGGCAAAAACACCTTTGGTGTGTCCTAAATATTCGACGCTTGTGCGAGCTAAGGGGCACCAAAGGGTTTTAGGTTGGAGAACTTATAAGTTTAGTCAAATCATTTGAAAGATTTGGTATTTAAGTGCTGATTGTGCTACAATGGGTATCCTTTTGCGTGAGAAATGGACGTAGGAGCATGAAAATTTAAGCTCGATAAACTTTTAGGAGGTAACTGAAATTGGAAGACAACTTTCAAAGTGCCTATCAAGAGGAAGAAGACAGGCTGAATCAAGCGCTTACTGAAATTGACACTTTGCTGGAGAAGCTCCAGCAGACACCAGTGTACACGGGACATGACTATACGGAACAGGTGCTGGAAGCGAACCGTGATCAGAAGCGCAAAGATCTTGCCAAGCTTAGGCAGGAGCCTTATTTCGGACGGCTTGATTTTCAAGGCAATGATGAGAATGAACGGAAGGCACTCTATATAGGCAAAATCGGCGTAGACCGTGAGCAGGTAAGCGACCGTCCGCTAGTCATCGACTGGCGCGCACCGGTAGCAAGCCTGTTCTATTCGTTTACCGGCGGTACCGAGCCAGCCTCCTATGAAGCTCCTGAGGGATTGATAGAGGGGCTGGTATACCTCAAACGCAACGTCGTGATTCGGAAGCAAATTCTGGAGCGGGTCGCGGATACGTACAATCGGGAAAGCGATGCACCGATAGTATCAGATGAGTTTCTCGTCTATCGACTTGGGGAGAATAAGGATAATCGCCTACGGGATATCGTATCGACCATACAAGAGGAGCAGGACAAGATTATCCGTGCTGCCAAGAATACAGCGCTGATCATTCAGGGCGTGGCAGGAAGCGGTAAAACAACCGTTGCACTGCACAGGCTTGCTTTTCTGCTGTATCAATACAAGGATCAGGTTTCTGCGGAAAAAATGATCATTTTTGCACCAAACCGGATGTTTTTAGATTACATCTCGGATGTATTGCCTGAGCTCGGGGTAGGTAATATTGCTCAAAGTACATTTCCGGATTGGGCAGCTAATGTACTAGGACTGGAATTGCCGGAACAGGATGCGACGGAGACGATGAACCGCTGGTTCGAAACCCCTGGGGGCATGCCGGTAATTACAGAAGAGACACCGGGACGCTTCAAGGGTTCTACGGTGTTGATGGGAATTATAGAGTCCAGCATCAAGCTATTGGAAAGCAGCTCTGTACCTGAGGGTGATTTTAGCCCGTGGGAGGGTGCGGTGCTACGCCGTTCTATGATTTTGGGCTGGCATAATGAGGAGTATGCTCCCTATCCTCCAGCTAAGCGCAAGGAACGGGTAATGGCGCGGATTCATCGCTGGATTGAGATGGAACTGAAGAAGAGCCCTTCAGCTGCTGCTATGAAGGATCGCAAGAAAAAAGGCGCGCAGCGAGAGAAGGCTTATAGTGCCAAATGGCCTAAATATGATCCATTAACGATCTATAAGCAAATTTTCCGAGCAGCTAAACTTCCTGAGGATTGGCCGATTGAACCGCCTGAGGAAATTCCGGCAGCTGTACTGAAGGAAACGGCAAAAGAGCTGAAAAAAGGCATCATACGTGAAGAGGATTTACCTCCGCTGCTGTATATCCATTATCTTTTGAACGGTGATGAGGGCGTTACTCGCTTTGACCATGTAGTAATCGATGAGGCTCAGGATTTTTCACCTTTCCAAATTGCCGTTCTGGATTTATATGTGCGAGGCCATTCCTTTACGATCCTGGGTGACCTCTCGCAGGGTATACATGCCTATAAAGGCGTACACGCGTGGGAAGAGATGCAGACGTTGTTTGCCCCTGAGAACACGGCTTATCACGCGCTGACACGCAGCTATCGTTCTACTATGGAAATTATAGACTTCGCTAATGGAATTCTATCTTCAGGTGTGGAGAGCTCATTGCTGGCTGTTCCTGTGTTTCGTAGTGGAGATCCCGTGCGTATGATCGCCTACGGTGAGGATAACGGGGAACTGGTGGCTGATGAGCAAGCTCGCTTGCGGACAATAACCTCTGCACTGAAGTCTCTGTCAGGAAGGGAATACCGTACGGTGGCTGTCCTAACAAGAAATCTTCATGAGGCTGCAGAACTATATGCGGAGCTGGCACAGCATTTTGAAGATATTCATCTGATTGATGGCAGTATGACCCAATATCAGGGTGGGCTATCGGTGCTGCCTGTCTATTTATCAAAAGGTTTGGAGTTCGATGCAGTGATCTTAGCAGATGCCGATCAAGACCATTACGGGGCGACGGCTTGGGACGCGAAGCTGATGTATGTCGGCTGTACACGTGCTCTCCATGAGCTGTGGCTGCTCTATAATGGGGAAGTTCCTTCCTATGTGCAAACGGCGGCTGGAAGCGATTCTGAGGGGGAGTAAGACTGGTGGAGAATGGTTATAACTGTTCTTGGTCTTGTAACTCCCCCATAGGTATGGCTTAATAATAAGTGTCCGGCCGGGCAAGAACACTTCTGGAAGGAGGCTGATTGAAATGATTTCAGTATACGAGGTGGTTTCCGTTTAAGACGGAAACCTGCTTGAAGCGAGGAGGCCTTATGGCCTCCTTATTACTAACATAAGAAGTACCACACTTATCCATAAGAACGAAATTTATGAAATCGAATGTAGACGCTACCAAAAGGTTTTTATATAATGAAATTACGGATTTTTCCAAATATGAGGAGAAGAAAGGAGGCAGGTGACGTGATTATAACTAAAAACTTAGTTGACCGACGCATAGGGACACACCTGTTGAAGGAGGAAATGCAAGTTGAGTTATGTAAATGGGAAGGATGTGCTCCCCCCTGGCTTGCTCGAAGAGCTTCAGGGATACATCCAAGGTGAACTGCTCTACATCCCAAAGAGGACGGAAGAGCGGGTTCGATGGGGCGAGAACAGCGGTTCGAGGAAAGAAATAGCGAACCGGAACAAGGAAATTTTCAGTTGTCATCGAAGCGGTGATTCCGTAGCGGAACTTCAGAAGAAGTACCATCTATCGGAAGAAAGTATTCGTAAAATCATATCAAAAATGCGGCTGGCAGTAAATTGCTAGCTTGCAATTCAAGCATAAACGCCTTTGGCGTCCCTATAAGGACGGTAAGCGTTATGCGAGAAATCATAAGGATAAAGTATAGCGTGAAACCTATACTTTCTTATATTTTGAAAAAAGAGCATGGCTCCCGCCTTTCTAAGACGAGATCATGCTCTTTTTATTTTGGCGTAAAATAAGTCTATGCTGATACTGTTACCTTGAACCGGCAGGACATCCTAATCCTTCCCTGTGATATGGTATGATAGAGAGGGATTTATATTGAGCTTTTACAAGAATATAGCAAGGAAGTGGAGTTATGGATTTATTTTCTTTCGGAGAGGACACCGGGGGCGGACGGCTGCTTGCGGACCGGATGAGACCGGAGAATCTTGATGAATATATTGGTCAAGAGCATATCATAGGTCGGGGGAAGCTGCTGCGAAGAGCGATTGGGGCGGATCAAGTCTCTTCGATTTTGCTCTATGGTCCCCCGGGATGCGGTAAGACGACACTCGCGCATATTATTTCTCATCACACACAAGGGGAATTCGTACGTCTGAATGCGGTGGAAGCTACCGTGAAGGATGTACGGGAGGTTATTGAGCGAGCTCAGAACAATCAAACATTGTACGGCACAAAGACGATCCTGTTCCTGGACGAGGTGCATCGATTTAATAGCTCACGCCAGGATGCGCTTTTGCCAGCGGTAGAAAAAGGGACCATCACCTTCATTGGAGCGACTACAGAGAACCCGTTCCATTATGTTAATGGGGCGCTTATGAGCCGCTCCACCTTATTTCAGCTGGAGGCATTAACGAGTGAACACAGTCTGATCGCGATGCGCAGAGCCTTGGCGGACAAAGATAAAGGTCTTGGATTTATGGAGCTTCAGGTCGATGAAGAGGCTTTGTTGCATATTGCAACTATGGCTAATGGAGACATTCGCCGGGCACTAAATGCGCTGGAGCTGGCAGCCCTGACTACCGCGCCGCAAGTTGATGGAAGTGTTCATATTACGCTGGAGGTGGCGGAGGAATCCATTCGGCGCCCCATTGTGAAGGCTGATGAATCTACGCAGTATGATGTGCTATCCGCTTTTCATAAAAGTATCCGCGGTTCCAGCGACGCCGCGTTGTTTTGGTTTCTGTATGCGGTAGAAAAGCTTGGAATGGACCCTATGACTTTTATTCGGCGCCTGATTGCAGCCAGCAGTGAGGATATCGGCCTGGCTAATCCCCAAGCTATGGTTCAAGCGGTGAGTGCGCTGGATGCTTATCGAAACAATGGTTGGCCAGAGGCGAAGCTGAACATTGCCCAAGCTATTCTTTTTGCCGTGGAGAGTCCGAAGTCTAATGCTGTGGTTATGGCTATTTCCAATGCAATGGCAAGTATGGATGAGATCAAATCAGCGGAGGTACCGCTGCATCTGCGTGATACGCACTATAAAGGCGCAACTGCGTTAGGGCATGAAGGATATCAATATCCGCACAATTTTCCGGGGCATTATGTAAAGCAGGAGTATTTGCCTAAGGAGATTTCTCAGCGTGTTTTTTATCAAGCAACTGAGCAAGGCAACGAGATTAAGATTCGTCATAATCAAAAGCTTCGGCGGGAGCAGTAACCCAGCTAGCGACTGTAATACCTTCCAATTTCATGCTGGAAAGCAAAAGATTTTAACTTTCAGACGAACTAAATAATTCCCAAAAAAAGGCGGCCTAGAGCCGTTTTTTTGTTGCCTACGTTACTTTTAATCACATCGATTGAAAATTTTTTATAGGAAAAGATTGATAATTTACCATAAGTTAATTAAAATGAACTACAAAGTTACGAGATGTTCATTTTTATTTCCGATTGAACTACTGGTAGTATTCTTAATGGTGTTAATTATCATCACATTGGTTATTTCAAAATGTTTCATGAAAATCAACACTATTTATATCAAAATTTACATAATATTTTCATTGTGTTAATTTTGAAATCCTTGTCGTTAGGGTGATGAATATGGGCGAAGAACTACTAGAAATCAAAAATTTGTCGACATCGTTCAGAATTGCAGACGACTATTATGCTGCGGTTGATGATGTTACCCTGTCTGTTCGCAAAAATGAAATTCTGGCTATCGTTGGAGAGTCTGGTTCAGGAAAAAGTGCGCTCGCCTTTTCAATTATGGGGCTGCACACCAGAGCCAAAATTGACGGACAAATCAAATACAAGGGCCAGGACATCGTTACCATGTCTCCTGCTGCACTAAACAAGCTGCGCGGCCAAGAAATGTCTATGATTTTTCAAGATCCTTTATCCGCTTTAAACCCGCTAATGATCATCGGCTCACAGATTGAAGAAGTACTTATCCTACACGATTCCAAGCTTTCTAAGAAACAGAGAAAAGAGAAGGTCATTGATCTTTTGACCAAGGTTGGAATTTCCCGTCCCGAGCATACATATCAGCAGTACCCCCACGAATTATCCGGTGGCATGAGGCAGCGGGTGGTTATCGCCATTGCGATAGCCAATGGACCCAAGCTTTTGATCGCCGACGAACCTACTACAGCACTAGATGTGACTATCCAATTACAAATCCTTGAACTTATTAAAAAATTAAAAAACGATATGGAAGCAGGCATTATCTTAATCACTCATGACTTAGGGGTTGTAAGCGAAATGGCTGACCGTGTTGCGGTGATGTATGCCGGACAAATCGTCGAAATCGCAGATATTTTTACGTTGACGTCTAATCCGAAACATCCGTATACGAGATCCTTATTAAACTCCATTCCAACAGCAAAAGAAGAGAAATCCAGATTGCATGTGATTCAGGGGATTGTTCCACCACTGCAAAACCTTCCGCGTAAGGGCTGCCGTTTCTCGGCACGGACGCCTTGGATTCCTGAATCGGAGCATGAGGAGAACCCACAGCTGCATGAAGTCGCACCCGGACATTTCGTTCGCTGCACCTGTTATAACAATTTCCATTTCCCTGATACTAACGAGGAGGCAATCCACAATGGGACTTCTTGAGGTTAAAAATTTAGCAGTACATTTTCCGATCCACGGCGGTGTTTTTCGAAGGGAAGTTGGCGTAGTTAAGGCTGTCGATAATGTTAATTTTACCATTGAAGCTGGGCAAACCTATGGTCTGGTTGGTGAATCTGGTTCCGGGAAGACGACAACGGGTCGCGCGATTATAGGTCTTAATTCTATTACTAGCGGCAGCGTGATTTTTGAAGGGCAAGATTTGGCCTTGAGGGGTGTACGTAAGCAAAGAAATGTCCGCAAAGACATTCAGATGATCTTTCAGGATCCGTACTCTTCCTTAAATCCTAAGAAGCGTGTACTCGATATTATTGCAGAACCGTTGCGTAATTTCGAAAAAATGTCTCCAGGGGAAGAAAAACGCCGGGTGCAGGAATTGCTTTTACAGGTAGGCTTAAGTCCTGAGAACATCCTGAAATATCCGCATGAATTTTCTGGCGGCCAGCGGCAGCGGATCGGAATTGCCAGAGCAATTGCACTCAAGCCAAAGCTTATTATTGCTGACGAGCCGGTATCTGCGCTAGATGTCTCAGTACAGGCACAAGTGCTTAACTTCATGCAGGACATTCAAAAAGAGCTGAATCTTACTTTTCTATTTATCAGTCATGATCTCGGGATCATCAGGCATATGTGCGATCACATAGGGATTATGTATAAAGGACGACATGTGGAGCAAGGGACTGCTAAAGATATTTTTGACAATCCTCAGCATATTTATACCAAACGACTCATTGCCGCCATTCCTGATATTGATCCGAAACAGAGAGAAAAGCAGACGGAGTTTAGAAAATCAGTAAGCAAGGAATATGAACAAGCGCACCGGAATTATTTTGATGAAGAAGGCATGGCTTATCCATTAAAATCAATTTCCGAGACTCATCTGGTAGCCTTGCCTGAGAAAGGTTGAGAATATGTGGAAGATTATCGTTCGTAGAATTCTTATAATGATCCCTCAAGTAGTTCTATTAAGTATTCTTGTTTTTCTTATGGCGAAGGCGATGCCAGGTGACGCACTTTCAGGAATGCTTGATCCGAATATTGACCCGGCGGCCATTGATGCGATGAGAGAAAAGCTCGGTTTAAATGATCCATGGTACATCCAGTACTGGGATTGGATCACTAAAGCGATACAAGGGGATTTCGGCCAGTCCTTCCGTTTCAAAATGCCGGTCTCAGAGCTAATCGGTCAACGCCTGATGAATACCCTTTGGCTGGCCATTGTTACGCTGATTCTTACATACCTTATTGCTATCCCGCTTGGTATTACCAGCGGACGTTATAACGATTCGTGGCTGGATCGCTTGATAACTGGCTATACCTATATTGGATTTGCTGCACCGTTGTTTATTTTTGCACTCTTAATGGTATGGGTTTTCGGATTTCATTTTCATTGGTTTCCTACCAGCGGCAGTGTCAGTCCCGGGGAAGTTCCAGGTACACTAAGTCACTTCTGGAGTAAATTCTACCATCTGCTTCTGCCTGCGCTATCTATGGCGCTAATTGCAACGGTTGGGACCGTACAATATCTGAGAAATGAGATCATTGATACGAAGCAAAAAGATTTCATTCTCACTGCTAGAGCTAAAGGGGCTTCGGAGTCACGCGTATACAATCGTCATATTTTGAGAAACTCCTTGCTGCCGATCGCTGCATTTTTTGGATATGAGATCACTGGGCTAATCGGTGGTACGGTGTTCGTTGAAACGATCTTCAGCTATCCAGGAATGGGTTTGCTGTTTCTAAGTTCGATAACGATTCGGGATTTCAGCGTGGTAACAGCTCTTGTTCTTCTGTATGGGGTTGCTTCCATCGTCGGTGCGTTGTTATCAGACATTATTTTAAGTATCGTAGATCCTCGTATCCGGATTAAATAAGAAGATGAACACTTTGGGGTGAATGAAATGGCAAAGACGAGCGCAGAGATAGCTCTGCTGCAGGAAACTGATAAAAGTCCATCGGGCTTCAAAATTGTTTGGCGGGAGATGGTGCGGGATAAGCTGGCACTGATCTCATTGATTTTCCTATTTACGATTATTGCTGCTGTATATGGGATCTCCTTATTTTTAGATCAGAAAGAAATTGTCACGGTTGACTTGTTCGCCCTATATGAGAAGCCTTCGGCTGTGCATTGGCTGGGGACTGATTATGGAGGACGGGATGTATTCGGTCAATTAATTATAGGAACACGAAATTCCATGTCTATTGCCTTTATGGTTACTTTTTTTACGGGAATTATCGGTATTCTGGTAGGTTTAGTCTCAGGTTACTTTGGGGGAACGGTAGATAATGTCGCGATGCGTATTGTGGATTTCTTCATGATTCTACCTTTTCTAATGATTGTTATAGCTTTTGTCAGCGCAGTTCCTAAGTACAATACATTGACCTTCTCCTTTATCATGACAGCATTTCTTTGGATGGGGATTGCCAGGCTAATTCGTTCCAAGACATTGCAAGAGAAGGAATTGGATTATGTTCAGGCATCTAAGACCCTAGGCTCCTCCAATCTAAAAATTATGTTCACGCAAGTTCTGCCGAACTTAAGCTCTATCATTATCGTAACGATGACCTTGAATCTGGCAGCTAATATTGGATTGGAATCAGGCCTATCCTTTCTAGGTTTTGGTTTTCCAGAAAGTACACCCAGTCTGGGTACTCTAGTAAGCTATGCGAGAAATCCGCAGACCCTTGAGTTCAGATGGTGGATCTGGTTACCCGCATCATTGCTGATCCTGGTATTGATGTTGAGTATAAATAATGTGGGTCAAGCGCTTAAACGTGCGACCGACGCAAGACAAAGAAAAGGATAATAAGGGAGGAAATGATTAAATGAGAAAAGCCATTCGTTCAAAAGCTTTACTAGTTTCATTAATGTTTGTAATGTTGTTCGCTCTTGCGGCTTGCGGCTCCAAGAACAACAACGAAGCGGCTGAATCAACAGCAGCTCCTAGCGCCAGCGCACCTGCGGCAACTGCAGAAGCAACGGCCGCGCCTGAGGCAGAAGACGGACTTTATAACATTAAAGATTTTAGTAACGTTAAGACTAACCAAGGTGAAGCTATTGACGGAGGGACAATTACATTTGGACTTGTTTCCGATAGTCCATTTGAAGGTACTTTGAACTGGAACTTCTATTCTGGAGATCCAGATGCTCAAGTTCTGAACTGGTTTGATGAAGGTTTGTTAACTTGGGATAAAGACTATGTATATACTAATGATGGTGCGGCTACTTATGAAGTTGCAGAAGATGGACGGACCTTTACCTTTACGATTCGCGACAATGTAAACTGGCAGGATGGTAAGCCAGTAACGGCTGAAGACTGGTTGTTCGCCCATGAAGTTATTGGTAATCCTGCTTATGATGGTCCTCGTTATGGTTCTGACTTCACTAATATTGAAGGCATGGATGAGTACCATTCCGGTAAAGCCAAGACCATATCCGGGATTAAAGTGCTGGGTGATAAGAAACTGCAGATTACTTATAAGCAATCTACACCTTCCTTGTTAACGGGTAGCGTATGGATTTATCCATTAGCCAAACATATCTTTGGCGGCATGGATGTTGCCAAAATCTCCTCTTCCCCTGAAGTCCGCCAAAAGCCAATTGGCTTCGGAGCTTTTAAAGTAGAGAGCATCGTTCCTGGTGAGTCTGTAGTATTTGTTAAGAATGAAGATTACTGGCGCGGAGCCCCAAAACTGGATAAAGTAATTTTGAAGGTTATCAACCCAACAACGATTGTACAAGAACTGAAATCTGGCGGAGTTGACTTGGTGGATTCCTTCCCTATTGATCAATTCCCGGATAATGCAAAGATGTCAAACGTTGAATTCCTGGGTGCGGTTGATCGTGCTTATACGTATATAGGCTTTAAGCTTGGTAAATGGGATGCAGAGAAAAAGGTTGTTGCAACAGATCCTAAAGCTAAAATGGCGGATGTAAATCTGCGTAAAGCCATGTGGGCTGCCGTAGATAATGATACTGTCGGTAAGAAGTTTTATAATGGACTTCGCTGGAATGCGACTACGTTGATCCCACCTTCCCATCCTGAATTCCATGATGCTTCCAATCCAGGTGTAGCTTATGATCCAGAAGCAGCTAAGAAGATCCTGGATGACGCTGGTTACAAACTAAACGGTGAATTTAGAACGAATCCAGATGGCAGCGAGCTGAAGATTAATTTCATTTCGATGACTGGTGGAGACATTGCTGAGCCGCTGGCTCAATATTATGTACAATCCTGGAAAGCGATTGGTCTGAATGTAACTTTGGAAATGGTAGAGTTTAATACCTTCTATGATCGCATAGGTCAAAATGGTGAGGATGATCCTACTGTTGATGTGTACCAAGGCGCTTGGGGTGTAGGGATTGACGTTGACCCATCAGGTCTGTATGGCAAAGATGCAATCTATAACTTCCCGCGTTACTCGAGTGCAGAGAACGATCGTTTGCTCGCCGAAGGGATCTCCGAGGCTGCATTTGATGTAGACAAACGTAAAGAAATCTATAAAGAGTGGCAACAATTTATGGTTGATGAGATTCCAGTATTCCCAACACTTTATCGTGCTGTAATAGTGCCGGTTAATAACCGCGTCCTGAATTATTGGGCTGTTGGTGATGGAGTTGAAATCTATTATAACGACATTGCGGTTTCTGCAGATAAAGCTGCGGTAGCTCAGTAAGAGGGTATTAATGAACAGCAGTTCAAGGAGAGATCCTGAGCTGCTGTTTTTTATTTTTCATTAAATTAACAAAATTCCTATATTTTGTGCATTATTTACTGTAAAAATATAGTGTTTTAATGAAAGATATGGTATATTTTGGGTGAGAGCGAAACTTTCGCTTAAATATAGCTCTTAGAGAGAGGTGAGTGGATGATCGCAATGACGGGTACCTGATTCAAGTGAGGGAGGTGTTACGGGACTGAGGTGTAATCTTTCTTGTGGCATTCACTGAAGAGAGGGGCAGTAGAAATGATCAAGAGGTATAGGAAACAAGGACTGGTGTTCAGTTTGTTGTTTACGCTTACATTTTGTTCAAATGCTGCATTTCAACCGGCGATAGCAGAGGCGGCGGCCGGAGACTACAACTATGCGGAGGTTCTTCAAAAATCTATTTATTTCTACGAAACCCAGCGGTCTGGTGAATTGCCAGATAACAATCGGGTGGAATGGCGGGGCGATTCCGGTCTTTTGGACGGGGCGGATGTGGGACATGATCTGACTGGTGGTTGGTATGATGCCGGTGATCACGTTAAATTCGGTCTGCCTATGGCTTATTCTACGACGATGCTGGCGTGGTCGGTTTATGAGTACAAGCAAGGATATGAGGGGTCTGGGCAGCTTGAGGAAATATTAGACAATATTCGCTGGGCAACCGATTATTTTGTAAAAGCTCATACCGCTCCTAACGAGCTGTGGGGACAAGTTGGTAACGGAACAACCGATCATAATTGGTGGGGACCCGCAGAAGTCATGCAGATGCAGAGACCTTCCTACAAAATTGATGCCACTCATCCCGGATCAGATCTTGCCGCAGAAACAGCTGCAGCGTTAGCTTCAGCATCCATTATTTTCAGGGATACGGATGCCGTATATGCGGACAAGCTGCTGCTGCATGCTAAACAGCTTTACAATTTTGCTGACACTTACCGCGGCTCCTATTCCGACAGCATTACCGATGCCAAACAATATTATAATTCTTGGAGCGGTTATGCGGATGAATTGAGCTGGGGGGCTGTCTGGTTGTATTTGGCGACTAACGATCAGCAGTATCTCAATAAGGCTATTGCAGCAAGTGATCAATGGGGAACGAATCAGGCTGGAAACTGGGGTTATCAGTGGACGCAGTCTTGGGACGACAAGCATTATGGCGCTCAATTACTGTTGGCACGAATCATCGGGCAGACCAAGTTCATTCAATCCACTGAACGGAATATGCAGTATTGGACGACTGGAGTGGGTGGAACAAGTGACCGTGTTGCCTATACACCTGGCGGACTAGCCCATCTGGATCAATGGGGCGCATTGCGTTATGCAGCCAATCAGGCTTTTATGGCCTTCGTTTACTCGGACTGGGTGAGCGATCCGGTGAAGAAAGATACGGCGCGTTCTTTCGCGGAGAGACAAATTACGTATATGCTTGGCGACAATCCACGAAACAGCAGTTATGTTATCGGTTATGGTAATAATTCTCCTCAGCATCCCCATCATCGAACCTCACATGGATCATGGAATGATAGTCAGACCGTTCCGGTAAATCATCGCCATGTCTTGTACGGAGCGCTAGTTGGAGGCCCGTCCAAAACAGACAGCTACACCGACTCCATTAACGATTATGTCTCGAATGAAGTTGCAACCGATTACAATGCAGCTTTTACAGGAGCTATTGCAAAAATGGTGCTGCTGCATGGACAAGGGCAACAGCCGCTTGCACAATTTCCACCTGCAGAGACACGTGAAGATGAGATGTTTGTCGAAGCCTCTGTGAATGCTAGTGGCAGCAACTTCGTAGAGATTCGAGCATTGCTGAATAACCGTACGGGCTGGCCGGCACGGGCCAGTAAAGAGATGTCTTTTAACTACTATGTGGATCTTAGTGAAGCGATAGCGGCTGGTTATGCTCCTGAGGATATTACGGTTACGGCGGGAGGCTACAATCAGGGTGGAACGGTGTCTGCACTTCAGCCTTACGATGCAGCTAACCATATCTACTATACTAAGGTTGATTTTACAGGTACTTTAATTTATCCGGGTGGACAATCTGCTCATCGTAAGGAGATTCAATTCCGAATTGCAGCCCCGCTGAACACTAACTTCTGGAATAATGCTAATGATTTTTCATTCCAAGGTGTGGCAGCTCAAGGAGCAACTCCTGTTAAAACAGCGAACATTCCGGTGTTTGATGCAGGTGTGCACATGTATGGAGAACTTCCAGCGGGTGGTGGACAACCTGGAGAACCTCAAGTCCCTGCACGTCCGACTAATGTTCAGGCAGTAGCAGGTAATGGGACTGTCCATTTGACTTGGAATGCCATTAGCGGGGTTAGTGAATATACCGTTAAACGCAGTGAAGTGAGTGGAGGCCCGTATACGGTGCTTGAGAATGTCATGGGAACGGATTACATGGATAGTGGACGGGTGAACGGAACCACTTATTATTATGTGATCACTGCCACGAATAGTGTAGGGGAGAGCTTGCCATCTATACAGGTTAGTGCCAAACCCCAAGAAACAACACAGCCCACAACGGGGAATTTGAAGGTGCAATATCGTACGAATGATACGAATGCCAGTGATGGACAGCTGCGCCCTCAGTTCCGAATTATGAATACAGGAACCGAGTCTGTGGCACTTAGCGGCTTGAAGCTGCGTTATTATTTCACTGTGGATGGGGATAAACCACAACAGTTTCATTGTGATTATGCTGTAGTGGGCAGTGGTAATTTAAGCGGCAGTTTTGTTAAGCTGAATCCCGCCAGTACGGGCGCGGATTATTATCTGGAGATTTCTTTTGGTGCAGGGGCTGGAAGCGTAGCGCCTGGTGGAGATAGCGGCGAGATTCAGGCTCGCACCAATAAGACGGACTGGACGGCTTACAATGAAACGGATGATTATTCCTACAGCGCGGTTCAGCAGACATTTGCCGATTGGAATAAAGTTACACTTTATGAAGGTGAAACACTTGTATGGGGCTTAGAACCATAAATATATCCAAGAGAGGGAGCTTGCCTAAGATGATGAAATTGAGCTTAATAAAGAAGCCTGTTTCTGTAATGATGGCCGCAGTCCTGTTTCTCTCACTCATGACCGGTCTATTTAATTTTAGACCTCAGACTGCTCACGCTTCTACTACGGAGCAGACGCGATTTCTGCAATTATATGCGCAGCTAAAAGACCCCGCAAATGGTTATTTCTCTGCTGAAGGAGTACCTTATCATGCGGTAGAGACCTTGATGAGTGAAGCCCCTGATTACGGACATATGACGACCTCAGAAGCTTACAGTTATTGGATGTGGCTTGAGGTACTCTATGGTTATCACACAGGGGACTGGACTAAGCTGGAATCAGCTTGGGACAACATGGAGAAGTATATCATCCCTATTAACGAAGGTGATGGCAAGGAAGAGCAGCCAACCATGAGTTATTACAATCCGAACAGCCCGGCTACGTATGCAGCGGAGCATGCTCAGCCGGATCAGTATCCAAGTCAGCTAGGTGGCCAGTATGCAGCAGGTAAAGATCCGCTAGATGCTGAATTGAAGGCGACGTATGGCAACAACCAGACCTACTTGATGCACTGGCTGGTAGACGTGGACAACTGGTACGGCTTCGGCAACTTGCTGAATCCTACGCATACAGCCGCTTATGTGAATACATTCCAACGGGGTGAACAAGAGTCCGTTTGGGAGGCGGTCCCTCACCCGTCTCAAGATGACAAAACGTTCGGAAAAGCAAACGAAGGCTTCATGAGCCTGTTCACAAAAGAAGCTAACGTGCCTTCCGCTCAATGGCGTTACACGAATGCTACAGATGCCGATGCACGGGCAGTACAAGCAATGTACTGGGCTAAAGAGCTCGGCTACAACAATACAGTGTATTTGAATAAAGCTAAGAAAATGGGCGATTTCCTGCGGTACGGTATGTATGATAAATACTTCCAAAAAGTAGGAAGTGCAGCTACTGACGGCACACCTGATGCCGGGACTGGCAAAGATTCCAATCAATATCTTCTGGCTTGGTATACCGCATGGGGCGGTGGACTTGGAGCTACAGGAAACTGGGCTTGGAGAATCGGGGCGAGCCATGCCCACCAAGGGTATCAGAATGTCGTGGCTGCCTACGCACTTTCTGATTCGGATGGTGGTCTGATCCCGTCATCAGCTACAGCTGGACAGGATTGGGAAAATTCTCTGAAACGTCAATTGGAATTCTATACTTGGCTGCAGTCCTCTGAAGGGGCAATTGCCGGAGGAGCGACCAATAGTTATCAAGGCGCCTACAAGGCTTATCCAGCCGGAACCAGTACTTTTTATGGCATGGCATATGACGAAGCTCCAGTCTACCACGATCCTCCATCCAATAACTGGTTCGGGATGCAGGCATGGAGTGTGGAGCGGGTAGCAGAGCTGTACTATATCCTTGCTTCTAACGGAGACACTACATCTGAAAACTTTCAAATGGCAAAACAAGTTATAGAAAATTGGGTAGATTGGTCTAAAGATTATGCCTTTGCCAACAAACGTCCAGTTACGGATGCTGAAGGTTACTACCTGAACAGTCAAGGTAATCGAATTCTTGGAGGAGACAACCCACAAGTGGCAACAGTCTCTGCACCAGGAGAGTTCTGGATTCCAGGTAATGTGGAATGGACAGGACAACCTAATACGTGGAATGGCTTCAGTGGTTCTGCAGCAAACAGTAACCTGAAAGCCGTAACTAAGAGTCCAAGCCAAGATACAGGTGTACTGGGCAGCTATATTAAGGCACTTACCTTCTATGCGGCTGGCACCAAAGCTGAACATGGCAGCTACAGTACTCTGGGAGGAGAGGCTCAGGTACTGGCTAAATCTTTGTTAGACACGGCATGGGGTTATAACGATGGAGTTGGTATTGCAACTACCGAAAGCCGTGGAGATTATTCTCGCTATTTCACTAAAGAAGTCTATTTCCCAAGCGGTTGGACAGGTACATTCGGCCAAGGAAATACGATCCCTGGTTCATCTACAGTGCCTTCCGATCCAGCTAAAGGCGGAAACGGGGTATACGCAAGCTATACCGATATCCGTCCAAATATCGTGAATGACTCCAAGTGGCAATATTTGCTGGACAAATACAATACTTCTTTTAATAAAGTGACTAAAACTTGGGACAATGGAGCCCCTGAATTTACCTATCATCGCTTCTGGTCGCAAGTAGATATGGCAACTGCTTATGCTGAATACGATCGACTGATCAACAGCAGTGTGCCTACTGAGCCAGTAGCTCCAAAAGCACCTTCCAAACCAAGTGTGGTCGCTGGTAACAAAGTTGTAGATCTTAGTTGGAACAACGTAACTGGAGCTACTAGCTACACTGTGAAAAGAGCTGCGACAACTGGTGGCCCTTACAGCGATGTGGCTGTTGTCACTCAGGCGACTTACAATGACGCTTCAGTGGTTAACGGTACGGATTACTACTACGTAGTTAGTGCTTCCAACGTGGTTGGAGAGAGCCCAAATTCGCTTGAGGTTCACGCCAAGCCTATTGATGTGCCGATTCCGGTACAAGGAGATTTGCTGGTGAAATACCGGACAAGTGATACCAATCCGGGAGATAATCAGTTCCGCCCGCAGCTGCAAATTGTTAACAATGGGGATACGGCTGTAGCGCTTAGCGATGTAAAGCTGCGGTATTATTACACGATTGATGGCGATAAACCTCAACAATTTAATGTTGACTATGCTAACATCGGTGGAAGTAATATACAGGGAACATTCGTGAAGGTGGACCCTGCCAAAACTGGAGCGGATTATTATTTAGAAATCTCCTTCGGCGCAGGTGCAGGCAGTCTTGCACCGGGAGCCAACACGGGTGATATCCAGATCCGGGTCAACAAAACGGATTGGAGCAATTACAACGAGGTTGGAGACTACTCTTATGATCCTGCCAAAACATCGTACACGGAATGGAATCATGTGCCGTTGTATTTGAATGGTGATCTAGCATGGGGACTTGAGCCTTAAAGTCTAAATAAGGGAAGCCCTAGCCATTTGGCTGGGGCTTTTTTTAGTAATTGGCTAGTTAGCGACTGCGACTAAATGTGGCTTCATATCCATTTTAATTGTATTTTTTACAACTAAAATACACCCTAGCCGCGCCAACGTAATTTAGTTGCACTTCATACAACTATTTATCAGTATATGGGTATTTATTGAGGTATAAGCTCAGTTTAACTGTACAATATACAACTAAAACCCAAAAAGAAATAAAAAAGCACGAAATAGCTGTATTAAATACAACTATTTCGTGCTTTTGGTATGTTAGTTAGATATTGTGAGTTACTACGATTACTTGTAGATAGGCTTTTATAGAAGCTTGGCTTACATTCACACTTGTGCTGAAGGAACAACCTTCTCCGCGTATTCTATCGTTCCGCCGCCGAGACATTGCTCGCCGAGATAGAAGACAACGGCTTGACCAGGTGTGATAGCTTTTTGTGGAACATCAAAGGCTACATTTATTGTTCCATCTTCACGCGCTGTAAGGGTCACGCCTTGATCTGGCTGGCGATACCGGAACTTGGCGGTGCATTTCAGCGGCTCTTGCCCAAGCTCTTGACCGTCAATCCAGTTAACACCGGAAGCAATCAGGCTAGTAGAGTACAGGCTATGGTGCTTGTCTCCTTGTACTACATAAAGAATGTTGCGGCTAAGGTCTTTCTCAGCTACAAACCACGGTTCGCCGTTGCCAGAGCCACCAATACCAAGGCCTTGGCGTTGGCCTAACGTGTAATACATAAGTCCGTCGTGGCGGCCTTTGATCTCTCCAGTTACTATGTCAACCATATCGCCAGCTTGTGCCGGGAGATATTGACTGAGGAATTCGCGGAAGTTGCGCTCGCCGATAAAGCAGACGCCTGTGCTATCTTTTTTCTTGGCAGTGTAAAGTCCTGCTTCTTCAGCAATTCTCCGCACTTCAGGTTTCGGCAGATGTCCAATAGGGAACATTGTTTTAGAGAGTTGATGTTGCCCCAGTGCATTCAGGAAATAGGTTTGATCCTTATTGTTGTCTACGCCGCGGAGCAGCTTGTACACACCATCTTCTTCTATAACACGTGCGTAATGTCCAGTTGCGACATAATCGGCACCAAGCTGAAGAGCTTTGTTCAAAAATTCTCCAAACTTAATCTCGCGGTTGCACATGACGTCAGGATTTGGCGTCCGGCCGGCCTTATATTCATCGAGAAAATAAGAAAATACCTTATCAAAGTATTCCTTCTCGAAATTAACGGTATAGTAAGGAATATCAATCTGCTCGCATACGCGGCGAACATCCTCTGCATCGCTTTCGGCCGTACATACTCCGAATTCGTCGGTATCGTCCCAGTTCTTCATGAAGATGCCGATGACGTCATAGCCCTGCTGCTTGAGCAGAAGCGCCGTGACGGAGGAATCGACCCCTCCGGACATGCCGACGACGACACGGGTGTCTTGTTTTGCTTTTGTCATCGTAATCACCATTTCTGTACCCAAAATACCGGTCATTCATGGAACACCCGGCTCAAAATGTATTATAACATACCTGTCTACTCTAAACCTCTGAAATAAGAGACTGGAAACAACAAAATGTCCACCTGGGGTGAACATTCTCGTAAAATGTTTCGTTTACCATTTCATTTGTGACTTCGGATATGATAACATAAACTGAGAGTAATTATCGGAATACCTTGATATGACAATCAAAATGACTTGCCGAATCAATAGTATACAATAATCAGACATTAAACTGAAAGAGGTGCCCCTTTGAAAATATCAACCAAAGGTCGTTACGGACTAACAATTATGATGGAGCTTGCACTGAAATTTGGTGAAGGACCAACTTCACTTAAGAGTATCGCTGAGAAAAATGGTCTTTCCGAGCATTATCTGGAGCAACTAATTGCTCCTTTGCGCAATGCAGGACTTGTAAAAAGTATTCGTGGAGCATATGGAGGATACATTTTGTCGCGTGAGGCGAACGCTATCACTGCCGGTGATATCATCCGTGTGCTGGAGGGCCCTATCTCTCCTGTAGACTTCACGGAAGAGGACGATGCAGCGAAACGGGATTTATGGTTGCGTATTCGTGACAGCATTGCCGATGTGCTGGATTCCACAACACTTTATGATTTGATTAACTACAAAGAAGAGAGTTTGGCTGACAATTACATGTTCTATATTTAGTCCTCGAATGAAAGATATTCCAAAAAAATAATGTGTCAACGTTTAGGCTCCCATTTGGGAGTCTTTTTTTATCTGCGATTCTATTTGTTCTTACGCTTATTAAAGAGCGCGATCCAGCAGCAAGAGGCTCCGATGAACGCTGCGAGAATCGGTATCCATTGATTAGTAGTCAAGTTAGCACCTCCATAGTGCTTATAATTCTTTCGTCATAAAAACACTATAGGGGTCTTCAATGTAATCTGCAAACGGACTACAGTATTCAAATCCATATTGTTCATATAATTTTCTAGCTGCTTCGAACCCTTCAGTGGATCCGGTTTCTAAGCTCAACCGCCGATAGCCTTGTTGCTTAGCTTCCTTAATGATATGGGCAAGCATTTTAGATGCAATGCCCTTCCTAAGATGCTTGGTAGAAGTACGCATGGATTTGATTTCACCATGATGGCTACCCAGGTCTTTAAGAGCACCGCAACCTAAGAGTTCGCCCTGCTCCCAGGCACTCCAGAAGGTGATTTCAGGTGTTTTTAATTTATCTAAATTCAACGCATGTACACTCTCTGGCGGGGATTGCTCAAACATGCTCTGCAGATGTTCACTGATCAATGCTATGATTTCGGTTCCGGTTAAGTTATCGATTCTAATCTCCATATTATTCACTCCCAATGATAAGATTATGGTTTGCTGTATATATCATATTTCTTTAGCGGAGTCCGCTGTTGTATGTTGTAGCAATCGGTCCAAGGCTTTCTGTATAAGTGGCATAAAGTAATTAAGAATTAAGCCGCCTAAACAAATGGTAAGTAGAGTGCCAATCCCAATAGGCCCATTGAAAATAATGGCGGCAAATAAGAAAACCAGATAAATGATTGTTCTAGTAAATAGTATACTAAGCCTAGTTATCGTTTGCAGTACTAATGTTAGTCGGTCCACTGGAATCGGTGCGAAATTTGCGTACAAATAAATGGATGTACCTAATCCAATTGCGATTAAGCCTAAACCATAAAAGGCGATTTTACTGATCCACAGATTAGGCTCGATCAGATTGTTTAACAAAAAAAGCCACATATCGATACCAATGCCTGCTATAAATGCAGTTACCAACCCTAATAATTCTGGTCTTTGCTTGGATAAACATGAATTACATCCAATCAATAGGCATGCGATCAGCACTTCCCAACTGCCTACTGTAAGACCGACATTTTGGGATAGACCGACTAAAAGTGCATCAAAAGGTGACGCTCCAAGATCGGAGATTATTGTTAGTGAAACGCCTAGGGTTAAGATGAAAATTCCGCAAGTGAAAATGGAAAACGTAGTTACACTAAACTTCTTCATTCTATTGAAGCAGAAAGATCTTTAATCATTAAAAGATGAGGGATGCCATCCTCCATAAATTCAGTAGATGAAGCCCGATAACCAAGTTTCTTATAGAACCCCTCTGCCTGAGTTTGCCCGTGCAATTTAACCTTTTGCTGCCCCTTTTCAACCACGATCTCTTCTAATGCAGAAATAATTTTTTTCCCAATTCCAAATTTACGATAAGGTTCTAGGATGCAAATACGCTCTAACTTACCTAATCCATCAAGAAAGCGGATCCTTCCTGTGGCAACTGGTTGCCCATCATAATAGGCGAGAACATGCTCACATTCTCCATTCAGCGTATCGAATTCATCAAATTCATCATTAAGGGGTACGCCTTGTTCCTCAACAAATACTTTTTTTCTTATTGAAAATGCAGCTTCAAGTTCCTCGATTAGTGTAATTCTTTTAAGATTCATTCTTGCTTACTCCATTCTGTATTTGTTTTTTTTAGGAAAAACGTCATAATGAATTAACGACAATTATAAGTATATATACAATCAATATTGTTGTAAATACAACAATATTGGAACTGGTAGGTGATTGAATGAAGGAGATACTTCGTGAAGTTGGAATGATAGCGAGGGCATTAGATTCCATAAGTAATATAGAGTTCAAGGAATTAGAGCTTACAAAGGGGCAGTATTTATATCTGGTCCGGATATATGAGAATCCAGGTATTATTCAAGAAAAGCTGTCGGAAATGATAAAGGTGGACCGAACAACAGCAGCGCGTGCGATTCAGAAACTTGAAATCCAAGGTTTTATTGAAAAGAAAGACGATGAAACGAACAAAAAAATAAAAAGGTTATTCACAACTGAAAAAGGTAAACAAGCCTATTCTTTTCTGAAGAGAGAAGGGGACCATACCGATTTGGTTGCGTTAGCAGGATTATCTGAAAAAGAAACGGAAGTATTGTTTCAACTCTTGCAAAGGGTTAGGAAAAATGTTGAGGTTGAGTGGGAATACGTAAAGAAGGGCAATAAAAGAGAGTACTAAAATCAGCAATTGTTATTGAACTAACCCAACGCGATCGCATGAAAAAATGCCTTGCTAGTGATTATACTGGCAGGGCATTTTAATGAGATAATTTATATATCAACGGAGCCGTGGAACGTACGGAGCGGAGAATAAAAAAACACCCTAAGGTGTTCTTTGAGGGTAATTATTGTTCTGCGGGTGTATTTCCCATTGCAATAGAAATTCTGTTCCAACTGTTGATTTGATTAATGACCAGTACAAGATCAATATATTGCTTCTCATCGTATTGTTCACGTACTCGTTTATATAGCTCATCAGGAACTCTTTTGGAAGGGATTAGCGTAATATGCTCAGATAGTTCGAGAGCAACCTTCTCTTCAGGTGTATAAAAAGTACATTCCTCCCAAACATTTAAACAATAAATTCGTTGTTCGGTTTCACCCATTTTACGAGCTTCGGATGTATGCATATCTATGCAGAAAGCACATCCGTTAATTTGAGAAACTCTGATTTTGATAAGTTCTCTTGTAGTCCGATTAATCGTAGATTTTTTGGTGTACATCTCCATATCCATCATGATTTTCATACCCTCAGGTGCAACTTCATTGTAGGCAACTCTTTGACTCATTTGGCAAGACTCCTTAGGCTTTAGTTTAGGAATAGTATAACTTTATTTTAACACTATTATTCTTTATGTGCGAACGTTTGTGCTTATTTACTTATGAGAAGGCAGAAATCACCCGATGACCTCTGCATTGGTATACATAATGTTCCAAATCTGGTATTCTAGTAAGAAGATTTTATACGGATGTTGTAAAATACATAGGAGCTCGTTATGAGACGTAGTTAACATAATAATACTCAAAATGAGGTGTTTTAAAATGGGCAAGAATTATCGTTGGAGGCACGAGAAAGGAATGGGAGTATTTCGAATGTTTGGTGTGATATTTATTTTTACTCTAATGCTTAAGGGCGTCACGTTATTGGTTCAGGGAATGGAGAGTCTGGTAAGAAATACATATGAATTTGGCTATGCTTTTGGATCTTTATTAGAGAAGGTTTTTTAACTGAAAAATCGAACATATGTAATATCAAAGCCCAGTATGCTATGGATCTTGTCAGAGTGGGAATCGGCGATGATGCGGATGCGAAAGCTCAGCGTAACAGCGTTCAAGTTCATGAAAATATTTTCTTTTTCATTACCTGCACTAAAAAGCCTATCGCCTAATCCCCGGCAATAGACTTTTTATGATGTTGGCAGCCAGCCCCAATCAAGTAATAACTACATCGGAATATCCCGCAAAAATAGTCTGTGTTCCCGGACTAGTATCTGTCCATACGCCGATATATCCTCCAGGCGGAACGGAAGTGATATCAATATAATCCCCTATCAAGGTTACAGGTCCTGTACCTCCAGCATTCGGATCGAAGGAAACGTTAGTTATTCTAGTGTTGGTAAATGTCTGTCCACCGTTAATGGATCGCGCAACATATACATCTAGCAAAAATCCGTTAACCTGATTGCTGTAATAGATCACATTTACTACGCCCGTCAAAGGGTCGACATCGATCGCAGGAAAAAAGTTCTGAGATCCCGCGGGTGCACCGGTAATACTAACGGGAGTGCTCCAAGTCATGCCCCTGTCGTTTGAAATGGACATGAATACATCAGAGTACCCTTGGCGGAAATCCTGCCAGATGGTATACACACGGTTGGTAAAGGGTCCGACTGATCGATCGGTTGAAATATTCGCAAATGTTAAGACCCGAAAAGCATAGCCGGGAACGGGCAGGACTATGGGCACAGGTACGATCGTGGACACAAGAACAGGGGCGCCAAACGTTGTTCCACCATCCAAAGAAGTTCTGATCACAAATCGGAATTCCGGATTTGTCGTAATCCATGCTCCATACACGCTGCCTATCAAATCCACAGCCACATCGGGACGTTCTACCTGATTAGCTTCACTGGAAAGCAGGATGGGAGTGTCCCATGTGGCTCCATTATCACGAGATCGACTAAGAAAAGCTGTCGAGTTACCTCCGTTAGCTACATTGAACTGATGATTGTAAGAAACATAGATATTTCCTAAATATGGGCTAGATTGTCCTACATCGATTGTGATATTTGTTTCGTCATTATTAATGTAGGTTCCATACCCGCTACTTACAATTACAGGGTTGCTGAAATTAGTACCATTGTTGGTGGAAATATAGAATATAGTTGTTCCGTCTGAAGCGCCTGGAAAAGCATGTGCAGAAATGGCAAATGTATTCGGAAAGGAGTACGCAACAGCAGGTGCTTCGGCCCCTGTAAATCCTGGAGGCAGAGGCAGTAAAGCTTGTGACCAGTTGGCACCGCCATCTAACGAGCGATACATCCCTATTAATGGAACTCCGGTTGTAGTGTCTACAGCTACAGCAATCATGATCCCGGGAATAAGCAGATTCACAGCAACATAGGGTTCAAACTTTGGTGGCAAACCTGTAGTGACCTGAAAATTGAAATTGGTCATTGTCACCTCTCCTTTTTCATCTTTAATCTATGTTATGAAAAAAGCGGGAAAGGAACTGTATACCTGTCTATTTGGCTATTATTCCACGTGTTAACCCCTCCTCTTGCCTCACAACTATAAGCTAGCTGTTGAATAAGTTGATAGAAACCAAGAGGAGGAGTGAGAAAATGCCTTATACAACAGGTCTTATTACGAATACGAGAGCAACTGGTACTGCAGCGAGTAATGTAGTGGTCAGTGTTCGTAACACAAGTAATGCGAGTGCAATGATGATTGTCGAAGTCTTCGGTGTTCCATATTCCTTGCCAGCTCTTACCCCGCTTTATGTCACAGGTTATTTCGTTCCTGCAAAGAGTTCTGATATTAGAGAGTTTTTCATTGGGGGGAATCTGGCTTACGAGGTGCAAATTAGTAGTCCTTATCCTTTGGCAGAAGTAGTCACCTCTGTTTATGGGCTGGATGAGTTCGGAAATCTAGTTACCGATCAGCGGGTGCTTCAATCTGAAATGACGGAGATTACCGCCCTTTCTATACCTGTATAATAGTAATATTTAGACCATTAAGCAGCAGTCGCTGAAAGAAATAGGGCGATTGCTGCTTTTTTAGGCGTAATAAAGTATTTTAAGGGCATTCACACAGTCAGATGGGAGGAATCAAAATATACTGATTTTATACTCCAATGTAGAGAGAGGTAAAAAATCATGGCGGATGTAGGAGTAGTTATGCCTGTGTATACCCAAAAGCCGGAGTTCTTACGGCAAGCTCTGCAGTCTGTTCTACACCAATCTTTTACCAATTTTCGGCTGGTTGTTGTGATCGATGGTGCACCAGAAATGGAACCGCTCGTGAGATCCATTATTGTCGAAGATCCAAGGGTAACGGTTATCTCTTACGTACAGAACAGGGGTATAGCACATGCACTGAATACCGGCTTTGATCTTTTGTATAGTGAGCCTAGTATTCAATATCTAAGTTGGGTTTCCAGCGACAATGTTTATGAACCCCGTTTCCTCGAAATCCTTCGGGGGGCGCTAGTTAGAGGTCCACAGGAGTTAGGCATCGTGTACAGTTCTTTTCAAAGCATCGATAACGAGGGAAGGTTTCTTCATAACGAACATCAATTAGCTACTCAGCGTAATTATCAGTCACAGCCTAAAGAGAGATTGCTGGATTACTCGCTTATTGGCGTTTCTTTTATGTACAAAGCACAGATTGCGAAGCTTGTTGGAGCTTATGGAATGGAACCGGTGGAGGATTATGATTACTGGCTGAGACTGGCTGAACATTGTGAAATTCGCTTTATACCGGTGGAACTGGTGAATTATCGTGTGGATTCTACCTTTAGTGTATCTGCCCAATTACATTCGGTTGAAAATCATCGTAGATGGAGATATGCCTATCATTTGACCCGCCATCAGGCACGGTTTCGCAGAGGAATTCCGGCGATGATTACCGTTCTATATCCTGTAGTGAATGCTTGTGCGGATGAAATAACGCGGATAGAGAATCTGTACGAACAAACGTATAGCAATTATGAATGCCGGGTGTTGGATTTATCAACTACGCGTCAGCCATCGGCTCTATTGGAAACCATACCTCATCCTGCGACAGCGTTCGCCTGGCTGCCTGGAGCTGTGGAGTCACACGCGATTTGCAGTGCTATAGAACAACTATCCACTCCATTCACGATAGTTTTAGGTCCAAAAGTTTTTATAGGAGCGCTCGATATTGAGTACATGCTGGAAGCTTTGGTAACTACGGGCGGGGATACGATTTCCAATTACTATACGGATGATCATAGCCTGATTGGATTTCGACACAGACATGTCCCATCGACCAAAGGCCACTATTATAATGAGCTGTTTCGCAGCGCAGATCTGTATGATTTGTTGAAGACCTCTTTTACCTAAAAATAATTTGCGAATGAGTGATCATAATGAAGATTTTGTTCACTTTTTATAACCCGAGTGGAGGTATGCAAACCCTGAACCGAGTTCGCTGCCAAGCGTTACATGCTCGCGGTGTAGAGTGCCATTTACTGTATACACACCATGGAAAAGGACAGCAGAATATCCGTAACATTCAAACGCATATTACCAATAGCGATGACGAGATCAGGGCAATGCTTGCTCGTGAAGCTTTTGACTTAATTGTAGTGTGTACGGATATTAACTTAGCAGAGCGGATTCGAGGGTTCGGGTATAAAGGGCCGCTTGTTTTTGAAGTGCAGGGTTTAGGCACCTTAGATGAAGCTGAGCAGGTCGTTAATAATTTTACAGAGCGCATTTACAGGCTCACCGATGCACTGCTGTATCCAGAAACAACCCATTTGCAGGCGCTTTTCAAAGGCGGATTTCCAACCATTCCACAATATTGTTTTGATGATCCGATCGATTGCGATCAGTTTGGATATACCAATTATCCCGCGAAAAGTTTCCCTATCCTCGGCTGGGTAGGACGCATTCAAACGAATAAGAATTGGCGGGAATTTCTGCAAATCGGGCAAAGGCTGCTGGCGATCCATCCCGAACTTTATTTATGGATTTTTCAGGATGATACTTTGTTTGATCCAGAGCAAAAAGAAAGCTTTGATCAATTTGTAGCTGAGACGGGGATTTCTTCACGGTTGATTTCGTATTCCAATATTCCTCATGAGCAAATGGCAGATTATATGAGTATTATTGGTGATTCGGGAGGTTTGCTCCTTTCTACCTCTATTTTGGAAGGGTTTGGATACGCGGTTGCTGAGGCGATGTTGTGCCGTTGTCCTGTACTTACTACAGATTCAGACGGCGTTCGAAGACTCGTCATTAACAATCACACTGGAAAAATATACACTAGAGGGCAGCTGGATGAAGCTGTGGTTGCTGCTCTATCCTTAATGAATGATCCAGAACTACGGGCCAGAATCAGGATGAATGGAGAATGGCATATCCGGACTAACATATCCTCTGAGCTGTATGCAGACAGATTTCTACAGATGTATCATCAATTGATGGGACGCAGAATTCATATTGAGCGGCGCTGGTCTTAACTCTGCGGTTAATCCGCAGGGTTAAGATGTTTTTTCATGGATAAACAACGAGGTCAGAATTAGTGTCAATAAAAGGGTGATAATCATTCCTACCATTTGAATAATATTGTTTTCTATATCTCATTGATTAATTCCTTCGTATTATTCCGAACATTTCCCACTGCAGTAGAAACCGGGTAGGCTCTCATTTGATGCTGATCATAGGGTTTAAGAAGCTTTATTAACGAAGTTGCGTCCTGATTGTCCCGGCTCAGCCATTCTGGCTCATCCTCAGGCTTCAAAATAACTGGCATACGGTTATGGATTTCAGCCATAAGTTCATTTGGGGTAGTCGTTATAATCGTGCAGGTACTTAATTTATTACCTTCAGGGTCCATCCAAATATCATACAATCCGGCCATTGAAAAAATACCCCCATCGCGCATCACGATTCGCATGGGTTGTTTGCTATTGCCCTGAACCTTCCATTCATAGAAGCCATCAGATGGAATGATGCAGCGGCGGGAGCTTACTAATCGCTTGAAAGAAGGCTTCTCAAGGAGTGACTCTGCCCGGGCATTGATCATTTTACTGCCGATTTTGTCATCTTTGGCCCATGAAGGAACCAGACCCCAGCGCAGTTCCCCAAGTTTATTGCTGGATCCTGTGTTAATGACTGCCGGAATTTGCTGCATGGGTGCTGCGTTATATGTTGGAGCATAGTGGATAATGGTTGAATCATTCGCAAAATATCTGACCATCAGCTCTTCCATGGTGACGGTTATCGTATATCGTCCGCACATTTTATACACTTCCCATTCGGTCGTTTTTGAGGCTGGATTTGTTTACAGCTTGTAATCAGCATGTTATGCTCGAAATATTTCTTAGCTTGAACGGCTGTTAAGGGTTGTATCTTATTATAAACGAAGCACAATGAATGAAGAAAGCGGTGCATATAGGTGATTTTGGTAAGCTCTTGTTTAGCTGGTATGAAGGTAAGATATAATGGCACGGATTGTTTGGATGAGAAAATTCAGAAGCTTTTGAATGAGAATCAAGCTATTGCTGTGTGTCCGGAATTATTAGGGGGATTCTCTACGCCTAGAGAGCCAGCTGAAATTGTCGGCGGGGATGGTGAGGCTGTGCTTGCAGGAACGGCTAAAGTAGTGGACCGATCGGGCATAGATGTAACAGAATTATATTTAAAAGGGGCTTATATTACGCTTGAGAAAGCTCAAGAAGTTTCAGCTACGATGGTAGTCCTCAAGGAAAACAGTCCTTCTTGCGGCAGCACCATGATTTATAACGGAGAGTTCAAAGGGAAGAAGATCGCTGGGAACGGCGTGACTGCAGCTTTACTTAGAAAAAACGGCATAGAAGTTACCTCTGAAGAGAATTGGCTGTCATTACCTTAGCCTGTGCAGGGAATTGATTACAATATTGTGTTCTTTAGTTTGTGGAAAACTAACTTCTCGCGCGGTATAATTTAATAGTTCTTAAAAACGAACTGTTTTCCTATACCCTAGAAGTGGAGAAATGAATGATGAAAACCATCTATTTGGACCACGCCGCATCAACCCCGGTTCATCCGGAGGTGGCCAAGGTCATGCTGAATATAATGACAGAACAATATGGAAATGCGTCCAGTGTACATCAGTTCGGACGTTCAGCCAAGAAAATATTAAATGGGGCGCGCGATACTATCGCCGCCTTTTTAGGCTGCTCGCCGGAAGAGTGGGTGTTCACTGGCGGCGGAACCGAAAGTGACAATCTAGCACTCTATGGAGCTGTCGCTGCTGTTGCCCAGAAAGGCAATCATATTATCACCTCTGCGATAGAGCATCATGCAGTGCTACATACCTGCGAAGAGCTGGAGAAGGAAGGCTTTAAGGTTACTTATCTTCCTGTGGATTCTACAGGCCGAGTATCCGTTGCAGATGTAGAAGCAGCGGTGCAGGAAGACACAGTGCTAATCAGTGTAATGTATGCCAACAATGAGGTAGGAACCGTTCAGCCGATTCAGGAAATTGGCCAGTTTGCCAGAGAGCGGGGTATTCTGTTCCATGTTGATGCTGTACAAGCTCTTGGTGCCTTACCGATCACACTGCGGGAGCTTCCGGTAGATTACATGAGCTTTACAGCTCACAAAATCAATGGACCTGGGGGGATCGGTGGCCTTTATGTGCGGAGTGGAGCACCGCTGCATCCAAGACTCCACGGTGGCCTTCAGGAGCGCGGCAGACGAGCCGGAACAGAAAATTTAGCAGGTACTGCTGGATTTGCCAAGGCTGTTGAAATAGCAGTTACAGGTCTATCAGAACGTCGACAAAAAGTGCAGCTCCTGCGCAATAGACTACTTGAAGAGCTGGATGCGCTGATTGGACGGGAAAGTTATTCAATTAACGGCAATACCGAGCATTTTTTGCCTAGTATACTGAATTTGAGCTTCCCGGGAGCTAGAACAGATGTTATGCTGATGAACCTGGATATGGACGGGATTGCGGCAGCAAGCGGTTCAGCCTGCACGTCAGGATCACTGGAAATATCCCATGTTCTGAGAGCAATGGAGCTTCCAGAAAATATTTTAGGGTCAGCGATTCGATTTAGCATGGGTTTGGGTAATACTACTGAAGAAATTGAGTACGTTGCTCGAAAAGTTGAAACCATTCTGAATCGGCTGCGTATCAGAGACTAGTTACTTCTAGGCTATGGTAGGTATCCTGATCATTCGGGCTTTCACTTTTTGAGAACTCGTAATTACACTCAAAGTGAGGAGACCGAGCAGCCATGAAACTTCAAGATCTGATCGGCTTGGCTGTATATGAAGTTGAAGAGGGTAACGCAATCGGCAAAATTGTCGATATTCTGCTCGATTCAAACTGGAATATTACGGGTATTGAACTGGAAAGCAAATCTTTTTTTGGTGGCCATGTGAAATTTGTGGCATGGGAAGATATTGTGGCCTACGGCGAGGATGCTGTCATGATTCGTAATAAAGAGTCGATTGATAAGATAGATGCCGATCATATACCTTGTACTTTTCTACTTGGAAAGAACAAACTTAAGGATTTGAAAGTGCTAACTACAACTGGAACTATACTCGGACGAATATCTGATGTTTATTTTGACCAAAAGTTGGGAAACACAATAGGAGCGCTGGAAATTAGTGACGGGCTTGTCACTGATTTGATCGAAGGCCGCAAATGGCTGCCTTGTTCTGACGAGATGTCCATTGGTGAGAATGCATTAATGGTTCCTGCGATGAGCGAAGAACGGCTACAAAAAGCCATTAATATTGTTAACGGATAGGTGGAATGTATTATATGAAGTGTCCAAACTGCAACTCCAAAGATATCGGAAAGATCGGTTCCCACCAGTTTTATTGCTGGGGCTGTTTCATCGAATTGACGGTAAATGGCGAAAAAATGTCGGTTTATCAAGTTGAAGAAGACGGCACACTAAGCTCGCTGGACGACCTGTTCTCCGGGGATGATATGACTCAGGATTTCCCGCAAATTCATGCGTCGTCTTAACTATGAATCTTGCTTTGTAAGCAAGACTGCTCTATGTACTTAAGCGTCAATTTCCTTTCAGCTGAAATCAGTTGCAAGGTTATTGACGCTTTTTTGTGTGTTTGATGGTTATTTTGCTGCGGCCATACATATACTTATTTACGAAGCTAGTCCAGGCTCTACCGCAGGAGGGTACTCTCATGGAACAATGGTCCCAAAGTAAATGGTTCCGCTGGATGATCGGAGTGCTGCTATCCCTGATCATTTTGTATTTTGTTTGGTTGCTTCGTCCGATGCTGCAGGGGATTTTTGTATTTTTAAAGGCAATCCTCGCTCCATTTCTGGCAGCTATGATTATTTCCTATGTGCTGAATCCCGTGGTTAGTATGCTGGCCGGACGGAAGATGCCGCGTAGCGTAGCTGTTCTACTTATATATGCAGTGTTTCTAACGGCGATTACCGTGATCGCCATCAACCTTATCCCGATGTTTATTGAGCAGCTTGAAGAATTAAATGAACATCTGCCTGAGATCACACTGCAAGCCCAGGGGCTGATGAGCCATATGAATACAAGGCTAATACCGCCTGGGGTTGAAATGGGGATGAACAACTGGTTTTTTCAACTGGAGAATCGTCTGGCCGAAGGGATTTCGCATTTTCTCGATAATATAGGGACAACGATTAACTTGCTGTTCAATGCTTTTATCGTGCCGTTTCTGGTGTTCTATATTTTGAAGGATTTTGACGTATTTGAACGGACGGTGGTCTCTTGTCTGCCCCGCGCACGCCGCAAGTCTATTGTTACTTTGTTAAAAGATATCGATGCTGCGCTCGGCAATTACATTCGCGGACAATTTCTGGTCTGCATCATTATAGGTGTGCTTGCCTATATCGGCTATGCCATCGTCGGAATGCCTTATGCCTTACTGTTCGCCAGTGTGGTGGCAGTATTTAATATTGTTCCGTATATGGGTCCTTTTCTAGGGGCTGCACCTGCCATTGTGATGGCTTCGACCGTCTCTTTTCGATTAGTTCTACTGGTTGCTGTGGTAAACACTTTATGCCAAATTGTGGAGAGCAATATTATTTCTCCACAGGTCGTAGGCAGGACGCTACATTTGCATCCGCTGCTTATTATCTTCGCATTGCTGGTAGGTGGTGAACTGGCAGGGATGATTGGACTTATCCTTGCTGTACCGTTCTTTGCAGCTGCAAAAGTCGTAATTCAACACTTTATGGCGTTTTTAATCAAACGAAAGCCCGTATAAAGGGATAATCATTGACTATTGATAACAGTTTTGTATATAATGTTGGGGAATATTACTGATGACTCAGTATATAGTTGTTCGATGATGAGGAGTATTAATTCTATACCGTTATTGCAGAGAGCCGACACTAAGGTGCGAGTCGGTTAACGGAACAGAGTGAACTCACCTCGGAGTAACGGTGCAAGTTTACAGGATATCCATAAGAGATAATGGATGTCATGAATGAACCGCCGTCGCCTCACCCCCGCTAAAGGGTGCAAAGTGAGTGGCAGAATAAAGTATATTCGCCGCTAACTAGGGTGGTACCACGGGAATTATAACCTCTCGTCCCTAGCGATAATACGCTAGGGATGGGAGGTTTTTTTGTAAATATAAGAGAGTATACGTTTTACGCAATACTTCATGTCTTATATTTCCCGCATAAACGCTTACCGTCCTTATAAGGACACCGAAGGTGTATATGCTTGGTTAAGAAATAAGAAATCTAAGAAGTAACACTCCAAGGAGGAGCAGACAATGAGCGACAATCAAACAAATAGCACACCCGCTGGTGGTTACCGGGCGCAGACTATTGAGCCGAAATGGCAAAAGTTCTGGGATGAGAACAAAAGCTTTAAGACAGGAGAAGATCCTGAAAAACCCAATTTTTATGCACTGGATATGTTTCCGTATCCTTCAGGTGCAGGACTGCACGTAGGTCATCCAGAGGGTTACACAGCGACTGATATCGTTTCTCGCTACAAGCGGATGCGCGGTTTCAATGTATTGCATCCGATGGGCTGGGATGCTTTTGGACTTCCGGCAGAGCAGTATGCGATGGATACCGGCCAGCATCCACGTGATTTTACCGATAAGAACATCGATAATTTCCGTCGTCAGATCAAATCGCTGGGTTTCTCCTACGATTGGGACCGCGAGATCAGCACGACAGATCCGGATTATTATAAATGGACACAATGGATTTTTATCCAGTTGTATAACAAAGGCCTGGCTTATGTAGCAGAAGTACCTGTTAACTGGTGTGAGGCACTGGGTACGGTACTTGCCAACGAAGAGGTTATCGATGGTAAAAGTGAGCGCGGCGGTCACCCGGTCGTGCGCAAACCGATGCGTCAATGGATTCTGAGAATTACAGAGTACGCTGAGCGTTTGCTGGAGGATCTGGAAGAACTGGATTGGTCCGAAAGCATCAAGGATATGCAGCGCAACTGGATCGGGAAATCAACAGGTGCAGAAGTGAACTTTAACATTGAAGGTCACAAGGCTAACCTGACCGTGTTTACTACACGTCCAGATACACTGTTCGGAGCAAGTTACTGCGTACTGGCACCAGAGCATGAGCTTGTTGATGTGATTACCACTGAAGCTCAGCGTGCTGCTGTGGCAGAATATCGTGAAAAAGCTTCTCGTAAAAGCGATCTGGAGCGTACGGATTTGGCAAAAGAGAAGAGCGGTGTCTTCACAGGCGCATATGCAATTAATCCTGTGAATGGTGCGAAGGCGCCAATCTGGATTGCAGATTATGTGCTTGCTGGTTACGGAACGGGAGCAATCATGGCAGTTCCGGGTCACGATACACGCGACTGGGAATTTGCTAAACAATTCGGCCTGAATATCGTGGAAGTCGTTCAAGGCGGCAACGTTGAAGAAGAGGCTTATTCCGGAGATGGTCCGCATGTCAATTCTGATTTCCTGAATGGACTCAAGAATGAAGAAGCGATTGCGAAGATGATTGCTTGGTTGGAAGAAAAGGGCGTAGGTAAAGGCAAAGTAACCTATCGTCTGCGTGACTGGCTGTTTAGCCGCCAACGCTACTGGGGAGAGCCCATTCCAATTCTGCATTTGGAAGACGGCACAATGAAGACTGTTCCGGTTGATCAGCTGCCGCTGGTACTGCCGGATGTAGATGCGATCAAACCTTCGGGTACAGGGGAATCTCCACTTGCGAATGTAACAGAGTGGGTGGAAACTATTGATCCTGAGACTGGCATGAAGGCTCGCCGCGAGACGAACACCATGCCGCAATGGGCGGGCAGCTGCTGGTATTACCTGCGTTATATTGATCCGAAAAACGATCAAGAGCTGTGCTCCCCTGAGAAGCAAAAAGCATGGCTTCCAGTAGATCTGTATATTGGTGGAGCGGAGCATGCCGTGCTTCACTTGCTCTATGCACGTTTTTGGCACAAGGTGCTTTATGATCTCGGCGTTGTTGAAACAAAAGAACCTTTCCATAAGCTGGTTAACCAAGGTATGATTCTTGGAAATAATAATGAAAAAATGAGTAAATCACGCGGAAATGTCATCAACCCGGATGAGATTGTGGAAGCTTTTGGTGCAGATACACTACGTGTGTATGAAATGTTTATGGGCCCTCTGGAAGCAACCAAACCTTGGAATGAAAAGGGTGTAGAAGGAGTTCACCGTTTCTTGTCCCGTGTATGGCGCCTGTTCGTGAGTGAAGATGGTAAGCTGAGCACCAAAATCACAGCAGACGGTGGCACTGACGAGTTCAAACGCACTTGGCACAAGACCATTAAGAAGGTCACTGATGATTTCGAGCATCTGCGTTTCAATACCTCAATTAGCCAGTTGATGATTTTTATTAACGATGCTTATAAGCAAGAAACTTTGTCCCAAGAAGCTGCTGAACACTTCGTACAAATGTTGTCACCACTGGCGCCTCACATCGCTGAAGAGCTGTGGCAGCTGCTCGGTCACGAAGGAAGTATCAGTTACGTGGCTTGGCCAACGTATGATGAAGCATGGACGGTGGATGCTGAGGTTGAAATCGTTATTCAGGTAAATGGTAAAATCGTACAACGCGCGTTGATCCCGCAGGATATGGGTCAAGAAGAGATGCAAGCTCATGCGTTGTCACTCCCGAATGTGAGTGCAGCAGTAGAAGGTAAAACCGTACGCAAGATCATTGCGGTTCCTGGCAAGCTTGTAAATATCGTAGTGGGTTAAGCGAAGAACGCAATAATGCCCGCAGCAACGGAGAACTCCGTGCTGCGGGTTTTATTGTTTTCTAACGGTCTACAGGACTTTGAATAATACCGTCATGCCCAAATAATGCATCCAGCTTGGTGACATCCTCATCGTATTTATCATGCGTAGTCATGATGAGACGTTCGAATACGCCCTCAAGGCTAATGCGAAGATGGTTCAGTGCCTCTGCGGTAATCCCGCCACGGACAGCTACACGTTCTTGGAGCTCTTGCGGGGTGAATTCTCCTTCTGTTAGCAGCTTGCCTGTTCCAAGCAGCATTTCACCTGCAAGCCGGCTGATTAACGTCTCTTCAATCCCGGTAACTTCCACCGCAGCTTCAATCCAGCGTTCAATGAAATAGCTCAAGAACGCAGGTCCGCAGCTGGAGAAATCAGAAGCGATTCGGGTATGGGCCTCTTGAATTTCCAAAGGAACACCTATGAAAGACAACAGCTGCAGCAGCACAAGCCTGTCTTCTTTATTAAGCCTGCTGCCAAATATGCACAGTGATGTCCCACTTTTGACACAGTGTGTAATGCTGGGGATGATCTTGGCTATTTTGGACGGCAAAGCGGATTCCAGATGTTGCAATTGAACGGGACTTGTAATGGATACGACGATTTGATCGCTGCGGAGATAAGGGCCGATCTCATCTGTTAAGGTTTTGAATTCCAGCGGTTTTACACATAAAAAAACAATGTCACTTCCAGTCGCTGTTTCACTATTGCTTCCGCATAAGTTTATGCCGGGATGACGATCTTCTAGCTCCAGCAGTTTATTCAGACTGCGGTTGCTGGCGAGTACATCGCACGGATTCAGGGCTCCGGAAGAAAGAAAGGCGTCAATCAGCAGGCTGCCCATGCTGCCTGTTCCGATAAATCCTACTTTCACCTGTGGTTCCTCCTTTCTAGCGTTGCTTTTTTACTAACTGACATGAATGCTCTTCGTTATATGTATGCAGGATAGACTTGGACAGATGACAGGTTTTGTATGAATTATTAAAGGAGTTTCCAGCCGCAGGAATGTATGAAGATTCACAAAAAGGCATAAGAAGAATTTTTGTGAGGAGGAAAGTGATATGAATAAAGGGAGTATCGTGCTCGGAGTGGCTGCTGCTGTAATAGGAAGTGGGCTATTCTGGGCGGCGGGAAGCAAGGGCGATTCCGGGATTGCCGGGTGGGAGACTTTGAATGTTGGTATGGAGCAAGCTGTTGGAATCGCTGAGTCTGGTGACGCTCCAGCTGCTGGGGGCAGTGAGGGAGGTCATCAGACGAAAGGAAATAAGCAACATTTAGAGAAAGATGCAGGGCAGGCTGAAGCTGCTGGGAATGTTGAAGACGGTGAGAAGGTTAAGGAGGCTGCGCAAGCAGAACAAGCAGAACAAGCTGTCCAAACTTCGGCAGATGAAAAAGCTACGGCAGCCGCTGCGGGGGAGCGAGCAAAAGGAGCGGGCCAAACACCAACGGCAGAAGGTCAAACACCAACAGGGGCAGAAGTTCAAACGCCAAACATTGCAGGGAAGCAAACGTCGGCAGGGGATAAAGCTGTTGCGGCTAAGGAGGCGACTGAGCTTTCCGCATCAGCAGCTTCACAGGAAGGTAAAGTAAATGTGAATACTGCGGGTGTTAAGGAGCTGATGGATCTTCCGGGCATCGGAGAAAAGAAGGCTCAGGCAATTATGGATTACCGCAACCGTGTAGGGACCTTTCGCAGCCTATCTGATCTGGGGAAGGTAAAGGGGATAGGACCTAAAATGCTGGAGAAGTTAAAAGCTTTAGTAATATTTTGAAGATAAATAGGAAATGAAGATCGTTGGAAGTGCCACAACCGTTGTCCTAGTGAAAACTTGCGGGGATGTGCTACAATAGTTAACAACTATTTAGAAGGATATGGAGATTGATTATGACTACTGCCTATCGTAAAGACTGGGATACTTATTTCATGGACATTGCCTGTATGGTCTCAACTCGTTCACGCTGCTCACGACGACATGTAGGTGCTGTGCTGGTGCAAGGTAAAAAGCTGCTTGGTACCGCGTACAATGGGGCGCCAATGGGCGTACCTGATTGCTCAGAGGCAGGTTGTATGCTCTCGGAGCAATATGAGATGGAGATCGTGGATGGCGTAGAGACTATGGTGAAGAAACAGCGCTGCATTCGCACGATTCATGCGGAACAGAATCTTTTGCTATTCACAGACCGGATTGACCGGGAAGGCAGCACCGTCTATGTGACGGATGAGCCTTGCTGGACCTGTGCAAATATGCTGGCTAATAGCGGTATTGTGGAGATTGTGTATTATCGTCCTTACCGTAAGGATATGGAAAAGGTAGAGGCAATGATGGCTGCCAAAGGCATCGTATTTCGCCAATTGGAAAATTATGAGCCACCAAGTGAAACGATGATTAAAGTAGCGGATTAGCTGTATTGTACAACCCTAATTGAATAAGATGACTTGAGGAAGAACCTCTCGTACGCCTTTATGGCGTATGCAGAGGTTCTTTTTTTATCTTGCGAAAGGAGGAGAATGGAGACGTGAAGGAGAGACCCTTATTAAGTTTTACAGTGTGTTGGGTGACTGGAAGTGCAGCAGCATGTTTATACTCAGGGATTGGCTTGTGGTTGGCGTGGGCTGGATTACTATTGTTACTGGTTAGTATGAGAGTTTGGGTGAACATGAGCTGGAAACAGCTGGCGGTATTTTGTTTGGCGATTATTATATCCGCTGGATATTGGGAATGGAATGAAGGCCGCAATGTAAGTCACCTGCCTGAAGTGCTGGGGAAATTATTTTCGGAGTTGAATGAGACTGCCGTGGAGGCTAAGGGGACGATTATTTCCGTTGTGGAACGGGACGGGGACCGGGTTGATTTTACGATGAAGCTCTCAGAGTTATCGTTGATTACTGAGGAAGAGGCCGCTTCGCCTGATCCGCGGGACGAACAAGATAAAAGGGGGCATGGGGAGTTAATTATGGTGCAGATCAAACTTCTTGCCGAGCAAGAAATCGCTATTGCCGCGGAGTGGCGCAGAGGGGATCAGGTATCGCTAAACGGCGTACTTGAAGAGCCAGCGACAGCGCGGAATTACGGAGGGTTTGATTATCGAGCCTATTTACATACGCAGAAGATCCACTGGCTTCTAAAGGGTCAGGGGGCAGAGAACGTGCAAGCAACGGCTCCAGATTCATGGCGTCCGTTAATGATCTTACGCTGGAATGATAAAGCGCGGGCAGTTCTTGGAGCAGAGACGGATCGGCTGTTTCAAGAGCGCCACTCTGGATATATGAAGGGTTTGGTGATTGGGATGCAGGATGATCTCGATCCGGATACCTTTAAGCAGTTCTCACAACTTGGGTTGACACATATCCTCGCCATTTCAGGCATGCATGTTGCAGTGTATGTTGGTGTTCTTTTATTTATATTCAGGCGCTTACGGATGACAAAAGAGACCACGCTAACAGTCACCTTAGTGCTCGTTCCCATATACGTCCTTTTGACAGGTGCGGGTCCGTCTATCGTACGTGCGGGATTAATGAGTATGATTGCATTGCTCGCTGCACGAGTTGGCATGCTGAAGGATGGACTGAATATTTTGGCTGCAGCGGCACTGGTTATGCTGATTTGGAATCCTTACATGCTGCTCAGTGTCAGTTTCCAGTTGTCATTTCTGGTGACCTTAGGATTAATGGTCTACGTTCCGCTTATGGACCCTCTGCTGAGGGCACTGCCACGCTGGCTTAAAAGCGCCGTCTCTGTGACTCTAGTTGCCCAGTTGGTCTCATTTCCATTGACGATCTATTATTTTAATCAATTTTCGCTGCTGTCTTTAGTGGCTAATCTGGTTTTTGTGCCCTTTATTACTTTTATTGTATTGCCTTTAGGAACGCTGGCGCTACTGCTTGGACGATTGTGGGGAGATGCTGCAATTTTTTTGGCACATATTACGGAGCTGCTGAATAACGTTACTTTTTATGCGGTTGAATGGATCAATGGTTTTGCTGGTGGAGTTTTGATTTGGCGCTCGCCTTCACTGCTGTGGATCGGAGTGTATTATGTCTTGTTGTACGGGCTGTTGTATGCTGCCAAGCTAAGAATGGAAGCCCGCGCAACACCGCAGTATATGGAGGATGAGACGAGGCCGTTAGCTGAGATTGGTTTAGCTGTGAACAAGCACGGCGGGTTTGGGGGAGCGGGGAGCGCACAGTATTTTTTGGATGCGCCTATGTTTGTACGTTGGAGCGGAGCGATTGTTCTACTATCTGCGGTTGGACTGGGCCTAATGCTGTACAAGGGTTATCAGTCAGAAAGAATGGAAGGTAAAGGGACGATTAGTTATCTGGATATCGGGCAAGGCGACAGTATCCTCATCACTACACCAAAAGGAGCTCATATCCTTGTAGATGGTGGAGGAACGTTAAATTTTGGGCAAAAAGAAGAATGGCGGATTCGCCGCAGCCCGTTCGAGGTAGGGGCTAAAGTGTTGGTGCCCTTGCTTAAAAAACGTGGGATCCACCGTCTGGACGCGATTATTTTGACTCATGGGGATCAGGATCATGCCGGGGGACTCCAAGCCGTTATGGAGGCGATTCCGGTTTCGGCACTGCTTTTTAATGGCACACTCGCTGACCGTGAATCTTATATGGAGATGATGCGGACTGCGCTGGAGAACAATGTTCAACTGTATGCCGTGCATCAGGGAATGAGGCTTTCCCCGGATGATAAGACAAAGCTGTCCTTTTTATGGCCGGAGGAACAAGATAGAGAGGGAGCAGCGTCAGGTGCTTCTATGCTGAATGGCATCCCAATGCTAGAGGATCAGAACCACGATTCTGTAGTTTTTCGTTTAGAGATGAACGGAAGAAATTTTCTATTTACCGGAGATATGGATCTGGAAGCCGAGGAGGAGATTGTGCAGCAAGCACTGCAAAAGGGTATTAACGCAGGACCTTCCATTGACGTTTTAAAAGTAGCTCACCATGGGAGCAAAACTTCAACAGGCGAGTCTTGGCTGCAGTTCTGGCATCCATCGGCTGCGGTGATTTCTGCGGGAGTAAATAATCTATATGGTCATCCGAAAGCTGAGGTATTGGAACGTTTGGAAGTTAATCATGCTGCTATTTTTAGAACGGATCAGCAGGGGGAGATTCAGATGCGTGTGCGGGCCGACGGGATTATGGTGCGTCATAAGTTGGCGGAGGGAGCGGATTAAGGAAGGTAGTAGAGGAAGGTAGTAGAGTAATGTGATTGAGTGCTGGGGTATGAAAGAGGGATTTGTGAGTGCACACGGACTTCTACTGTTGCGGTTTGTGTAAGCGGGCAAAGTTGCTCCTATCCGAATTAATTTAGGTAGTAGACAGCTCAAGTAGCTCCTTCTGTCGCGTTAGTGCAGAGTAGGTCATCATGTATCAATATAGCAGAATCTATGTAGCTCCTTCCGTTGCATTCTTCCCCATAGACACCATAGAACCTAAAAACTCGTTTAGTTGCACTTTGTGCAATAGATCGCACTTTAAAGTAGCTGGATCTTCATTTAGTTGCACTTTGTACACTTGGAATCTGGAAAAATGCCTATTTCTCTAATTTTGAGCAGAAATAGTTGCATGAAGTGCAACTAAATCACTTTATGAGCTGGAAAGATCTTTTTTAGTTGCACAAAGTGCAATAGAACGCTCCATATGAACATACCAAAGCGCCTCTGTTACATATTATCGTTGTAACGATGTTAACTTCCACCCAAATTCCGATTACTTGCTGATGATCCAGTCCATTTGTTCTAGCACCAGCTGCTCTAATGCAGTAACTGTAGTCCCTTTCTAGCACCAGCTGCTCTATTGCAGTAACTGTCGTAACTGTTGTCCTGTCTAGCACCAACTGCTCTAATGCAGTAACTGTCGTAACTGTTGTCCTGTCTAGCACCAACTGCTCTAATGCAGTAGCTCCAGCTCCAGTAACCGCCGTCCTCCTCCAGTAATTATTACGCGTGCATGCACAATCTATGTAAACGCTTTATAATAGAGATAGAAGATTCTGGTAAACTCTATGCCTATTTAAACTATGTTTCAAAGCCCGGTGGTGAGAAGCTTATGTCCTCCGTGTTTTGTAGCGAATTAGGAGATGAAGCGATAGTGAATACATATGCAGAATTTAGAGTCACAGCGGAAAGTGTATACGATGTTCAAGTGGAATGTAGTAATCCAATTGGACATGCTTGGCGAATGATCGCCAGAGATCATGAGCAGGTGTTCGGAAAAGCTCCGTTACAAGGAGCAGCAGCTACTGTAATTATTCGTTATGCAACACAGGATGATGGCTGCCCGGAATGGGCAGAGGGTTTTTGTTTGCATTTTGCAGGTAGTGAAGAGAATCGGGTCCTGCATATTATCGGCCGTGATGAATTGGGCATTATTTATGGGATGCTTCATTACAGCCGCCACGTGCTTGGTGTCGATCCCTTCTGGTTCTGGGCGGAGCTTCCTCCTGCTAAGAAAGATGCGATCAATCTGCCTGTTTCTGACTACAACAGCATTCAGCCAAAGGTACGTTACCGAGGTTGGTTCGTGAATGATGAAGTGTGTCTTATCGGCTGGAAGGAGGATTATCCTCCGACGGCGGAGGTATGGGAGCCTGTTTTTGAAGCGCTGCTGCGCTGTGGTGGAAATATGGTAATCCCGGGGACGGATTTGCCGAGAGACGGAGTTCATCATCAGCTTGCGGTAGATATGGGACTGTGGATCACACATCATCATGCGGAGCCGCTTGGCGCGCAAATGTTCCTGCGTGCTTTTCCGGGCAAGCAGGCTAGCTATAAAGAATATCCAGAATTGTTTGAACAGCTGTGGAGAGAAGCCATCGAGCGGCAAAAAGATGAAAAAACACTCTGGGTGCTCTCCTTCCGCGGACAGGGCGATAAACCTTTTTGGGAGAATGACCCCTCTTTTGATACTCCGGAGAAACGGGGCGATTTGATCTCATTTGTGGTTCGCAAGCAATACGATATGATCTGTGAATATGTGGACCAGCCTGTGTGCTGTATGGCGATGTACGGAGAAATTGCGGAGCTGTATAAACAGGGAAAGATCGAAGTTCCAGAAGGTGTTATTAAAATATGGGCGGATAACGGATACGGCAAAATGGTGTCGCGACGACATGGCCATCTGAATCTGCGCGTGCCTGCTCTACCCGAGGCAGGTGATCAAGGCAAAAACGGGGTATATTACCACGTCACCTTCCACGATTTGCAGGCCTCCAATCATCTAACACAATTCCCTACGGATCCGTCCTTTATAGTGGAGGAATTACAGGGTGCATTTGCGGCAGGGGCTAGTGAATATCTGCTGGTGAATTCAGGGAATATTTTGCCTCATCTCTATACATTAGATCTGACAGCAAAGTTGTGGATGGATGGAACAGCAGATGCTGATGAACAGCTTCAGACCTTCGTTAACCGTTTCTACACAGCGTAACAGGGGCGAATTGCCCAATTGTACAAAAGCTACTTCAAAAACACCATAGTATATGGTCCTAATGCTGACGACCGCGCAGGCGATGAATTCTATCATCATCCGGCAAGGCAGATTATAGGGCATTGGCTGCAAAATAAGACGGAGAGCGATGAACGTCTGCGCTGGGCCGCAGGGGATGTTCCTTTTGTAGAGCAGGTTCGATGGTTCAGGGATCGAGCTGAGCGAGTTGTACTAGTCTGGTATCTGCTGCGAAAGCAGTGCCTAGAGGTGATGGAACTTTTACCCGAAAAAGAGCGAAACAGGCTGCATGTTCAACTGCTAGTTCAAATTGAGCTGCATTGGAGCGGGTGCAGAGGGTTATCCTCTCTTTGCCAGGCGTATATGTGTTACCAAGAAGAGCGATTTCCAGAGGCGTTTATCGAAGCTTCACATGCGGTTTGGGATTATAAGGAGGGCCAGCAGGCTCTTTTACGGGCAGAGATCGGTCAGTGGAAGCATTTTTATCGGGCTGATTGGTTGACCAATATTGCCAACACTATAGATCATGTAGAAACAGCCCGCAAATTTTTGCGGATTCAGGGGGATAGTCCGGATATGTTTTTATGGTATAAGGAATATTTGATGCCCGAGACTGAAAAGCATATCTATCTGGAAAATACGCATCGTAATCCGTTACCGGACGATGAGCTTGCACGGCGGCTGGAGGAGAAATTCAGCTCTCTTTAAAATATCCGCACACCACTAGTGAACGCTTAAAACGTTCATCGGTGGTGTTTTTTAATGAATGACCTATTTTTTTATTTTAGAGGGAACTTTTTCAAGTTTGGAAAGTCTTATTAGGCAAGGGGTGAGGCGAAACATGCTAAGCGAAGATATACCATATACAGCAGCGTACGCGCCCGCAATGAGTTTGCGGGAAATGATGGAGGCGCATGGCTCGGATGTGTGGAATTATGCTTTTTTCTTAACTAGAAGTCGAGAGCAGGCAAATGATATCAGCCAAGAAGTATTTTTGAAGGCGTATAAGAATGTTGGGAAATACCGGGGTCAATCTTCGATGAAAACCTGGCTGCTTACAATTACCAGAAATACGGCCTTCAGTTGGAGCAAAAATAGCTTTTGGCGCAGATTCATAGCTTTGGGCGATCAACCTACTACTGTTAATGCTCCTTCTGCGGAAAAAGAAGCTCTCGGCAATCAGTATGCGAACCGTATCTGGGAAATTATTATGACCCTTCCAGAGAAGAACAGAGAGGTGCTTGTGCTAGATATTCAACATGGATTATCCATTGCCGAAATGTCAGATTTGCTGAATGTAGCACAAGGAACCGTGAAATCTCGGCTCGCGCGGGCGAGAGAGAAGGTTAAAGAGGCTATCCAGAAGGAGGAGAGGGAATGAAACGCAACGCGGATGATAGTAATCCAGTGATGATCGGGCAGACGGATTGGTATGCGGAAGCAGGCAAAAGACCTTTCATTGAAGATGGTTTCACGCCTGAGTTAATGATGCGGATCGAACAGGCTGCTGTGAATAAAAGTTCAGGTTACAAACGTTATTGGATGAATAAAAATGTGCTTCTAACCAGTCTGGCTACGGTTTTGTTGATAGGTGCGCTTACCTTGCCTATGGGTGTATGGAAAAACACAGGGCCAATCCATTCGCCATCCGTTCAGTCACAAGGCGCAGGCATACTGCCTTCTTCTAGTTCTGCAACTAATGATAAAGCGTTAGAGCCTCCGACAAGTCCAGTAGAATTTGAGATTAGCGGTAAGAAATACTACATGCCTTTGCCAATGAACAGAGATAAGAGCAAAGCGTATGCCGTTGAGACAACAGCGGGAATTCTTTGGTCGCCGCCACCCCCGATGGTTGACTACAAGAAGCCAAAGTACACACATCCTACAGAACCGTTCACTCTTTACCTGAGCTCTAAGGACCAGACGGAGCTATCGGCTTCTTCGGCTACTAGGATTTATACTTTTCCTCTTTATGGGGGAGGGGCAAGTACGTATCAATATTTGAGTGGATTTTTTGGAGCAGGCGATTACGTCCTGTTAATTTCCTTCAAAATGACTCTTGGTGTAGGAATGTATGAGGATGTTAAATTTTCAATGCTTAATGTTAAAAAAGCAGCGGCGGGAGAATCTGTAGTTCCAATAGCGCTTGCATCCTTCGATAATACACTTTTAGAATACAAGTCATTAATCGCTGTTGATAAGGAGCATGGACAACTCGTACTTAGTTACTTAGAATATGCAGGGGATAAAAAGTACAAAGAGAAAACCGTACTTTATGATATGGAGACCATGAGCATTCCAACACCTGCTACAGCAATTGGTTTTAAAGAGATTAAGGGAGAAACATTAATTATGGATTATAAAGTGGGTGGGGAACAACGTAAAGCGGATATTCTTACGAAAGCTGGATTGGGGTGGCTGGATGAGAATTGGGCTTTTTTATCCGAAGAGCAGCAAAATAAGCTTTATATGGATTATATGAACAATACTCCCTAGTAGATAAATCACTAAATAAAAGCTATACTTTTTGATAAAGTATTTTCTTTTGAGAAGAGTGGAGCCGAAGCGATGAAGAAGTTAACGATTGATGATGTGGCTCAAAAAGCGGGAGTTTCGAAAAGTACGGTCTCCCAATTTTTGAACAAACGTTTTAAATATATGAGTGAAGCGACGAAAAACCGGATTGAGGCAGTAATTGAGGAGCTTAATTATCAGCCGAATGGTCTGGCGCGCAGTCTGAAGCAGAATCGGACGCATATGGTCGGGATCATCGTAGCCAATATTGACTATACGCTGTCAATCCAATGTATCCGGGCGATTGAGAATGAGCTGCAGCATCACGGAATCCAAGTGATCATATGCAACGCGGATGAGAATGCGGAGAAAGAAAGCAAGTATGTAGAAACCTTAATCGCACGTCAGGTGGACGGGCTGATTATTTTTCCTACAGGGAATAACCCGTCTGCCTATAGCAGGCTGATAGAGGCTGATTTTCCGCTAGTCTTTATGGATCGTCTGGTAGATGGAATCACCACGCAGAGTCTATTGCTGGACAATGAAATGGCGGCAAAGATAGGCGTAGGGCAGCTAATACAGCAAGGTCATGAGCGGATTGCTCTGGTGTCCCTCCCAATTGGGGAGCATGCGATTACCCCTCGGAAAGAGCGGATTAGTGGCTACAAAAAAGCGATGGAAGAAGCGGGCATAACGCTGCGTGAGGAGTATATTTGCAGTGTATCCAAAGAGGAATTAGCTTCGGGGCTGGAACACTTATTAGCACTGCCGGAGCCGCCGACAGCGTTGCTGGCTACGAACGACATCACACTAGCGGAAATTCTGAAATATGCGAATCGAAATGCCATCTCTATTCCAGAACAGTTGTCGGTCATCGGGATAGATGATGCGGAATTCGCGCAAATATATAATCCGGTCATTACGACAATCCGACAGCCTGCTTACGAGATGGGGATGCAGGCTGCCAAGATTATACTCTCTTGTATCGAGGATAAGGGAGCTTCTGTTCCAATTACATATCGTTTCCCGCCGACCTTGCAGCAAGGGCAGTCGGTGAAGTCTTACAAATAAGTTCGAACTATAAAAAGGGGAGTGCCCAGCAGCTATTTCTTAGCTTGTTGAGCACTCCCCCTTTTATTGGACCTAACTTTATCTAAACACTAAACTTGGGTTTGATTGAGTAATATTTTCGCGCAGGAAGTCGCTATCGGACTCAGCTGATCTTATAAGCAGTATAATCCCATATTTGGAGTACTATCGGACCCCATCGCAGTTATCGGCATGGAAAACATGCTAAATGCCCTTTTTCATAAGGAATAGCGTCACTGGAGTCCGAAACTACGCCGCAAAGGTAAAAAAATCGCAAATAGCGTCTTCTGGGTCCGAAAGCCCCAGGGGTACGTGATTACACTGCTGAAGCATAGCAATAGCATAGCAATAGCATAGCAGTAGCAATAGCAATAGCATAGCCATAGCAGCCAATCAGCGACCCAAAAAGCAGAGCAGCGCTCCTCCAATAACGGAGAATCGCTGCTCTTTTGCGATTATTAGACTTCTTGTTGCATAAACTTCGCAAGTTCCTCACGGGTGGGAAGTCCGTCCATATCGCCTGGCGACATGACGGCTAACGCACCGATCGCATTGCCGCGTTTGACGGCCTCAGCAATCGGAAGCTTTTCCAGCATCGCACTGATTACGCCAACCGCAAATCCATCACCTGCACCCACCGTATCAACAACCTGCTCCACCTTGAATCCGTCCACGTAACCTTCCCCAGCAGAGGATTTATAGTAAGCGCCTTCAGGGCCAAGCTTGATGACGACTAAGCTTACGCCACGCTCCAGGTAATAGTCAGCAATCTCTTCGGGTGTGCTCAGTCCGGTAAGGATTTTACCTTCACCGAGCCCCGGCAGGAACCAGTCGCAGCGTGTAGCCAGATCATTAATGGTACTCACCATTGTTTCTGTATCCGGCCATAAGCTAGGACGCAGATTAGGATCCAGAGAGATCGTCTTTCCTTTACTCTTCATAAATTCCATAGCGTGAATAGAAAATTCAAGACAGTTCTTGGACAAAGCGGCGGAGATACTTGTAACATGCAGATGTCCTGCGGAATTGAAGTAGGCCTCGTCAAAATCCTCCAGACTAAGCGTGGAGGCTGCGGAGTTTTTGCGGAAGTATTCGACCTTTGGATCGCCGGTAACCACTTTCGATTTGATAAGCATACCTGTTGAATACTCTTTAGTAAAAGTAATATTGTCCGTATTAATGTTCTCATTCTTCATCGCCTGAGCAATGAATGTGCCAAAGTTATCTTCGCCAAGCTTCGTAACATAACCTGTAGGATGATTCAAACGCGACAAGCCTGTAGCCACGTTGCTTTCTGCACCTGCTAATGCTTTGGAGAACGAAAATACTTCATGCAGAGGACCGGCCTCATTCGCATAAAACATCGCCATCGGCTCCCCGAAAGTGACGGCATCCAGCTGTTTACTCATTTTTAGTTCCTCCTAGGGTAATGATTTTATCCCAGTATAATGATTTGTAATTTGAAATTATCACATAAATCGGTTTTGTACAATAAAATAATGATTGTTAACCAAAAAACTTTTTTCGTAAAAAGAAAATAATGTTTCCATAAACCCTTGTTTTATAAAGGTTTTTCTTAGATTTTATTACTTATTTCCCTCTGATGTAATAAAAATGTATTGACTGTTAATCGTATTGTTATTACTATTTCCTTATAGAACAAAACGCAATAATTAGTAAATTTAATAAAATAGTTTATCTAAAAAAGTATTTCCTGTTTATCTATGATCGTCCAAGAGAAAGGGAGTCTACTGATGAAGAAAATGAAAGTATTACAGAATGTGGCATCCGTCGGGGTTGTAGCGGTTATTCGAGCAGAAAGTGCTGAGGAAGCTTTTAAGATGTCCGTTGCTTGTATAGAAGGCGGTCTAAATAATATTGAGGTAACTTTTACTACACCAGACGCGGACGTGGCGATTAAGAGATTGGTTGCAGAGTACGGGAGTCGTGCGGTGATTGGCGCCGGAACTGTCTTGGACCCATTAACAGCTAGAATAGCCATTCTTGCAGGTTCAGAGTTTGTCGTTAGTCCCTCTTTTGAAGTGGAGACAGCTAAGATGTGTAATCTTTACGGCATTCCCTATATGCCTGGTTGCATGACATTAAATGAAATGAAGGAAGCGTTGAAGTACGGCGTGGATGTGCTTAAACTGTTCCCTGGCAGTGCTTTCGGTCCGGATTATGTAAAAGCGGTTAAAGGTCCTATGCCACATGTGAATATTATGCCGACCGGTGGCGTGGATTTGAACAATATGGAGAAGTGGATTGCAAACGGCTGCATGGCTGTGGGCATTGGGGGGAATTTGACTGCACCGGCGAAGAATGGCCGATACGATCAGATTACCGATCTTGCTGCCCAATATGTGGCGAAGTTTAAAGAGATAAAAGGGATTTAATGTATAGTTCGAACGAAGATTGAAATCCAGATTCGCGTTTTTATTTATAGGCTGTGTGGCTGACAGATGTTGGCCATGCAGCCTTTTTATGTTGATTTTCTTTGAGCTGTCCATATTCCTTTTATTCTATGCTTTTTAGAAAGTATAGAATCGGGATAAAGATAATAAACTATATAATAGAAGAGTAGTGATACATGGACTGAACGTCAGGATCTATTATCCAGCCGGGAGTGAGTATATGCCTGCTTATAATGACAAAAAGCTGTATCAAGCAGCGGATGAAGATGATGCTGAGTACGTAGAAATTGAGTCGGCATTCCATGGTTGTAAGGTGACGGAAGGGCAGATCTACAGATTAGAGCGCAATTACAATAACCCTCAATTATTTGAGAATGGAGAAGCCTATGTGGTGGATGATGAGACTAGGGAAAACTACGCGGTCTTCATGCTCTGCAAAATTGCGCTCTATAAATAGAGTTTCTTGCCCGATTCCGGAGGGTAATATTTAAGACAGACGGCTTCATTTCCGACAAGGGGATAGGCCGTTTCTTTTGATGTCATTTTTGTTACTAAGATAGTGAAAAAGAGTATTTGAATGATTGTTGTTTCCCCTGTATGCTTAGTAGGAATTATTGGCTGTGCAATGCGGGATAACGCGTTGTAACGGCTGGCTTAACATGACGTTCTAAGAAAAGTTTGGTATTCTAAAAATATTAATTACACGGTTGCAACAAATTCGCAGTCTTGCGCGTCAGTAAGATTGCATAGAGAGGGGGAACCTTCGTGGTGGAGCAGGGACTCATCAGAGCCGCTCAAGCGGGCGATCGCGACGCTCTAATCACCCTATTGCGAGAAATTGAAGGACATGTATATAAAACGGCCTTCTACATTTTGCATAATGAACAAGATGCGTTAGATGCATCTCAGGAAGCCTTGATCCGGGTTTATACAAAAATCGGCTCATATGAGGAGAAGGCCCAGTTCAAAACGTGGGTTCAGCGAATCGTCACTAACATTTGCATTGATAAATTCAGAAGAACTAAACCTACAGTTTCTATTGATGAACATGAAATGGTGTTTCAGGATAAACACAATGTGGAACGTGAGGTTCTATCCTCTTATTTAGCTGAGGATATACGTGAAGCAATTGATCAATTGCCCGAGCATCATCGGACAGTCATCGTCCTGCGCTATTTACAGGATTTTTCTTACAACGAGATTGCAGATTGTCTGGATTTGCCCTTGAATACAGTGAAATCATACTTATTTCGGGCTAGACAGCAACTGCAGAATAGACTTCAGGAGTACCAGAAAGGTGGTGTATCGGGATGAAATGCGCGGAGGTGATGGAATGGATGCACCGCTATTTAGACAAAGATTTGAGTCAAGATGAGATTATTGAAATGTTCCGTCATATCGATAATTGTCCTTCCTGCGCGGAAGTCTTTGAGCGCCTGACACTTCTCTCCAATGAATTGGAGCAGTTGCCAGACGTGAAACCCCCGTTTAGTCTGGTTGACTCTATTTTACCTCAGCTTGCAGAATTGGATCGAAGCAGTCGTGAACAAAGTGCTGTGAGATCTGAGGAGCCGGTTGTTGTCCCATTTTCACGTGAAAGCTCCCGCGGTAAACCTGCCAAGGGAACCTCTATAGCAACACGGACAGGCATTGGAGCTATTGCAGCTGCCGTTCTATTAGGGATCGCAATATTTAATATGCCCGATAAAATGCCTGGGGCAGAAGTAGAACAAAGGATGCAGGATAGTGCTAAAACAGCCAGCGATGATACTAAGGATACAGCAATGGAATCGCAAGCTTCTATTACTGCTAACTCTGATGGAGCTTCTCCTGCCGCTGGTGGAGAGAACGAGGGCGCTGCGCAGTTTAAGACGGATGCACCGGAGATGAACGAAGATAACGCCGCTTTAGATAGAGCGACGGGACCAGTGGACCCTGCCTCGATGCCAAGTGCACCGGCGGATGCAGCTGATGCGGGAGCGGGAGCTGGAGGGCGGTCGATCACTGAACCGCCTCAAAGCGCAGATCCTAAACCGACAGAGAAGATTGCTCCGCCAAGGCAGGATGTCGCCACGAAATCTCAAAATTCAGATTCTAGCAACGCCAGTAGCAATCAGCTAAAGGTGGATAATAAGGAGCAAACTGCTGATATGAATTCAGACAGCGCAGCCGATTCTGCTCCGCTGATGGAGGATTCTTTAAAGATTCCTTATGACTACGGACGGGAAGTTATGAGCTTAAGCAGTTCTGAAGATCCTAATGTGCAGACTTGGACTTCTCCTGATGGTCAGTATGCTATAGAATTTGTTGGGTTGCAGCTTGTAATTTATAAGAAGTCGCCAGAGGGCTCAGCGGAAGAACGGTTAGCCGTAAACTCTTATCCGCTCGAAGGAAATTGGATTTCTGGTGAATGGTCCGCGGACAGCTCGAAGTTTACGTACGTGACTGAAAAAGATGGTGTGAATGTAACCAAGGTGTTCACTGTACAGGAAGCAGCTACTGCTTCTTCAAGTCCGGCTGCATCCCCTGGAGCGACCCCAACGAACACTCCAACCTCATCTTCAACAAATTAAAGTGGGGTTGGAACTTTTTTCGAAGTTTCTGAATATACTATATCAACAGGACAGGAACTAGAAAGTATAGGTTTTGCAGAACATCGGTATGACCGCCGGATGTGGAGTTTCTAGAGCTTCGCACTCCGTCGTTTATATAGATGCGCCGCTTAAACGGAGAGGCTTTGGCCATGGCTGCCAGAGTTTCTCCGTTTTTGCATGCATTTTTGTAGTTTTTTTTGCTACAATAGAACTCTGGACAAAATGGGCTAGATGAATGGAAAAGGAAGTGGCGGGATGGATGCCAAAACGGCGATAAAAGAAATCAAACAAGGGAAGATCTCACCGTTGTATGTTTTATATGGCAGTGAGAAATTTCGAATGAATGAATTCACGGCACTGCTGGAAGAACAGCTGATTGCTAAAGAGGATCGTGATTTCGCAGTTATTCCCTTTGATCTCTCTGAGACGCCGGTGCAGGCTGTGGTAGAAGAAGCGGAGACTGTGCCATTTATGGTAGAACGTAAACTATTGCTGGTGCGGGATGCCTCGTTATTTACAGCGGGCAAAGAAAATGCCAAACTGGAGCATCGTATAGATCTTTTAAGTGACTATTTGCAGCATCCTGTAGACTTCAGTGTGATCGTCTTTATGGTGAATAATGATAAGCTGGATGAGCGTAAAAAAATTGTGAAGACTGTCAAATCAGTGGGCACAGTATTAGCCTTTAATCCGCTGGGAGCAGAAGAGCTGCTGCGCTGGGTGGAAAAAGGAATTCGTGAGCGTGGTTGTGTAATGGCACCTGGCACTGCAGAAATTCTTATAACGAATGCAGGCACCGGCTTGCAAGGTTTATCTGCAGAGATGGACAAGCTTTGTTTATTCGCTGGTAAGGGCGGCACTGTGGATGCGGGGGCCGTAGAGAGTCTGGTACATCGTGGAACAGAACAAAATGTGTTTACGCTTGTTGAGGATATCGCTAATCTGCGTCTTGATAAGGCGCTTGATACATTATATGAGCTGCTGAAGCAGCGTGAGGAACCGATCAAGATCGCAGCGCTGGTTGCGCGGCAGTTCCGCATTATTTTGCAGGTTAAGGATTTATCAGCACATAGTTATTCGCAGGGACAGATTGCGTCACAGATCGGATTGCATCCTTATGCGGTTAAGCTTGCTGGGGAGCAGGCCCATAAGTTCTCCAGTGAACGATTGCGGCAAATCTTAAGTGCATTGGCGGATCTGGATTATAAAATGAAAACAGGGGCTATAGACAAAGTGCTAGGGCTGGAGCTGTTCATGCTGCGTTTAGGTGTCTGAGCTAAGAAGGGAAAAAGTATTGGAGATGATCTGACTATGAAAAGAATATTTCAATATTCGGCACTGCTTTTACTCGTTCTACTAATTAGTTCCTGTGGCAAAACGGATACTAATTCATCGTCAGGATCTGCCTCTGAGTCGCCTGCGAATACGAATACGAATACGAATACCTCTGCAGATGCACCTTCTTATTTTGGTGAATGGAGTGTACAAAGTATAGTAGGTTCTACACCTGTCTCGGCAGCGGAGGATGAAAAGCTTATTGGAATGCGAGTAACTTATTCGATAGAAAAAGCATCTTTTGATAAAGATGAAATTATGAGCCCTGAATATAAGGAAGAGAACATCACTAAGGATGACTTTTTTAACGAATACAGAAATGAATTAAGTGACCTTGGGATCGAAACGGAATCGGTTAAGACGGTATCTATAAATAATTGGACGAATCCCGGCAGCAGTTTTATTGTTAAAGACGATCAAACGATGATTTTCTTATGGGATGGTAACTATTATGAAATGAAAAAAGAGAAAAAATAAATGAAAGAAGACCGCCTCTCTAAGGTGGTCTTCTTTCATTTAACACACATCTCTTAAAAGTAACTAACACTACTTATTATTAATTAATAGACACAAAAAAACCTAACCGTATGAAGCATAGCGGTCAGGTTCTTCAATTGCTCATTATGAATGTCGTCTTAGGCTTGAGCCGTAAGAGCGTTCAATTTCTTCGCCAAGCGGGATTTTTTGCGGGCAGCCGCATTTTTATGAACCAGACCTTTACTTACGGCCTTGTCCAGCTTTTTGGAAGCAGCTAGGAAAGCAGCTTGAGCAGTTTCTACTTCCGTACCAGTCAGAGCTACATCAGCAGTTTTCACAGCTGTACGAAGCGCGGATTTTTGGGAAGCATTCAGTGCACGGCGTTTTTCGTTCGTGTTTACGCGTTTAACCGCGGATTTAATATTTGGCATTGCATTCACCTCCTGTAAGACATTCGAAATCATTATCAAATGATTCACAACTTAAAATAGTTTAGCATGACCGGTAGCAAAAAGCAATACTTAAAGCTTTCAAATTAAACCTCCTTATCCTGCATAAACATTGGCTTTCTCTCGCACACTATCGACAAAAGAGCATAGGCAGAAGCTTGCCAAATGAGGATGAACTCATGGAAGTGTATGCTTACAAAACTTTTAGGAGGCTGGTACACAATGGAACCGGATCTGCAGCTATATTCTGTGCGCACCGATTTGGCGTTAGAGGCAAAGGAAATGGCTCAAGGCCCACAACGAACGCCAATCCCTGGTGTGAACGAAGAAGTGGAAGAGTCTGATGGGATTAAAGTGACCCGTCTTGGTGTAGCTAATGCTGCCGGATCACAGGCAATAGGACGCGCAATTGGCAACTATGTAACCCTTGAGGTACCCGCTCTGCGTGGCGGAGATACAGGCTTGCAGCAAAAGGTGGCAGAAGTTTTTGCCCGCGAATTTGAGGACTTTTTGATCAGAATTGGGATTGGCAAGGATGCATCTGTGTTGATTGTTGGTCTTGGTAACTGGAATGTTACACCGGATTCACTGGGTCCTTTAGTGGTGGAGAACTCACTCATTACACGGCAGTTCTATGAGCTGGTTCCGGATCAGATCTCCCCTGGTTATCGTAAGGTGAGCGCTATTGCTCCTGGAGTGCTTGGGCTGACTGGAATTGAGTCGAGTGAGGTCGTGCAGGGAATCGTGGATCGCACGAAACCTGAGCTTATTATCGCCATAGATGCGTTGGCATCCCGGTCACTGGAGCGTATCAATACGACGATTCAAATTGCCGACATTGGGATCCATCCCGGTTCGGGGATTGGCAACAAGCGACGTGGATTGACCCAAGAAATTCTGGGTGTTCCTTGTATCGCAATCGGAGTGCCCACTGTCTGCTATGCATCAACTATTGTGAATAATGTGCTGGAGATGATGAAAAATCACTTCGGGCAAGGAGCAAACCATACTAAGGAAATCATGGGAATGCTGGACGATATCTCTGAGCAGGAACGCTTGTCATTAGTGAAGGAAGTGCTTGAACCCCTGGGGCACGATTTGATCGTCACTCCCAAGGAAATCGATGAATTTATTGAAGGGATCGCGAATATCGTGGCCAGTGGTTTGAATGCGGCTTTACATGATGCGGTTGATCCTGAGAATGTTGGCGCGTATACCCACTAACTGAATTATGGTTTGTTAAGCCCGGCGGGATGCTGAATTAAGGTATCCTGTACGGGCTTTATGTCTATTCTCTCATTTTCGGTTCTAGTATTGCTCTTGCACTCATAGATTTGGAGTATAAGAGATTACAGAGGGCTGGAGGAGGACATAACTACAATGAATAAAAAATGGTTTCAGCTTTGGAACATCGGCCGTTTAAGGGGAAAAATGCTGGATGTTTTATCGCTGGGGAGAACGATGCTGCTGTTGGCCGGAGGTTCACTAGTATTTTTTATGCTGCTTGGAGCCGGTGGATTGGCCGGACAGAAGCTTAGCTCTTCACCCATTCCTTCAATGAAGGGGCTTGCCGCCTCCCTGTCTAGTGGTTTTTTCATGGAGCTGCTGGGGATGGAGGTGCCGCATTTACCGCAGGGTAAAGAGCCATCCGCTTTTTCAGGTGAAAAGGTAACTTCTTTCGTATTTCAGTTGCTGACCAGCGTGAATCCAGGTGACCCTAAGAGTCTAGTCTCTCGTGAAGTGCCGGGGATGGCGGCGGATGATCCATTTCTTTTGCGGAAAGGTTCAGGTGGATCTACAGGAGCACCAGTGGATTATCATCCTGGGACTGATGAGCTGGCTGAGGGTAGTGGAGATGCGGAAACTTCTGTTCCGGACGAAGGGGACAAGCAAGAAGATGTTACAACACAGCAGCCTGAAGCGACGGTTGCACCATCTCCTGATCCATCAGCGGCGGAGGAAGGGACGGATAAGAGTAATCCGCAAAGCGGCACAGACAGCACTAAGGATACCTCGATCAAACGGATTCTAATCTATCATTCACATCCTAGAGAAGCCTACAATCCTCTGTTAGGGGCAGCAAATGAAAATCCCAGCTCCGGAGTTTCAACTAAAAATGTAATGCTGGTAGGATCATATATTACGAAAAGACTGGAACAGCTCGGGATTGGTACGGTTCATGCCAAAGAAGATTTTCCGACCAAAGTCACCGACTATAACTGGAACTTTTCCTATAAATATTCCCGGATCTTGGTTAAATCAGCACTCAGCGCAAATGAGGAAATGGATAGTTTTATCGACATTCACCGTGATTCGCAGCGTCATAGCAAAACAACAGCTGTTATTGACGGGAAAAGCTATGCACAGGTCTATTTTATCATTGGACATGCAAATAAAGACTGGAAGAAGAACGAAGAGTTTGCCAATAAGATTCATCAACAGCTTGAAAAGAATTACCCGGGAATATCTCGTGGGATATGGGGAAAAGCTGCGGGTAAAGGCAACAACGGAGAGTACAATCAGACCCTGTCTCCCAATAGTGTTTTGATTGAAGTGGGCGGAATTGATAACTCGGCTGAGGAATTAAAGCGGACGGCTGATATTTTGGCAGATGCTATCGCTGATGTGTACTGGAGCAGTCATGACGCTCAGAAGGTGAACGCACCTGAAAAAGTGGCGAATCCCACTACAACACCAAAGAAATCAAACGGAGCTTCGTAAAATAAATTACCAAGGATCAAAAAGGAGTGGTGTACATGTCGCGTTTCGGAAAAAAACTGGTTATGGTTGGGATTTGGGCAGGGATTGGCATCCTCTTAGGGATGCAGTTCGGCGGAAGCGGTGGGTCAACAGTCTCTAAGATTCTACCCGGCTGGAATGCCAGCCCGACTACGCAGACCAGTCAAGTAACAGGCATGCAGCCACAGCCACAACTGCAAAAGAATGGTGTGACACAGGGTGGGCAGACTTATGTATATGTGCCAATGGTAATCGATCCTGTCACAGGTGCATATACGGCTGTTTCTCCTTTGCCTCAAAATAGCAATACAACGCCAGCCGCAGATCCTCCTCAGCAAGTTGTGGATGATTATAGTACGAAATCTCCGGAGCAAATTCTAATTCCTGAGGAGCAAAAGCCTACAGTCGATGTTCTGGCAGATAAGACGGCAGGTCTCTTGCAGCAGGCTTCCCAGAAGGGAATCCGCTGGGTAGTTTCATTGTTCGCTTCAGCAGAAAATTAACAGCAAATTTAGAAGAAACGGTTATTTCACGGGATCGTGTATAGCTGTTTCTTTTGTTTTGGGCCAGCGCGGGATTGATGGAGTAAGCTTGTACTGTTATAATAAGTGGATTAATATCAGGCTGTCTGTGGGGGTAAGGAATGACTGACGTTCAGAAAAGACAACAACAAATTCGCAATTTCTCGATTATTGCACATATAGACCATGGTAAATCGACACTAGCTGACCGCATTTTGGAATACACGGGGGCACTAACCACGCGTGAAATGCAGGAACAGGTACTCGATCAGATGGATCTGGAGCGCGAACGTGGTATCACAATAAAGCTGCAAGCCGTGCGTTTAACCTATCGTGCAGACGATGGTGTAGAGTATTATCTCAACTTGATTGATACACCGGGGCACGTCGATTTCACCTATGAAGTTTCCCGCAGTCTTGCAGCATGTGAAGGCGCACTGCTGGTCGTGGATGCGGCTCAAGGAATTGAAGCACAGACGCTGGCCAATGTGTATTTAGCACTGGATAACAACTTGGAAATCCTACCTGTGCTCAACAAAATTGATTTGCCAAACGCTGACCCTGACCGGGTAAAGCAGGAGATTGAGGATGTTATCGGGCTGGATACCAGTGAAGCGGTTATGGCATCTGCCAAAGCCGGTATCGGAATCAAGGAAATTCTGGAGCAGGTGGTGAAGCAGGTTCCTGCGCCATCCGGTAATTCAGAAGAGCCGCTTAAAGCATTGATCTTTGACTCTCACTACGATCCTTACAAAGGCGTTATCGTCTATGTGCGCGTAATGGACGGGAAGATCCGTGCGGGTTCGAAGATTAAGATGATGGCAACTGAGAAGACCTTCGAGGTCATTGAAGTTGGCGCATTTATGCCGCGTATGACCATTGTCGATGAATTGAACATCGGTGATGTTGGCTTTATCGTAGCTGGGATCAAGCATGTTGGAGATACCCGTGTCGGTGATACTGTCACTGACGCAAAGAATCCTACTGCTGAGCCGCTTCCGGGTTACCGTAAGATCAACCCGATGGTATATTGCGGGTTGTATCCGATTGAGACCTCCGATTATAACGATCTTCGTGAGGCTTTGGAGAAACTCCAGCTAAATGATGCTTCGCTAAGCTTTGAGCCGGAAAGCTCAAGCGCGCTTGGATTTGGTTTCCGTTGCGGTTTCCTTGGACTCTTGCATATGGAGATCATTCAAGAGCGGATTGAGCGCGAGTTCAATCTGCCGCTAATCACAACAGCGCCGAGTGTTATTTACCGAATTATGCTGACCAATGGCGAAATGATCCAAATCGACAACCCGTCACATTATCCGGAGATCGGTACGATTGACTACATTGAAGAGCCGTATGTTAAAGCAGCGATCATTGTGCCTAACGACTTCGTGGGTACTGTAATGGAGCTGTGCCAGAACAAACGCGGCGAGTTCGTAAATATGGAATATCTAGATACTAATCGTGTAACGATTACGTACGAGATTCCGCTGTCAGAGATCGTTTATGATTTCTTTGATCAGTTGAAATCCGGTACGAAAGGATATGCTTCTTACGACTATGAAATTTGCGGATACCGTCGTTCGAATCTGGTCAAGATGGATATCTTGCTTAACAATGAGCAGGTCGATGCCTTGTCCTTTATCGTTCACCGCGATCGTGCCTACAACCGCGGACGTATCATTTGTGAGAAATTACGTGGGATTATCCCTCGTCAAATGTTCGAAGTGCCAATTCAAGCCTCTGTGGGTACGAAGGTAGTTGCGCGTGAAACCGTTAAGGCGATGCGCAAAAACGTACTTGCTAAATGTTACGGCGGTGATATTTCCCGTAAACGGAAGCTGCTTGAGAAGCAAAAAGAAGGTAAGAAACGCATGAAGCAAGTGGGTAGTGTAGAAGTACCACAAGAAGCGTTTATGGCAGTACTGAAGATCGACGAGTAAAAAATAGGTAGAGCCGGGAGAATATCCCGGCTCTATTTTTTTGAGCAGGAGCAGATTACAATAGGGGGAAGGATTGTAAGCACATACAAAGTGAGGGGAGTCCTCGTGAAGCGATTATATTTGAAACTTACGCCAAGTACCTTTAAGAATCGGATTTTGTTAGCTTTCTTGCTGTTGGTACTAACACCCATTGCCATACTCGTTCTATATAACTTTAAAGAGACAGAACGAATGCTGCAGGATAATGCGGAAACGAAGAACATAGAGCAGCTTATTGGTATTAAGAATGGTTTTGTTGATCTCATGAGTCTCGTGATGAAAACAGGGTCATTACTCGAACAAGATACGACGATTTTATCGATAATGAAGAATCCCGAGCAATCTGATGAAATCACGAGAAAAAAACTCGTTGAAAACAAGTTTGGAGCGATTGAAAATACATTCTTCATGAGTGGAGCGACGGTGTATTATACTTTAATCGACCTTCATGGAAACGCATACACTTCCTTTATGCCAAAGGAAACTTTGAGCTACGACGAAATCCAATCGGAGGATTGGGTTCAAGCATTGAAGCGAGAAGGAACGAATCGATATATATGGAATCCGAATGACAAGAATAATGTGGTCCGGGAAAGTACAACAAGTAAGAAAATGCTTAGTCTCTATGAGGTTATGCGTGATAATGATTTGAATATTTATGCCTATGCAAGATTAAGTATCGATTATGAGGAGTGGTTTACTAGATCAACGTTAGGGAGTAAACAGGAAGGGGCTTTATTTCTACTCGATGCCTTGGGGGGAGTGATGCTTAATCCCCTTAAGGATGAGGCTTTTTCCTCTGATATTGCGCAGAGTATTGTGAAGAGTGCCAACCAGCGGCAGACGGGGCGTGCTGCATCCATTGTCAACCCGAAGGAGGAAAGCTTATACACCTACAGCTACATCGAGGAGTTAAATGGCTATGTTGTTAAAAAGGTGCAGCTAGCACAGCTTTTTCTTGAAGTAGACAAGCAGAAACGACGGTTTTTTGGTGGATTTGGAATCATTCTGCTGCTATTTGTTCTATTAACTTATTTCATATCATCGACGATTACAGTACCGCTTAAGAAGCTACAGAAGAAGATGGAAATGACCGCTAAGACGAATCTCAAAATGAAATTACCCGAGCAAGGGCGGGGAGAGATTCTTGCCCTGACTCAGAGTTTCAATATAATGATTCATGATTTAAATGAGCTGTTGCAGCGTCTTCAGCTTGAAGAAAAACAGAAGCAATTCGTTCGATTTCAGGTATTACTTTCGCAGATGAACCCGCATTTTCTACTAAATACATTGAATACGATAAAGAGCATTGCCTTAGATAAAGATGATGATGAAATTTATGGAATTTGTGTTGCACTAGGAAAAATATTGGAGACAACCTTAAATACTGAAGTGGATTTGATCCTGTTAAAGGATGAAATCGTACTAATAGAATCTTACATGGAGATACAGCGGCAACGTTTTGGACATGGGATTGAAATTCAATATGATATCAACGAGGAGCTGCAATACGCGTTAATCCCTAAATTTTGTCTGCAGCCCTTAATTGAAAATAGCTTGATTCACGGCTTCGGTCAGTCAGTAAAACAAGGGAGAATTGATATCTCCGCTAAGGTGACTGGACAACAGCTGTACCTGCAGGTTAGAGATAACGGCATGGGGATAGAAAGAGCACAGCTGAATAAGGCTACACGGAAACGTAAAGGAATCGGTGTTCAGAATATTAGGGAGAGCTTAGAGCTGTTGTTCAAGAATCAACGGACAGGTATGGACATTGTATCTTCGGATACAGGAACTGAAGTGATCATCCATTTTCCATTCCTTATTTCAAAACCTTACGATGGAGGTAAGCTCACATGTGGAGAACGTTAATTGTGGATGATGAACAACCTGCGGTTAAAAGTATACGGAAGCTATTCTTAAAGGCTGGAATCCCGTTTGAAATTATAGGTGAGGCGGAGAATGGAGAAGTAGGCTTGCAAATGATTCGTGAGCTTCAGCCTGATGTGGTAGTGACGGATATCAATATGCCGGTGATGGATGGGGTGAAGCTTCTTCAAATTGCGCGAGAGGAAGGCTTCGAATGCCGGTTTGTAATGTTGACCGCATTGAGTGAATTTGAATACGCCCGCCAGGCGCTCGTATTTGGGGCTTCGGATTACATTTTGAAGTTATCTTTAGATCTCCAAGGTTTGAAGCAGACCATGGGTAAGGTTCAGGCCGAGCTGGAGCGAATGGTGAAGATGAAGAAAGCCGATAAATGGTTTCCGGAGAAGCAACAAACGGGACCGACAGATCACGTGGAGATGAACAAAATTATAGCTTATATTGAAGAACATTATGCTGAGGACATCTCGCTCAAATCCATGTCAGAGTTGATCCGGATGGATGCCAGCTATATAAGTGACTTATTCAAGAAAAAGACAGGGAAAACGTTGACCAATTATATTCAAGAGCGTCGGATTCAGGCTGGGAAAATGCTGCTTGCAGAAACGAAGCTAACGATTAGCGAGATTGGGCAGCAGGTAGGCTTTGAGAACGATAATTATTTTATAAAAATCTTCAAAAAGTGGTGTGGTGTCACGCCAAATGAATTCCGTAAAGAACCAAAAAACGTTCTATAAGTTCCCAAATGTAGTTCATCCCCCAAAATCCGCTCTGATGATAAAGTTATAGATGTAGAGCACAACACATAATCCTTCCAAGGGGGAAGCTATCTATGAAGAAAAAGTGGTATCCTGCAGTGCTTTCTGTCTTATTAGCAGGTACGATGCTGGCTGGTTGTGGGAGTGGTGGAAGTAATGAGGCTCAGGGCAGTGCAAATGGAGAAACAGCAAAGGAGAAAATAAAGCTCACTATGTGGGGGGCAGTTCCTGCAGAAGCCGGGCCTCAAGCTGTAATTGATAACTGGAATAAAGATCATCCAGACATTCAGGTCGAGTATATCCGTAATGTAAATGACGATGCAGGCAACTTAAAGCTGGACACTGCCTTAATGACCAATCAAAACATAGACCTTTTCATGAACTACGATCTTGCTCATTTACAGAAACGTATGGATGCAGGCGTTGCCTTGGATCTAAGCACGAAAACAGACTATGACATCGACAGCCAGATCGGCGAGGACGCAGCAATGTGGAAAATCAATGATAAGTACTATGGGATTCCTACAAAGAAAAACATGGCGTTTGTATGGTTGAACAAAGATATGCTGGATGCAGCAGGATTACCGATTCCTGCGGTGGACTGGACTTGGTCAGATCTTGAGGAGTATGCGAAGAAGCTAACGAAGCCTGGTGTGTACGGATTATTGCAGGCAGATTCCTCCTTCTCAACAACGATGGACGGTACGCTGGCTGGAATGGGTGTGAAACAGGCGGATGGTACCTCAAACTTTGGGAATGATCTCTGGAAACAGCACCTGGAAATATTGCATAACATGATGTTCGTGGACAAATCCACACCGGAATATGGGGAGCAACTGACCAGTAAAATGCCGGTTGATACCATGTTCCTGCAAGGCAAAGCGGCAATGCTGGCAGCCGGTGAGTTTATTTTTAGAAATGCGAACAACTTGAAGGACTATCCGCATGATTTCAAAACCGCGTTCGCCGCTATTCCAAAAGTGAATAAGGATCAAAAGGATTATAAATATTCGGGCGGTGTGGGTGACATGCTTGCTCTTAATGCAAAGTCCAAGAACCTGGATGCAGCTTGGGAGTTCGCAAAATGGTATGCGGATGGCGGTATGCTGCCAATGGCAAGCGGGGGTCGTATTCCAGCCTCTAAGAGTGTAGACAGTAAGGAAGCGATGAGCCTTCTCTTGAATGGTGTAGAAGACAAATATGATACAGATTCAATGAATAATATTGTATTCGGCAAATTCCCATCCTTCCAGCTAAATGTACCTCAACAAGCCATTGATGCACGTAAAGAAGAGTATGAAAAATACTTCTTAAATAAGCAAGATATTGATACCACGATGAAAAATATGCAAACCCGTTCGCAAGAGTTAATGAAATAAAGAAATAGCTAGCACAAAAGAGAAGGAGGAAGAATTCTTCGTTCTTCTCTTTCGTGTACCCATTTTTCAGCATACGAAAGGCGGCGATACCGTGAAGCGGAGAAGCTGGATGGACAGACAAGGCTGGATCGGCATGACTTTTATTCTCCCGAATATGATTGGTATTCTCTTATTCTTTGTGATTCCTGCAATCTTTTCCTTTGTCCTGATGTTTACGAATTATCAATTTTCAAATCCGAATTGGCAATTTACCGGGCTGGATAATCTCAAACGGTTGTTCCATGACGATAATTTCTATGCCTCGATCAAATATACGGTGATATTCCTGATATCGGTTCCAGTATCGATGGTGCTCGCTTTTATTGTGGCGCTATTTCTCAACCGCAGTGTGTATCTTAAAGGCGTATTACGTGGAATGTTTTTCTTACCGTATATCTCTAGTGGAGTAGCCGTTGCATTTGTCTGGATGCTGCTATTTCAGCCTTCACAGGGACCCATCAATGAACTGCTTCGCTGGATTGGCATAACATCGCCGCCAGGATGGTTTGCAGATACGGAAACCGCAATGTATGCCATTGATATCGTACAGATCTGGCTGATGCTTGGCTACAATATGATCATATATTTAGCAGCACTACAGGAAATTTCGACAGAACAACTAGAAGCTGCCCGGATCGATGGTGCAAGCACATTCAAAACAACATGGAAAATTGTATGGCCTCTTGTTAGTCCAACAACTTTTTTATTAATGATTACCGGATTAATTATGACGATGAAATCGTTCTCGATTATTCAAGCCATTACGGCTGGAGGACCTAGCGGAAGTACGACGGTCTTATCACTATTCGTTTATAAAACAGCATTCAGTTATTACGATATGGGATACGCTTCAGTCATTTCATGGTTCTTGTTCGCCGTCATTCTCGTCATTACAGTCATTCAGTGGATCGGCCAAAAGCGCTGGGTTCATTACTAAATAACCCTACAAAGTGGAGCTTTGCGGGAGACCCCGAAACCATAAATTAAAGGAGCAGGCGGTATGAATGAAAAAGCAGGAAACATGAAGGTGAAGCTGCCAGTAACGATCATCATGTTTGTTCTAGGACTATTTATGATTGTGCCTTTTCTATGGATGCTCAGCACATCTTTTCAGACACCTGCCGAGGTGTTTAACGAATGGCTGCCTTCATCTCTCAACTGGAGCAATCATATTCGGGTGTGGACAGGAAGTTATGATTTTGTTCCGTATTATTTAAATTCACTTAAGATATCGATTATTGGAACTGCGGGAGCTGTGTTTCTATCTGCCCTTGCCGCTTACGGATTTTCACGTACTTCGTTTAAAGGGCGGGATGGCCTATTTGTCATATATCTATCCATGATGATGGTTCCACCACAGGTACTTTTTGTTCCTAAGTTCATCATGTTTAACTGGGTTGGGATTTACAATACGCACTTGGCCCTAATCCTTCCAGCCATGTTCTCGATCTTCGGTGTATTTATGCTTCGGCAGTTCTTCATGGGCATTCCTAAGGAAATCACGGAATCTGCTTTTCTGGATGGAGCCGGGCATTACAAAATATTTTTCCGCTTAATTCTGCCATTAGCGAAGCCGGCAATCGCTACGTTTGCTATTCTTGATTTCTCCTGGCAATGGAATGATTATGAGAATGCGCTTGTATTTTTGCAGAGCCCTAAGCTATATACCATTCCGCTTGGATTGCAGAATTTTATTCTTGAGAACAATGTGGATTACAACGGGATGATGGCCGCTTCGTCGGCTGCGATCATTCCAATGATTGTTATCTTCTTCATAGGTCAGAAATATATTATTCAAGGGATTTCTAGCTCGGCTGTGAAAGGCTAACTATAGGAGGGATACTGACATGAGAACAGAAACGGTTAAATCCGATGTGACAGTGGTCGGGGGTGGACTTGCAGGGATGAACGCGGCGATTGCTGCAGCACGTCTTGGGTTAAAGGTAGCACTGGTACAGAATCGTCCTGTACTTGGTGGTAACTCGAGTTCAGAAGTTCGGGTTTGGGTATGTGGTGCAACAGGACATGGTGTAAATCGCTATGCACGTGAGACAGGCATTATGGGTGAGCTATTCATCGAGAATCAATACCGGAACCCGGAAGGGAATCCATATCTATGGGATCTAACCTTGCTCGAAGCGGTGAAGGCAGAATCGAATATCAGCTTGTTCCTAAATACCGATGTACGTGAAGTGGAAGCGGAAGCGGAAGGTGAGGCAGAGGAGCGTACGATTCAGAGTGTGACCGGCTGGATGATGGGATCTGAGCGGTTAATCACGTTCGAGAGCGATGCTTTCATCGATTGTACGGGTGATGGTTTAGTTGGCTTCCTAGCAGGAGCGGATTTCCGATTAGGACGTGAAGCCCGTCATGAATTTAATGAGGAATGGGCACCAGAAGTGCCTGATAATATTACATTAGGCAGTACATTATTATTCTATACACAGGATACTGGAAAACCGGTACGTTATGTAGCACCCTCATTCGCGAAGGATATTACAACAACGTCTATCCCGATCCGCCGGGTCATTCGGAGTGGGGATTCAGGCTGTCACTACTGGTGGATTGAGTGGGGCGGCGAGCTTGATACGGTGGATGAGAATGAACGTATACGTGATGAGCTATCCTCTGTTATTTATGGGATTTGGGATTATATCAAAAACTCAGGCCATTTTGATGCCGAGAATATGACGCTTGAGTGGGTTGGCTCGATTCCGGGTAAACGTGAATACAGACGGTTTGTTGGCGATACGATTCTAACGCAAAATGATATTCTCGCGCAGCGTGAATTTGCAGACCGTATTGGATTTGGTGGCTGGTCGATTGATCTACATCCACCACAGGGGATGTACGCACAAGAGAGTGGCTCCAAGCATCTGCATGCGGACGGGATCTACCATATTCCATTTGGTTCGCTATATTCGAAGAATGTGCGGAATCTATTCTTCGCGGGTCGTAATATCAGTGCATCTCATGTGGCTTTTGGAACAACACGCGTTATGGCAACCTGTGCGATCATGGGTGAAGCAGCTGGAGCAGGTGCATCTTTATCCGTCATCAAAGGTGTGACCCCACGTGAAATTCGCGAGCAGCATATGCATGAATTGCAACAGGTGATGTTAAAGCAAGATGCTTCGATTATTGGATTACGTAACGAAGATCCACTGGACCTCGCCAGAAAAAGCGAGATTCATGTATCCAGCACGATGAATGGTATCCTGCTGGATCGCCCAGCCGAAGCTTATGAGCTTTCTCATGATGTAGGGATTTTGTTTCCGGTTGAAGGAAGTATCCGTGGGTTAAGGCTGCTTGTGTCAGCAAGTATTCAGACGCAGCTGACCGTGGAGATCTGGACGACTGGACGCGCGGAAAATTACGTGCCGGCGGAGTGCAAACAGGTTGATGTTATAACAGTACAGGCTGGAGAGCAGCAATGGATTGAAGTTCCGATACAAGAGGAGAAATGTAGTCCAATCGGCGAATGTAATATCTTCGCTATTATTCGAGCTAATGAACACCTTCAATTGCATATTTCAGAAACCCCAATCACTGGTGTCATTACATTTGAGCGAGGTGCTAAATCCGTTGTTGATTCAGCGCTGGAGGATCATCAGCCAGATCAGCCGGTGATAGAGTGGAGCATGAAACAACTTGTACGCAGGCATTTCTGCTTTGCAGTAGAAACATCGGCATATGCTGCATCTAAAGTCATTGATGGATATGTTCGACCTTTCGCGGGACCGCATAGCTGGGTTTCTGAGCCGATGACCGCGGGTAGATCGGAGTGGGTAGAGGCGCGTCTCCCGGATGCTGCCCCAGTCTCCGAAATTCATTTCACCTTTAATGATGATGTCAATGAAGATCTCATCAACTTACATCACCATGAAACGCCATTTCTAGTGATTCCTGAACTGGTAAAGAACTATGATGTAGAGCTGCTCATTGATGGCGCGTGGCAAGTCATGCTCCGTGTCAAAGACAACCATCGCCGGAAGAATGTTCATCGATTAGAGAAGCCTGTCCTTACAGATGCTGTCCGGATCGTTATTCATGAAACTAACGGTGGAGTACATGCCGAACTTGTGGAAATGCGGATTTATCAAGAAGCAACGGTTTTGCCGTCCTTATAGGTACGGTATCCGTTTCTGCTGGAAATACAAAATATATAGGATAACGTAAAACTTATACTTTCATGTATTTTAAAATAGAGTGCATTTATAAATGAACTCCCTCGAAGGGAAGGGAAGCCGTCAGGCTTCCCTTTTCTTGTTTTTTAGATTACACTATTCAAACGATATTTTTATATAAAGGAGACAGCTAATGACAACGAAGACTAATGGCCGTCCCCCTGAGGCTGTATACATTCATATCCCTTTTTGTACCAATAAGTGCTTTTATTGTGATTTTAATTCCTATGTACTCAAGGATCAGCCAGTTATGGATTATCTCGAAGCTTTGGATCGGGAGATGGAGCAGACCGTCAAGAACACCCCTCCGGGTGTTATCAAAACGATCTTCGTCGGCGGAGGCACGCCCACTGTTTTAAAACCTGATGAAATGGCTTATTTCTTAAAGTCTGTTCGCACGCATTTCCCAAACTGGGATAAAGATATTGAGTTCTCTATGGAAGCTAACCCTGGAACAACGGATCTGGACAAGCTGACGGTTATGAAAGAAGGCGGCGTGAACCGGGTGAGCTTTGGCGTTCAAGCATTTCAGAACGAGCTGCTCACAGGCATCGGCCGGATTCATAATGTAGATGATGTATACCGGAGCCTAGAGAATGCACGTGCAGTTGGTCTTAACAACCTGTCGGTTGACCTTATGTTTGGTTTGCCGAACCAAACTGTAGAGATGCTGGGCGAAAGTATTCGTAAGGCCTTGGAGCTTGATTTACCCCACTATTCTATTTACAGCTTGAAGGTGGAGGAGAATACTCTTTTTCACACGCTGTTTAATAAGAACAAACTTCCTCTTCCTAATGAAGAAGATGAATTGCAAATGTACCTCCTGTTGATGTCCTCTATGAAGGAAGCTGGTTACAATCAATACGAGATCAGTAACTTCGCGAAACCAGGAATGGAGAGCCGCCATAATATCACCTACTGGCGTAATGAAGATTATTATGGTCTAGGAGCAGGAGCGCATGGATATGTGGGGCGTCAGCGGCATATTAATGTTAAGGGCGTAAATCCATATGTAGAAGCAACACGTAAAGGGCTGCCACGATTGGATGCATACCCAATCTCAGAAGCAGAAGCGATGGAAGACTTTATGATGGTCGGATTGCGTATGCATGAGGGCGTCTCTAATGAAGCTTTTCAGGCGCAATTCGGGCGTTCAATAGAGGAAGTATTCGAGAAATCCTTGCATAAAATGCTGCATGCAGGGCTGTTGGAACAAGAAGCAGGGGTTTACCGACTCAGCAAGCAAGGAATCTTGTTTGGGAACGATGTTTTTGCTGAATTTGTAGGCGCCCTGACAGAAGTTTAATTTTAAAATACCCCTTGAATTGTAATTCACTCTGTTGTATATTTATTCATATTATCAACAGAGGGGTGAACCAAAGTGCTTGCCAAGACGGAAATGATTCGCCATTCGTCTCCAGCGGGAGACGCACAGGTGATTTGTAGAAATGCTGTGGTAGAAGACGTTGAGCCATTGTATCTAATGATAGAAGAGTATGCACAGCGAGGCATCATGTTGCCCCGTTCCCGGCAGGCGCTGACACGCCAGATCGATCAATTCGTAGTTGCTGAAATCGAAGGCAGATTCGTAGGCTGTGGTTCACTTTTCAAGCTCGGGAATGATCTCGTAGAGATTCGTTCGATTGGCTTGAATGATGAAGGTAAGGGTAAAGGCGTAGGCTCCATGATATTGGCGAAGCTGGTCGAGGAAGCTAGGAACCAGAAAATCCCAAAGGTAATGGCACTAACCTATGCTGTTGATTTTTTTCTTAGAAATGGATTTGAAGTCGTCCAGAAAGAGATTTTCCCCGAAAAAGTATGGACAGATTGCGTGAATTGTAAAAAGCAGCATGCCTGCGATGAAATAGCAGTGCTTAAGATACTGAACTGACTTGACAATGTCAATGTCAGTTTGGTATTTTTGTATTAGTGGTTAGCACTCATCTGAGTCGAGTGCTAACGAATCGGAGCCACAGCCGATAGGAGGGAATAACATGTTAACTGATCGCCAGAGAATGATACTAAATGCAATTGTGGATGATTATATTTCATCGGCAGAGCCAGTAGGATCTCGCAGCATTTCTAAACGGGGAGATGTAGGATACAGTCCGGCTACGATTCGAAATGAAATGGCTGACCTGGAGGATTTAGGTTATCTCGAGCAGCCTCATACATCGGCGGGAAGAATTCCTTCCCATAAAGGATACCGATATTATGTGGATCATTTGGTACCGTGGAATTCCGCCGAAACGGCAGAAATGGGCACGATCCGCGCTTTTTTTGCCGAGAAGCTAAATGCAATGGAGCAGGTAATCCAACATGCGGCGATGATTCTTTCCAATATGACGAATTATACTTCCATCCTGCTGGGACCGGAGGTTTTTCATACTTCATTGCGTCATTTTCAGTTGTTACCACTAGATGATACAACCGCTGTGGCCATTATCGTCACAAGTACGGGGCAAGTTGAGAATCGTACGGTGAACATTCCGCCGGAGATTTCTGTTTCCGAGATGGAGAAAGTGGTTAACCTACTGAATAGTAAACTGGTCAATGTACCACTCTATAAGCTGAAGACTCGGCTTTATTCCGAGCTTGGCGAAGAAATGCAGCGTCACATCTCACATTATGAAGAATTAATGCAGGTGCTGGACACCGCGCTGGAAAGCGATCAAGAGCAGCGCATCTATCTCAGCGGAGCAACGAATATGCTGACACAGCCTGAGTTCAAAGACGTAGACAAGGTGAAGAGTATTCTTGATCTGCTGGAAGAGACACCGACACTGCTCAAAATGCTGGCCCCTACAGTGGGTGGCACAGGTATTCAAGTACGAATAGGAACAGAAAACAATCACGAAGCGTTCGCTAACTGTAGTCTGATCACCGCCACTTATTCACTTGATGGGCAGGCACTAGGAAGCATTGGAATCCTTGGGCCGACCCGTATGGAATATGCAAGAGTGATGGGGATCTTGGGCATTTTATCCCGAGATTTGACAGCGATGCTGGCGCACTGGTATAAGTGAACAGAGTCAACATGATTTCGTGAATGATTTTAAGGAGGTGAAGACAACTTGAAAAAGGAACAAGTTCAAGATTCTAATGAATTCAAAGAGGAATTGATCAATGAGGAGCCTGTGGCTGAAGTAGTCTCAGATGCCGACTCATTTACAGCTGAAAACGTTAGTGAAGGTGCTTCAGATACAGGTGCTGAGGTGAAACGCCTACAGGATCTTGCTGATGAATATCAAGGTCGTGCACTGCGTGCACAAGCTGATTTTGATAACTTCCGTCGTCGTACCCAGAAGGAAAAAGAAGAGTTGGCTCAATATGCTACCTCCAAGCTCCTGACGGAATTGCTTTCCGTGCTGGACAATTTCGAGCGTGCGTTAGTCACTACTCCAGCTAATCCTGAATCCGAAGCTTTCGCGAAGGGCGTTAATATGATTTTCCGTCAGCTGGATGGAGTATTGAAGGCTGAGGGGCTTACAGCTATGGAAACAGTAGGACAGCCTTTTAATCCTGAATACCATCAGGCTATTATGCAGGTTGAGAGCGAGGAGTACGAAGAGGGTATCGTTACAGAAGAGGTTCAAAAGGGATATCTTCTGAAAGATAGAGTTCTTCGTCCGGCCATGGTCAAAGTCAGCATGTAGTCTGTCTATATAGGACGGGCAGTTTCTGCTCGCCATAAAGCAGCAGTGCTTTTGCCTACTATTTATCCGATTGCAGGCTGTTGCCCGGATAGTTTTATTATCAATCGAATTTTTTTGATATTTTTATAAATTTATTGAGCTTAGGCTCCATATAACTTTAGAGGAGGCAAATTATTGTGAGTAAAGTTATCGGTATTGACTTAGGAACCACGAACTCTTGCGTTGCCGTTATGGAAGGCGGCGAAGCCGTAGTAATTCCAAACCCAGAAGGCGCGCGTACAACCCCTTCGGTTGTAGGCTTTAAGAAAGACGGCGAGCGTATCGTCGGTGAAACGGCTAAACGCCAAGCGATTACTAACCCTGATCGTACGATCAGCTCTGTTAAACGTCACATGGGTACTAACCACAAAGAAAGCATTGATGGTAAAGACTACTCCCCACAAGAAATTTCGGCAATGATTCTGCAAAAACTGAAATCCGATGCAGAAGCTTATCTTGGCCAAACTGTTACTCAAGCGGTTATCACTGTTCCTGCTTATTTTAATGACAGCCAACGTCAAGCTACCAAAGATGCAGGTAAAATTGCAGGTTTGGAAGTTCTGCGTATTGTGAACGAGCCAACAGCAGCAGCTTTGGCATATGGTCTGGAGAAATCCGAAGATCAAACCATTCTAGTCTATGACCTTGGTGGCGGTACTTTTGACGTATCCATCCTTGAACTTGGTGATGGCTTCTTCGAAGTAAAAGCTACAAGCGGCGACAACAAGCTGGGTGGCGACGACTTTGACCAAGTGGTTATGGATTACCTGGTATCCGAATTCAAAAAAGAGCAAGGCATTGATCTGAGCAAAGATAAATCTGCTGTACAACGTTTGAAAGATGCAGCTGAAAAAGCGAAAAAAGAATTGTCAGGCGTACTGACAACAACTGTATCGCTTCCATTCATCACTGTGGTTGACGGCGTACCTCAGCACTTAGAGATCAACTTGACTCGTGCGAAATTTGATGAACTGACTGCTGGTCTGGTAGAACGTACTTTGGGACCAACTCGTCAAGCATTGTCTGATGCTGGCATGACCCCTGCAGACCTTACTAGAATCGTTCTGGTTGGTGGTTCTACACGTATCCCAGCTGTACAAGATGCTATCAAAAAGCTTACTGGCAAAGAACCACACAAAGGTGTGAATCCGGATGAAGTAGTAGCTCTTGGTGCTGCTGTTCAAGCGGGTGTATTGACTGGTGATGTTAAAGACGTTGTATTGCTTGACGTAACTCCGCTTTCCCTGGGTATTGAAACTGCAGGTGGCGTGTTCACGAAGATGATCGAGCGTAATACTACGATTCCTACAAGCAAATCCCAAGTATTCTCAACCTTTGCTGACAATCAACCTAGCGTAGAGATTCACGTGCTGCAAGGTGAGCGTCAAATGGCAAATGGCAACAAGACACTGGGACGCTTCATGCTGAACGAGATTCCACCAGCACCACGTGGCGTGCCACAAATCGAAGTTTCTTTCGATATTGATGCCAACGGTATCGTAAATGTATCTGCAACAGATAAAGGCACGAACAAGAGCCAAAAAATCACTATCACTTCTTCCAGCGGCCTGAGCGACGCAGAAGTAGAACAAATGATGAAGGATGCCGAGCTTCACGCTGAGGAAGACCGTAAGCGTAAAGAACTGGTAGAAGCGAAGAACGGTGCTGACCAACTCGTGTATTCTACTGAAAAAGTAATTAAAGATCTTGGTGATAAAGCTGATGCTTCTGATGTTGAAAAAGCAAATGAAGCTAAAGATAAAGTTAAAGCAGCACTTGAAACTGACAATCTTGAAGAAATCAATGCAGCTACAGAAGCATTGACTGAGATTGTACAACAGTTGTCCATGAAGCTGTACGAACAAGCTGCTCAAGCTGAGCAAGGTGCTGAAGGTGGCGCTGGAGCCGCTGAAGGCGCTCCTAAAAAAGATAATGTAGTTGACGCTGACTATGAGGTTGTTGACGAAGATAAGAATCAAGGGTAACCTTATACGATAAGTGTAATAGGAAACTGATAAATTCTTATATAGTTAAGAAGGGAAGGTCAAAACCGGGTCATCCCGTGTTTTGACTTTCCTTTTGTAATATCAGATTGCACACTCTTTGCGAATGCGCCTTCTGATATTGTAAGAATAAACATCGCTGAATCTGGATGGTCAGATCCTGAGGTTTTATCGTATAATGGTTTGTTTGACAGGTAATAAGGAATTTGAGTATGTATGCACGGAGGTGAAAGCAGTGGCAGATAAACGCGATTATTATGAAGTGCTTGGCCTAAGTAGAGATGCTTCAGACGATGAGGTGAAAAAAGCGTACCGGAAATTGGCGCGCCAATATCACCCAGACGTGAATAAAGCAGATGACGCTGAAGCTAAGTTTAAGGAAGTAAAAGAAGCTTATGATGTTCTTAGTGATGGACAACAGCGAGCTAGATATGACCAATATGGCCATATTGACCCTAACCAAGGTATGGGCGGCTTCGGAGGCGGCGGTGGTGGCGACTTCGGAGGACTTGGTGATATCTTTGATATGTTCTTCGGAGGCGGCGGACGCCGTGATCCTAACGCACCGCAGCGCGGTGGGGATTTGCAGTATACCATGACCATTGAATTCAAGGAAGCGGTATTCGGCAAAGAAACCGATATTACTATTCCACGTACAGAAACTTGCGATACCTGCTACGGCTCCGGGGCTAAACCGGGCACTAAACCAGAGACTTGTTCCGTATGTCATGGTAGTGGACAACAGGAATTCGTACAGAATACACCGCTTGGACAGATGCGTAATCGTCGTCCTTGTTCACATTGCAGTGGTACAGGTAAGATTATTAAGGAAAAATGTACAACTTGCAGCGGACAGGGTAAAGTTAAAAAGCAACGCAAGATCCATGTGCGTATCCCTGCCGGTGTTGATGACGGTGCACAGCTGCGCATGACTGGCGAAGGTGAAGGCGGCTTACGCGGCGGTCCTGCTGGAGACTTGTATATTGTTATCCGTGTTAAATCGCATGATTTCTTCGTGCGTGAGAACGATGATATTATGTGCGAGGTTCCACTTACGTTTGCACAGGCAGCACTTGGTGATGAGATTGAAATTCCAACCTTAACCGAAAAAGTGAAGCTGAAGATTCCTGCCGGAACGCAAACAGGCACTTTCTTCCGCCTCAAAGGTAAAGGTGTCCCACGTCTGCGTGGATCTGGCCAAGGTGATCAGCATGTACGAGTAATTGTTGTGACACCTAGCAAGCTCAATGAAGAGCAAAAAGAATTGCTACGCCAGTTCGCTTCTCTGAACGGAGAAAACACACATGAACACGAACAGTCCTTCTTTGATCGTGTGAAACGTGCGTTTCGCGGGGACTGATATCCTAACTCATTCATTCAGTAAATGAATAGAAAAAAGACAGCAGAGCAGCGGTCCTCCCGTTATTGGGGGATCGCTGCTCTGTGTTTTTGTTTAGCATGAGATTATAGCAGGGCCAGTTAACTGACCCCATGCAATTCTTTGGTTGAGCTGTAATGCTGGAACCTGGGGAATTTTGCGAGCTTGGCTAACTCGGAAAACCCGGAAAAGCCTGGCAGCTCGTGGTGAACTCGGCAAGCCCGGTAACCCCGGTAACCCCGGTAAACCCCGCCGAACCTCAGAACCCGTATCCCGTCCGCGAACCCTGAACTGCGAACCGCGAACCCTGAACTGCGAACCGCGAACCGCGAACCCCGAACCCCGAACCCCGAACCCCGAACCCCGAACCCCGAACCCCGAACCCCGAACCCCGAACCCCGAACCCCGAACCCCGAACCCCGAACCCCGAACCCCGAACCCCGAACCCCGAACCCCGAACCCCCCCGAACCCCGAACCCTGTAACCTTGAAACCCCCGACTGGTCTCCATCTTTTTTTAACACACTATCTGTTTTGAATTATCTACGTGGGCTTACGGACCCAGTTGACGCTATTTTCAAATTTATCGCCTTTTGAGCGAAGTTTCGGACTCCAGTGCAGCTATTGCTCAGAAACACGCTCATAATTGATGTTTTCATGCTAATAGCGACTATGGGGTCCGTTAGCATGGCAAATGTCGCATAATTCAGCGTTTAAGTGCAACTGAGTCCGATAGCGTTGAGTGTAATCATCTGAGTGGATAGGACCCAGAAGACGCTGGAGGCTTGCGGACTCAGCTGACGCTATTTGCACATTTTTCTCCTTTTGAGCGAAGTTTCGGACTCCAGTGCAGCTGTTGCCTAGAAAAGTGCTCATATTTGGTGTTTTTCGTGCTAATAGCGACTATGGGGTCCATTGGCATGGCAAATATCGCATAATTCAGCGTTTAAGTGCAACTGTGTCCGATAGCGTTGAGTATATTCATCTGAGTGGATAGGACCCAGAAGACGCTGGAGGCATACGGACCCAGTTGACGCTATTTGCACATTTTTCTCCTTTTGAGCGAAGTTTCGGACTCCAGTGCAGCTATTGCCCAGAAAAGCGCTTATATTTGGTGTTTTTCGTGCTAATAGCGACTATGGGATCCGTTAGCATGGCAAATGTCGCATAATCCAGCATTTAAGTGCAACTGTGTCCGATAGTTGCCTTGCCTCGTATGCGCCGTAGATGTGACCTAAAGCGAGAAAGCCCCAGCAGCCAAATGGCTGCTGGGGCTTTCTTTGAGAGTTCAACTAGATACTGTTTAAGAACGTAGGTCCTCGAACACGCGGCTCAGAATCGTTGCTGCCTGTGCACGAGTCAGAGTGCCTTGTGGATTGAAGTTGTCCGCGCCAACGCCCTTGAGATAACCTTTGCTTACCGCATAGGCTACGGCGTTACGTGCTTCTGCAGCGATGTTGTCGGCATCCTTAAAGCTCAAAGGAGTCTTAGCTACTGTAAGATCAGCACCTAGAGCTTCAGCAATGATAAGAGCTGCTTCTTCGCGAGTCAGCACATCACGTGAACCACTTTGTTTGATACGAGTATTCCAAGTGTCACCTTTTCCAAGTAGACGGTCGAAGAGCGTTAGTAGCTCCGCTTGATTTAAGGTGTCAGTAGGCTTGAAGCTGCCATCGGTTCCTTTGCCGGCAATGATACCATGAGCAGCAAGAACTTCGATATCGCCTTTAGCCCAGTGAGTGCCGATATCCTTGAAGCTTACATTACGGAATGCAACGCTATAAGAGCCGTCGCTAGTAACAGTAAACTGTAGAATACCTTCTTTAGAGAAAGATCCAGGTTGCAGATAGGACCATTTATGATCCTTTGTTTCTGCATAGGCGGCAGTTTTTCGAGCATCACGTAGACTGCTGTCTTTTAGATTAAGCTGAAGGGTAATCGGCTTTCCGGTTGTCCAACCATTTTTAATGGTCAGAATGGAAGAACCAATATTGATCGCAGCTGAGCTTCCTGATAAGACTGCTGTATCGCTAGCATCAGCCAGACTTATCGTAAGCAACAGACCACTGCTGCTAATGAAATCCGGAAGGGTTGCCGCTGGAATAAGAACATTGAACCCACTACTGTTAAGGCTGAGTGCATTCTCCGATTTCTTCAACTGTTCGGCTTGCGCCGGGGTAAGAGTAATAACGACTTGGCTATACTTATTGAAATTCACATCGCTAAGATCAAGTACAGAAGTCTTATCTTTTGCATTCTGGATCGAATTTGTTAATGCAGCATCTAAGATGTTAAACACCGTTGAAGGTTTACCACCAGCTGGATCAGCTGTCTCTACTAGCTTCCCAGATTTCAAAGAAGGTCCAGGAGTGGGAGTGCTGGTTGCTGTAGATACATAGGTCTCAGAAGATGGAGAAGACGTAGGTGATGGTGTCGGTGTTGGCGTTTCTGTTGGATCTGGCGTTGCTGATGGTGTCGGTGTTGCTGATGGCGTTGGTGTTGGCGTTGGCGTTGGCGTTGGTGTCGGTGTCGGTTTTTCAGGTGTGCTTACAGTTACACTTACTGTTCTCAAACCAGATGGGATAGTTGATGTTGTGGCATCATTCCAAATCTGGACATCATATAGCTCAAAGGAATAATCTCCTGCTGTTGCTGGTTCGAAGGTTATTTGGGCTAGTGAGCCAGAGCCGTGATAAGCACCTCCTGACAGATTGACACTATATTGTGTCAGTTTGTGGCCGTCTCCAAGGTCATACGTTTGTGAATATTCTGTAAGTGGAACACTAGAGAAATGCTCCTCTTGATACGTAACCAGCTGTACGCTTGGCTGGATTACCGGTGTTTCAAGGGAATTATCGTATATGACACCGAATGAAGCCCCATAGACGCCATAAACCTCGTCTGTCACGGAATAATCTAAATCAACGGTCACAGATTGTCCTACTTCAATGGTGGATGCAGAAAGAGCCGGAGTTACTGTGAAAGTACCGTCCCCTGTGCTATAAAGCAGCCGCTGAACGTAATCATCGTCGTCTGCACCATTCCCCACTTTATCGACCACATGGACTTTGTACTCATTTAGCCCCTCGTTAACAGGAACATCAATGGTAAAGGCACCGTTATTTGCAATCACACCGCCAAATTTATAAGCATTCCCATCATAATGTTTGCCTTCGGCATATACGGTAAACCAGTTTCCAATAGGGTTTGTATTAGAAATATAATAGGCCATTAGGTCATCATCAATGAAACCACTAATTTGTGCCACGCCAGGATCGGTTGGCGCTTCACGTTCATACTCCTCAATGGTGATGCCGGAAACTAGCGGCTTCTCGGTATCAATTGTGAACTCGGCCTTTTGTTTCTCGAGCAGTTGCCCATTGGGAAGCACGGGAATGATGTAGTAGTGACCATCTGCTAAAGTAGACTTGGCGGAGGTCTCCAGGTCTGTTAATGTTCCATCCCAATTTGGAACTTCGTATACACCACGATAGATCTTCTCATCGATCGCATAAACTTCACCTAAAACTGTTGCAGGAGCATCTTTTGAAGAGGCAACGAAACTTATGCTTTCCAGCTCTTCATTGACAGAAAAGGTAAAGGTGGTGTCGTCTGAGCGACCATCACCATTAGGTGAAATTTGTGGACTTTCAAAAGAAAGCTGATTAATAGGTGCTACATTAAATTGGTCACCTACAACAACGTTAAATGGCAGACGAAGGGTTTCTGTATCAGAGGTAAGTAACAGGATGCCTTCATATGCGCCCTCTTTTGCTGTTTTAGATACATTGAGTGTAAATTGTGCATATTGATCTACACCTGAGGTAACGCTGTGTGGTGCAAAATCAATACTAATATCATTAGGAGCTTCTGTCAGCCATTTGGTGGAAAGGGTGTATGTTTCTCCATTCCCTTTAAAGTCCTCTACATAGACAGCTTTCGTTACGGTAACACCCTTTGGCTGTAAGCCGAAGGATAAGGAACCTGTGTAATAAGGGATTTCAACAGTACCCGGAAGACCGCTGTTAAGGATCTCACCGACTTTAGCAATGGATTTAGCGTTTATCGACTTCTCCAGATTAATTAAACCTGCACCTTGTTGGTACAAGGAGTAAGAATTCCCATCACGTTTAAAAATAGGATCAGCATTGTTCATCAGCAGGGCTTTAATTTCATTTGGCTTCAGATCAGAGTTTTTACTCAGTAACAAAGCCACAGCTCCTACAACATGTGGGGTTGCCATGCTAGTGCCATTTTTTAAGCCGAAAGCATGGTCATAGTTCCCATCCCAGCTAGGGACTGTCGAGTTGATATTGACTCCGGGCGCTACAACATCAGGTTTTATTAGATAATCTGGCATCCCCGGACCCATAGAACTGAAGTTTGCTAACTGATTTACTTCAAGCGCTATATAGTAACTGATTATATCTTTAGCCGCAGCCATCTGAGTTTTTATTTTTTTGCCATCGGCTTGACTGATTCCGTAGGTAGGAATGTAATCCCCAGGCGCACCAAGGGTGGGGCTGATTTCACCAGGCTCATTATTGGCAATCAGCAAAAGCTTCGCACCAGCAACTTTGGCATTAAGAGATTTGTCTGAGAAGCTCAGCGAGCCCCGATCAACAAGCACTACCTTATCTTTGACATCCAGATTTTTGTAATCGGAAGGACTCCCAAGACCAGCGAAAACGATCTTACTGCCAGCAATATTATCGATTAAATCTGGGGAGTAACTGGCTAATGTCCCGGGAATCTTTTTAACATCGCCAATATCAAAGAAAGGGGTATTTATCGGAGTAGTAGAAGCTCCAACACTAAGCGCGAGTTGGGCACCAGCGGGTTCGCCCAGTGTTCCTGCATCCGGTCCAGCGTTACCGGCGGCAACAATAACATTCACGCCCGATTTTACGGTATTGTCTATCGCGATTGAACTCGCGGAATAGCTTTGGTTGACACTAGAGCCTAGAGAAAGGTTAATAACATCTGCTCCGTCATCGACCGCTTTCTCAATACCCGCAATTACATCTGCTGTGGAACCAGATCCATAGGGACCAAGTACGCGATATGCATACAATTCTACCTCAGGTGCCACATCTAAAATTGTCCCGGCAACGTGTGTACCATGCGAGGTTTCGTAAGGAGTACCTGCTCTTGGAGGGAAGTTAGCATCAGGGGCTGTTTCAGCCGGATCGTCATCCTGATCATATACATCATAGCCGCCTTTATAATTATCTTTTAGCAAAGGGTGATTCTTATCAATACCAGTATCGACAACAGCTACCTGTACATCTTTGCCTGTGTAACCTAAATCATGTAGTTTGTCCGCGCCTATTAGCTTACCGCTGTCTGAATAGGAACGTGTAACAGGTAATGTCGCCACTTCAACACTGTCTGCTAGTGCATGTACTTCTTCATTTGGATAGATAGCCGCAACGCCTGGAAGCTCTAACAGCTTGTTTACTTGATTGGCTGGCAGTGTAATGGAATACCCGTTAAAAATCTCACTGTATTCAAAACCGATATCGGCATCGATTTTCTGTGTTGAGGAAATAAAGCTTTTATGCTCTGAGATAATTTTACTGCGTTGTGAGGAGACTGAGGATCGTAAAGAATAAGTTTTTGCCTCATTTACATACACACTGACTGGTTTATTAGTCAATTCCACAATCACTGAAACTGGTGCTGAACCTTTGAGTACTCCAGCATAGTTATGAGGGGTCACACTTTGAGACTGTACATCCGTAACCAGGGTTGAAGATTCAAGGGATGAGTTCGCAAATGCAGCTGATGGAAAAAGAACAGACACAGCCAGTCCGAAGCTTGCCGCTCCAATACCAAATCTTTGAATAGAGTGTTTAAAGGTACGTTTCAAATAAGTTCATCCTCCCAAATGAATTTTTTGTATTGCATTGTGTGTCTGTGGTTCTCCTCCTCCATATAAAATGTAAAAAATTATGAAAATTAAATTTATTCTACAGCTATAACTTCAAATCGAATATACAACTTTAGTACCATATTGCAGCGAAGCGTTGAGGAAAATGTCGAATTCCCAGTAGATAAGTGGAATATAAGAAAATCAGAGCATAAAACAAGTGAAATTAAGACAATATAAATGAATGCAACAGATATCTGAATTTCAAGCGAGAGCGGGGATAAGATGTCGGAAAGATATATTTTGGCATATTTTAAAAGTCCAGAGGAAGCCGAAGGCGTCGCGCGCAAGCTTCGTGCACTTCGGGCCATTGAAGTTTCCATTGATCGCTTCAGTAGATATGGAGGTACCAGCTTTAGCTCAGGGGTAAATCCGGTGACAGGCAATGTGGCCAGAATGGACTCCATGACTGCTGAGCACGCACACACAGGCATACTTGCAGCTGCGGACACCAGCTCTAGCGGAATGAGTCATGGTGGTAACGGAGGTCCAACGGGGAGAGATATTTTGCTTACGGTTATTGTGCATACGGAGTCCTACGATCAGGCTCTGCGCTTAATTGAAGAAGCAGGCGGGATGGTCTGATCGGCACTTCATTAATAAGAAGAAAGGAGACGAACAATGGATAGAGAAAACTCACAAATCTTCTCCAAGACGGAGAAATTGAAAATGTTATACGAAGCTAAAGCAGAGGATGTAGAATTCTCGGCGGCGGAAGCCGATCTTGATGATATTGAAGCTCAGGATCGCGCACAAGAAGCGGACAAACGTCAGCTGAATGAGATTATGAAGAAAGAATAGCAGCTAAAAAAGCTAAGGCGGATACCTCACTTTGTGGGGTATTTTTGTGTTTGGGCATGTATAATTAGGGCGAAGAGCTTAAGTGTGGGGGGAGAAGATGGATAACGTTATTTTGTGGACAGGATTAGCCTTATTGATCGCACTATTAACCTATTTGAACCAGAAGCAGTTGTACTCTCCAAAAGTAAAACGGGCCTATTGTGAGTTGCGGGAGCTGACAGAGAAGGTTCGTATGGAGCGCTCTGAGGCGAGCGATTTGTATCGATGGGAAGCAGAATTAACCGAACTAGAGAATCATCCGAACGAACTGAATAAATTGGATGCTGAAATTAGGTTTCATCACGCATTTTTGTTATATCTTGAACGTCACTACCCTTCAGACCCAAGGATTATTGGTTTGAAGCAAGCTGACGCATATCAGAAGGATATGGTTTTGGGGATTAAAATAAAAGATTATAAATCCAATTAATAAGATACTTTTGACTGTACGTACAATGGGAGAAGGAATATATTCGCACAGGTCGCAGACAACTGCTGCATGAAGCGAAGGTAGACGTAGCTTACTGCACCGCAGCCTGGCTGGAGTGCATTTGATTCGGATGAACTGCCATATTTTGCTGCGTGCTCGTAACGAGGGAACGACTGAAATAGTGGTAAAATAAAGTTGATTTGTGGTTGGAATCTGAAAATTGAAATTAGTAACGGGATTGAGAATGATAGAATTTGAAAATGAAATTGAGAGTTGAACCCTAGCTGATATTTGCAGCTGGTTTTTTTTGTTATGAGATCAGAAAAATGAACTAAATTAGGGCAAGCTTTTAGCTTATAAGTAAGGCTACCGCTAAGAAGAATTTGGGCGTCTCATAGTCGACGTAGCTGTAGATGCATTTCTGTTGGAATTGGATATAATTTTCGGCATGATTGAGGTTGGAAAATGATTAATTAGGGAAAACCTCCCTGAAAAACGCTCGAAAAGATAGAAAAAGCCTGATTTCATGAGTTTTTGGGGAGTATTTCCCTAAAAGATAGATCAACCTTCGAATCTTGCACATCATTAGGGAAGTTTTCCCTAATTATCATTATTTTCAATTATATTAACGTCTGCAGATGTTATAAATATTTTAAGTAAAATAGCTAATATCACACTACAAATTAAGGATGTATAATTGTTCGAATATACTAACTACGACCAATCAAGTAATGAATTTTTTCAGGGGGAATTAGAATGGGGCTGGTACACTCTCAAGGAGTTACTGATGAGCTTGTTGTTAGATCTTTAGAAAGAAATTTAGCCATTATCCGGTTTGACCTTGATCGCCGAGTTGCTTATGTGAATGAGGTTTTTGCAAATTCCATGGGATATAAAAAAGATGAAATGTACGGAATGCATCATAAAGAGTTCTGTTTTCCACATTTCGCAGATAGCCCAGGTTACGAACGGTTTTGGCAGGATCTTTTTACAGGGAAGAGTTTTCAGGATAAGATCGAACGAATGGATTCGAAAGGAAATGCGGTTTGGCTTGAAGCCACCTACATGCCAGTGTTTGATGAAAGCAATGAACAAGTCATCGGAGTATCTAAAATAGCAACTAATATCACCCAAAGACAAAGCAACATGAGTAATGTTGTACTACGGATGCAAGAGATGGCAGACAGCTTGAATCAAAGAGCAGATTTAGGTATTGAGCGCAGTCAAGAATTATTACGAAGCATCAACAAAATCGCCGAAGTATCGATAGAAAATACACATACTCTAGCTAATCTTGAAAAGCAAGCTGTATCGATTCATAGCATCGTGCAAACGATTCGCGATATTGCTTCGCAAACGCAATTATTAGCCCTAAATGCTGCTATTGAGGCAGCGCATGCCGGGGAGTATGGCCGAGGTTTTGACGTGGTGGCAAAAGAAGTAAGTAAGTTATCTTCCATGGTACAAGATTCGATCATAAAGGTACGGGATAGTGTGGATGCGATCACGCTGGAAATTGGAAAGATCTCTATAGGTACAAATCAAGTGCAAGAAAATATAGAAGATAGTCAGCAGCAGGTTCTGGTGGCGTTGGAGGATTTTTCGAAGATTGCTTCATCTGCACAAAATCTCGACACACAAGCGCGTGAAGTTATGGATATTCTCTAGCAGCAGTATGTATGTTGATAGATTGAATATCAGCAAAAAAGGGTCGGTCTCCTACTTGCGAGAGATAGACCCTTTTAATTGTTGGTATTATCCGATTTTGTTAACAATCAAGGTAGGAATCATATATCTATGATTTATGATGACTCCGTTAACTCCGGTGTTACCAGAAGCACCAGTCGTGCCAGTGACTCCAGTCGCGCCCGTAGCTCCCGTCACTCCAGTAACTCCCGTGTCCCCAATCGCCCCATCAGAGCCAGTCCCACCTTTAGCCCCATCACCCCAGTAGCGCCTGTCGCGCCAGTTGCCCCATCATACCCAAGTAATTCTGCTGTAACTAATCGATGCGGGGCTACTAATCTTTCTGCACTGTCTTTACCCAAAAATGAGAGTTGAATTGGATGATCTGGCAAACTAGCAGTTGTGAAAAAAATTCGAAAGTATCAAAATCCGCAAAATAATTTTTAGTTATTACTTGATTTGGCATCACATCTAGCAGATCGCATACATATTGAATTCTTTCTCATTCATGTAGTAGCCTTCGATCAGAACTGTGGAAGCAATCTGACCGCTACCATTAGCAATTTTGACCGTGACCTGTTGTGTAAGTCTTGTGTTGTTTTCTGAGTTAACATTGTTTTCTATCGGACCCGTAGTTAATAGAGTCATTGTCCTTCCTCCATTTGCTTCATTCAGATTATTAAGCCCGTTTGATTTTCCCTATGTCTTTAAGAGTAGCGATAGTTTATGCTCAGAAAAACGAACCTTTTCCAAGGATTGGTTGTCATATAGATATCTCAGTCAAGAAAGGAGGGCGCAAGATTTGGAGAGTAACCGGGAGTTATTTGAAACCTACAATAAAGATGTATACCGGACTTGCTACTATATGGTGCATGACGCGGCGGATGCAGAGGATTTGACTCAGGATGTCTTTATTACCGTATTTCGCAGTAATCGTGAGCACGTGGAGCATATCAAGGCTTGGATTATGAAAATAACGGTCAACCATTGCCTCAATCATTTGAAACGAAAACGAACCTTGCAACAGAAGATAACGGACAACCTTCATTTCTTTAATAAAACGGCAGAAACAGCTGTGGAGCAGCAGATTGAGCAGCGTGAGACGGAGGTCGAGTGGGCGCAATATATGAGCCAGGTCCCTATCAAACTTAGGATGGTGCTCACACTTAGGTATATGCATGATTTCAGTCTGGCTGAAATTTCGGATCTGCTGTCCATTCCACTTGGAACGACCAAATCTAGGCTGCATAAAGGACTAACGGTAATGAGGAGAATCCTGCAGGAGGCTGGGGTTCAAATTGAACTAAAGGAGGGCGAAGCTTTTGAAAAAGTTAGAAAATATGCTGGAGCATCGTTTAAATGAAGATAAAGGCGTGCCTTATCCAGATTTTGAACGCATGTGGGGACGTTTAGAGCAAGAAAACAGTACAATGACTCCCCTACAACTTCGTATGGCCAATGGTAGCGGGAACAGAGGGAGAAACTGGAGTAAAATAGCTGTGGTTGCTTCATTTTCAGTACTTATTGCAGCGGCACCCGTATATGCGGCAGTGCATTATGATTGGGATAATTTGCTCCATGGGAGAGGAGGCGTTCAAGCAGCGCTGGCCCAAAATCTCGGACAACAACTGAACCAGTCGGTGACACAGGATGGAGTAACTCTGAAGCTACATACAGCGATTGTGGATGAGAATCGGACGGTTATCTTATTCACTTTGGATGTAGGAGAACGCTTGGAAAATGAAAATTGGAATGTTAAAGGAATGACTTTGAAGGGCGCAGATGGGGCGAATGGTCCCAGTGAGTTCAGTTATGTGTTATGGGATGAGAAAAATCAACATTACAACGGATATTTCGAGAGTGATTGGACACCGAAAAAGGATACTGTGAATGTGCAACTAGTTGCAGATAATCTGCAAGCCTTTAGCACACAGGAGTTAGATTTACCGCTGGATATCCAATCGCAGGAGACACAAAAGTTTCCTATTGGACAGGAAGGGATGCGCAGCATAGAGGTGAAACCTTTTACCCAAGGACAAGAAAAAATATTATTCTCTTCAGCGATCATTTTTGATCAGCCAGAAACAAAAGAATGGGCCTTTCCAAATATAGTCGCTTACAAAAACGGAACGCTCATAAATTCGCTGGCAGGAGGTGCTTTCGGTACACCGGGAGAAAACGGGGAATATACGTCCCAGCAATATTTTAAGGCGGCTGATATTTCCAGCGGAGAAGTGAATTACAAGCTGCAGTACATGAAACAAGAGAAAAAGGTTGAGGGGCCACTAGCTTTTGATCTTCAATTAAGCAAAAAGCAGATGGAGAGCGGAACCATAAATACTTCATTGAATCTGCCGCTAGAAGAGGGCGAACCTAATTACACGCTGGAGAAAATGGTAGTGACGCCTACTCAAATTCGAATCGCCATTAGAAGTAAAGAGAAAGGCAACAATTTCCCGTATCAAAAGTCTACTCTTGAAGTAGCAGGCAAGACGCTGGAGGGCAATTTCTGGAGATCTCCAGAAGGTGAGCCGGAATTAACAGTGCTTCGTTTTGAGCGGCCAGTTGACCTTGAAATCACAGAAGAGACGCCAATTACCTTTGTTGCTAAATACAAGGTGACTCAGCACGGCAGCTATAAAATTAACAAGGACGAAAAAACACCACTTCTGTTGACGAATATATCTGATAAGAAACAGACGCTTATCCAGCAGCTTAGTGGTTATCCGGTAAAATGGACGTACTATATGCAGGGTGCCGATCTTTATGTAGAGACTGAAAGTGAAGATGCTCGCTTCGGTGGAATTAACCAGACCCATATCGGACTGGGGAAAGAGCGTATTTTAGGTAAACCTCTGACCGTTAATTTCACGGGGGATGGAAACAATAAGGCCATTGATGTTTACAAGGGTTTCAAAGGTACAGAAGCTTCTATTTATATATTCTTCTATACGACTGACGATCCGGATAAAGAAACAAGAGTGCAGCTGCGGCCATAGAAAATTTTTTTTAGGGAGGAACCTTGTGTTCTTCCCTTTTTTTCGTTTACAGTGAGTAGATGCTGAGTGGACTCAGGGAGGATTAGCGTAAAGGAGAGAAAAGGATGGAAATCACTCGCTGTGCTTGGGTTAATGAGGATCCTTTATATATCGCATACCATGATGAAGAGTGGGGTAAACCTCTGTATGATGACCGGAAGCTGTTTGAATTACTTATGCTCGAAGGCATGCAGGCAGGATTAAGCTGGTACACCGTCTTAAAAAAGCGGGCACATTACAGAGAGGTATTTGATGGATTTGATCCGGAAAAGATTGTGCATTATGATGAGCCGAAAATTGCTGAGCTGATGAACGATCCCGGGATTATTAGAAATCGCTTAAAGATTGATTCTATCATTCGTAATGCAAGCGTATATTTGCAAATTAGTGCGGAAACAGGCAGCTTTGCAGATTATCTCTGGAGTTTTGTGGGGGGTGCACCTTCGATTAACCATTGGAAGACACGTGCGGATGTCCCTGCTTCGACGGCTCAGTCTGACGCAATGAGTAAAGCATTAAAAAAGCGAGGCATGAAGTTTGTCGGCTCTACCATATGTTATGCTTTTATACAGGCATCGGGGATGGTAGATGATCATTCGCTCGATTGCTTTTGCAGGAGTAGCACGGGCATGGCAGAGCGTTGATCTGTAGTTTGGCGTTACCCCAAGAAGAAATGTTATACTATGAAGCGAATGCTCACAAAACTAAGTCTATGCTTACGAAGCCAGTTTTGCACGAAGTCAATCAATGAAGCTAACGCTCACAAAACTTTAGGAGGATCACATAAAGATGTTATGGCATGAAGTGACGATACATACAACAGAAGATGCACAAGAAATGATTTCGAATTTTTTATATGAAGCAGGAGCGGGTGGGGTTTCTATTGAAGAATCCGGAACACTCAGTAAAGAGCGGAATACGCGTTACGGTGAATTATACGACCAACCCTTGAATGATATCCCAGAAGGGGAAGCGGTAATCAAAGGTTATTATGCCGATTCCACGGATATGGATGCTGTTATAGAAGAACTGACTCCACGGGTAGCAGAATTGCGTGAGTACGGTATTGATCCGGGCAAATCGCTGATTTCTTGGAAAACCGTAGATGAAGACGAATGGGCGCATGCTTGGAAGCAATATTTTAAACCGCTCAGGGTATCGGATCGTCTCACGATTAAACCAACTTGGGAGGAATATACGCCTGAGCGCCCAGATGAAGCAATCATTGAGCTGGACCCTGGTATGGCATTTGGTACAGGGACTCACCCTACAACAGCTTTGTGCCTGCGTGCGCTTGAAAAGAATATTAGCGGCGGCGAAGAAGTGATCGATGTCGGTACGGGTTCAGGAATATTGGCTGTAGGTGCGATGCTGCTTGGTGCGAAATCCGTGCTGGCGTTAGATTTGGACCCGGTAGCTGTTGAAAGTGCGCGCGAGAATGTAGCACTGAACAAACTTGAGAAGTTCATTACGGTAAAAGAAAGCGACCTGCTCTCCTTGCTAGGCGGTGAAGGCGTAGCTGACACAGCTGCTGGAGAAATGTGGCCATCCGCTAGACCGGGTCACACTCTTGAGGGAACACCTGGTGAGCAAGTAACAGAGGATAGTCTTGGCGTTACACTCCCAGTGAAGATTGTAGTTGCGAATATTTTGGCAGAAATCATCGTATTGTTTACGGATGACGTGTATCGTGCACTTCAGCCAGGAGGCTTGTATATTACCTCTGGTATTTACAAGGATAAAGAAGGACTTGTGGCTAACGCACTACAAGAGTCCGGCTTTGAGATTATGGAAGTATCCCGTGAAGAAGATTGGGTGGCATTTACAGCCGGAAAGAGGTAAAAATGGATATATTGCAAAGTATAATACGTGTAGATCTGGATCAGCTTCCTTTTCTGCTCATTACGATTTTAATTGCTTTTACAGTACATGAATTCAGTCATGCTTATTTCGCCAATAAGTTCGGTGACCCTACCGCTAGATTATTAGGACGCATGACGCTTAACCCTGCTGTACACTTCGATTTTTTTGGTATTTTACTGCTGCTGGTTGCTGGTTTCGGGTGGGCGCGTCCGGTTCCTGTAAACCGCGATAACTTTAGCCGCCCCCGTCTGATGGGAGTCATTGTGTCTGCTGCGGGCCCAATCAGTAACCTGTTACTAGGGATTATTGGTGCTTTAATATATGGGGTGCTTGCGGCAACTGGTGTATTAGAGTCGATCTCCAATGACCGCGTATTAGAGGCAGTGTATTTGTTCTTTGGCACCTTTATTCAATGGAACTTCTTTCTATTCTTATTCAATCTGATTCCATTGCCTCCGCTGGATGGCTACCGGATTGTGGAGGATATTGCCCCTCGCTCTATTCGGGGCAAATTACAGCAATTTGAGCAATGGGCTGTATTTATCTTTTTATTAATTCTGTTTATTCCAGGGTTACGAACCTATACCATTGATCCTCTTGGCCACTGGGCTAGTGAAATGTCGAGAACATTTGTGCAGCTATTCCTAAGAATGTTTGGCAGCTAAGGTAGGGACTGAAGTCTGGTCAACCCTGCTTAAACATTGTATTATGTAATTTGTTGAAAAATAGGATAGTTAAATTTCGCCTGATCCATAGTTATATTTCTCTAAGAAACGGGTGACGTCTTAATTAAGGCGTCTTTACCGTTTCTTCTTACTGAATTCATGAACAGGATGATGAAGAGATGCAGCGATATTTTGTTACACCGGAGCAGTTTGGTACGGATAACGTTAGAATTGACGGAGAAGATGCAAGGCATATTGCCAAAGTGATGCGCGGTAAGGCTGGGGACAAGCTTATTGTCAGCGATGGCGTCTCCCGTGAAGCGTTAGTGGAGATTGCTCAGATCGAAATTGGGGAAGTGACAGTGAATATCTTGGAAACCCTGGAGATGACGCATGAACCGCGGATAAAAATCACAGTGGCTCAGAGCTTACCCAAGGCTGATAAGATGGAAATTATCATTCAAAAGTGTACAGAAATTGGAGCCGTTGGTTTTATTCCTTTTCTGTCGGAGCGCACGATTGTACAGTACGATGAACGCAAGGAAAGTAAGCGGCTGGACCGCTGGCGTAAAATTTGTAAAGAAGCTGCCGAGCAGGCACACCGGAACATCGTTCCGGCTGTAGGCTCACCGTTATCCTGGAAGCAGCTGCTCCAGACTTTTAGTGAGTATGATGCAATTTATTTTTGTTATGAAAAAGAAGAAGGCTTGCAGCTTCGCAGCAGTGTTGCCCCTTGGTTATCCTCGCTTTCACCGCAGGCTGGTGGGAAGGTATTGATTGTGGTAGGTCCTGAAGGGGGCTTTACACCAGAGGAATGCCAAAAGGCAGAAGAAGCTGGTGCGGTTTCCGTAGGACTAGGACGGCGTATTCTGCGCTGTGAGACAGCGGGCATGGTTGCCGCTGCTTGTATTTTATATGAATCTGGAGAAATGGGAGGAGCTTAAGAGATGCCATCCGTAGCATTTTATACTTTAGGTTGTAAAGTGAATTTTTATGACACCGAAGCCATCTGGCAGCTATTCAAAAATGAAGGTTACGAGCAGGTCGATTTCGAGGGACCTGCCGATGTATATCTGATTAATACTTGTACTGTAACTAATACAGGTGACAAAAAAAGCCGTCAAATGATTCGTCGTGCCGTTCGCCGCAATCCGGAGGCTATCGTGGCGGTTACTGGCTGCTATGCACAGACCTCTCCTGGTGAGATTCTTGATATTCCTGGTGTCGATCTTGTTATTGGTAACCAGGACCGCGATCAGATCATGACGCATGTGAAGAACATTGAAGCCTCACGTCAGCCGGTCAACGCTGTTCGTAATATTATGAAGACACGTGAATTCGAAGAGATGGATGTACCTGGCTTTGCGGATCGGACGCGTGCTTTTATGAAGATTCAGGATGGCTGCAACAACTTCTGCACATTCTGCATCATTCCATGGTCACGTGGACTTTCCCGCAGCCGTGATCCCAAAAGCATCGTAACCCAGGCGCATCAATTAGTAGAAGCAGGGTATAAAGAATTTGTTCTCACGGGTATTCATACCGGTGGTTACGGTGATGATCTTGATAATTACCGTCTAGCCGATTTGCTGTGGGATCTAGATAAGGTGGATGGACTGGAGCGGGTACGTATCAGTTCTATCGAAGCCAGCCAGATCGATGAGAAGCTGCTGGAGGTGCTGAACCGTTCCTCTAAAATGTGCCGTCATCTGCATATCCCGCTGCAAGCCGGACATAATGATGTGCTGAAAGCAATGCGCCGTAAATATACGACAGAAGAATATTACGCCAAAATGCAGCTGATCCGTCAGGCGATGCCAGATGTCGGGATTACTACGGATGTTATCGTTGGATTCCCGGGGGAGACCGATGAAATGTTCCGTGCCGGCTACGACTTCATGAAAGCTATTAATTACTCCGAGATGCACGTATTCCCTTACTCCAAGCGGACGGGCACTCCAGCAGCGCGGATGGAGAATCAGATCGACGAAGAAATCAAAAATGTACGCGTGCAGGAACTGATTGATCTTTCAGAAGAAATGCAAATAGCCTATGCTCGCAAATTTGTAGGTCAGACATTAAGTGTTATTCCGGAAAGAGCCGCAAAAGGGGCTCCGGGGCGCAATATCCAGCATGGATTTAGCGACAACTATTTGCAGGTGTTCTTCGATGGTGAAGATTCACTCCAAGGAGAACTTTGTCAGGTGAAGATAACGGAAGCTGGCGTGAACGAATGCCGCGGTGAGTTGATCGGGGTTAGTCAGACTGGGCTTCAGCAGGCTGTTCGTTAAGCAATAAATATCCGTTAAATAGATATTAGTAAAAAGACAACAGAGCAGCCATTTTTCCGTTAGTGGGGAAGGGCTGCTCTGTTTTTTAGTTGCTGCTGCCTAGACCACCAATTCATAACAATCTCCTGATGCTTTCGGACCCAGATGGCGTTATTTGCAATTTTTTTGCCTTTTATGCTTAGTTTCGGACTCCAGTGCAGCTATTCCTCAGAAAGTGGTTCATAATAGGTGTTTTTCATGGCAATAGCGACTATGGGGTCCGTTAGTGTTCCAAAAGTGGGATAAAGCTGTGAATAAGGTCAACTGGGTCCGATAGCGACTTCATACGCGTAGAAGTGGATCAAAAAAACATCCGTAGGATCATGATTGAAACAATCCCCGCCAGTACAGTGCCTAGCAAGCTCCGGGTTTTTATCGCAACCAAAAAAGTAGGCAATGCCGCAAAAAGCTCAATGTTATTAGCTAAAGACGAAAATTTTCCATCATTCAAAAATATCTCCTGACCTATTAATGCCGCCATAACAGAGATAGGAACATAATTTAACCAGCGCATTCCCCATTCTGGCAATTCAAACCGGCTAAGGATCATAAGCGGAACCACCCTGGGAATAAAGGTCACAAAAGCTGCTCCTAGAATGATCAGAAATACATCCCATCTCACTTCCATTTTTCAAACACCATCCCTATCGTTGACGCAATAACTGTAGCGATAATCACTCCAACACTACTGGAGAATAGGAAAGAGCTTCCTACTGCTATGATTACGGCAAGGATTGCGACAACCAAATCTAGTTTGATTTTATTACGGTCAATCATGGAAATTACAAGAATGCCAATAAACATCGCAGGTAAGGCAAACTGCAAACCGAATTGATCAGGGTCTGAGATCCACTGGGCTAAAAAAGCTCCCGCTACATTCGCAAGAAACCAATTTAAATATGCTGTGAGATTTAGACCGTGCATCCATTTTTCACTGATTTGCTGCTTATTCAAAGCTTGATTGATGGCAACTCCAAAGGTCTCATCAGTCAATAAAGAACCAACCAGCATATTTCTCAGTGGGGAAAGATGGCGGAAATAAGGAGAAAGAGCTGCACTAAGCAAAATATGGCGAAGATTCACGATAAATATCGTAATGATAATGGCCGCAGGCGAGCTGCTAACGGCTATCATTCCAGCAGCTATAAACTGAGCTGAGCCCGCGTAAAGAATCAAGCTGATTAAGGCAATCTCAGCAATGCTGAGTCCGGCTGTCTTTTGAACAACGCCTGCCGCAAGTCCGATGCTTAAGTAGCCTAGTAGTGTGGGAATACAATCTTTTACCCCTTTAAGGAAGCTATCTTCCTGTTTAGGAGACGGGATTGCTTCTAGTTGGACGTTCTCTGCACTCATCGTAGCCCCCTTGTTTCAAGAAAGAATTTAGTAGTTAGCATATTACTTCCTAATATTTTGATCAACCTTTACCGTATTATCTAGTCTGAAAGTCCCGAATTTCGCTTTATAGAGCCAGGGGGTAAACACTTAGGGTACAATTGTCGATATAAGTAAAAGAGTGTGGGGATAAACCACCGAACGACATTATAGCCTAAGGGAGAGAACAAATGACTGTGTACAGGAAAATGACGAAAATGCTCCTCATCATGATATTGTTAGCTACTGCGGTTTTTCCGGTAAGTGTCTTTGCAGCGACCGGCGATATCAACTCGATTGAATTCGAAAGCTCAGCTAAAGTAGAGCTTACGGTTGGACAAACGCCAAAGCAACTTAAGGTATATGCGAATGTGGAAGGGTCCTCATCTAAAAGAGATGTGACAGGTGCAGTGGTATGGAATTCTTCTAACACAAACGCTGTAAAGGTAGTAAATGGCCTGCTGACTCCGATAGACAGTGGAAAAGCTATTATTACAGCGACTTATAATCATGCACTTGCTACCATTGAAGTTGAGGTAGCACATCCTGTTAAAGAACTGAAGCTCGAATATAGTTCTGAAGGGAACTACAAATTGGGTGATGATGAGGATAAACTGCTGGTCAAAGCCAATGCGATTGGTGGAGAAACAGCGACTTCTGCTAAGGATGTAACGGCTGATACTACTTGGAGCAGCTCCAACACAAGCGTATTGACCATTGCAGAAGGTAAGATCACTTTGGCTGGTGAAGGTACAGCAACGATCACTGCCAAATACAAGACCTTAACAGCAACCTTTAAGGCTGTAGTGAAATTGCCTTATTCTGAAATTGAGCTTAAACATGACGACAAAATCGTTAAAGAACTAGAGATGCTAGTTGGAGATGCACCTTTGAAATTGGTTGCAGAGACTAAAGAAACTACAAAATCCAGCGCAAATGATATTTCAGCGAAAGCGGAATGGTCCTCTTCTAGTGCTAGTGTAGCTACAGTAGACAAAGGCGAGATCAAAGTGTTGTCTGCTGGTAAAGCTGTAATTACAGTATCCTATCTGGGGATTACACAAACTGTAGACGTATATGTACGTGCTCCTTATGAAGCGCTACTACTTACTCCTACAGGAGATCAATTCCTGTTTATGGGTGAAACCCTGAACGTTAAGGCTGAGGTTCGCGATGCTGCGAATTCTACTCCGAATATTTCGGGCAGCGCAGTATGGACTTCGGATAACCAATTGGCGGCAACCGTTACGCCTGGTAGCGATACCGCGGCAGTGACTGCTAAAGCAGTGGGAACTTCGGTTATTAAAGCAGAGTACAGAGGAATTAATAAAAGCTTTAAGCTGACAGTTTATCCTACGATTACAGAACTGGAAGCCGACAAGACGGAACTGGAGCTTTACACAGATGACACCGTAAGCCTTCCAAAAGTAAACGGTACAAAGCTTGACGGAACAAAGCTAGATCTTAGCAGTGATATCGAGTGGACCTCTGCGGATGATGAGATTGCCACCATTAAAGACGGTAAAATTGTAGCTGAATCGGCAGGTATTGTGAAGGTTATCGGTAAAATAAAATCAGAAAACCCAACGACTTCAAAAACAGCTGTAAGAGAAAAAAGTGTTGAAGTAAAGGTTACAGTGAAAGATAAAGTCCTTGTCTTGCTTGGACCAGAAGAAAATCTGGTGATTGTTACTGGTGAAGAGAAGGCTGTTCCTGAAGTGAAAGCTGTGATGGAAAACGGCAGTGAACTTGATGCTACTGGAACTATGGAATGGGAGCTTACCGGTACGAATGCGATTATCAAGACAACAACTTCCGGTAAGGTAATCAAAGGACTGGTGAAGGGTTCTGCTACTTTAAAGGGAACTTACGCTAATAAAACCATCAGTATCCCAGTTACCATTGAACAAAAGGTTACTAAGCTTGTTGTAGAACCTACTGCTATCGAAATGAACATTAAAGGCTCTAAAGCGATAAAGGTAACGGCTTATTATTCTAATGGTAAAACGGGGAATGTCTCCAGCAGTATGAATTGGCAGTCCTCGAATGAGGCGGTTGCTACGGTTAAAGCTACATCCGTTAAAGCAGTAACAGAAGGTACTGCTACGCTGACAGGATCTTACCAAGGGATTGCTGCTAGTGTCAAAATTACTGTAGTTCCTAAACTGACAAAGCTAACCGTTAATGAAAGCAGACTGAAAATGGCTCCGGGAGCCGTTCAGAATGTAGTCGTGACTGCACAGTATGATACTGGTAAGACTGCTGTTGTTACTGGAAGTGCGGTATGGACCAGCTCCAAGCCTTCTGTAGCGAGAGTATCTGCTAGCGGTCAGATTGTAGCTGTGAGTAAAGGAACGACATCCATTAAAGGAAAGCTAGGCGGCAAGACAGTTACAGTATCAGTGACAGTGAAGTAATAGAAAATAGGATCTGAATAATCAACTATGAATCTGCAAAGCCAACATTATGTTGCTTTGCAGATTTTTTTATTTGGATTCTATAGTAATTCCGACTATTCCGATGTATAATCACATAAAACATAATAGATGCGTTGGGGGAGATGAGAACATGGCAAAACAAAAGGTGTTGTCGATCAAGACGATTGTAGCGATTGGTATTGGTTCTGCTTTATTCGTTATATTGGGGAGATTCGGCTCGATTCCTTCGGGTATTCCAAACACTAACATCGAGACTACATACGCATTACTGGCATTGTTCTCCCTATTGTACGGTCCGTTTGCCGGATTATTTATAGGCCTGATCGGGCATACCCTGAAGGATACGATATCTTATGGATCGCCATGGTTCAGTTGGGTCATATCATCTGGCATTGTAGGGCTGGTTATTGGCTTGTTAGTAGCTAGAATCGCTATTCATGACGGGGAATTCGGACGAAAGGAAATAATACGCTTTAATCTGGCTCAGATTGCAGCGAATGCTGTAGCATGGTTCCTTGTAGCCCCGGTGTTGGATATTCTGATCTATGCAGAACCCGTAAATAAAGTATTTACGCAAGGACTGACCGCAGGTGCATTAAATATAGCTTCGGTGGCAGTGATCGGATCTTTACTAGCCATTGCGTATGCTAAGACAAGAACGAAACAGGGCAGCTTAACTAGAGAAGCTTGAGTGGAATACAAATCCAAGCTAAAAAAGCCGGTGGAAATCACCGGCTTTTTTCTCTTCACATTAACCCAGAGGAAGGTCTCGGATGAAAAAAGTAATGATTGAATTTAAGGATTTCAGCTTTCAATATCGGGCGCAGCAGGAACCCACACTGCAGGGGATCAACTTAACGAATGTTGAAGGGGAAAAGGTGCTTATCGTGGGGCCTTCAGGTTCTGGGAAAAGTACACTTGCTCATTGTATTAATGGTCTCATTCCTTTTGCTTACAGTGGGGAAATATCAGGTTCATTACGGATTATGGGCCAGGAGCAGAAGGATCTGAGTATTGCAGAGCTGTCCAATCAGGTGGGTACTGTATTGCAGGACCCGGATGGACAATTTGTAGGATTAACGGTTGGTGAGGATATCGCCTTCAGTCTAGAGAACCATGTGGTTCAGCAGACAGAAATGAAGAGTAAAGTGGCGGCTGCCGCAAGAGCGGTGGATATCCACGAATTTCTGGCTTCTTCTCCTCAAGAGTTATCGGGTGGACAAAAGCAAAAAACGACCTTGGCAGGTGTTCTGGTAGGTGATGTGGACATCCTGCTCTTTGATGAACCGCTGGCAAGCTTAGATCCTTATACCGGTATAAAAGCGATTGAGCTTATTGATCGAGTGCATAAAGAGACAGGTAAAACCGTTATTATGATCGAGCATCGTCTTGAAGAGGTGCTGCATCGGGCAGTGGATCGTATTATTGTGATCCATGAAGGATGTATTGTGGCGGATATGCCGGCTGCAGAACTGTTGAGCACAACCCTACTTTCAGAAGTTGGCATTCGGGAACCTCTCTATTTAACGGCTTTAAAGTATGCCGGATGTTCGATTACAGAAAATATGAATCCGCAGCATATGAACGATATACAGTTGGAGGCGTGTTCTAATAAACTTAAGATCTGGTATGAGTGCAATCAGGCACGGCAGGATAAGCTGGATAGCCCACCCATCCTCGAGCTTAGCGATATTTCTTTTGGATACGAAAAAAATCAGCAGGTGCTAGATAAGCTCAATCTCTGTGTTCATAAAGGAGAGATGGTCTGTATAGCGGGGCGAAATGGAGCTGGAAAATCTACAGTTTCCAAGCTTATTTGTGGCTTCTATAAACCTACTTTCGGATCAATACGGATGCATGGGCGCGATATTGCTCAGGACACGATTAAGGAGCGGGCAGAGCGGATCGGTTTTGTCATGCAAAATCCCAATCATATGATTTCTAAGACACTTTTATATGACGAGGTCGCTCTAGGACTTAGACTCCGAGGTTGCTCTGAGGAGCTAGTTCGTGAACGTGTCCATCAACTCTTGAAGGTGTGCGGACTTTATGTTTTTCGCAGCTGGCCTATCTCGGCGCTTAGTTATGGCCAGAAGAAACGGGTCACGATTGCCGCCATTCTGGTACTGGAGCCGGAAGTGATCATTTTGGATGAGCCGACTGCTGCTCAGGATTACAGGCATTATAACGAAATGATGGAATTTCTCTTGATGCTGCGGGGGCAGGGGATGACGGTCATTATGATCACGCATGATATGCACTTGATGCTGGAATATGCCGATAGAGCTATAGTGTTAGCTGATGGCGTGAAGCTTGCGGATGATAGCCCTGAGAGAATATTAACGAATACTGATGTGGTAAAAAAAGCGAACTTGAAAGAAACCTCGCTTTTTGCCCTAGCTGTAAAAGCTGAACTGAAACAACCTGAGGAGTTCGTTAGAAGGTTCATTGCGTATGATAGGAGGAGCCGAGGCGGATGAAGGCCAAAATGTTAACATTTACGAAGCAGGATTCACCTATTCACCGTCTTACCGGCGCTACTAAGTTGATTTTATTTGTAGTGTGGTCTGTGACGGGGATGATTACATATGATACAAGATGTCTAATTGTGATGCTGTTATTTAGTTTGCTTGCCTTTAGAATTTCCAAAGTCCAATTTCAGGATTATGCTTTCGTATTATATTTCATCTTGATTTTCTTTTTGCTTAATCATATAGCTATCTTTATCTTTTCTCCTTTGGAGGGCGTACGTGTTTACGGTACACGTCATGATATTATGCACATTGCAGGCCGGTATACGTTAACTTGGGAGCAGCTATTCTATCAATTCAATATTGCCCTCAAATATGCAGTGGTCATTCCAATGGCACTATTGTTTCTTCTAACGACCCATCCCAGTGAATTTGCAGCATCCTTAAACAGAGTTGGAGTGAACTATAAAATTGCATATTCTGTATCGCTGGCTCTGCGGTACATTCCGGATATTCAACGAGATTATGAGAATATATCGTTTTCTGCTCAAGCAAGGGGAATAGATCTTTCCAGAAAAGAAAAGCTGCCTAAGCGGCTAAAAAATATCATTTCGATTCTGATGCCCCTAATTTTGACTAGTATCGAGCGAATTGAAAATATCAGTACCGCTATGGAGCTGCGCGGCTTTGGCACTGAGACAAAACGAACTTGGTATAGCAGTCGCCCGTTCACGAGAGACGATTATTTTGCATTGGCTTTGTTTGCGCTGATTGGAATTTTCTCGACGGTGATCACTTTTTACGACGGTTCGCGGTTTTATAATATTTTCGATTGAAGTATAATAGTACAGTTGTGGAAAGCTGGGGTATAAAAAAACGGTACCTTTAAGCTAAGACTGAAGACGTTTTTCCAGTTTTGTCCATATAGGCAGGTAACATAATGGCAGTGCTAGAAGTGAGCAGACTACGTTGAAAATGGTCTGGGCGTGGGCGATTTGTGAAGCAGGGCCTCCACCAATCCATGCTGCACTTGCTTGTAGCAGCCCGATCATGGGCAAGAATAGTAGTGCACCGCCTACATTAAGCGCAACATGGGACCAAGCGACGAAGACGCCGGATGGCGTGCCGCCGATGGAAGCGATGACCGCTGTGACACAGGTGCCTACGTTGGCGCCCAGCACAATGGCTATACCTAGCTCAGGCGGCATGGCACCCGAGGCGGCAATGCTCATAGCCATAGCTATGACAGCAGCGCTGCTATGGAGCAGGGCTGTTAGGCACGCTCCAGCGGCGAGCCCCCATAGGGCACTTGTAGCGGCATGGTTTAGGAACCAGAGGAATAAGCCACTTTCCTGAAGTGTTCCGCCGATAGACTGCATGACAGCGATCCCCCATAGGACGAGGGCGAAGCCTGATACAGCCAGACTGATAAATTGCAGTGGCGGGGATATTTTGTGGCAGAGCTCTGCCACTCGCGATGTAGGCGGCAGTTCGCCTGCAATAACTGCCGCTGCCCACAGACTGAGCGAGGCTGCCAGCAAGGGCGTGGCCATGGTATTGATCTGAAGTCCGATCAATTCTGTAGTTAATGTGGTGCCGATGTTGCTGCCCAAGATAATGCCAAGTGTGCGGGCATAGGTGAGCAGGCCGGCATTGACCATGCCGATAGTCAACACCGTTACAGCAGTACTGCTCTGGAGTAAGGCGGACAACAGGCTGCTGGCAATCATTCCTTTAATAGGTGTTGAGGTAGCTCTATTTAGACTTGTAGTTAATAGAGGGCCTGCTAGCTTGGACAACGCCGTTTCCATCAGCTTCATGCCGGCTAGAAAGATAACAAGACCATATATGATAGGGAACAGCAAATCACTGAACATAGGGCATACTCCTTTGGACGAGGGTTGTACACCAATATATGAATGTATTGCATGGGACATGTATAAAAACATTTTTAGAAAAACAGGGAGTTGAAGTCATTGCCATCGGTTATTTTAGAACGCAATCGCAAAAAAAGACTGGAACAGGGCCATCCATGGGTCTATGCAGGTGAAGTCGCATCGGTAGAAGGAAATCCGGAAGCGGGGGGATTAGTAGATGTCCTTAATCATCAGGGCCGATTTTTGGCCGTGGGATATTACAATCCAGCGTCACAGATTCGGGTAAGAATTGTATCACAGGGACCCCTTGCGATCATGGACACAGCCTTTTTTGCAGAACGGTTTGCGAATTGTCAGCAACACAGAAATCGGTTCCTTCCGGGTGCGGATGCTTATCGCTTAGTTTATGGTGAAGCGGACTTTTTGCCGGGGCTTATTGTAGATCGATTCGGAGATATTTTGGTTGTGCAGCTGCTTACGCTCGGAATGGACAAGCGGCGTGCAGAAATCGTCGAAGCATTGGTGCAGGTTATGGCACCGCGCGGAATCTATGAGCGCAGTGATGTTAGTGTGCGCGAGCTTGAAGGTATGGAGCAGACAACGGGTTTGCTGTATGGGGAGTGTCCACGGCATGTAACTGTGAGTGAGAATGGCCTGAAGCTGGTCGTTGATATTGAAGAAGGCCAGAAGACTGGCTACTTCTTTGACCAACGTGAGAATAGAGCTTCTATTGCTCCGCTCATGAAAGGTTGGGGGGGACGAAGCGGCATTACGCTGCAGGAAATCGAAACTGAGGAGGGTTCGCTACAGACCTTGCCAGTTAATAAGAGCGGTAAACATGTAACGTTCCCTTATTGGGACGGTGCGACAGTGCTGGAATGCTTCTCACATACGGGCAGCTTCACGCTGCATGCCTGCAAGTATGGCGCGAAAAAAGTAACCTGCCTCGATGTTTCAGCGCATGCCATTGAGAGTGCCAAAGTGAATGTGGAGCTGAACGGCTTTAGCGATCGTGTTGAATTCGTAGTGGATGATGCTTTTGCATATTTACGGAATCAGGTTAAAGGACTAGAGGAACGTTCTGAACGGGCGACAGTTGCAAGTGGAACAGAGGCAGCAGCAGCAGCTGCAAATCCTAAATCCGGAGGCAAAACAGCCAAAACCGACACATCCAAGCCGATGACAGCAGGTGGAGGAAGAACTTGGGATGTAGTCATCCTGGACCCTCCGGCGTTTGCCAAAACCAAAAGTGCAGTAGCTGGCGCTTGCCGTGGTTACAAGGATATCAATCTGCACGGGATGAAGCTGGTGAACGAAGGCGGCTATTTGGTTACCGCAAGCTGTTCTTACCATATGCAGCCAGATCTGTTCCTCGAAACGATTGCCGATGCAGCTAAAGATGCTGGCAAGGTGTTGAGACTTGTGGAATGGCGGGCCGCAGGCAAAGACCACCCACAAATACTTGGCGTTAATGAAGGACACTATCTGAAGTTTGCGATTTTTGAAGTGCGGAGTAAAAAATAAGCCTGAAGGTCAAAAAGGTTTACAGTGCCAAGTAACAAATAGGATAAAAGGGCTGGACGTAGGGTGGCCGTGAGTCGACTGTAAGGCAAGTAGTTGCCAACGGACTCAGATGACTCTATTTAGCGTAAACAGCCTATTATTGAATTCTTACGGACCCCAAAGGCGCTATTGCTCTTAAAACACCCGTAATGCAACACATTTTCGAAGAATAGCGTCAATGGGGTCCGAAAAGTTGCCAAAACAGCACTGAATCCACGAATAACGGCTCCTGGGTCCGTAAGTAATTAATGAAACAAGCCTAGCCGAAAATGTGCAATTTGAACGCCGAATGCCGAATGCCGAATGACGAACGCTGGATGCTGGACGCTGGATGCTGGACGCTGAACGTTGAGCACTGAACACCGAACACCGAACACCGAACAGTCTAACATTGACCCTATGCTCCGACATTGGCAGCTCTAATCTAACGTTGCACATCTGGCATTAAAAACAAACTAAATACTCTAAAAAGCAAGCCGCCAAAATCCGGAGGTTTGCTTTTTTATATTTGTACTCGTAGTTGTTTATCCTTTGTAAAACATTAGAAAATACTAGCAAACACATGTTCCGATTAGTGTGGTTATGATATACTGAAGGGACGAGGAATCACTGAACTTTTTTAATTGGAGTGTAATCAATAGGTGGATATTTCACCTTGTAATTTATATATTTTCTCCGCTACGGAAGGAGTCTATCATTTATGTCGGTAACCTTTTTACTAGGCCGCTCGGGCAGTGGCAAGACAACAAAAATATGGGAATCTATCTCTTCTTCCTTAGAGAAGGAACCGCTTGGTGCGCCGATTATTATTCTTGTGCCAGAGCAAGGTTCTTTTGGAGCAGAACGGGGGCTTTTGACCGTAGGGAATGTGAAGGGAAGCCTTCGGGCGCAGACACTGAGTTTTTCGCGGCTTGCCTATCGTGTGAAGCAGGAAACTGGTGGCAGTGCAAGTCTGCCAATCAGTGATGAAGGTAAGAAAATGTTAATTTACAAAATCATCAGTCGTCGCAAAGAGGAACTGAAATTGTTCGGTGCCTCAGCAGACAGACCGGGTTTTGTGGAACGTCTGAACCAACTGCACACGGAGATGAAGCGTTGCTGTTTGGGTTCCACTGATTTAGAAGAGCAGTTGTCCGCTATGCGAGGAGCTATTGCAAGAAGTCCTATTCTTGAGGGTAAGCTGGATGATTTGCAGCTGGTATTCAGCGATTTAGAGAAGGAAATGTCACGTCTCTATATCGATGAAGAGGATCGTTTAGCAGAACTGGCTGAGCATATTCCTGATTCCTCCTACATTCGCGGGGCGGAGATTTGGGTAGATGGATTCCATGGATTTACTCCGCAGGAATTCGTAGTGCTTCGAGAATTGATGCAGCAAGCTTCGAAGCTGACCGTTTCGCTTACAATTGATCGTCCTTACCCATATGGAGATCAGTTGAATGAGCTTGAATTGTTTCACCCCACTGCGGTTACTTACATTAAACTGCGTGGAATAGCTGAAGAGCTGGGCATTGATGTGTGGGACGAGCTGCTGGAGCCAACGGTTCTTCCGCGTTTTGAAGAAAGTCCAGTACTTGCTCACCTTGAACGGGGATATGATCGCCGGAAGGCCTGGATAGGTGCGGATGAACTGGCAAGAGAGGCTATATCCATAGGCGCCGCAGTTTCGCACAGAGCAGAGGTTGAGGGAGCACTGCGCGAAATGACTAGACTGGCGCGTGATGAAGGTGCAAAATATGGCGAAATGGCTGTATTGATGCGCAATATTGGCGATTACGAGCAGCTGATCCAACCGTTGTTCCAAGATTACGGAGTGCCATTTTTTCTGGACCAGAAGGTAAATGAGCTGCATCATCCGCTAGTGGAATTTATACGTTCCGCGCTGGATGTAGTGCGTCGTCGCTGGCGTTACGAGGATGTATTCCGTTGCGTAAAGACGGAGCTTTTGCTTCCGCTAGACGGTAGTATTACACGTGAGGATATGGATGCTTTAGAAAACTATGTGCTGGCTTGTGGGATTCAAGGGTATCGCTGGACGGATGGCCGCTCATGGAAAGGTATTCCTAGCTTGTCGCTGGAAGGCGGCAGACAGATGGATGATGAACTGCTTGCTACTATGGAACGATGCCGTGCTAGTATAACAGGACCATTATTTGCTTTTGAGAAACGAATCCAGAAAAGCCGTAGCGGCCTTGAACTATGTACGGCAATGTACAAGCTGCTTGAAGAGACGGATGTTGCACGAAAGCTGGAGAAACTCAGTGTTAAGTCTATGGAGAAGGGCCAACCCGAGAAGGCTAGGGAACATAGCCAGTTGTGGGGTGCGGTACTTGATCTGCTAGATCAGATAGTAGAAATGATGGGCAATGAAAGACTTGAGTTTGAAGTGTTCACCGGAGTTCTAGAGACAGGACTTGCTGAGCTTAAAATGGGACTAGTTCCGCCCGCACTGGATCAAGTATTGGTCGGCAATATGGATCGGACTCGCCCAACGGGGGTTAAATACGCTTTTTTGCTTGGATTTAATGAAGGTGTTGTGCCTGCGCAGTTTAAGGAAGATGGAATTCTCTCGGAAGGTGAACGCTCCGTACTAGAGAATGCTGGAATGGAGCTTGCTCCCGGCGCTTCTCGTAAACTGCTGGACGAGCGGTTTCTGATCTATAATGCGCTAACGACAGGAAGCCGAAAGCTCTGGATTAGCTACGCTACAGCAGATGATGAGGGCAAAGCTCTCCTTCCCTCTGAGGTTATCCGGCATTTGCATAGAATGTTCCCAAGGGTTCAAGAGCATAGCTTGTCAGCACTTCCCCCTGCGGGACTACCGGCAGAAGTCGGAAATTCTATTCATCTCGGTTTCATTGGTCAACCAGAACAGAGTCTTCGCGCATTGATTATGCAGCTGCGGCAGTGGCGCCAGGGGACAGAAATTCCGGAGCTATGGTGGGATGTGTATAACTGGTTTACTAAGAACGAAGATCGTAAATTTCAACTGGAACGTTTGCTAAGCTCACTGTTCTATCGTAATGAGGGAACGAAGCTAAAGCGTGGCACAAGCCTCAGATTGTATGGTGGCTCAACACTGCGGGGCAGTGTGTCCCGGATGGAGAAATTTGTTGCGTGCTCATTTTCCCATTTTGCGTCCTACGGACTAAGACTGAAGGAGCGTCAGCTATATAAGCTGCAAGCACCTGATATTGGACAGCTGTTCCATGCTGCGTTAAGTGATATGGCGATAAGACTGAAACAAGAGGGACGGGGCTGGGGCAGCTTGTCTCCGGATGAATGTCGGCGTGAGGCCAGTGAGACAGTAGAGCGGCTATCTCCGATGTTGCAGGGTGAAATCCTAATGAGCTCCAAACGTTACGGGTACATCTCCCGTAAACTTAAGAATATTGTTGGACGTGCTTCTGTGATTCTGGGCGAGCATGCCCGCCGGGGCAGCTTTGAGCCAGTAGGGCTGGAGCTGGACTTTGGACCGGATAAGGAGTTGCCGCCTTTAAGGATTACGCTGCCAAATGGCTGCGTGATGGAGGTTGTTGGCCGGATTGACCGTGTAGATATGGCCCGTGGAGAGAACGGAATTCTTCTGCGGGTAATTGATTATAAATCGAGCCAAAAGGATCTCAAGCTGCATGAGGTGTATTATGGATTATCGCTGCAAATGCTGACTTATTTGGATGTGCTGCTAACATATTCGGAGCAATGGCTGGGGCAGCCGGCACTTCCAGCCGGCACACTTTATTTCCATGTGCATGATCCGTTGTTGACCTCATCCAATGGGATGAACAAGGAACAGGCTGAGCAAGAGCTGTTGAAACGCTTCAAGATGAAAGGACTGCTTACAGCAGATCGTGAGGTTGTCTCCCTGATGGATACCACTTTAGACAAAGGGTATTCTTCTATCGTGCCTGTAGCAGTAAAAGCTGACGGCAGCTTTTATAGCAGTGCTTCAGTAGCTACACCAGAGCAGTGGGGTCATCTATTATCCTCCGTTAGAGGGACAATCTCGGATATCGGGACACGGATTACAGAAGGTGATGTGGCGATTGAGCCGTACCGAATTGGGCAGGAGACCGCCTGCACATTCTGTTCCTTTAGACCTGTCTGCCAGTTCGATGAAGCTGTGGAAGGCAACAGCTATAACAATCTGGGTAAGCCAGGGAAGGACGTTATATGGGATCTGCTGTCCCGCAAAGGAGGAACTACACCTTGAGTATGAAGGTTGAAATAGAAGCGAAACCGGAAGGAAGTATATGGAGTGATGACCAGTGGCGCGCCATTGCGGAGAGCGGTGATGACATCCTCGTTGCTGCGGCAGCAGGTTCCGGTAAGACGGCGGTGCTGGTAGAACGGATTATTCGAAAAATCAGTAAGGAAGAGAACGGCCTCAGTGTAGACAGGCTATTAGTAGCTACGTTTACCAAAGCTGCGGCTGCCGAAATGCGGCAGCGGATCAGGGAAGCCCTTGATCGGGAGCTGGAGGAGAATGGGGAGAACGACCATTTGCGCCGTCAGCTATCCCTGCTGGGCAAAGCTTCGATTACAACGTTGCACTCCTTCTGTCTGGAAGTGATCCGGCGTTATTATCAAATGATTCCGATTGATCCGGGTTTTCGCATATTAAATGAGCATGAAGCGGAGATGATGCGGCAGGAGCTGCTCGAAGAGTTGCTGGAGGAAAAGTACGGTGAAGCAGGTGCGGATGGCGAGGATAGTATATTTGTGCAGCTCGCTGATTGGTTCAGTGGTGAACGCAGTGATGATGCAGTGCATGCGCTCATACAGCGATTGCATGATTATGCCCGCAGCCATCCTTGGCCTGCGCAATGGCTCCGTGATACTGCAGCTGATTTCTCATTGCCAGACACCGAAAGTCTGGGTGGAACGCCATGGGTGCTGAGCATTCTTGAAGAAGCGAAGCTGACACTTGCGGGCGCAGCCAGTCAGCTGATTCAAGGCCGGGAGATTGCACTGCAGCCGGGCGGTCCGGCACCCTATGCTGAGAATTTAACCGCTGATCTTGAGATGGTAAATGCACTGCAGGATGCCGTAAACGAACGACCTTGGGCAGAATTATATGATATTTTCATGGAAGTATATTTTGGGAAATTAAAGGCTTGTAAGAAGGATTCGACAGATCCTGGACTGCAGGAGATGGTGAAGGAACTGCGCGACAGTGTGAAGAAGAGTATTTTAGATCTTCAGAAAGCATTGTTTGGCCGTCCGCCTGAGGTTTTTTTGAAAGAGCTGAACGAAGCGGCTCCACTGATGGCAGAGCTTGCAGAGACAGTGATAGCATTCGGTGAACGTTATAGAATTGAAAAAGCAGGAAGAGGTCTAGTCGACTTCAGTGATTTGGAGCATTATTGTCTGCAAATTCTACGCCATCCGGACTCTACGCCCGGTCATTCCCTGCCTTCTGATGCAGCTATGGAATACCGTGCTCAATTCGATGAGGTTCTGCTGGATGAGTATCAGGATACGAATAGTGTGCAAGAGGAGATTGTGCGGCTAATATCCCGTGAAACACCCGGTAACCGGTTTATGGTCGGAGATATGAAGCAAAGTATCTATCGATTCCGTCTGGCGGAGCCGGGGCTATTCCTGGATAAATACCGCAGCTTTGGCTCACACCAAATCGATGATCTATCTGAAATTACTAATGAATCATCTAGCGGTTCGGTCATCGATCTGGCCCGTAATTTTCGCAGTCGCATGGAGGTTGCAAATGCCGTCAATATGATCTTCCGGCAGATTATGAATGAGACGGTAGCGGAGATTAATTATGATGAACGCGCTGAGCTTGTTTACGGAGCGAATTTCCCAGGTGCAGCAGAGAAGGGGCCTGATATCTTTTTTGCACCGGAGTTATTATTGATTGATCGTGGTTCGGCAGCAGGGAAGTCAGAAGAGACCTCTGAAGACGGTGAGGCGCCACTTCAGGAGAGTGAAGCCATTGAGAGCGAGACGGCGCAGCTGGAAGCGCGGGCAATTGCCCGGCGTATTTCACAAATGACGGGGATGACCGGTGGATCGCCACTGCTTATCTACGATAAAGGACTCAAGATTATGCGCCCGGTTATTTACGGTGATATCGTGATCCTGCTTCGCTCGGCAAGAATCTGGACCCCTCTAATCATCGAAGAGCTTCGGATGGAAGGAATCCCTGCTTATGGTGATCTGAATAAAGGTTATTTTGAAGCTACAGAAGTGGAAATTGCACTTTCCCTCTTAAAAATAGTTGATAATCCTCAGCAGGACATTCCGCTGGCTGGCGTACTTCGTTCACCTGTGGTCGGATTAACGGAAGAAGAATTGGCTACGGTGCGTATGTGTAGTCAGGGTCCTTTTTTTCAAGCAGTACAGATGGCGGTGGATATGCAAGATGCAAAAGAGGCTGAAGAAGAGTATGACCTCTTCTCGGCTCATGTGATTGAATCCGCAAGCACCGTCGAAAATAATGTTTTACCTGATAAAGATCTGCCGCAGATCAGTCCAGAACTGAAGCGCAAGCTTAAACATTTCCTAGAACAGCTGGAAAGCTGGAGAAATGCGGCTAGACAAGGTAGTCTCAGTGAGCTGATCTGGCGTATCTATGGGGAGAGCGGCTATCTGGAATGGGTTGGAGGACTGCCTGGAGGCTCGCAGCGCCAGAACAATCTTAAAGCTTTGTATGATCGGGCTGTGCAATTTGAGAATGACACCGCAGCACGCGGATTGTTCCGTTTTCTGGTGTTCATTTCACGGCTTCGTGAGAATGGCGGAGATCTGGGTGTAGCTGGCGGTGGCGGTGAAGAAGGCAATGGCGTCAGAATCATGACCATCCATAAATCCAAAGGTCTGGAGTTCCCTGTTGTTTTTGTAGCCGGGATGGCAAAACAGTTCAATCGACAAGATTTGCATTCGCCATTTCTTATGCACAAAGAGCTTGGCTTTGGGCCACGTTTTGTGGAACGGGAAACGCGAGTTAGTTACCCAACACTTCCTTATCTGGCTATTAACCGGCGTACACGGCTTGAGTTATTAGCTGAGGAAATGCGTGTATTATATGTGGCGTTAACTCGTCCGAGAGATAAAATGATTCTAGTGGGCACCGTAAGAGATTTGCCACGCAAAATCGCTAGCTGGAGCAGCGTACAGAACCGGGATGAGCTGCTGCTTGCAGACCATCTGCTGGCCCGAGGGCGCAGCTATTTGGATTGGGTTGGACCGGCATTGATCCGGCACCCTGCTGCGGCGATTCTTCGTAAGCTGGGCGGTTCAGAAGGTACCGTCTCCACGGTGCTGCACAATGATGTGTCCAACTGGAGCATCAGTGTGCAAAATGCTTCCGAACTTAATTCTGGGGCGTTCCTGCCAACGGATCAGACTGAAGATAAGGTAGAGGAACGGCAAGCTGTACTCGAAGCACTGCATAAGGGTGAATCTGTAAATATATATGAAACAGAGACTAGCGATGAAATTGCTAGAAGACTGGAATGGAATTATCCGTATGCGGCAGCCTCAGGTATTCCGGCTAAAACTTCTGTTACGGAGTTAAAAGCGTTGTTGTCATTACAGGAGCAGCCCTCTTTTGATCTGCTGGAAGAAGGCAATTCTACAACCTCAATAGAAAACGATAAACGTCCAAGTGTTGCAGGTGCGGACAGTCTTCATTTGCGGCGTCCGAAATTTATGGAAAAACGCAGTCTGACCCCAGCGGAACGCGGGACAGCATACCATACAGTCATGCAGCATATTCCGCTGGAGGGTTCAGTTGATCCTATGGTTGTGGAAGAAACCTTAGCCCGACTTCAGAGAGTGGCTATTCTAACTGCTGAGCAGGTGGAGGCTGTAGCTCCCGATCAGATAGAAGCTTTTTATACTAATGAACTTGGACGTAGATTAATAGCTTCTTCTTGGAAGCTTAGAGAAATGCCATTCAGTTATATGGTTCCCGCAGGTGAGGCTTATCGAGGGCTCGATTATATGAATGAAGCCGTCTCGGAGCTTACCCCTGAGAACAATAAGGAAGGCTTTAGTGAGGCTGTGCTAATTCAAGGGGTCATTGACTGCCTGTTCCGAGAAGAGGACCGGATTATTCTGCTAGACTATAAGACGGACTCTGTATTAGAACATCAGGGCGGCCTAGAAGCACTTAAGGAAAAATATCGTTTTCAGCTAGAGTTATACAGCAAGGCATTACATGATATTTTGGGAGAACCGATCAGCGAGATTTGGCTGTACTTTTTTGACGGCGATCATGCTGTGAAATTATAAATTATTCATTGCCGCATAGGAGCGGGGAAAGAGGACGAAGATGCGGATATTGCATACGGGGGATTGGCACTTGGGCCGTACGCTGGAGGGAAGAAGCCGCCAGAAGGAGCAAGAGCAGTTCATAGATGAATTGGTGGAGATCGCCGATTTTCATAAGGTGGATTTGATTATGATGGCGGGAGATGTGTACGATTCCGTTAATCCACCAGCGGCTTCGGAGCAATTATTCTATGAGGCTGCTGCCAGGCTATCTTCAGGGGGCAGGCCCCTTGTGGTGATTGCCGGCAATCATGACCAACCGGAGCGCGTATCTTCAGTCTCCCCGCTTGTATTAAGGCAGGGGATTACCTTGGTAGGACTTCCAACCTCAGAGCCAGTGACAGTTCATGCTGCGCGCACGGGTGAGATTGCCAAAATCGCAGCCCTTCCCTATCCCTCTGAGGCACGTCTCGGTGAGTTGCTTGCTGGGGACAGCGGGGAAGAGGAGCTTCGATTAGCTTACAGCGCACGGGTAGGCAAACTTATGCAATTGTTGGGAAGGGAATTTACCCGACAAACCGTAAATTTGGCGATGAGCCATATTTATGTGCTGGGTGGTGTAGAGAGTGATTCGGAACGCCCGATTCAGGTGGGCGGGGCTTACACTGTAGACCCTTCTGCTTTATCCTGTGGAGCGCAATATACTGCCCTAGGCCATCTTCATCGCGCTCAGCGTGTTAAAGGGGAAGGGATGATCCGTTATAGCGGATCCCCGTTGGCATATAGCTTTTCTGAAGCAGGACAAGCCAAGTCGGTGACGCTGATTGATATTGCGCCGGGCGGTGAGCCGACCTTCGAAGAAATCTATCTTCGCTGTGGACGCCCACTTGTAAGATGGAGCTCTACGGGTGGATTGCAAGAGGTATATAACTGGTTGGATGAAGGTAGAGATGCTTCTGCTTTTATAGATTTGGAGATTCGGCTCAGTGAAGCTATGTCGATGAATGATATTCAGCGCCTGCGTAAATCACGTGAGGGGATCATTCATATTCGTCCGATTTATCCGCAAATGGAGCTGGAGCTTGAACAGATTTCCCGTTCACGTATGCCTGTACAGGAATTGTTCCGTAAATTCTATCAGCGCCAGACGGGCGGGGCGGAGCCGGAGGATCGTTTGATTGAGCTGTTCTTACAGCTAACCGAAGAAGAACGGCAGCAGCCGGAGGAAGGAGAGGAGAACTAAGGTGAAGCCTATTTTATTAAAAGTAGCAGGATTGCAGAGTTATAGAGAAATGCAGGAAATAGATTTTGAAAGTCTGTGTGAGACCGGGCTGTTTGGGATTTTTGGACCTACGGGCAGCGGCAAGTCCAGTTTGCTGGATGCTATTACTTTGGCGATGTACGGGAAAGTAGAGCGCGCCGTTAACGGGACACAGGGGATTATGAATCACTCTGAGGATTCACTCAGCGTGGCGTTTACCTTTGAGCTCACTTCTTCCGCTGGGGTACATCGTTATCGTGTTGAACGTAAGTTCAAGCGGACTGGTGAGCAAACAGTCAGCAACACCATTAGCCGTTTCATTGAAGTCACACCTGACGGGGATAACGTTATGGCGGATAAACTCGCAGATGTTACACGTTGTGTGGAAGAGCATATTGGACTCAAAATGGATGACTTCACGCGAGCAGTTGTATTGCCGCAGGGGAAATTCGCCGAATTCTTATCGCTTCGGGGCGTAGACCGCCGACAAATGCTGCAGCGCCTGTTCCATTTGGAACAGTATGGCGATCAGCTTGCGTTGAAGCTTAGCCGGCGGGTGAAGGAGAATGAGGCTGCGCTCCGCGCGCTCGAAGCGGAGCAGCAGGGGCTTGGCAGCGCAGGCAAAGAGGATGTAGAGGCAGCGGCAGAGCGCCTCGAACAAGCAGCCCAACATGCTGCGGAATGCCGCCGCAAGCTGGAGGCGGCGCTGCAGGTCGCGGAGCGTTTCACGCGCATTCGCGAGCTGCAAGAGGAACGGACCCGCCGCGAATTGCAGCGGCAGGGACTGCTTTCCAAGGAGGAGGAGATTCTCCTCCTTGAACGGAAGCTCGGCCAAGCTGACGAGGCCGAGGCTAGGCTTCCCGCGCTGAAAGCATGGCGAAGCGCGGAAGAAGCCTTCAAGAGCCGATTGACCCGCGCGGAGGGTCAAGAGGTGCTGGCCGCCGCTGCCGAGCAGGAGGCGGCGCGTGCCGCTGCGGCCGCGGCTGCTGCGCAGGCCGCGCTTGCGGCGGAAGAGCCGGCCCTCCGGCAGGGGGCCGACACCTACCGCCGCGCGCTCGAGCTCGAGTCCGAGCTCGGCGCCCTGCGGCGCGAACTCGCGGCTCTGCGCGAGCGCCGCGAAGAGGCCTCCCGCAAGCTGGCGGAGCTGCGGGAGGGCATGGCCCGGGAGCGTGAGCTTTTGGCCAAGGGCCAAAAGCGCCAGCAAGAGCTGCAGCAGAGCTTGCAGCCGCTCGGTGTCCGCTCCCAGGAGCGGCAGTCTCTGCAAGAAGCGATGCAGAGACTGCAAGGGCTGCACTCCGCCGAATCCCAGTGGGATAAGGCGGAGAAGGAGCGCCGCGAGCGTGCCGCTGCACTCGCGGCTGCGCAGGCGCGACTCGCGGAGGCCGAGGGCCGCCGCGAGCAGCAGGAAGCTTCTCGCGGGCAGCTGATCCGCGAGGCGGCGCTGCATCAAGAGAAGCTGCTGGCGACAGAAGAAGCTGCGCGCACCGCAGCAGAAAGCCTGGAGCAACATATCAGTTCTTTGGAAGCAGCCCTCAAGGGGCATGAGTTGCACAGACTGTCGCTTGGATTGGCTAAAGAATTGGAAGCAGGACAACCTTGCCCTGTATGTGGCAGCGAACACCACCCGGCCCCTGCTGTATTGCAGGATAACCTAGAGCAACAGGAACTGGAGTCAAAGCTTCAACAGGCTCGGGTGTTGTCCAGACGTGCTTTGGAAGCACGCCATATGTTCCGTGGTTTAAGGGAGCAGGACCTGGTTTGGCTGGAGCAGGTGTTTGGTGATGGAGCTTTTGATACGGTAAATCATCCTGCAGCGGCAGGTTCAGAAGTCAGTACTACAGAGGTTTCCTCTACCGATATGTCCATCCCAGATGAAAAAGCTTTGGCAGAACTTGATGCTGCATTTTTAGCATTAAAAAGCCAGTCTGGAGAACTGCGCCGTACAGCGATACAGTGGCAGCAATCGATGCAGGAAGTTCAGCAGCTATGCCTCAAAGAAGCAGCAGGTGCCGAAGGTGAGCGAAGCTGGGTAGAAGGTCTTACCGCCAAAGCCAAGGAACTGAGTGGCCAACTAACCGCTTTGCGGCAGAACTGGGTACAGCAGTTCCCTGATTTGGCACCGGAAGAGGTAGAAAAAGCTTATCGTGAGCTGTTAGCCAAGGATGCTCAAGCTGAGGAAATTAGATCCCGACTGGAAATCAGTGTCAAGTTTCTGGATGAGAAAAGCGCTTCGGTACAGAATCTTCAGGAAACTATCACCGGACTCGATAAAGAGCTTACTCAGTGGAATACACAGATGGAAGGCAAAGAAGAATTGCAGCGTGAAAAAGAACGGCGTCTTCTAGAGTGGACTAATGGCCGCGCTGCTGCCCCACTTCTAGCAGAGTGTGAGCGTCGTCTGCAGGAATTGTTAGCAGCTGTGGAGACCAGCCAACGATTACATCTCACGGCAGCGGAAAAAGCGCAGCATGAGATCAAGGAGGCAGCGATTACCCGCCAGGCTGCAGAATCTGCTCGAGAGCATTATGTGACTTCAAGCCATCTGTGGGAGCAAAGCTTAACCTCTTCACCGTTTAGTTCGGCCGCTGAGGTTGAAGGAGCAGCTCTCGCACCTGAAGAGCGGGAAATTTCATCTTCTCGGGTACGTGCCCATCGTGCTGAAGAAGCTGAAGTCTCATTGCAGCTGCGCAATATTGAAGAGAAGCTTGATGGAGCCAGCTTAAGTGAAGAGGAATGGCAAGTTAGCCAGGAGAGCTTAAGCGCGTGTAAGTCAGAGGATGAAATGTCTCTGCAAGCAAGAGCGCGTGCAGAGCGAGATCTAGAGGATCTGCGGCATCGGCATATTCGCTGGATGGAGCTTGAAGCCCAGCGGCTAGAACATGCTTCCCTACAGGATCATTTGTCCAAATTGCAGACGGTTTTACGTGGAAATGCTTTTGTTGAGTATATTGCGGAGGAACAATTGATGCAGGTGTGCCAGTCTGCTTCTCAGCGGCTTCGTTTCCTGAGCAAACAGCGTTATGCGCTGGAGGTTGATTCGGGCGGTGGCTTTGTAATCCGTGATGATGGAAACGGTGGTGTAAGAAGACCGGTCTCCACGCTTTCCGGCGGAGAGACGTTCTTAACTTCCTTGTCACTTGCACTTGCTCTTTCGGCACAGATTCAGCTGCGGGGGCAGTATCCATTGCAATTTTTCTTTTTGGACGAAGGTTTTGGTACGCTGGATCCGGAATTGCTCGATACGGTAATTACCTCACTGGAAAGACTGCATAACGACCAACTGTCTGTCGGCATTATCAGCCATGTTCCAGAGCTTCGGGCACGACTGCCACGCAAGCTGGTAGTAGTACCTGCTGAACAGGGTGGAGGGGGATCTCGGATCCTTTTGGAAAAAATGTGAAGATCTACAATGTGTGTGATTCTTATCACAGATACAGTATCAACGCGCTGTTATAATACAGCTAAGCCGACATTACTTTAGAAACACCTCGGCGGACGTATGGCAGGGAATGAACTCCTTTTCATACGTCCGCCGCCGAATCAGCTTTATAAGCTGTGAAGGGTGTTTCTCTTTTTTTTGTCTTTTTTAGGCCTAACGGTGTTGATATATTTATTTAATGGTTCATTCTGTAACAGATACAGTTTGGTGCTGATTATACTGAGTTTGCTTGCTGCTTTCGTAATTGATGATTATCCTGTATGATTATCTTATGATGAAGTGGAATTTCACCAATTTTTAGGAGGCAAGCACTCTATGGAGACCGTGTTTAGCAAAATTATTGAGGGTACTATTCCTTCCAAAAAAGTATTTGAGAATGAACGTATTCTTGCATTTTACGACATCGAGCCGGCTGCACCGGTACATGTGTTGATCATTCCCAAGAAGTTCATTGCTTCAATGAATGATGTTACACCTGAGGATCTTCCGCTAATTGCTGAAATCCACAGTGTAGCCCAACAGATCGCCAAAGACCTTGGGATTGCTGAGTCTGGTTATCGTTTAATCAATAATTGCGGGCCTGATAGTGGACAAGCTGTGCCTCATCTTCATTATCACCTGCTGGGTGGAGCCAAGCTGGGTGCGCTCACTGGAAACTCAGCTTCCCACGCATAGCATAATCATTTAATGTTGAAGAACTTGCCAGAAAAAAGAATAGCACGAAGGTTGACACGTTATTTCCGTTTGACCTATAATGGAGTTTGATAAACCGTGTTATGCTCTTGGACGGTATGGTCGGAGGGAGGGGAAACCTGTGTCTGAAACGAAAGTTCGCAAAAACGAGACAATTGATGCTGCACTTCGTCGCTTTAAACGTTCCATCGCAAAAGATGGTGTCTTGGCTGAGGTGAAGAAACGCAAACATTACGAAAAGCCGAGCGTTAAGAAAAAGCTGAAGTCTGAGGCTGCTCGTAAGAGAAAGTTTTAGGAGGATTACCCACGCATGAATCTTAGCGAGAGATTGAACGAAGATATGAAGCAAGCGATGAAGAGTAAGGACAAGTTCACGCTCTCCACGATTCGAATGGTTCGTTCTACAATAAAGTATCTTGAAATAGATCTGAAGAGAACATTGGACGACAACGAAGTGCTTGATATCCTTAGTCGTGAAATCAAACAGCGCAAAGATGCCCTCCAAGAATTTGAATCAGCGGGTCGCGACGAGCTTGCCGCGAGTACAAAAGCAGAAATCGAGATTATTATTAAATATCTTCCCGAGCAACTTTCCGAAGAAGAAATTAAAGTAATTGTACAGCAGACCATCCAGGAAACCGGTGCTTCTTCGAAGAGCGAAATGGGGAAGGTCATGAGCGCACTGATGCCTAAGGTCAAAGGTCGCGCTGATGGTAAACTCGTGAACCAGGCGGTTCTGCAATTTCTGCAATAATATAGCACTAGCACCCCTTGCAAAAGGGGTGCTTTTCTATGTAATGAAACGTAAATCCAATTTCAGCGTATTAAGGGTTATGAGTTCTGGGTCAAGCTAAAGAAGGGAGGTAAAATCATTGAGAAGATTACGGAAAATACTGTTAGCTAGCATTCCTGTGGTCCTGCTGTTACTCCTCCTGACACCCTTTGCAACGAATGTAAGCGCTGACGGGGCAGCCCCGAAAACACCGGGGGTTACGAACAGTGAGCTGAAACAAGGTCCCGTGTTTATTATTCCGGTAGATCAAAAGATTGAACGGGGTTTGCAAAGCTTTTTGGAAAGAGGATTTGAAGAAGCCGCTAATTATGGAGCAGTCCTTATTCTACTAGAGGTCGATAAACCTGGAGGGCTGGTGAAATCGGCAGAAGAGATTGGGACGATGGTAAGAGAGAGTGAAATACCAACAGCTGCCTATATTAAAGGTGATGCCGCTTCTGCAGGCAGTTACATAGCACTTAATGCAGGTGCAATAATCATGAAGCCGGGCAGTATGATCGGCTCCGCTTCCTTGGTAGACATGAATGGTCAAAAAGTCGATGATGCCAAAATGATATCCTACTGGAGATCTAAAATGATCGGTGCTGCTGCTCTGAATGAGCGTGATCCAGACATTGCCGCTGGTATGGTGGATAGTAATTTGGTCGTGGATAAGCCAGAGCTTGGTGTGACTAAGATACAGGGAGAAATCATTGCCTTGTCTAGTGAAGAAGCTTTAAAAGCTGGTTACGCTGATCAAATTACAGATACCTCTGAAGAAGCAATTCATTGGCTTGGATATACTACAGACGACATCTTTCGCGTAGAGCATACCGGTGCGGAAAAAATGTCGCAATTTCTGACCAATCCGATTATTATGACGATTCTGCTGTTCATTGGGATTACAGGCGTTGTAATTGAACTGATTGTTCCAGGCTTTGGTGCGCCAGGAATTATCGGGACATTGGCTTTTGTGTTATATTTCTTCGGCAACTATGTTGCAGGATTCGCCGGAGCGGAAACTTGGCTCTTGTTTATCATTGGGCTTGTCATGCTTGTGCTGGAGCTCTTTGTGCCTAGCTTCGGAATATTGGGGCTGCTCGGCTCTGTTAGCCTTGTAGCGGGTGTCGTACGAGCTGCTTACAGCTATAAGCATGCACTTCTCAGTCTAGGTATCTCTTTCGTAGCTGCGACTATAGTTGTAGTAATTGTTGCGGTCATTTTTAAAGAACGAGGGATCTGGAACAGATTTATTTTGAAGGAAAGCCTTACTAAAGATCAGGGATTTGTGCCCGTAGAAGAGAAGCTTAGCTTATTAGGCGCTACAGGAACCAGTATTACTCCGCTTCGTCCATCAGGAACGGCTATGATAGGCGGCGAACGTGTGGATGTTGTTACAGAAGGTAGTTTTATTAGTGCTAATGCACCGGTCTCTATTATTAAAGTAGAGGGCGGACGGATTGTTGTGAAAGAAATCAAGGAATAAGGTAAACACTGGAACCAATAACAGTTCTAGAATAAATTTACGGAGGTTATATAGTATGGGTGAAGCATCTTTGATTCCTATTCTGTTTATCGCGGTAGTGGTGATTATTGTATTAAGCGTGTTTTTAAGTTTCTTCCCGGTTATGCTCTGGATTTCTGCATTAGCGTCGGGCGTTAGAATCAGTATTATTACACTGGTGGCGATGAGACTGCGTCGTGTAACCCCAAGTCGTATCGTTAACCCAATGATTAAAGCGACCAAGGCAGGTCTTGGACTGAACATTAATCAACTGGAGAGTCACTATCTCGCAGGTGGTAACGTAGACCGGGTGGTTAATGCGCTTATTGCAGCACAACGTGCAGATATTCCTCTGGAATTTACTCGCGCAGCAGCCATTGATCTTGCAGGACGTGATGTGCTGCAGGCTGTGCAAATGAGCGTTAACCCTCGTGTAATTGAGACACCGGTTGTTGCGGCTGTTGCTAAGAACGGGATTGAAGTTAAGGTAAAAGCGCGCGTAACCGTTCGTGCCAATATCGACCGTCTCGTGGGTGGTGCGGGTGAAGAAACGATTATTGCCCGTGTTGGTGAAGGGATTGTAACGACAGTAGGTTCGAGTGATTCCCACAAAGATGTCCTTGAGAACCCGGATTTGATTTCGCGGACGGTATTGTCCAAAGGTCTGGATTCAGGTACTGCTTTTGAGATCCTCTCCATTGATATTGCGGATATCGATGTAGGCAAGAACATCGGTGCTTATCTACAAACTGAGCAAGCAGAAGCGGACAAACGTATTGCCCAAGCCAAGGCGGAAGAACGCAGAGCGATGGCTGTCGCTCACGAGCAAGAGATGAAGGCGCGCGTAGTAGAGATGAAGGCTCTTGTTGTAGAAGCTGAATCTCAGGTGCCTATGGCGATGGCTGAGGCGCTCAGAAATGGCCAAATCGGCGTGATGGATTATATGAATATCAAAAACATCGAGGCAGATACCCAAATGCGGGGATCTCTCGGCAAAATGAATGATCAGGACGACAATAACCGTCCTAACAATAATAAATAAAAGGGGATGTGAATCTCCATGAGCTGGATCTATATTATTGCGGTTATTATATTCGCGATCGTATCCAATGTGAATAAAGCAACTAAAAACAAGCCCAAAGGAGCTCCTCGCGGGGGGATGCCCACTTTTGGGGGCGGAGAGGATTCTCCGCTCCGCCGGGTAAAGCGCCCGGATATCGATGGAGGGCGCCAAGCGGAGTCTGGCAGTGGATTTCCTGCTCCTGTTAACACCTCTTCCCGGCAGTCGATGTCAGAGGATAACCGGGAGTATGATGCCTCTCCTGCCTTTCCAGAACCTGCGTATATACCAACTCCAGATTATTCTACTGGAGAAGGAATGTCTTTGGAGCATGCCGATGACGGAGTTGAATTACGCACACAAAGAATGCAAGAAGAGGTGCGGCGCCTTCAATCTGCTTTTGACGGGATAGCGGGTGCAGATTCCAAAAGATCAAATAAGACTAAGAACACAAACTCACCCTCTGCGGCAGACCAGACACATGGAACAGGGAGTCGTGACGACCTGCGCAATGGTGTAGTCTGGGCAGAGATTCTGGGACCACCGCGTTCTCGCCAGCCGCATTCCACCCGAAGATAATATTTACGGATCATAGTAACAATAAAGCCTCGGTTTCCTATCTTTACGATAGGTTGCCGGGGCTTTTTTTGCTTTTTTCACACTAGAAGGGTCCTCCTTTGTTACTTCTTCTCATAAAAAAAAGCGTTGCCGCATAAGGTGTACAGAAGGCAGGAAGGGGGAACGTCTACTTATGACCCGTATTGGCCGCAGGCTGCGGGGATGGACAAACGGGGTACTGGATCTACCACAGGACTTATTACAGGAAATGCCCCGGATCACCCTGATCGGCAATAAGGAACTGCATATTGAGAACCATCGCGGCGTGCTGCATTTTTCCTCTGGTCAGCTTAAGCTCGCGTTAGCTAAAGGATCGCTTGAAATCAAAGGCGAGGGACTTGTCATCCGAAATATTCTAGGCCAGGAATTGGCTGTAGAAGGCGTTATCGGGGAGATCAGATATAACGAAAGCGAGGAGAGATCATGAAGGAGCCACCTCTGTCATCACTGCGGGGGTTCGTTACACTGCATGTGACGGGACCTCAGGTGGAGCGATTTATTAATTTCATTTCTGAAGCAGGAATCATGATTTGGGATGTGAGGCCCGCTGAGGGCGGCGCTTCCCTTAAGCTGCTTCTGGATGATTTTTATGTCCTCCGGCCGATTTTAAAAAAGACAGGCTGTCGTATGCACGTTACCGGTAGAAGCGGACTTCCATTTCTTATGGCACGGCTGTGGAAAAGGAAATTTTTTGGCATAGGTATTTTAATGTTTGGAATTACACTTTTTATGTTATCTACGATGGTATGGAGTATTAGAGTCGAAGGAAATGAAAAGATTGCCTCTGAGGATATATTGGCTGCTGCTCGCCAGGAGGGGGTGTACCCTTTTCAGTGGATATGGCGTCTGGAGGAGCCGGACAAGCTCTCTAAGGGGCTGCTGGCCCATTTACCGGGTGTTTCTTGGATAGGGCTGCAACGGACGGGGACGAGCATCAAAATTCAGGTTGTAGAGGCTAAACAGCCCGACATCAAACCTTTGCTTAGCCAGCGCCATTTAATTAGCCGAACAGATGCGGTGGTAACAGAAATATATGCGGAACAGGGCAGACCGGTAGTTGCGCGTAATTCGCGTGTGAAAAAAGGAGATATCCTGATTTCCGGTGCTCTTGGAGACGAAGAAAATGTAGAGTATGTGGTAGCCAAGGGTGAGGTTAAGGGCTTGGTTTGGCATGAGTACAATATCGAGGTCCCTCTTAAAACAACAAATAGCACCTACACTGGGGAGCGTAAGGATCGCACTTATCTTGTGTTGGGGAAATGGGCTATTCAGCTGTGGGGTTATGGCAAATCCGCCTTTGAGAATTCAAAGACGCTCACAGAGCATGATCCGCTGTCTTGGCGCTCTATTGAGCTGCCGCTGGGCCTGATGACTGAGAAAGAAATGGAGATCAATGAAACAAAGGATACGATAACTCCAGAAGCCGGAGTTGCGAGGGGAATTGAGCGGGCTAAGAATGATATTTTAGCTCGATATGGTGTTGATAGCGTCATCAAAAGTCAAAAAGTTTTGCATGAGAAGAAAGAGAATGGTAAAGTTTATATGAAAGTGATCTTTGAAGTAGAAGAAAAAATTTCCGAAGAACTGCCAATAGTAAACAATTGAGGAGAATGAGGCTACTTGTCAGAACAGACTGCAAGCATTCGTATATCTTTGCAAAATGCGGGAGAAGCGCAATCGCTGTTTGGCCCGCAGGATGGATTCTTAAAAATCATCGAGAGTGAAATTCCCGCCATTATTGATTCGCGTGAAGCTGAGCTAACGATTCGTGGAGCTGAGCGGGAAGTAGACATGCTGGGGCAATTGTTTAATGTGCTACTGTCCCTCATTCGTAGCGGTTACATACTTACTGAACGTGATGTGCAGTACGCTGTGGAACTGGCGAAAGATTTTCGTGCTGATCAATTGCTCGATTTGTTCAAAGGAGAAATTACTACAACTTTTCGCGGAAAGCCTATCCGTGTCAAAACGGTCGGCCAGAAGCATTATGTGACAACGATCAAGAAGCGTGATATTGTATTCGGAATCGGTCCTGCAGGAACGGGGAAGACCTACTTGGCAGTGGTGCTTGCAGTTACGGCACTGAAAGAGGGTTCGGTTAAGCGTATTGTTCTTACGCGTCCCGCAGTAGAAGCAGGAGAGAGTCTAGGATTCCTTCCAGGGGATTTGCAAGAAAAGGTAGATCCATATCTGCGTCCGCTTTATGATGCGTTATACGACGTTATGGGACCCGATCAGGTGGCTAAGGCGCTTGAACGGGGATTGATTGAGATTGCTCCGCTGGCTTATATGCGCGGACGTACACTGGACGATTCATTTATCATCCTGGATGAAGCACAGAATACCACACCTGAGCAAATGAAAATGTTCCTGACTCGACTCGGCTTCGGGTCCAAAATGGTGATTACAGGTGACGTTACCCAGATTGACCTGCCCCGCGGCAAGAAATCCGGTTTGATTGAAGCCAAAGCGATTTTATCCGGCATAGAAGAACTTGGCTTTGTCTACTTCGCGGAACAGGATGTTGTACGGCATTCCCTGGTGCAGAAAATTATCGTTGCCTATGACCGCTCTGCCGAAAACCTCCAATAAAGGGGATTGTCTTCATGGCTTCAAAGCAACCATCTAAATTAAGCGGATTTGTATATACGAACAACGGATGGAAGTATAGCGCAGTGACACGCTATGCTCTTTTCCTGTTACTCGGACTAGTGTTCTACTTCAGCTTGTCGCCAGAATTGCTACCTAAGAAATATGATATTAAAGAGAATACTTACAGTGCAAAGGAAATAACGGCACCGAAACAAATTAAGGACACCAAAGCTACGTTAAAGGCGGCTGAGGAAGCGGCTGAAAGCGTATCTCCCAAGTACAAAATTATCCCGATGAGGGCGGACAACCTTGTGACCTCACTGCTGGACCGGATAGATCGCCTCAATCAGGATGATCTGATTTCGCAAAGCGATAAGACGGGGATTTATCGTGATGAGATTCCGCAGAGAGCCAGCGACTTCATCTTGAATTTCGTAGCTTCCAATCGAGGCAGCGCTACTTATTCAGATCACCTTCTGGATGAAATGCAATCTGTCATCAAAGAGCAGACCTATGTCATTCCGGAAGAGACTTACATTAAGATTCCGCGCCTGACCTCTCAGGACATTATCGAGATGAAGCCTGTCGCCCGAGATATTGTAACTAGGCTGATGAATGATCAGATTACGGATGCGCAGACTGCTCGCGCCAAGGTAGCGGAACAGGTCAGTATTAGTTCTCTAAGCCAGCGTACAGCGCGTGAGGTTGTTCAGGAGCTTGTACGTCTTGTGATCACAAGTAACAAGTTCTACGATGAGGATGCCACCAAGGAAGCGAAGGTACAAGCTCGGGAGAACACACCTGATGTATTCATCGAGCAAGGGGACACGCTTGTTGCTAAGGGGCAGTTAATTACTCCAGAGCTCTACACTCTTTTGGATGAGAATGGCCTACTAAGCAATGAGGTGAATTACTGGCCCCAATTAGGCCTATTGATTCTCTCTGCGATGCTCTCCGTCGGTTTGCTTGCGTTCATTCGTTATTCTGGCGGTACCTCAGGCTTTAAGTACAACAATTCTCAGCTATTGATGCTGGTGCTTGTATTTGTTATAACTATTATCTCTATGCGGCTGGCCGCTGTTTTGCAGACCGATGTTCGATCTTATATCGGATTCCTGGCACCAGTGGCGATAGGCGCAATGTTAATTGCAATGCTTCTGGACATGCCTTTGGCCTATTTCTGCTCCATTCTATTCAGTGTACTGGCGAGTGTTATTTTGAATGTGCAGCAGAACTCAATCTTTGATTTTAACTTTGGTTTCTTTGCCATCGTGGTTTCTTACGTGGCTATCTTTGCGACTCACCGTGCGGGTCAACGCTCCACGCTCCTTAAAGGCGGGATTATGGTATCGCTTTTTGGCTGTCTGACAGTTTTTATGCAGATACTGTTAGGCGGAGGGGCATGGAAAGAGGTAGGTACCTTGTATTCGGTTGGTTTTGCTTTTGCAGGGGGTCTATTGACGGCTGTGCTTGTGATTGGGCTAATGCCTTTCTTCGAAGCAACCTTTGGTATTCTATCAGCATTGAAGCTGGTAGAATTGTCTAATCCAAACCACCCGCTGCTGCGCAAGCTGCTTACCGAAACCCCGGGAACCTATCACCACAGTGTAATGGTAGGTAACCTGTCGGAGGCTGCCGCGGAAGCAATTGGAGCAGATGGCTTATTATGCCGGGTAGGATCGTATTATCATGATATCGGCAAAACAAAACGTCCGTTTTATTTTATCGAGAATCAGAATAATATGGAAAATCCACATGACTCTATTGAACCGAAGCTTAGTAAATCTATCATCGTTGCCCACGCCCGTGACGGGGTGGAAATGCAACGAGAATATAAGCTGCCAAAACCAATCCGTGACATTGCTGAGCAGCATCATGGAACAACGTTCCTGCATTATTTTTACCATAAGGCACTGAAGCTGGCTGAAGAAAAAGGTGTCGAGGCTGATTTTACCGAGGAAGATTTCCGTTATCCTGGACCGAAAGCCCAGTCGAAGGAAGCAGCCGTTGTGGGGATTGCCGACAGTGTCGAGGCTGCAGTGAGATCATTGCGTAAGCCAACTGTTCTGCAGGTGGAAACGATGATTGAGAAGATTATTAAAAGTCGACTGGATGATCATCAGTTTGACGAATGTGATTTGACGATTAAAGAATTGGATATTATTGCACGGACTCTGAAGGAGACGGTTATGGGAATTTTCCATTCACGGATCGAATACCCAGAAGATGTGCGTAAGCCGAAAAAAGAGGAAGGGGCACCTAACCCATGAGTTTGGAGATCGTTTGGGATAACGAGCAAGAAGAATACGAGATAAAGGACGATCTCATTACGCTGCTGGAGAGTATTTTGCAAAAAGCAGGTGAAGCGGAAGGGATCGATCGGGGCGAGGTAGCTCTTACTTTTGTCGATAACGCTCGTATACATGAGTTGAATTTAGAATATCGGGGAATTGACCGTCCGACGGACGTGCTTTCTTTTGCTATGAATGAAAGCGGAGAGGACGAGCTGGACATTATATACGAGGTAGAGGAAGGCGAGGCGCTGGAAGATGTTCCAGACGTACTTGGGGATATAATCATTTCCGTAACTCGTGCGCAGGAGCAGGCGCTGGAATACGGTCATTCACTGGAACGAGAGCTTGGTTTTCTTTTTGTTCACGGATTTCTGCATTTGTTAGGATATGATCATCAGGATGAAACCTCAGAAGCAGAAATGATGTCCAAGCAAGAAAAAGTACTATCTCAGGTTGGGTTGACGCGCTAATGGTGAAGAACACGGCGGTAGGGCACAAGAAGTTCTGGCACTCTTTTCGGTTTGCATCGCAAGGCTTAGTGTCGGCATTCAAATCCGAGCTTAACATGAAGGTGCATTGCTGTTTAGCGGTGGTTGTGCTAGTTGCCGCTGCCGTGTTCAGACTTCCGCTGGCCAGTTGGATGTTGCTGCTGTTCTCGATCACGCTTGTCCTAACTGCCGAACTGCTCAATACGGCAATTGAAGCGACGGTTGATCTGATCTCGCCAGAGATTCATCCACTGGCTAAGAGAGCAAAAGATACCGCCGCAGGAGCTGTGCTTCTCACGGCGGTGTTTGCTGTCTTAGTCGGGATCTATGTTTTTTACCAGCCTGTGATGGACTGGATTAGCGGACTTATGTCATAATCAGGATACAAAATCAATTCAGGGGAGAGGCGGACCCGCGTTTTGCGATTCCGCCTCTTTCGTTACTGAATAATTTTGAAGTGAGTTATGTACCCGAATATATCTCATGAAGTACGCTGATAAAATTTAGTGCATGCTGAGAAAATAACGATAAACGAAACTAATTAGATGTTTACGAAGTGAGTTTTGTTGAAGTGATAACAGGAAGTTACGATAAACAAAACAGAGCGTATGCTTACGAAGTGAGTTTTGTGCGAAGAAAAATCAACGAAGTCAATACTCACAAAACTTTAGGAGGACAAAATATGGATTCTACTCTTCTTATGCAAGAGGCGATTAAAGCACGAGCTAAAGCTTACATTCCATATTCCCGATTCGGAGTGGGAGCTGCCCTTCTTGATCAGGATGGTCATATTCACCACGGCTGTAATGTGGAAAATGCTGCTTTTGGCCCAACCAACTGTGCGGAACGGACAGCATTATTCCGTGCGATTGCGGATGGACATGCTGTTGGTTCTTTTAAAGCAATTGCCGTAGTAGCTGACTCTGACGGCCCCGTTTCACCTTGCGGTGTGTGCCGGCAAGTAATGATTGAGTTGTGTTCACCAGATATGAAGGTTATTCTTGGAAACATGAAGGGTGATATCGTTGAGACTACGGTGGGAGAATTGCTTCCAGGCGCTTTTGGTCCCGTAGATCTAAAGCAAGGACAAGCTTCAGAATAAAATGAGGTTTTGATTTAATGCCTGTGCCCGTATAAAGGCAAATTAGGCATAGTTAGACGAAGGTTGCTACTTTAATTGCACAATGTACAGTTAAATTGCTACTCTTTCCCACAAAAATGAATTTAGTTGCAGATAGTACAATTAAATTTATGATAAAGTCCATATTAGGCTCTTAAGACAGGATTTAATTGCACAGAATACAACTAAAGCACCAAAACATAAACTCAAACTAAAATTAGTTGTACAAAATACAATTAAAAGTGTTCTAGTTCTACCAAGTTAGGCTAAACTGGTGCAAACTATGTGTTATTAGAGTAATATTACGAGGTAAGCGCCGCGGCAAAAGCCGCCAGCGATTCTTTGCCCATCGTAACTTGAAACCCTGCTTGTAAGCTGCATCTCAGTAATTTTTCTCCATGGTGAGCTTAATGCGAACCGTGTTAATAAGCGACAGTGAAGCGTGTCCCCAACAGGGGACAAAAGCGCTCATGCACAACCGTCCCTCTAATCCCGTCGAACGTTGCGGGTACGCCTATTTTCGGGTGTCCAGAGGGTCGCGGCCCTTGGGGTCCCCCTTGGCTGAGGGAGATTCAGGGGGAGCGAAAAAGCTTTTAAAAAAAGATTGAATGATTGAAAAAGATTGAACTAGAAGGTAAGTATGGAAGGAAGATAATATGAAATTCAAATCAGGCTTTGTCGCAATTATCGGCAGACCAAACGTAGGTAAATCAACACTCATGAATCAGGTCATTGGCCAGAAGATTGCCATCATGTCGGATAAGCCACAGACAACCAGAAACAAAATTCATGGTGTTTACACAACAAACACTTCACAAATCGTATTCCTGGACACACCGGGGATTCATAAAAGACAGTCCAAGCTAGGCGACTACATGAACCAGACTGCAATGAGTACACTGGGTGAAGTAGAAGCTGTGTTATTCCTTGTGGATGCGTCAGAGGGCTTGGGCGGTGGAGACCGTTACATTGCCGAGCAATTAAATGGTCTGAAGACACCGGTGATTCTGGTGCTCAACAAGATCGATAAAATAGAGCCGGAAGCTTTGCTCCCGCTTATGGCCCAATATAACAAGCTGCATGATTTTGCCGAAATTATTCCGATTTCTGCGAAGATGGGCAGCAATGTTAACACGCTGTTAGAGCAGGTTGCCAAGTACTTGCCGGAAGGCCCTCAGTATTATCCGGAAGATCAAATCACGGATCACCCCGAGCAATTTGTCTGCGCGGAATTAATCCGGGAGAAAATTCTGCATTTGACTCGTGAAGAAGTGCCGCACTCTATTGCTGTAGCCATCGAAGATATGAAGGTTGAGCCTAATGGAGTAGTACATGTTTCAGCTGTTATTTTTGTTGAGCGTGATTCCCAAAAGGGAATTATTATCGGCAAGCAAGGGGCAATGCTGAAAGAGGTCGGCAGACGGGCTCGGACAGATATTGAGAACCTGCTGGGTTCGAAGATTTTTCTGGAGCTATGGGTAAAAGTGAAAAAAGATTGGCGCAATCAGGACCGCGTTCTGCGGGATTTGGGCTTCCATAAAGACCTTTAAGTTAATTCCGTTATTCCTCGTTTGGTAGGAATTGCAAGGATAGAACCTGCTCCATCGCACCATCCTAATTCTTGATAAGAGACATCGTCTTTCCCAAGAAAGGATGAATACGAATGCGAAACTTTTCGTGGAAGTATTTTGCAATGACAGGAGACGTCGATGCTTACCTGCTGTATAAGGAAGCTGGCCATCCGCTTGAAGATAGTGGATTACAGCTAGTGGAGGAAGAGAAGGCCTGTGATGAAGAAGCGCAATAAGGACTGGTTGCTTGCCGAATGGTTGGGGGAAGAGGCATGCTACACAGGGTGGAAGGGATCGTCATCCGCAGCATGGACTACGGCGAGGGGAACGCAATTATTACGCTTTGCACCGAGAACGCGGGAAAAGTAGGGGTTCTGGTGCGTGGCGCAAAGAAGGTCAAGAGCCGCCATGCTGCATTGATCCAACTGTTCACCGTTGGGGAATTTGTTTTTTTTAGAAATAACGGAGGACTTGGGACACTGAATTCTGGCGAAATTACGAAGTCTCACCATCCGCTCCGTGAGGATTTGATCAAAGCTGCTTATGCGTCTTATGCGTGTGAACTGCTTGATCGTGTTCTGCATGATGAGGAAACGGGAAGCTTCTGGTTTCGCCAGCTTACGGCCTGTCTTAATGCACTTGAAGAGGACAAGGAACCCGGCGTTATCATAAATGTCTTTGAAATGAAAATCTTACAGGCAGCCGGTTATGGTCCTGAATTCGATTCTTGTGTAATTTGTGGTGCCGAGAAGCCGGATGATCAACTGCTGGTCAGCCCTCGCCTTGGTGGAGCACTGTGCCGCAGTTGTAAACATAATGACCCTCCAGCCATGGAGGTCTCTGCTCGTGCGTTGAAGCTGCTGCGATTATTCGCCAGACTTGACCTAACTAGACTAGGCAATGTGGATGTAAAGGAAAGCAGCCGGGATGAGCTGAAAAAAATTATGCGGGCCTTTATGGATGTGCAACTCGGATTAAAGCTGAAGTCACAAAGTTTCCTAGACCAGCTCGACAAGTACAAGATTTGACGAAAACTGATTTTTCCGTTACTATAGGATCAGTTTATTATATGATCGTCGTTATGCTCCAATTGGGGAGAGGCGTGCATTGATCGGGAAAGTAGTGGACTGTATTGTCGTTATTCAGCGAGCTGGGGGCAGTGGAAGCCTGGCGGGACAACGTTCATGAACATGGCACCCGGGAGTACGGATGCGGCGAGTGAAAGTGGATTTCGTTCTTGTCTTGGCAGCAAACTTGCTCATACAAGGTATGAAATCAAGTAGGGTGGAACCGCGGGAGAATAAGTTAAGCTCTCGTCCCTATGTCTGTTAATCAGGCATGGGGGCGGGGGCTTTTTGTTGCTGTCAGGAGCTAAAAGTGCCGCCTCCATGGTAGAAAGTTTTAGGCAAGCTGTTGTAAAAAACTTGTAAAGCGAAGGAGACGGTATTATGAACTTCCAGCAGATGATTTTGACACTGCAGCAGTTCTGGGCTGAACAGAACTGTATCATCGTACAGCCTTATGACACAGAAAAAGGCGCCGGCACGATGAACCCTATGACTTTTTTACGCTCGCTAGGTCCTGAGCCTTGGAGAGTGGCTTACGTAGAGCCTTCACGTCGTCCCTCCGATGGTCGTTATGGAGAGAACCCGAACCGTCTGTATCAGCATCACCAGTTCCAAGTAATCATCAAACCCTCACCAGATAACATTCAAGAGATCTATTTGGATAGCTTGAAAGCACTCGGTATTGATCCGCTCTTGCATGACATCCGTTTTGTAGAGGATAACTGGGAGAATCCGTCGCTGGGCTGTGCAGGTCTGGGATGGGAAGTATGGCTGGACGGTATGGAGATCACTCAGTTTACTTACTTCCAGCAGGTAGGTGGCATCGAAGCGAATCCTGTTGCTGTAGAAATCACTTACGGTATGGAGCGCTTAGCCTCTTACATTCAGGATAAAGAAAATGTGTTCGATCTTGAATGGGTAAGCGGTATGACTTATGGTGATGTTTTTCATCAGCCGGAGTTTGAGCATTCTACCTACACTTTTGAAGTATCGGATGTAAAAATGTTATTCTCGCTGTTCAACATGTATGAAGAGGAAGCGCGTAGAGCGATGGAGAAGCATCTTGTGTTTCCAGCCTACGATTATGTGTTGAAATGCTCACATAGCTTTAATCTACTCGATGCACGTGGAGCAATTAGTGTAACTGAACGGACTGGATTTATTACCCGAGTGCGTAATCTTGCCCGCTCCGTAGCGGCAACATATCTTGAGGAACGCGAGAAGCTTGGCTTCCCGCTGCTGAAGAAAGAAGGTGCTGACCGTGTCTAAAGATATCCTGTTTGAGATCGGTCTGGAGGAAATTCCTGCACGTTTTATCCGTGCTGCGATGGAACAGCTGCAAGATAGAATGTCCAAGTGGTTGGATTCTGCACGTATAAACCATGCTGGAGTTACTGCATATGCTACGCCACGTCGTCTCGCTGTATTTGTTAAGGACGCGGCTGAGAAGCAAGAGGATATTAGTGAAGAGGTCAAAGGACCTTCACGCAAAATCGCGCTGGATGCTAACGGCGACTGGAGTAAAGCTGCACTAGGATTTGCCCGCAGTCAGGGTGTATCTCCAGAGCAATTTACATTTAAAGAGCTAGCTGGCGTGGAATATATTTATGCCACAAAAAATAGTGCGGGTGTAGAGACTGCTTCTTTGCTCACAGAAGGACTTCTGGGTATTGTAAATGCGATGACTTTCCCGAAGAATATGCGCTGGGGAGCTTACGATTTTAAATTCGTTCGTCCGATTCGCTGGATGGTTGCTCTTTTTGGTAAAGAGATCATTGATTTGGAAATTACGGACGTAAAAGCGGGTAATGTGAGCCGTGGACATCGTTTTCTCGGTACAGAGACTGTAATTTCGGAGCCTGCACAATATGTGGAGAGCATGCGTGCGCAGCATGTACTTGTGGATGTGAAGGAACGGGAAACGCTCATCCTGGATCAAATCAACAAATTGGCTGAAGAGAAAAGCTGGACAATTGCGATTAAAGAAGATCTTTTGGAAGAAGTACTGTTCTTGGTAGAAACACCAACCGTGCTCTTTGGAACCTTTGATCCATCTTTCTTAGAGATTCCTCAGGATGTGCTGATTACCTCGATGCGTGAGCATCAGCGTTATTTCCCTGTTTTTGATGCAGCTGGCAAACTGCTGCCATTCTTCGTAACGGTACGTAACGGGAATGCAGAATCATTGGATGTTATCGCTAAGGGAAATGAAAAAGTGCTTCGTGCTCGTCTATCAGATGCCAAATTCTTCTATCAAGAAGATCAAAAAATGAAGATTGACGATGCGTTAGCCAAGCTTGAGAACATTGTTTACCATGAAGATTTGGGCAGCGTAGGGGATAAGGTGCGCCGTATTCGCCAAATCTCTGATCGTCTGGCTGTGAAGCTTGGACTGTCAGCTACTGCTGTGTCCGAAGTAAGTCGCACTGCGGATATTTGTAAATTTGACCTTGTCACACAAATGGTTTATGAATTTCCTGAGCTGCAAGGAACAATGGGTGAAGATTATGCACGTAAAGCAGGCGAGCCTGAGACTGTGGCAAAAGCGATCTTCGAGCATTATCAGCCACGATTTGCAGGAGATACTGTACCTTCAACAGAAGCGGGTTCAGTAGTCAGCATAGCAGACAAAATTGATACGATTGTTGGCTGCTTCTCCATCGGCATCATCCCGACAGGATCTCAGGATCCATATGCGCTGCGCCGTCAGGCTGCAGGAATTGTTCAAATTGTGCTTGAGCATAAATTGCCAATTACGCTGCGTGAAATTTTTGAAGCGGCGATTGAAATTCATGAAAATTCAGGAAATACGAAACATTCTGGAGATGAACTACGTATAAACCTGTACGAGTTCTTCGGTCTGCGTGTAAAACGTCTTTTATCTGACAATGTACGCTATGATGTTGTGGACGCTGTTACAGCGGCTGGTTTTGACGACGTAGTAGATGTTGTGGGCAGAAGTCGTGCTCTTATGGCTGCTGTGTCCGACCAAGCAGATTTCAAGATTACCGTGGATTCGCTTACTCGTGTCAGTAATTTGGCAAGTAAAGCAACTAGTGAAGTGATTGATCCTGCTTTACTTAAAGAAGATGCCGAAATGCAGCTTTTCAATACATGGCAGGAGCTTCACACACCTTACCTTGAAGCTATGGCGGCAAAAAATGCCGAAGAAGCACTTCGGATTCTTTCGGGTCTAAAAGACGCCGTTACAACATTTTTTGATTCCGTTATGGTTATGGCTGAGGACGAGCAAGTGCGTGCTAACCGTTTGGCTCTGCTTGCTGGTATTGATGCTGACTCCAAGTCGTTCGCTGATTTCGCGAAGCTTGTCTGGTAATTTTAATCAAGAAAATTTGAATCTTATGGTATAGAATGTTGGTTTGGGGTATAAATATACGGAACGGTGCCAATGCGTCATTTGACATCCGTTCCGTATTTATGCTTAGAAAGAAGGATTTCTTGCGGAGAGGGCGTATATATATTACACGGGAAATTGGTGATGATCATGGAGAAGTCCCAGTCTAGAACGATAGTGGTGGATGGGGATGCTTGTCCGGTCAAAAAAGAGATCGCTGAGGTAGGTCGCACCTTTGGTGTTCCGGTACTTATGGTATCTTCTTATGACCATGCACTGAAAGCTGAAGAGGGTGTAACGGTTGTGCAGGTGGATCGAGGAGATCAGAGTGCCGATCTATATATTGCCAATCATATTACTGCAGGAGATGTGGTACTGACTCAAGATTATGGTCTTGCGGCACTTGCACTAGGTAAACGATGCAGTGTGCTTTCATTTCGTGGTCAGGAATACGACAATTCCAAGATGGATTTTATGTTGGAGGGAAGACATGCCAGGGCCGTGGAACGAAGACGGGGACATTATTCCAAGGGTCCAAAACCCATAACGGCAGAAGAAAAAACTTATTTTCAACATAAACTGACAAAACTTTTAATACTTTTGCAGGAGAATGTGTAGCAATAGCGAATTATATTTATTTGTTAAGAGATGAAGGTGGTTGAAGTGGCTAGCGGACACGGCAATATTCCGGAAGAGGTTATCGAAAGCGTGCTTGCGCGTCATGATATAGTCGATACAGTCGGTAAGGTTGTTCATTTGTCCAAGCAGGGGAAATATTTATGGGGCCTCTGCCCGTTCCATTCGGAGAAAACCCCTTCCTTTACTGTTACCCCCGACCGGGGAGTATTTCATTGCTTTGGCTGCGGTATGGGTGGAAATGCCATCAAATTTAGGATGGAAATCGAAGGATTAACCTTCCCCGAAGCTGTCAGAATAATGGCTGAAGAAAGTGATATTCCCGTTCCAGAAGGTAAGGGAGGTATGATGTCTCCCCCTGATCCGGAACGCGACCGGTTGATTCAAGCTTATGAATGGTCGGCAAAGTTCTATCATTACTTGCTGAAGAATACGGAACACGGCAAAGCCGCTATGGACTATTTAAGAGGCCGGAACTTCAGTGATAAAATGATTGACCAGTTTCAGATCGGATATGCTCCGGACCGCTGGGATACTTTGCTGCAGTTTTTGGAGAAGCGAAATTTTGACCTTGCGGAAATGGAGAAAGGCGGACTTCTGTCAGCCCGCGGTGAGGGCAAAGGCTATTTGGATCGTTTCCGTGGCCGGATTATTTTTCCGATTGCCAACCGTACAGGCAAGGTAATCGCATTCGCCGGAAGAATACTTGGAGAGGGTCAACCTAAGTATTTAAATTCTCCGGAGAGTAGATTGTTTAACAAAAGCCGGATATTGTACAATTTGCACCAGTCCAAAGCATCCATTCGCAAAACTCGACAAATCGTCCTGTTTGAAGGATACGGAGATGTCATCTCATCCTGGGAAGCGGGTGTGCATAACGGCGTAGCAACGATGGGAACGTCCTTGACGGAGGGTCATGTGGCACTTATGAAGAGCCTGGCTGATGAAATTATACTGTCTTACGACGGTGACCGGGCGGGACAAGCAGCAGCCATGAAGGCCATTCCGATGCTTGAAGGCAGCGGCCTGCGTGTAAAGATCGCCTTACTGCCAAGCGGGGTGGATCCGGATGAATTTATCTCCAAGCATGGAGGAGAAAGATTTAAAGATCAGGTTATTGATTCAGCAGTTTCATCCATAAAATTTAAGCTTATATATCTGAAAAAAAACCATATACTCCTAGAGGAAGATGGCAAAATCGCCTATGTCAAGGAAGCCTTAGAAGTTATTGCTTCACTGCATTCCTCAACAGAGCGAGAGGTTTATCTGAAGGAAATCGCTGCTGAACTCGAACTTTCATATGATAGTTTGAAGCAGGATTGTAATTTACTTAGGGCATCGATGCAAAAAAACATCCCTGAAGGGGATAATAACGACAAAAGGTGGAATAATGGTAGGCATAAAAAAGGGCAGGTGCAGACACCGACCTTACTACCCGCTTATCATGTCGCGGAACGGCGTCTATTGTCCTTTATGATTCAGGACCCGGAAGCCGCCACGTATGTGGGCGAACGCCTCGGAGAAGATTTCAACATCGTTGATCATGCGGCAATTGCTGCTTATCTATATGCCTATTACGCGCAAGGCAAACCACCCGGCATTAGTCGGTTTCTATCATCACTTCAGGATGATCGTCTGGAAAAAACTGCGACATCAATATCCATGATGGATACCCCTCCGGACTGGAATATGCAGGTTCTAGATGATTGTATTCGTGAAGTGCGGAAATACCCACTGCAACGCAAAATGGAACAGAAGCGTGAAGAGATGATTCAGGCTGAAAAGTCAGGTGACTTTTTGCGTGCGGCACAAATAGCAAGTGAGATTATAGCCCTAGAGAGACAATGACATGTTGACAGGATGTACCTAGGGAGGAGGGAGTCGAATTATGGCGAACGATCAGCATACTGAATTGGAAGCAGAATTTACTTTGGATCAGGTGAAGGATCAGCTCATTGAGCAAGGTAAGAAAAGATCATCATTAAATTACAAAGATATTATGGAGAAATTATCGCCGTTTGATCAAGACCCCGAGCAAATGGAGGAGTTCTACGAGCAACTCAGTGATTTGGGAATTGAGGTTGTAAACGAGAACGATGAAGAGGTTAACAGCCTCCGACCAAGCGAGGATAATGAGGATAAAGACAGCGATGATTTCAGCTTTGATGACGATCTGTCACTGCCACCAGGGATCAAGATTAATGACCCTGTCCGTATGTATCTAAAAGAAATCGGACGCGTTCCTTTGTTGTCGGCTGACGATGAAGTTGAGCTTGCTATGCGGATTAAGAATGGCGATGAAGAAGCTAAACGCCGTCTTGCAGAAGCGAACCTGCGTCTCGTAGTAAGTATCGCGAAACGTTATGTCGGACGCGGTATGCTGTTCCTGGATCTGATTCAGGAAGGTAATATGGGTCTGATCAAAGCAGTAGAGAAATTTGACCATAATAAGGGATTCAAATTTAGTACGTATGCTACTTGGTGGATTCGCCAGGCCATCACTCGTGCGATTGCGGATCAGGCGCGTACCATTCGTATTCCTGTACACATGGTGGAAACGATCAACAAGCTGATTCGGGTTTCTCGCCAATTGCTGCAAGAACTGGGACGCGAACCTTCCCCAGAGGAAATTGCGGCTGAGATGGAACTGACGGTTGAGAAAGTTAGAGAGATCATGAAGATTGCCCAAGAACCTGTATCCTTGGAAACACCAATTGGTGAAGAAGATGACTCTCATCTGGGAGATTTCATTGAGGATCAGGAAGCATTGGCTCCTGCGGATGCAGCGGCTTATGAACTCCTGAAGGAACAACTGGAGGATGTGCTGGACACGCTCACGGAGCGTGAAGAGAATGTACTTCGCCTGCGTTTTGGCCTTGATGATGGACGGACAAGAACGCTTGAAGAAGTCGGCAAGGTGTTTGGTGTTACCCGGGAACGGATTCGCCAGATCGAAGCCAAAGCATTGCGCAAACTTCGTCACCCTAGCCGCAGTAAACGGCTTAAGGATTTCCTTGAATAGTATTTCATGAACTGGACCTTCTGCTGCTCAGTGGCAGGAGGTTCTTTTATTTGAATTTACGCTGGTAAAAAATGTGTTGACCTTGTGTATCTGGAAAGAAGGATGAACCAGTGAATTTGGAAAAACGCGACATCATTATAAAAGAGATTCAGTATTGGAGAAAAAGCCGGTTGCTGCCAGAGCAGTATTGCGATTTCTTAACCAATCTGTATGACGATGAGGATGCGAATAAGGATAACAATCCAATTTCGCTGAGAAATTTACAGCAGGGAAGCATCAAAATTTGGCTGTTTTCTTTTGGAATTATTTCCTTGATTTTCTTGATTAGTCTTTATTTTAGCGTTTTTCCTTGGCCTTTGCAACTTGCAACCGCACTATCTGTATTAATTATTTGTTATGGATACTCCGCCGTTTATAAGGACCGGAACAATGTTATCAGTCTTATCCTAGCGGGGCTGGGCAGTGTTTTAACGCTTGGTTTTGGGCTATGGCTGATTAATTTGCATGATCTGGATCCTCAGCTCTGGAGGCCTATTCTAATTGGGTGCTGCGGCTTGTTATGGTGTATTTTGGGATTTTTACTCCGGATAGGTTTGTTGCAGTACTGTGGTTTTGCTTTTTGGGCATTACTGTATGCAGGGTTCTTCGGTGGAAGAAGCCCGGAGGCCTCTATATTTGAACTGGAGTTCCTATGGCTGCCATTGTGTGTGCTGATGGTATGGTTAAGCTGGCTTTTGCATCATAAGGTAAGCGGTGTTGCCAGTGTTTATTTTGCAGTGGGAGTATCGCTTTGGATCATGCCAGAGCTTGACGCTCTTTTATTAAGACAGGATTATCCGCAGTGGATTTCATTGATGCTGATCCTAAAGATTGCAGCAGGGTTAGCTTTGTTGTTCGGGTTTCGAAAAAAATGGATAACGTGGGTGGCAACATGAACAATGTGAAATTATCAGATCGGCTTCAGCAATTGCTGGAGCAAATTCCGCAAGGAAGCAGATTAGCAGATATCGGTTCCGATCATGCCTTGCTTCCTGTGGCCGCTGTCGAAAGCGGTAAGGCTGTGTTTGCAATTGCAGGTGAAGTAAACCCGGGTCCCTTTGATGCTGCTTGTAAGGGCGTTGCAGAGGCTGGACTAGGGAAGGTGATCTCGGTGCGCCGAGGAGACGGCCTTGAGGTTCTGGAACCTGGTGAAGTCAATTGTATCACGATTGCTGGCATGGGAGGCGCATTAATTGCCGCGATTCTGGACCGGGGTCAAAGCCAAGGTAAGCTAAAAGATGTTACAACCCTTTTACTTCAGCCGAATGTAGGCGAGGATATTTTGCGCCGCTGGTTATTAAATAATAAATGGGTACTCGTAGCTGAGAGAATTTTGGAAGAAGACGGGAAGCTATATGAAGTATTGACGGCTGTACCAGAAAATACGGACGCTGGAATTACAAATGAAAGTGTATATCGTGACTTAACCTTGGGGGATTCCACTAAGGTCCTTGGGCAAGAGGCCTTGCTGCAAATGGGACCATGGTTGCTTCAAGCGCCAAATGCTGTGTTTTTTGTTAAGTGGCAGGGTGAGATTCAGAAATTGGAAGGCATTTTAACATCGTTGTCACGTTCAGAACTAGAATCTGCTGAGAATAAACGGAAACAGATTCAAGGTCAGATCAGGGAAATTACGGAGGTGCTACAATGTTTGCCAAGGGACAAACAGTAATTCAGTATATGGAGCAACTGGCTCCTAAGCATTTAGCTGAGGATTGGGACAAAATTGGCCTTCAACTGGGCACGCTGCAAAAAGAAATAACTAATGTATTAGTTGCTTTAGATGTGAATGATGAGGTAGTTGAAGAAGCGATTCGTCTAGGCTGCAATTTGATTATTGCGCATCATGCGATTATTTTCCGTCCATTGCAAGGAATCCAGACAGACACACCGGCGGGCAAAATGTATGAAAAATTAATCAAGAATGACATTGCGGTGTACATCAGCCACACGAATCTGGATGTTACCGAGGGTGGAATGAATGATTGGATGGCTGAAGCTCTTGGCATAGAAAACGGAGTACCCATCAAAGACATTCATTCAGAGCAATTATCAAAGCTGGTAGTATTTGTGCCGAAGGATCATCATCAGAAGGTTCTGGATGCTATCCTGAATGCTGGAGCAGGGGCAATTGGCAACTATAGTCATTGCAGCTTCAATATCGAGGGATACGGTACTTTTATTCCAGGAGAAGGCACGGATCCTTATATCGGGGAAAAAGGTAAGATGGAACGTGCCGAGGAAATTCGTATTGAGACGATCGTCCCGCACTCCATCCGCAATAAAGTGGTGCAGGCTATGCTTAAGGCCCATCCTTATGAAGAGGTTGCCTATGATTTATATTCAATGGATCTTAAGGGCCGCAGCTTAGGACTTGGGCGGGTAGGAAAGCTCAAAGAGCCTACAACCCTTGGACAATTCGTGGAGACGGTAAAAAAAGGTCTGAAGGTAGACCATGTACGGGTTGTAGGTGATTTGGACCGTCCGATTCGTAAAGCCGCTGTTCTCGGTGGCTCGGGTGGAAAGTATTATAACAGTGCTATTTTCCGTGGTGCGGATGTCCTGGTTACTGGGGATCTGGATTATCATACAGTTCAGGATGCTGCGCTCGCCGGAATCACTCTGATTGATCCGGGACATAATGCGGAGAAGATCATGAAAGAGAAAGTAGCGGAGTGGATGGCTGGAAAATTGGCCGAGCATAAGTATGATACAGCTGTACATGCTTCGCAGGTGAATACGGAGCCATTTAAGTTCCTATAAAATTGCCATTTAATAACGCTTGTGCCAGACATGTGATGTCTGTATAATATATAATGTTGTTCGGAAAGTTTGACAGACAATCGCCGGTGACGTGAAGACGTCACGGGAGGAAAGTCCGGGCTCCATAAGGCAGGATGCTGGATAACGTCCAGTCGGCGCGAGCTGAAGGATAGTGCCACAGAAATGGACCGCCGATGGCCGCCTTAGGGCGGCACAGGCAAGGATGGAACCGAGGTGTAAGAGACCCCGAGGAACGCTGGTGACTTCGTTCCTGGTAAACCCCATCTGGAGCAAGACCTAATGAGACGCAGCTGAATAAGCAGCCTTAGCCTGAGGCGCGTCTAGGTTGGTCGCTGGAGCTGTGCAGTAATGTATGGCCTAGATAGATGATTGTCGCTTATGGTGGGAGGGTAGTTCCCGATCGAACCACGACGAGCACAGAACCCGGCTTACGGCAAACTTTCCTAACTGCAACGTTATAATAACAACACCATACAAACGGCGACGTATCCCGGTAACCCGGCTACGCCGCCTTTTTTGTTGCAAACAAATGCGGATAAGGCAAATATATAAAGCAGTGAATGCGTGAAAATGCAGGTGTTTAGTAACGTGATATGCAGAAATTGGATTTTTTAAAAGAATTGCTAGCGGCAGATGGGCTGATGACTGGTGGTTGATGAGCTGATGGCTGATGGCTGGTGGTTGATGAGCTGATGACTGGTGGCTGGTGGTTGATGAGCTGATTGTTGATGGCTGGTGGCTGGTGGTTGATGAGCTGATGGGCTGATGACTGGTGGTTGATGAGCTGATGGCTGATGGCTGATGGTTGATGACTGATGGCAGATGGCAGATGGGCTGATGAGCTGATATGCTAACGGACCGAGATGCAGCTATTTGTGTATTTTATGCCTTTTTGGAGGAGTTTCGGACTGGAGAGCCGTTATTCGGCATAAACAGGGTGGATATCGGGCGTTTTGAATCCAATAGTGACTATGGAGTCCGATAGCAAACTAAATGAGCGGAATTGATGCAAATAAGAGCGCTGGGGTCCGATACGAACCTCCCGAACTCCCGAACTCAGAACTCCAGAACTCCAGAACTCCAGAACTCCAGAACTCCAGAACTCCAGAACTCCAGAACTCTAGAACTCCAGAACTCCAGAACTCCAGAACTCCAGAACTCCAGAACTCCAGAACTCCAGAACTCCAGAACTCCAGAACTCCAGAACTCCATAGTTACTTTGACGCCAGAATTAGATTAGTAGCTAGCAAACTGCGCAATGCGGAGCTTGGCTAATCTTCTGCGGGAAGATTGGAGTTAGTAGCAAAATATCAATTGTAACCTCTGGCTGTAACTTCGCTGTGAAATCGGATTAGTTGAATGGCAGATGTGTTGAGTAACTAAAGGATGTTTGGTGATGCCGACGGCGAAATGTGGGAATGCGATATGTGATGTGTAAAAATTGCTGAATGGGGAAATACGAAAATGAGATGTGTAGAGAGGCTGAAATGTGGAATGCGATATATGACGAGCAAAAATTGCTGAATGTGGAAATAGGAAAATGTGATCTGTAGAGGCGCTGAAATGTGGAAATCAGAAATATGACGTGTGAAAATCGCTGAATGTGAAATGTGAAGATACGAAATAAGCTGAGCAGAAACGCTCAATGTGGAATTGCGAAATGAGATTTGCAAAAACGCTAAAAGTAGAAATGCGAAAATTTGATTTGCAGAAATGCGTAAAGGTAACATTCTGCAAATGCGCAAAAGTGAAGACGCAGAAATCTGCTCACAAAAAATGGCTTCTCCGTCCAATAAAGGATGGAGAAGCCGTTTTAATTAGCTATCGTGGCTATTGATTATGAGCAGTTATTCACGACCGAACGATGTTTTGATTTTGCTGCCATTGAACCAATGCTTTCTCTAGACGTTGAACAGCAACAGGAACTAGTTCGGGTGGCGTATGCGTGAAGTTAAGGCGCATTTTGCTTTTGTGAGGCTCCGCTGAATAGAATACCTCTCCTGGAACAAACGCTACTCCGTTTTCCACTGCCAGCGGGAGTAATTCCTTAGTGTTAATCTCTTCGGAAAGTGTAAGCCATAGGAACATGCCGCCTCTTGGTTCAAGGAAATATGCTCCTTCCCAGTTATGTGATCTGAGCTCCGCGGACAGGAGCTTCATACGCGAATGATACTCTCTTGAGATGAGGCGGATATGCTGCTCAATATCAAAATGTAACAGCAGTTCATCTAAAGCACGCTGGTCGATGGTGCTGGAATGCAGATCGGCTGCTTGCTTCGCCTTGGCGATGGTCTTGATTAGTTCGGAATCGCCGATAATCCAACCCGTGCGCAGGGCAGGGGCGACGATTTTGGAGAAGGTCCCTGTGTAGACTACACAATAATCCCCGCCGAAGCTTCTATCGATGGAGGCTAGTGAGGGGGGATATAGAGTTTTATCTTCATCAAAGGTTATTTCTCCATAGGGATTGTCCTCTAGAATAAGAACACTGTAACGGCGGCAGATTTCAACCACCTGCTCGCGGCGCTCTTTACTCCAGGTTGCTCCAGACGGATTGTTGAAGGTCGGAACTGCGTAGAGCAGTTTTGGCCGATGTACCCGAATCTGCTCCTCCAATTGATCTGGCAGAATGCCATGTTCGTCGTTTGGTATCGTATGAATAGCAGCCCGGTAAGAACCGAGTACCTGTAGTGCTGCCAGATAGGTGGGCGCTTCCACAAAAACTGCATCGCCGGGATCCAGCAATATTTTGCATAACAGATCTATAGCTTGCTGTGAGCCTGTAGTCAGCACCATCTCAGAGGATGTAACCGGGATACCTTGCCGGGTAAGTCTTTCAGCGATTTTGTCACGTAGTGGAGTAAAACCCTCGGTTAGCCCATATTGAAGCGCTGAGGTATCGCTGGAGAGCACACGATTATAGGCATCGCGTACGGCCTCCAAGGGAAACAAATCCTCCCCAGGCAGCCCGCCTGCAAGTGAAATGATGTCATTGCCCTGTGTAACTTTTAGAATCTCCCGAACTGCTGATGACCCTAGATGATTGGCTGCCGTTGAGTATTTGATATCCATAAATTAGTTCTCCACCTTTCGATTTGATGCTATCATAATAGGAGCGCTGTATAACAGTAAAGCGTTGAATATAACAGTGGAGGTGAAGGGTTCATGCATATCGATTTGAATCGCAGCGGCAGCAAAACTCTGCCCCATCAAATCAGTGAAACCCTCAGTCAGCGGATCTCATCAGGACTGCTTCAGCAAGGTGTCCGGCTGCCCTCCGTTAGAAGTCTAGCTATAACATTGAACGTGAGTCAGGTTACAGTAAGCAAGGCTTACGATATGCTTGAGAGACGAGGACTTATTTACTGCAGACAGGGCAAAGGCTGCTTTGTAGCCGATCCAACCCATAATAGACGTCACGAAGAGGGTTGCTGGCAGGATTTATATGATGATTATTTGCCGCGGGCTCAGCTTTGGCGGAATTTTGATGTTTCGGAAGTGAAATATCCCTTTCATTTAGCCGCCATCCACAGTGAGCTGCTGCCGCTTCACGATATCGGTGACACCTACACCTCCTTGGTCAAAGAGCAACCGGAGCTTATGGCAACCTACGGGAATTTTCAGGGAGATCTTGAGCTGCGGAATGTCATGAGAGAACATTTGAAATCGCGTGGGGTTTCACTCACTTCTTCCGATTTGATGATAACCAGCGGGACCCAGCAAGGCATTGATCTGGTGGCTCGTACATTTGTTGGTCCTGGAGATACAGTCTATCTTGAGGCGCCTAGCTATACTGGTGCTATTGATGTATTTGCGGGACGAGGTGCAGAGATGATTTTTGTACCTACGGATAGTGAAGGGATGCGGGTGGATGTTCTTACAAAAATGTGTGATCAAAGACCCCCAAAGCTAATTTATACCATCCCTACTTTTCAAAATCCAAGCGGCGTAACTATGAGCATCACAAGAAGGCAACGACTGCTGGAATTAGCGCGCAGCTACCGTTGCCTCATTGTTGAGGATGACCCATTTAGTGATTTATATTTCCATGCACCTCCACCTAGGGCGATTAAATCAATGGATCCCGATGGACATGTAGTCTATATGAAAAGCTTTAGCAAAGTACTTGCTCCTGGTTGCCGAATCGCCTGTGTAGCAGCAGAAGGAAATATTCTGTCCCGGCTGATCGCCGCTAAATCTGCGAGTGACCTAGGAAGTCCCTTGCTGACACAGAAGGCTGTATTACCCTTCATCGCTGAAAAATACGACGCCTACGCAGCACAGCTACGAATTACACTGCGTGGTCGTATGGAAAAGGCGGCGAAGCTTCTGAAGCTGTACGCGCCGCCTGGAGTGAACTATATGCTACCAGAGGGAGGACTTAATCTCTGGCTGGAGCTGCCCCCTTCTCCTGATATCGCAAGCCTGCATGACTTGGCGGAACAGGAGAGCATTTCTTTTTTACCCGGTGATGTCTGTTACTCTGCGGAAACGCCTTCCCGCCACATCCGTCTTTGCTATTCTCAAATGAAGGAACCGGAGATGGAGGAAGGGTTGCAGCGGTTTCTTCAGTTACTTGGCCGGTTTTTGCAATGACACGGTTAAGGGGTGTTCTTTGTTTTTTGTTTTAATTGATTCATTTGCTGGCGTACATGTTGAGGGAAAAGCTGCAATGGGACTTGATTGCCGCTTGCCGCTTGTAGCGTTTTATAAATATCGACCTGACCCCAGCCAAAATATTTATCATGGCCGGAAGTTCCCAGATCCACAGCGTTTTTGGTCATAAGGTCCATAACTTCCTTATTCGTCAGATTAGGATTTAGTGAACGTACCAGACCCGCCAGCGCAGCGACATGGGGACTGGCCATTGACGTGCCGGATAAAGCGGCATATTGACTGTCCGGATAGGTGCTTGCGATGCTTTCTCCGGGTGCAGCGACATCAATATAATCGCCGTAGTTGGAGAAGGAGGCTTTTTCCCCTGAAGCATTTGTAGCAGCCACTGCAATCACTTCGGGATAAGCTGCAGGGTATCCAGGCCGCTCTGTATTATCATTGCCTGCTGCAGACACAAGCACGATGTCCCGGTCATAGGCGTATTTAATCGCATCATGAAGGAACTGAGAGTCGGCATAATTCCCTAAACTTAAGTTAATAACCTTTGCACCATTGTCAGCTGCCCATATGATACCTTCTGCTACGGAATAAGTCGTTCCGGCACCTGAGTTATCTAGCGCTTTTACAGGGAGGATCTTATTGTACCAGCTGATGCCAGCTACACCTTCCCCGTTGTTAACAAGTGCGCCAATGATTCCAGATACATGTGTACCGTGACCTACATCATCCTCGGGTGTGGAACCATTGGTAATGGCATTATAACCAGTTAAAAGCTTACCTTGTAAATCAGGATGATTAATCTGTACTCCCGTATCCACCACGGCCACAACCACTTCTTTGCTGCCTTTGGAAAGATTCCACCCTAGCTCGGTTTCAATCGCCGGGAGGTTCCATTGGTAAGTGGAGAATAACATGTCGTTAGGAGTGACAGTTCCTTCAGCGTTTTTAGTGATGGTATCATTGGTTAAATACATATAGTGAGGTTCCGTATATTCGGGATGCCATTTGTTGGTGAAATAGGATTTGAGCTGATAGTAGGTCATCTTCTCAGAGCGAAAGATATAGGCATATCCCAGCTTGCGTGGCTGCTTGCAGTGGATATCGGCGGTTATCGTCTGGAGCTGTCCTTGAGTCGGAGCATTTCCCTGAAAACGGACTACAATTTCATTCTCATAAAAATGGCTGGCATTTTCGTTATCATGGCCTGTCTTGACCGTAATGTCCTTTAAGTTATCGGTATGGACTGATTCCACATGGTATTTGCCTTCCTTAGGATACGGAATGAGACGCAGGTTCTTCAGCTGATGGTCTGCCACACGCCCAAGCACCTTTTGGTTGATAAGTGCAATAATCCCTACATTTTTTTCTTTGTTCCGCTGAGCGATAAAGTAATATTTTTCTTTACAGATTGTAAACGTTGGAGATTCATAGGATTGATGACCGTGGATTGCTGATTTTGTCGTATTGAGATATTTTTGAAGCTGCTTGTTCTCCTGTTCGGTTCCTTTTGGAAAAGATGACTTAAAGGTCTCAGTCTTTTGTGTGCGAAAATCGATCCACATCAGCATGGAGATAAACCCGTGGTCTTGCTGCAATCGTTTCGCATACACTGATTTATCATGAATCGAAGACATCCCGTCTGTTTCAGACAGGAGTTTAGTTAAATGTCTACTGACATCGACTCTATTCAGATGATCTGTCGCCTCCACATCCTGGCCTAAGGAGGTTTTCTTTAATGTTTTTTCCTGAGAGGGATTTGGAGGTGAATGCAAAGCTGAAGTTGGAACCGGATTCTGAACAGCGACTTTAGCGGCATCTCTGGTCGTCCCATTAGTGGCAGGCCGCAGGGCAAAGGTAAGTAACCCAACTGTAAAAGCTGCTGTAACCAAACCTGCAACTGTTAGATTTTTTCGTGACATGATTTCCGCTCCTCTATGCAATGTAATGTCTATAGGTTTAGAAGAGAGCGTATCTTTTATGCATCTTAGAAAAGGATACCTTCCTAACGTTTTTTATGATAATATCAGAGAGAATAAGTATCTCGAATTGTCTTCTTGATTGTGTAAGAGATACCTCATTAGATGTTGTTCTTAATAATTGTTCAGAAGGTTAGACTTCTCTGTGTTCACATCCTGATATTGCAAGAATAAAGAGATACGTCCTTAGGGCGGTTTCTTTCAGAGGATTAACTTTATTGACTACAAGAGCAGGGAATAATAAGGAGGAGCAACCGCTATGTCAGCAGCCAATGTGCAGAAATTATGTGAATCGACGAGAGATAAACTTAAAGTGGTAATCGACAAAATGGAAGTATTTCTAAATGAGCATGCATTGCCTCAGCTTGTAGTTGAGGGAGATGAGGAAACTGTACAATTTTACCAAGGTTTTCTGTCCGATCTTCGTCATCTATTAGTGTTCTCAGAAATGTCATATGAGAAATTAGGCGTTGCGCTGCGTCGTGCGACATTCGATGAATCTTTTGCACAGAAAGCGCTTTATAATGTATATCACTATGGCGTGAACAACTTCTTTTATCCGAAAAATGAAAGCTATTCTGAAGATGGCCGTTACGCGTATACTGGTCAGGATGCAATCCGTTTCCGCAAAAAGCCAGTACGTCCCGCACGTGATATCATCCTAGAAATCACCAAAACGTATGAAGATCTTCGCGATGATCTCATTTATTATGAGAACGACTATTTGACCGAGAAACGTATGCAAAATCAGGTTTAACTTCTAAATAGTGATCTAAAGGGATCAGCACTTTGTCATTTTGTAATGACGATGAGCTGGTCCTTTTTTGCGTGGATTGAAAGCCTGTCTCGATACATCAACTGGAAACCACTCTGTCGAATAGCGGGTAAATGGAGCGGACATAATGAAGCCGAGGTGATAATTATGTCGAGTGAAAAACCATTAGTAAAATGTAGCGTGAGCAATTGTCATTATTGGGGCGAGCATAATTTATGCCGGGCTGAAGAAATTGTCATTGAGATCGATAAGCACGTAGGCAATGGTTATAAGGAAGAATATGCTGAAGAAATGACGAATGAAGGTCACCGCGATCATGCCAGTACATCATCTGCAACATGTTGTCTGACGTTTAAGCCGAACGCTTAGGAGGCCGCCAGAATGGACACAGAAAAGGATAATGAATCAAGCTCATCACGGGAACAATCCGGTCCGAGAAAAGTCACTCTTCGTCCGCGGAGAGTGGACTATCCTCGTCGGGACAGAGAGCATCGCGAAGAATACGCTGCTGAGGTAAATCCGGTTCCAATGCAGGTACGGGATGCCCCGCGTATAGTGGAAGAGCGCAAGGACAGTGAAGCGGAATATAGTGGAAGCCGGGTAATGGGGTATGTTGGACTGGGGATGGGAATCGCCTCATTGTTCATCTGGTCCTTTATTCTCGGACCCATCGCTGCCGTAGTTGGTTATTATTCCTATGTCAAAGAGCAAAAAACGCTTGGGGCATGGGCAATGGGCTTAGGGATTGTTGCGACACTAAGCTACTTCGTGATGATTCCCTTTGCGCGCTAAAAAGAACTGAATGGATTTGATCTAAACAGGCTTTTAGACCTAAATATCAGGGTCTGAAGTCTGTTTTTTCATTCCAACATATAGCAATAATCTCAGATAAAATGTAAGATTAAGCCGTAATTCATCGAAATTTCAACGCGAAACCTTATATATGATTCGAGTAGGACAAAAAAAGGAGTGCGCCAGCATGCAGATCAATCCCGCTGTAACCGACGGGTTAGGGCAGCTTAAATGGATCAACCTTAAGGCTACAACCGAAAAAACTAGCTCCGCGAATGGAAATGAACGGTCAACGGGGGTTTCAGCTTCTGGATTTGCGACAATGCTTCAGGCAATGTCAACGAGTAGTGAAAGTTCAAGCTATTTGACCTCTCTCCCGGATGCAACTTCAGTCAGCAGCTTGTTATGGCAGCAGATAGGTGGGACAACAGAAACCTTCAATAACATAATTTCCGGGGAAATAACGGGTTCTACACCTACAAGCTATGATGATCTCATCCAGAAGGCGAGTGCTAAATATGGCGTGCCGATTGATCTGATCAAAGCAGTGATTGATACTGAATCTTCGTTTAATCCTAATGTGGTCTCTTCGGCAGGGGCTAAAGGTTTAATGCAGCTTATGGATGGCACCGCGAGCGGCTTAGGGGTTACTGATTCGTTCGATCCGGCGCAAAACATTGATGGCGGCGTACGTTATTTATCTTATCAACTGAAACGCTTTGGCGGAGAGGAAAAGATGGCACTTGCAGCGTACAACGCAGGGCCGGGACGGGTAACAGATCTTGGAGTAACCAATGATCAGGAATTATTGGAGAAACTTAGCCTGCTTCCAAAAGAGACACAGTCTTATATCTTCAAAATAGAACGCGCTCGCGCTCAATACGCGGTATAATAAAAAGGATCAAACGGGAAACACCGTTTGATCCTTTTTCGATAATAAGTTCACTCAACGAAGTAAAGGAGACATTTGACATATGCTTTACTGGGATTATGCCGCCGCTACACCGCCCTATGAAGAAGTGGTGCAGACGATGGAACAAATTATGAAGCTGCATTATGCGAACCCTTCCTCTTTGCACCGTGCGGGCAGTGAAGCGGGTAAGCTGATCAGACGGTCGCGTGAAGTATGCGCTGCTGCTTTATCTGTACAACCGCAGGAGATTCTATTTACTTCTGGTGCAACGGAAAGCAATAATTTGGCGATAAAAGGCGCTGCTCTGCAATATCAGTCTAGAGGCCGCCATTTGGTAACTACAGAAATAGAGCATCCCTCTGTATATGAGAGTTTCCTGCAATTGCAGCGAATGGGCTGGGAGGTTACTTTTGTAGCACCCGATAGCACTTGCGTTGTTGATCCTGAGCGCGTAGCTGCTGCTGTCCGGCGCGACACAGTGCTTGTTAGTGTGATGCATGTCAATAACGAGATTGGAACGATACAACCGCTTAAAGAGATGGGTAAGCTGATTAAAGCTGTGAATCCGCGAACCTTATTTCATGTAGATGGTGTTCAGGGATATGGTAAGCTTGCAGTTGATCTAAAGGATTGGCAGGTGGATCTTTATAGCCTGTCTCCTCATAAGCTTCGAGGCCCACGTGGAGTGGGATTACTGTATATCAAAGATGGAATTAAGCTATTCCCATTGCTTACAGGGGGCTCTCATGAAGAAGGACAACGCGCTGGAACTGAAAATGTACCTGCGATTGTCGCATCCTCCAAAGCTATCCGCATGAGTGGTGAGCAGCGCGAAACCTTCGTTGCCCAGTTGGTTCCACTCCGATATCGATTATTACGCTTCTTGCGCACCGTTCCTGAATTTGTTATAAACAGCAGAGAGGATGGAGCTCCCCATATTGTGCATTTCTCTTACCCTGGCATGAAGGGAGAGGTATTCGCCCGCAAGCTGGAGGAACTGGGGATGGTAGTCTCCACCCGCTCGGCTTGCTCCTCACGACTGGCTGAGCCTAGTCGTGTGTTATTGTCTATGGGTAAAGATGTCTCCAGTGCTTTAGGTGGGATTCGTATTAGCCTTGGCGACAGTCATACAGATGAGGATGTCTCTGCGCTTGAGCAAGCATTAACCAGTGCGGTACAAGCTTTAAAGATTGCTGAAGGAGGAATGAAGTAACAAATGAGCATGATGAACAAGGAATCTGCAGAAGGCAGAGCCCATAGTATAGAATACGCTGATATGCTGCTCCTGCGTTTTGGGGAGTTTACTTTAAAGGGCAAAAATCGTACCCGATTTGAAAAAACCGTACTGCGTCATGTGAAGGAATTGATTAAGCCTTATCCAAACGTAGTTCTGAGCAAGGAATTCGGAAGAATTTACGTGGAACTGAACGGGGAATCTGCGATTGAATTGGTACAAGCACTGAAGAATGTCTTTGGCATTGCTTCTGTCAGTCCAGTGAAGGTTTCTAAGTCAGAGCTTGAGGATATTGTAGCGGTAAGCCGTCAATTTTTGGAGATAATCGCGCCTGCTCCGGGCACCAGATTTAAGGTTAATGCTCGGCGGGTATGGAAAGAGTTCCCTTACGGCTCCATTGAGATGAATAAACTGATCGCGACACCACTATTGCAAGGATATCCTGGCCTCACCGTAGACGTTAAATCGCCTGAATTAGAGCTGAGGGTCGAAATTCGTCAGGGACATACTTATATTTTCTGTGAAAATATTGCCGGTGTAGGTGGATTTCCATTAGGCACTAACGGAAAAGCGATGTTATTGCTGTCCGGTGGCATTGATAGTCCCGTAGCAGGCTGGTCATCCATGCGGCGCGGACTTGAAGTGGAGTGCGTGCATTTCTACAGTTATCCTTATACAAGCGAGCTTGCTAGACAAAAGGTTGTGGATCTTGCGCGGGTATTGTCACGTTATGCGGGTGTAATCAAGCTGCATCTGGTACCCTTTACAGAATTGCAGACTTCCTTTACCGGCATCGGCCAGGATAATCTGATTATTACACTGATGCGGCGGGCAATGCTGAGAATTACTACCCGGCTTGCTGAGCGCGAAGGTGCATTGGCGATTGTAACCGGGGATAGTCTGGGACAAGTCGCTAGCCAGACCTTGCCAAGCATGAACGTGATTGGCCGGGCGACAACCCTCCCCCTTCTGCGTCCGCTGGTAATGATGGACAAAAGTGATATCGTGGACCTGTCGAAGAACATCGGCACCTATGAGTTGTCTATCCTTCCTTATGAGGATTGTTGTACTTTATTTGTTCCAAAATCACCTACAACAAATCCGAATTTACGGATTGTGGATAAGATAGAGGCTACGCTTCCGGGATATTCTGAACTTCTGGAAGCGGCGATTGAAGCCACAGAGACCGTGTTAATCACTCCTTATGGAGATGAGAAGCCTAGTGATGTTGTAAGTGTCGAGGCGGGATTACAGGAAGAATGGTTCTAAAATAATAAACCAAAAAACTGCCTTGGAGTGTAGTGAAATCTACGTTCTGAGGCAGTTTTTTGTGGTTTAGACGATTGTGCCCTCCTGAGGCTCTTCTGGTTTTGATTGGCGTTTCCAATGTCCCGCTGCCAAGATACCTATAATGATCACGATTATAAACAGATATTTGAGCAGCGGATGATGATCAAAAAATGGCGCAAGCTGATGTTCATCTGTCATCATACTTGAAGCAGTAAAGCCTAAGACAGCAGAACCAATATAAATGATCCATGGATATTTGTTGATTAATTTAATAAAAAGGGTACTTCCCCACACCACGATGGGAACACTGATCAGCAGTCCTATGATAACCAGTGAGATATTATGCTTGGCAGCTCCGGCAATGGCGATCACATTATCAAGGCCCATGGCAGCATCAGCTAAAATGATTGTACCTACAGCGGACCACAAGCTTTGACCTGCCTTGATATCTGTTGAAGTGTTCTCACTGGTTAACAGCTTATAGGCAATCAGAATGAGTAAAATCCCACCGGCAAGCAGTAACCAGGGGATTTTCAACAACCATACGACCAGAATCGTTGCGAAGATCCGCAACACTACAGCGCCTGCTGTTCCAAATACGATAGCCTTTTTTTGCGTGTCGGACGGTAAATTACGCGCTGCAAGTCCGATCACAATGGCATTATCTCCCGCCAGAATAAGATCTAGAAAAATAATGTTGAGCAGCGATAATATAAACTCCCAGATGGATGTATTCAAAGCGAAGTCACTCCCAAGTTTTGTTAGATTGAGCTGCAAAATATGCTTAGTTTTGTATACGCAAAAAAAGGAGCCAACATGCGTTCACGCTCAAAAAAAGTTGGACAGGAAGCATAGCTTGTCATTTCCGAACATACAAGTAGTTACATGTGACTCGGGGAGGTAAGTGCGAATGGATTCATTATTGCTCCTTGGTGAAATATTGATGATCAATCTGGTGCTGAGCGGAGATAATGCAATGGTTATCGCAATGGCCAGCAAGGATCTTTCGGCGAAGCACCGAAAGACTGCGGTATGGTGGGGCTCAGCAGGCGCAGTTGTTCTGCGGTGTTTGCTTACTTTTGTTGCGGTATTGCTATTAAAAATCCCTTATATTCAGGCTGGAGGGGGGATGCTGCTGCTATGGATAGCGTTCAAGCTGCTGTTGGAGGAAGAGGAGGATCTCAGAGTAAGGGAATCTTCCTCAGTCTGGAAAGCAATCCGAACGATTCTTGTAGCGGACTTTATTATGAGCCTGGATAATGTACTAGCCATTGCGGGAGTAGCTAAAGGAGATTTAGCTTTAATTGTCATCGGGATTGCTCTCAGCATTCCGATAGTAGTGTGGGGAAGCGGCATCATTGTAGGCTGGCTGCACCGGTTTCCAGTGCTCGTATTTATCGGTGCTTATATACTGGCGTTTACAGCAGGGGATATGTTGCTTCAGGATGCAAAATTAGGGACGATGCTCTCCTTTTTATTCCCCTCCTTACATTCCTTTTTGCCCATTGCCTTAGGCATATTAGTTGTGGTTACGGGAGCAATTAAACGCAGAAAAACATCTGCAGGTTAATAAACTGCAATAAAAGGCAATACTAAACGGACATCTCCATAAATTGGAATTGTCCGTTTTTTTTGCGCGATCAGAAGTGCTTATAGACACTGATTAATCACAGGGAGTGATGGCATTTTGTGTATGTTTCGGATAATATATGAGTAAGAATCCTGTCGCTTTCAGGCTATAAGGTGACGAGGAAATGAGGTAGACGTGAAATTGAAGGGATGGGTGAAGGATGTCTTCAAAGAAAGATATACAGCTAGGAATTTTTATTGTTGCTGCTGGCATCGTGATTTTATTAGGTAAGCTGGGCGTCTTCGGATTTTTGGGCCGCGCGCTTTGGCCTCTAGTGATTTTAATTCCAGGAATAGTGCTGCACATGTTATTTTTCAGCCGTCGTGCTTCGGCCTCAGTATTGGTTCCTGCTGGGATATTAACGGTGTACGGTTTGTTGTTTGGCCTTTGCAATATTTGGGGATGGGGGCTTATGAGTAACTTATGGCCTGTGCTGTTGCTTGGTCTTGCCGTGGGCTTGTATGAATATTCTATCTATGAACCAAGACGGACGGGTGGACTGTCAGCAATTGCTGTAACATTAGGCTTACTAAGCCTTGCACTTTGTATTTTCAGCCTTATGGGCACCGGCGCGATCTACCTGATCGGGATTGTATTAATAGCTGTAGGAATTTGGCTGATTACAGGTCGAGGCAGAGCACGTGGCCGGAATAGATGGTATCGAAGCTAATTGCTGTAGGATCTTGTGAAAAAAAACGGAAATTGGTAACTGTTTTTTCATAAAAAGACTTGCTTTTCATGGTACTTTCACTATAATATTAATGTTATGTTGAAGCGTCGGCTTTCTGCCTGGCGCTTCTTTTGTGAGACTGCCGTGACATGCTATGAATTTTAACTGTTTTAATTTGATAAATGAGAGGATTTGGATACAAATCATGCATTCAAGAAAAGATATTCGCAACATTGCGATCATTGCCCACGTTGACCATGGCAAAACAACACTCGTCGATCAGCTCCTTCAACAATCGGGGATCTTCAGCGCCCATGAGCACTTGCAAGAACGTGCTATGGACTCTAATGATATCGAGCGGGAACGTGGAATTACAATCCTAGCTAAAAATACAGCAATTACTTATAAAGAGTTTTTGATCAACATTGTGGATACACCTGGACATGCTGACTTCGGTGGCGAAGTAGAACGGATCATGAAAATGGTTGACGGTGTATTGCTGGTTGTTGATGCTTATGAAGGCTGCATGCCGCAAACGAAATTCGTTCTGCGTAAAGCATTGGAACAAAAACTTACACCGATCGTTGTCGTGAACAAGATTGACCGTCCAGCTGCTCGTCCTAAGGAAGTTATTGATGAAGTGCTCGATTTGTTCATCGAACTTGAAGCAAATGACGAACAATTGGAATTCCCGGTTGTTTATGCATCTGCTCTTAATGGTACATCAAGCATGGATCCTGAGAAACAAGATGAAACGATGCTTTCGCTCTACGAAACCATCGTTGAACATATTCCAGCTCCAACCGAAAGTGTTGAAGAACCGCTTCAATTCCTCGTAACGTTGATGGATTATAACGAATACTTGGGTCGTATTGCGATTGGACGTGTTAACCGCGGTGTGATCAAACAAGGTCAATCTGTAACAGTTATTATGCGTGATGGTAAGAGCAAAACTGCACGTATCGAGAAATTGTTCGGCTTCCAAGGTTTGAAACGTATTGAAACAGAGCAAGCGGGCGCAGGGGATATCGTTGCTATTGCAGGGATCAAGGACATCAACATTGGTGAGACCATTGCTGATCCTGCAAACCCTGAAGCACTTCCGGTTCTGAAGATTGACGAGCCAACCATGCAAATGACATTCCTAGTGAATAACAGTCCTTTTGCTGGTAAAGAGGGTAAATGGGTAACTTCCCGTAAACTACGTGAGCGTCTCTTTAAAGAACTTGAAACAGATGTGAGCTTGCGAGTGGAAGAAACTGATAGTCCTGACGCATTTATCGTTTCTGGACGCGGTGAGCTTCACCTTGGTATTCTGATCGAGAATATGCGTCGTGAAGGTTACGAAATGCAAGTTTCTAAACCACAAGTAATCATTAAAGAAATCGACGGTGTCAAAATGGAGCCGCTTGAGCGTCTAATGATTGATATTCCAGAAGAAAGCATGGGCTCTGTTATGGAGAGTCTGGGTACTCGTAAAGCCGAAATGGTCAATATGATTAACAACGGTACGGGTCAAGTACGTCTGGAGTTCCTGATTCCTGCACGTGGTTTGATTGGTTACAACACTTACTTCTTGACTTTGACACGCGGTTACGGCGTTATGAACCATGCTTTTGACAGCTATGCTCCACTGGTTGCTGGTCAAGTTGGCGGACGTCATCAAGGTGTGCTTGTAGCAAGTGAGACTGGATCAACAACTCAATACGGAATCGTGGGTGTTGAGGATCGTGGTATTCTCTTCTTGGATGCAGGTACAGAAATTTATGAAGGTATGATCGTAGGTGAGCATACCCGTGATAACGATATTATCGTTAACATCTGTAAGGAAAAAGCACTTACCAACATGCGTACCTCAGGCAAAGATGATACTGTAAAAATGAAGACACCACGCACCTTCTCTTTGGAAGGCGCACTTGAATATTTGAACGATGATGAATATTGTGAAATTACACCTAAATCCATTCGTTTGCGTAAAAAGATTCTGAACAAAGGCGAACGCGAACGTGTAGAGAAACAACGTAAAACAGCACAAGCCAACGCGTAAACACATGCTTATGAATAAGACCGCCGGATTATTGCATCCGGCGGCTTTTTTTAATATAAGAAACAAAAAATTCCCCTACTGATGATATAATGTAAACGTATCTTAAATTTGGGAGGAGTGCGGTTATCTATGCAGGTGTGGTTCGCTGAGCATCCAATCGTCGCTTATATTGTTATCTTTATATTGCTTACTTTTGTTTATAATCAAGTCTTTCGTGTGAATCAAAAGTTATCGATTGGCAAGGAAATCATGCTCTACATAATGATGGCGATTGGCTCTGGCATGCTCCTAATTTTCCAACATGATAAGCTTCCGATTATCCAATGTCTGTTGGTTGCTGTCGGATTAATGCTGATGGTACGGATACGTTATATAGTAGAAGCTCGACAGAAGAGAAAGGCTGCGGCAGCAGCGAAGAGATCGTAATCGCAACTTTTGTACCTTAAGGATCGTCTAATTAATGTAGCAATTCTAATTCTAAATGAAATGAAAAGGACTTTATTCTATTATGAGTACAAGAAACAACGGTTTACCTCCAAGAGCAAACGGGCAACAACCTACTAATAGAAAACAGCCTGTGAAGGGTGTTTCTAAGAAAAAAACGAAAAAGAAAGTGAAAAAGAGAGGTTTTTTTGGCAGATTAGTTAGAGTATTGTTAACTTTGCTAATTATTGCGATCCTCGGCGTGCTGGGTTATGGCGGTTATCTGTATTGGAAGCTTGAGCATGGCGTATTTAATGCAGGGGTTGAGGGTACGGTTGCTCCAGGGCAATCTGCTTCAGAAAAGCCACTGACGATGCTTATACTGGGAACGGATAACAGACCTAAACACGAGTCTTATTTGACTGACGTAATCATGGTTGCAGCACTTAATCCTAAGACCAAATCAGCGACTATTGTTTCGCTTCCTCGTGATACCTATGTGGAGCTAAGCGGCTATAAGAAAACGAAGATTAATGAATTTTATGCTCGCTTCAAGGGTAAGGAGAAATCCTCCGGTCTACTGGCTGAAGACGAGATGAAGACGATGATGGGTAAGTATTTGGACATTGATGTAGATTATACAACGATTCTTGATTTTCAGGGCTTCCGGGATGTGGTGGACGAGCTTGGGGGAGTCGAAGTAAATATTAGTGAAAATATGTGTTATACAGACACTGTGGACGGCACGAATATCAATCTGAAAAAGGGTCCGGCAGAGCTGGATGGAAAAAATGCATTGGACTATGTGCGGTATCGTAAATCCAATTGCAAGCCTAAGACTAACGCTTCAGATGATTTTGATCGCAACAAACGCCAGAACGAAGTCCTGAACAGTCTGGTGGATCAGATGCAATCGCTTGGTGGCGTATTAAAAATCGGCAAGGTGCTTGATGCAGTGGACAGTAACATGAAGACAGATATCGAAAATTCGCAAATCAAAGATATGATTGCGACGTATTGGAAGATTTCCAAAGAGAATATCGAATTCAAGCCGGTTACTGGAACGTGGCGAAGTCCATATGTATATATTAATGATGAGGAGTTGGAGGCCGCTAAGAAAAGCTTGCAGGATCGAATTGCAGGAATTTCCACTGGAGCTGATTCGACAACTGCTGAGACGCCTTGAGGACCTTAATATCTTCCATAGCTAAAATTGAATGCAAGTTTCAGCCTGTGCTATAATATAATAAATCGAATGAATTAACGTCGCATAGGGGGCCAGTACTTATGTCCGAAGCCGTTGCTCAGCTGAATGAAACTTTGCTATCGATGCTGCAATCGGAAACCTTTGTTCTTCTAAACACAGTTGATGCGGAGACAGGCGGTCCAACATCCACAGCTATTTCGTGGCTTTATGCTGTTAGTCCTAGTACTGTGCGTTTGGCTATTGATCATCGTTCAAGACTTGTGAATAATATGAAGGTTAATCCATTAATAACTATAACTGTGTTTGGTGAAGGAACTGTTTATGCCATAAACGGTAGTGCTGCTGTAAGGCAGGACCCGCTAGAGGATGTTCCCTTTAAGATGTGCTGTTTTGATGTTGAAATTAAAGCGGTCCGCAACGCGCTTTTTTACGGCGCGCAGCTTGACTCCGCCCCAAGATATGCGAAAGTTTATGATGGACGTGCCGCTGAGAAGTTGGACGGACAAGTATTTGCTGCCATGAAAAAAGCCTAGTGAAAATATCACTGGGCTTTTTTTGAATTCTAAGGACTTCTTTTGTCCTTTATCCACTACTGTGCATTTCTTTGCGGCTTGGTATCCTCTGGCAGCTGTGGCATGATTCGTCCGATAATATCAGCCAGCTCGGATGAGAATCCGGAAATCGGATGTCCCTTGGAGATATGGCGGCTCATTTCCGCTAATCTGCTGGAGAGATCCATATCCGCTGTGACAAGCGCCCGTACACTTCTTGGGTCTTTGCGGATAGCTTCTGCTACAGAATATTTGATGCTTCCTACACGTGAGCGGCCTAGAGAACCTTCTACATCAAGACCAACAATGGCAACTTTGTTCATGACTACACAGTGTGCGCCATTTACACCGGGAACTCTTTTGGCCAACTGTTCAAAATGATCCTTAAGTGCAATTTCATTTTCTCCATTAACATTGACGGCTTGACCAGCTTTTGAGGTGGCTTTAGGATTAGTCGCACCATCATTGGACAATTGCCGAACCTCATGGTTCCCCGTACCCTTTACAGCATTCGCAGATTGTTTATTCTGAGGAGAGGGTGATGTCTTTTTATTAGCGATACCGCAGCTTGTCAGTAGCAGCAGTACCAGCAACAGACATATTGATTTTCTCATATGTGATTACTCCTTTCAGCCAATGAATCGTTTCTGTACCTTATCTTTTCCCTTGGCGGAAAGAGTTATGTATGATCAATCAAACCAGGCGCTGTGGAGGGGATAATATGAACAAGATATTTGTGCTAGATACCAACGTGCTTTTGCACGACCCCAAATCAATTTTCTCTTTCAAGGAGCATGAGGTGGTTATTCCGGCTGTTGTGCTGGAAGAAATCGACTCCAAGAAGCGCAATGCTGACGAAATCGGTCGGAATGCCCGTACGGTATCCCGATTGCTCGATGGACTCCGGGAACTAGGTCATCTGCATAGCGGTGTGGAACTGGAGCATGGAGGCAAGCTGAAGGTAGAACTTAACCATCGCAGTTTTGTGAAGGTACAGGAAATGTTTGGTGAGGTGTCTAACGACAATCGGATTTTGGCTGTTGCGCTCAATTATTTGAATGAAGAGAATGAGAAGCCTGATCCGCGTCCCGTTGTGCTTGTGAGCAAGGATGTACTGGTTCGTATTAAAGCGGATGTACTTGGAATTACGCCAGAGGATTATTTGTCAGATCGTACTGGAGACTTAAATGAACTATACACTGGTTACCAATCTCTGCAGGTGCATCCCGCATTGATTGATGAATATTATAGTCACCGCTCTCTGACGGTAAAACAGCTCGCGTTGTCGTATCCGTTGTACCCTCATGAATTTGTGATTCTCAAGGATGAGATTGGCACTGGCAAATCAGCTCTTCTAAAAGTGAATAGTGATGCCACACGTCTGGAGCCACTCTATCTGGGCAATGATTCGGTTTGGGGGATCAGCGCCCGTAATGCTCAACAACGAATGGCACTGGAGCTGCTGCTAAATGATGAAATCCCGCTCGTAACGATCACGGGTAAGGCTGGGACAGGGAAGACGTTATTGGCGCTTGCAGCCGGACTATTCAAAGTGGAGGATGAACATAAATACAAAAAATTGCTTATCGCCCGTCCGGTTGTTCCTATGGGTAAGGACATTGGTTACTTGCCCGGTGAGAAGGATGAGAAGCTTAGACCCTGGATGCAGCCTATTTATGATAATCTGGAATTCCTGTTCGATACCAAAAAAGCTGGCGATATCGATAAAATCTTAATGGGGTTAGGCAGTATACAGGTAGAAGCCTTAACCTATATTCGCGGCCGTTCAATCCCATCACAGTTCATTATTATTGATGAGGCGCAGAACCTTTCCCGTCATGAGGTGAAGACCATTGTCTCCAGAGCGGGAGAAGGAAGTAAAGTCATTCTAATGGGCGATCCGGAGCAAATCGATCATCCATATCTGGATGCTGCGAGCAACGGACTGAGCTATATCGTCGAGAAGTTTAAGCAGCAAGGGATTAGCGGACATATTACTTTGGAAAAAGGTGAACGTTCCCGCTTGGCGCAATTGGCCGCGGATCTACTCTAGCCGTTCATGAATCCAATTTTCAGCCGGGAGAAGCAAACACTCCCGGCTTTTTCCTGCCCGCCCGGAAACGGCAGAGGAATTTAGGAGGTTTTAGAGCGTTTCACCCATATAATAGAAAGAGAACGGTTTCACAAACTAAAGACAAGCACCGGAGGGTTTGGTAAAATAGGGGAGACCAATCAAAAGGGAAGGTGGGAAATCGTGCTGAAACGCAAAAATTATTGGCTGCTTTTTGCAATTTTACTACTATCGCTGACAAGCCTGTCGCCCAGTATGGAATTGAGTACCAGTAACGATCCACGTCCTATGAAAAGACCGCAAAGTCAGTCGACCAATCCCTCTTCCGGAGATGAGGGAACTATAGATAGCTTACATATAAGAGTATCGTTAAATAGCGAAGAATTTAGTGAACTGGAGCTCCTTAGCAACCGTTATACCTTAGAAAGTGGAGTAAAGGTTATTTTAAGCAATGTGGATATTGAGGATGCCGATGAGGTATTGAAGCATGATTTAACGATCGGGGACAGCCCGGATATAGTCATGGCAGATGGACGAAGCATACTGGACTGGGCCACACGTGGATATTTATTGCCGATGGATGTGTATCAGAGCGTTCCGGGGAGTGCACCGTTAACACAGTTGATCCCCTTGATGCAGTGGAATGGATATAATTGGGGAGTCCCGTTAGATATAGATCCTTACGTGCTCGTTTATTCCCCACAACGGCTGGCGGAGCTGGGTTTTAATGCATTACCCAAAAGCCTCGAAGAGTGGAATATCCTGCTTCAGAATGTGCTTAAAGAGCAAGGAAAATATTTACTCGCGATGGATACCCGTAATCCTTATGGATTGTCAGCGGTAATGGAGAGCATGAATAGCAGCTTGTTAGCAGATAACCAAGAAGTGTTGAATTGGACTCAGAACGCCCGCAGTTATTTTTATCTCACCAGCCGCTACAATAAAGATGTCTGGGATATGCTACAAGGAGGTAGTGTCGCGGTTGCTTCTTTACCGTTATCCGAGTGGCAGAAGCATGGTAATTCATCCCTTGCTGCTGTTCCGGCGCTGACTGCCAATAACGGAGGTGGGTTTGAATCCTGTTACAGTCGATCTTTTGCCCTTCCAGCTCAATCTCAAAGTCCAAAGGAAGCTGTGAATTGGCTGACTTTTATCACCTCAGAGGATGCTCAGTTGGATTGGTTGGAGAATACGGGGAGCTTGCCGGCGCTTGATGTTCTTTATCGTTCGGAGCATGCTTTTAAATACAAACTTCCTTTCGATGTTGAGCTATTGCTGACAGAAGAAACCGCCCCGGAGGATGAGTCACAGGGCGGCTGGAGTAAGGTTGTTGAAGCTGTATCATTACTATTAACAGGGCAGATAGATGCGGAAGGCTACAAAGAATATCTAAAAGAAGGCCTAAAATGAAATGGAAAGCTTAACATGCAAGACGCCCTCTTGGCTATCTACTGCCGTGGCACGAAGGAAAGATACTATTTTTCCAGGATAAAAGCCTAAGTCAAATTCTTCTTCCAACGTTTTTCTTGTCGTGTCAGGCAATTCAAGACCATTAAATACAATATGATCGACTTGGAATATAAGGCCGTTGATCGGTTCTTCCTGAATGGTGTAGTGACCGGTCAGTGAAAGAGCTAGCGCTCCGCTTTTTCCAGTGGCAGTAATTGAACCGTCATTGAAATGAAAGGCGAAGTCTTTAAACAGCGAATTCTGTGATTGCAAAAATTCATTCAAATCCTCTTCCTTCAGGTTTAGCTCATAAGTCATTCCCTTTCGAGTCAGTACACCCTCTCGATTCTGAACAAACTGTGGTAGTTTATTCATTGCGGAGGATAACGCCTTGAAATATGTTTTTACCTCGTGCAGGCCGATATTCTCCCAATATAATGTGAATTCTTTAAGTAGAGTACTCATATTTTCAGGATCGCTGCTATTTTTAATCCCACCCTCAATTTCCTTGTTGAGCGCGTTTACCCGAACTTGCTGTTCCTCCAGAGCCGTGCGCAGCCGGGCGAGCTCTTCCGAGTTTCGCTTCGCAGTCTGAATGGTATCCTTCAAATCCTTATATTGTTCTTCATATTGTGAGAGAATATCGCGGTCATTCCCAATAATAATCTCATAATAATCGAACAGAGCCAGGAATCTGCTGATACTTTTTGCTGAAAAAAACGCGACCAGAAGATTATCTCTATCCCCCATATAATAAGAACGCACAACTGCACCTGCCCGTTCCTGTTGGTCCGCAATGGCTGTTTTTTTCTGGGTAGCTTGTCTGTTCAAGCTTTCTACCTTTTGTTCAAGCGCTTTTTGTTCGGCTGTAATCTTGATGATTTCACGTTCAATTTCTGCAGAAGACAAGGTCTGTTCAAGTAGTTTACGGGTTTCTTCATTATCTGGTATAGCAGAGTTGAAAAAATCACCGCTAGGATCGGCAGACAAGTACTTCACAGGTTGTAACGGAAACAAAGTACAGCAGAAGAGAATTAGTATGGTTGCAATCATGCGGCTTTGTAAATTGCGGGAGCGCACCACACCACCACCTTTTTTTGAAATGATATATGTATGTACTAATAATATGTTTAACCCTTCTAAAATAGCATACAAACAAAAAAACGGAAGTGATCCTTATAAGATAAGGACCTCATCCGCTCCAAAAGAGTACTGCAATTTATAGTGGAAGACCCATTTGAAAGATCGTCCAATAACTAAATCCGGTGAAAGTCAGAATCATGTATGCCCAGAAGAGAAGAACATAAGTTTTTTCAGTAAATTTCATATAGCCAAGTATTACGAAAAATGCTGTTTGCAAAAAGAAAAGCAAGGCCATTTCTGTTAGACCTCCGGCGAAAGCCATCAATCCAATAGCTAATGTGAAAAAACCTAATACCCGAAACATGCGGTCCAAGAGAGAGTCCCCCTTCCAGTATGTATCTCACGAATATTCCTTCGATTTATTATACCCTCAACATAATTATGTGTAAACGAATTCATTGAAAAAAATGCACTAATCTTCAAAAAATGTGATTTTTATAATTGACCTGAGTGATTAGCGCTTTAAAAAAGAGAATTTATAGTTTTATGCGTATGATGTACGCAGATAATGGAAATACAAATTAGTATCAAATAGATTCTATGAACTCTATGAGAAGCATAGAAATGGAGTAAGCAGCTTTTATCCCTATTCACTACCCGGCAGAACTGCCGGTTATGGAGATGGTTATTTCATGACGTTGTTAGGAGGTTTGGCTTTATGACAGCCGTTAGACAGGACGCTTGGAGTGCAGAAGATGATCTAATATTGGCAGAAGTAACTTTGCGACACATTCGGGAGGGCAGCACACAGCTTGCCGCTTTTGAAGAGGTGGGTGAAAAAATCGGCAGAACTTCGGCCGCTTGCGGATTCCGCTGGAACAGTTGTGTTCGGAAAAGTTATGAAGGTGCAATCGGTATTGCTAAAGGGCAGCGTCAAAAGCGTAGCTACCTGAAAAAGCAGCCGTCAGTAAGAGGAGCGCAAGTAGCTGGTCTGATTCTGGGTGATGTCGATGAGGAATTTGGGCGCGGTGAGGGATTAAGTGAAAACACATTATCCATTGATGCGGTCATTCGTTTCTTAAGACAATGGAAGGGTACGATCCAGGAAGCAGGACGTCAGCTGAAAATGCTGGAAAGAGATCTGCGCGAGAAGGAAGATGAATTAACAGAATTACGATCTGAGAATGAGCGGTTGTCTAAAGAGGTTAATCTTGCTCAAAGCGACTACCGGGTAGTCAACGATGATTACAAAGCTTTAATTCAGATTATGGATCGTGCTCGCAGGCTTGCTTTCTTAAATGAAGAAGAAGAAGAAATGAAGACTCGTTTCAAAATGGATGGTAACGGAAATTTAGAACGCATTGAATAAACGATAGGTTAACTAACAATCCCGCAAGTGGTCTGCTTTTTAAGCACCACTTGCGGGGTTTTTGGTATACTTAGAAAAATTGTGCTTAAGATCAGCAGGAGGGTTATATGAAAATTGATATAATTGGTGCAGGTTCACTCGGGCTGCTGCTGGCAGGGAGATTGATCCAAGCCGGGAATGATGTGAGACTGTGGTGCCGAGGGGTAGAACAATGCCAACGATTAGGGCGTGATGGCTTAACGGTTACCTACGAGGATGAACGCGAGCCGATAACAATTTCGGAAGATCAGTTTGTATCCGCGCCAATAGGGGAGTTCGCTGGTGCTTATCTAGAAGAGCCGAGTGATTGGATCGTGGTGACGGTTAAACAGAATACTCTACATAATGATTTGCCTGAATTTCTATCCCTACTTAAGGAAGAGCAAGTACATATGATATGTTTTCAGAATGGTACAGGACATATGGAGATGTTGGGGGGCTTGTTGCCGGACGCCAATTTATATGTAGCTGTGACTACGGAGGCTGCGAAGCGCAAATCATTAACTGAGGTCATTCATGCAGGAGCAGGGGAGGTGTGGATAGGAAAATGGAGCTCAGGGGATGGACAAGCTCATAGCATACATAATGATTTAAAAGCGAATAATTTAATAGAAGTTCTCATAATGGCAGGATTCGCAGCCTTTTTGTCGAATGAAGTGGATACCATGATTTACCGGAAGCTCTTGATCAATGCCGTTATTAATCCACTCACGGCGATTTGGCGTATTCCAAATGGGAAGCTGCTGTCTTCAGAGCAACGCCTCCAATTAATGAAGGAAGTTTTTGAAGAAGCAACAATGGTGTATGATTTCTGTGAAATTACTTATGATAAGGATGCTTGGGATAACATCCTTCAGGTGTGCCGGTTAACGTCTGGCAATATTTCATCTATGCTGGCAGATGTACTTGCTTCAAGAACCACAGAAATTCGTTGGATCAATGGAAGTCTTGTAGAAATGGCAGAACGATCTGGAGTGTCGGCACCATTAAATCGCTGGCTCTGCCAATTAGTAGAAGGTATTGGGGTATGATCTCTGGGGAGAGGTGAAGCTATGGGACTGCTGATGGATTCGGTTATTACTTTAAGCGTTATTCCGATTGTGCCGTTTTTGATTGTTTTTTTCATTGGAAAAGGCTTAAAAAAAGATAAAAAGAAAACTTTTATGCTCGCTATGGACGTGACCACATTTTTTTTATTATTGTCGGTCTCCGCATTGTTTAATAACATCTTTAATTCCGGTTTTGGGTTTTACCTTATACTAATTATTGTATTAATATCCGCTGGACTGATTGGCGGAGCTCAAAATCGGATGAAAGGAAAGGTAGATGGGAAGCGGTTATTTCGGGCAGTTTGGAGACTTTCGTTCTTTTTTATGAGCGTCGGATATTTATTATTTATGTTTGTTGGGCTAATTACCTACATATCACAAGCGATGTAACGTTCCACTGCTTCGGTGAAGCGTCAACGTCACAAAAGTTTAAAGTTTTAAAAAAAAAATATTTTCTGAAAACATTGCACTAGATTTTTTTGACCACTGGTTGTATAATCATAAACCATATACCACATTCTATTTAGGGGGAACTGCTAGATGAAGAAGAGTAAAAGTCTATTGCTAATGATTGCATTAGTACTTGTTATCGGCACAGTGCTTGCTGGCTGCGGCGGAAACAATGCAAACAGCGGCAATAAAGGTAACAATGCTAACACTGGTAACACGGCAACTGGTAATGCAGCTACAGAAGAAAAATTGGCTGCTGACCAAACATTGAGAATTAACCTTAGTTCTGAGCCTCCAACATTTGACCCAGGATTGGCGCAAGATAGCCAAGCTAACACTGTCCTGAAAACAATGTACGAAGGTTTGACTCGCATGAATGATGAAACAGGTCAAGCTGAACCAGGTGTTGCTGAAAGCTGGGAAGTTTCCGCTGACGGTCTGGTATATACTTTCAAACTCCGTGATTCACAATGGAGTAACGGCGATCCTGTAACAACAGAAGATTTCGTTCGCGCTTGGAAACGCGTGCTCGATCCTGCTGCTGCATCTGCTGCGCCTTACGCTTATCAATTGTACTACATCAAAAATGCTGAAAAGTACTACAACAAGGAAATTACTGATTTCAGTCAAGTAGGTGTCAAAGCGATTGATGAGAAAACTCTTGAAGTTACTCTTGAATCCTCCACTCCTTACTTCCTTGGATTGCTTTCCTTCTACACTTATTACCCTGTACACAAATCCATTGAGAGTAATCCTAAATGGGCAACAAGCAAAGATTCTATGATCGTTAACGGTGCTTTCACTCTTACTGAGTGGACTACTGGTCAAACTCTTGTTGTAACTAAAAACGATAAATACTGGGATAAAGATTCCATTAAACTTAGCGCTATCGATTTCTCCCTTGTAAACAGCGGTGCAACTGAACTGCTCAGCTACAAGAACGGTGAATATGATCGTGCGGGCGGACCAACTGGTGAAATTCCATCAGAACAAATTCCAATCGTACAAAAAGAACTTCCTAACGAATTCAGCCGTAAAGGTATTGCTTCCGTATACTACTACGAATTCAATATCACTGAAAAACCATTCACAAACGCTAAAATCCGTAAAGCTCTTGCAATGGCGCTTAACCGCCAAGCTTTGATTGACAATGTAGTTCAAGGTGGACAATTCCCAGCATTCGGTTTTGTACCTCCAGGTATCGCTGGTGCTGATGGTGAATACCGTACAGCAGTTAAAGATAGCTACTTCACTGAAGATCTAGAACAAGCTAAAACATTGCTTGCTGAAGGTCTGAAAGAAGAAGGTATGGATAAACTGCCTACATTCTCCCTGACTTACAACACAAGTGAAGGTCACAAGAAAATCGCTTTGGCGATTGCTGATATGTGGAAAAACAATCTTGGTATCGACGTACAAACCGTTAACCAAGAGTGGGCTGTATTTATTGAAAACCGTCAAAACCTGAACTACCAAGTTGCTCGTGCTGGTTGGACTGCGGATTACAATGATCCAATGACTTTCCTTGATATGTGGGTAACAGGTGGCGGTAACAATGATACTGGTTACGCTAACCCTGAGTATGACAAATTGATCAGCGAAGCTAAAACAAGTACTGACTTGGCAGTACGTCAAGAAAAGTTTGCTGCAGCTGAAAAATTGCTCATCGAGCAAGATATGGTTCTGATTCCTTTGTACTACTACACTAACAACTCCCTGACTAAAGAGTACCTTAAAGGTGTTACTCTTGACTTTAGTGGTGCAATTGACTTGACTCGCGGATACTTGCTTGAGCACTAAGATATTGCTTTAGTAATTACAACAGAATAGTTAGTTGACTGAAGTTGCAGAATACTTCGGGATATATATGTGGAATTCCATATATATCCCTTTTTTTTGTACTCCTGTCTATTTGTTAATTAATGTTATTAATAACATATATAGAAAATAGACAAAAATCCGTTTTTTTCATAAAATCATTATTATGTGTATCAAAAATTGTCGGAGGAGGTGTGATGGGGATGGTTCGTTATGTCGCAAATAAGTTTTTCTATATGTTGGTTTCTCTATTTGTATTGATTTCAGCTACCTTTTTCTTGATGAAAGCTATTCCGGGGGATCCGTTTACTTCTGAAAAGAAGGTACCGCCAGAAATTAAAGCACGTCTGATGGAACAATATGGTCTGGACAAGCCGCTCTCTCATCAGTATTTTAAGTATTTAGGTGATATTATCCAAGGTGACCTAGGTGTCTCAATGAAACGCCTAAATCAAGATGTATCACATTTGATCAGTCAAACCTTTTCAGCGTCGCTGAAGCTGGGACTCGTCGCAATCGTTGTGGCGGTTATTGTCGGAGTATTTCTCGGCATGTTGGCGGCACTCTATCACAGAAAGTTTATTGACAGCGCAGCTATGGTGCTGGCAGTTCTGGGGATTGCGGTTCCGAGCTTTGTAGTCGCGTCATTACTGCAGTACGTATTTGCTTTCAAACTGGGTTGGGTACCGGTTTCAGGTTTTAAAGGGCCAATCTATTATTTCTTACCCGTGGCCGCGCTCTCGGCACAGCCGATCGCCTTTATCGCCCGCTTGACCCGTTCAAGCATGCTTGAAGTTTTGAATGCGGATTATATCAAAACGGCTAAAGCAAAGGGATTGAGCTGGATGGCTATTCTGAGCCGTCATGTACTTCGTAACGGAATTCTACCTGTTGTTACTTATATGGGTCCAATGACAGCTAACATCGTAACTGGTTCGGTTGTTATCGAGCAGATCTTTGGTGTTGGGGGTATTGGTAAACAGTTCGTGGAAGCGATTGGTGTCCGTGACTATACCGTTATTATGGGGATAACCATTTTCTATGGTGTATTACTCATGGTTGCCCGCTTTATTACTGATATTGCTTATGTATTGATTGACCCACGTATGAAATTAAGTGGAGGAAAGGAGGGCTAAAGAGTGGCTACTGAAAATAACTTGCTAAATCTAAAACCGGAAGATTTTCAAAAAGTCGGTGTGGATGAAAAAGAAGCCGAAGTTATCCAGCGTGAGAGTCTCTCTGCTTGGAAAGACTCTTGGCAACGGTTGCGTCAAAATAAAATGGCGATGACTGCGCTCGGTATCCTGGGTTTGATTGTACTTGCAGCGATTTTTGCACCTTTTATCTCGAAATATAACTATTATTCTAATGATTTGATGAGCACCAACAAGCCCCCTTCCTCCGATCACTGGTTTGGAACGGATGATCTTGGTCGTGATATCTTTGTTCGTACTTGGTACGGTGCACGGATCTCCTTGATCGTTGGTCTTGCTGCGGCAGCCATCGACTTGTTCATCGGTGTTATCTACGGAGGCATTATGGGCTTCTTCGGCGGCCGTGTAGATAATATTATGAATAAATTCTCTGAAATTTTGTATTCTATTCCATATTTGCTGGTTGTAATCTTGCTCTTGGTCGTTCTTGAGCCAAGTCTTGGAACAATCATCCTAGCTCTAACCATTACAGGCTGGATTACGATGTCGTGGATTGTGCGTGGAGAAATTATGCAGCTCAAGAATCGCGAATTCGTATTGGCGTCCCGTTCCATGGGTGCTGGTTCTGCGAGACTGTTGTTCAAGCACCTTCTGCCGAACGCGGTTGGTCCGATTATCGTAACCATTACACTGTCTGTACCAAATGCTATCTTTGCTGAGGCCTTCCTAAGCTTCTTGGGTCTTGGTGTACAAGCTCCTGTTGCTTCACTTGGATCGATGATCAATGACTCACTCACCGGCTGGCTGTACTATCCATGGCGCTTCTTGTTCCCTGCGATCCTAATCAGCTTAACAATGCTTTCTTTCAACATTTTCGGTGATGGTCTTCGTGACGCGCTTGATCCTAAGCTGAAGAAATAGGAGGAATATGGATGGAACCTATTTTACAAGTCAAAGATTTGCATATTTCCTTTTTTGTTAAGGGCGGAGAAGTACAAGCTGTCCGTGGTATGAATTTTGAAATTGGCAAAGGCGAAACGGTTGCCATCGTCGGCGAGTCCGGCAGCGGTAAGAGTGTAACTGCTCAATCGATTATGCGTTTGATCCCTTCTCCACCTTCTAAAGTGAAAAAGGGAGAAATTATTTTTCAAGGACAGAATCTGCTAGACAAAAGCATGAAAGAAATGGAATCTATTCGCGGTAAAGATATTGGCATGATTTTTCAAGACCCGATGACTTCTCTGAACCCAACCATCAAAGTGGGCAAACAGATCACTGAAGTTTTGATTAAACATCAGAAAATGTCAGCGGCCGAAGCGAAAAAGCAAGGTATGGAGATGTTGAAATTAGTAGGCATCAAAAATGCGGAGGCTCGCTTTAACCAATATCCCCACGAATTCTCAGGCGGTATGCGCCAGCGTGTAATGATCGCAATCGCGTTAGCTTGCCGTCCGGCTTTGCTGATAGCGGATGAGCCTACAACGGCTCTAGATGTAACCATTCAGGCGCAGATCATGGAAGTTATGAGAGAGATGCAGCAAAAACTAGGTACCTCCATTATTCTGATTACACATGATCTCGGCGTAGTTGCTGGCATGTGTGATCGGGTGATTGTAATGTATGCAGGTGAGGTTGTGGAGACCGGAACAAGATGGGAAATCTTTAAAAATCCACAACATCCATACACCAAAGGTCTGCTGCGCTCAATGCCGCGTCTGGACCAAAAGAAAGGCGAGCCGCTTATTCCGATCATCGGCACACCGCCAGATCTGATCAAGCCGCCGATCGGCTGTCCGTTCACTGCTCGTTGCAATGAAGCGATGCATGTGTGCGAACAAATCGATCCCGGCGCCACAGAATTCAGCGAAACGCATATGGCGCGTTGCTGGAATCTGCATTCGATGGCCAAGGAGGTGCAGTACTCTTGAGTAAGAACCTAATAGAGGTAGAAGGTCTTAAGAAATATTTTAATGTAGGTAAAGGTAAGGTTCTTAAGGCTGTTGATAATATTAACTTCACGATCCGTGAGGGCGAGACACTTGGGATGGTAGGTGAGTCCGGTTGTGGTAAGACTACTGCTGGACGTACGATTCTTCGCTTGTATGAGCCAACTGCTGGAAGTGTGAAATATAATGGTACAGACATTTATAAATTACCTGGAAATCAAATGAAGGCTATGCGCCGTGACATGCAAATGATTTTCCAAGATCCGTACGCATCGCTTAACCCGCGGTTTACGGTTTCTGATATCATCGGCGAGGCACTGGACATTCACGGAATGGCTGGCAGCCGTGCAGAACGTAAGAAACGGATTGAAGAACTGCTGGATATGGTTGGTCTTAATCATGACCATGCAACCCGTTATCCGCATGAATTCTCCGGTGGACAACGTCAACGTATCGGGATTGCCCGTTCGTTAGCGGTTAATCCTAAGTTCATCGTTTGTGATGAGCCGATTTCCGCACTTGACGTATCCATTCAAGCTCAGGTCGTTAACTTGCTTAAAGAATTGCAAGATCGTCTGGGATTGACTTATCTTTTCATCGCGCATGATCTGTCCATGGTTAAACATATCAGTGATCGCGTAGCAGTTATGTACTTGGGTAAAATGGTTGAGTTGGCGGAAAGTGAAGAGCTATATGCAAATCCTATCCACCCTTATACTAAATCCCTATTGTCGGCTATTCCAGTTCCGGACCCGGAAATTGAAGTCAACAAAAAACGTATTCACTTGCATGATGAGCTTGGCAGCCCTATTTATTCTGCTAACGATAAGACCAATGACAGTGACTTTGAATTAGTAGAAGTATCTAAAGGCCACTTTGTCAGCAAAAAATTCGCATAATTTATACTTAGGTTTTCAAAGGCGGGAGCATTATGCTCTCGCCTCTTGTATGTATTTAGGATATTATTTAATGATTTTATAGTATAATTGAACAGTTGGCTGTACCTGTGTTGCTGATATCAAGACATGTTTTGCTTTGACGCGGCTCCTGACTTTGGATACAATCATAGAGAGTTTTTACGAACTTGGATTTACATATAACTGCTTAGTAGAACTGGAGGCACTAGCGAATGAATATTGTAACGGAACCGCTCAAGGGTGGATCTGCACTCTCGCGCGACTATATAGATCATTTTGAAAAGGTTAGTCATTTGTACGGTGGGGATTTCCGCAATAAAGAAAGTAGAAGTAGACGGGCCGATTGGCTAGATAGCAGAGAAAGCCTTCGTGCCGACCGGACTCAGATTGCTGGGTGTCTACGACAATATAATGAAAAGCATAATTCGCATGATGCGGTGATGGCTTCGCTGGCGCTCTTAGAGCAGCCGGGGACATTAGTGGTGACAGGTGGGCAGCAAAGCGGACTATTTACTGGACCCCTGTTAGTGGTATATAAAGCTGCAACTACCATTATGGCGGCAAAAGAAGCAGCTGAACAACTCGGCCGACCTGTAGTTCCTTTATTCTGGATTGCAGGTGAAGATCATGACTGGGATGAAGTGAATCATACGTATGTACTGAATCGTACGCAGGAGATTACTAAGATTAAGATAGAAAAGTCAGAAGAGAAACGCTCCTCAGTAAGTGATATTCGTGTAGAAGAGGAAAGCTGGCAGCAGGTAGTAGAACAGTTAGACGGTCTGCTTCAGGAAAGCGACTTTAAGCCGCAGATCATGGAATTCATTCGCACTTCTTCTTTTAGAGCTGATAGTATGACGGATGCATTTGCCAAGCTGATGGGTTCATTATTTGGTAAATTTGGTCTGATTCTGCTTGATTCTGCTGATCCCAACTTACGTAAGTTAGAACAGCCATTTTTCACTTCGCTAATTATGCAGAATGATGCACTGGAAACAGCGTATATGAATTCTGCTTCTGATATTGTGGGCGCTGGATATGAGCTTCAGGCTGATGTTACAGCTGGCAATGCCAACCTCTTTTATATTCATGAAGGTACACGGCTTCTGCTTCACAAGAAGGACGGAATCTTTACGGATCGCAAGGGTCAGGTATCCTTTACCCGTGATGAATTACTTGAGGAGGTGCAGGCACATCCGGAACGCTTTAGCAACAATGTGCTGACACGTCCACTTATGCAGGATTATGTGCTGCCTGTTCTGGCAACGGTGCTGGGTCAAGGTGAGATTGCTTACTGGGCCATTCCGCGCCGTGCGTTTGAGACCATTGGGGGAGAAATGCCGTTAATTATCCCTAGAATGTCTTTTACTGTCGTAGAAGGTACGCTGCACAAGCATATGGACAAATATCAACTTAGCTTTGAGGATGTAAGACAAGGACTGGATCATAAAAGACATGAATGGCTGGCCGCACAGGATGAGCTCGGGATTGAACGCCGTTTTGAAGAAACCAAAACCTCATTTGCCGCCATGTACGAACCGCTGATTGAGCAGCTTGGAACGGTTCAGGCCGGTCTGCTTAAGCTGGGGAATAACAATAAAGAGAAGATTCTAGATCAGATTACTTTTTTACAGGCGAAAGCCCAAGATGCAATGGCAAAACAGAACGAAGCTGCAATCCGGCAATGGGAGCGAATCGAGCTGTCATTAATGCCACTGGGTAAACTGCAGGAAAGAGTGTACAATATCATGTATTACTTGAACCGGTACGGGCTTGTTTGGCTGGATGAGCTAATGACGGTTGAACCGGATTACAGTGGAACACATCGCATCATTTATATGTAATGGAAGTATCGCTTTCCACAAAACTAAGCTTATGCTTACGAAGTGAGTTTTGTACGAAGTAGATCAATGTAGTAACGCTCACAAAACTTTTAGGAGGTTTCATAATGAGTTCATCTAAACAAAATAGTATCGTGGCTGATATGTCACTCGCACCGGAAGGGCATTTGAAAATCGACTGGGTTCGCCAGCATATGCCGGTACTGAACCGTATTCGTGAGCAGTTTGAAGCAGAACAGCCATTTAAAGGTCTGAAAGTATCGATCACATTGCATTTGGAAGCTAAAACCGCTTATTTGGCGAAGGTTGTCAAAGCTGGTGGTGCAGATGTAACCATTACAGGTTCGAATCCACTTTCTACACAGGATGATGTATGTGCAGCGCTTGTGGAGGATGGAATCACTGTATTTGCTAAATACAATCCGTCTCCTGAAGAATTTAAAGCCCTTAATATCAAGGCACTGGAGAGCAAACCGGACTTGATTATTGATGACGGTGGGGATTTTGCTACATTGCTGCATTCGGAGCGTCCTGATCTGATGGAGAATATTCGCGGGGGTGCTGAAGAAACAACTACCGGGATTATTCGTCTAAAAGCTCTGCAAAAGCAAGGCGTATTGAAGTTCCCAATGGTCGCGGTTAATGATGCCTACTGCAAATATTTGTTTGATAACCGTTATGGCACTGGCCAATCGGCTTGGGATGGAATTATTCGCACAACCAACCTTATCGTAGCGGGTAAAACAGTAGTTGTTGTCGGTTACGGCTGGTGTGGTAAAGGTGTTGCCATGCGCGCCAAAGGGCTTGGAGCAAAAGTGGTTGTCACAGAAGTTGATGCGATTAAAGCCGTTGAAGCACATATGGACGGTTTTGAAGTAATGCCAATGCTGGAAGCAGCTAAGGTTGGTGATTTCTTCGTTACAGTAACTGGTAACCGTTATGTAATTCGCGGTGAACATTATGATGTGATGAAGGATGGCGCAATCATGTGCAACGCGGGCCATTTCGACGTTGAAGTGAATAAGCCTGAGCTGTCGGAAAGATCCGTATCCCAACGTACCGTTCGCAAAAATATCGAAGAGTACCAGCTTCGTGACGGACGTAAATTATATCTGCTTGCCGAAGGCAGACTTGTAAATCTGGGTGCTGCTGATGGTCACCCTGCTGAAATTATGGATACAACCTTTGCGCTCCAGGCGCTGTCGCTGAAATATGTAAATGATAATTATAAGAGCATTGGCGTAAAAGTTGAAAATGTTCCTTATGAGCTGGATGAGCAAGTAGCACGTTATAAGCTGGAAAGTCTGGGCATTAACATCGATAGCCTGACTCCGGCGCAAGTGGATTATTTGGACAGCTGGAATTTGAACGATTAATAACTGAACGCATAACAATAAAGTGTATTAACCAGTGTACCTTGAACTGAAGCAACTTTTTTAACAAAGCCATGCAACGGACAAGATTCCGATTGTATGGCTTTTTTCTGTGGAGAAATGTTTTTCGGGAAACGAGCTATCTGATTTAGGAAAAATTTCCTTGGCCAGAAAAAGGTTTTTGATTTTTAATGGCGAATCTATTATGCTTAAGTGGTGAAAAGTGGGGTAAAGTGGGGATTCGGGGATTAGGGGTGGGAAAAAGGATGTTCATGGGAGAGTATCAACACAGCATTGACGACAAAGGCCGAATCATTATTCCGGCTAAACTCCGTGAATTGCTCGGAACCTCCTTCGTGACGACCCGCGGCCTAGACTCCTGCCTGTTTGTTTATCCCATGGAAGAATGGGCAATCATGGAACAAAAGCTTAAAAGCCTTTCGCTGATGAAATCAGATGCCCGCGCATTTAGCCGCTTTTTTTTCTCAGGTGCAACTGAATGTGTTTGGGATAAGCAGGGAAGGGTAAATCTGCCGGCTAATTTACGGCAGTATGCCAAACTGGACAAAGACTGTGTCATTCTGGGCGTTTCGAACCGGGTGGAAATCTGGAACAAAGAGCTTTGGGAACAGTACTTCGAACAGTCCGAGGAATCGTTCAACGAAATCGCTGAGAAATTGGTGGATTTCAATTTTGATCTATAAAACACAATAACGAATACTGTCCTGGAGGGATGCAGCTTGTTTCACCACATCACGGTGCTTAAGGAAGAAGCGACAGAAGGGCTGCACATCAAAAAAGACGGAATCTATGTAGATTGCACTCTCGGTGGAGCGGGACACAGCTCACTTATCGCTTCCAAGCTTAGCGGCGAAGGCCGTTTAATCTGTTTGGATCAAGATGATTGGGCTTTGGAGAACGCAAAAGAAAGATTAGCGGAATACGGAGACAAGGTTGTGACTATTAAGACTAACTTCCGTGATCTGGAGAGTGTACTTAAGGATGTGCCCTTTGTGCCACAAACAGATGGTATTCCCCAAGTAGATGGAGTGCTCTTTGATCTTGGCGTATCCTCTCCCCAGTTTGACGAAGGGGAACGAGGCTTTAGTTACAATCATGATGCTCCGCTGGACATGCGCATGGATCAGTCAGCACTTTTGACGGCTGCTGAAATTGTGAATACATGGTCCGAGCAGGAGATTGCCCGTGTTCTTTTCCAATATGGAGAAGAGAAATTCTCGCGGAGAATCGCTAGAAAAATTGTAGACAGAAGAGAAGAAGCTCCTATTGAGACAACAGGAGAATTAGCAGAACTGATCAAGGAAGGTATCCCGGCAGCTGCTCGAAGAACAGGAGGGCATCCCGCTAAACGTAGCTTTCAAGGATTAAGGATTGCTGTGAATGACGAATTGGGTGCTTTTGAAGAAGGGCTACATAGTGCAGTACGTTGCCTTGCACCAGGAGGCAGAGTATCCGTCATCACCTTTCATTCGCTCGAAGACCGAATTTGCAAGCAAATTTTTAGCAGCTATTTAAGCAGATGTACATGCCCGCCTGACTTTCCGTTTTGCGTATGCGGCGCGAAAGGCACGCTTAAGTTAATCAATCGTAAACCGCTTGTGCCTTCTGAAGAAGAGCTTGAGCTTAATACCCGAGCCCGCTCAGCTAAGCTGCGCATTGCAGAAAAATTGTAATTGACGATAAAGGAGAGTCAGAGATGGCCTATACCCGCGGCAATTTAGCAGTTCAGCCCAAAAGAAAAGAAGAGGTAAACCCCCTTTACCGCGAGAAGACAAAAGTAGTTACCAGACGAAGAGTACTTCCGCTGCAAGAGAAACTTTTGTATATGCTGACGCTAGGAGTATGCGTTCTGGTGGCGATCACCCTGATTTCACGTTACGTCCAAATTTATGATTTGAACTTGCAGGCTCAGAAATTAGATCAGGATATTGCAACAGCCAAGAAGCAGATTTCTACGTATCAGATGGAAAAGCAGAATCTAGAGCAGAAAGTCGCCCAAAAAGCACGGGATCTTGGTTATGTGTCTCCGGATGAGAATGCAACAATCTATATTCCGGCAAGCTCGGCAACGACTCCAGGTGATAATTAGTGAGCGATTGGCAAGATCGCAATAAAAAAAGTTGTGAGGTTCGCTTATGCTGAAAAGAATAAAACTTCGCACGCTGTTTATAGGAGGGTGTATTACCCTCTTTTTTCTTGTTTTGATCGTTAGAGTGTTCTGGATTCAAGTTATGCAAGGTGAGGAATGGCAGGAAAAGGCCGCCACACTTTGGGCACATACCTCAACTATCAAAGCGGAGCGAGGTACGATTTCTGACCGTAACGGGAGTGTGCTCGCTAGCGATGTCCCTGCTTATACCGTGGTGGTGAATCCTGAAGTGATTCAACAACAAGGCATCGGGGAAGAGGTCATCACAGGATTACACGAATTGCTAGGCAAACCAGAGGATGAGCTGCGTAAGCTGGTTGAAGCCAAGGACGAAAAGACGGGTGCTTACCTCAAGAACCGTGAAATACGTAATGAAGGCTGGAAGATTGATCAGGAGCTTGCCGATAAGGTGAAAGAATTTTATGTAGCCCTAGGTAAAGAACATAAAATTCAAGAGACCGGTATTGGGCTTGTTAGAGAGCAGAAACGATATTATCCAAAAGATGAATTAGCTGCACATATCTTAGGTTATACAGATAGGGACGGCAATGCTATCATGGGACTGGAAAAATACTTTGATACGGAGCTTAAGGGTGCCGATGGCAAGCTGCTTTATCAAAGTGACGGTCAAGGGGTAAAATTGCCGGATTCACAAGATACCTATAAGCCAGTAGTAAATGGAAGTAATTTCAAGCTTACAATCGATAGTACGATCCAGCATTATATAGAAGAGGCCATGCAAAAGGCGTATGCGCAATATAAGCCAAAAAGTATGAGTGTCATTGCTGCTGATCCGAACACGATGGAGATTTTGGGATTAGCCAATATGCCTACCTATAATCCAAATGAATTTTGGAAAACCGGGGCCGATGGGGCGGGATTCTATAATCATGCTATTAAATCTAAATACGAGCCTGGTTCCACCTTCAAAATTGTAACGCTTGCCGCCGCAGTAGAAGAGAAGCTTTTTGATCCTGTTGCGACATTTTTGTCCGGGTCCATCCGGATAAAGGGATATAGTAAGGCACTGCATGATATTAATCATGCTGGATGGGGGCAAATCAGTTTTCTTGAAGGTGTGAAACGTTCTAGTAACGTTCTATTTGTTAAGCTATATGAAATGCTCGGACAGGACAAGCTATTACAGTATATCAATGATTTTGGCTTCAATGAGAAAACGGGAATCGATCTGCCAGGAGAAGTAAGCGGGGTGGTTAACCCTAACCTTGGACGTCCTATAGAAATTGCGACACTCGCATATGGACACGGTAAAGTGCTAGTAACCCCACTTCAGCAGCTAGTTGCCGTATCTGCTATAGCTAATGGGGGGAAGTTGATGACTCCGTATGTAGTTAAGGAGGTCACAAACCCTAACACTGGTGAGACAAAGGTTACTCAGCCTAGTGTAGTGCGTCAGGTGATTGATGAGGAAAGCGCCAAGAAAACGGGTGAATATTTGGAGCAGGTTGTTGCTGACCAAGTAAAAGGAACAGGGCGTAACGCTTATATTGACGGCTATCGCGTGGCAGGAAAGACAGGAACGGCTATCAAGGTTGAAGGTAAGGATTATGTGAAATCCAAAGTACTTGTCTCCTTTATTGGTTATGCTCCTGTTGATGATCCAAAGATCGCTGTTATTGTCATTATTGACGAACCGAACGTTGAGGTTGGCGGCGGTAAGGCAGCTGCTCCAGTATTTAAAGAGATTGTATCCCAATCTCTGCAATACATGGGAGTACCTAAGCTGGCGTCTGAGGCTAGTGATAGCAGCAGCAAAAAGCCGGCTAAGACTGAAACAGTCGCACTTCGGACTACACCAGATCTAACAGACAAGACGATGAAGGAAGCAAGAGAAGCACTTTTGGATCAAGGCTTCGATTATGTAGTGGTCGGAGAAGGATCTGCTGTAGAGAGTCAATATCCTGAGGCAGGTACGAAGCTTGCTACAGGGCAACGGATCTATTTATTAAGTCCGCAGGGGGCTCAGCCTACCATTCCAGATTTAAAAGGGGAATCCCTGCGTGATGCACTTGAAATTCTAACTCTACTAAAAGTAGAGATTGCGGTAGACGGAGAAGGTTACGTCTCAGAACAGATTGTAGGAACGCAAAATGGCAAGACCTTGGTCACTTTGAAAATGAAGCCATTAAATGATTATGGCGAAGATATTCCCGTGGCCCCGCCTGCTGATGAGGGGACAGATTCCGAGAGCGGAACATAGCTTGTTCTAACCCCTGTTTGTCCCGAATAGTCATGAAGATAAGAGCTCATGTCTATTGTTGAAAGTGGGGGAGAACGGAATGAAGGTTTCCAAAGTCGTAACACGGCGGAGAATGCTGTGGACATTGCTGGGACTGGCAGTGTTATTCGGTTCGCTGGTCGTGCGTCTTGCGTATGTGCAATTATCTCAAGGCGAGGAATTGACTGCGAAGGTAGAAGATTCCTTGCGCCGCAATATTCCTTTTACCGCTAAACGTGGTGAAATTATGGATCGTGAAGGTGTGCCGCTCGTTTCTAATATCACCACACCTACAGTGTATGCAGTACCGGTGCAGGTAAAAGAGAAGCAAAAGACAGCACAGCAATTAGCTCCACTGCTTGGGATGACTGAGGAGAAGCTGATGACATTGCTGTCCAAAAAAGAAATGTCGGTGAAACTTCAGCCCGGCGGCCGCAAAATTACGATGGATCTTGCCGCGAGCATCCGTGATTTGCAGCTGCCGGGCATCGTTGTCGCTGAGGATAGCAAAAGATATTACCCTTACGGCGATTTAGCCGCGCATATTTTAGGCTTCACAGGTATAGATAACCAGGGTATTACAGGAGTAGAGAGTATATATGACAATCTGCTCAAAGGCATAGCCGGCAATATTTCTTATTTGTCTGATGCAGGCGGAAGACTTATGCCTGGCTCATCTGAGAAATATTCTGCCCCTCAAGACGGACTTAATCTGGAGCTGACGATTGATAAACAGATCCAGTCCATTATGGAACGTGAGCTGGATCAGGCTATGGTAAAATATCAGGCGCAGGGTGCTTGGGCTATAGCTATGAATCCGAAGAATGGTGAGATACTAGCCATGGCTAGCAGACCGGGGTATGAACCAGCATCATACAAGGAATATGATGCGCAGATTTACAACCGGAATCTGCCTATCTGGATGACCTATGAACCTGGTTCAACGTTCAAAATCATTACTCTGGCTGCTGCGCTGCAGGAAGGTAAAGTAGATCTTCAGAACGATCATTTCTATGATCCGGGTTTTATCGAGGTAGCGGGCGCAAAGCTGCGCTGCTGGAAAAAGGGCGGCCACGGTAGTCAAACCTTTTTACAGGTAGTTGAGAACTCCTGTAACCCTGGGTTTGTCGCCTTAGGGCAACGGCTGGGAAAAGAATCACTTTTCAAATATATTCGTGATTTTGGTTTTGGCAGTAAAACGGGAATTGATCTGAATGGGGAAGCTAATGGCATTCTGTTCAAGCTCAGTCAAGTAGGTCCGGTAGAGCTTTCGACTACAGCCTTCGGCCAAGGGGTTTCGGTTACGCCTATTCAGCAGATAGCTGCGGTATCCGCAGCTATCAATGGTGGCAATCTCTATAAACCACATGTAACAAAAGCATGGGTTAACCCGGTTACGGGAGAGACTGTATCAGAGGTGAAGCCAGAGCTTGTGCGGCAGGTCATTTCGGAGGAAACATCCAAGAAGGTGCGGGCAGCACTTGAGAGCGTGGTTGCCAAAGGCACAGGACGGCCGGCTTTTATTGACGGCTATCGTGTAGGTGGCAAGACGGGTACTGCACAGAAGGTTGTAAATGGACGTTATTCTCCAACAGAGCACATTGTTTCTTTTATTGGCTTTGCGCCAGCGGATGATCCTCAGATCGTTGTGTACACTGCCGTGGATAATCCGAAAGGGATTCAATTTGGGGGTGTGGTTGCAGCTCCAATCGTGCAAAATATTTTGGAAGACTCGCTGCACTATATGAAGGTTCCGGAGCGCAGTGATCAGCTTCCCAAAACTTATAAGTATGGCGAAACTCCGATAGTGACCGTACCTGATCTTACCGGAGCAACGGTGCAGGATATCTATGAGGATTTAAATATGAATTTTAATCTTGCACGTTCAGGCACAGGAAATACGGTCATCAATCAAGCTCCTAAGGCTGGGGCCAGAGTAGAACAGGGCTCAACCATCAGGATTTATATGGGAGCATCTAGTGAATAATGATTTAGGTATAAGGTTTCAGCTCGTATCCGAAAATGTAGAGTGAGGGATTACTATGAAAGTTAACGAATTATCTGCTTGTCTTGCTACTTCGCAACTATACGGGGATGGAGATGTGGAGATTACTGATCTTCAGACGGATTCCCGCCGTGTAGGCCCGGGAGATCTATTCATCTGTTTGCCTGGCCACACCGTGGACGGGCACAAATATGCGCCGCAAGCAGTAGCCTCCGGAGCGGCGGCTATTGTATGTGAGCACAAGCTGGAGCTTGATATCCCGCAGATTGTTGTGGATGACTGCCGGTTTGCGATGTCTGTCATGTCGAATGCTTTCTTTGGCTCACCTAGCAGCCGGATGAGAATGATCGGGGTGACGGGCACAAACGGCAAAACAACAACGACTTATCTCATTGAGCGGATTATGCAGGATCAGAATATGAAGACAGGTCTGATTGGAACGATTCAAATGCGCTATGACGGCAAAAGCTACCCTATGTCAGGCACAACTCCGGAGTCGCTAGATCTGCAGCGGTCCCTTCATGATATGGCTTCCAAAGGTGTGGAATGTTGCGTAATGGAAGTATCCTCTCACGCACTTCAGCAAGGACGTGTGAAGGGTGCGGACTTCCGTACGGCAATTTTTACGAACTTAACCCAAGATCATCTGGATTATCATCATACAATGGAGGAGTATCGGGCGGTTAAAGGGCTCTTTTTCTCCAGATTAGGAAATGTGATCTCTCCGTGGAAGGAAGAACGCAAATATGCGGTGTTGAACGCGGATGATGAAGCCAGTCAATATTTTGCAGCCCAAACTGCGGCGGAAGTGATTACATATGGCATTGATAACAACGCTAATGTCCGAGCTTCGCAAATATCGATCACTGCAAAAGGAACTTTTTTCCATGTGGATACGTTTAAGGGGAAGACGGACATTTCGCTCCGTATGGTTGGAAAGTTCAATGTCTACAATGCACTCGCGGCGATTACAGCTGCTTTATTGGAAGATGTCTCTCTGGCTGATATCAAGACTAGTCTTGAGGCAATCGATGGTGTAGCTGGACGGGTGGAGTCAGTGGATGAAGGTCAGGAATTTGCTGTTATCGTTGACTACGCACATACACCAGACGGGCTAGAGAATGTATTAAAGACGGTCTGCGAATTTGCTACCGGCAAAGTGCTTACAGTGTTTGGCTGTGGCGGAGACAGAGACCGGACGAAACGTCCATTAATGGGGAAGATCGCTGCACGATATAGCGACATGGTATTCGTAACTTCTGACAACCCTCGGACGGAGGACCCTCAACTAATCTTGAAGGATATAGAAGCAGGACTAGTAGAGGATGGAGTCACCTCTGACCGGTATCATATGATTGTTGATCGCCGAGAAGCTATCGGGAAGGCTATTGAAATGGCAAGCCCTGGCGATGTAGTATTGATTGCGGGGAAAGGTCATGAGACCTATCAACTGATTGGCGGAGTGGTTCATGATTTCGATGACCGCATCGTCGCTAAAGAAGTTATAAGGGGCCGAAACTATTGATTACAAGAACGCTTGAAAATATTGCTGCCATGTGCGCAGGGGAACCTGCTGCTGTCGAAGCTATGAATACAACCCTTACGGGAGTCGTTACCGACTCCCGTAAGATCACACCCGGCTGCCTGTTTGTGCCTCTATCTGGAGACAAATTCGATGGTCACCACTATGCTGCCGCAGCACTGGCTGCTGGTGCTGGCGCAACCTTGTGGCAACGCGATAAAGGACCGGTACCTGAAGGTGGCGGAGTTATTATTGTTGAAGATACGCTGGAGGCTCTCCAGAAGTTGTCCGCTGCTTATCTGAAGGAAGTGGCTCCGCAGGTTGTCGCTGTTACGGGCAGCAACGGGAAAACAACAACAAAAGATATCATTATGTCTCTGCTTGAAGTGCAGTTCAAAGTGCACAAGACAGCGGGGAATTTCAATAATCATATCGGTCTTCCGCTTACTATTTTATCCATGGCTGAGGATACAGAGATCGCTGTACTTGAAATGGGGATGAGCTCGCGGGGAGAAATTGCTCTGCTGGCTTCTTTGGCTGAACCTGACGTAGCGGTAATTACTAATGTAGGCGAGTCGCATTTACTGCAGCTGGGGTCACGTAAAGAAATAGCCCGCGCCAAGCTGGAGATTGCTGAGGGGCTGAAGCCGGGGGGACTGCTGATTTATAACGGTGACGAACCGCTGCTGACTGAGGTAATGCAAGAGTCCACTTTTAAGGCTCCAGAAGGGATGAGAACCTTCCGTTTTGGTCTAAATGAGGATAATGATGATTATCCAACAGGGATGATGTCCCATACTGGTGGCATGACGTTCACGTCAAGCCGTCATAAGGAACATGCTTTTACATTACCGCTGCCAGGTCAGCATAACGTTGTTAACGCTCTGGCTGCACTAGCGGTTGCTCGTCATTATGGGGTTACGGAGCAGAATATGAAGGACGGTCTAAGCAAGCTCAAGTTGACGGGCATGCGGATTGAAGTGATTCGAACTTCCTCCGGACTTACGCTTTTAAACGATGCTTATAATGCCAGCCCTACTTCTATGAAGGCGGCTATAGATGTCCTGCAATCTATGAAATGCAGTGGCAATAAAATCGCTGTGCTCGGGGACATGCTGGAACTTGGGCCGGAGGAAGTAGAATTTCATCAAGAAATAGGCTACTACCTTGACCCTTCATTAACTGATTTTGTATGTACTTACGGACCATTATCCGTTCATATTGCCAAAGCAGCAGAAGAGAAATTCGGCAAAGAGCGCGTAAAAGCTTTTACAGATAAAGCGGAACTAACCGCTGTCCTTCTAGAGAAATGCAGTGCTAAGGATATTGTTCTATTTAAAGGATCAAGAGGAATGAAGCTCGAGGAAGTGCTTCAGAGCCTAAATAAAGATATTCAACAGACCTAAATCATTGGAGGGGGTGTACCCATGGATTATCAACTATTGTTATTGACTATTGCTGTTTCCTTTATCCTTGCGGTCATTGCCGCTCCGCTCTTCATTCCGCTTCTGCGCAGGATGAAATTCGGACAGCAGGTGCGAGATGACGGACCGCAAACCCATTTGAAGAAAGCGGGAACGCCGACTATGGGCGGTATCGTGATTATCGTAGCTTTTACCTTGTCTTATCTGAAATTTTCTGTGGTGAATACAGATTTTTACGTTCTGCTCGTAGCTACGCTTGGTTTTGGATTGATCGGGTTTTTGGATGACTATATCAAAATTGTATTTAAGCGTTCCTTAGGGCTCACAGCACGTCAAAAGTTATTTGGACAGCTGCTGGTTGGTGCTCTGATGTGCGGTCTTCTGATTTATGCCGGACACAGTACAAGTATCAGCGTACCAGGTACTGATTTCAGCTTTGATTGGGGTGGCTGGTTCTATTATCCATTCATCATTATTATGATGATGGCAGTGACGAATGCCGTTAACTTTACAGATGGAGTCGATGGACTGTTGTCTGGTGTCAGTGCCATTGCCTTGGCCGCATACGCGGTGGTGGCAATGCAAGCTACGTCTATTGCGGCAGGTGTATGTGCTGCGGCAATGATTGGTGCTGTATTAGGCTTTCTTGTGTTCAATGCCCACCCTGCTAAAGTGTTTATGGGGGATACGGGTTCGTTTGGTATTGGTGGTGCTATAGGTGCTATTGCTATTGTCACGAAGAGTGAGCTGCTGTTTCTCATCATAGGCGGTGTCTTTGTAATTGAAATGTTATCCGTTGTGATTCAAGTGGTTTCATTTAAAACCCGTGGCAAACGTGTATTCAGAATGAGCCCGATTCACCATCATTTTGAGCTTGGTGGCTGGTCGGAGTGGCGTGTGGTAATTTCGTTCTGGGCGGTTAGTTTGGTGTTGGCTGCTGTGGGACTATTTATTAGCAAGGGGTTGTAGAGAATGAAACATCCAGATATGTATCGTGGTGAAGAAGTTGTGGTTCTTGGGCTTGCTAAAAGCGGTGTCCAGGTGGCTAAAGTGCTGCATGAACGCGGCGCTATAGTTACGGTTAACGACAAAAAGGAAAGAGATCAAAGTCCCGAAGCTTCCGAATTGGAATCTTTGGGAATTTGTGTTATATGCGGCGGGCATCCGGAAGGACTTATTCATGAAGGTGTAAGTCTGGTAATCAAAAATCCAGGCATTCCTTATTCTGCGCCCCCTGTACAAAAGGCAATTGAGCTTGGAATTGAAGTGGTCACAGAGGTAGAGGTGGCTTATCGACTTTGTGCAGCGCCGATGATCGGCATCACAGGCTCCAATGGCAAGACGACAACGACGACCTGGGTAGGCCATATGCTGGAAGCTGCGGGAATGAACCCTATAGTTGCGGGCAACATTGGTACGCCTCTTTGTCAGGCTGCACAAGAGGCTACAGAGGATAACTGGATGGTGGTCGAGCTTAGCAGCTTTCAACTCAAAGGTACGGAGACCTTCCGGCCAAAGATAGGCTGTCTGCTGAATATTGCAGAGACTCATCTGGATTATCATGGAAGCATGAAAGATTATGTGGATTCCAAAACCAAGCTGTTCGCTAATCAATTAGCTACGGATACAGCAGTGCTGAACTGGGATGATCCTGTCTGCCGGGAACTTGTGCCCTATGTGAAGGCTTCGATTCTTCCATTCTCCTTGTTTGAGGAGCTGCCTCATGGAGTATTTGTTAGCCCGTCCTATATTACGGGGCAAGATGATGAGCTGAAGCGCCACATTATCTATCGCGAATCTGCGGACAAGGAAACGATAATCGCGGATGTGGATTCCATCGCTCTTCCGGGCCGCTTTAATGTGGGGAATGCGCTGGCTGCCTGTGGAATTGCTATTGCCGCTGGAGCTGACCCCTCTCTATTAAGCGAAGTGCTTTCTTCTTTTCGTGGTGTGGAGCACCGCCTGGAGTATGTAGCTGATAAGGCTGGAGCCGCTTATTACAACAATTCCAAAGCAACGAACTCCAAAGCGACAATTACGGCTTTGACATCGTTTCAGCGTCCGGTGGTATTGATCGCTGGCGGATTAGACCGTGGCTCCGATTATATGGAGCTGCTGCCTGTCCTGAGCGGACGCGTCAAAGCTTTGGTGGCGTTAGGACAAACCAAGGACAAGCTAATAAATGTAGCACAGCTGGCAGGATTAAAGCAGATTATCTCCGTCGATAATGGGGAGAGCGCCGCCGCCGTGCTGCAAGCAGCTGTGCGGGAAGCTTCCGCTCTGGCGGAAGAAGGAGATATCGTTCTCCTGTCTCCTGCATGTGCTAGTTGGGATATGTTTACATCCTATGAAGAGCGCGGGTGTATTTTTAAAGAGGCGGTGCATAACCTTTAAGTAGGGGGGTGGATAAGCCCCTACTACGGATGCAAGAGGTGTGCTCCTGATGAACAAAACTCGTCATGCTCCCGATATTTGGTTGCTGATTCCCATTCTTTCTTTGCTGGTAATCGGCATGGTGATGGTATACAGTGCCGGATCTGTTTTAGGCTTCCGCAATTATGGAGATTCGTTTTACTTTGTAAAGAGGCAGCTTTTGTTTGCAGGACTGGGACTTGTTGCAATGTTTGTTACAGCGAATACAGACTACAAAGTGTTAAAAAAGCTGGCTAAGCCGGCATTGATTGTCTGCTTTATCCTGCTCGTTATGGTGCTTATTCCCGGAATTGGTGTAGTTCGCGGGGGAGCGCGCAGCTGGCTCGGAATCAGCTCCTTCGGGATTCAGCCCTCCGAGTTTATGAAGATGGGGATGATTCTATTTCTGGCGAATTGGCTGGGAAAAGAAGAGTATGATATCACCTCCTTCACTCGTGGCTTACTTCCACCGTTAGCGCTTATCGGATCAGCCTTTGCACTGATTATGCTCCAGCCGGATCTGGGTACAGGTACCGTTATGTTTGGCGCAGCCTTGATGATGGTCTTTACAGCTGGGGCAAGAATGAAACATCTACTCTCACTAGGAGTAGCTGGCGTGGCTGGGTTTGTTGCTTTGGTTGCCGCAGCACCTTACCGGTTGCAGCGGATAACCGCTTTTCTTGATCCTTGGTCCGATCCCCTCGGTGCAGGCTACCAGATTATTCAGTCGCTATACGCGATTGGCCCTGGAGGGCTTGGGGGTCTCGGACTTGGAATGAGCCGGCAGAAGTACAGTTATGTACCTGAGCCGCAGACCGATTTTATTTTTTCTATATTGGCCGAGGAACTGGGGTTTATCGGTGGTTTGGCTGTGTTGATCCTGTTTCTTATTCTAATCTGGCGCGGAATGAAGGTGGCGATGAGTCTGCCTGACCGTTTTGGAAGCTATTTGGCCGTTGGCATCGTCTGTATGGTGGCTGTGCAAGTCATTATTAATATTGGTGTGGTCATCGGTCTAATGCCTGTAACAGGCATTACGCTTCCTCTGATTAGCTATGGAGGTTCTTCGCTTACACTGATGTTAACCTCCCTGGGCATTCTATTGAACTTATCCCGTTATGCGAGGTGAAAGACATGCGTATCGTATTAAGCGGCGGAGGCACGGGTGGTCATATCTATCCCGCAGTCGCTGTTGCTAGACAACTGGAAGCAGAAGATAGTGAATCTACCTTCCTGTATATTGGTGGAACGCGTGGCTTAGAGAGCAAGCTTGTTCCCCAAGAGAATATCCCTTTCAAATCTATCGACATCACTGGCTTTCGGCGCAAGCTGTCCATGGACAACGTCAAGACGGTGATGCGTTTTTTAAAGGGCGTTAAGGCTTCCAAAGAAATGTTAAGAGAGTTTAAGCCTGATGTTGTAATTGGTACAGGCGGTTATGTATGTGGTCCAGTCGTTTACGCTGCATCCCGGCTGGGTATCCCAACCTTGATCCATGAGCAAAATGCTATCCCTGGTTTAACAAATCGTTTTCTAAGTCGTTACGCGAGTACAGTGGCCGTAAGCTTTGAAGGGACAGAATCTGCTTTTCCGGGGAGCAAGCACGTAATCTACACAGGTAATCCTCGGGCAACGACGGTTACTACGGCTAGTCCACAACGGGGGTTTGCCTCGCTGGGCATTCCGGATAACAGCACGGTTGTTTTGGTTGTTGGCGGCAGTCAAGGGGCTAAGGCTATTAATAAAGCCATGATTGAAATGGCCCCATTTGTGGGTAAGGGTAATGGTGTTCATTATGTTTACGTTACAGGTGAGCCTTATTTTGAGGATACCCGTGCTGAATTGCGTCAGAAGCTGGGTAGCACACCGAACTGGCTGCATGTCCTACCTTATGTTCACAATATGCCGGAGGTCTTGGCTTGTACCTCCTTAATCGTAAATCGGGCGGGGGCATCCTTTCTCGCTGAGATTACAGCGCTGGGTATTCCTTCTGTACTTATCCCTTCTCCTAATGTGACGAACAATCACCAAGAGGCGAATGCAAGACAGCTGGAACGCGAAGGGGCCGCTGTGGTGCTGCTTGAGAAGGATTTGAATGGTAAGGCGCTTTATGAAGCTGTGCAAGCAATCATTGGAACTGAAGCTGTACGCCAAAAAATGTCTGAGGCTTCCAAACGACTGGGCAAAAGGGATTCTGCTGCCATTGTCACTAACGAACTCCGAAGACTAGCCGGTAAACAGTCTTAAGCCATTTACCTTTGAGAGGTATTTTCCTTATTGGCAGCTCTCTGTCACACACTTGGAGGAACGAACATAGGATAATCCTATAATCGTGACAATCACCCAGAACACTTCCTAACCTGAAAGGTAGTGCAGGATAATCTTGTACATTTCATATGACCTTGTATCGGAAGTGTTTGTGGTGGGTGAGCGGTAATCTCGGAGGTGATACATTGGACAAATTGGTGATTGAGGGTGGAAGTCCCCTGTCAGGCACCATTCGTATCCATGGAGCAAAAAATGCGGCGCTGCCGATTCTAGCGGCAAGCCTGCTGGCCGAAGGAGTTCACTCACTGCATAATGTGCCGAAGCTGCTGGACATCGAGACTATGCTAGACATCTTGGATCGGCTGGGCTGCAGGTGCGTGCATCAAGAGGATACGGTGACGATAGATACGTCAGCCGTGGGGACATCTCATGTACCTGAGGATTTGATGCGGCAGATGAGATCTTCCATTTTTTTAATGGGACCGCTGTTATCCAGATTTGGTGAGGTAACGATCTATCAGCCTGGTGGCTGTGCGATCGGGGAGCGTAAAATCGATCTTCATTTGCAGGGTCTTAAAGCACTGGGGGCGGAGATCGAGGAAAGCAACGGACGAATATCCTGTCGGGGCTCAAAGCTTGTAGGGAGTGATATTCATCTCGACTATCCAAGTGTTGGAGCCACGGAGAATATTATGATGGCTGCCGCCAAGGCAGAGGGGACAACGACGATATCGGGAGCAGCAAGAGAGCCGGAAATACAGGATCTACAGCAATTTTTGAATAGTATGGGTGCTCAGATTATCGGTGCAGGCACGGATACCATTACGATCCAGGGTGTCAAAAACTTATATCCCTGTACGTACGAGGTAATCCCAGACCGGATAGTGGCTGGAACTGTAATGATTGCTGCGGCAGCTACACGTGGGAATGTGACCTTGACACATACGAACGCCGGGCATCTGACTTCGCTTATTCATGTGCTTAAGCGGGCTGGTGTTCAAATCACAGTATGCAATGATATAATTAATGTCAGCTGCATGGGGCGTCCGCGTGCGGTTGAGAGAATTGTAACCTCTCCTTATCCTTCTTTCCCGACGGATCTGCAATCTCAGGTCATGGTGCTGCTGTCGCTCGCCGATGGTTTTAGTGTGATCAAGGAGACGGTGTTTGAGGGACGGTTCAAACATGTGGAAGAAATGGCCCGGATGGGTGCTGACATCTCTATCGATTTGAATCGTGCGTTTATTCGCGGCGTTCAGAGATTGTATGGTGCTACTGTGGAAGCTACTGATTTGCGGGCGGGTGCAGCTCTGGTCATTGCCGGGCTTGCTGCACAAGGGACTACGGTCGTTGAGCAAGCGCATCACATTGACCGTGGTTATGATGGAATAGAGAAGCTGTTTCAGAAGCTTGGCGCGCGTATAAGCCGTAAGGTGCCTGTAACGGATCCACTTGATTTGGCCAATTAAAGCTCCCTGTCTCCTTCCAGATCTCTCAGAGAAGGAGACAGGGCCTTATTACGGAGATATGAGAATGACTACAACCCGATTACCTCTTCTTAAAGAGGACAAGCCTAAGAAAAAAATGAGCCGTAAGATTACGGCGATCCTGCTGCTGCTGTTCACTGCGCTTCTTGCTGTGATTTTTTTCAGATCGTCTATTAGCCATATTACAGTGATAGATTTTCAAGGTAGCAAGTATTCTACTAGTGAAGAGTTACTCTCACAAAGTGGAATTAAAATAGGTGGGCAATTCTTTGCTGTATCAACTAAAGCTGTGGAAGAATCTCTGCTGAAGCTTAAGACGATTAAAGACGTCAGCGTGCAGAAGGATTTCCCCGGGGTGATCACAGTAAAGATTGAGGAATTCCCTGCGGTAGCTTATGAACTGGAACAGGGAGGCCTCTTAAAGGCGATTCTGTCCAGTGGAGCTGCAGTGCCTGTTAATGAGACTGGAATTGCTGTTGAGAAACCTATATTAACGAACTGGGACCCGGAAGATCCGAATAAGGCTAAGCTTTGTCAAGCATTAGCAAGCATTCCTAATGAATTGACAAGTGATATCTCTGAGATTGTTCCTTCGCCAACCTTGTCTTTTCCAGACCGGATCAAGCTCTATACTAGATCCCGTTTTGAGGTGATTACAGCCATCTCTTTGCTAAAGAGCAAGGTGTCCTATTTGAATCAGATTATAGAGACTGAACAGCCTGGACTCATTAAAATGCTAGAAGCCGATTCATATGTTCCTTTTCAGGTTGAAAGCGATGAAGAAGATGTTGCGCAAGAGTAGTGTGGAGGTAAATAGTCCCTACTAATAGAGTTAAAAAAATGCTACAATCGGAGTTACGGGCAAGAAGCTATATCCCTCTTTTTTCTTCGATTTTTTTGAGATATAGTACTATATTTGGTTGAAATGACCAATTAGGCCGATATTTCTTGTGATAATTGCTATTTTTACAATAACATATGAGTAACTATTCACATTTGGGGATGTTGGAATATTATTCCGTTCAAAAAATTTGTAGAAAAAAGAGGGAAAGGATTAGGTATGTTGAATATGTACAGAGAAGTTTCCCGGGACCGGGATAAGGTAATGCAATTAATTATGATTATAACAGGAGGTGCCATAGGACTTGAGCAACAATGACATCATTGTTAGTTTGGACATCGGTACATCCAAAGTTCGGGCAATAATTGGGGAAGTTACCAATGGAACCTTTAATATTATTGGCGTTGGATCTGCTGATTCGGAAGGAATACGTAAAGGCGCGATTGTCGATATCGACCAAACTGTGCAATCGATCAAAAGTGCTATAGATCATGCAGAGCAGATGGTGGGTATTCAAATATCAGAGGTTTATGTAGGCATTTCCGGTAATCATATTGGCCTGCAATCCAGCCACGGTGTTGTGGCCGTTCAGAATGAGGATCGTGAAATCGGCGATGATGATATCGATCGCGTAATTAAAGCTGCGGAAGTCATTGCTATGCCTCCGGAGCGTGAAGTGATTGATGTTGTTCCCAAACAATTTATCGTCGATGGTCTTGAAGGAATTCAAGACCCACGCGGAATGATTGGTGTTCGTCTGGAAGTTGAGGCAACAATCATTACGGGTGCTAAGACGCCAATACATAATCTACTACGCTGTGTTGAGAAATCAGGGCTGAAGGTAAAGGATCTTGTGCTGATGTCTCTTGGAGCTGGTGGATTGGCGCTGTCCAAGGACGAGAAATCGATGGGATCTGTTCTGGTTGATATTGGTGCGGGCTCAACAACAATAGCCATATACGAAGAGGGTTCTCTTAGTGCAACCTCCACGATTCCGATCGGAGGAGAATTCGTAACCAATGATATTGCCTACGGACTTCGGACGCTTACTGATCAAGCGGAGAAGGTAAAACTTAAATATGGTTGCGCATGGATTGACGATGCAGCCTCAGACGTTGTCTTCAAGGTATTGCGCATTGGCAGTAACGTGGAGAAGGAATTTAACCAAGAGGATCTGGCGGCAATTATCGAGCCAAGGGTGCAAGAAATATTCCACCTGATTCGTCAAGAAGTTAAACGGCTTGGTTACAGTGAACTGCCTGGAGGTTATATACTTACAGGTGGGACTGTCTCGATGCCGGGTGTATTGAAGGCTGCTCAGACCGAGCTGGCTGCATCTGTACGCATCGCCGTGCCGGATTATATCGGTGTACGGGACCCTGGGTTTACCGGCGGTGTCGGTATTCTGCATAATGTTGTCCGTAGTTTCCGAGCAAGAAACAGTGGTGGAAGCAGCAACAAAAAGACGGTCAACCGGAGCAAGCAGAACGCCACTCCGAGTCAGGAAACTGTTCAGAAGCCCGGATTTGTGGAGCGTCTAAAAAATATGTTTAGCGAGTTTATATAAGTGTAAGTCCAGATATACTTGGACCGGCCATCCAAGCACATTGAGGGGGAGATGGAACAATATGTTAGAATTTGATTTTGAAATGGAGAGCTTGGCGCAAATAAAAGTCATCGGCGTGGGCGGCGGAGGTAGTAATGCTGTCAACCGGATGATTGAAAACGGCGTTCAGGGTGTAGAATTTATTACGGTTAATACAGACGCCCAAGCGTTGCATATGGCCAAATCGGAGCACAAGCTGCAGATTGGGGACAAGCTGACCCGCGGTTTGGGTGCAGGCGCCAACCCTGAAGTCGGTAAGAAAGCAGCGGAGGAATCCCGTGATCTGATTTCGAATACCCTTAAAGGTGCAGATATGGTATTTGTTACTGCAGGAATGGGTGGCGGTACAGGTACAGGTGCGGCGCCAGTTATAGCTGAAATTGCTAGAGAGTGTGGAGCCCTGACTGTGGGTGTAGTTACTCGCCCGTTCACTTTTGAAGGAAGAAAACGTTATAACCAGGCAATGCTTGGAATCGAAGCTTTGAAAGAAAAAGTCGACACGCTAATTGTCATTCCAAATGACCGTTTGCTTGAGATCGTTGATAAGAAAACACCGATGTTGGAAGCTTTCCGTGAAGCAGATAATGTTCTCCGGCAGGCTGTTCAAGGTATCTCTGACCTAATTAAGGTTCCTGGTCTGATTAACCTTGACTTTGCGGATGTAAAGACGATCATGACAGAGCGCGGTTCAGCGCTTATGGGAATTGGTATAGCAAATGGTGAGAACCGTGCGTCTGAAGCAGCACGTAAAGCCATCATGAGCCCACTCTTGGAAACGTCTATTGAAGGCGCCCGCGGCGTAATCATGAATATTACGGGAGGATCTAACCTCTCCCTATACGAAGTCAATGAAGCGGCTGAGATCGTTACATCCGCCTCTGATCCTGAAGTGAATATGATCTTTGGTGCGATAATTGATGAAGGCCTGAAGGATGATATCAAAGTAACAGTAATTGCTACTGGCTTTGAACATAAACCATCGCCTGAAGCTCCAGGACGTCGTCCGGTCTCGACGAATAACGAGCCAGCGGCAGCACCGGATAAGAACGCTGCTAATCTGCGTCCGTTCGGGAATCAGAACACGTCAGATCAGTTGGATATTCCGACGTTCCTGCGTAACCGTAATCGTAGCAACAACGACTAGTTAAATATTTTTATCAAGAAGATATGAAAGCACCGTATTATCCAGCTAATAGAGCTAGGGTACTGCGGTGCTTTTTTTATGTGAAATGCTGTTCAGAAGGAATAAAACCCTCCCACGCTATAACTCGACAAAAAAACCTCAAGAATGCCCCCCAAGTTTAGACAGACTTTGAAAGCGAGACTTTTTATACTAATCATATCGTCCAAAAAACAGAGCCTGATCCATTTTGGCTACAGGATAGATTCCGCCATAGTAGGCAGGTGAATGCACTGGTTGTTTATATTGACTTGATATTCGCCGCCAATCTAGTGATCGACGGAATTCTATTGTGGCTGACAGGCTGGATGGTCAAGCTGAGGATATCATGGTGGCGGCTAGTCCTCTCAGCTCTGGTTGGTGCGCTCTATGTGGTGATGATGTTTGTGCCGGAGTTGTCTTTCATGTATACCTTCCTCATTAAGTTTGGATTGTCGGTGGTTATGCTATGGATTGCCTTTGGTTTTGGGAGTCTGCAAAGCTACCTTCGCACTATGGGAGCTTTTTATATTATCAACTTCGCAGCTGCTGGTGGGATTGTAGGTATTCACTATTTGCTGCAGAGCTCCGGTGATATTTGGAATGGTATTATGTTCACTGCTTCAGGAGGGCATGCTTACCGCCTAAAGATTGGTTTTTGGTTTGTAATTGCAGTATTTCCCCTGGTGTTAATCTGCTTCAAGGCAGTGCACTCCTCACGAATCAGAAGGGAGCAGCTTGAAACCTATATCGGTGAGGTGGTAGTAGAAATTGATGGAGTGACTGTTTCCTGTCCCGGCCTGCTAGACACAGGTAACCGGCTTTGTGATCCTTTGACCCGCATACCGGTGATGGTTATGGAATCTTCGCTCTGGGAGGGACATCTGCCTGAAACATGGAAAGGTAGACTCACTCAGGACGGAGCGGACAAACTTTTACTAGAAACGGACGGGCAGTCGTTTGCTTGGCAGGACAGGATGCGACTGGTGCCTTACAGGGGAGTTAACCGGGGGGCATCATTTATGCTTGCACTGAAGCCTGATCAGGTGACGATAAAGCTTGGTGAAGATATCTTTTATTGTAAAAGAGTCTTGATCGGGCTGGATGGTGGGACATTGTCGGGGGATGGAGCCTATCGGGCTGTAATACATCCTGATTTGACTCAAAAAGAGAGCGCTATTGATGCAGCACTGCCTTCCTAATCTTTAAAGCTAGCTGAACCAAACTTCTGATGGCTGAAAGCGGGATTTGAAAGCTTCACACGCGAACCGTGCACTTCTTGGAGGAGGAACAAATAATGGTCAAATGGAAAATTGCTCTGCAGCTGCAATATTACCGCATGCTGTTTCTACTAGGGCTGAAGAGTCAGGAAATCTATTATATTGGCGGGAGTGAGGCACTTCCTCCACCGCTGACACGGGAAGAAGAAGAATATCTGCTTCAGCGGCTGTCTAGCGGCGATGCAGCTGTTCGTGCGATGTTGATTGAGCGCAATCTTCGCTTGGTAGTATATATCGCTCGAAAATTTGAGAATACCGGCATCAATATCGAGGATCTGGTTTCGATTGGCGCTATTGGCTTAATTAAGGCTGTGAACACTTTTGATCCTGAGAAAAAAATAAAACTGGCTACTTATGCATCCCGCTGCATAGAGAATGAAATCTTGATGTATCTGCGGCGGAACAGCAAGACACGGAGTGAGGTTTCTTTTGATGAGCCGCTTAATATTGATTGGGATGGCAATGAATTATTGCTTTCTGACGTATTAGGAACGGAAAATGATACCATTTATCGGAACATAGAAGAACAGGTTGATCGCAAGCTGCTGCAAAAGGCACTGGAAAAGCTGAGTGACCGGGAAAGACTCATTATGGAGCTGAGATTTGGCCTGCGCGGAGGCGAAGAAAAGACACAAAAAGATGTGGCCGATCTGCTTGGCATCTCCCAATCTTATATTTCGCGGCTGGAGAAAAGAATTATCAAGCGGCTGCGCAAGGAGTTTAACAAGATGGTGTAAGGTGAAATTAGCAAGGAATAAAATGGCGAGCCCGGGAGATAATGTACAGTAATGTTTCTCCTTGGGAGGTAAATCATCATGACCCGTAATAAAGTCGAGATTTGCGGTGTGGATACTGCTAAGCTGCCTGTTCTAACGAATGTGGAAATGCGGCAACTGTTCACTTCGCTGCAGCAGCAGGGCGAGCGATCCGCCAGAGAGAAATTGGTAAACGGTAATCTTAGACTTGTTCTAAGCGTTATCCAGAGGTTCAATAATAGGGGAGAATTTGTTGACGATTTGTTCCAGGTGGGTTGCATCGGTCTGATGAAAGCCATTGATAATTTCGATTTATCACAAAACGTTAAATTCTCCACATATGCAGTTCCGATGATTATCGGTGAGATTCGGCGTTACCTGCGTGATAACAACCCGATTCGGGTATCACGTTCTCTCAGAGATATCGCTTACAAGGCGCTCCAGGTACGTGATAGTCTGACCAATCAGAACTCGCGGGAACCGACGATATTCGAAATATCAGAAGCGCTGGGTGTGCCGAAGGAAGATGTTGTATTTGCTCTTGATGCCATTCAGGATCCAGTGTCCTTATTCGAGCCGATCTATCATGACGGCGGCGATCCTATTTATGTAATGGACCAGATTAGCGACGATAAGAATAAGGATGTGTCGTGGATCGAAGAAATTGCATTACGTGAAGCGATGCGTAAGTTAGGACAAAGGGAGAAACGAATTTTATCCATGCGGTTTTTCGAAGGGAAAACACAGATGGAGGTCGCAGACGAGATTGGCATTTCACAGGCACAGGTCTCACGTTTGGAGAAATCTGCGATTCAGCAAATGCAAAAACACGTGAAATCTTAGAGCAGTAGCCATGAGGAGATATTCCAGAATCCGGGTTAAGGATTTTGGGCGATCTCCTCTTTTTAATGAATGTAGACAAGCTTCCGTATCATATATTGGACTATAGGTCGGATTGTACAGGGGTGGTGAGATGAACGAGGATTATCAAGGGTCTGCCAAAAAAATGAAAATCTCTGATTTTCAGACGAAGGATGTTATCAACATTGTAGATGGCAAGCGGCTGGGGCAGATTAGTGATCTGGAGCTTGATTTGCGCCGTGGTGTCATAGATGCCATCGTTATACCCGGATACACTCGGTTTATGGGATTGTTCGGAGGCGGGACAGATCTGATTATTCCATGGCGGAATATAGTCAAGATCGGGTCCGATGTAGTGCTCGTGAAGATTGAAGAGTCACGGATGTCTCCGGGACAGGAAGAGCGGGAAACGATGTATCTGGAGCGGGGAGATCGCAGCGAACGGCGCACTTATTAATTAGGTGCGTTTTTTGTTTTTTTATTTAAGAATTTAGGCGATCTGGCTTAAGCGTCACTTTGTACGGGTATTTACATGTGGTACACTAAGGCGGAGGTGAGGAAATGGAACCGTTTGTGCAGGGGAAAGAAATGCTTATGCTGCTCCATCTGGAGCCGTGGCGAGTGGAGCATAACGAAATTACAGCGGGGTTTACTGGTAGACAGGGAGGGGCTAGCAAGGCGCCCTATGACAGCCTGAATTGTGCGTTTCACGTTGGGGATGCTCCTGAAGCTGTCCTGAGCAATCGGAGAGCGCTTGCCGAAGCTCTTGATTTCAAACCGGAAGCATGGACCTGTGGAGAACAAACCCATGGGGCAGAGATAGCTGTGGTAAAGGAAGTAGACCGTGGGCGGGGACAACAGGACAGAGCATCGGCATTTCAAGCCACGGACGGTCTGCTGACGGATGTGCCCGGGGTTTTGTTGACTTCTTTTTATGCGGATTGTGTGCCCCTTTATTTTTATGATCCCGTGCGTAGAGTCGTCGGTCTTGCGCATGCAGGCTGGAAAGGGACGGTGGCTCAGATTGCCGCAGCCATGGTGAATAAGCTGCAAACGGTATACGGCAGCAATCCACATGATATTGTGGCAGCGATCGGTCCATCCATTGGCGACTGCTGTTATGAGGTGGATGATTATGTGATGGAGCATGTTCGCCAGTTGGAGGGCAGCTTGAATGAGGGTATAGAAACTTTCGATGCTGTGGAGCTTTACAGAGCCTCAGAGACTGATCAGAGTAAATACTTGCTAAACTTGAAAGAAATGAATCGACGCATTATGATAAAAGCAGGAATATTGCCGACTCATATCGAATGTACAACATGGTGTACAAGCTGTAATCGTGATTTGTTTTTTTCATATCGCAAAGAAAACGGTATTACAGGCAGAATGACGAGCTGGATCGGAATAAAGGAGAGTTGAAAGTTGTCTTTAACACTGCAGGAGAGAATTGCTGAGGTAGAGGAACGTGTAGCACGTGCCTGCGCGGCAAGCGGCCGGGATCGTAATGACGTCAAGGTAATTGCAGTGACGAAATATGTTTCTCTGGAAATGGTATCCTCCGTATTGGAGGCAGGACTAGAGCATATTGCCGAGAGTCGCTGGCAGGATGCTGAGCACAAATGGAAGGTTTTAGGGGACAAAGGGACATGGCATTTTATCGGGCATTTGCAAACCAATAAGGTTAAAGACGTTATTGGAAAATTTCAATATATACACTCTTTGGACCGGATGTCTCTGGCGCAAGAATTACACAAAAAGGCGCTTGCCGCCGATCAGGAAGTAAATGTGTTTCTTCAAGTGAATATCTCTGGCGAAGATACGAAGTTCGGTCTGTCACCTGAGGCAGTACCTGGATTTTTACGTGAAATCGCTAGTTTGGACCGCGTTAAGGTAATTGGACTTATGACGATGGCACCTTTAGAAGGTGATCCAGAGCTTACCCGTCCTGTATTTCGCGGACTTCGTGAGCTGCGCGATGAGCTTAATCAACTTGCTTTGACACCTGAGCCGATTACGGAGCTGTCCATGGGAATGTCGAATGATTTTGAAGTGGCGATACAGGAAGGAGCTACCTGGGTACGCCTGGGTACGGTGTTAGTAGGCCATTAGGAGGGATCGTGATGAGCGTTATGAACCGATTTATGAGTTTTTTGGGCTTGCAGGAGGAAGAGGAAGTTGTGGAGCGGGAGCAAATCCACGAAGAGGATGAGTATGAGCCGGCCCCTGTAGAAACCCGCAAAAATCAAAGGGGCAACGTTGTCAGTATCCATTCGCAAAAAAATGTCAAGGTTGTATTATATGAACCACGTTCATATGATGAGGCACAGGAGATTGCTGATCATCTCCGTTCGCATCGGACGGTAGTAATTAACCTGCAGCGTGTTCGCAATGATCAAGCAATGAGAATTATTGATTTTCTCAGTGGAACTGTTTATGCCCTTGGGGGAGGAATCTCTAAAATTGGGGGCAATATATTTATGTGCACTCCAGATACTGTTGAAATTCAAGGCTCCATTACAGAAATCCTAGGTGACGATCAAGACTATAACAGAATGAGGTGAATGGGCTTTGCTTCAAATTGATTACATTATCGATATTTTGTTTAATATTTATTTTTACATGATTATTTTCTATGTGCTAATGTCCTGGTTACCCAACGTTCGTGATAACTTCATTGGAGAACTGCTAAGCAAACTCGTAGAGCCGTATTTAACACCTTTCAGACGGTTTATTCCACCGCTCTTCGGTACACTTGATATCTCTCCAATCATTGCATTACTTGTCTTGGAATTCGCAGCAGGCGGACTTAAATCTATCCTGCATTTGATTTTTTAGGCATCTGTGATGAAGAACGAAGTTTACGGGCATTTTCATCCCGATGAACGTCAATTTGTGGACAAGGCCTTTGAATGGGTTACCAACGCTGGAGAATATCATGAGACTAAATTAACTGAATTTCTCGATCCCCGCCAAGGTTTTATTCTGCAAACTTTAGTTAACCGCCATCCTGACGTGATTGTTAAATGGGAGGGTGGACATGCTGAGGCAGAGCGGAAGCGAGCGCTTGTCGCCCCTGATTATCGTGATCTGGATCAGGAAGACATGGAGCTGAAGGTGCTTGCGATAACCTCAGGGGAGCAGAAGTTTCTGGCCTTGGAGCACGGGGACTACATGGGTTCTATTCTGGGGCTGGGCGTTAAACGAGGCAAAATCGGTGATATTCATGTTCTGGACGATGGTTGTCATGTTGTAGTCGCTGCTGATATTGCAGATTATTTAGCTATGAATTTAACTGGAGTGCACCGGATACAGGTAAGTACGGAAGTATTACCCCTTTCCGCCTTGCGTAATAGTGAGGTTAAGCTGGAAGTGATGGATTTGACTGTAGCGTCCCTGCGATTGGATGGCATTGCCGCAGATGTAACACGGCTTAGCCGAAGCAAAATTCTTGCTCCCATCAAGGCTGGACGCGTTCGGGTAAACTGGAAAGTGGAGGAAGACCCATCCTGCAGTCTTAAGGATGGTGACATGGTATCTATTCAAGGCTTCGGTCGCTTCAAGGTGCTAGAGGTCGGCAGTTTGACGAAAAAGGGCCGATACCGTGTTCAGATTGGTAAATTTGTGTGAATCCCTTGCAGGAATACGGTCTTACTTGTCGAAATTGATTATTTCGAGGGAATCAAACATTTTTAAAGCTGGACGCCGATACTTTAAAGAAGAGGCGGACCATAAATGGCAGGCGGAACACAGAAACACCTTCTGCCTTTACTTGAAGTACAGTCTTTCTTCTTTGTCTGCCGCTTAGTTGCGATTTAGAGATAAAGAAGGTCCGAAATTTCTAGGAGGTGCACAGCATGCCATTAACACCGCTCGATATACATAACAAGGAGTTTTCTCGGAGACTTCGCGGTTATGATGAGGACGAGGTCAACGAATTTCTAGATCAAGTGATCAAGGATTACGAAAGCGTCATCCGTGAGAACAAGGAACTGCAGAATCAGCTTTTGTCTATTCAAGAGCGTCTGGATCATTTTGTGAATATTGAAGAAAGTTTATCGAAGACGATCTTAGTCGCTCAGGAAGCGGCGGATGATGTGAAGAACAACTCCAAGAAGGAATCCCAACTCATTATCAAGGAAGCGGAGAAAAACGCCGATCGGATTATTAACGAAGCGTTATCCAAATCCCGTAAGGTTGCTATTGAGACTGAAGAATTGCGTAAGCAAGCTTCGATCTATCGCACTCGTTTCCGGACATTAGTGGAAGCTCAGCTGGAGCTGTTATCACAGGATGACTGGAATGCCTTAGAGAGTCGTGAGGCGAGCGAGAACGTAGCCTTCAAGGATGATGTTCTTCATCGCATCTAAAGGTTTCAGACGATAATTGGCTAAATAGAGGGAGCTATTCCCTCTATTTTTATTTTCCGATAAAATAGACCATAATAAAGTGAACTCCATTGCAAGTACGTCCTTAATAGCTAGATTGGGCGAATGGCTGTTGACATTTAGATTCAAAAAGTCTATAAATAGAACATATCTGTATAATGTTTATATGTATTCGATGACGGGACAAGTACGACAAGGTAACGTTCTCCAGAGAGTCGGCGATTGCTGAGAGCCGATTGTTCGAGCCCTGCCGGAAGATCTTCCCCTAGAAGTTAAGCTGAAGCGTTGATCGTGCGTAAGCTTAACCGTCTGCCGGACGTTACACCGGACCTGTGCACAAGATTTACGCGCAGGACTGAGATTGTGCTGAATACACTCCCCTTAAGGATGTGCTCATGCGCAGAATTAGGGTGGTATCGCGAGCGTCGTCTCGCCCCTTTGGGGGTGGGATGACGCTTATTTTGTTGTTCCGGGGCGGCCATCCCCCTAAATCCCCCTTTCTAAGGGGGACCCCAAGGGCTGCCGCCCTCTGGACACCCGCAAAGTAAAGCCTCGTGCAAATAGGTACGGTGGTGGAAACGAACGGAATCATGTGGCTGAAGGAGCGGCCCTTCTTAGGCTCCCCTGGCGGGTTCGCCTGCGGGGCCTTAACGGCAAGAGCGGTGCGCGACCAGCTGCGCAAGGTCGCTCATTGGCGCCCCGAGCGATTGCTGCCCTAACGGGATCGCGGCTCGGGAGCTAGGGCAAGAGCGGTGAGCGACCAGCTGCGCAAGGTCGCTCATTGGCGCCCCGAGCGATTGCTGCCCTATGGGATCGCGGCTCGGGAGCCAGGGCAAGAGCGGTGTGCGACCAGCTGCGCAAGGTCGCTCATTGGCACCCCGAGCGATTGCTGCCCTAACGGGATCGCGGCTCGGGAGCTAGGGCAAGAGCGGTGCGCGACCAGCTGCGCAAGGTCGCTCATTGGCGCCCCGAGCGATTGCTGCCCTAACGGGATCGCGGCTCGGGTGCCAGGGCAAGAGCGGTGCGCGACCAGCTGCGCAAGGTCGCTCATTGGCACCCCGAGCGATTGCTGCCCTAACGGGATCGCGGCTCGGGTGCCCGGAAAGAAGGGGCGGTTGCTGCGCAATGCCGCCGAAGCCCCCGAGCGATTGCTGCCCTACGGGATCGCAGCTCGGGTGCCAGGGCAAAGAAGTGGCAGCTGCTGCCAGGATCGCCCAAGGATCGAAAAGAGCTTTATAGACTAATCCATGAAAGGATTGACCATCACATGCAAAAAGTAGATGTCAGAGAAAAGGCGCGGGCAAGAGATGTCCGCATATTGAAGAAATGGAACGAAGAGAATACGTTCCGCAAGTCCATGGAGAACCGTGAGGGACGTCCAAACTATGTATTCTATGAAGGTCCGCCAACAGCAAACGGTGCGCCGCATATCGGACACGTGCTGGGACGGGTAATCAAGGATTTCATCGGTCGTTACCAGACAATGAAAGGTTACCGCGTAGTACGTAAAGCAGGCTGGGATACACACGGTCTGCCAGTAGAACTAGGCGTACAAAAGAAGCTTGGCATCTCCGGTAAACAAGAGATTGAGGAATATGGCGTAGAAAAATTCATCCAGGAATGTAAAGACAGCGTCTTCGGTTATGAGAAGCAATGGCGTGAATTTACAGAAGCGATTGGATACTGGACAGATCTAGATAATCCTTACGTAACCTTGGATAACACCTATATCGAAAGTGTATGGAACATCTTGGCTACAGTGCATGAGAACGGGTTGCTTTACCGCGGACACCGTGTTAGCCCGTATTGCCCGAGCTGCCAGACTACATTAAGCTCGCATGAAGTTGCCCAAGGCTACAAAACCGTTAAGGATCTCAGTGCAACTGCGAAGTTCAAGCTGGATGACAGCGGAGACTACGTATTGGCTTGGACGACAACACCTTGGACCTTGCCAGCCCATATGGCGCTAGCTATGAACCCGGACATGGATTATGTACGTGTGCAACAAGAAGATGGTGTGTACATCGTTGCTAAAAACTTGGTCGAAGAAGTAATGAAAGGCGAGCACACAGTCCTTTCTACACATAAAGGTTCCGAGTTTATCGGTAAAACTTACGCACCTCCATTCGGATATATTAAGGCAGAGAAAAGTAATGTTATCGTAGGTGCTTCTTTCGTTACAGATTCCAGTGGTACAGGGATCGTACACATGGCACCAGCACATGGTGAAGATGACTACAAGACTTGCCGTGAGAATGGCATCAGCTTCGTAAATGTGGTTGATAATTCCGGTAAGTATACGGATGTAGTTTCTGATTTTGCGGGACGTTTTGTTAAGGATTGCGATCTGGATATCATTAAGGTTTTGTCTGAAAAAGGATTGCTTTACGGTAAAGAGAAATACGAGCATAGCTATCCGTTCTGCTGGCGTTGTGATACACCACTTTTGTATTACGCAACAGACAGCTGGTTCATCAACACTACAGCGATCAAAGATCAGCTGATTGCTAACAACAACAGTGTGGCTTGGTACCCTGAGCATGTACGTGAAGGTCGTTTCGGGAAGTTCTTGGATGAACTGGTTGACTGGAATATCAGCCGTAACCGTTATTGGGGTACACCCCTCAACGTCTGGGTATGTCAAGAAACGGGCAAAGAGTTTGCACCACACAGCATTGAAGAGCTAAGAGCGATGGCGATTGGTGATGTTCCGGAAGATATCGAGCTGCATAAACCTTTCGTGGATAAGATCAAGCTGCGCAGTCCGTTTAGCGAAGGTGCAGAGATGGTTCGTACATCGGAAGTGATCGACGTATGGTTCGACAGTGGCTCAATGCCTTTTGCACAAAGCCATTATCCATTTGAGAACGAGGATAAGCTGAATGATCAGTACCCGGCAGATATGATCTGTGAAGGGATCGACCAAACCCGCGGATGGTTCTACAGCTTGCTTGCAGTATCCACCTTGTTTAAGGGTAAAGCTCCATATAAAGCAGTTATTGCTCACGGTCATATCCTCGATGAGAATGGTCAAAAAATGTCCAAATCCAAAGGCAATGTTATTGATCCTTGGGAAATCATGAACGATTACGGCACGGATGCATTCCGTTGGGCTATTTTGTCCGACAGTGCACCGTGGAATAATAAACGTTTCTCGCGTGGTCTTGTAGGTGAGACAAAATCTAAAGTAGTGGATACGCTGGTGAATACACATGCCTTCTTAACGCTTTATGCGGGCATCGATGGATACGACCCAGCCGATCATCCTTTTAAGGTATCAAAACATAAGTTGGACCGCTGGATCCTGTCCCGTCTGAACAGCTTGATTCTTTTGGTGGATAAAGGACTTGCGGTAAATGACTTCGTAAATACGTCTAGAGCGATTGAGAACTTTGTGGATGAGCTGAGCAACTGGTATATCCGTCGTTCCCGTGACCGCTTCTGGGGTAGTGGTCTAGGTGAAGATAAATTGGATGCTTACCGTACGTTGACTCATGTGCTTTTGGCGACAGCGACTTTGATGGCTCCATTTACACCGATGTTGTCCGAAGATATCTTCACGAACCTTGGCGGCGGAGAAAGTGTGCATTTGGCAGACTACCCGGTTGCTGACGAGAACTTGATCGATAAAGAGCTGGAAGAGGATATGGAAAGTGCAAGACAGATCGTTGAGCTGGCGCGTAACGTACGTAACGAAACAGGCATTAAGAATCGTCAACCGCTGTCCGAGCTGATCGTTTCGATGAACCGTGACTTCCATTTGTCTGAGTATGAAGAGATCATCAAAGACGAGATCAACATCAAGAACATCGTGCTGGAGAACAGTGACAGCGGATTTGTTGATTTCACACTCAAGCTGAATCTTAAGGTTGCCGGTAAAAAATACGGTAAAAACGTAGGCTTCCTGCAAGGCTTTCTGAAAGCTATGGATAGTGACTCTACCCGTAAAGCGGTGCAAGACGGCTCAATCGCGATTGCGACACCTGAAGGTGAAGAGCTTGTAATCACTTCTGAAGAGCTGCTTGTTGAAAAACAAGCCAAAGCAGGTTTCGCCGCAGCTTCCGGATATGGAGTTACGGTTGCGCTCAATACCGAAATCACGCCTGAGCTTGAACAAGAAGGCTGGGTTCGTGAGATTATTCGTGCGGTTCAAGATTACCGTAAACGTCTGGATCTGCCGATCGAGAAACGGATCGCACTCACTTTGAAGTTAGACGATGAGCTAAAAGCAGCTGTTACAGCATTTGACAATGTACTGCGAGACAATGTACTTGTGACTACGGTTGATTTTGATGGAGAACATGCTTTTGAGACGGTAGAAGTCGGTGATAAATCAATCGGTATCCATATCGAAGCATAATTCTGCATTACCTGTCCCAAAACAGCATATACTAGCGGCATAAGTGTAAACGGAGATCTTCCGTTTATGCGGGAAATATAGTCTTTATATTTCGGCGCAAAACTAACGAGTCCCGAGCTTAAGGAGATGAATTCTCTTTGGCCGGGCTCGTTTACTTTGTAGCGAAGGAAAGACATATGAGAGGAGCCGTAGCTGTGGAGGGAAACAAGAGGAGAATCTCCATTAAGACATCCGGCAATAAGAATAACCCAGACAAGGAAAAGGAGAATAAGGCTTTTCCTGAAGTTAATCCTGAGTATCTAACAGCAGATCCGCGTAATCCCGAGGATATTCCGCTGGAAGAAAAAATGAATACGATGTACCGATTGACCTTTGAGTGGGCTCATATTTTGGAAAAATCCCGAATTTATCAATATACGGATCTACTATATTCACCTTGGCGGTTGATTTGGAGAAATATTTTATTTGGAGCAGCTCGGGGAGTTGGGATTGCACTGGGTTTTACTTTTTTTGCGGCAACGATTATTTATATCCTTCAGGGACTAGGCGCGCTCAATCTACCGATCATTGGGGATTATATTGCGGATATTGTGCGGATTGTACAGCGTCAGCTAGAGTTCAAATAGCCATCGAAACGTTAAGATTAAAAACAGCGAACCATTCCTTAAAACTGGAACAGTACGCCGTTTAAATGATTTTGTGTATGGGACATCTGTGTTTAGTCTTCCTCGAGAGGATCAAGACTATGGGTTGCCTCGTCACTGTCCAAATAACGCTGGTAGCTCCGTCCCGGCACTACAATCAGATTGTTGCCCGTGATATCTGTGGCGATAAAGTTCTCCCAAGGCTCTACGCAGCCTTCTAGCTCATCGGCTTCAATCTCCATATCATTATAAGAATCAATATTGTTGCCCTCCGCCATGGCGGGAGAATTCGAGGTACCCCAGCTTTCAACAATCTGCCAGGCATCCTCGCCGTCAAAACCGTTTTGATCGTCGCGCTCATCCAGACTGGTGCGTCCAAAAGGTGGAGATAACAGCTCCTCTTCCACTGGACGAGTGAAAGGTGCGTTTTGCCGCGGGTTGTGCTCTTTACAATAAAGTGTGGAAGGGATGGCAGATAAACGTTCAAAAGGGATCGGCTCACCACTAGCCTTGCATATCCCATAAGTGCCATTATCCATAGCGGATAAAGCAGCTTCAATATCGTCCAGCTCATGCTCGTCCCGTTCTAACAGTGAAATGTCCATGGAGCGATTATACAAATCGGTGGCTGCATCTCCTGGATGGTTGTCATTCTCGGAAAGTTCTCCGGAACCATCCCGCATGGATTCATCTAAGCCGTAATGCTCATTATTCTGAAGCCTGCGCTGAATCGTATCCCGATCTTTTTCCAATCGTGCACGTAGCTCTGAGAGCTGCTGTACTGTCAGGTGCGTCATAATGAGAAAGCTCCTTTCTGTACCTTTTATAAGAATCATTCCGACTTGCCGGATAACACCGGATGGTTCTTCTGTTAGGTTGACCGGAGAGCAGGGATTTTACCGCTGGAAAATAGTCCCCAAGATTGAACTTAGCGGATGTCCCGCAATAGACGATTCTTTAAGGGCTGTGCTACAATATACAAGTCTTTAAACAGTATTCGTACCGCATTTAGCGGGAAAAATAAGAACGGAGTGACAACTTCTGTGGTGTACTATTTGATTGCTCTTATTGTATTTTTGGTGGATCAAGGGACAAAGTATCTCATTGCTACACGTCTGGAGATCGGAGAACAGATTTCTGTTATCGGAGATTTTTTCCTGATTACCTCTCATCGCAATCGCGGGGCTGCTTTTGGGATTCTCGAAGGTCAGCAATGGTTCTTCTTTCTAGTTACGGTTGTAGTGGTTAGTGGTATCGTTTGGTATTTGAACAAGACTAGACACTCGCGGAAGCTGTTATCTGTTGCCCTAGGGCTTGTACTGGGTGGAGCTATCGGTAACTTCCTGGACCGGATAATCAATGGTGAGGTTGTTGATTTCCTTCTGTTCAATTTTGGGAGCTATAGCTTCCCGATTTTTAATGTGGCGGATTCTTGTATCGTCATTGGGGTTGGATTGATTCTTCTGGATTCTTTTCGTGACCTTAAAAACGGCGAAGAAATTACAGAAATAAAAGAAGTAAAAGAAGCAAAGGAAGTAAGAGAAGGGAATGAATGATTTGAATAAAGACGTCAATCACCAAGCGGCATCTACGAGCGAAGAAGAGAGGGACGTCACGGAATGGACCGTTTCGGCAGAGAACGCGCGGGAGCGAATCGATAAATATATTACGGAATCATGGGAAGAAGAAATTTCCCGTTCTCAGGTGCAGCTGTGGATCAGCGGCGGTAACGTTACGGTTAATGGCAAGCCAGTGAAAGCCAACTATAAGCTATCGGAAGGCGACGTGGTTAGCGTTGTTGTCCCTGAAGCAGAAGTAACGGATTTGATCGCGGAGAACATTCCTCTTGAAGTTGTATATGAAGACAGCGATGTCATTGTGATTAATAAACCCCGGGGCATGGTTGTGCACCCAGCTGCGGGACATCCGTCAGGCACCTTAGTAAATGCGCTGATGTATCACTGTAAGGATCTGTCCGGCATTAACGGTGAGATTCGTCCAGGTATTGTACATCGGATCGATAAGGATACCTCTGGTCTTATCATGGTGGCTAAGAATGATGCCAGTCATGCCTCACTTGCCGCACAGCTTAAAGAGCATAGTGTTACGCGCCGATATATTGCAGTCGTACACGGCAACTTGTCGCATGATAAGGGCACTGTTGACGCACCGATTGGCAGAGATCCACATGATCGCAAGCTATACACAGTAACCGAAAAGAACAGCAAAAAATCCGTGACCCATTTTACAGTAATGGAACGCTTCGGAGATTGTACACTGCTGGAGCTGCAGCTGGAGACTGGCCGCACGCATCAGATCAGGGTACATATGAAGTTCATTGGCCATCCACTTGTAGGTGATCCGATATATGGACGCAGCAAGGGCACTACGATGAATGGACAAGCGTTGCATGCGGCGGTGCTCGGATTTATTCATCCTACCACAGGTGAATATAAAGAATTCAGCAGACCTATTCCGGAGGACATGGAAGAAGTCCTGTTCACACTACGCAGCAGATAAGTACAAATGAAGTGATAATTAGTCTATGGTATTGAACACTACTTTACGGCATATTTAAAAACATAAGGATAAAGAAAGGGTAATGCCTTATTCTTTATCCTTATTTTTATAATGAAACGGATATCCGGAAACATACGCCATCCAAGGGACGGCGAAGCCGTTTCTTTTAAAAGTAGAATAGATATTCAGGAGATGAGATGACAGTATGAGTATTGAACAATACCAAGATAGCTTCATTCAGACTAATTTTGCAGACCGCATCGGCGGTGCCAATTATGGCAAAGACACTTCGATTTATAAATTCGAGAAAATCAAACGTGCTAAAGCATCCGCAAAACAGGATTTTCCTAACATTGAACTAATTGATATGGGCGTAGGCGAGCCGGATGAGATGGCGGATGCGGGTATCGTAGCTAAGCTTGCTGAAGAAGCAGCGAAGGAAGAAAACCGCGGATATGCGGACAACGGAATTGCCGAATTCAAGACTGCTGCTGCTGAATATTTGCGGGAAGTTTTCCGGGTGAAAGGTATTGATCCAGACACGGAAGTAGTTCACTCCATCGGATCGAAGCCTGCGCTGGCTATGTTGCCATCTTGTTTTATCAATCCAGGTGATATCACGATTATGACCGTGCCGGGTTATCCAGTCTTGGGTACACATACTAAATATTTGGGTGGACAAGTATTTACAGTGGAGCTGAAGAAGGAGAACAAATTCCTTCCAGATTTGAACGAAATTCCGGAAGACATTGCTCGTAAAGCTAAGCTTCTTTATCTAAACTATCCAAACAATCCAACGGGCGCTAGTGCCACTCCTGAGTTTTTTGCTGAGGTCGTTGCATGGGCGAAAAAATACGATGTAGTGGTTATCCATGACGCACCTTATGCTGCCTTGACCTATGACGGTTTGAAGCCACTTAGCTTCCTCTCCGTTCCAGGTGCAAAGGATGTGGGTGTAGAGCTGCATTCTCTTTCTAAGTCTTACAATATGACGGGTTGGAGAATTGGTTTTGTGGCTGGTAATCCGCTAGTGGTTAAAGCTTTCAGCGATGTGAAGGATAATAACGATTCCGGCCAATTTATCGCGATTCAAAAAGCAGCGGCTTATGGTCTTGCTCATCCGGAGATTACTGAAGCGATTGCGGATAAATACTCCCGTCGTCACAACCTGCTGGTTGATGCACTGAACAGCCTTGGCTTTAAGGCTGAGAAGCCAAAAGGTTCCTTCTTCCTGTATGTCGCTGCACCTAAGGGAATCAAAGGCGGCCGTCGCTTTGAATCCGGTGAGGATTTCTCCCAATTCCTGATTCGTGAGAAGCTGATCTCCACTGTGCCTTGGGATGATGCAGGTCCATTTGTTCGTTTCTCCGTTACCTTTATTGCTAAAGGTGAAGAGGAAGAGAGACGTGTCATCTCTGAAATTCAAAGACGTCTTAGCGATGTGGAATTTGAGTTTTAAGCATTGTTATTGAAATTAATGAGGCTGTCCGAAAAGTAGTGAATTCTACTTGGGGGCAGCTTCTTTTTTATTGAATAGGAAATGTGGATGTTGCTGTGCCTTATGACTATATGCCACGTGTCGTGTTCTGTACTATTGGGGTGGGTGGTGGATCAATGCTGTGTGTGATTTTCGTACAGCTTGCAGTAGATGATTTGTGGTAGCTGTGACGGTGGAATTTGTGCAGTGGACTTGTGTGGCGGACTTGTGTGGTGAGCTATATGCGTTCTGTGTTTGTGTGAAGTAAAGAGTGGGTTATAAACTAATTAGGGAAAAACTCCCTGAAATTAGCCGATATTCGCTCTGAATTTACGAAATCAGGGAAAAACTCCCTAATAATCAGGGGTTTTCTATATTAATCACTGAATCGGCCAACAATTAGGGAAGTTTTCCCTAATTACAAGTCTGATGAACAGAAATCACTGACTTTCAGGGAGAAATTCCCTAATTACTATATAAGAACCTCACCAATTGCATCATTTTCAGCATTACTAGGTGCGCCTCTTGAACCATTTGGACATCAAGTAGTGTTAAGAACATAAACGAGGTTGTCCCAAAAGCCATGAAACGGCTATTTGGGTTCAGCCTCGTTTTTTATGCAGATATACTGAGTACCGCTTTCCCCTTGTTGTTAATAGAAGTAAGGAAGAGAAGTGCAAAAGTTTAGGCAGAGAAAGTTGACATGAGGGGGTTGTTCTGTCATAATTCTTGTTAAATGAATAGCGCCTTTAATTCAGTCCTGTGAGGCTGGCAAGGTAACGTGAATCGAGGTTCGCGACTCTTAGAAAGGTATCCGTGTGTAAATACGGAACTGTCTTTTTATGCGCGCGGCCGTCATCTTCCTCATCTGCGGATTTCACTCCTTGCCTGTTATAGGCAAGGAGTTTTTTGATTTCCGGGAACTTGAATAGGCGAACAAGCTGGAGGGTGACAAGATTATGGTTACTGAGAAAAATGTCATTATGGATGAAACGGCGATCCGCCGGGCCTTATCGCGTATTGCTCATGAGATTTTGGAGAAGAACAAAGGTATCGAAAATTGTCTGCTGGTCGGCATTCGGACACGAGGTGTGTATCTGGCACAGCGTATCGCTGAGCGCATCAAGGAGATTGAAGGCGTCGAGATTCCATACGGTGAGCTGGATATCACACATTACCGGGATGATCGTGAAGTGGAAGGCAGTGAAGCAGTAGTGAAGAGTAACGTCGTTATTACTTCAGGAAGTGCTGGCATCCATGATCAGAAAGTCATTTTGTTCGATGATGTACTTTACACCGGACGAACCATCCGCGCGGCGATGGACGCTTTGATGGATTGCGGACGCCCACGAATGATTCAACTGGCAGTACTGGCTGACCGCGGACACCGCGAGCTGCCGATCCGGCCGGACTACATCGGTAAGAATGTACCTACCTCAAAGCACGAGCAGATTGAAGTGGCGCTGAAGGAATACGACGGCAAAGATGAGGTCTACATTATTTCAAACCGGGAGGAACGATAACAACATGACACTTACCAAGGTAAAGGAACGTAGTCTGCTGGGAATCAAAGAGCTTGACCGGTCGGAAATTATCCAACTGCTTGACAGAACAGCATTTTGGGACAATCAAAGTGAAAAGCTGACGCCCATCTTGAACTCCCATTTTATTTCTAACATGTTTTTTGAGAACAGCACACGCACACGCTTCTCTTTCGAGATGGCAGAGAAACGACTAGGTGCGCAAGTACTTAATTTTACGGCTGCAGCTTCTAGTGTAGAAAAAGGGGAGTCGATCTACGATACAGTGCGCACACTGGAATCGATGGGGATCGATGCCGGAGTTGTGCGTTTGAAGCCTGCAGGTGTGCTGCAGCAGTTAGCTGAGAAGGTGTCCATACCGCTTATCAATGCGGGCGACGGCAACAATGAACATCCTACGCAGGCGCTGCTTGATTTATACACCATGACCAAAACCTTTGTGGAACTAAAAGGCCTGACAGTCTCCATCATTGGGGACATTATGCATAGCCGCGTAGCGCGTTCTAATCTCTGGGGGCTTACGAAAATGGGAGCCAAGGTGCAGTTCTGCGCACCGGATAATATGAAGGCTCCTGAGCTTATGGAGTATGCGCCTTACGTAACTATGGAAGAAGCTCTTAAAGCGGATGTAGTAATGATGCTTCGAGTACAGCTTGAGCGCCATACTTCCGGCATTAAGCTGTCTGCTGAAGATTACCGTAGCCACTATGGTCTAACAGAAGAGCGGGCAGCTAAGCTGGCCAAAGACACAATCATTATGCATCCAGCTCCGGTTAACCGGAATCTAGAGATTGATGATGCAGTAGTAGAGTGCAGTCAATCGCGGATTTTCCCGCAAATGTCTAATGGCGTACCGGTTCGGATGGCGGTTCTCGAAAGAGCTTTACTATAAGCTTACAGAATGCTAACGTATAGAGACTAATAAATATACACAAAGATGAATTTTTATTATATAATAACGAGAGGGCCCGCAGCTGTGATCTGAGGGTAAAGGTAGAATCATGACAGTGATTATTAGAAACGCCAGCGTATTGAATAAGGAAGGCTTGCTTGAGCGCAAACACATCGAACTACAGGATGGTGTGATCTCGGCTATAATCGACGGAAATGAAGCTATCGGAGAAGCCACGGAGATCATTGATGCTGAAGGTAAGCTGCTCATTCCGGGACTCATTGATATGCATGTGCACTTGCGTGAACCGGGATTTGAACACAAGGAAACAGTGGAAACCGGAAGTCGCTCAGCTGCTAAAGGCGGATTTACAACCATTGCATGTATGCCAAATACTCGTCCGGTGACAGATAGCCCGGAGATCGTGCAATTTGTGAAAGACAAGGCGCGTGAAGCAGGACTAGTTAAAGTGCTTCCTTATGCAGCCATTACGAAAAATGAGCTCGGACGTGAGTTGACGGATTTTGCGGCGCTCAAAGAAGCTGGAGCTATTGGTTATACAGACGACGGTGTGGGCGTACAAAGTGCTCAAATGATGAAAGATGCAATGAACATCGCAGCATCGCTCGATATGCCAGTCATTGCTCACTGCGAAGATAACTCGCTGGTTGAGGGCTGCTGTGTAGCTGAAGGTGAGTTCGCTAAGAGGCATGGCCTCAAAGGAATTCCGAATGAGTCAGAAGCGATCCATGTTGGACGCGATATTTTGCTGGCAGAAGCGACAGGCGTTCATTACCATGTATGCCATGTCAGTACTGAACAGTCGGTGCGGCTGATTCGCCAAGCAAAAGAGATCGGCATTAAAGTAACTGCTGAGGTATGTCCGCATCACTTGCTTCTTGCTGAAGACGATATTCCAGGCCTTGACGCCAATTGGAAAATGAACCCGCCGCTGCGCTCCCGCCGCGATGTTGAGGCGTGTATCGAAGGGTTGCTTGATGGCACACTAGATATGATTGTTACAGATCATGCGCCACATAGTGAGGAAGAGAAAGCGAAAGGAATGCAGCTGGCACCTTTTGGTATCGTTGGATTCGAGACAGCTTTCCCCCTCTTATACACGGCGTTTGTAGAAACCGGAAAATGGGATTTATCCTTACTAGTACAAAGAATGACTGCCGATCCTGCACGGGTATTCAGATTGAACACCGGGGTTATGGAGATCGGAGCTCCTGCAGATTTGACACTCATCGATCTGGAGCAGGAAAAAGAAGTAGACCCAGGTTCCTTCGCAAGCAAAGGACGCAACACACCTTTTGGCGGCTGGAAGCTTAAGGGTTGGCCAGTAAAAACTTGGGTGGACGGCAAAGCCGTATGGACTGAGAAAAACTAGCGGACTGGTGAGGCGAAATTGCTGATCTTTGCGGATCAGCAATTTGAGCGCGTACACTCCGGAAGGCATGCAAGGCATACGTATTAGACTACAGAACATGAAGGAGTGGAAGGGAATGCAGGCGAGATTGCTGCTTCAAGACGGAACTTTATTTACAGGTACCGCATTTGGCGCTGAAGGTGAAAAGACAGGCGAGGTTGTTTTTAACACAGGAATTACAGGATATCAAGAGGTGCTGTCTGACCCTTCATATTGCGGACAAATCGTTACCATGACGTACCCATTGATCGGGAACTACGGGATTACGCGGGATGATTTCGAATCTGTTCGACCTTTCGTACACGGTTTTGTAGTGCGTCGTCATGAAGAAGTTCCAAGTAACTGGCGCGCAGAATACAGTGTGGACGACCTGCTGAAAGAATACGATATTCCTGGAATCAGCGAGATTGATACCCGGATGTTGACGCGGATTATTCGCCACTACGGAACAATGAAGGCGATCCTGACTACCTCTAACAAACGGGTAGAGGAATTGATGGAAATGATGGGCGACACTTCAATTGAAGAACTGCGCAATCAGGTAGCACGCACATCTACTCCAAGCATGTACAATAGCCCAGGAACTAAAGAACGCATCGTGCTGGTAGATTACGGAGCGAAGGCTGGTATCTTACGCGAGTTGAACAATCGCGGTTGTGATGTTGTAGTTGTACCTCATGACGTAACTGCTGATGAGATTCGTCGCCTCAATCCAGATGGTATCCAGCTGTCCAACGGCCCTGGGGACCCGAAAGACGTTCCACACGCAGTGAAGACGATCTCAGAATTGCTTGGTGAATACCCAATCTTCGGTATCTGCTTAGGTCACCAGCTGTTTGCACTGGCTTGTGGCGCGGATACAGAGAAGCTGAAATTCGGACACCGTGGCGGTAACCATCCGGTTAAAGAATTGGAGAGCGGACGTTGCTTCATTACTTCTCAGAACCATGGCTACACAGTGAATGAAGACTCTGTGAAGAGCACGGATCTAGAGGTTACTCACATTAATAATAATGATAAGACCGTTGAAGGACTTAAACATACCCGTTATCCTGCGTTTTCAGTACAGTACCATCCAGAAGCAGCACCGGGACCTCATGACAGCAGCTACTTATTCGATCGTTTCTTACAGATGATCGCTGATCATAAAGCTAACACACCTGTAAGCTCGCGCCAGGCGCAGCTTGCGGCAAACGCCAGAATCACGGCGCCAAAACCTACAGTAAAACAGCTTGAAGCCGTGAAAGGAGCTCTATAACATGCCTAAGAATGAAAAGCTTAAAAAAATATTAGTAATCGGTTCTGGACCGATTGTTATCGGGCAAGCCGCAGAATTTGACTATGCCGGAACGCAGGCCTGTCAGGCCCTGAAAGAAGAAGGCGTCGAAGTTGTGCTGATCAACAGTAACCCAGCGACTATCATGACTGACACCAATATGGCTGATAAAGTTTATATCGAGCCGATTACCCTTGAATTCGTAACTGGCATCATCCGTCAGGAGCGCCCAGATGGCTTGTTGCCAACTTTGGGAGGACAGACAGGTCTTAATATGGCTGTAGAATTGGCTCGTGCAGGAGTACTAGAGCAAGAGAATGTTAAGCTTCTAGGTACCCAGCTTGAGTCCATCGAAAAAGCAGAGGATCGCGATTTGTTCCGTGATCTGATGCGCGAACTGGAACAGCCTGTACCAGAGAGCACTATTATTACCACAGTAGATGAAGCGATGAAATTCGCTGAGGAAATTGGTTTCCCTCTAATTGTACGCCCGGCTTATACGCTTGGCGGCACCGGCGGCGGGATCTGCGACAACGAAGAAGAGCTGCTTGAGACTGTCAAAGCAGGTATTCGTTATAGCCCGATCGGACAATGTTTGGTGGAGAAAAGTATTGCCGGCATGAAGGAAGTTGAATACGAGGTTATGCGTGATGCGAACGACAACTGTATCGTTGTCTGCAACATGGAGAACTTCGACCCGGTAGGTGTGCATACAGGTGACAGTATCGTTGTGGCACCTAGCCAAACGTTATCCGATCGTGAATATCAAATGCTGCGCAGCGCTTCACTCAAAATCATTCGTGCGCTGAATATCGAGGGTGGCTGCAACGTGCAGTTCGCACTGGATCCGCAAAGCTATCAATATTATGTAATCGAAGTAAATCCACGTGTCAGCCGCTCTTCGGCTTTGGCTTCGAAAGCAACCGGTTATCCGATTGCCAAAATGGCTGCCAAAATCGCGCTTGGTTACACACTTGATGAAATCGTCAATCCAGTTACTGGACAGACCTATGCTTGCTTCGAGCCTACACTTGACTATATCGTAAGCAAAATCCCACGCTGGCCGTTCGACAAGTTCATTCATGCGAACCGTAAGCTGGGCACACAAATGAAAGCAACTGGAGAAGTTATGGCCATCGGTCGTACCTTCGAAGAGTCCATTCATAAAGCAATTCGTTCCCTGGAAATCGGTGTACACCGTTTCCGCCTGCCGGGCGCTGAAGATTTGGAAGAAAGCGTCCTGCGTGAACGTCTGGCAAAACCTGATGATGAGCGGTTGTTCTTGATCGCGGAAGCCTTCCGCCGCGGATTTGGCTTGCAAGAGATTCAAGATATCACTAACGTGGACTGGTGGTTCCTGTCCAAGATCGAGGGATTGATCAACTTTGAAGAGGTTATCCGTGGGGATGAAAGCTTATCAGCAGAAACCCTGTATCAAGCTAAACGCAGAGGTTTTACAGACCGTGCGATTGCTGAGATTCGTGCAGAAGGACAAGCGAACGTTAAATTCATCAAAGAAGCTGATGTACGCGCGCTTCGTTTAGAGCGAGGATTAACGCCTGTATTCAAAATGGTAGATACCTGTGCGGCTGAGTTCGAAGCTTCTACACCTTACTACTACTCTACTTATGAGACTGAAAATGAAGTCATTCATTCCGATAAACAAAAGGTTATCGTACTTGGATCGGGTCCAATCCGGATCGGTCAAGGGATTGAGTTCGATTACTCCACTGTGCATGCAGTGTGGGCGATTCAGAAGGCAGGTTATGAAGCGGTTATTATCAATAATAACCCTGAGACTGTATCTACGGACTTTAATACTTCGGACCGGTTGTATTTTGAACCCTTATTCTTTGAAGATGTAATGAACGTAATTGCGCAAGAGAATCCGATTGGAGTTATCGTACAATTCGGAGGCCAAACAGCCATTAACCTTGCTGCACCATTAAGTGCGGCTGGCGTTAAGATTCTCGGAACTAGCCTAGACAGTATTGACGAAGCTGAAGACCGGAAGAAATTCGAAGCTTTGCTGGCTCGTCTGGATATTGCCCAACCAAAAGGTAAGACGGTTATCAACGTAGATCAAGCAGTAGAAACTGCACAATCGCTTGGATATCCGGTGCTGGTACGTCCTTCCTATGTACTTGGTGGACGCGCAATGGAAATTGTATATAATGATGCGGAATTGCTTAGCTACATGGTAGAAGCGGTTAAGGTGAATCCGGAGCATCCGGTATTGATTGACCGTTACATGCTTGGTAAAGAGGTTGAGGTAGACGCAATTTGTGACGGTGAGACGGTAGTTATTCCAGGGATTATGGAGCATGTTGAGCGTGCAGGCGTTCACTCCGGTGACTCCATCGCTGTATATCCTCCGCAATATCTGGATGAAGGTCTGAAAGCAAAAATTGCAGAGATCACAATCAAGATTGCTAAGGAACTGAAAACGATTGGTCTGGTCAACATCCAGTTCGTCATCTATCAGAATGAAGTGTACGTCATTGAAGTAAATCCACGTTCATCGCGTACGGTTCCATTCTTGAGTAAAGTAACTGGAATTCCAATGGCGCATCTGGCAACCAAAATCATTCTCGGCGGCAAGCTGAAAGATGACGGTTATACAGAAGGTCTATGGCCGGAAAGTGATTATGTATCGGTTAAAGTGCCGGTGTTCTCTTTTGCCAAGCTGCGTAGAGTAGAACCAACGCTCGGACCTGAAATGAAATCGACGGGTGAGGTTATGGGCCGCGATAAATTGTATGCAAAAGCTTTGTATAAAGGTCTAATCGGAGCAGGAATGAAAATTCCAGCAACTGGCGCTATCATCGTTACAGTGGCAGATAAAGATAAAGCAGAAGCTGTGGAGCTTATGAAAGGCTTCCACTCGCTGGGTTACAAGATCATTGCTACCGGAGGCACCGCTCAAGCGCTTGAAGAAGCAGGTCTCAACGTAATGAACGTGAACAAGCTGGATGAAGGTGCACCGAACATTCTCGACTTGATTCGTGGTGGGCAAGCCAACTTCGTCTTTAATACACTGACTAAAGGGAAAACACCAGAGCGTGATGGATTCCGTATCCGTCGTGAAGCGGTTGAGAATGGCGTCGTATGTATGACATCACTCGATACAGTAACGGCACTGCTCAGAATGCTGCAGACGATCAACTTCTCGTCACAGTCCATGCCTGCTTTTGTCGGACAATTAAACTAATCTCATAAAGATGCATAGGGCGGTTTGCGTTTACGCAGACCGTTCCGCTATGCCTAGGGGCTAATAAATGAAGAGTGTGGATTTAAGTCTGCACTGGATGGGAGAACGGTTATGGGACAGGGAGATGCAAAGTGGAATGAAATGGCGAATCGCTTGATGATCGCCTTGGATTACCCTGATGTTGCTGGGGCAAGAACCTTGATTGACAAGCTGGAAGGGATTCCTTGTTATATGAAAGTGGGAATGCAGCTCTTCTATGCAGCAGGACCGGAATTCATTAATGAACTGAAATCTCGGGGGTATTCTGTATTTGCAGATGTCAAAATGCATGATATTCCTAACACGGTAAAAGGCGGGGCAGAAAGCCTTACGAACCTCGGTGTAGATATGTTTAACGTACATGCCGCTGGAGGCTCGGCAATGATGGCTGCAGCCCGTGAAGGCGCTGCTTCAGTAGTTAATGGGAATGCTACGCTTAAAATGCCTTTGATTATCGCAGTTACACAGCTAACCAGCACGAGCCAAGAAGTGATGAATAACGAAATTGGAATCGCAGGAGACGTAGCAGATACTGTAGTCAGATACGCTAAGCTGGCAGCCGCTGCAGGTCTGGATGGGGTAGTGGCTTCACCACAAGAGTCCTCAGCGATCGCAGAGGCTTGTGGACCCGCATTCTGCACAGTTACACCTGGTATCCGCCCAGCAGGTGCATCCTTAGGTGACCAGTCCCGGGTGATGACGCCGGGCAAAGCCATTCAGCAAGGCAGCCACTTCCTGGTGGTGGGACGTCCTGTTACAACTGCAGCTGATCCACGTCAAGCAGCACTAAATATTATTGAGGAGATGACCCTAGCATGAGTACATTAAATAGAAGTGAACAAGTAGCAAGTTATCTGCTTACGATAGGAGCGGTGGCACTGCGACCGCAGGAGCCTTTTACCTGGACCTCTGGTATTAAATCCCCGATCTATTGCGATAACCGTCTGACTATGGCTTACCCAGAGGTACGTAACTATATTGCTGATGCCTTCGCTGAGCTTATTAAAAGCCAGTATTCAGATGCAGAGGTGATCGCAGGTACAGCAACCGCAGGCATTCCTCACGCAGCTTGGGTAGCTGATAAACTCAATCTGCCAATGGCTTATATCCGCGATAAAGCTAAAGGTCACGGCAAGCAGAATCAGATCGAAGGCCTAATTAAGCCGGGGCAAAAGGTAGTTGTTATCGAGGACTTGATCTCCACTGGTGGAAGCTCCATCAAAGCAGCTCAAGCTGTGCAAGAAGCAGGCGCAGAAGCGTTGGCTGTATTGGCAATCTTCAGCTACGAGCTGGATCGTGCGGTCGATGCTTTTGCTGCCGCTGAAATGCCATTACAAAGCTTGTCCAACTACAGCACATTGATTGATGTGGCTCTTACACAAGGCGAGATCGCAGCTACAGATGTGGAACTGCTGAAATCTTGGAGAAAAGATCCTTCCGCATTTGGCGTTTAAACTAAATATTTAAGTATAGATTGGACGGGCCTCTCACATTTTGGTGGGAGGCTTTTCTTTTTAACTGCACCGAGTGCAATTAAAAGGAAAAGGTGCTCTGACACTCTGGAATACTATACTTTGCCCCGGTGATTCCATTGCGCTGTCGTCTCAAACGCAGAATAGTTGCAGTTCGTGCACTTAAACTAACCTTCCTTAGAGGATCTGGCGATATAGTTGCACTTTGTGCAATTATATCCGCCAGAAATCCGCCGAAAGCTCCTAATAACGTTTTTTAACTGCACATAGTGCAATTAAAAGGAGAAGCGCAACACACACAGCTGTAATAGTTGCACAAAGTGCAATTATCTTACCGTAGAAAGGCATATCAGGATCCTCAGAAAACTCCCGGAATGTTTTTTATAGAAATAATATGAAGAAATCGTAGCATAACTTTAAACAGCCTGTAACTTCCCCTCCAGAATAAAGCTATATACTGTTACTAGAATTATGGGTAATTATTCATAAGGTGGATGGATTGAGTATTTTATGGGAGGGTTCAAGAATGAATCATATAAATAATAATAGAAGGCTATGGCGGCGCTGGTTAAGCTTTGGAATATGTGCAGCACTCCTATTGCCTTTAATTTCTGAAAGCAGGCATACAGCCTGGGCAGAGGCTTCTAAGCCATCTACAGAACAGCGCGTGTTACGTATTGGCAGCCTCTGGTCTGGAGAAGACGATTCTTCTTTTCGTCAGCAGTTTACAGATATGTATGAATTGCAGCATCCTGAAATCAAACTTGAGATTATTCCAGCCATCAATATGAATGAGCTTCGTTTTGACAGCACCTATCCAGAGGTTAACCCAGATAATCTGGAGAATATCCGAACAATTATGGGCGGTGCACAGCCAGTTGATGTAATCGTCGGTGATAGTACATTGGTGAAGAGTTTGGTGAAGCATAATCTGGTGCAATCGCTGGAGCCGCTTATCGCACGAGATCAATATGATTTAAGCAATATGGCACCTACAATGTTAAATGGAGTACGTGAGCTGGGTGGAGGAAGTCTTTACGCGTTAGCACCGACCTTTATGTCGAGTGCGTTATATTTTAACAAAGGTATTTTTGATGCTGCTGGTGTAGGTTATCCGACGGACGGAATGACTTGGGATGAAGTGTTCGCGCTGGCCGAAAAGGTGACCAAGAAATCGACAAATAAAGATAAGCGTATATATGGATTTTCGATGAACCGTTATATGAGCGATCCTTTCTGGGATATGCAGACCTATGTCTCACCGCTTGAGCTTGCTATGTATGACAACAAGGGACATAAGATGGAGGTAAACCAAACACAGTGGAGTCAAGCTTGGACGACCTACAGCCAATTGGTGAAAAAGCAAATTACACCTGGGTTAAACGGTATGGATTTTATAGAAACAGAACGGAGCACCTATAGTCCTGTCCAAGGGGATCTATTCCTTACCGGAAAAGCTGCAATGGTAATTGGAGAATACGATTATCTTAATGAGCTTGCAGGTGTGAGCCGCAATGCAGCAAAAATTAAAAATTACAGTCCCGTCGATTGGGGTTTCGTTACCGTACCTACTTTTAAGGAGAAACCAGGAGTGGCTGTAGGTACTTGGGTAGGTAATATGATGGCTATCAACACTATGGCTGCTAATAAGGAAGATGCTTGGGATTTGATCAAGTTCGTCAACAGTAATGAGGTAGCCAAAATTAAAGCTCATACCCGCGGGGAACTAACTTCCCGTAAGGATTACATTACCACGAAGGTACCTTCAGTAAATCTGGAATCCTTCTATACGCTCAAACCATTACCAGCCAATGATCCTTTGATGAACGTCCTACAAACACAGAAGCCTGGAATTAGCCGTATTAACGATGTTGGGCGCCAACTATTCACAGAAGTTTATCAGGGCAAAAGAACGGTGGAGAGTGCCCTCAAAGCTTGGGAGAAGCAAGGGAATACCATGCTGGGTACGCTCGAAAAAGATCCCACATATTATTTCGACTCTATAGGGGATTAAGTTTTGGAATATGTAGCGGCCACCGGATTTCCGGTGGCTTATTTTGTGGAACTTGGGCATGATAAGTTCAGAGCAGCGTGAGATTAATTTGCAAAAAGGAGAAGAGGGCATCATGAATTGGATATACTTCGCGAAACTGTTCAGAACGAGATTTCAAGCAGGTTGTTTAGCAAAAAGGTTGGAGCAAGATGGCTGGATTTATGGCTACCATGACCCAAGTTTTGTGGAAATTTATCGATCCCGCAAAGGAAGATATGGGGTTAGATTTTTGCCTTGAGAACTTTTACAAATTCATCCTTGACGTAGACCCATTTTGTACTGTATATTATTTATTGTCGCTGTTTGAATATTATTTCTGACGCGGGGTGGAGCAGCCCGGTAGCTCGTCGGGCTCATAACCCGAAGGTCGCAGGTTCAAATCCTGCCCCCGCAACCAATTTTATTACAACAGCAATTGTACATTCGGATATTTTTAGATCCGGGCCCTTAGCTCAGTTGGTTAGAGCGGTCGGCTCATAACCGATTGGTCGGGGGTTCGAGTCCCTCAGGGCCCACTTATCAAAAACCCTTACTTTGTAAGGGTTTTTTGCTGTCTATAAGCTTAGCAATATAAGAAAGTAGAATGGATAAAGAACAGAATTTTGAGTTTGCTAACGGATTTGCTAACGGGAATTATTTTTCTGCAGTTTCGAGCTGTTTTTCAGCGTATTTATTCAGTTCTGCTTCAATTTTATCAACGGCCTCTTCCTGCATGATTGGGAGTAGGTGTGAGTATTATTCGTTGAACATCGCTGGAGTCATACCCAGTCGTTCAGCAGCTACCTTTAGCTTTATATAGCTCCGACCAGAGTAGCAACATACTAAGTCAATTTCCTTGTATGAGTCCTCGTATTCTTTTTTTAGCCCCGATTTGCGTATAGCGTTCCTTAAGACCATCAATAATATTCTGAAAAACCTTGCAAAGTACCACTGGAGATCAGAGTACCAATTTAGGATATTTCTAATGTCGTTTGTAGAGTACGGCAGTTTACTTCTCTGCCACTGCCGCTCTTGCTAAGGGGGATTTAATAAATTTTAGTAGAAGGTCTGACATTCATTTTAAATAAATGTTATAATTATTAAATCAGTGTGTAGAGATATTGGTCTTTTTTGTTGGGCCAAAAATATATGTCTCATGATACGTCTGCCATCTGAAATATTATTCACGGAGATGACAAACATGCATGGAGACAAAAGACTGCCCAGAAACGGAAAAGAAGGTATACTATTTTTACTCATTATTTCAATCATTTCAGTAAACACTATTGCCCCTATTATTGTGGGGTTGGAACGTGGCTTCAGTAAGGAAGTGTATATAGATACACTAAAGGTTATTCCGTTTATGTGGATGATCGTAGTTTTATCTGTAAGATTAGTTGCAGGACCGATTGTCGGGAAAGTGATGCCGAAATTCATGGGACAAACAGATGGATTTAATGCAAGGATTCTGTTGAATACTTTATTGAATGTCACGGTGTTATCTATTTTACTATCAATTATCGGCACATGGGTTGGGACGAAACAAATAAGCCTGGATCCACTTAAAAATTTCCTTCACATCTGGCCAAGAAACTTTGGTATAGCATTTTGGATTGAACTGTTGGTTGCGCAGCCGATAGCAAGATTTGCAATGAAAACATTACACGCAAGACAGGATCGAAAATCGGAAAGTGTAAATGCGTAACTAGCTAGAATTTTGTAGACGAATAAGAAAAAAAGGAGCGTCCATGGTGGGCGTTCCTTTTTTATGTCGTAGTAGTCGGACTATAATGCTCAACAGGAGATGCTCGCGAATGACTGAACGCACAATGTAGAAGCATGCTCTAAATACTGCGTACTTTTGATTTGCCTTTGGGGCGAATTGCTTCCTAAAGAATTAATCCAGCAATAACTCTAGCCCCCGGTCACCGCGGTTGAGTTTACAAGTACCCACTAAGGAGAAGTAACCGATGAAAACGAAAATACTCTTTTACTATCTGTGATAATTGCATTTACATGCACCGCAGTCACACTGGAGCCAACCACAAGAATAATGAATAGGGTGTGTCTCAGTGCCTAAAGGAGCATGACATCTCCAGCATTTAGTGTGACGTATTCCATATTTCATAATTTGTTTTTCTTTGATATGCGTTTGGAAGTATTCTTTTTGTGATTTTTTTCGTTTTTCTTCCTCTTCTTTCCTAAGTTGTTCATTTTGTTGAATTATGAATTTTCTTTCAGCTTCATTCTTTTTAATAGCGAGTGCTTCTTGAACGTACCCTTGAATTAAGGAAATATCATTTTTCAAGCAACATACTATCTCTGTTACATTCTGTCGTTCATCGGAAATCATTCCATATAGGTTAACGCCATTGTTAAAGTCATCTTGCGATAAATTAAGCATATCAAGATTTCCTGACACTAATGAACGACTTATCATAACGTTTCCAATGGATAAAAATCCTGAACTCAATTTCATGCTCAATATGCTATCTTTATGCAGATAATTATTACCTTTAATTTCAATGATGGCGAATTGTCTGTTTACTGTTGGAGTATAAGTTAATTTATTATCGATTTTTATAGTATTTGATTCCGAAAGTTTCTGATATTCTCTATCTTCTATTATTGTAAGAAGACCCTGTAATACTCCTTTGAAAAATCCCATATTATGTACTCTCCTTTTATTTAAATCAGGTTTATTTTACCATGTGAAATAGTTTAATAGTGAGGAAATTTGAATTGTATTTGACTGAGGATTAGTAACATAAGGACTCTGGAGTATGAAAGATTTGTTATGGACAGAAAAAAAGAAAGAGTTATCCAGTATCCGATAAAATAGCTGTTGAACTGCACCCCGTCAAGTAGACAGCACAAAAAATAAAAGTAGTTTAAGCGGCCTTAGTCCTAAATTCAATGGGACTGAGGCCGTTTAGTTTTGCCTGTAACCGTTCGTTATTATAAAAGTGAATGTAGGTATCAATATCTGTTTGGAGTTCTTCAAAGGTCTGGTAGGTATGTAAGTAGTACTTCTCACATTTCAATGTTCCCCAGAAGGATTCCATCGGCGAATTGTCAATGCAGCAGCCTACTCGGGACATGCTTTGCTTCAGTTCTGCATCGTCCAGCATCTTCTTAAAATGCAGAGAGGTATACTGGAAACCACGGTCGCTATGGAGTAAGGTTCGGCTCTCCGGTGCTGCCTGCAAAGCTAATTCCAGTGTGTTAAAAACTAGCGAATTATTATTGGAATGACCCAGAACGTAAGCAACAATGGACTTGTCATACAGATCTTTTATTGCACTTAAATACGCCTTCTTGCCGTTGCCGTATTTGAATTCCGTTACATCCGTTACCCATTTTTGGTTTGGAGCTTCAGCCTCAAAATTACGGTTCAGCACATTCTCTGCAACCTGCTGAGGCGTGGAGCCTACATACTTCTTTCTCTTTCTGCGGATGACTGACTGGATACCTTGGCATCTCATCAGCCGGTACACTCGCTTTGCGTTAATAGATTTATCCATTTGTCTGCGCAAATGCAGGGTCAATTGGCGATACCCAAAGGTTCGTTCCACCTTCTCATACAAGAGGAGCATGGCCTCTGTCAGTTTCTCGTTGTCAGCCTCTCGAAAACTGGGTTTGCGATTCAACCATTTGTAATAACTTGACCGTGAAATCCCTGCGATGTCACACAAAAGCCGAATGGAGCAAGACTGTTCCTGCTGAACAGCCTGAATGGCCAGGTAGATATTCACCTGGCGAATGGTTCTTAACGCCTCCTCTTTTCGAGTTCCTCTAACTTTTTTAGAAAAGCATTCTCCGCACGCAGGCGTGCATTCTCGTATTCCAGCTTTTGCATCGCGAGTTTGTGGCGATCTGCTTCCGTAAGTTCTTCAGGCGCTTTGGTGCGTCCTCTACCGTCTCGTAATGCCTCTTCACCACCTGCTTCGTACTTCTTTACCCAGCTATATACTTGTTGGTAAGACACGTGAAAATGGCTTGCCGCCTTCGCATAGTCTTCTCCGTTCGAAAGGCAGTACAGCACGATATTTATCCGTTCCTGCCAAGTGGTTACGCGTCCTTTGGTCATAGCTTTAGTTCCTCCTGAATGAGCTGTTAAGCTGTTGCTATGACCATTATACTTCCTAATCCAGTTGGCGAGTTGGGTTGCACTTGCAATCTTATACTTGCAGATGATTTGGTTTTGCGACAATCCTCCCTCGAGATAATCCTTAACGGCATAGAGTTTAAGTTCTGCAGAATACGTACGATTGTAGCTTCGGACTTCCAGCCCTTCGTATCCATACAATTGATAACGTTGCCGCCACTTCACTATAGAGTTTTTGGATATTCCATACTTCCGGGCCGCAGCTTTCAAACCAATGTCGCCCCGTTCAATTTCTTGGAGAATCGTTAACTTTTCCAGTGCTGTATACTTCTTTTGTTCCATAAAAATGCTCCCCATACAGCGACAGGTTTTTATTATTTCACCTGTCTACTATATGGGGAGCATATCATGTTGGGGCACTCTTTCTTGCTGCAAACTTACTTATACTAAACACCAAACTTCGTTTGATTAGGGAGCATTTTTGGTATGAGGCTCCCATCGGACCCAGCTGACCCTTAAAGAGGTTTTTCTCCACATTTGCAATTCTAACGGACCCCATAGTCGCTATTGGCATAAAAAGTACCGCATTTGAGTCTCTTTCTAGGCATTAGCGTCCATGGAGTCCGAAACCATGCTCCAAAGGCTGAAAATCAGCAAATAGCGGCATCTAGGTCCGATAGCTCGAGGTGAAGGAGGTTAGTTCGTTAGCTCGTTAGTGCCATGCTCCTCGCAGATGTAGTTGCAGAAATTACAATGAGAAGTAGCCTATAAAGGAACAATCAGTAGTTTCACCTCTGCAACCAGCATATCTAGTATGCGAGCTCATAAACCATACAGTAAAGCACAAAACGGCACTGCTCCAAACCATGAAATGGTTTGGAAGCAGCGCCGTTTTTGTTAGCAGTCAGCTAAATTCCTCCAATGGAGAGCAAGGCGACCGAAACGATGTACCCAATTGCTTCCGACCGCTGGCCCAATCGCAATCTCAATCGCAATCGCGATCTCAACCGCAGTCCCAACCGCAGTTGCAGCCCCGATCGCAATCGCGATCCCAACCACAGCCCTAGTCGCAGTCCCGATCGCAATCCCAATCCCAATCCCAATCCCAATCACACTCCTAGTCGCATTTCGCAGTCCCGATCACAGTCCCAATCCCAACCGCAGTCCCAACCACAGGCCCTGGGTATCCACCAACATCCCTAAAGTTTCATGCTGTCCCACAGCTGCTGGAATGCCCCGGATTCGACCTCGAAGAATACCGGTGCCTGACCGTAGCGTACAAGTCCTTGACCGAACAGCGTCAGCTCTACTCGGGCGTTGTCTTCCAGCTGCAGATAGATGATCTTGCGGTCTTCGCTGTCGTAGATGCCTTGCTCGATCAGCGGCTCTGCTGCCAGCGGTTTAGCCGCTTGGAGTGCTGTCAGGAAGCCATCAAGCGCCTCGCCATTGGCGATTGGCGCCTGCTGCTGGAGGCCGTTGTTCCAGCTGTTGAAGCTTTCCCACTGAGCTGAAGTAACTCGGCCTTCAAGATTCAGCTTGCCGAATAGGTCGGCGCCGCTGTTTATGGTGATGCCGTTCGTGTGCTCATACAGTTCAGCGAATACCTCGCCGTTGATTTCCGAATAGGACATAATCAGGAAGCTGGAGTCATAGCCCTTCACGGAATAGAGATCCGTTTCGCCGATGTTCGAGGCTAACTCAATATATTCGTCGTTACCGCTCCATTCGTTGATGCCGCCTGTAGTGCGTCCTAACTTGTCACCGCGCAGAGCGGCAGCATCGGCAGCGTCGATGCGAGTCGCTGACTGTGTGTAAATATTATTTTTATACACGACCAAGGCGATCATATCTGCCTTCACGCCAGATTCCTTATCTGGCAGTTTCAGCTTGGGAATGACAATGCTGCCCGATGTAGCTGTGCCCGAATTGCCAGCATTGCTTACACCCGGAGTTACCTGGGCAACCTGCCCCGGGGAGCTCTGACTGTTCAACTGCTGCCATATACTAGGCCCAGCCAGACCGATTCCTGCGGCGAGCACGACACTTGCCGCGATATAAACCGTCTTGCGCGGACGTTTCCGCTCCTGCCGCTGCTCCATTTTGTCGAACAATTCTTTTTTCATTCCTTCACCTGGCTTCATCGAATCCACCGCTTTCTTATATGATGTTCGAAACTGATCTTCCTTCACTGTGGTTCCGCTCCTTCCAGCTCCAGTTTTAACCGTTGCCGTCCCCGCTGAAGTCTCATTTTCACGGCAGACTGACTAATCTGCAGAATCTTGCCGATCTCCTGGATGGGATAGTCCTCGTAATAATAAAGATGGATTACGGTTTTATACTTCATGGGCATCGCCATAACTAACTGCAGCAGAGCCCAATCCTCGGGGCTGTCTGCCGCAATTGGCTCAGCGCTCTCCAGCTTAACCTCGCGCTTGCGCCAGCCTCTGCCCAGTAGTGTTTTACAATGATTGGTGATTACCCGGATCAGCCATGCCTTCTGATGTTCGGCATCTTTGAACTTTGGCGCTTTTTCTATTAGCTTGATGAAGGTATCCTGAGTGGCTTCTTCGGCATCTTGCCGGCTGCCTAGATGGACCAAAGCGATCCGGAACAGCATATCTGCGTAGATTTCGTAACTCTTCATCACATGATTTCCCGGCCGGGTCATGGATCGCTGCATGATACTGTGCCCCCCTTTACCTATAACACCATTTAGGACGGCATTAGGTCACATTTTGTTCCTGAGAAAATTTCTTTGTGTTTGAGAGTAGATGATGCCTATTCATAAATTATCGCCAGAGGGTTATGGACTCAGAAGTCGTTATTTGCATATAAATAGACTTTTGAGCAAGTTCGCGGACCCCAGTGACGCTATTCCTTAAAAAGTGGGCCTTGTAAGGTGTTTCTCATGCCAATAAAGGCGATGGGGTCCGTTACACTTCGAAATGGAGGGTTATGCTACGCATAAGATCAACTGTGTCCGATAGCTGCTAAGCACCACGCCAATATTGTCTACGCAAACGATGGTTACTTATTTAGAACAGGGGAGATCAAAAAAACGCATTTGCCCAAGCACCAAGTGCTGACTGCTGGACAAACGCGTCTTTTTAATAGAGTGACTCCTTCACTGGAGATCCTCTTCGATATGTTTATATGTATAGCTAGGATCATTACCTTTAACAGGAGCCCTGCTGTATTGATAGATCCTTCCATTTTCTTTTCGATAAAAGTATCTTGCGTAGGGTTCGTCTGCGAAAATCACCGTGGTACTTACGAGGGGAGCTTTGGCAATCTGGGTGTATACTTTATAAAAATCTTCCTTCTTATAATTTCTCGTCTCTATTAGATAATGAATGACTTCTCTGTTCATATGATTTCGGAAGGAGTGGAGGGCTAAGGATGTTATTCCACAGATTAAAAGGATTAGAACGATGAAGATTAGTTTTGTATTTTTCTTCATTAATTCCCTCCATATAGATAATTTGTATGTAGTATAAGATAATATACAGAGACTATTATGTCATTCATAGATATCTTGTAAATGTACAAATAAGAAAGGAGGTAAGAATATGACGCAGGAAGAAGAGAAAATACTGGAGCTGGAGCAGCGAATTAAGGTGCTGGAAAACCAGGCAAGTCCGAGGCTGCCGGGGATGAAAATCTTATGGTTTTTAATTTGGGGTTGTGTAATACAAAAAGGCAGCAAATACCGATAGTAATCCAGGCGTAGGCGAACGAAGAATTGCCGGGACATACTATATTTGCTGCCTTTTAACTTATGAAGAATAATGATTCTCTTTTAGTCTTCTTTGGGTTCTTGCAATAAAATGGAGAAGGTCCCCGTTTCGTGATCCACCTCAATCGTCTCAATGCCCACAAAATCCGGGATTTCGGGGTGTACTGCATCTACATTATAATCCGGATGAGTCAGTAATAATTCAATTACTTTAATGGCTTCCATGTCGTTCCCCCTCACGAGAAATTCCACCATAAATGAATATGCAGAGAACTACTGCAACTAAGTTTATTATCTCCGTGATCCGTTGCGAATATGTGTCTGTCGTTCTTCGCTTCTTCCCATCACGGCCAATAATTGCCCTTGGAACACACGTCTTTGGATCTGATCAATCCGCTGTAAGGCCAGCTCGGCAGGTACTTGGAATTCTGCTGCAAGATAGGAGATGGCATCTTCCCGTTGCTCAGGCAATGTCATGCGGGAGATCATGGAGTAAGGCATCGCCGCATACAAGATAAAACGCTCTGATTCGTCCTCCTGTGCCCGCGTGAAATGCTCTGGCATCAAGGTCTGATTATCGCTGCCATGGCGAAGTAGATGACACAGTTCATGAAGAAACTCTAGCCGTTGAAGATTGGCTGGAAGGCGGTTGTCGATAAACAGGCTGTACATCCCTGCAGACGCTTCAATGCTCTTGCTTCTCACATCCAAATAATGAACCCAGATATTAAGCCGCTCTGCAATATACGATATTGAAATTTGCGAAGGCTGATGAAGATTTAATCGCTTGTATAAATCCTCCGTCCATTTCTCAAGCACAGTCATTTGATAATATGATTTCATGTTCTCCAACTTATTCACCTCGTTTAAAATCACTAATAAATCACTAACGGGATCGTATGTTCGTATAAATGCGCAAAAGAAAAGCCCGAAGGGCTATGTAGAGTAAAAAAAGTCTAAGGATACATAGGAACGTTCGTTCTCATGTATCCTTAGCATAAAGCAATTACACACTAATATCAAGTGTTTTTCCCAAATTCGGAGCAACGCTTTTGCCCAGCATTTCCACCATAGTTTGGCTCTGGGTTTCAGCCTGATTCTTGGCAATATTCATGACCTGTATCCCAACATTTTGAGCTAAGGATGCTTGGCTCATTGCCATTGATAATGCAGCTATATCCATATTGCACCTCCTTTGTGTATATCCTGTTTATCGACTGTCCGCCTTCAATTCATTAGGTGATTGGCATTTGTTTGCCAATTCGCCCAAACGGCTTATCTCCTTTTTACATATCTTGTGCTGTAGTCATTAATCATTAGGAGGAATTGAAAATGGGTATGGAACATGGTTGTGGTTGTAACGTAGGTCCGGTAGTAAGTCCAGCATCAGTAGGTCCGGTGTGTAGTCCTTGGACTTCTACAGGAGCAATCCTGGTACTTTTCATCTTGCTGGTTATCATCACTAAAGCTTGCTTATTCTAAGTTAGCTGATGTGAAGTGTAGCCCCGTCTGGCGAATGCCAGGTGGGGCTATTCTGTTGCCTGGGGATGGTCAGACAGATCGTTATTTAAACATAAATTCTACCCGGGTTCCGTCTGCATAATCCTCCAGCTGATTGCCAACCCAGCTTCCTGCCCCGCGGTTATCGCTTGGCGTTATGTATTCAATGTCGGCACCAACGCCGCCTTCCTCACACATAGCCATTGGCCATTCATCCCGGTCATATCCCTTTTTAGTAGGGATCCCTTTTAAGGACTCTTTGCGGTTCTCTTCAGCCTGCTCTCGGTTAATCGTACATGTGGCGGATTCACCTTTCGCAATGGCATCCTGAATATGCTTGGCGGTCTCAGGATAGCGGTCTGATGGGAAGGTTAGCTGAACAACACTCGAATTGGATGGAGACGAGGGGTCTGTAGGCTCTCCGTTTTGTTCAAACCAGTAACTAGCCAAAGCAAGTAATGCAACAATGATGAGACTGGAGATCCATTTTTTCACTTTCAATTCTGCTCCTCCTTTTTTGGCACTTAAAATAGTATATCTTATATCATAATTCAGTGCGATTTAATATAATTAGGTAAAATAAAGGAGGACGTAACTGGATATGGAGTACATAATTACCATTGAGGATCAGACGCTTATTACGGCTGCCGAAGATATAATTACCAGACGTTATGAATGGGGGCGTCATCATGTGGGTGCAGCGCTTCGTACTAAAACAGGAGAGATTTTTACAGCGGTACATGTGGAAGCCAGCATGGGGAGGATTACAGTCTGTGCAGAAGCGATGGTGATTGGCAAAGCGATATCCGAAGGTTATAAGGAATTTGATACGATTGTTGCGGTAAGGCATTCTGATCCAGACAGCGAGGAAAAAGAGATTAAAGTAGTCTCTCCCTGCGGCATGTGCCGAGAGTTAATTGCGGATTACGGAATAGACTGCAAGATAATTGTATCGGAGGATGACCGATTAGCTAAATATGAAATCACTGAGCTATTGCCTTTAAGGTACACGAGATAAGAAAAAAAGTAATGAGGAGCCGCTGAGCTCCTTTTTTTGTTGAGCCGTGAAATTATTCAGCAGTTCCTTATATCGTCCCAACTTATTTTACAACTTCATGTCCATTCGCTGAGTTCATGTCACTATTGTCCCCATACTATAACTTAAAAAGATTTAAAAGGATGGTGAGAATAGATGGAGCAGCGGATTATTCGTCAGATGGTTGATTCAGCATCAAGGTTCGTGGGCGATGTGCAGTGGCAGATGGCTTTTCGCAGATTACAAATGGCTCCGGCGGATTCGGGACTGTCGTCCTCGGCTCAGCTATTGCTGAATACCCTCTATTACTTGCAGGGAAAGGGTGTGATAAGCGGCCAACATGATTATTTGGAAAGTGCAGACGAGCTCATGGAGAAGCTTAAAAATACCAGTGGGCAATATGCTGCGCTTCATGGCTACGAGCTGGGCGCAATCAATAATCAGTCCCAGGCTCTAATTGACAATCAGCGGAATTGGGTCGTCAACAGTGCGATACGCTGGTCTAGGGCCGGCGGGATCGTAACGATGTGTTATCACGCTGCATTACCGGGGACAGCGCCAACTTGGGGGAATGTAAATACGAGCCTAAGCAATGCTGATTTTGATAAATATATAACCTCAGGTACCACCCAGTATAATGCGCTGTTAGCTGATCTGGATAAGATAGCCCAGTCGCTGAAAAAGCTTAATGACGCAGGGATTCCTGTACTTTGGCGGCCGTATCATGAAATGAATGGTGGATGGTTTTGGTGGGGGCAAAAGAGCAATTACGCTGCATTGTGGAACCTTATGTTCGATCGTTTTACCAATTATCATAAGCTGCATAATTTATTGTGGGTTTGGAGTCCAAATGCAAAAAATCAGTGGTGTGATGAGCCGGCAGAATACTATCCGGGCAGTGATAAGGTAGATGTGCTGGCGCTCGACATTTATGACGCGGATTTCAAGATTAGCCATTATGATAATTTATGGGATCTGGGTCGTGGCAAGCTGATTGCGATTGGTGAGAATGGAGAGCTTCCGTCTGCTGAACTGTTGTCCAAAACGCAGCCCAAATGGTCTTATCAGCTGACCTGGGGGAAACTCCTCTATGAGAAGAATACCGATGCTGTGATAAAAGCTTTTATGAACGACAAAATGGTATTCACACGAGAGGAGTATGCTGCTGAGGCCGCCGCTTTCGCTGCTATCGGGGATAGTGTGCTGGAGAGTGGACTCTGTGGGCAATACTACAATAACATGACGCTTAGCGGCACACCTGCACTTTTGCGTACGGATGCCAATATTAACTTTTCATGGAGACAAGGTTCGCCTGATCCTGCCATTCGTGTAGATGCGTTTTCTGTGCGGTGGAGTGGGAAGCTGACGGCTGCTTTTAGCGAGATTTATACGATTTATTCCTACTCTGATGATGGGATACGGGTATGGATTGATGGCGGGCTAGTCATTGATAGTTGGGTAAATCAGAGCGGCCAGGAACGAAAAGGAAGCATAAGTCTGATAGCAGGTAAGCCGTATGAAATAAAGGTGGAGTATTATGAGAATGCGGGCGACGCCCGGGTTGTTTTGCAGTGGGAGAGTCCTAGCCAGATCAAGGGGGTTATCCCAGCGGGGGCATTTTATCTTCCTTAAAAAAGAGTACTTCAAGTGTACAAGCGCAAGCAAAAAGCCCCGGTTTTCCGGGGCCTTTTTACGTATGAGCGTCTTAAATTTGTTCGCGGTAGCTAATGTTGTTGGCGATCTTCTCGTCACGAACGGCTTTGCGCAGAACATCTTTGACGGTTTGGGCATCATGGATTTTTCGAAAAAGAAGCTGAGGCGCTGAGGCATCATCAGAAAATACAGTTAATGACCCAATGCCAAGCATCCGGTCCATGATAGACTGTTTTACGGATAAATCGCGTACGCGCAGCAATTCGATTTCTTCAACATTTTTACCGATAAGTCCGGTCTTTAACATAATGCGCTGACTTGTAATGGTATATGAAGTTGTGTTAAGAGCTATAATTCCTTTAAGTCGATCTGAGATGCCGGCAGGTTTGCCTTTCCAGAGCACAACTTCTTGATTGACATGATTATCTTCTGCTGGTCGATGGGCGGTCACTGGAGCGGTACCGTTAAGGCTGGTTCCACATTCTCCACAAAATTTAGCGCCCTGCTTGTATTCCGCTCCGCAGGTGGTGCAATAAGGCATAAATACCCTCCTTTTCTGATCACAATTAAAATAATTATAACATAACAGTCATTTTACATATATTTCATTTGCGCTTTACACAAACCGACATTATCCTGTTAAGTGGAGGGATAAATAATGAAAAAAGCTTTACTAATAGGAATGCTGATGATGACTGTCATCCTTAGCGCCTGCAGCAATAATTCAACTTCATCGGCACCTGCCACGGAAGAAGAAGTGCAGGAGACTGTGCAAAACTTCTACAATGAAATGTCTAAACTTGAAGAGTCGGGAAAATCTTCTTTAGAGGAGTTCAACGAAGCCATTGCTGGTTATTCAGCAGGAGAACTCACGGACAAGCAGTTGGAGAAGAAAATTAAGCAATTTCAGAGTACCGCAACTGATTTATCGAATCAAGCCGAGAAAGTAAAAATTTCCTCCAGCTTGCCTGAAGACATTCGTAAGTTGCTTGAAGAGTCTAAAATTTCCTTTGAAAGTGCTTATTCTTTAAAAAAAGAGGCTTCTCAGGGCGCAGATTCCGCAAATGTTACGGCTGAGCAATTTAATGAATTGAATCAAAAAGCTGATATAGCGATGTTGTTCGGTATCTCCAAGCTTAATGAGGCAAGAGAAGCAACTGGACTTATAGATTCCGAAGGTGAAGCTACCTCAGTATCTGGAGATGTTGTTCAAGAATAAATCAAATCAGGCGCTGCACAGTTTATCTGTCAGCGTCTTTTTGCTGCGCTTACATGGATATACATTGATATACATCTTTTGGATAAAAAGCGCTCCTTCAAAAAGGTATCTTTTTCCTGATTATTGATTAATATGCGAAGATGCGGATATAATACAAACATACGTTCGTGTTCAGAAGAATAGATATATTATAAGGGAGGGGTTACCATGGGCAAAAAGCTGGAAAAAAACGGGCTGTGGGAAAGCAGCCGCATGATGCTGCCGGAGCATAAGACAAGAATTATAAGAGATGAACGGGAGACGCTGCGCCGCATCAAGCCTATTCTGGATGAGCAAAAGCTGGAGGAGATCGAATGTACACTGGCTTTGTCGTTGCGGAGTCATGTACGAGTGACAGTTGTTCTGTTTGATCCTTTTGAAAATACGATGTTAAGTGGCTTTGTGACTTCCATTCACACCCACTCGCGTGAGTTTAAGCTGCAGTGGGCGGAGGAATGGAAGTGGATCGATGTGGATGATATTGTCGAGGTCTACATCGTTTAATGCTGAGAACCGTTGCCTTCGCTTTTCTCATAAGCGATTAAGGTAACGGTAGGGTTACCGGTCAGATGTGCAATGGAAGCTTCAGCATTCCGAATAATTTCCAGTGCTTCTTCCTGTTCACTAAGGGCTGCAACTTTATAGCTATCGCTATGAATATCCATATGTCTCCCACCTTTCGTTAAATATGTTGTCCTTTTTTGTGGAAATCATCCTAAGGGGACAGGGGTACAGGCAAATAGGACAGCGGCATCATTGAATATACCAAAGGGGTGATTCTATGCTGACTTTGGAGCAATTGAGGGAAAAATCCGCGGCGCGTCTGGTCGGGCTTCATCCTGTCTTGGCGGCAGGTGCGAATGTTTTGATTCAGCAAAGCCATGCGAGAGGAGTCCCTATCGTTATTACTCAGGGTCTACGGACCATCGCTGAGCAAAATGCTTTGTATGCGCAGGGTAGAAGCAAACCGGGGCCGATAGTTACCAACGCTAAAGGCGGTACCAGCTATCATAATTATGGCCTTGCGTTTGATTTTGCGATTTTGCTGCCGAATGGCACTAGCCTTTCTTGGGACATCAAACGTGATGGTGATAAAGATAAGACTGCGGATTGGCAAGAGGTTGTACAGGAGGCTAAGCGGCTTGGATTAGAATGGGGCGGGGACTGGACTTCTTTTAAAGACTATTCACATCTGCAGATGACTTTCGGTTTAACTATAGATCAACTTCGGGCAGGTAAACGTCCAACGACGGACCAAGCCAAAGAGGCTTTAAAAAAGATTACCGGAGGGGATGATCAGGTGAACAAAGACGTTACAGTGACCATTAACCTAAACGGCCGCAAGCTTACCGATGGCGTTCTCGATACCGGAATAACCTATGTGCCCATACGTGCGCTGGCTGAGGCACTTGGAGCAAAGGTTACTTATGATGCTGTGACCAAGACAGTTAATGTAGTAAAAGAGTAAAATCATCATGCATAGACAGTGCCGTCCAAGGGGAAATTATCAGTGATAACTAACCTTAAAGGGAGGCATAACACTGTGAACAAGCTGATAACAAGCCTTGCATGCGGTACTGTACTGTCAATGAGTCTAATGGGAGCTAGCTATGCATCAAATGCCGTTGGATCAGCAGCATTGGGCGGTATCCCAGCCGCGAATACCGGAATGGATGGCACTGCGGAACACACTCGGATGATGAATACGGAAGGCAATCTAATGAATGGCACCACGGGAACAATGAATCAGCATGAGAGCATTATGAAAGATAAGATCCGCATCGATGATAATTACAGACCTAACAACTACAACACCAATAACTACAATGACACCCGCAATAACTACAGAACCAACAGCACTGTTAACCCGGCAACCAACACTACACAGACCGGCAAATACCGTGCAACTAGTACAACAACGAATGCTGCGACTAACAAAGGATCTAACTGGGGCTGGCTCGGTCTGCTTGGACTTTTGGGTCTTGCCGGAATGAGAAGCAGAAGTGACGAGCGTAGATAATCCCCGTCTATAATAACCCGTGTCGGTTTAGGCTGAACGGGTTATTTTTATTGTAAATAAATTTTTTTCGAAAAAGGATTGCGCGTTATCGATATTCATGATATTATATTTCTTGTCGCGTTATATGTGAACAACGTATGAAGCTTCAACACATAATATGCCGGGGTGGCGGAACAGGCAGACGCACAGGACTTAAAATCCTGCGGTACGTGAGTACCGTACGGGTTCGACCCCCGTCCTCGGCATCACAGTGAAAACCTTGAGAAATCAAGGTTTTTTTGTTTTTTATTGGTTTCGGAAAAAATTCCTTAACAAAGGATGATAATATTGGACAAATTTAGTCAATCGATAGCAAATTATACAAGGATAAGGTGTGATGCGGATGACTGATTTTACAATGATTAAAAAGCTGTTTCATATTACGAAACGAAACGGGTTTAGTCATGATGAGATACAAACCATTAAAAATAATTTCGGTGAATTGCCCCAGGTGTTTATAGATTATTATTTGGAACTCGGTAAAGACGAGCGGCTGAATCATACGCAAGATAGTTTGATCAAGCCCGAGCAATTCCAATACTTCAAGCATAGCGAATATTTAATTTTTTATTGCGAGAATCAGCGTGCCTGTGTCTGGGGAATCCATAGGAACGATTTATCCAGGTCCAATCCCCCTGTCTATATGAGTTGCGATGAAAAGGTATGGAAAATGGAATTTGAAGCATTGACCGATTTTTTTCATGCGATGGCCTATTTGCAAACCGTATTCGCTCTTGAATACGGCTGTGAATCGTTTTATTCCATTGAACAAACCGACTTGGATTTTATTCGTGAAAATTTTAAAAACAAAGATATTTCCTTTCGGCATTGGATTGGCATCGAATTTTATGGGAATTACGATGACAGCATAATAACGGTGATGAATAATGACGATAGTTTTAATTTGATTTTTGCTTCAAGCGACAAAGAACATTTTGATGAAATGGATCGGGTTCTCTCAAAACTAGGAGTAGTAATTTGAAATTTTCTGTTTCAAGAAGTCAACAAAATAGGGACTTCAGAATGTCATCAATAAGTTAAATAGCTTGGAATAGCCTTACAGAAGAAGTGTGAAAAATAGAGTTAAATCCAGTGGGGCAAGCATCTGTTGTACTGTTTGGAATTGAGGATGAACGAAAAGCTAATTAGATTCGGGCAGGATGGCTCAATAAATTCGCGAATACTCTACATATGGAATTATTTACGAAGTTCGTAAATATGGCATTATCTGAAAGAGCGGCCCCAAAAAACTTTTAAAGTAATTCATTCGCAACATTTTGTTGCCTTATGCAAAAGATTATTTAGTGGAATTTCTTTTATACAACTCGAACATGTTTGTGAAAAAATACGAACGAGAAATTTAAATGAATAGGGGTTAATAAATGATAAAGATTCGAAATATGACAGAAAATGAATTTGAAAAATTTAAAGAGTGGTCTGTTAATGACTATGCAAAAGATTTAATCAAATCTAAAATGAGTAGCGATAAAGATGCTTATAAATGTGCTGAAAAAGAATTCAATGAACTACTTCCGATGGGTTTATCAACAAAAAATAATTATTTATATGTAATGATAAATCATAGTTTAGAAAAAATTGGTTTTATTTGGTATGAAAAAGAGAATACATCAGGATTCATTTGTGATTTTTTGGTTAAGCAAAATTACAGAAATAAGGGATATGGATTTGAAACTATGAAATTGATAGAGCAGGATGCCAAAGATAAAGGAATTAGAAAACTCAGACTTAGTGTATTTAATTTCAATGAACCAGCCTACAATCTATATAAAAAACTAAAATATAAAGAAGTTGAGAACAATGATGGAAATGCGATAATGGAAAAAATACTTGATAACTAATATATGGGGAATTTCAAATGCCCCTTGTGTACTGAATCAGTAAATGATCATTAAGCTAATGGGAAACGTTAATTTAATAAAAACATGTAAGCAGCCGCTCAAACAACCGGCTGCTTTTTCATTTAAGCTAACGGGCAGTTATGCGTAACTTTTAGGGAATGTAAACATCTAAATAACGTAAGGAACGAGGAGGCAGACAATTCATGGGAGGAACGAATGTATGGGATGCGGAGTGGGAGGTTAACGAAGAGCAGGCGCGGACGCTGATCGGCAGACAATTCCCTCAGCTGTCATCGAAGCAAGTGAAGCGACTGGGCTGGGGCTGGGACAATACGGTTTTTCTCATCGGTGACGAGTACGTGTTCCGGTTTCCAAGAAGAACGATTGCAGTTGGCTCGATTCGTATGGAAGGGAAGCTGCTGCCAAAGCTGGAGGCATATATAACCATCCCCTATCCGAAACCGTTGTTTTATGGCGAAGCAAGTGACGAATACCCGGCACCATTTCTTGGCTATGCCTACGTGCTAGGAGATTTCCCAATCGGTTTGACGGAAGAACGCCGGGCTTTATCGGCAGAGACGCTGGCGAAATTTTTGCGGAGATTGCATGAGTTTCCGGTGCAGGCGGCGCTGAAGTGCGGAGTTCAGCAAGATCATCGAAACTTGACGGACATAGCATCGCGCAAAGTGAAATTGGAGGGCTTTCTATCGAAGGTGGTTGAACACTTGTCGCCGGAGGAGTCCGGTGTGATCGAAGCGTATATTAGCAGGCTGCAAAAGGACCGTGTCGAGGCGGTGAATGCACTGCTACATGGCGATCTTCATTTCAAAAATATGCTTGTGAATGAGAACGGGATCGTTTCCGGCATCATTGATTGGGGCGATCTGAGCGTAGGCCATCCGGCTTGCGATTTGAGCGTTGCTTATAGCTTTTTACCACCTTACGCTCGCGGCGTGTTTTTCGAAACGTACGGAGGAGCGGACGAGGAAACGAAGCTGCTGGCGCGGCTAATCGCGGTATACATCCCCATACTGATCTTAATGCAAGCGGTCGATGACGGGAATGAAGCAATTGCGGCAGAGGCGAAATCCAACATCATGCGGGCATTGTCGGATTAGGCTCATTATTTCGTTGCGGCTATGGGGCTATGGCTATCGGCACCATTTTGTCGTTTAAAGGCCGCGATAAGGTACGATCCGCCTTCTCTGATACCGCTTTATGTTGAGGAACACGAAATCCAACAGAGTAAGTCGTTGCGCTAACGGGAAACGTTAGCTCAATATAGACATAAGACACCCAACCGATACGATTGTAAAAATATGCCTCATCAGTGATTATACTGGTGGGGTTTTGCGTTTCTCTGTAACCAAAGATATTTTAACATGTATCAAGTAATTGATAGATTACATTTAGGATTTTATTAGATATGCAAATTAATGAGAGCAAAGTAAGTAAAGCAATTACACCAAATAGATATTAACCAGGTCAGGCACTAACCCCAAAAAAAAAATAAAAGCCCTTGCACAGATTTTAATTTCTGTTGCAAGGGATCAAAACTCTGGTTATAGTATAAGTGGTATTTTTATCTTTATAATACAAGGTTTTGTTAAATAATCGCAGGGGACGAACTGGGGACAGACTCTAGGTCAACCAGTAGAAACCAGTCCAAATGAGAACAATATAAGAACGGGTTGAGTCCTTGATATGACTAGGTTATTGAGTTTAGTTCCATATCATATCAATAAAAACCCATGTCTTAAAATCCTGCGGTACGTGAGTACCGTACGGGTTCGACCCCCGTCCTCGGCATCATAGTGAAAACCTTGAGAAATCAAGGTTTTTTTGTTTTTCTTGAGTAAAGCTTCCATCAAAAGCTAAGGTTCTGTATATCTGGGAATCACATTCAAACACACAGGACTCAGGGTGATAACACTCCTTTTCAGTGCTTGTCTAATCACAAGCTCTGGAGGGGAGTTTTTAGCATGGAAGTTTTCATGAACCGCCGTATATCAAACGGTACGCACAGTGGTATGAGAGATCCGAGCCCATTGATTACTGTCGAATAACATCTTAATTTGTTGTATTATTGATTAATCTAGTTTTCAAGAACCAAGGAGGGTTAAAGTTTGCTTACACTGAGAAGAGCCGAGCCGCGTCAAAGTAAAAAGCTCAGTCTCACATCGCTGCTTACGGGCTTGGTCACGCTGGTGGTTCTACTAACCTCAAGCATTCTTCTGATTGGCTCTTACGAGTCTAAAAAACAATCATTGATGGAGACTACACTCCATCTGAATTACTACAACGCTGACCGAATGACCAAAACAATGGATTCCTTATTTCAGTCCATGCGCAGCAGTTTGGAATACAGTGCTGAAACACTCTCCGATGACGAAACCTTAACACCCAAGCAAGTGGATGATAATTTGGAACTGATGCGCAATAGTAGCAATTACTTCAATTCTATCGCCGTGCTCGATGCTGACGGGCTGATCCGCAATGTAGTACCGGCTAGTTTGGGGTCAGTAGGAAACCATATTACTTCTAAGGTCGGTTTGGAAGCTCTGGCGTTAAAAAAACCTTACATATCCTCCCCCTACATGACCCAAACCACCAAGAGACTAATCGTTTTTATGAGTCAGCCGATTTTTAGCAAGAATGGTACATATCGCGGTATTTTGAGCGGCACATTTTATCTGCAGGAGAACAATATTTTGTCTATGATTTTTGGCGATAATAACGTGGACGATTCTGGCTCCTATTATTATATTGTGGATTCAAGCGGGCATCTGTTGTACCACCCGGATAAGCAGCTCATTGGGGAGGATGTTAGCAATAACAAGGTTGTGCAGAAACTCATGAATGGGGAGAGTGGGGAACAGCAAGTGCGTAACACCCGTGACGTTGAAATGCTTGCCGGATACTCCAGCGTTCCAGCCAACGGATGGGGAATTGTGGTCGTTTCGCCGATTAGTGTCATCCATCATCAACTGATGGGGCACCTTCGGACCATTCTCTGGTATTCGTTGTTTCCGTTCATTATACTCCTGATGGGCGTCATTCTCGTAGCACGCAAGCTGGCCCGGCCTTTTGTGTACCTGGCAAATCTGGTGAGCAGGATGGGCAAGGAGAAGATTGAATTGCCAGAAGCGAAGCCGCAATGGAGCCGAGAGGCAGATCTGCTGACCAAGGCTGTGTTGCTTGCCGTGACGGATATTCAGAAGCAGACGGATCAACTGACCCAAGAGGCTACGACGGATGCTCTGACCGGTTTAATGAACCGAAGATCCTTAGAGTATACGATGAGTCAGTGGATTGACTCAGGACAACCATTTTCGCTCATTGTGCTGGATGTAGACAAATTCAAACTCGTGAACGACACCTACGGCCATCTCATCGGCGACGAAGTGCTGAAACATGTAGCCAATGTTATAGTTACCTCGTTTCGTCCAGACGATGTTTGCCACCGCTACGGCGGTGAAGAGTTCATCATCTTGCTAGCCCACACTAGACTCGAGGAAGCCTTCACCATAGCTGAAAGAGTCCGGCGGGCAATGGAACAAAGCAGGGGGCCAATCCCGACACAGGTTACGATCTCTCTAGGAATCGCCCATTATCCTATTCATGCATTGGAGCGGGAGGGGCTGCTGGAGAAGGCGGATCAAGCGTTATACCTGGCCAAGAGCAGGGGAAGAAACCGGACGATGGTCGCTGATGTTTGAAACAATGGCTCGAAATATGCGGTACTTGCCACGTCCCCGGCATCATAGTGAAAACCTTAGAAATACAGAATTTGCGTAGAAGTATATAAGTCTCCTTTACTGTATCTGATTAAACAGTAAAGGAGACTTTTTAATGGTTATACGTTTAACAAAAGTTAAAGGCAGCACTATCAACAATGGAAGAGCATTAAACAGTTTATCAATTAGAAGAAAGCGAATAACCTCAATGAACATACAATCTTTGATTACACCATGCACGTCAATGCTTTGTGAACATTTCCCTGATTCAACAGAATCATATGAGCAGTTAGAAGAATCCGCCTTAGTAGGTGGGTTTTGAGGAGTTATCCGTCAACCACACTCATCTGCGCATATTCAATTGTGCTGAAAGTACTCGCCTGAGCCCCATATGCGGTGCTGGAATTCGGTTTAGTAAGATATTGTTTTCCACCTTGCGGTAAATTATTTGCACAACCCACATCCGCACCAGTGTTGATATTCGTGAAACCGGCAGTGACGCTCCGAAATTTGAGGGTTCAAATAAGTAGACAAACCCAACATATATTTCGCGGCTAGGGATGAAAATCATAAGTTTGGAGTTTAGTTAACTGTTCTTTGCGCACATTTTCTTTCAATTAAGGTACATCGCATCGGCCACTAGACGCTCCAGTACTGCCTTCGAGGCAGTGGCTTCCTTTGCGCCCGATGCTCTAACGACCAACTGTACCGGCTTGCCAGAGCGGAGATGTTTGTCTGCCTGGCAAAGCTTCGTGTCATCATTATGTTCTTCGATATGCGCGGTGAAGCGCAGTTCCTTGACCTTCTCTTTACTGTTTCACCTGGACATTCGTCCGGTATCCGCCTTGAACGCCGCCGCTTTTCCTTGCCTTTCGCCATCAGGCTGCACGGCGGCAGGCTACTCATCGGCAAGGTGCACACCAAATATGCTCCTTTGCGAACGGGCCATTGCCAGCGCCTCCTCTCTGGAGGCGACCCCGAGCTTCTCGCCCCTAAGTCCGGTCAACACCACCTCCAATGCTCTTATCTGTTCATTGATTTATATTGTCACAAAACTGAGGCCTCTCTTGAAAAAAATGATAAAGCTATCATATATGGAACATGATTTTGGTTCAATTATCTACTTGTAAGTAATGCACATTGATGTTGGTCCCATAGTCTTTGGCAATTATAAAATCATGTATTCCCTTTAATGGATCTAACTGGATATAAACGTTCACAAAGTATTCCTTGGAAGGGATAAACTGTTTGTGTAAGTATTCACAATTATTCCACCTTGCAGTATTATAATATAAGTTGATCGCAATAACCAAAATTTAACTATACAGGGGGAAACAAGCTTGAAAAAAATTAGTTATTTATTTGTAGTCTTTGCAATGCTGTTTCAATTGATTCCACCGCTATCAGCTTCGGCAGCGGTAACTACATACAAAGGGGGAGTATTGGATGGTCTTCCTATGAATGTGGGAGTCAGTGTAGGTAGTGCTTCCTATACTGTCTCAGAATTAACAGATAACAATGCCGCTACAGTTAAAAACATGGGTACAAGTATTGCTTGGTATACTTTCTCTGCACCACAAGATATTGAAGCAGTTATTATAAATAACGTGTCGAGCAGCTATAGTTCAAAGATAGAATTCTACGATAACAATAATACTAAAATCGGTGAGTACATTCCTGTTACGAATGATGGAGTAGAAACACTTTCGAATCCCATAACAGGTGTGTATACGGTTGTGCTTAAATCAACGTCTGCTACCAACTTATATGTACGTGAATTCAACGTATACACAACTCCAACAGCTGTACCTAATGTCCCGACAATTAGTTTTTCTGCAGGATGGGACAAAGTAACTGAAATTAATTGGACTTCGACCGGAGCGAAAGCGTACAACGTCAAACGCTCTACATCAGCTACTGGACCATTCGCTACTATTGCTACCGATGTAAAGGGAACAAGCTACAGCGATACTACAGTTGCAAATGGTACAACATATTATTATGTCGTCGCCTCTAGTAATGAAGCAGGTGAAAGTGTTAACTCCACTGTATCGGCTGCCGTACAACCCAATGCAACGAAATATACCGGAGGATTATTAGATAAATTGCCAATCAATGTAGGCGCATCGGTAGGCACGACAGCTTATACAGTGCGAGAATTAACAGATAACAATGCCGCTACAGTTAAAAACATGGGTACAAACATTGCTTGGTATACGTTCTCTACACCACAAGATATTGAAGCAGTTATTATAAATAACGCGTCGAGCAGCTATAGTTCAAAGATAGAATTCTACGATAACAATAATACTAAAATCGGTGAGTACACTCCTGTTACGAATGATGGAGTAGAAACACTCTCGAGTCCTGTAACAGGTGTATATGCGGTTGTGCTTAAATCAACGTCTGCTGCCAACTTATATGTACGTGAATTCAACCTATTCTCAAATCCAACGGCTGCACCTTATGCACCGACAATTAGTTTTTCTGCAGGATGGGATAAATTAACTGAAATTGTTTGGACTTCGACTGGAGCAAAATGGTATAACGTCAAACGGTCTACATCAGCTACTGGACCATTCGCAACAATCGCTACCGATGTAAAGGGAACAAGCTACAGCGATTCCACGGTTACAAATGGAACAACATATTACTATGTCGTCACTAGTAACAATGAAGCAGGTGAAAGCGGAAATTCAAATGTGATGAGTGCGCAACCCAATGCAACGAAATATACCGGAGGATTATTAGATAGATTGCCAATCAATGTAGGCGCATCGGTAGGCACGACAGCTAATACAGTGCGAGAATTAACAGATAACAATGCAGCTACATTAAAAAATATGGGTACAAACATTGCTTGGTATACGTTCTCTGCACCACTGGATATTGAAGCGGTTATTATAAATAACGCGTCGAGTAGTTATAAATCACTCGTACAATTCTACGACAAAAATAATATCAAAATCGGTGAATACACTCCTGCTGCGAATGATGTAATTGAAACACTTCCGAGTCGTTTAACAGGTGTGTATACCGTTGTAATCAAATCAACGACTACTGCCAACTTGTATGTACGTGAATTCAACGTTTTCGGAGAGGCAAGCCCAATTCCGCATCTTACTGCGACTGCTGGGAATGCTAAAGTTACTTTGAATTGGGATGCTGCCGTGGCTAATGCTACAGGTTACATTGTAAAACGAAGTGACACAGCGGGTGGTCCTTACATTGATATCCAAACCGTTACAGGCACTACTTACACCTACTTGGATAGTAATGTTATAAATGGTGAAACCTACTATTATACTGTTATAGGGAAAATAGGTACAGGCGAAAGCGGCCTCTCCAATGAGGTTTCTGCTACACCTAATTTTGAAATGAAAGTACCGACGAATCTCACTGCGGTAGGTGGAAACAAACAGGTAACGTTAAAGTGGGAAGCTGTAAATGGTGCTACTGGATACATTGTGAAACGTGGAACAGCAGCAGGAGGGCCGTATTCTTTGAAATTAGTTACTGTTCCTTCAACCACACTAACCTATTTGGATACCAATGTAGTGAACGAAACAACCTATTATTATGTAGTGACTGCTTTGTACGGACAAACGGAGAGTGCCAATTCAAATGAAGCTTCCGCTAAGCCTAACGTGGGTGATGTGGGTGAAGACAATGGTGACAGAGCTCTCCTGTTCATTATGCTTAATACCGGAGAGCAGAAAGAATATGATGTGTCCATCGCAGTAGTTAATGCTTTCGTGGAATGGTATGAGAATCGTGGTAAAGGCGTGGGTCCTGTAACCTTTGCAATCGACAAACAGTCCAATAACAAAGGTCCTTTTAAAAGTCGTAAAGACTATATTATTTACGATAAAATCATTACTTTTGAAGTAAATGAATATACATCAGTGCCAACACCACCATCCTCAAAAGAATAACAATCATAAGTAGTAATAAGTAGTAATAAGTGAAAGTGGGTGTCCCAAAAGCCATGCAAATGGTGGCTGGGACACCCTTTGTTTCATAGTAGGGTTGAAGTTGTTGATTTGACAGACGCTCCGCGAACGGACTGTTGCTCCAATCGCTGATATGAACGAGACTATCAAACGCAATTGTAGCTTCTTCGTTTTCCCCTCCGTCTGCAGTGAGTACACTACGAACTGTGCACGTGCATCTTCACCTCTAAGGTTAGGCACATAGCGATTGCATGGATTCTCTATTGCGGTTTTTCTCCTTGTCTTCTAACTCAGCTTCTCAATCCTTCTTATCTATTGGGTTTGGTGATCTCTAACCCTACAAACATTTACCCTCCGGCATTTAGCTTATGGCTTATCCTTGTCTTCTGGTTTCTTCGATTTCTCAAATATACCTGAATAAATTAATAGTTGACAGCATTTTTGAAAGCGGTTATATTTATCTCGTAAACAATACGTTATATAACGTTATATCAAAGGAGAGAATCAAATGAATACAAATCAGGTTGTTCAAAGTATCCGTGAAAAAGTGGCAGAGGGGATTTCAGAGGTATATTTTGTAGCTTGTGGGGGTTCACTGGTTGATATGTATCCCGCGAAATATTTTTTGGATAGTGAAGCGAAGAAACTGGTAGCAGGGCTCTATACGGCGAATGAGTTTGTTCATGCATTGCCTAAACGTCTGGGCACACAATCGGTAGTAATCGTTTGTTCCCATGGCGGAAATACACCGGAATCGGTAGCTGCGGCGCAAGTAGCCAAACAGCATGGAGCGCACACCATTGGCCTAACCCATAACAAGGAAGCTGCGCTGCTGAATTACTCTGATTATTCTTTCTTGTATGAATGGGGAGATGATAGCAATGTGAAAAATAACCCGATGGCTATCATTCTGGATCTCGCTACTCAATTGTTAGATGCGGCTGAAGGGTATGCGCATGTTGAAGCTTTTCAAAAAGGATTGGAAGCCATCGATGGCATTATTAACCAGGGTAAAAAGCAGGTCGCTCCACGTGCCCGTGTGTTTGCCAACAAATACCGTAATGAGGAGCTTTATTATATCTTGACGAGTGGAGCTTCGTACGGACATGCTTATGGATTTGCAATCTGTTCTTTGATGGAAATGCAATGGCTGCATGCTGCGGCGATTCACTCCGGTGAATTCTTCCATGGTCCTTTTGAAGTGACGGATAAAGAAACCCCATTCATCCTAATGATTAATGAAGGGCGCACCCGTGAGCTGGATGAACGGGCACGGACTTTCCTGAATCAGTATGCAGAGAAAGTCGAAGTGATTGATGCTAAAGAGCTGGGAATTGGTACAATTGCTGATGAAGTTGTGGAATTCTTTAATCCGGTATTATTCTACAGTATCATTTGTGTCTATCGCGAGGCTCTTGCCGAGGTGAGAAATCATCCGCTAGAAACCCGCCGTTATATGGGGAAAGTAGCCTACTAATCGGGAGGATAAACCATGAAAGTTCTAGGTATTGGCGATAATGTGGTAGACAAGTATGTTCATCAGCGTACGATGTATCCCGGCGGCAATGCGCTCAACTTTAGTGTTTTCGCCAAAGGTGAAGGAGCTGACGCGGCTTTCCTCGGTGTTTTCGGCGATGATGACGAGGCACGTCTTGTGGAAAATACGCTGCAGCAGCTGGAAATCGATATCTCACATTGCAGACATCATAGCGGAGAGAATGGATGTGCACGGGTAACCTTAGAGAATGGGGAACGAGTATTTCTGGGCAGCAACGAAGGCGGGGTTACCAGACTGAATCTAATAGCGTTGAGTGAAGCCGACAGAGAATATATCCGCGGGTTTGATATCATCCATACAGGGCTTTATAGTCACACCGGACATTTGCTTGCGGAGCTGAATGCACTGGGAATTCCCCTCTCTTTTGATTTCTCCGATGACTTCGAGGATGCGCAGGTAGAACGGTATATTGGCAATGCAGATTTTGCTTTCTTTTCCTGCAGCCATATGACAGATGAAGAGACGCAGAATTTTATTGAGACTAAACGCAGAAGAGAAGGCCAAGTATTGGTGGCAACACGCGGGGGAGACAGATCCATTGCCTATGATGGAGCAAGCTTTTATTATCAGACCCCTGAGCTTATTGAGGCTGTTGATACGATGGGAGCAGGCGACTCTTATATTACTGCCTTTTTAATGAGTATGATTAAGGATGGTGATATTCAAGCTGCTATGCGGGAAGGCTCCAGATTAGCTGCCAAGAGCTGTATGGTGGAAGGTTCCTTTGGATTCGGGGCTTCTTATTAACAACGGATGTGTACTTATCTTTGCTTGTGAAAAAGAGGATCGTTTGTTACTCTAACAATAGAGTAATATAACGTTATATAACAAGTGAGGGTAAATCATGTTAAATTCAGAGCAGGCAGAGCCATTATATATTCAATTGAAAAAAGCGGTCCAATCCGCCATTGCGAACGGTACCTTTAATTCAGGAGATAAAATTCCTACTGAAATTGAGCTTAGTGAAACATATAATGTCAGCCGAATTACTGTTAGGAAAGCTATAGAGGAATTGGTGAATGAGGGATATCTGACGAAACGCCAGGGCAAGGGCACTTTTGTCAACGCACAAAAGATCGGCCGCAAGATTGAGCATGTCATCAGTTTTACGGCGGCCTGCAAAGCCAATGGTGTTTCATCACACAGCGTCGTTACGGAGAGAACTAAACTTAAAGCCGATCAGGAAACCGCGGAGCGGCTGCAAATACAGCAGGGTGAACCGGTGTTATATATTCAACGTAAAAGATATGCTGGCGAAAGACCCCTAATGCTGGAAAATAACTATTATCCGTATGACCGTTTTTCTTTCTTAATGGATGAAAAGCTTGAAGGATCGGTATATGAGCTGCTGCGGAAACGTTATCATATTTATCCCAATCAGCCGGGAGAAACGGTGTTGCAAATCACCTTGGCTGATGAACAGCAAGCAAAATTACTGGAGATTCCCATTGGTGATCCTTTGTTCTATATGAACACTATTATTTATGATCAGGACAGTCAGCCGGTTCATGTAGGCAAGCAGTACATTATCGGTGACCGTTATCAATTTACTTTATAATTCATTCTGCTTCTTGCGGTAAGCGGGAAGCAGAAGCTTCGATATAACGTTATAAGTCGTATTATTAATCGGCAGAAAGGCGTTGAAATCATGGAAGCAGTTAAACATGGTTTTGCAGATCGGGTACTGTTGTCTAATGCAGTATTTACAGGAATAGAAGATGGCGCTTCACCGGCATTTATTGCCCTGCAAGGGGAGCGAATCGTCGCGGTTGGAATCCCGGCAGAAGCAGAGGAATGGATAGGACCGGCAACATTTGTTCATCATCTGAAGGATGCGTTCATTATGCCTGGTATACATGATAACCATGTTTTTTTTACCGGTTACATGTCCATGCACCGTGGAGTGGATCTGACGAATGTCGCTACAATTCAAGAGGCTTTAGAGTTGCTTAAACAAGAAGCAGAAAAAATACCCTCAAAGCAAAATGTATACGCTTACGGGTGGAGTGAAGGTTGTTGGGGCGAGCTTCCGGGGCAAAGCTTATTAGACGAAGCTTTTACTGAAAGGGCTGTAATCGCCATTAATCTGACGAAAAGCTATTGTTGGATGAACAAGCTTGCTCAGGATAAGTATCAGTTTCTCCCTGACCAATGCAGCGCGGAATCACGCGCCCTCCTCCTTTATGACATGATGCAGGATCAGGAATTAGTCAGACAAGAGTTTTTGGACTTTGCCCGAGTGCTTGCTAAACGGGGTGTCACTTCGATAAAAGATATAGGCTTTGACAGGCATAGCGGTTTGCTGCCGGTCCTTGAAGAGCTGGAAGCAGCGAGAGAGCTGCCGTTGCGGGTCCATTTTGCGCTTGAACCTGTATTGCAGCCGCTTGATATTTCCACGGGTTTGCAGTACAAAGAGCGTTATCAAGGAGAATTTCTTCGGTTTCAGGGATATAAGCTGATGTTGGATGGTGTGGTAGCTGATCATACGGGAGATATGCTGGAGCCTTATGCGGATATGCCAGGTGTTACAAACTTGCAGTCAGTTGACTACGAAGGGTTAGAAGAGGCATTTCGGGCAGCAGACAGCCATGGAATCAAATGCTGTCTAACGGCTGAGGGGGATGCAGCAATTCGTAAGTCAGTAGACATGATCGAAGATTGCAATCGTAACCGGGGAGCACAGCGGATTAGGCATTCAATCAGCGATTTGGAATATCCACATCCCGAAGACATTCAGAGGATGGGGGAGAACGGGATTTTTGCCGAGGTATATGCCCAGATCTTGCTCTTAAATCCTTCTTATGAGGATGCTTATATGGCTGCTGTGGCCGGAAAAGAGAATGAAAGCCGGTTTTATAATTACAAGTCCATGCTTGAGGCCAATGTACCGATTACGATAGGTACAGATTTGCCGCTTTTCCTCACCAGTGTTCCTGATTCGCTGTATGCGGCTTCTTTTCGGTTGTTCCCTGATGGATCCCCTCCGGGAGGCTGGAATTCCGAGCAGGGGATGCCGGCATCAGAAGTCCTAAAGGCCTGGACGATTAACGGGGCCAGACATTGCGGTATGGAAAGTACAGGAACCTTGGAAGTTGGAAAAGCTGCTGATATCGCTGTATTTGACCGTAATCTTCTGGATACAGCTGCAACCGAGATTAGAGATGCACGTGTGATTTTGACAATTACCGCCGGTCAAATCACCTATGATGCTGCCAGGAACGAGGGGTAGAAATGGAAACGGTTAAACGTAAAATAAAATGGTCCCTTCCTCATAGTTATACATTGATTTTTCTGATTATCGTGGCTATTGCCGGATTAACCTGGATTGTCCCGAGCGGCCAATTTGACCGTCAGGAAGTGCTGGTGGATGGTTCCTCCAGAACAGCCATTATCCCGGGAACCTATCATACCGTTCCCAAAATCAGTGAGCAAGGGGATTTGAGACAAGGACTTGCCCAAATTGCCAGTGCGCCGTTAGAAGGAATCATCAATGCTGCTGATGTCGTCGCCTTCGTCCTGATTGTAGGGGGAGCTTTTGGAATTATTCTGCAGACTGGGGCGATTGATCGGGCACTGATGGCTCTAGCCGGAAGACTCAAAAGTAAAGGGATATTACTGATTCCGATAGCCATGGTGATTTTCAGCCTGGGGGGTTCAACCTTTGGAATGAGTGAAGAAATCATTCCGCTTTATGCCATTTTTATACCGTTAATGTTTGCCTTGGGCTTTGACTCCATGACGGCGATTCTCATTCTATTTCTCGGAACACAGATCGGCTATGTCGGATCAACCGTTAATCCTTTCTCTGTATTGATTGCGCAAGGCGTAGCAGGGGTGCAGGGAAATCCACAGCTATGGCTCAGATTTATTGAATGGGTTGTTTTTACTGCGATATCGATTGGTTTTACGATGTGGTATGCGCAGCGGGTGAAGAAGAATCCGGAGAAATCAGCGGTATTCCAAAATGATATTCTAAACCGCCAACACTTCATCAAGGAGAACGAAGGGATAGATGTAAGTTTCTCGAACCGGGATAAATTAATTATTGGAGGCTTCATCTTTACCTTGGGGCTAATTGTCTGGGGAATACTGAGCAAAGGCTGGTATATGACCGAGATCGGAGCGCTTTTCTTTGTACTTGGGATTTTTTCGGGGATTGTCACCCGGATGAGTCAGAAGGAAATTGCCGAGAATTTTGTTAAAGGTTGCGGAGAATTTATCTACGCTGCCGTGATTATCGGTTTGGCCCGGGGGATCCTCGTCGTTGCAGAGAACGGGATGATTATCGATACCATTTTGAATGGGCTGGCTACTATGCTTGAGGGCTTGCCGAATTACTTGTTCACCACCATCATGCTGGTCGTGCATAATATTATTACGTTCTTGGTTCCTTCTTCATCAGGAGAGGCGGCCTTGACGATGCCTGTGCTTGCACCATTAGGCGATCTTGTGGGTGTTAACCGCGAAGCAGTAGTAACCGCATACCAATTTGGAAATGGATTAACGAATCTCATTTCGCCAACAGGTGGTGTGCTGCTGGCAGGTTTGGCCATCGCCCGGATCAATTTTGGACAATGGTTAAAGGTAATTCTCAAGCTGTTTCCGATTCTTTGGCTGGTGGCGGCAATCTTTGCCGCAGTTTCCTCAGCTGTAGGCATGTAGTGGATAAAAAATATTGCAAAGCCATGCGGGATTTCCCGCATGGCTTTTGATTTTTCATTATTTACGGCAGAAGCCTACATCAAAACAAACCTGTTATATGGCCATGCTTCAAAAACAAAAAAAGCGCCCGCTACTCATAGAACATCGTTCAAAACACAATATAACGATTCATCTCGTTCTATAATGCTAAGCTCATTCCTCTTCTGTAAGTACCGCAAATGCGCTACCGTTTCTCCAAGCGCAAAATTTAGGGAAGCAGGATCGACTACCTTAGGGAATAAATAGGTGCTGATTTCGTAAGGGGTGAGTTCTTCGGCGTTTAAGTTTCTCCATATGGACCGGATCTCCTGAAGACGTTCAAGATGATGCTTAATTACGCCATCGATGAACGATTCAGCTAACTCAAATACTTTGCCGTGCCCAGGAAGTACAGTTTGGATTTGTAATGTCCGCAGCATTTGTAGGGTATCAAAATAATCTTGTAGGGGGTTGGTGTTGGTACTGTAATCATACGTAATATTAGGCGTGATTTTCTCAAGCAGAAGGTCACCACCTATGAATAATTTGCTTGACTCGTTAAGAAAGCCGATACTCCCTTCCGCATGACCGTTACCCAATTTAATTTGAAATTGCTTCCCTCCTAATAGAATGTTCTCCTCTGGTTCTAGGATCACTTTGGCTCCCTCGATAGGCTTCACCCAAGTAAACAGTTCCTCATGGTGTTCACTCATCTTGTTTACGAGCGAACCTGGAACCCCACACTTTAGGCTAAATTGAGCAGACTTCCTGATAGATTCGCTGTGAAAGATGCGATCTGCCCATTCAAATGTTTCCATGCTGCTGTAAACAGCAGCATCCGTCCACTGCTGAAACAGACCTGCAAGGCCGTAATGATCCGGATGATAATGAGTCACTATAATCCTTTTGATGTCGCCGAAAGTCAGATGATAGTTTTTCAATACTTCAGTCCAGACCGTTAAGGTATCCTCTGTAGCTAAACCAGGATCAATTACGCTCCATCCCTCTTCATCCTCTATGAGATAACTATTCATATGATTGAGACGCAGGGGCAGAGGTAATCTCACTTGATGTATGCGCAGCTCTGAATGGTTCATCTTTATCTCCTTTTAATTTAATCTGATTTATCGGAATTGTGAAATTAGTATGAACTATAATCCAGAAATAGCGCAGTGTCAACGCTTTTTAATTGAAAAAAGGATGAAAAAAAGTATATTGACAATTAAATCATATCGGTTTAGTATGATTAAAATGTTTCGTTGGCAAACAAAAAGGGGGTGACACAGCATGAAAGATGCAATCAACCGAGAGCAGATTGAAGCCTTGCTTAGAAGCTCGGCGTATCACCGCTTTTTGGATGTTCAAGTAGAAGAATTAAGTGAAGAGTCAATTACGATTTTACTTCCGGAAAATGATCTGTTTGTTACAGGGGATGCTGGATATATTCATGGTGGAATTATTGCAACGCTGATTGACATTGCCGGATACTTTGCAGTACATCGCAAGGTAAATCTGCCCACACCCACTATTGATCTGCGGATTGACTATTTAAGACCAGCTGCGCCAGGTGCTCTGCATGCCAAGGCCAATTTAGTTAAGTTGGGAAGAACGGTTAGTCTGGTAAATATTTCAGTAACAGATCATACAGAGAAGGAAGTTGCTGTAGGCCGAGGATTGTTCAGCTCGAAGCAGTAACCATAACTATTAGGAAGTCAGCCCTAGAAGGAGAGGAGTTATGAATACGTATAATTTTGCAAGCATCATTCAAGAATCTGCTGCTCGATATCCTTCAAAGACTGCGTTGATCACACCCCAGATTACATTGAATTATTCAGAGCTGACTCAGCGGGTGAATCAAGCGGGGAATTTCTTCTTATCCCTTGGGGTTAATCCGGGAGATCGTGTCAGTATATTATTTAACAATGATTACCGATTCCTGGAAATCTGCTTCGGCTTGATGTCGATCGGAGCTATTCCAGTGCCGATGAATGCCAAGCTGGGTGCGGAGACGTTAGCTTATGTGTATCGCAATAGCGGCAGCCGTGTACTCATCTTTCATGATGAACTGAGTGAGAAGGTACAGGCTGTGCAGCAGATCAGTGAAGCCTCTATTCTGGTACGCTGCGCCAGCGTGAATGAACAAAAGACTCCCGTTGCATTGTCCTACGATGAATTGCTTCCTCTGCAGTCCTTAAGTCTGGAACTGTACCCGTCAGAGGAGGGAGATATCTGTTTCCTCCCGTATACATCCGGTTCAACCGGAAATCCCAAAGGCTGCAGGCTAACTCACCGAGGGCAGTTGTGGAATGTTCAGTCTACTTCGCAGCTTAGAGGTTTAACGGATGAGACGCGGGTGATCATCTCTCTGCCTCTCTATCACAAGAATGCCATGACGACGATGAAGACCATTTTTTGGCTTGGTGCCTCAGCCGTCATATTGCCTAAAGCAGATCCCGAGCAGATCCTGAAAGCCATTGAGACTCATCGCGTTACATATATGACGGGAGTGCCCGCTCTTTATCGAATGTTAATAAACTATCTTAAAGAGCATCCCGGTTTTGATCTTACGTCCTTACTTTTTGGTATCTGCGGTTCTTCCGATACACCTAGCGAACTATTGGATGAGGTTCAACTGCTCATGGGGATGCCGGTATATGAAGGGTATGGACTTACCGAAGGGGGACCCGTTGTGCTGGAATCCCGGGAGGGTGTTCAGCGAACGGGCTCGGCAGGTATTCCAGTACCAGGCTGTAAGATCCGAATCGTGGATGAACACGAGAACGAGGTCGGGCCGAATGTAACGGGTGAGCTTTGGGTGAACAACCCGGGAGTGGCTGACGGTTATTGGAATCTCCCGGAGGTTACTGCTCGCAAGATTACACCAGATGGTTGGCTGAAGACTGGGGATGCAGCTTGTAGGGATGAGGATGGATTTGTTTACATTGTTGGACGTAAGGACGACATGATGAATGTAGGCGGAGAGAACGTGTATCCCAAAGAGGTGGAGAACATTCTGCTGAAGCATCCTTCGATTGATGATGTCTGTGTCCTGCCCATTCCTCATGAAGTAAAGGGAGAAGTTCCTATAGCCGTCATTGTGACAGGCAAAAGAGGTGAACTTAAGGAGGAGGAGGTGAAGCAGTTCTTCATCCTGAATGGTCCTGCTTACGCTCATCCCCGCAGAGTCATCTTTGTAGATGCTTTGCCACTTACCGGACCGGGCAAGCTTGATCGAATGTCTTTAAAAGAGCAAGTCATTCAAAATTTAACCTAAGAGGAGAAGATATACGATGAGAGCTGCACTTATTCTTGAACATGGAGATCGCAATAATGTTGTTGTAGGAGAGTACCCGAAACCCGAAGCGGGGCTAAACGAAGTTGTTGTTAAGGTTGAAGCAGTTTCACTGAACCACCTTGATATTTTTGTACGGCGAGGAATTCCGGGGAGAAAGCTCCCTTTGCCACATATCTCTGGTGGGGACATTTCTGGAGTTGTGGAACAAGTAGGAGAAGGAGTTCTAAACGCCAAGCCTGGTGACCGGGTTCTCATTGATCCATCTATTCCGGGTCATGGGGCGCTGGGGGAAGACCTGACTGGAGGACTTGCAGAATATGTGAAGGTTCCAGCGCAGAATTTGATCCCGTTGCCGGATGAGATTTCTTTTGAAGATGCGGCTGCTCTTCCTATTGCTTATGGAACAGCCTGGAGAATGCTGATTACCCGTGGCAAGCTACAAGCGAATGAAACGATTTTGATTCTGGGTGCAAGCGGCGGTGTAGGTAACGCGGCTGTGCTCATCGCTAAGCTGGCGGGTGCCAAAGTTATTGCGGCAGCCGGATCTGATGACAAGTTGGAGAAGCTTAAGGAGCTTGGAGCGGATCTGGTCATTAACTATAACAAAACAGATTTCTCGAAAGAAGTCTGGAATTACACGGGCAAAAAAGGAGCGGATGTCGTCGTTGACTATACCGGAAAGGCCACATGGCCTCAAAGTATTAAATCGACTCGGGTAGGTGGACGAATTCTAACCTGCGGTGCAACGACTGGTTTTGAAGCAGTGACGGATCTGAGATATGTGTGGGTACGTGAAATTACAATTATCGGCTCCAATGGTTGGGAAGCGGGCGATCTGATCACTCTGCTGGAGCTTGTGCAAAGTCGCAAGCTGAAACCGATTATTGACAGAGTATTGCCACTTGATGAAATCAGGGAAGCTCATCGCATCATTGAAGAGCGAGAATTTTTTGGCAAGATCATTATCAAACCATAGGGGAGGTGGACATTATCGGGTTCACATTGAAGTTTGACCATATTGTTCATTATGTACATCAGCCGGAGCAGGTATTTAAAGCATTGGAACCTTACGGCATCAGTGCCATACAGGGTGGAAGACACGAACAAATTGGGACTTATAATGCACTCAGCTACTTCGATCTCAGTTATATCGAGTGGATCGGTGTATACGATCATAGTCTGCTTCCACTTGGAGACCGGACAAGCCGTTATGGTCTGATAGAAACGTTGGCCGAAGATGGATTCCAGGAAGGGCTTAGCAGAATCGCACTTCGTACCCATGATATTGAAGGACTTGCAGCGCATCTGCGCAGTCAAGGTCTTGAGGTAATTGGACCGGAGGAAGGTAGTCGCAGAAGACCGGACGGTACGCTGTTAAAGTGGAAGCTCTTATTCGCAGGAGAAGCCGATGTAGAAGACGGGCTCCCACTTCCCTTCTTCATTCAGTGGGAAGGAGAAGAATCGAAGCGGAAGCAAGAGCTGCAGGAGGCCGGAGTGATCGTTCCACATGAACGTGGACTTCTCAAGCTTAGTGAGGTCGGATTTACAGTGATTCGTCTGCAAGAGACAGTCGAAAAATGGGCGAAGTGGTTCGGCGTCTACGCGGGTGAAGTTGTCTATGATCCTATATTGAGAGGCAATCGGCAGACTCTTGATCTGCAAGGGACTGTACTCAGCTTTGTCGAGCCTGTGGAAGAGGGGCCGGCTGCAGAAGCCTTGAAGTTGCGCGGACAGCGACCATTCCTTGTAGGGTTAAGTTCCGAAGAACCTGGAAGTCAGCAGCAATATGTTGATATTCACGGTTCACTATATCATTTGGATTGAGGCTGCATGTCGGACTTCTTCTGACAAAACAGGCAAAGAAGGGGGGTTACTGTATGGCCAAAGAGAGGAAAGGCCGAACGGGGCAAAAACCTCTATGGATTATTATTGTTCAGGTGGCGTTTGTAATTCTGCTGCTGGGGTGGATGGAAATTGCGGTCTCCAAAGGCTGGGTGAGTCGAGTTTTCCTGGCTTCACCAACACAAATTTGGAATGAACTTGTCTATACCATTCAAGAAAATACATTGTGGCCGCATCTGATCTTAAGTCTGAAGGAGGTTACAGTAGGCTATTTGATATCTGTTGTTGCCGGAATCGGACTCGGTGTACTCTTCGTGTCATTCCCAACATTGGAAAAGCTGATAGATCCACTGGTAGCATCAGTAATGGCTATCCCGAAGACAGCGATTATGCCGCTGCTCATCGTCTGGTTTGGGATTGGGTTTACGAGCAAGGTCGTGCTGGTTATTCTTTTTTGTTTTTTTAATATTCTCTACAACACCGTTACAGGTGCCAAACAGACCCGGAACGATCATATCAAACTAGCCAGGGTCTTCAAGGCAAGCAGAGCTCAGACAGTATTTAAGGTACTTCTGCCATCGGCGCTGCCAAGCATTTTCAACGGGCTGCGGGTCACTGCGGCCACAGCGATTACCGGCGTTGTTTTTGCAGAGATGGCAGCCTCCAAGGGCGGATTAGGATTTATGCTAAATGAGTCTCAAGCTGTACTTAATACACCCAGGTTATATCTCGTTATTATCATCGTAACGATCTTGTCCGTCTTATTCGTGAACATCGTCAATCTTGTCGAGCGGATCACTTGCCGCCGTTGGATGACGAGCCCACATCAATCTAAATAGAGTAGGTGCGATCCATATGAAGAAGCGTAATAAAATAATCAACCTGTTATCCATAATTCTCATTCTATCCCTCATCTTGACAGCATGTGGATCTAACCCTGGTTCAAATGCTGCGAACAATAAATCCGCTAACGATTCCAATACAAGTAATACCCCTGCAGCTACCGCGTCTCCTTCAAATGCAAACAATGAGGAAACTACGTCCTTGAGCCCAGCTGATGGAATCCCTCCTTGGCAAGGCCGCGACAATGAACCTGTTAAAATCAATGCTGGCTTCGCCAAAGGAATGACTGGGATAGCCAATCAATTTGCAATAGCGAAAGGTTGGTATTCCGATGCTGGTATAGATCTTGATATCGTTGATATTCCCAATCCTGTAGCTGCTTTCGGCGCGGGCGAGGTAGACATTGCCGATGGTGACCCAGGTACTTATATTCCAGCCATCGCTAATGGCGTTAAGATGAAAATAGTCAGCAATATGTGGAGAAGTCGAGGCGCCTACTGGATTATTGCCAAACCGGAGATTAAGACATGGGCAGATCTGAAAGGCAAAACCATTGGAACCGGTCAAGCCACAGGTGGCATGCCTTTGACTCTCAAGGAGGTTCTTAGCCAGAACGGGATTGATTATGAAAATGATGTGGAATATGCGGCGAATAACTTTTTTCAAGAAGCCTATGCATCTTTTGTGAAGGGTGAAGTTGACGCTACGATCATTCACCAGCCATTCGCCACGTTAGCTGAACAAGAAGGAACAGGACATGTTCTTGCAAAAACCTGGGAGTTTGTCCCCGAATATCAGACGGGTGTGCTTGTAGCCAGCCAGAAGTTGATTGATGAACAGCCGGAGGTTGTTGAACGCTTGCTTGAAGTTTACTTTTATGCGAATGAATATGCCAAAACTCATCTTGATGAATTTTATCCTTGGGCAGCCGAATATCTGAATCTGGATGAAGAAACAGTTAAGACGGCTATTAATTCCGAGATTGTATTATGGGAGAACAATCCGATCGTCGATACGAAACGTCTTCAGGTTACTGAAGATCTGCTAACCAAATATGGCATGCAACGTGAAGCGATTTCTGTTGACGGTGTTGTCGATAACACATTTGCCGAAAAGATTGCGAAGACACTGCTGCTTGGAAAATATGCGAAGCAGCAATAATCACACAGGGAGGAGCGCTTATGCCTACTATTGAACTCCGTAACATCAACAAGGAATACTCCAGTGTGGACGATGAGCAGACTCTAGCGCTCAAAAATATAAATCTTCAGGTGAGTGATGGCGAGTTCGTCTGCGTTCTTGGGCCAAGCGGATGCGGAAAGAGCACGCTGCTCGAAATCGTGGCGGGCTTACTTAAACAATCCACTGGTGAGATTATTTTGGATGGCAAGGTGCAGTCTGGAACGAGCAGAGATATCGGAGTTGTATTTCAGGATTCCGCTTTATTTCCTTGGCGTACTATTCGCCGGAATATAGAATTCGGCTTGGAAATTGCAGGGGTTCCTCGTTCAGAGCGACGTGAGCGGGCAATCCGCACGATTGATCTTGTAGGGCTAGGCGGTTTTGCTGACAAATATCCGCACCAATTATCTGGAGGTATGCGCCAGCGAGCCGGCTTAGCCCGGACGCTGGTAGCAGATCCACAAGTCATCTTGATGGATGAACCCTTCAGTGCTGTCGATCACCTGACACGACTAACGCTGCAAGATGAGATCATACGGATCTGGCAACAGGAGAAGAAGACGGTATTCTTCATTACTCATGATGTGGCTGAGGCCGTATATTTGGCTACACGTATCGTCCTGCTCAGTCCACGTCCAGGACGGATCCATAAGATTTTTGATGTTCCTTTTGAAAGACCGCGCAGTAGAAATGATGCCGAGATTCTGAACATTGTGGAGAAGATCTATATCAGTATCAATAATCCCCCTGAGGATCAGACCGAGTATTTTATTTAATAAGTCACATTTCAATAAATTAGCCACGGAGGTGACACGATGAATATATTAATTACCGGGGGAAGCGGAGGAATTGGATTTGCAATCAGCCGGAGGCTTGGTGCGGGGGGCCACCGCTTGCTCATATCTGGGCGGGAAGAACGTCATCTCGAAAATGCAGCCGCAGTACTACCTCAGGATGCATTGTATTTGACTGCAGATGCTGGGGACTTATCTTCTATTAACCGGCTTGTCAAATATTCCGAAGAACATTCATTCTCGCCAGATGTGCTGGTGCTTAATGCTGCAGCCTTCTATGATGCAAGCCGTTCGGTGATTGAACCCGATGTGGCCGAACTAGATCGTATATTACAGGTGAATCTACTGGCGAATGTAGCTTTGGTAAAGGCTTTCCTTCCAGCTATTAAGACCGGAAGTTACCCACGTATATTTTTCATAGGATCAACGGCGGCTCTTCGTTCGGACAGCTCTTTTTATGCTATATCCAAAGCAGCCTTGAGCAATTATGCCCGTGGCTTAAGAGAGGAACTAAAAACATCCGGCGTAGGCGTGACCCTCATTCATCCTGGGGCAACATTTACTGAAAGAAGAGTACCGGGAGAAGGGATTGCTGAGGATAGATTTCTTGCATCAGATGATATAGCCAAGATCGTTGAGATGATGCTGGAGCTAAGCCCACAGGCAGTTGTGGAAGAGATTAGTATTCGTCCTATGCTCGGTGATACTTACTAAAAACAACCTAGAGAATACCGCGCCCCAGCTTTCAACATGAGATTGCCTTTGAACTCGTCATGGGCATTGATGAGAATGAAATTTTTGTTTGACGAATCTTGTGGAGTACGTATAGTATGAAATTGTTTCGTAAGAAAACAAAATTTCAAGAGGGGCGTTAAAGATTGGAGAAATTTCATGTTGAACTGGACCGCGCGTTGGTTCGAATGTTCGAAGTTTATAATGCACTAAACAAGAGACCAAGAGAGTATACTTCTGGGGTCGTCTTATATTTATCTGAAATTCATATGATTGAAGCGATTGGGCATCATCCCGACTGTAAATTAACAGAAATCTCAAATGTTCTTAACATTACCAAAGGCACCACTTCCAAATTATTATCCAAGCTGGAAGCAAAAGGTCTTGTTTCGAAATATCAGGTTGAAGGGAACAAGAAGGAAGTGTATTTTAGACTGACTGAACTGGGACAAGGAGCCTTTGAAGGTCACTATCAGCTACATGAGGCGAGAAGTTCGGATATTGATAGAGAATTCGACAATTATTCTCCTGAAGAGCAGAGGATCATCCTGAGGTTCATTCACATGTACACGGAGGAAATGGGACGTTATCTAGAATAAGGCTATTGTCTAGTCATTAGGAGGAAATGCATTGAAGAACTTGGAGCAGAAATTGCAGGAGATTCGTAATAATTTGCATGAAAATCCGGAGTTATCCAACGAGGAATATTCGACAACTCGCAAGCTGAGGGACTGGTTAGAAGAGGCGGAAATTCATATCTTGGATACACCCTCTCTACGAACAGGACTCGTCGCGCAGATCGGTACAGGACAAGCACCCATCATAGCCATTCGTGCAGACATTGACGCTCTTCCGATACAAGAAGAGACGGGGCTGCCCTATAGCTCTCAAGTGGCCGGGAAGATGCATGCTTGTGGACATGATGTACATACGGCAGTGATTCTGGGGGCCGCTTATAGTCTTAAAGAGCGGGAGAAAGAATTGTCTGGAACTGTGCGTATCCTTTTTCAGCCTGCTGAAGAGACTGGACATGGAGCCAAACAGATCATAGATTCTGGAGGTCTCAAAGATGTTGAAGCAATCTTCGGCTTGCATAATTGGCCCGAACTTCCGGTAGGTGAATTAGGAAACAGGGTCGGTGCAATTACTGCAGGCGTAGACCGATTTGAAATTACAATTAACGGAACGGGAGCTCATGCTGCGTTACCGGAGAAAGGTACAGATTCGATTGTGTTGGCTTCACAAATTGTGCTGGCTTTGCAGACCATTAGCAGCCGGTCTATTAGTGCACTAGAATCTGTAGTAGTGAGCATAACACGGATTAGCGGAGGAAATACATGGAATGTGCTTCCGGAAACCGTGGTCCTTGAAGGGACAGTTCGAACTTTAAATACATCGATTCAGCAGGAGATTCCCCGCCGAATGGAGCAAATTATTCAGGGGTTGGCTGCAGCCGCTGGGGCAGAAGCATTGTTGCACTGGTATCCTGGACCGCCTGCAACCATAAATGATTCCAGATGGACTGCATTTATGAGTTCGGTGGCTGAAGAGCAAGGCTATCGAGTTCTTGAGATAGGTCCCCAGATGGGAGGAGAGGATTTCTCTTATTATCTGCAAACGATTCCTGGAGCTTTTGTAATGATCGGATCAGGGGCTACCTATAATCTACATCATCCAAAGTTTGCGCCCGATGAGACCCTGCTGCTTCCAGCAGCAGAATATTTTGCTACCCTGAGCGTGCGGGCTCTGAAAGAATTGAGCAAATAAAATACAAAAATAACCTGTCACAGAAGCTCTTGCATTTTCAATTAGCAGATGATATAGTGTGCATGTAAGCGTTTTAGGCGAAATGACCCGGGAATCGCTGCTTATAATAATACTTATATAATTCACTATAACTTCATAAAGCGTAATCCAATACAGGCGTGTTACTGTTCGGCAGGCAAGACCTAAATTGGGTAGAGAAATTTTCCTACCCTCTTTAGGTCTTTTTTTGTTCCCTATTTGAGGAAAGCGGGTGTATCCCATATGAATTACAAAGAAACGGCTCAGTTGATTTTTGACAAAGTAGGCGGAAATCAGAATATTAGCGGGGTTATCCATTGTTCGACCCGACTGCGAATTAACCTCCACAATCCTAGTCTCGCGAAAACAGAGGAAATTAAAGCTTTGACTCCAGTTATGGGAGCTGTTTATAGTGGCGGACAATATCAAGTCATTATTGGAAATGATGTAGGGTATGTCTATAACGAAATGGTAAAATTACTCGATTCAGACAAGACTGCTCCAGCGCAGGAGATATCAGCAAAACCTGACCGTAGCCTAAAAGGGTTGTTTAATAGCTTTGCTGCTATCATATCGGGGATCTTTCAGCCTATAATACCTGCAATTGCTGCTGCCGGAATGCTAAAGGCGTTGCTTCTATTAAGCACCGTAACCGGGATTCTCTCTAAGGAAGGGCAGACCTATACGATCCTTAGTGTGATGGCAGATTCTGCTTTTTATTTCCTTCCGCTATTACTAGCCTTTTCAAGTTCGCAAAAATTCAAAACAAACCCTTATGTTTCAGTTGCTTTAGGAGGGGTTTTACTGCATCCGAATTTAATCAGTTTGCTTGGCGGTGAAGAACCTGTTCGTTTTATTGGGCTCCCAGTTGCTTCTGTCACCTATGCAACTTCTGTTATCCCTATTATCTTAACGATTTGGTTTATGTCTTACATTGAAAAATTTGCGGATAAGATTTCACCTGGACCGGTAAAAATTTTCCTTAAGCCACTCATTACTATTCTAATTGTTGCTCCCGTTGCTTTGATTGCCTTGGGGCCGTTGGGGAATTATGTAGGTACAGGGCTTTCCAGCGGTGTTTTCTGGATACAGGAGCGGATCGGTTGGTTAACGGTTGTCATTCTCTCCATTTTGATGCCGTTAATCGTTATGTTCGGGATGCATAAAGTGTTTTACCCGATTATTTTTGCCGCTATCGCATCACCAGGTTACGAAACGTTGGTATTGATTGCTATGCTGGCTTCCAATATGGCCCAAGGAGCAGGCGCTTTAGCCGTTGCTGTAAAGACTAAAGACTCTAAATTGAAACAGATTGCTTTGCCCGCTGGAATATCTGGGTTATTCGGAATTACTGAACCAGCTCTATATGGAGTACATTTACGTCTGAAAAAAACACTTTTTGCCTGTATGATCGGTGCGGGAACGGCTGGACTATACGCTGGGCTGGTGAATCTTAAGGGATATGCTGCTGTTGGTCCAGGCTTGGCTTCGCTTCCTATGTTTATCAGCGAGGACAGCTCAAACCTCATAAACGCTTTGATTACCATGGCTATTTCCATCATCGTTACGTTTGTGGCTGTTTTTATCCTCGGTTTCAATGATGAGGGAGCTGTACCCGCTTCAGGTGAGCCAACGTTGGCTGACGGAAAAGACAAGCTTGCCGAACAGCCAATTAAACCGCAAAATACCAAAGCTAAATATGTTGTTTTTGCACCGATTGAAGGAACTGTATTGCCGCTTCGTGAGGTTAACGATGAGGCTTTCGCTCAAGAGGCGATGGGCCAAGGGATGGCGATTCAACCTGCTAACGGAAAAGTTGTAGCCCCGTTTGACGGCACTGTGGAAACAGTCTTCCGTACAAAGCACTCCATTGGGTTAAGATCAGCTGACGGCATTGAATTACTTATTCATGTAGGGCTTGATACTGTGAAATTAAAAGGTCAGCATTTTAATCTCCATGTGAAAGAAGGCGATGAGATCCGGCACGGGCAGCTGCTGATGGAGTTCGACCTTGATGAGATCCGAAAGGCAGGATTTGATACCACTACACCGGTTATCGTCACAAATTCGGCTGACTATCTGGAAGTTCTGGGTCATGATAGCCCAGGTTTAACTGGACCAGATAAGCCGCTGATTACTGCGTTTTAACTTGGAAAAAGAAAATATGCCTGGAAAGTGAGAGGTCATTTTATATGGAAGTAGTAAAAGTTCTCAATACGAGCATCGTTCTTGCCAAGCGTGCAGATCAAAAAGAAGTTATCGTAATGGGCAAAGGCATCGGGTATAAAAGCAGACCGGGTGACAGTATTAATGAGGACGAGATCGAAAAGGTATATGTGCTTGAAAATGAAAGCATGTCTTCCAACTTGACTGCTTTAATGAAGGAAACTCCCCAGGAGTACTTGATTCTTGCGGACGAAATCATATCTAATGCCAAAACCGTTCTTTCCAGGCACCTCAGCGAACATTTATATATCTCTCTGACGGATCATTTATATATGGCGGTCAAACGTCATAAAGATAATCTTACAATTCAGAACCGGATGCTTTGGGAAGTCAGAAAGTTTTATCCAGTTGAATTTGGTATTGGAGTCCAAGCCCTTCAACTTATTGAACGTCAAGTGGGAATCTTGCTGCCAGAAGAAGAAGCGGCTAATATAGCCTTCCATCTGGTTAATGCTCAACAAACCGATGACAATATGAATCAGGTCCTACTCATGACGAGTACAGTAAAAGACATACTTAACATTATCAAAATTCAATATGGAATTGAACTTAATACCCAGAGTATTAATTACTCACGTTTTTTAACCCATTTGCAGTTTTTTGTCCAGCGCTTACTAGAAAACAAGATGCTGGAATCTCATGATCATGAACTTTTGGGGCAGATCATAAATAAATATCCGGAAGAAGAACGATGCGTCGAATCTATCAAACATTATATAGAAGCGAAATTCGAGTACACCATATCAAATGAAGAAATGATGTATCTAATTATTCATATTAACCGTGTTATTCATCGGAATTAGAGAGGAGCCATAAAAGTGATAGAACATTTAAAAAGAAAATTCCCTGAAGGTTTTTTGTGGGGAGGGGCAATTGCGGCTAATCAGGCGGAAGGAGCTTGGAATGTAGAGGGTAAGGGATTATCAACCGCTGATATAGCGATATACAAAAAGAATCTAAGCAAAAGTGACTATAAAAAACATAATACGGTGGGTGAAGAGCAGATTCAGATGGCTATGGAGGATGCTTCAGACCGGGATTATCCAAAACGCAGAGGTATTGATTTCTATCACCGATATCGAGAAGACCTCGCCTTATTCGGAGAGATGGGCTTAAAAACCTTGCGGGTATCCATAGCATGGACACGGATATTCCCGAATGGTGATGAAGAACATCCTAATGAAGCTGGGTTGAAATTTTACGATAATTTGTTTGATGAAATGCATAGGCAAGGGATAGAACCACTGGTTACTTTATCCCATTATGAAATGCCGATGCACCTTGTTAATGAATATGGGGGATGGACAGATCGGCGTGTCGTAGAATTTTTTATTACTTTCTGCAAAGCGGTGTTTGAAAGATATAAAAACAAAGTGAAGCTTTGGGTTACGTTTAATGAAATTGACAGTATTGTACGTCATCCGTTTACTAGTGGCGGGATTGTTCCAAATCGTCATGACAATGTTGAACAAGCTGTTTATCAAGCATTGCATCACCAATTCGTAGCTAGTGCACTGGCAGTAAAGTACTGCCATGAAATTGTTCCTGGGTCAAAGATTGGCTGCATGCTAACTCGGCTCATGATGTATCCCCATACCTGTAGTCCCAAAGATGTTCTGGCCGCCTTTAAGGATAACCAGTTCAATTACTTCTTTACAGATGTGATGGTACGTGGAGCATACCCTAACTTTATTAAACGCTTCTTCAGTGATAAAGGTATAAATATTCATAAGGTAGAGGGTGATGATGAAATCTTAAAATCACATCTGGTCGATTTTATTTCATTTAGCTATTATATGTCATTGGTTGCCAGCGCTGAAAGCGAGGGTCTAGAGAAAGTTAGCGGAAACACTATGGGGGGCGTAAAGAACCCATACTTAGAAACCAATGCTTGGGGATGGCAAATCGACTCCATTGGTCTTCGGATTTCTCTGAACGATCTCTACAACCGGTATCAAGTTCCGCTATTTATTGTAGAGAACGGAATTGGAGCGCATGACAAAATAGAAGATGACGGAACAATTCAGGATGATTATCGAATCGCTTATTTCCAAGCTCATCTCGAGGAAATGCACGAGGCTATTCTGGATGGTGTGGAGCTCATGGGTTACACCAGTTGGGGCGTGATAGATCTTGTCAGCTATTCTTCTTCCGAAATGGAGAAAAGATATGGATTTATTTATGTTGATTTAGACAATGAAGGAAATGGGACGCTCGAAAGAAAGCGCAAAAAGAGTTTCTATTGGTATAAAGATGTAATTGCAAACAATGGATTGTAAGTTAAAGTGTTGATGTTATAAGTGCTTATATCTTTTAAGTATTAAAACTAGATTATATATATATTTGGAATATGATTTGACCTATGGTAGGATTTTTCTGTCGCGCTGAATTAAGCAATGACGTTGACGGAAAGGATAAATGATAGAGATGATCATAACACAAATATTGATATTATTTGGTTTAATGGCTATTGGGTTTATAGCAAACAAAAGAGGAATTTTAGACGAAAGTAGTAATAGGAGTTTCTCTAAGCTTATTATTAATATTGCTATCCCAGCAACGATAATCAGTTCATCGATTGGTCAGAATATGGACAACAAAATGGAAGCCATGACCGTATTCGCAGTAGCGATGGCAGTGTTTATTATAACTCCTATTTTCGGTAGATTTTTTGTGAAAAAGCTGAAAATGAACAAAACTTATGAAATCATGCTGGTGTACAGCAACCTAGGGTTTATGGGCATTCCTATTATTTCTAGTATTTATGGTGAGAGTGCTATATTTTATGTATCGATATATATGATGTTATTTAATATAAGTCTTTTTTCGTATGGGATTTCCATTATTCAGAAGGATGATGCGAGCCGTGTAGGGATTTTTAAAAATTTGATTAATCCAGGTATTATATCAGCAATCCTAGGCTTAGTCATATTTATCCTAGACATACCGGTTCCACTTCCGCTTGTTAAACTGTTAGCGACTATTGGGAGTGTCACCACACCACTGGCGATGATCGTTATTGGATCTACTCTAGCTGCAGTAAGTATAAGGGATGTTATAAAAGATAAGACGTTATATCAATTTACCTTCTTGAAAATCGTACTAATCCCAGGAGTGCTGTGGTTTATTCTTCAATTTTTTATTCACGACGCAATGATTTTGGGGATAGCCGTTATTTTAACAAGTTTGCCGACAGCCGGCAATGTGTCCATGTTATGCCTGGAATATGACGGAGATGTTGAACTGGTTACGAAGGGCATCTTTATGTCTACTATTTTTTCGCTGGTGACGATTCCTGTTTTGTTATTTCTTTTTTAGACTAGCCCCTTGATGAGAGGGGTTCTTTATTATGTATGGAGTGCTTTTGCTTTGCATTCGCAAGAAACTATTAAAAAATGAAGAGATTGTCTATACTTATTAAAGCTCGTCTATGTTGTAAGTGAAGGAGGAGGGCTTTAATGGATACACGCAAGTTGCGTTACTTCGTAACCATTGTGGACTCGGATCAGAATATAACAAAGGCGGCCAAGTTATTGAATTTAGCCCAACCCCCTTTAAGTCAACAGGTGAAACTGCTTGAAGAGGAGCTAGGGGTTAGTTTGTTCGAACGCCACGGGAAAAGGCTCTATTTGACACAATCGGGGGAAGTTTTATATCAGCAAGCTGTTAAGATCCTGCAATCTATAGAGGATGCACGTTGTGAAGTGATGGAGACGGCAGAGGGTCTAAGGGGGAAACTGAATATAGGGATTTACGATTTTTATTCAGGTCTGATTGCAGAGAAGATTAGGATATTCTCGAATAAGTATCCTTTGGTCACCTTTAAAATATTGGAACATGAACCCCAGCAACTGATTGGGCTGCTGAAGGACAGAACAATTGATTTAGCTTTTGTGAATTTGCCTATCCCTATGGACGATTTCTCTGTGCGAATTTTTGGGGATCATGGATTGGCGTGTGCTGTTCCGAATAATATAGGAGGGGACTTCGCAGGCCACGACGTGTCTCTGTACGAATTGAAAGATATTCCTTGGATTATTTTAAAACGGGACAGTCAAAGTGGATTGCAGCCGATCATTTTAAATGAATGCAGTAAACTGGGGATCACACCGAATATATTATGTGAAAGCAATAATGTGGAATCCGTTTTGGCTCTAGTAAATGCCGGTTTGGGTGCTGCTATATTCCCTGCATTTTTTGTTCAGCATGCGGCGAATCCTAAATATCGAATTCTAAATCTCAAAGATACCTCGCTGAAAATGGAATCGGCAGTGATCTGGATGAAAGAACGTTACTTATCCAAGCAGGCTCGCCTCTTTCTGGAATTATTTGAATAGTAACAGGATGAAAAATAGAGCTATATTATAGGATGGTTACAGGGCTTGTCGTTATTAAAACGGCAAGTCTTTTTGTTATGTACAAATATATATGTTAGATAATATCACTCATAATATATTTTAGAATAAGATTTTTATGTTGATTATACGATTTTTGTATATGCAAACAACGATTTAAGTATTGGATAGGCAAAAATGATTCTGCTAATATACAAATATATAATATAATGTGTAAAGTTATATAACACAAAATGGTATATTTGTTCATTGCATTACAGGGGGAGTGAAGAGAATCAATGAGTAGTCTTCTTAGAGTATCAAATCTTCAAGTGGCTTTTAATACGGATCATGGTGAGGTTATCTCTGTAGATCAAATCAACTTCAATGTTAATTCTGGTGAAACCGTTGGGATTGTCGGTGAATCCGGTTGTGGAAAAAGCGTGACCTCGTTGGCGATCATGAGGCTCCTCAGTAACAATGGGAAAATAACAAACGGAAATATATTTTTTGAAGATAGTGATCTTGCAGCTATGTCCGAAAGCAAAATGCAGAGAGTGAGAGGAAAAGAAATAGCAATGGTTTTTCAAGAGCCGATGACGGCCTTGAACCCGGTTTTCACGATAGGCAATCAGATGATCGAGGGTGTAAGAAATCATTTAAAAATGTCTGTTGCCGAAGCCCGGAAACATTGTATTGCAACACTTAAGGAAGTAGGGATTTCGAGAGCTGAATCCATTATGAAAGACTATCCACATGCCCTTTCTGGGGGAATGCGCCAGCGGGTAATGATCGCGATGGCGGTAAGTTGCAGTCCGAAATTAATCGTTGCAGATGAACCCACAACGGCTTTGGATGTGACGATTCAAGCGCAAATCCTAGATCTAATGAATCGGATGAAGGAACAAACTGGTGCTGCACTTATTCTAATTACTCATGACTTAGGGGTAGTTGCTGAAATGGCGGATAAAGTCATAGTCATGTATGCGGGACAAGTTGTTGAAGAAGCTGATGTCTACCAATTATTCGCAAGCCCATTACATCCCTATACTCAGGGGTTAATGCAGTCCATCCCCCATTTAGACAATCAACGGGAAACCAGATTGGAGTCCATTCCAGGCTCTGTACCCTCAATCCAAGAGATGCCAACCGGCTGCCGGTTCCAATCGCGTTGTTCTAAAGTACACGACAAATGCCAACAGGCACCGCCTTTATATGAAATCGGCACTCGAAAAGCCAGATGCTGGTTGGTGGAATCCATGATGAAGGAGACAGATGCAGATGCCAACGAATAAGAGTGCCGCTGAGGAACCTTTAATAGACGTAAAAGGATTAAAAACTTATTATCCGATCAAAAAAGGAATTGTATCAAAAACTGTTGGCCATGTGAAGGCTGTTGATGGTGTGGATTTTATGATCAATAAGGGTGAAACGCTTGGGTTGGTGGGGGAATCCGGCTGCGGCAAATCTACCGTTGGCCGATCGGTCATTCGTATGGAGCAGCTAACGGAGGGAAGTATCCACTTTCAGGGACAGGACATTACTTCCTATTCACAAAAACAGATGAGAAACATCCGTACAGGGATGCAGATGGTTTTTCAGGATCCGTTCTCTTCCCTAAACCCGAGAATGACCATCGGTGATATTTTAAAAGAGCCTATCAAAGTGCATCGTCTTGTTGAACCGGATAAAGCTTCGCTTCGTGTGAATCAGCTACTGGAAATGGTCGGGTTGTCTAAATCTTATATCAATCGTTACCCTCATGAATTTTCAGGGGGACAGAGGCAAAGAATTGGCGTGGCGAGGGCATTATCTGTAAACCCCAAATTGATCATTTGTGATGAGCCGGTATCTGCACTTGATGTATCGATCCAATCTCAAATCCTGAACTTACTAAAGGACTTACAGCAAGAATTTCACTTTTCTTATCTCTTTATAGGTCATGGCTTGGGTGCTGTTAAATATATCAGTGATCGAATTGCGGTAATGTACATGGGAAAAATTGTGGAGACCGGGAAGACAGAAGAGCTAATGGCAAATCCGAAACACCCGTATACGAAAGCATTGCTAGGAGCGTACCCCATTCCGGATCCATTAATGAGAAAAAAAGAACGGGTGATTATACAGGGAGATGTGCCGAGTCAAGTAAACCCTCCCCAAGGCTGTCGGTTCCACACTCGTTGTCCAATTGCATCTGTGGAATGTACGCAACAAGAACCTCTGCTGAAAGGTGGGGAACATGCTGTTGCCTGCTTAAAAGTAGAGGAGTTTGGAGGGTTATTGTGATAAATTACATCATTCGCAGACTATTAATCTCGGTTCCTGTCCTATTTGGAGTGACTCTAATCAATTATTTTATTATCCAGATGGCGCCAGGGAGCCCCGCTGATATGTATATCAGTCCGCAGCTTTCTGCAGAGAATATTGCTAACTTGAAAGATCAAATGGGCTTAAATGATCCTGTCTGGCTTCAATATTTAAAATGGCTTGGCCAATTATTTCAAGGTAACCTCGGTTATTCTCTAAAAACCAATGAGCCGGTGATTCAACTGATTGGAGAGCGGATCTTACCGACGCTGCTCTTGACCGGAAGTGCGCTAATTATCGGGCTACTGATCGCATTACCGCTTGGTATTATCAGTGCAATCAAACGTAATACAATCGTGGATTACTGTTCAACCGGATTTTCCTTCTTGGGCTTCTCAATCCCAACCTTTTTCTTAGGCTTAGTAGCTATATTTATTTTTGCACTACAACTCAATCTCCTGCCCAGCGGAGGAATGAAAACGTTAGGGAACAGCGGAGGAGCATGGGATATTATTAATCATTTAATCTTGCCTGCCTGTATTCTATCTATCGGAACTGCATCAACGGTGACCCGGTATGTACGCTCCAGCATGATTGAGATTCTTGGACAAGATTATATGCGTACTGCTCGTGCGAAAGGGTTGAAAGAGTTTTTTGTGATTGGAAAGCATGCTTTGCGTAATGGGCTTATTCCTATCCTTACATTAGTGGGGTTATCAGTAGGTGAGCTTTTAGGCGGGGCGGCAGTAACTGAGCAGGTATTTCAATGGCCGGGGCTAGGGCAACTCACCATTCAGTCTATCCTGTCCAGAGATTATCCGGTCATTATGGGCATCAGTATACTAGCTGCGATCGTTATGCTGGCGGCGAATTTAATAACGGATATTCTATACTCTGTTGTTGACCCGCGAATTAAATATAACTAGAGAGGAATTGGACATGTGGAAGAGGTAGCAAAAGTATCAATTAGTGTTCCTGACAATGTATTCCGGAATTCATTACGTATTTTTCGTAAACATCGCATGGCCGTGGTTGGATTTGGCTTTTTTGTAGTCATGGCGCTTATTGCTCTCCTCGCTCCATTCATTGCACCCTACAGCCAAAGTGCTTTAAGCACTAGTTTTAATGAAGGTCCGTCTATGGATCATTGGTTGGGTACGGACTCACTGGGGAGAGATGTGTTTAGCCGCTTAATTTACGCAACACGGGTCTCTCTATTAATTGGCGTCTGTTCTGTAGCTATTTTTGTAGTGGTTGGCACTATTGTGGGTTCGATAGCGGGTTTTCTTGGCGGCAAAGTAGATATGGTTATTATGAGAATTACAGATGTTTTCTTATCTTTCCCACAACTGATTATTATCCTTGTTACAGTAAGTATTCTTACCCCAAACATGGGCACGATCATTTTTGTCCTATCAGCGTTTTCTTGGGCAGGGGTAGCCAGAATCGCTAGAGGAAGTGTGCTTTCCCTGAAAGAAAGGGATTTTGTCAAGGCGGGAGTTGCTTTGGGATTAAGCCCTACGAGGATATTATTCCGGCATGTTATTCCGAACGCGCTGGGCCCTATTATTGTGAATGCGACTTTTGGTGTCGCTGGAGCGATCATGACAGAATCTGCTTTGAGTTTTCTGGGCATGGGAATACAACCACCCGCAGCCAGCTTAGGGAATATGCTCATGGATGCGCAATCGATTAGTGTTCTGCTTCATCAGCAATGGCTTTGGTTGCCGCCGGGCATTACTATACTGCTCACTGTGCTGGCTGTGAATTTTATAGGAGATGGGCTTAGAGATGCCCTTGATCCAAGAAATGCAAAATAAGAGATGTGAGAGGGAGAGATGGAGATGAGTCGTACTATTTTTAGTGTGAACGAGAAGCGTTTAATTGAAGACTTTTTTGAGATTTGCAAAGTTGATGCGCCTAGCCAATTTGAACAACCAATGGCTGATTATTTGATTGAGGCTTTGGGTCAGAAGGGTTTTACTTTTCAAATCGATGAGGCGCATAAAGAAATTGGTGGTGAATGCGGGAATCTTATCGCTTACTGGGAGGGCACGGATTCGTCCATTCCGCCGTTATTTTTCTCAGCTCATATGGATACTGTATGGTCGACAAAAGGATTGCAGCCTGTGATCAAGGACGGAGTTATCTATTCGGATGGCACAACCATCCTTGGCGCAGATGATCGTTGTGCTATAGCTGGTTATCTTGAGGCTATTAATACCATACAAGAGAATGGAATATCTTGTGGTCCTATTGAGTTAATCCTAACTGTGAGCGAGCAGAGAGGTTTAAAAGGGGCACATGCTTTAGATATCACTAAAGTAAAAAGCAAGGAAGGGTATGTTTTTGATTGTAACGGTGATGTTGGGCAAATTATCTTGCAGGGAGGTAACAGCACGCGGATACACTTTGATATCGAAACGGGTGAACCCCAATCCGGACATTTTGTACTAAATCCAGAGGCTGTTAATGCTTTGGTGATCGCAGCTGATGGCCTAAAGACGATGAAGCTGGGCATTATCAATAGCGAAACGAATGCCAACATTGGAATTTTGCAAGGGGGTGATATGACGTCAATTGTTCCCGGAACTGTAGAAATGATAGGGGAAGTTCGTTCATTTAATAGAACGGATCTGTCAGAGCAACTGAAGCACATGAAAGAGGCGGTTGAACAGGCGGCAAAAAGTCACGGTGGTGACGCTAAAGTGTCAATAGATGACCGCTATGTAGGCTTCAAAATTGAAGAGGATGATTTTATTGCGAAAACGGCTATTACATCTGCGGTTCAAATAGGTGTTGTGCCTGATATCACCAGAACATTAGGTGGAGCAGATACCAATGCATTAAATGAGATTGGTTTAAAGTGCATTACCCTTGGGAATGGATTTCGCCAAATCCACACGTTCCAGGAGAACGTAAGTGTATCCAATGTCGTCAATACCGCCCGTCTTACGCTAGCTATTATTCAGAACTGGTATGAATCACAGAAAAAATGATTAATGTGGGGGACATCTAATGAAAAGAGCGAAAGTACTTATCGGTTTAACAATGGTCTTATTATTATCTGCTTGTGGTACTTCTGCCAATACACAAAATAGTGAAACTGGAACGAACACGAGTGGGGCTAAGTCAACGAGTGCTGGTTCAAAAATCATTACTGTTGGAATTACCAATACCATTGCCGGTGCTAATCCGATTAACTCAATGGATGATCCATTAATTGCCGATATTATCTTTCCTCCTCTTGTATTGCCTAATGAAGAGTTGTCATTTGATATGATGCTTGCAGAAGAGGTAAATACCACAGATCATCAAAACTTCACAGTGAACTTAAGGGAAAATGCCAAATGGACTGATGGTGAAGCATTGACTGCTGATGATGTGCTTTTTTCGGCCAAGTTAATAGCAGACCCAAATGTTATTGCAGCGTCCGGCCAAGGCTTTAATTTATTACAGGGTATGGACGACAAGGGGAAGTTAGAGGCCGGGGCCTCTATTGATCAAGCTGTTGAAAAATCGGATGATCATACCCTTATTTTTCATATGAAAAATGCTATAGATACCAATTTATTTCTGGAGAAAATCGGGATCAATCTTCGGGCGGTACCGGAGCACATTTTGAAAGATGTGAATCCTGCAGAGGTTAACAAAGATCCATACATGATCAATCCAACGGTATCCTATGGTGCCTTCAGTCTTAAGGAGAATGCAAAGGATCAATATTTTGAACTGGCGGCCAATCCGGATTATTTCCTGGGTGCACCCAAAATCGATTCGCTGTTCATAAAAATATTACCTTCCGCCAATATTGTGGCCCAGCTCAAGAGCGGTGAACTGAATATGAATTACCCAAGCAAAGGGAATATAGCTCCTGAAGATTATGCAACTGTCGAAGCGATGGATAACGTGCGTGTTGTCACTGGTAAACCTTTGAGCATTCAGTCTTTATTCATGAATACCAAAAGAATTTCAGATGCCCGCGTTCGTCAAGCTATTGTGCTGGCATTTAATAGAGAACTGATTACGAAGAATCTGCTGCGTGGTTATGGCAAAGTTATTGATGCTCCATACACTTCCATTCATCCTTACTTTGACAGCGGTTTGACACTAACACCTTATGATCCTGATAAGGCTAAACAGCTCTTGCAAGAGGCGAACTATGATTTTAGTCAAACATTATCACTAGTTGTGCCTACCGGAAATAAAGTGAGAGAACAAGCTGCCGACATTTTGGCTGAGAACTTAAAGGATATTGGTGTAAAGGTCAAAGTGGATAAATTTGATTTTGTAACGGCTGCTAACAAAGCCAGCGTAGAGCATGATTTTGATCTTGCGATGTTCGGCTCAACGATTACAATCGATCCGGATATCAGTGGTACTTACGCTTCTGGTGCGCTCTACAATTTTGGTGAGTACAGTAATCCTGAAATAGATGCACTATTGAGAAAAGGTGCTGCTGAGACGGACTCGGCTAAGCGTAAAGAGATTTATTATTCAATCCAACAGATTCTTGTCCGGGATATGCCTAGTGTAACCATTTATGAACAGAACACATTTAATGCTGTTTCTAAAAATGTGCTCGTGGGAGAACCGAAGGCCATTGGCATGATGAATAATGTGAATGAATGGGATATTGCTGAATAAAAGGAGGATGAATAAATGATACGCTGGAATATAAAAGACCTGCATAACGGATATCTAAATAAAGAAATCTCCCCTGTTGAAATTACTAAGCAATATCTGAAATATGCTGAAGAAATTAATCCTGAAATGAATGCCTATATAACTATTGCTGCGGAAGAGGCGCTTAGCACAGCCAAAAGCTTGGAAAAATTATTGATGAGTGGTGGAAAGATTGGAAGCTTATTCGGAGTTCCGGTCTCTATTAAAGATAATATTGATACACATGGAATTCGAACGACAGCGGGCTCGAAAATTGAACAGGATCGAATTCCTGAGCGTGATTCTATTGCCTTCAGCCGCCTCCGCAAAGAAGAAGTGGTACTCATCGGGAAAAACAACATGCATGAGTTTGCATTTGGGGTTACCTCGGAGAATCCTCATTATGGAACCGTTAAAAATCCATGGAATAAAGAACATGTAGCTGGAGGCTCCAGCGGCGGTTCGGCAGCTGCTGTGGCAGCGGGATTATCAGTTGTATCTGTAGGTTCGGACACTGGGGGATCTGTCAGAGGACCTTCCGCTTCTAATGGCGTTGTTGGCTTGAAACCTACCAGAAACCTTATTCCGCCACAAGGGACAAAACATATTTCATGGACGCTTGATCATGTTGGACCTATTGCAGCTAATATGACGGACATGGCTATTGTAACAGGCGTGCTCTCGGATGATAAGAACTTGTCCGACCAGCTGATTGAAGATCTTCGAGGTGTAAAAGTAGGGGTTCCAACTTCCTTTTTTAATGAACAATTGGATGCTGAGCTTTATAACTTTTATACCACAGCCATCTCCCAATTCGAAAGTTTAGGTTGTGACATTGTTGAAGTTGAACTTCCAGATATCTCTGACTTTTTCGATCTTACACTAGCTATTGCCATCTCTGAGGCGGGACATATTTTTAAGCAAGTTATGTCGAATAAATCTCAAATTGCACTATTGGGAGAAGATCTAAAAGTCTATATCGAGCAAATGGGGAGTTTTCCTGCTTATCAGTATATTGGGTCCATGTTTAGACGGGATGAGTATCTTGCTGCTTTTAATGAAATGTTCGAATCTATTGATCTGCTGATCACGCCGACATTGCCAAAAACGCCTCAGAAAATTGGGGTTAAAGAAGTGCTTATTGATTCAAAAATAGAAGATATATTTCATTGTATGAATAGGTTCACCGCTGTTTTTAACATTGTCGGTTACCCGGCCCTAGCTTTGCCATGTGGCATAACAACTAAGAACCTTCCTGCCAGTGTGCAACTGATTGCAGCTCCCAATCAGGAGGGCATGCTGATGAAGGCCGGTTATACGTATGAACAAAACTTTCTTCATGAATTTTACAAGACACGTGACGCAATATGTCTAAAGACAGGGGACCTTTCCCTGAGTTTGGGGGATATTAGCAAATAAGCAGTATGAGACTTTTCCTTATCTTATATTAATTCTTCCATCAAAATCCCAAGGTCAGTTACACTGACCTTGGGATTTTTGATTCTTTCACATCGCATCTATAGAAGATGATCTCAAATTAATCGGCACTCTCCTCTTTGTTGTATATTTCCTCCTGATTTGTGGCCACAAATAATGTATGCTAAGAATTTAATCCGTTATTTACCTATCCGTCAGTTTCTGCCGTTCCAAACAGCAGAATACAAACTGTTCAGAAGATAACGCTTCCACGTATGATGTATTCATAACCAGCTGAGTGCTTCATCCGATACTAGTATCACAAATGAGGGAATTTAAGGTGAGAGAATATACGATTGTTAATATTTTATATACCCGCAAGAGTCCTGTGCGCATGAGTGAGCTGATTGCCGAAGTGGGGTTGTCTGAACGGACTCTCCGTGACGTAATCCGTGCACTCGACAAAACAGGAGAGGCGAATGGTTTTGGTATCCGCATGATCCGCGGCCAGGGTTATCTGCTGGAGATTGGTGATGAAGCCAAATTCAGTAGCTACCAGGAAAAAGGAATGCTGCAGCTGGATCAGGTGGATCTCGATAATAAGCAGTCACGCCAGCAGTATTTGCTATTTTATCTCTTACAGAATGATGGCTATCAGTCTATGGATAACATGGCGGAAGAAATCGGCGTCAGCCGTTCTACCATTATTTCTGATCTGAAGGAGGTAGAGCAGCGACTGGCCGCTTTCCGGCTTAGCTTGAAACGTCGGGCTCATTATGGCATGAAAATCGAGGGGGAAGAGCAAGACTTCCGCAAAGCCTTTTCTTACTTTATCTTGCAATCGGGTCATACGCTGCAGCATACGGAGGATTTTCATGCTTTTAGTCAGGACTTTGATGCTGAGCAGCTTAAGGGATTTCTACTGCAAATCCTCAAGGAAAAAGAACTGAAGATCTCAGATGTGTTTCTGGATAATATCTTGACCCATCTGTTCATTCTTCTATACCGGGTTTCCAAGCACAATTTCATTGTGGCTGGTCAAGCCTTGCAGGGAACACCTGAGCTGCTGTATCAGGATATTGCTAGGAGCATCGCAGATTTTATCTCCTCTCACTACCGGATTAAGCTTCCGGCGGATGAAATTGATTATTTGGCGCTGCACATTTCTGGCAAGACCATTATGGAGCGGATGTCGGAAGAGACCAAATCGCATCTGCGGGAGGGAATTACGGCTATTCTGGAGCGCTTGGACCGCGAGTTCCTCACTGGATTCACGCAAGATCACGAGCTGCGCGAAGCGCTTCTATTGCATATGTTCCCGCTGCTGAACCGGTTGTATTACAATCTTCAACTCGGCAACCCATTGGTGGAGGATGTTTACAGCCAGTATGCCAATGTGTTCGTCATTTCCTTCCGCTTCGCTGAGATTGTAGAGGAGCAGTACGGGTTTCGGATGTCGCGCGATGAGGCAGGGTATGTCGCGTTGCATTTTGCCACCCATCTGGAACGGATGCAGCAGCGCAATCTGGAGAAGTTCAAGCGGATTGCCGTGATCTGCTCGACGGGAGGGGGCAGTGCCCAGTTAATCCGGCTGAAGCTGGAAGCGGTATTCCCCAAAGCGTCGGTGATCACAGCCTCCATTACGGAGGTGGAGGAGATCAGCAGCAAGCCTGTGGATCTGATTCTCTCTACTGTACCGCTGGCAACAGAGATTAAGGAAAAACCGGTGATCCATATCAAACAGCTGCTGGATGATCAAGAGATTCAGCGGATCAAAGAAATATTGTCTTTGCAGATTAATCGTACAGAACCGTCCTACAAGCTGATGGATTTCAAGGATTTGTTCCGCAGGGAGCTGTTCCATCTGTCTGGTTCGGACGAAGATTACATGGAGCTGTTAAAGCAGCGCTGCCGGGAGATCGTGGGCAATCATTATGCAGCTGACGATTTCCCTGAACAAGTGCTGCTCAGAGAGCAGAAATTCACCACCATTTACAAAAATGGGGTGGCCGGCCCGCATCCGATGCGGATGAGCGCGATCCGCGACTGTATCAGTGTAACCGTGTTGAAGAAACCGCTGATCTATGAGGGGAAGCCGGTCCAATTTATTTTTCTGATCAATCTGGGTCCGGGGCAGTTGTTCCTGCACAAAGAGATCAGCAAGCTGCTACTGGTTCTAATGGAGAAGGAAGACAGCCGTAACCGGCTGCTAAACACGAATAGTTATGAGCAATTTATGAATGAGATAGAGAACCTACTATAAAAAATGACGATACGGAGTGGAGAACCCATGGATTATGAACAAACGATTATGCAGATTATTGCCAGCAGCGGAGAGGCAAGAAGCCTTAGCCTAAAAGCGGTAAGAACCGCGCGCGCCGGAAACCTGGAAGAAGCGGGCGAGATGATTAAGAACGCCAAGACCAGCCTGACCAAAGCACACAAAGTGCAAACGGGGCTGATCCAGGCTGAAGGCCGGGGCGAAAAGACAGAAATTACGCTGCTGATGATTCACGCGCAGGATCATTTGATGAATGCCCTGACGGTTAGAGAACTGGCTGTGGAATTGATCGAAGAAATCAAAGAACGCAAAGCACTCGAACTAGAATTGAAAGGATCGGTGAACTAAGATGAAAAAAATATTGCTCGCCTGTGCAGGCGGATTCTCGACAAGTATGCTGGTGGAACGGATGAAAGAATCGGCACGGACACAAGGGGTTGAAGTGGTTATTGATGCAGTGGCGGAGAGTGATATCGCCGATCAAAAGCCTTTTGACATCATTATGCTTGGACCACAAATGGGACACGCCGAAGGCGATCTGGCCGCAGAATATCCGAACATTCCAGTAACTACGATCGATATGATGGACTATGGCATGATGGATGGGGACAAGGTGCTGGCTACAGCACTTGAACTGATGGAGAAGGGGGCTTAAGTCATGGCAGGCGGCGCAGAATGGAGAGCCAAGATCCAGAAAGTCAGCACGAAAATCCAAAAAAACACCTATATCAGCGCTATTTCCAACGGTCTGATGGCCTTGATGCCAATATTGATTCTGGGCGCTATTTTTTCCCTGATTAATGCACTCAAGCTTGATCCTTATCAGAATTTCCTGGAAAGCACTGGACTCAAAACTTATACTTCGATTCCGGCAACCGTAACCACTGATTTGATCGCACTCTACGCGGTGTTCTCCATCGCTTATAATTTCGCTACCCAACATAAGCAGCAAGGCTTCTCGGCAGGGATTTTGGCGCTGATGAGTTTCTTGCTAGTTACACCAAAAGGTCTGCTGGATGACGGTGTGACCAAAGCATTTGGTTACTCCTGGTTAGGCGCCAAGGGATTGTTTGTGGCAATCATCCTGGCACTGCTGGTAGGTAAGATCTATACCTTTGTATTGGAAAAGAAATTCTATATCAAAATGCCGAAGGGTGTTCCGCCCACGGTCGAGAAATCTTTTGCCGCACTTACGCCTGGTTTTATCGTAGCGGTTCTGATGCTAGTGCTGACGGCGATTTTCGCCGCAACGAAATATGGCAATATGCACGAGTTTGTCTTCTCGATTATCCAGCTGCCACTGACTAGTCTGGGGGGTACCTGGTGGGCGATGCTGATCTGCATCTTCGTAATTCACCTGCTGTGGTTCTTTGGAGTTCACGGCACCTTGGTAGTCTATTCCGTTGTCGGCCCGATTTGGGTGGCTTTGGGACTTGAGAATCTGGACGCTTACCAAAGAGGTGTGGAAGGTACGCATATCATTGGTTCACCGTTCTTCCCGGTTTATGTACTGATCGGTGGTGCGGGGGCAACGTTAGGTCTCATTATTGCGATGTTGTTCGCCAAATCTACACGTTATAAGACACTTGGTAAACTGGCAATTATCCCAAGTCTGATCGGTGTCAATGAGCCGGTGATTTTCGGGATGCCATTGGTGCTGAATGTTCGGTTTATGATTCCGTTTATCCTGACTCCGCTGGTGAGTAGTGGTCTGGCGATTCTTCTGACGACGCTGGGTATCCTTCCTGTGCTGCACGGGATTCAGGTACCGCTGGGCATTCCGGTGCTGGTTAATGGCTGGATGAACGGGGGCTGGCGCGTAAGTGCGTTCCAGCTGGTTATGATTGGCGCAAGCTTCATGATCTACTATCCATTCTTCAAAAAAGCCGATGCCGAAGCGCTGGAGCAAGAACAGCAGGCTGAAGCTAAAGCGGCAGCAACTGCTGCCACCAATTAATAAAAGGAGGCTCAACCGATGACTTATCCATTTCCGGAAAACTTCCTGTGGGGCGGTGCGGTAGCCGCCAATCAGGTCGAAGGCGCGTATAATGAGGGCGGCAAGGGTTTGTCCACTGCTGATGTAGTCAAATATTGTCCTCCTAAGGAACGGCAGAGCCTGGAGCAGCTATTGTCCATGTCCGGTCCACAGCTAGAAGAGGCCATACAGGATGATAATCAGGGAAATTACCCCAAACGCAGAGGGATTGATTTCTACCACCGCTACAAAGAAGATATCGCCTTGTTCGCTGAGATGGGTTTTAAGGTATTCCGTATGTCCATCTCCTGGCCACGTATTTATCCGAATGGCGATGAGCAGGTACCCAACGAGGCGGGACTGCGTTTCTACGACGATGTTTTTGATGAGTTGCGCAAATATAATATCGAGCCGCTGGTCACCATTTCCCATTATGAAATGCCTGTGCACCTAGTCACCAAATACAACGGCTGGGAATCCAGAGAACTGGTTGAACTGTTCGTCCGTTATGCGGAGACTGTGTTCACCCGTTACCGGGATAAGGTGAAGTATTGGCTGACTTTCAACGAAATCAACTGTACGCTCAAAGCGCCGTTTCTGGGCGCAGGGATTATTCTGGATGGCAAGTCAAATGAGAAGCAGGTTGCTTTTCAGGCTTTGCATCACCAGTTCGTAGCCAGTGCGCTTGCGATTAAGCGGGGCCGGGAGATCAATCCGCAGTTCCAGATCGGCTGCATGCTGGCCCGCAAGCTGCTCTACCCATATTCCTGTCATCCCGGTGATGTACTGAAAGCGCAAGCGGAGAACCAAATGGCAATGTTCTGCTCCGATGTTCAGGTTAGAGGCTATTATCCTTCTTATATCCGCCGGCATTTGGAGCAGCATGAAGTGACAATAACCATGTTGCCGGGAGATAAAGCTTTACTGCGGGACAATCTTGTAGATTTTCTTTCCTTTAGTTATTACATGTCCTCAGTAGTCAGTGTAGATGAGAGTATCACGACCACCACGGAAGGTAACCTGTCCTCAGGGCTGAAGAATCCCTTCCTGAAAACTTCCGACTGGGGCTGGCAGATCGATCCAAAGGGGCTGCGGTTTGTGCTCAAGGAGATGCATGACCGCTACCAGCTTCCTTTGTTTGTAGTAGAGAATGGTCTGGGTGCTGCAGATGTACTCGAACTGGATGGCACCATCCGTGATCCATACCGGATAGAGTATCTGGCACAGCATATTGAGCAGATGGCGGAAGCCATTGCCGATGGCGTGGAGCTAATGGGCTACACCAGCTGGGGCTGTATTGATCTGATCTCGGCTTCCACCTCGGAGATGCGCAAGCGGTACGGCTTCATTTATGTTGATCAGGATGATGCAGGCAATGGAACGCTGCTGCGTCTGCGTAAGGACAGCTTTTACTGGTACAAAAAGGTCATAACCTCTAACGGTGTAGATTTAAGATATTAGTGTGGTGTTATAGTCCTTGTTCATTTTTTACGAAAACCTTGAGAAATCAAGGTTTTTTTGTTTTTTTAATAGGGAATAGAAATTTTATGTGTTTCTTCTTATCACGAAGTTTTATCCGGGAAGGCACTTAACTTATGGGCAAGCCGCTTTTTGGCCGACTATTTTTTTAGGTATTCCGAGAAGTTCTCCTGAAAGTCCAGTGAATGAATATCTTCCCGAAGATGGTGGTGGATTAGCGGACCGATATTGGTAGTTTCCTTTTGCACCATAAGCTCAAGAATGGATTGGTGTTCGCTCCAGATTTCTTCCAGCTTGTCGGTCTTGAGCATGTGCAGTCTGCGGTACCTGAGATAATGTACATTCGACTGCTGGATCAGAGTCCACAGATACTCACGTCCAGCAAGCCTGTACAAGGCCCGGTGAAACTCGTCGTCTAAATTAAGGAAAGAATCTACAGCATTCTCCTGCCCGATGACCTCTTTTTGTTTCTTAAGAATCTCCTTCAGTTCGTGCACCCCGGGTAGTAAAAGCTGTGCAGAAAGATCCTTGAGGATCTCCTTTTCCAGTGTGCAACGCAAGTATGTGATTTGTTCAACAGATTCTAGATCAATAAAGGACACAATATTACCTTTTTTCGGGTAGATATCGGTATAAGATTCCAGTGCAAGCTGCTTGAGAACATCACGCAACGGCGTACGTGAAATCTGAAACCTCTCAGACAAGGCTGTTTCACTTAGAATGGTACCTGGCTTTAACGCCAGCGTGAGGATTTCTTGCTTCAGTGTGTTTAGAATTTCAGCTTTGATTGACATTTCTGTTCCTGCTTTCAATTGTTGATGACAGATACAGTACTAGTATACATGATAAGTTCGTTCATTAAAATTATCGAGATGAAAATAGGGTGGAAATTCCTTGTTTTTATGATAAAATTCCTGATGAATTTGTGATTGACAAAGAATTGTTCTTATTCTATGATCAAGTAAATCTTGTATACAAGATAGATGAAAACGAATTCACAGGAGGGTTTATCAATGAACATGACGTGGAGATGGTACGGCGAGGGCAATGACAATATCACGCTGGATCATATTCGGCAGATTCCGGGTGTAATGGGGATTGTCTGGTCTTTGCACGAGAAAGTAGCTGGAGAAGTGTGGGAAATGGAACGGATCCAAGAAGTGGCGGATCAAATCACCAGTAAGGGTTTCAGCACGGCTGTAGTAGAAAGCGTCAACGTTCATGATGATATCAAAATCGGCTTGCCGACCCGTGATAAATATATCGATATTTATATCGACACCATTCGTAAACTCGCCAAGGTTGGCGTTAAGGTGATTTGCTATAATTTTATGCCTGTTTTCGATTGGACCCGCACAGAGCTGTATAAAGAGTTGCCTGATGGCTCGAATGCTCTCTTTTATGAAAAGGCTGCCATTACCGATAATCCGCGTGAGATGGTGGACCGGATTCTTAAGGGAGCTGGACAGTTCACGATGCCGGGCTGGGAGCCGGAGCGGCTGGCGAAGCTAGATGAGCTGTTTGCGGCTTATGCGGATGTGACGGAAGATAAACTGTTCGACAACCTCCAGTATTTCCTGGAACGCATTATTCCAGTATGCGAGGAAGTGGACATCAAGATGGCTATTCATCCGGATGATCCGGCTTGGCCGATCTTTGGACTGCCGCGTATTATCCGCAATCGGGATATGATCCGCCGCTTTCTGGATTTGGTGGACAGCCCGTACAACGGTTTGACATTCTGCACAGGGTCACTCGGCACGAATCCGGATAACGATCTGCCAGCGATGATCCGCGAGTTCCATGACCGTATTCATTTTGCACATATCCGCAATGTGAAGGTATTTGAGAACGGTGATTTCATTGAGGTGTCGCACCGTGGGCGTGACGGAAGCGTTGATGTGGCCGAGGTGGTCAAAGCCTATCATGAGAACGGATACATTGGTTATGTACGTCCGGATCACGGGCGTCATCTGTGGGGGGAAGAGAAGAACTGCCGCCCGGGTTATGGCTTGTATGATAGAGCTATGGGCATCATGTATTTGCTTGGTGTCTGGGATAGCTTGGACAACGTCAAGGAGGCAAAATAAATGCTGCATCTGACCAGAAGCAGTATCCAAGGGGAAAAAGCAGCTTGGAAAGCTGCTGGAGTGGAGCTTCCACAGTTCGACTATGAGCAGGTAGCAAACAATACACAGCTTAAACCGGAATGGATTCATTTCGGTGCAGGTAATATTTTCAGGGGATTCGTGGCAAATGCTCATCAGAAGCTGTTGGATGGCAGGAAGTCGGATACAGGTATTATTGCGGTGGAAACCTTTGATTTCGAAATGATTGATAGAGTCTACAAGCCTTACGACAATCTGACCCTTTTAGTGCTGATGAATGCTCGTGGTGATTTTCAGAAAAGAGTAGTAAGCAGTATTGTGGAGGGAATTGCAGCGGACAAAAACCGTGAAGCGGAGTACCGCCGATTGATCGAGGTGTTCGAGAATCCGAGCCTGCAAATGGCCAGCTTCACCATCACGGAGAAGGGATACTCGTTGACGGATCCGCACGATAAATATCTTGGCATTGTGGAAAAGGATATCGAGAGCGGACCGGAGCATCCTGTTCATGTCATGAGTATTGTAGCTTCGCTTGCTTATCGAAGATATCTGAAAGGCCAATATCCGATGACCTTTGTCAGTATGGATAACTGCTCACACAATGGCGACAAGCTGAAAAACGGTGTCGTGTCCATCGCTAAGGAATGGGCCCAAAGAGGACTTGTTGTGGAAGACTTTGTGCGCTATCTGGAAGATGAACGATTAATAACCTTTCCATTGTCCATGATCGATAAAATCACACCACGTCCTTCGGAGAGTGTACAGGCCGCGCTTCTGGAACAGGGAATTGGTGATATGGATGTAATCATTACCTCCAAAAACACATATACCGCTCCTTTCGTAAATGCCGAGATTAGCGAATACCTTGTAGTGGAGGACAACTTTACGAACGGACGTCCACCACTAGAGGAAGCCGGAATTATTTTTACGGACCGGGAGACAGTCAACAAGGTGGAGACGATGAAAGTAACGACCTGCCTTAATCCGCTGCATACGGCGCTTGCTGTTTCCGGTTGTCTGCTTGGCTACACCTTGATCGCGGATGAGATGAAGGATGATACTTTGCGGAGGTTTGTGGAGATAATCGGTTACAAAGAAGGTCTGCCCGTCGTAGTGGACCCAGGAATTCTCAGTCCAAAGCAGTTCCTGGACGAAGTCCTTACGGAGCGTTTTGCCAATCCATTTATCCCCGATACTCCACAGCGGATTGCTACAGACACTTCGCAGAAGGTGGGTATACGGTTCGGTGAAACTATTAAATCCTATATTCGACGGGAGGAGCTCGATCCAGCGCAGCTAACAGCGATTCCACTAGCTATCGCGGTGTGGTGTCGTTACTTACTTGGAGTGAATGATGCTGGAGAGGTCTTCACATTGAGTTCAGATCCGTTACTAGAAACACTGCAAGGTTACCTGCAAGGAGTTTCGCTTGGAGACCAAACCGCAAGTGTGCGCCCCATTCTTGAAGATGAGCGACTTTTTGGGGTTCCGTTGTACGCAATTGGTCTAGGCGATAAGATTGAGGTTATGTTCCAGGAAATGATGGCAGGCCCAGGAGCGGTACGGAGAACATTAGAGAACTATTTGAAGTGAAAGCTAGGTAGTTAAGTAGATTTGATTTAATATAGGAGAAAATAAAGCAAAAAAAGTCCCTAGGCAATCAATCGGGGCTTTTTTTGTATGATTTTAAAAAATCCAAACAAAGTGTGAAAAGAATCTTATATAAAATGAGAAGAACGAAAGTTAAACTAAAAACATGGCGAATAACCGGTGTTCGTCAACTGAGCGACGAATTTTGAGGGGGTTCAACACCATATTGTGGGGCGGGCAGAAAGGCCGGCTGGAGTAGAAGCGGCGAAAAGGAAGCGGGATTTATACCGTAGAATGAGGCGGATGGAGTGGTTGCGGAGACAATAGAGGCATTAATGCCCTAAAATGTTGCGGATCGAGCGGATGTGGCGAAAGGAACGGGATAAATCCCACAGAATGCAGCTGATCGGGCGAATACGGAGAAATCTACGGGATAATTGCTTTAGAATGCAGCGGATGGAGCAGATGTGGAGAAATGAACAGGATAAATCCCGCAGAATGCAACGGATCGAGCGGATGTGGCGAAAAGAACGGTATAAATCCCGCAGAATGTACCGGATCGAGCGAATACGGAGAAATCTACGGTATAAATCCCGCAGAATGTACCGGATCGAGCATATACGGAGAATTCTACGGGATAAATCCCGCAGAATGTACCGGATCGGGCGAATACGGGGAAATGAGCGGTATAAATCCCGCAGAATATATCGGATCGAGCGAATACGGTGAAATCTACGGTATAAATCCCGCAGAATGCAGCGGATCGGGCGGATGCGGAGAAATGAGCGGTAAAAATCCCGCAGAATGCAGCGGATCGGGCGAATGTGGTGAAATGAACGGTATAAATCCCGCAGAAAGCAAAGGATCGAGCGGACCGGTCCGGTCCGGTCCGGATCAATACACCTTAAGGGAGTGATTCCGCCCATTAACCGGAGAACCACTCCTTTTTTATAGCCAACTTTATAATCCAATCAACGACGACCTCCGTGATCGTTAACTGTGTAAATTGCTGAACTCGATTCGCGAGCTGAAGGACCTAGTAAACTCTTTTTCGATTATTGTTTTCATGATATTGTGATGTACTTTGAGTTGTGAATGATCGGCGTGGTCTCTAGGGAGTTCAAAGAGCGCTGCTGATTTTTTGAAGCCTGTATCATCGTCTAGCTTGATGCTTAATAATAAGATTTCTAGAATAGTGTTGATTGTATCGTACATATTCTCTTGTTTATAGTAATACATCGCCAGCAGATAAATGTAATCCTCATGGTATCTGATATTCACAATAGTCTCATGTTCTCCTATGTCATCAACATTGATTTTGAATTCCTTCAGAATCCAATCAACGGAATAATCATGTATTATCGAAGATTCTAAGATTGTAATGAGTCCCGGCAATAATTCTTCATCATCACTTTTTCTAATAAACTCAACGTATTTATGTAGGACTCCCATTTTGCCTTCCAGCAGATCGATAACGTATGAATTGGCTTTTGCTATATTGCGGTAATATTCGACTTCATTAATACCCTCTTCATCTAAACCTACTATCCAGCCTAGGTCAGCATACTTCTGAATACATATTTTTGCCTCGTCAAACTTACCGGATTTTTGTAGTGCTATACCTTTTGCGCATGAGCTATATCCAAAATAATAGGGGATACTCCGTTTCAGTTTAGGACCTCGTATGAGGTTACTATTGTTTTCATATATGATGGAAATTTGTTCGTGTAGCTTGTCTGCAATTTCAATCATGGCATCCCAATTCTCAAATGAAAATGATGCCTTAAGCATCTGAATCAAGGAATCCACATTCAACCCTTCCAAATCCAACTTCAATCCTATCTCCCTTTCTAGAGCATATCATGCATCGATTATGATAATTGTATTTCATTTCTAAATTATTCATTTATTTTACATTAAATCATGTGATTTCCATCACGTTACATAAGGTTAAAAGGGTCTTTATTAATAATTTTCAAAATAGATCCAGCCCATATTATCTTCCTCAAGTTTCTAGTGTTGGAGGGATTATGTTTGTTCCGTTGTTTATTTGTCCCCTTGTTTTTGGGTTATTTGTACGTAAAATGCGGAAATGTACCTATCGTGGAACTCGTTCTTCCTTTATGATCATCCCGTAAAGAAAGCGCTATCAAAGAAATTTTGACCACATTTTATGAGGGGGTAAGGATGATTTGAAGCGAATGGGAAAAAAGCTGGGAATGAGTCTGTTGGTATTTATAATTGCAGCAGCGCAGTTCGGTTTCACAGGAACACAGGGCAATGTGGCACTAGCAGCTGAGAAGAGTATGGCGCAAAAGCCCTATATGGGCTGGAGCAGTTACAGCATGCAGGTGTACGACGGTGCAGGTAACTGGACCTCGGCCGAAAGCATCAAAAAACAATCGGATGTTATGCATGAGAAGTTGCAAGCCCATGGCTATGAATACATCAATATTGATGCGGGCTGGAATGGCAGCATGGATGAATACGGCAGACCGATTCCAAGTGAGACCTTATATCCTAACGGATTTCAAGAGGTCATCGACTATGTTCATAATAATGGACAGAAAATTGGAATCTATATGATTCCGGGGGTATCCATCGATGCCTATAATCAGAATCTAGAGATTTACGGAACGGGTGGCCAATGCCGTATACAGGACATTACAGCCAAACCGCTTACCATTATGGATTATTGGAATTCCTACACTTATAAAATTGATTTCACGAATCCATGTGCCCAGAAGTATGTGGATTCCATTGCGGATATGATTGGCGAGTGGGGCATTGATTTCGTCAAATTTGACAGCGTGACTCCTGGCTCGGGGAGTGACAACTTAAGCCGTGATGCGCGCGGCGATGTAGAGGCATGGTCTGAGGCTTTTGACAGAAATAACATCTGGTTTGAGCTGTCCTGGGCGCTCGATCACAATTACGTGGATTTCTGGAAAAAGTATGCCAACGGTTGGCGAATTGACTGGGATGTTGAAGCTTACGATGGCAGTGGGCTGACAGCCTGGCCGAGTATTTCCCGCTTGTTCCCCAAAGCAGCACTTTGGTGGAGGGATGCAGGTCCTGGCGGTTGGAATGATTTTGATTCTCTGAACGTTGGTAACGGATCTATGGATGGTCTGACCAAAGACGAGCGGAAATCCGCGATGACATTCTGGTCAATCTCTTCCGTGCCATTGTATACAGGTAATGACATGACTAGGCTGGACAGCTATGGTCTAGAACTGCTTACCAATGATGAGGTAATTGCCGTAAATCAGGCAGGACGTCCAGGCCATCCGGTATCTATGGATACCCAGCAGCAGGTTTGGTATGCCAATAATGGAGATGGCACTTACAGCGTAGCTCTGTTCAATTTGGGCAGTCAGAGTGCGGAGGTGAAAGTCAAATGGAGTGATCTCGGCCTTGAGGGCCCGGCTTCCGTTCGCGATTTATGGAGTCACACTGAGCTGGGAGACTTTGAGAAGGAATTTAGCGGAGGGATACTTGAACCTCATGCGTCGCGGATGCTTAAAGTTACAGCATTAGGTGGCACCTCTACAGTCAATGATGATGATACAGGTATGCGCTACAGCGGGGATTGGAAGCGAAATGGTGGCAAAGAGCTGCTAGAAGGAAAGCAAGATTTGAGCATTACGATCAAGGATTCCTCGTCTGCTCCGTCGATGGCTTCACAATCGGATGTTACGAACTATGGGACTGACCCGTCTGAGAATTCGTCTGCTGCGAACAAGGCAACGGTCACTAATGTAGTATACATTAATGATAATGACAGCGGCATTAAATATAATGGCGCATGGCAGGTAAGCTCATCTAGAGGATTGGGTGATTATAAAGACGATGTGCATTATGCCGAGAAGAACGGTGATTCCTTTGAGTACACCTTTACGGGCACTGGCATTGACCTGCTGACCGAAAAGCATGAATCTCAGGGAGATATGATTATTACGCTGGACCATGAGGCTGCACAGACCGTTAGTGCTTATAAAACGGGATCAAGAGAGGTACAGCAAAATCTGTACAGTGTCTCGGGACTGGCTAACGGCTCTCACACGCTTAAAGTGGCCAAAAGCTCAGGTGATTTTATGCTGCTTGACGCATTTAAGGTGACTACAGAAACTCCAGCAGGAGGACAGAATAGTACCATTACTCCGACATCTGCTAGATTTGAACAAGTAACAGAACAACAAGAGGATGTTACTGTCACCCTGAATTTGAATGGTAATATACTGAGCAGTATTGAAAATAATGGCGAGGCACTTTCGGAAGTCGATTTTACGGTGACGAATGACAAGTTGACCATCCATAAGCAATACCTTGCGCAGCAGCCGGCAGGCACAACCGACTTGATTTTCATTTTTAACGCTGGTGATCCACAGACCCTGTCGATACAAATTAGCGATTCTACAGGCATTCGTTATGTGATGATTAATAACGATGATTCGACAGTTAAGTACAATGGCACTTGGAACCGCAGCAGTGGCAGAGGATTGGGCGACTATAAAGACGATGTGCAATATACGGAGCAGAATGGTGATTCTTTTGAATATACCTTCAGAGGAACGGGGATTCAGCTGTTCACAGAGGTAGATGAGTCACAGGGTGATATGGATATTTATGTTGACGATCGATTTAAGGAAACAGTCAGTGCCTATCATCATGGACAAATGTCACTTCAGAACCTTTACAGCATTTCTGGCTTACCGGATGGTATGCACACGCTCAAGGTTGTGAAGAAATCAGGCAGATTTATGCTTCTTGATATGCTCAAGGTAGAAATTCCGAATATGATTAATCCGATCGCTGCCAGCTTTGATAAAGCTGCTTCCGCTCAGGAAGATATTGAGGTGACATTACTGCAGCAAGCGGAAAGCTTTGCCGGCATTACTAACGGATCATATGATCTGGTTCTGGGGACTGATTATTCAGTAGCAGGTAACCGTGTTACACTGAATAAATCTTATCTTGCTGCACAGCCAGTGGGCACGCTGAACCTTAAGTTTACTGTAGGGGGAGATTATCTTAATGATGTTCACTCTACATCAGTGGACGGTGATTCCTTTGAATATACCTTCAAGGGTACCGGAATCAGCCTGATTACACCTATTGGTCCAGAGCAAGGTGATATGGATATTTATGTGGATGGACAACGGGTCCAAACCGTGAATGCGTATAGTCAGAGCCGCCTGAGCCGTCAGGAAATTTATAGTATTTCGGGATTGGAAGGCGGGATACACACGCTTAAAGCTGTGAAGAAATCTGGTGATTTCATGCTGACGGATCAATTGAAATTCACAGTTTCAACGATTCCTGTTGTATCTCCGACACCAACGCCAAGTCCGACACCAACATCAACTTCTACACCGACACCAACACCAACACCAACATCAACGGATTCGGGTGGCTCGTACATTCCAGCTAAGCCTTCTTCCACACCTGCCTTGACTCCGACGCCAACTCCGGCAACTGGAAACGAGGATGGATCTGCAGGGAATGGCGAGTCTGATACGATCCGTCATACCGCATATATCAAAGGTTATCCGGGTGGGTTCTTCCAGCCGGAGCACGAAATTACGCGTGCTGAGATGGCAACGATTCTTGCCAATGTTTCTGAGAAGGGGGCTACTGGAGCAGGTGTCGTGTTCAGTGATGTGCCTTCTGGTTACTGGGGTGCTGATGCCATAACTAAAGTAGCGAAGATGGGACTAATAAAGGGTTACAGCGATGGCACCTTTAAACCTAATCAAACGTTGACGCGTGCAGAAATGGCCACTCTGGTGACCCTGCTTAGAACGGATTCGACGCAGAAGGGTTCCGGTTTCTTTGACATCAATGGACATTGGGCACAGGCGGCGATTTTGCAAGCCCAAGGTACTGGCATTTTCACTGGTTATAATGACGGGACTTTCCGTCCTAATGCCAAGCTTACTCGTGCCGAAGCTGTTGTGGCTATGAATAGAGCTTTAGGCAGAGGTCCCCTAATCAATGTAACGAATCCACAGTGGGCAGATGTTCCGGCAACACATTGGGCCTTCGGCGACATTGAAGAAGCTTCGACGGATCATGTCTTTACATCTGGATTAGAGGCCAGAGATCAGAAGAAGAACTGATTGTCTAGCCAAAGCAATGATGAAGGGGGCCGTTACTGGCCCCTTTTTTCTAAATGACAGGAGGGCCATGTAAGGGTCACACATCGAAACAGCTGACACACTATAGATAAAATATCGGAATTGCCGATAAAAGGCAGTGATAACGGCGTAGATCGCTGTTTTTTTTCCATTTCTGAAGAGGTGCAGGAGGGTGAAGAGAGTTCGAACCCTTGACTATGAAGCAAAATGTTTTAATCTATGGTAATGATAGCGCTATCGAAATGTCATATTGAGGGAGGCTAACTACGCTGAAATATTCCAATATCTTTCGTAAATTTCTAATCTCTTATGTGGTCATTTTGGTCATACCCAGCATTGGCGGGTACATGTCCTATCTAACCTCAATCTCCGTGACACAGTCCATCTCGATTGAGAATGGAGTCACTCAGCTTCAGAAAAGTCAGGAGATATTGGAGCGCCGTATGGCGGAGGTTGAAGGCTTTACCAGGCAATTGGCGGTCAACCAGGAGCTAAATGTTCTTATGAATGAAAGTGAAAATGAGACGAATGTGTATGGGATTTGGAAAACGATGCGGAATGTTTTGACTTTCGGTCAGACTAATGATTTTTTGCAAAACTATTATATTTACCTCGCCAACTATAATCTTATCCTAACCCCAGGTTCGACCTATCGTCCGGAGCATTACTACTCTAATTTCAACTATAAGGATCTTTCGTTACAGGATTGGAGAAAAGAAGTGCTTGAGACAACCCACCGCAGCGAGATCAAGCCACTTAGTGATTTTGTCAGCAGGGGGATGCAAACCTCGGTTATTACCTATATGCAGTCACTCCCCTTGGATAGCTTTAATGATTCCTCGCCGGCTGTCGCAGTCGTGATTATTGATGAAAAAAATATTTCCAGCTTGCTCTCAGGCCTGACCGAGCGATACGGGGGCTGGGTGCATATTAGTGACGCTAAAGGGAATACGATTGTTTTGCAAGGAAGCGATGAGCAGAAAATGGTCAAAATGCTCGACGATCCAGCTTTTGATAAGAATAAGGTCAGTCAGTTCTACAAGGATGATCTGGTGATTACTACCCGTTCCGATTCCAATGGCTGGGTGTATCAGACCGGGATTCCTCAAGATATTTTGATGGAGAATGCTAACAAGATCAAAAGAATCTCCATACAAATTACAGGAGGCACTCTAATTATCGGTTTGATTGCCGGACTGATATTAGCTTACCGTAACAGCGCGCCAATCAATCGTATGCTCAGCGTCATGAAGGAGCAATTCGGTAAAGAAGAAGCCTCGGAGAGGAATGAATTTGACTTTTTGAGCGGAAATATTGCCGATATGATTACCAAAAATAAGCTGCTCGAGTCCGAGCTTAACCGCCAGCTTCCTCTGGTCCGAGATGCCTTCCTGAAACGGCTGATTGCCGGTGAATTCAAGACGCGGGATGAAATTATCTCTGCAGCCAAGCAGGCGGATATCAGCATGAATCAGGATACTGGCTACGTAGGAATTGTTCAAATTAACGGATATGCGGGTATGGACAGTGTTGAAATTCTGAACGAGTTGAGCGCTTCCCGGCTGCTGCTGAAACAGACCTTGGCTGATCTTGGCGTGGATGTCTTGATGACGGATATGGGCTCTGATAAAGTTGTAACGCTGTTCTTTTCTAGGGAAAAAGGAGCTGACAAGGAACAGGAAGCAGCGAATATCACCCAGACGATGGAGGAGCTCGCTCAAAATGTCTTTAATGAGTACCGCATTACCATTCTGGCGGGCTTCGGGGATCTATTCACAGAGGTAACGGAGGTTAGCCTTTCGTATGATCAAGCGAAGCAGGCGCTGGAATATGCAGTTTACATGAATAAGAAAGGAATTATCTGGAGTAGCGAAGCTCAGATCGAGAATACAACTTATTATTATCCGCTGGATTCGGAGCAACGGTTAATCAGCACGATTCGAGCCGGAGAGCTAGAAGAAGCCGAACGGATTGTGCGTGCGATTATCGCCCAGAATATGGAGCAGCGAGAATTATCCATCGAAATGAAGCACCAGCTTGTCGGGGAAATGAAGGGGACTTTTCTCAAGCTATTGGATCAAAAGGCATTTACCGAATATTCAGATATCGAGAGTGTCAAACGGCGGGTCATAGACATTGGCTCATCAGAGTCGCTTGAGACGATCCAGAACGAATTTTTTGACATTATGGAAGAGCTGTGCGGACTCATTGCGAATAAAAAGAAAGATATTCATATTCAAATCATCAAGCAGATTAAGGACTACACAGCAAAAAACTATTCGGATACGGAACTGACCCTCTACCGGGTGGCGGAACAGGTGGAGCGGCCGGAAAAATACATTTCCCAGCTGTTTAAAGAGGTAACGGGTGTCAACTTCTCCGACCATTTGATAAAAGTCAGAATGGATCAAGCCATTATCCTGCTCAAAGAGAATGGATTAACGGTGGATGAGATTGCCGTGCGGGTGGGCTACAACAGTTCACATTCCTTCAGACGCGCATTTAAAAGGTTGATGGGTGTCTCCCCGAGTACCTATAGACAATCTGTGGATGAATAAAAAAATATGCCATAACATACGGCTGCACTGTCCACTTTGGACGATGCAGTCTTTTTTCTGATTTCAACCCTGCAATTCGGAAAAATGGCTGTTCTACTGCTATTTTGTGCTCCTCAGATAAGGCGATTTGTACGCTGAAGTCCCCAAGTGTACCTTTCTTTTGGAGATAAAAGTCATCTATGATCAATCCGTAGAAAGCGCTATCAAAAATCACAGACATCTGCTTAGGGGGAATTGTTCTGGAGAAAGAAATAGTATTACATCGCAAGTCGTTGCCGAAAAGCAAAGGCCCCGCATTCTTACAAAATGCTCGCAAAAGCATAAAAAAGCACTGGCAGTTACATCTGCTTGTGATTCCGCCTTTGCTGTTTTTTATCATCTTCAAGTATTATCCGATGCTGAACACTGTCCTAGCCTTTAAGGACTATAACGTCATAAAAGGGATATGGGGAAGTCCATGGGTCGGATTTAAAAACTTCCAGCTCTTCTTTGAGAATCCGCAGTTTTGGACGCTGCTCAAGAATACTATTATGCTTAGTGGCTATCAGTTGCTGGCGGGTTTTCCAATCCCGATTATTCTTGCGCTCATGATTAATGAGGTACGGGGAGGAAGGTTTAAGAAATTCGTTCAGCTTGTATCGTTTGCTCCTTATTTCATCTCGACGGTTGTCATGGTGTCAATCGTTATGCTATTTCTGGCCCCACGGCTCGGTTTTGCCAACATTGCACTCAACTTCTTCGGACTGGATTCTATTAACTTCCTAGGTGAACCCGGCATGTTCCGTTCGATTTATGTGTGGTCTGATATTTGGCAGACAGCGGGCTACAGTGCAGTCGTATATTTGGCAGCGCTTGCAGGGATAGATCCAACACTTTATGAAGCTGCCAAAGTTGATGGAGCCTCGCGGTTTCAAAAAATCCGTCACGTCGATTTGCCAGGGATTGTGCCAACTATTGTTATCATTTTGATTCTGAATGTAGGGAATGTAATGGCGATCGGCTTTGAAAAAGTCTACCTGCTACAGAACCCGCTTAACCTCGTTAATTCTGAGATCATTGCCACTTATGTCTACCGGGTCGGTCTGTTGAATGCCAATTACAGCTTTGCAACTGCGGTGGGCCTGTTCAACTCCATCATCAACCTGGTTCTCTTATTTACAGTAAACGGTCTGGCGAAAAGAATCACGAAGAACAGCATCTGGTAGGAAAGGAGCTCATCTATGGCAGCAGCAGTTCAAAAAAAGATTAAAGAATCCGTCGGCGACAAAGCGTTCCTGATCACAATCTATATTGTGCTCACTCTTGTGGTAATCGCTGTACTTTATCCGCTTATTTTTATCATCAGCAGCTCAATCAGTAGTCCGGCAGCCGTAACCTCTGGTCGTGTCTGGCTCTGGCCTGTAGATATATCCTTCAAAGGTTTTAAAGTGTTGCTGAATACGCCTGAGATTATCACCGGTTATGGAAACTCAATTTTCTACACCGCAGCGGGAACGCTGATTAGTATAACTTTAACGGTTATGATTGCTTATCCACTGTCTCGAAAAGGTTTTTTCGGACGAAATACACTGATGATGATCATTACCTTCACCATGATCTTCAGTGGGGGGCTAATTCCCACCTATTTGGTAGTGAAGGAGATGCATCTGATCGACACTCGGTGGGCGCTGCTGATTCCGAACGCCATTTGGGTCTGGCAGGTCATTATTGCCCGCTCCTTCTTTCAATCCTCGATTCCGGAGGAGCTTTTGGAAGCTAGTGAAATCGACGGCTGTAGTGATATGAGATTCATCTGGAGCGTGGTGCTCCCGTTATCCAAGCCGATTCTCGCAGTGTTGGTGCTTATGTACGCGGTAGGTCAATGGAATGCCTATTTCGATGCGTTGATTTATCTGAAATCAGCAGATTTGTTCCCCTTACAGCTTGTCTTGCGAAGCATCATCATTCAGAACAACAGCGCTGGTGGGGCTATGGACGTGGGGAAACTGGTCGAGAAACAACAGCTTTCCGAGCTGCTGAAGTATTCCTTAATTGTGATTGCCACCTTGCCGGTACTTGTTATCTATCCTTTCGTACAGCGTTATTTTGTACAGGGGATGCTTGTTGGTTCCGTCAAGGGTTGATCTTAGGAATCTCTTTTTTTGGAAAGGAGGTATGCCCGGAGTACACACTTAAGGTATCATCGTATCACCTGCTAAATTACAAAAGGGAGTGATAATATTTGAAGAAGCAAAGCTTGATAACTTTACTAATTCTGGTCATGGCATTTACGGTTGTAATTAGCGGATGTGCAAATAAAAATACAGGTAACGCATCCAGCACGCAGCAGGGCTCTGGTTCGGGGTCGTCTGGCAAGCCGGTTGAGATCAGCGTGTTCTCAGTTCAGGAATCCGGCATCGACCTTTCGACCAATAAATTCACAAAACATGTAGAAGAGAAATTTAATTTCAAATTCAACTGGCAGATCAATCCATCGGATGGTGCTCAGGAAAAACGCCAGATCTCACTGGCGAGTGGCGACTATCCAGATGCCTACCTGCTTACTCACTATATTGATCAATTCTCACAGGCCGATCTACTGAAATACGGCAAGCAAGGTGTACTCATTCCGCTAAATGATCTGATTGATAAATATGCTCCTAATATTAAAGCAGCCATGGAAAAGAACTCTGACCTAAGAACGTTTAATACTGCACCTGATGGCAACATTTACGGACTTGTAGCTTATACAGAATGTTTCCACTGTTCCTATCCTAGCAAAATGTGGCTGAATACTGAGTGGATGAAAAAGCTTAACTTGGAGATGCCGAAGACCACTGAGGAATTCAAAAATGTATTGAAAGCCTTTAAAACGCAAGACCCGAACGGCAATGGCAAAGCGGATGAAGTGCCGCTAAGCGGTTCCATCGAGGAGTTCGGCGTACGCATCGTTCCTTTCTTGATGAACGCATTTGTTTATGATGATGATCGCAATTACCTGAACATGAAGGATGGAAAGGTCCAATCTGCTGCCATTACCCCGGAGTGGAAAGAAGGATTGACCTATATTAAATCTCTGTTTGACGAAGGTTTGATTGATCCGGGTGCCTTTACACAAAACGCGGAAGCTTTTAAGAAAATCGGTGAAAATGCTGATGCAGAAATTCTAGGTGCCGGTGCGGGTATGCACCCAGCGATCTTCGTAAACATCGACCCGGGGAATACCCGCTCAACACATTACAACCCGCTTCCTCCGATTTCGGGACCTTCAGGAATTTCTTATGCGACTCATGATGGAGGCGGCGTAGTCCCGGGTGCAAAATTCGTGATCACAAACAAAGCAAGTGAAGAAGCGCAAATTACACTGATCAAGATGGTGGATTATATGTTCACACCAGAAGGCCAAACGAATGGCGCAGCTGGCCTGAAGGGAACCGATTGGACCGATCCGGTTGAAGGCGATGTGGCGTTGGGTAAAGATGTTAAACCGATGATCAAATTAATTCCAGGTGAAGAAGGCGCAGCACCACGTAATGCGGGCTGGAGTGGTATGGCTCACTTCTATGAGCCTAAAGAATACCGTGATACTTACGTTCAAGGTACCGACATCTTTGCTTCTGATGGTTACGAACGTAGATTGTATGATGCGACTCTGCTATACGAAGGTCATGAGCCTAAAGAGTTGTTCCCTATCTGGTCGATCTGGATTGATCCAAGTGAGATTGATGAAGCCAGCTTGCTGCAGACAAATTTGAAAAATTACATCGAACAAAATGAGCTGCAATTCATCACAGGCAACAAGGATCTGAACAAGGACTGGGACGCTTATGTAAAGGGATTGCAGAACTTGAAGCTTGACCGTTATCTCGAAATTTTACAAAAGGCTTATGATACTTCAAAAAAATAAATATTGAAATCAGAATCAGGTGCTGTATGATAGACCCCGCACCTGATTTCTTGATTTCAAGGAGAAATATGGTTTTTTATGGATGGAGGTTGAGTTATGACAGACGAGAAACATTGCAATCATTCATTTGTAGTTCCGCGCCGTGGACTACCTCAAATTAGCGGCAGGCTTACGGAAAAAGGGACTGTGACCGTTGCCTTTTTAGGCGGCTCAATTACGGAGGGGGCAGGTGCATCCGAAGCAGACACATATAGCTGGAGAGCGCTCACCGGTAAGTATCTTCAGGAACGGTTTGCGGATCAGGAGTTCCGCTTCATCAACGCAGGAGTGGGGGGAACGAACTCAACTTTAGGTGCTCATCGATTACAGGAGCATGTCCTGCAGCAGGGCACAATTGATTTGTTATTCGTTGAATTTAGCGTCAATGACGGCAGTGACCGGGAAGAATCCATTAGAGGGATGGAGGGCATTGTCCGCCAATGCAGACGGTTGTCACCGGGCACTGATATTTGCTTTTTGTATACGGCAGCAGAGAAGAATCTCTCCGGGAGCAATCCCTTTAATATCGCTGTCCATGAAGAAGTAGCTGAGCATTATAAGCTTCCCTCTGTTAATTTTGCAGCTAGAGTCTATGCGCAGCTAGAGGCGGGACAAATGGAGTGGACTAAGCTGGCACCGGATGGATATCATCCCAATGATGACGGTCATGCGCTGTATGCTTCTTTTTTGCGAGAGTATCTGGAGACAGCGCTTGTTCCTGGCAAGACGAATTTGAGCAGCGAAAGCTCTTTAGATATTCCACCCTTGGCGGTGCAAAATTATGAATATGGCAGTTTGCTTGATTTCCGCGCGGCTGATCATGTGAACGGTTACGAACTTCGCGAACTGTCTGCAGGAGATCCGCTGATGAACTGGCGTTTTGGAACAGAGCATCTGTATACCCATAGCAAGGAGGCTATGTTTTCTTTTACCGTAACCGGGCAAAGCGCAGGCTTGATGCTGCTCTACGGACCGGACAGCGGGATTTTTGAATATTCGCTTAATGGCAGTTCTTATAAAGCTGTGAACTTATTCGATGAATGGTGTCCGCTTGCCTTTCGGCCTATTATCGCCATGTTTCCGATCCAGGAACAACGTCAAGAACTGCGGGTTACAGTACGCATTACGGGGCTGAAGGACGAACAGAGTAAAGGTACCAGCCTGCGTATTCTGAAACTGCTGCACAATTGATTATTTTAAGCGGAGATATTATACTGCCAAATATTAAGCGTTTACAAAAAAGAAAGGCGGTGCCGATGATCACTTCTGCCGAGAATAATGCCTTAATTACTCCTAGTGTAATCCGCCTGACGGATTATGGAGTACTGCCGGATTCTGGTTTAGACGCGCAGCCAGCCATGGTTCGGGCTATTCAGATTGTCGCTGAAATTCCCGGCCCGGGACTACTGGATTGCCGAAGGGCTGCTATCATTTCTATCCGGACGAGGCCATCCGGAAACCTTATTTTATCTCGAATACTGCCAGCGAGGAAGAGAACCGGGATGTCACTAATCCAAGTTTGAGAGTATTGATGCGTTGGCCCTTAGTACCAAGAGCACCTGCGGACTGGTCTTTAAGTGCAATGGAATTCCGGCAGGCAGTGGTGAGGCGAGTCTTTCGAATCTTGATGATGCGATTGAATTAAATGCCTGCAATGAGGTTGAAATTGCTGATAATTTATTAAATGACAGATGGTGAGGAGAGCGCGTATGAAACTTCAATATGACAAGCCAGCATATGTATGGACGGAAGGTCTTCCAATTGGGAATGGACGTCTGGGCGGTATGATCTTCGGTGGTGTGGAGCAGGAGAAAATTAGTCTGAACGAGGATACGCTTTGGTCAGGATACCCAAAGGACGGTGACAATCCCGGTGCTAAGAATGTTCTGCCAAAGGTGCGACAGCTGATTCAAGAAGGCCGCTATGTTGAGGCGGACACGCTGACCAGAGAAATGATGGGGCCGTATACTCAATCTTATTTACCTTTTGGTGATCTATTGCTTCGTTTTGAACATGGCAACGTCTATCATTCTTATCAGCGTACACTGGATGTGGAAAATGCGCTGCATCGCATTGAATATCAGATTGGCAATGTTACTTATACCCGTGAGATGTTCGCTTCTCATCCTGATCAGTTGCTTGTACTTCGTTTGACCGCGAGTGTGCCAGGCGCATTGAATGTGCATGCCACGCTGGAAAGTCCACTTCGTCACAACCTTTATTTGCAAGGTGAGAGCTATGTTCTATCGGGAACGGCACCGGAGCATGTAGATCCAAGCTATTTCGGGAGCGACAATCCCATCCGATACGGTGAATCAGGCAGCAGCAAGGGAATGGCTTTCGAAGGACAACTCTCCGTGACGGCGGATGACGGCCAAGTAACGGTTGATGGCAGTGGGATTCATTTGCTGGGTGCGACAGCGGCAACCTTTTATTTCAGTGCGGTTACAGGTTTTAAAGGGTATGACCTAATCCCGGGAATTGAAGGAAAAGATGCCTCCACCATTGCAGCTTCTTTCTTGGCAAGTGCTCAAGGCAAGTCTTACACCAGCCTGCTTCAAGCCCATATCACTGATTACCGGGCACTTTTCGATCGGGTGAAGCTTCGGCTGGGCAAGCCGCTGGCACCAGAAGGAATGTCAACCGAGCAGCGGATTACGACTTACTCCGCGCAAGATCCGGGTCTAGTTGAGCTGCTGTTCCATTTCGGACGTTATTTGCTGATCGCAAGCTCGCGCCCCGGAACGCAGGCTGCCAATCTTCAGGGAATATGGAATGCCTCTACTCGTCCGCCTTGGAGCAGTAACTATACACTGAATATCAATACAGAAATGAACTATTGGCCCGCTGAGATTTGCAATCTGGCAGAATGTCATGAGCCACTTTTGGATTTCGTCGGCAATCTGGCGAAGAGAGGGGCGGATACCGCTCGGACCAACTATGGCACCCGGGGCTGGGTAGCTCATCATAACTCGGATCTTTGGGCACACACTGCACCGGTAGGTGATTATGGCGATGGAGATCCAAGCTGGGCTTATTGGCCAATGGGGGGTATCTGGCTGACTCAGCATCTTTGGGAACATTATGCTTTTGGCGGAGACACTGAATACTTGCGGGCTTCGGCTTATCCTGTCATGAAAGAGGCGGCTCTGTTCGCATTGGATTGGCTAATTGACGATGGCAAAGGCAATCTTGTGACCTCCCCGTCCACTTCACCAGAGCATAAATTCCGGACAGTGGAAGGTGTGGCTGCGGTCAGCCCGGGTGCCACAATGGATATATCGCTGATCTGGGAGTTGTTCACGAACTGTATCGAGGCATCTGTGATTCTTGGAACGGATGAAGCTTTGCGTGAAGAGCTGAAAAGTACCCGTGAGCGTCTATTTCCACTGCAGGTTGGCAAGTACGGGCAACTGCAGGAATGGTCCTCTGATTTTGAGGATGAGGACATGTATCACAGACATACCTCGCATCTGGTTGGTATTTATCCGGGCCGCCAGTTGTCAGAAGAAGAGACCCCTGAGCTATTTGCTGCGGCAAGAACCTCGCTGGAGCGGCGCGGGGATGAAAGCACAGGCTGGAGTCTGGGCTGGAGAGTCGCTTTATGGAGCCGCTTCCGGGATGGAAACCGTTCCCTGCGTCTGCTCTCCAACATGCTGCGGCTGGTGAAGGACGGGGAGTCGGAGCAGTATAATCACGGCGGAGTTTATGCCAATCTGCTCGGCGCGCATCCGCCGTTCCAGATTGATGGCAACTTCGCAGCCTCCGCCGGGATTGCCGAAATGCTGCTGCAATCTCACCGCGGCTATCTCGAACTACTGCCTGCATTGCCAAATGAATGGCAGGAGGGAAGCGTTGCAGGTTTACGTGCCCGCGGTGGCTTTGAAGTCAGCATTCAGTGGGACAACGGCAAGCTAGTGGAAGCGCAGATCACTTCCCTGCTGGGCACAGAATGTGTGATCCGCATGGATACTCCACTTAAGGTAACCTGTGGCAGCCACGATTTACAGTGTGAACATTCTGCCGAAGGAAGGGTAAGCTTCGCTACAACCGCGGGACAATCCTACAAGCTTATCATTGGTGATCAGCAATAATCTGTTTTATAAGCGTATGAACAGCAGTAGGACCTGAACGTCTGGTCCTGCTGCTGTTTTTTGTATTGCTGCATGAATCTTCAGGACCAGCAGTGTTTAGGTAAGATGTGTTAGATCGCGGTATGGATCGGAAGATCGTTGTATAGAAAACGCTTTATCCGCTCTTTATAATGAGGTCATACTTGGGGGATACAGCTACTGAGACTACCGCCTTCAAGGTCCAAAATGCAGCAACAAGGAGGCAAATTATGCTAACTGACAGTAATACAACCGTAAACGTGAATACAGACACAACGTCTCTTATCCGTGTAACCAATGGCCTGGTGAATCTGAAGATTGATCTCGGAACAGGTGAGTCATCCGTTATCGGCGGGACTTCTGCACATGTAAAGGGGATTCGCAGCGCCTTTCGCTGGCAGGGCCGGGAATATAATACTGAGCACTATCAGAGCCACGTGCTGAAGTTGCAGGAAGAGGTTGTTCGTGAAGGTTTTGGCAAAGGTGTTCATCTAGTGATTGTGCATGAAACATCCCTGCTGCCACAGCTGGAGCAGCATTTTTATATTTATGAGTCATCCTCATATGTGCTGATGCAAAGTGCGATCGCAAGCGATGAGGATATCAAAGCGAACCGCATGGCGGTCATTCAGAGCAAATCGGTATCACTCGGCGGCGAGTCAGGTCAACCGGATGAACCAAGCATCCTGCGTGTGCCTTACGACAACGATAAATGGGTCAGATATACAGTGGTGAAGCCACCTATGGATACAGAGAGCTACGAGGTAACAGCAGTGTTCGCGCCGGATAGCCGGCGAGGGATTATCATGGGTTCCATAACTCATAAGGTGTGGAAAACGGGTATCCGTATCAAAAGCGAGCGAAGCGGCCAGATCGAGGAGCTGGATCTTTACGGTGGGGCTGTGAGTGAATTAACCCGCGACTTTCAGCCGCACGGTTATGTAAAAGGCAAAAGAGTGGAGTCACCGCTCGTATTCGTAGGTTTTTATGACGATTACAGAGAAGGTCTTGAAGCTTACGGCCGGGCCAATACATGGATTGAAGCTCCGCTGGCTTGGGAGGGTGGCGTTCCTGTTGGCTGGAATAGCTGGTCTGCCGCAATGGCTGAACTCGATTATGATTTGTATACGTCGACCAGTGAGTTTTTGAAAAAAGAAGTGCAGCCGTTAGGATTCCAGAATGAGGATACGCTGTACATCAACTTTGACGCTTTTTGGGATAATTTCACAGCAGAAGAGATGAAAAATGCACTTGAGCTAGTGCGGAAGAATGGTCATAGACCGGGAACCTACTGGACCCCTTTCGCTTTCTGGGGAAGTCCTTCTCAGTTCGGAGATGTCGTGGAGGGTACGAACGGTAAATACACCTATGGCGATATCCTGCTTCGGGACAGCGAAGGAGAGATTCTGCCGGATGTTGATGGAGGGCTAGCCATTGACCCCACACATCCGGGGAACCTGCAAAGAATGGATTGGTATACAAATAAATTCATCTCGGAAGGATTCGAGTATATCAAGCTGGATTTCTTAGCACATGGCGCACTGGAAGGGCAGCATCACAATCCGGAGATTACGACGGGCATTGCGGCGTATCACTACGGTATGTCCTACTTGCAGAACAAGCTGTCTCTAGAGGTAATTGGTCGACCGTTCTTTATTAATCTGTCCATCGCACCGTTGTTCCCTTATGCATTTGCACATAGCCGGCGTGTCTCTTGTGATGTTTTTGGCACGCTGCAGGATACAGAATACATGCTCAACTCTTTAACCCATGGCTGGTGGATGAGCGATTCATTGTACCGTTACAATGATCCTGACCATTCCGTACTGTACAAGAGCCATAACCAGGAAGCCACGGGCTGGCATGAAGGTCGCAGCCGGCTAACCGCTTCGGTGATCGCGGGAACGGTGCTGCTGCTAGGGGATGACTTCCGAAAAGAGGAAGCCGCCGCCCGGGCCAAAGCTTGGCTGAGCAATAAGGACATTATGGATGTTGCTCGTCTTGGCAAAACCTTCAGACCGATAGAAGGGGACCTCGGCAAGCAATCCTGTGATACTTTTGTGCTCGAATCTGCAGAAGAAAATGCTTTTTATATAGCCGTCTTCAATTACGATGCCGTGAAATCCGCTCCTAGATCTATCTCATTAGAACGTGCAGGGCTGAATGCTCAAGGTGCTTACCAGCTGCTGGACCTATGGGAAGGTGTAGAAGGGGAAACCTCAGGAGAGCTGGAAGTTACGCTTGAACCCGCAGAATCTAAAATCTTCAAATTGACAGCAAAATAAAAAAGAATACGCGCCCTCTGCTTCTTGCGGATAGCGCGTATTTTTTTTATAACCTATATTTGTATTCGGCTTAGCGGATTAAGGCGGTATTGTGTGGGATTTATGCCGTAACAGGCACTGAAATGTCTGGAAAAGGGATGGATCGAAGGATAGCCTAATTTCTCAGCAATGGCAGTAACACTTAGCTCGCTCTCCAGAAGCAGACCTGCCGCCCGTCGCATAACGAGATTATGATGATAAGCGCGCGGCGTCATCCCGGTTTCTCGCAGAAACAGCTCATGAAAATAGGTTCGCTTGAGTCCGCAGAGATGTGCCCAGTCTTCGATAGATTTACCACGTTCGGGATGAGTGTTCAAATACTCCAACAGGCGGACAATCCGATAATCGCTTGGCTGATGCTGATGGAGGGCATTATACCAGCTTAATATCCAACCGTATAACAAGCTATGGACCGCTTCATTCCGGTAGAATATCGCTTCATTGTATATTTTGGCAATCATCACAAGACTATCGTATAGCTGTGGATATTTAGCTAGCGGGAAGACGCAAGGCAATTCGTTCAGCTCGGCGCAGGGGACTTCGGTGGCCTTTTTCTCAAGCCTTAAGGGTTCAGGCGCATGGATAAAAGAAAGATTAGTAGACATAGGCGACTGCTTGTCCCACAAATCAAAATAGACATTGTAGGACGAGAGTGGATGAGAAGGGAAAATATGAAAGGCATGTGGCTGGCCGGGACGGAGAAACACCAGTGTTCTACGCTCAATCGGATAACGAATTCCGTCGATTTCCATCTCACCGGGGCCATCGGTAAACAGATGAAAAGCGTAGGCATTGCCGACGCGCAGATGCTCATTGCTGCTGCCGTCGTACAGATAAGGCATGATTGCTCCAACATACGGTGTGATTTCAGATAGTTTGTTCATACTATACCCCTTTTCTAGCAGCATTTCTTAATTCTGGCCTGTAGTTAAATGTTTGGGATAACGGATAAATTGTCAAATGAATGAACGAGTCAACAAAGACTATTAATACCGACAATGTTACGATAAATGCGATAAATAGACAATGCTAATAAAGAAATAAGCGAATTAATTAACAACACTTTGAGGTCTATTACAGACAGGAGACGATCTAATGAGCGATTTTAAATTGTGGTATTCAACCCCTGCAACAAGCTGGTTGCAAGGTTTGCCATTGGGCAACGGAAGAATAGGTGCTGTTATAATGGCGGCGCCGCATCGTGAGGTTTGGAGCATGAGCGAGGTGACCTATTGGTCTGGGCAAAAGGATCCCGACCCTGCTCCTGCCGGAGGTAGAACTGCGCTTGAAGAGGCGCGAAGTCACTTTTTTGCCGGCGATTATGACAGCGGTGATCGTTTAGCCAAACAGTATTTACAGCCTAAAAAACAAAATTTCGGTACGAACCTGGGATTATGCGAGGTTGTTATTGATTTTGCCCAGGATGCGGATGTTAAATCAGGCGGTGTGTTTCGGCGGGAGCTGGAATTGACAAGTGCAGTGGCTGGGGCGGTCTATGAGAGCGGCGAAACAACCATCCATCGAGAGGTCTTCGCTTCACATGCCGATGATCTGTTAGTTTCAAGAATTTGGAGCGATAAGCCTGGAGGTGTATCCTTTACGCTTGCCATCGAAGGTGGGACAGAATCGTTTACGACTGAGGTTGTGGATGGCGACACCATTGAATTCAAGGGGCAAGCTACAGAAAAGGTGCATAGTAATGGTAAATGCGGGGTATGGGCAAAAGGGCAGCTCAAAGTAAGTCTATCCGGCGGTACGATCTACAGGGGGGATGGCCGATTAAGAGTTTCCGGAGCTAATGAGGCCCGGATTTATTTTGGGGTCAGTACCGATTATCGCCGGAGCAACCAGGATTGGGAGACGGAGAGCTACAGCAACCTACGGCAGGCTTTAACCAAAGGTTATGCACAGTTAAAAGAAGATCATATTCAAGATTACCGTCAGGAATATGAAAAGGTGGATATTCAATTGGGAAGCTCCGGGAAAGAAAGTCTGCCTACCGATCAGCGGATTAGGTTGCTGGCACAGGATCAGGTGGAGGACCCTCATTTGTTCGCATTGTTCCTCCAGTATGGCCGCTACCTGACCATTGCCGGATCACGGGAAGATTCACCTCTTCCACTGCACTTGCAGGGAATCTGGAATGACGGTGAGGCTTGTCGTATGGGCTGGAGCTGCGACTATCATCTCGATATTAATACACAGATGAATTATTATCCGACAGAAGTCGTGAACCTTGGGGACAGCCACCTTCCATTGATGCGATATATTGAAGATTTATCTCAGGCGGGAAGATCAACTGCACGCGATTTATATGGCAGCAAAGGATGGGTGGCGCATGTATTCTCTAACGTCTGGGGTTTTACAGCTCCGGGCTGGGAAACCTCATGGGGGCTCAATGTCACAGGCGGATTATGGATTGCAACCCATCTGATGGAACATTATGAATATAGTCAGGATCGTGTATTTCTAGAGCGCCAGGCATATCCTGTTCTAAAAGAAGCCGCAGAATTCTTCCTCGACTATATGACGATTCATCCGAAATATGGCTGGCTGGTGACGGGGCCTTCGAACTCGCCAGAGAACAGCTTCTATCCCGCAGATAGCAGCGAGGGTGCACAGCAGCTGTCTATGGGCTCGACCATGGATCAAGTGCTCGTGCAGGATCTTTTCGAGTTCTGCCTGAAGTCTGCGGTGCTACTTGATACAGATGTTGAGCTTCAGCTGAAGCTAGAGGAAGCTATTGCTAAGTTACCCCCGCTACAGATTGGCAAAAGAGGTCAGCTGCAGGAGTGGCTTGAAGATTATGAGGAAGCACAACCTGAGCATCGACACTTGGCTCATTTGTTCGCTTTGTATCCAAGCAACCAGATTACACCGGACAGAACACCGGAGTTAAGTGCGGCAGCAAGGGTAACGCTGGAGAACCGGATGGCTCAGGAAGAACTGGAGGATGTAGAGTTCACCGCCGCCTTATTCGGCCTTAGTTTTGCCAGACTATATGACGGGGAGAAGGCGTATAAGCATATCTCTCATTTGATTAGCGGATTGTGCTTCGATAATCTGTTCAGTTTCTCCAAATCAGGGATTGGTGGGGCAGAGTGCAATATCTTTGTCGTGGATGGCAACTTTGGCGGGACGGCTACCATTGCAGAGATGCTGCTGCAAAGCCACGCGGATGAAATTCATCTGTTGCCAGCGCTCCCGCAAGCCTGGAATACAGGATCGGTGTCTGGATTACGAGCCAAAGGAAAGATTGAGGTAGACGTAGTTTGGGAGAAGGGGCAGTTGACGGAAGCTACGCTTCGCACCTACTCACCGGGAACGGTGACCCTTCGATGGGGAGATCAGAGAAATACCTTCCAAGCAGAAACAGGAGGAAGCTACTATTTCAACAGCCAATTGGAGCTGTTATAATGATTCGGCGGGGGCGATGAGCCTCCGTTTTCATTATGCGTCCGAATAATGATGAGTAGGTATCGAAGGGCTATCTGGTCTGCTTAGGACCCGATAGCCTTTTTACAAGCACGTTGGGATTAGATCTTACAAAGTAACGATTCATGCCTGAAAATGACTTACATTAATTTGGTCGATGATCGCCTAAGGGGAAAAGAATATAATAGGAGCAAATACAGACAACAAGTAGGAGGAAACCTCAGGTGTATAGTATTTTTCTGGTAGATGATGAAGAAATGGGTCTTGAGATGATGAGAGATTATATCCGCTGGGAAGAGATGGGTATCTATGTCGTTGGAACAGCGAGCAATGGTAGAGAAGCTTTGGAGAAAATAGAGGCTTTTCAACCGGATATTATTCTTACAGATGTTCAGATGCCGATAATGAATGGAATTGAGTTGGCTAAAAAAATACATGAATGTTATGACCATATGCAAATTATGTTCCTCACCGGACATGATGAATTCCACTATGTTAAATCGGCCCTTAATGTAGGAGCTGTCGGATATTTACTGAAGCCGCTAGATTTGACTGAAATTGAAAGCGTTATCGAAAAGGTTAAAGCACGCTGCGAAGAGGTTCAGATGAAACAACGTTCTATGGAGGCTGCTAAAACTAAAATTCTTAAGGAACTTTCTTTTGAAAAAAATGCGGAGCAAGCCGCAGAGCTGGCAAATAACTTCAACAGGCTGACACGTCTCCCAGAGAGTAATCGTTATACCATGGCACTGTTCAGCATCGATCCCAAAGAGGCGGAGGGTGAGCAGCAGAGTCTGGAAGAGTGTATGAGTAGGCTGATCTCTTATCTGGATCACTTTTTTAAGGCGAAAAATATAGAGGTTGTTTTTGTTCCTTACAAGGATGGCGAGACAGGTGTGTTTATGGAAGCAACTCAACAGCCTGGCTATTATGCTTGGGAGGATTTAGCTGTGGCTATTCGTAGTGCGCTGGATTTTACGGTGACGGCAGCAGTCGGGGCGCAGGCAGCAGAATTAGCGCTGGTCCATAATCTGTATAAGCAGACGCGTGTGATTTTAAATGAACGTTTTTATAAAGGCACGGGCTTAATTATTCATGCCGCGGCTATTTCGAATCAGTTCGACAGTGAACATATGCCACCTTTTGAGAGAAAAGAGTGGTTTGAAGCTATCAATCAGCTGGACTTCGAGCAGGCCGCACAAAAGCTGCATCAATATTTCGTGGGATTGGCCACGCTGAGAATCAAGAAAAAAATCATCTGTAATTGGGCGATTGATCTTGTTGATGAACTGCTAGAGCAGCTGCATCAGTCGGTTCCCGAGGGCTTTAAGCGGGCGGAGCTCTATCATTCCATCTATAATGCGCTGACTTTACATGAGATCGAGGATTTAATCCTGGGCACTGCGGGTGATGCCGTGAGCATGCTAGGTGAGCGACTTATGGATAAAAATACAAAGCTGGTCCACAAGGTTCGCACCGTGATTGAACAAAATTACGATCAGCCGATTACGATTAATAGTCTGTCTGATCAGGTTTATCTGTCACCGAACTACTTAAGATCTATTTTTAAGGATAAAACAGGCATCACGATCCACGATTATTTAACCCGTATTCGGCTTGATAAGGCTAAGGAGCTGCTCGCAGACGGGTCACTGAAGATTCAAGATATTGCCCAGAGAGTGGGGTACGAAAGCACGTCTTATTTTATTTCTCTATTTCTGAAGAACCTTGGGGTCACACCTAACGAGTATAGGAAAAATATTTAACCTTCCGCACTTCTGCTTACTGAATAGAAAGAAAAGTCGCTTTCCTTTATGAATTGTAAACTTGCGATATGGAAAGATGCCCCTTTGCTTTTTACAATAAGCATGTATTACAACTCAGCACATGTGAGGGGCTTGATTCATTATTGCGATTAAAGGAAGCTTTTTTACAAATCTAATTGCGATAGCGCTTTCAAGAAATCCAGACGGCAATAGTTGGATACAGCATTCTTGAGAGAGTAATCGGTACGGGCCGTACATTCCTTACATGACGTTACTTACAACAAGGAGAGGAGTTCTGAAGACGTTATTTGGAAAGAGGAACAACTGATGAATTGCAACCGGAAGGCTTTTCTTATATCAGAAAGTTAAATGGAGGGATTAAATGTTTGGACGTGTAATGAAAAGAGGGTTCTTGTTCTTTCTTATGATCAGCTTAGTGTTAGGCAGCGGTGGTCAGTTTGCCGGCAAGGTTTACGCCGAGGATACAAATAGCTATGAAGCTGAAGCGGATGGGAATATTCTGACGGGTAATGCGTCAATTTCTGACCACCCAGCGGCTTCCGGAGGGAAAAAAGTTGGCGGCATGTATCAAGGCAGCTCCTTGTTGTTCAATAATGTGACCGTAAACGAGCCGGGGAATTATAAAATTACAGTGTATTATATTTCTGGCGATTCGCGCCCGTTTAATATCAGTGCCAATGGCGGTGACAAGCAATTTGAAGAACCGTCCAAGACTGTGGACTGGGATACGGTAGGCACTTATGATGTGACGCTTCCGCTGAACGCGGGTGCTAATAACATCTTGATCGATGACAACAACTGGTATTCTCCAGACATCGATAAGATCGTAATCCGTGGACTAGACGACAGCGATCCAGGTGAAGGACCCGGAGGTGACTGGAAGGAGAAGCTGCATGGTGTGATCATGGAAGCCGAGGCTACTGAGAATATGCTTACAGGCAACGCCAAAGTGGCGGACAGCAGTGTGGGCTCTGGCGGTAAAATCGTAACGGATCTGAACAAAAACAGTTCCTTACAGTTCACAAATGTTGCAGTACCAGCAGCGGGAACGTATTTAATCCGCATCTCCTATATTTCCGGCGATCAACGTCCTGTCTATATGCAGGTTAACGATGGAATGGATGAAATGATCGACCTGCCAAAGACGGCAAGCTGGAGCACCGTGGGAACCTATGATGTGGAGGCCTCTTTGGTAGAGGGTTTGAATACTATCACCTTCTCAGATCATGATTGGTATTCTCCAGATTTCGACCGGATAGAAATTATTCCTTATACCCTCAGCTATGAAGCAGAATCTCCGCTCAATGTTTTGACAGGTGAGGCCCAAGTTTCCGAAAGCCCGAATGCTTCGGGTGGCCAGAAGGTAGGGTACTTGAATAGCGGCAGTTCCATAACCTTCAACAAGATTACAGCCCCTATGACTGGTGATTACCGAATCACAGTCGCCTACATTTCAGGTGACCCACGCAGCTTTTACGTTAGTGCGAATGGTGGTGCAGAACAGTATTATGAGCTGCCCAAGACACCGGACTGGGATACGGTTGGAATGTATGAACTTACACTGCCACTGAACGAAGGCGAGAATACAATCAAATTTACAGATGGCAACTGGTATGCGCCAGATCTGGACCGAATTATAGTTGAGCCAGCCATGGGTGTGGATCCTAATCCCCCAGTGGAGGAAGACGGTGATTTAGGAACACCGGGCGCTTCGAAGAACTACGGAGCTATCACAGTTACCGAATATACTTACGGACTGCTTGTATCAAATGGCCAATATGAAGTGTCCTATAATACCAAGTCTGGATATGCAAGCTATAACTGGGCTGACGGACAGAAGCTGCATGGGATCTATAGCAGTATCAAAATCGGCGATACGCTCGTTGAGACTACAAGCTATGAGAGTCATACAATTATTGGTGCTCCGGTAGAAATTCAGGATGGTTTCGGCAAAGGCGTGGAGCTAACTTTTGTCCACACTTCCACAGGAAAACCGACGCTAAAGCAGGTCTACAAGTTTTATGACGATCAAAAGTATTTTCTGACCCGTCTGGATGTCGCCAGCGATACAGCGGTCAAGACCAACTATATGTCACCTATTACCGTAAAACGTACAGGTGGTGTGGATAACGGAGCTAGTGCGGATAATCGTGTGCTTACAGTTCCTTTTGACAACGATGCTTGGATTCGTTATAAATCTCAATCTATGAACCGTGCAGATACCAGCTATGAGGTGACTACTGTGTTTAACAACTCGACACGCAGCGGCCTTGTGCTTGGCTCTGTAACTCATGATACCTGGAAGACAGGCATCGACTGGAAAGGTTCCGCCAATCGGCTGAATGAACTGGTCGTATATGGCGGTGCAGCTAGTGATGTCACCCGCGATACCCAGCCTCATGGCAGCTTAAGTGGAACAAACTTATCCTCACCTATGATCATGGTAGGGGCTTTCAGTGATTACCGTACAGGGCTTGAGGAGTATGGTAAAGCTAATGCGATCATTACACCTGCACTTGAGCTAAACCCCGAGCTGCCACAAGGCGTACCGGTTGGTTTTAATAGCTGGGGAGCTTACGAGGGTACGCTTTCGTATCAGGATGTAGTGGATGTCTCCAATTACTATAAAGAGAATCTGCAAAATTTCAATAATAACGGCAATGTATTTATTAACATGGATTCTTATTGGGATAATCTGAATGATAAGCAGCTGGCTGACGCCGTATCGGTTATTAAAGGGAATGGCCAGCATGCGGGTATTTATTGGGCACCGTTTGTATACTGGGGCAACAATATGGACCAGATTGTAGAGGGAACTGACAATAAATATACTTACGGCGATATTGTCCTTAAGGATGCCGCGGGTCAACCGCTGCCGACTCTGGACGGGGCTTTTCCTTTGGATGTAACACATCCTGGTGCCCAATTGCGCATGAACTATTTTTTGGACAAATTTAAAGGTCTGGGCTTCACCTTCATCAAATTAGATTTTTTAACGCATGGTTCGCTTGAGGGGCAACATTTCGATCCAACTATAACGACAGGAATCCAAGCTTATAATGAAGGAATGCGTTATGTGAAAGAACGTCTGGATGGAAAAATGTTCATTAGCGCATCAATTGCGCCTATTTTCCCGAGCCAATATGCGCATAGCCGACGAATTTCCTGCGACACATACGGCAAGATCAATGAAACCGAATATATGCTGAATTCATTAACCTATGGCTTTTGGCAAAATGGCACGATCTACACCTACACCGATCCTGATCATTTGGCATTGGCCCGTGCTACCAGCTTGACTGAAGCGCGTAGCCGTATGAACTCTGGCGTTATCGCTGGAACAGTACTGCTTGGCTCTGACAATGTTAACGATCCAGAAGCACAGGAGTACATGACCGCTTTGTTCAACAACAAGGATGTTCTCGATTTAGCTTTAAAAGGAAAAGTGTTCAAGCCACTTGAAGGAAATACAAACGCTAATGCCGCTGATACTTTTGTTATGAAGGATGGCAATGATTATTATCTGGCCGTATTCAATTACAGTGCATCTGCTTCGGCAGATAAGCAAGTTGATCTTGGCCGCGCTGGACTGGATGCTGCAGAGACTTATACTACGCTAGATCTCTGGACAGGAGAAGTTTCCTCTGTCACAGGAACTATGAAATTGTCCTTGCAGCCGACAGAGTCGATATTGGTAAAATTGACGGCTGCACCTAAGAAAGTAACCGGTATAACACTGGATAAGACAGAGCTTTCGTTGACCCCTGGTGAAACCGGCAAGTTGACGGCTACGGTATCGCCGGAAGATGCGACGGATAAAGCAGTCCTCTGGACTTCGAGCGATACCTCTGTAGCTACCGTAGTCTACGGAACAGTAACCGCTGTAGAAGCTGGAAAGGCCACCATTACTGTGGAAACGGTAGACGGTGGGTTCAAAGCATCGGCAGAAATAACGGTCAAAGAGGCCTCTACAGGAGAGCCGGGAGAACCGAGCAATCCGGGAGAACCGAGCAATCCGGGAGAGCCTAGTAATCCAGGAGAACCGAGCAGTCCGGGAGAACCGAGCAATCCAGGAGAGCCTAGTAATCCAGGAGAGCCTAGTAATCCTGGGAATCCAGGAAATTCGGGAGAACCGAGCAATCCTGGGAATCCAGGAAACAATGGCGGTACCTCTGGCAGTACTTCGGGTCAAGTGAATGCTGCGGGCACTTTGATTCTCATGCCAGATATGCTGGAATTGGACAGTTCTACTGGCCAGGTAGTGGTTGAGATTAAAGGGGACATCCAACAATTTCAGTTATCCTCTGCTGTAGTCCGACAGTTGGCGAACCACACCCTAGTTTTGAATGCGGGTAAGCTCTCCTTGCAGGTACCAGCGGAGCTAATTCACCAGCTACAAAACAAGCTGCCAGAGGGACAGCGGGAAGATAGCACGATTGCCCTGAAGATGGTGAACCTCAGCAGCAAGGCCGATGAGTTAGTTGCTACAGTGGCTAGTTCTACTAATGCGGCTGTTGTACTCAAGGGAGACATCTATGAATTTAGTCTTTCTATTACCACCAAGTCAGGCATTACAGACACACTCGCTACATTTGATAAGCCAATAACACTCATCATGCCAGTGGCAGAAGGCTTCAATGCTAAACGAGGCGGTGTTTATTATATCGCGGACAATGGCAGGCTGGAATATATCCAAGCTGATTATGCTAACGGTGTATTAAAAGCTGAGGTCAGCCACTTCAGCAAATATGCTGTGCTGGAGTTGAACCGCATCTTTGTCGATGTGCCGGCCAATCACTGGGCTAACCCAGTAATCCAAGAGCTGTCGTCCAAGCTATATGTGCAGGGCACAAGCAAAGAAAAGTTTGAACCAAGCCGGGCAGTTACACGTGCCGAGTTCACCTCGATGCTTGTTCATGCCCTTGGACTGACCGCGACAGGAAAAGAAAGCTTTGCTGATGTTGCTCCATCCGCTTGGTATGCGGAGCCTATCTCAATCGCTTACAAGGCGGGAATCGTGAGTGGTAGAAGTGCGTCCAAGTTTGAGCCGGGAGCACAAATCACCCGTGAAGAAATCACGGTGATGCTAATGAAGGCTTACGAGCTGAACAACGGCGTAACAGCCAATGGTGCAACAACCAACGGCGCAACAACCAACGGTGCAACAACCAATGGTGAAACAACCAACGGTGCAACAACTAACGGCGCAACTGCTGCAGCGTTCACCGACATGAATCAGGTGTCTGCTTGGGCCACTGCTTCTGTTAATGAAGCGGCCAGTCTAGGACTGATTCAAGGTCAAAGTCATGAACGGTTTGCACCAAAAGGAATCGCTTCGCGCGCAGAAGCGGCTCAAGTGATCTATAATTTGATTTTGAAGTAAGCTGAATCTATACAAAAGAGCGACTCGATTAACCTGAGAGTCGCCCTTTTGATAGATCAGTTGATGAAATTAGCTATTTTATCGAACTTTACTAATAGGTACTACATTATTATTAGGTACATTGCTGTTCGGCAGTTACTAAAACCGCACTTTACTATCTATCGGAACTTACTCCAGCGAAGTAGAATCCCGTGCAAAAGTCGAGCACACCCCAGCAAAGTAGAATCCCGTGCAAAAGTCGAACACACCCCAGCAAAGTAGAATTCCGCGCAAAAGTCGAACATTCCTCAGCAAAGTAGAATCCCCGCAAAAGTTGACCACACCCCAGCAAAGTAGAATCCCCCGCAAAAGTAGAACACATCGGACCGTATTGCAGCTATTTCGGAAATTTGAGTCATTTTACAAAGATTTCGGACTGTATAGCTCTTATTGCTATAAAATTGTCCGGAATTACTGTGTAAATGAGTCAATAGCTGCATCTGAGTCCGATAGCCGAGCAAAATGCCCTGATTCATCGAAATAGGGTCCCCTCGGTCCGATACGAATGAGGAAGGAGTATAAGTCGAGCACACCTCAGCAAAGTAGAATCCCCCGCAAAAGTAGAACACACCCCGGCAATGTAGAATCCCCCGCAAAAGTCGAGCACACATCGGCAAAGTAGATCATAGTTAGAACACATCGGACCGTGTCGCAGCTATTTCGGAAATTTGAGTCATTTTACAAAGATTTCGGACTGTATAGCTCTTATAGTTATTAAATTGTCCAGAATTACTGTGTAAATGAGTCAATAGCTGCATCTGAGTCCGATAGTCGAGCAAAATGCCCCGAATCATCGAAATAAGGTCCCCTCGGTCTGATGCGTAAGAGGAAGGAGTATAAGTTGAACACACCTCAGCAAAGTAGAATCCCGCGCAAAAGTAGAACACTCCTCAGCAAAGTAGAATCCCCGCAAAAGTTGACCACACCCCAGCAATGTAGAATCCCCCGCAAAAGTAGAACACATCGGACCGTATTGCAGCTATTTCGGGTATTTGAGGCATTTTACAAAGATTTCGGACTGTATAGCTCTTATTGCTATAAAATTGTCCAGAATTAGTGTACAAACGAGTCAATTGCTGCATCTGAGTCCGATAGTCGAGCAAAATGCCCCGAATCATCGAAATAAGGTCTCCTCGGTCCGATACGAATGAGGAGGGAGCAAATAGTGCCGAACGATCCAAACGATCCCTTCGATCTAAACGATCCCTTCGATCCCTTCGATCTAAACGATCCCTTCGATCTAAACGATCCCTTCGATCCAAACGATCCCATCGATCCCATCAAATCCAAGGAGAAGCAAGCCAAAGGATTCTCACAATGGAGAATCCCCTCGTCACCGCTCCTACACCTCTTTTTGTGGTAAACGAATCTGCACGGTGGTGCCTATTCCTAGTCTGCTAAACACTTTAACGCCGTAGTGCTCACCAAATTTCAGTTTGATGCGGCGATCAACGTTAGTGATTCCATACCCTCGTCCAGGCTTATCCTCAAGCAAAGAACTGAGCGTCTCGCGGCTCATCCCCATGCCATCATCGATTACCGACAAGATAATATCGTTTGCTTCCATGACACCTTTGATATGAATGTTCAGCGGACTTTCTTGGCTCCACACGGCATGCAGCACTGCATTCTCCACAAAAGGCTGTAAGGCAAGCTTGACAGTAGAGTAGGGCAGGATCGCTTCATCTACTGTGTAAGTAATGTTCAGTTGGCCTTTAAAGCGGATTAGCTGAATGGCGTTGTAGCTCTGGGTCAGCTTTAATTCCTCGTGGATGGTCAATATACTTTTCCCTTTATTCAAGGAGATTCGATAAAACTTGGCTAGATGAAGCACCAAATCTTGTATACGCGTATCTTGATGTTTTAGGGCAAGCGACGAGATGGAGCCCAGCGTGTTGTACAGAAAATGAGGGTTGATTTGCGCTTGCAGCAGGTCAAGCTCGGCCTCCTTACTCTGCAGCTCCTTCTGATACACCTCGGTAATGAGACTTTTGAGCCGGGTGGTCATTTGCTTGAAGGCAAAATGCAGCTGGCCAATCTCATCATTCCCCAAATGTTCTTCTGTACTATGATTGAAATCGCCCCGTTCCAGGCGGCGGATCATCCGGATTAAAGTACGGATACGCTTGCTGAACAGCGACGCCGTAATGTAAATCAGCAGGAGGGCCACACCAATAAAGCCCAGTGAGATTTTGATAATCAGATCTGAGAGTGATTTAGCGTCCTGAATGATGCTGTCATAGGGGAAGATAGATACAGTTTTCCATCCATTTTTGAGCGTGTTGTAGACCGCGAATGCCTTTACCCCTTTGTAAGTTGTATCAAATCTGCCCGATGGTGACTCATCGAATTTCTGATCAAGCAATTCCGGCAGGCTCGTATTTAATAAGTGCTTGTCAGCTGCTGAGAGAATAAGCCCTTTGTCATTAATAATAAAAATATCTTTCCCGCCCGCTTCTTCCTCCATTAAAGAATAGATGACCGATTCGGAGATTCTGAAGACCAGAATACCGTAGGGATATTGATTGCGGTTATTGTTCAAAAATCTTGCTAAGGTAAACATGGCCGGACTATCTTCGGTCTGCGGTGAGGATAGATGAATGATATTCCCATGTGACTGCTGAAGCTGCTTGAACAGCTCGGTCTCTTTAACCTCAGCTGTCACCGGCTTGATATAGTAATCATCTTTGGGCAGTGATTCATTGTCCGAATAAATGAAAACGCTATCAAAATCAGGATAGGCAGTCATTATCGTGTCCATGCGGTTGCCTATGTATTGATAGACATCCAGATAAGAAGGATCATCCTGGTATTCACTCGTGAGGTAGCTGGCAAGTCTGTTATCCAGGTAGATGGAAGCTGAAATATGTTCATAGCTGTCCAGCTTGTTTTCCAAATTTTTATTAATCTGAGCTGTTGAATTCATCATATTGCTGTAAATCTGATCCGTTAATTTTGATTTTGTTAATTCGTAGGAAAGGTAGGCGAAAAGCATCATCGGAACAATGGTCACTAGCACAAATACGCTGAACAGCTTGGAGCGAAAGCTTAAATCGATAAAAGGCATATAAATATATTTCCTATATATATGGCGCATAGAAGAAGTCCCTTCTTTACTGTAAATTCGCTGTTTGCCATGTTCATCATAGCAGACTGAATATCGAAATCCAATGCTCGAATCTGCCGAAACTCCTTTAAAAAGCGCTATCATTCGGAGGATTGAAGTATAGAAAGCCACCTGTTGCGGACTTAAGATGAATAGGAGAGAAGTTGAATCGAGATGTGGCTCGACATGCTGCACTAAATAAAAAGGGAGGGTATTTGATGCATAAAGCAAGCGCTATCAAAACAGTCAGAGGCAATAATCTGTGGTACAGATTAAAAGAGCAGAAATGGTTATTTTTGCTGATGCTGCCTGCCTTAATTGCGACATTGCTATTTTCTTATGGTCCTATGTTTGGGATGTATATGGCGTTTACGAATTATCAGCCGGGCGGAGGAACATTTTTTCAACAATTTTTCCATGCAGAGTTTGTAGGATTCAAGTGGTTTGAGTATTTCTTTACTACCGGAGACTTCTACCGTGTAATGCGCAATACGCTCGCTACAAGCTTGCTGACCTTGTTATTCGGGTTTCCAGCACCGATCATCCTCGCACTTGTACTGAATGAAGCTAGGCAGGGATTTTTCAAAAGATTTGTACAGACGGTTTCTTATCTGCCGCATTTTATCTCATGGGTTATCGCTGCAAACATCGTGATTACACTGCTGGCTTCCGATGGGATGTTTAACAATTTATTGGTGACGTTGGGCATTGTTCAGGAACCGGTTGCTTTTCTACAAAATGGACCGCTATTCTGGTGGATTATCGCTTTGTCCAATATGTGGAAGGAAATGGGCTTCAGCGCCATTATGTATCTTGCTGCAATTTCCGCTATTAATCCAGAGCTCTACGAAGCAGCTAGAGTGGATGGAGCCAGTCGCTTCCGGCAAATGTGGCATATTACGTTGCCAGCCTTGCGTCCAACCATTGTTATTTTAGGGATTCTTGCCGTCGGAGGCATTTTGAATGCGGGCTTTGAACAACAATACCTGCTGCAAAATAATACCGTGCTTGAGTATTCAGAGGTTATCGATATTTATGCATATAAATACGGGCTACAAAACAGCATGTTCTCCTACGGGGCGGCCGTTGGGGTATTTAAATCCGTGATTGCCTTCATACTTGTTGTAATTGTGAATCGAATTTCTAGAAAAGTGAACGACCAAGCGTTGTTCTAAACCCGAAAAAGAGAGGAGCGCTTGTGATGATTTCGAATAGATACGGGGATCATATTTTTAAATTTATAGTTTATCTCATTCTTATACTTGTGTTGCTAGTTACCTTTCTCCCTTTTTGGAATATTCTCGTTCTTTCATTAAATGCTGCTGAGGATACCGTACGTGGTGGCGTCTATTTATGGCCCAGAGTCCTCACCTTTGATAGCTACAGTCAAATCTTAAAAGATAGCGAGATTTTGAATGGATTATGGGTTACTGTCAAACGTACCGTAATTGGCGCGCCGCTATCTGTCCTTGTCATTACGATGCTTGCTTATCCGCTAAGCCGCCGGAATTTGATGGGACGTAAAGGATGGAATCTATATTTTGTCTTCACAATGTATTTTGGAGGCGGACTGATTCCTTATTACATGGTGCTTAAAGCGCTGAATATGATTGACACGTTTTCCGTATTTATTTTGCCAGGGCTGATGAATGTCTTCTATATGATTATTGTCCGTACCTTTATGGAGGGGCTGCCTGGTGAGATCGAGGAGTCGGCGAAGGTAGACGGGGCGAATGACCTGATGATTTTCTTCCGGATTGTTCTACCGTTGACCACACCCGTGCTTGCGACTGTAGGACTTTTTCAGGCAATCTCACATTGGAATTCGTGGTTTGACTCCTATGCGTTTACCTATAGTTCTGACTTAAAGACCTTGCAAGCCGTACTCGTGAAAATATTAAGCCAATTCCAGACCGGAGGCATGGTATCGCAATCGCAAATGCTAGCTAACTCGGCTAAGCGGAATGCGGTTTCAAGTGATACTATCCGGATGGCAGCGACGATGGTGGCAACATTGCCTATCGTACTGGTATACCCATTCCTGCAAAAGTACTTTGTTAAGGGTATGACTTTGGGAGCGGTTAAGAGTTAATATGATTAAATAAATAGCGGCCCTGAAGGGGGGTGAACGGGCAGACTTGCTTGGTTGCTTGATAGACTTATGAAGTAACTTACTTAATGGGAGGAATTAGGGTGTCTATGATAAAGAAAAATAAATGGTTGAACGTGAGTATTACTGCCGCATTAGCCGTTGGTGTATTAGCGGGTTGTGCTTCAAATGATGGAAAAAACAATACAAACCAAACGGCCGGAGACGATAAAAAACAAGAGCCGATTACATTGACCTGGTTTGATTCAAATACCAAGGGAGAACCTTTCACTGATGCTATTGCGCAGGAAATCACCAAAAAAACAGGCATTTCGATCTCAATCCAGCAGCCAACGGGTAATCCTACGGAAAAGCTGAGCTTGATGCTTGCCAGTGGTGACTATCCAGATGTGGTTGTAATGAGCCGGGGCGATGCTTCCCTCGATAAATACATTACAAGTGGCGCATTTATAGCGCTCGATGAGTTAATTGAGAAAAGTGGACCAGACATTAAAGAAATGTACGGCGACACATTGATCAAAACACGTTATAAAGATGGAAAAAACTATTACCTAGCTAACTGGTATGGCTTGGATAGTGATCCTGTCTTCGGTATGTTGATGAGAAAAAATCTGGTTGCGGACCTAGCTCCAGATAAGGCAGATGGCTCCACCCCACTCACAACGGATGAGTTTGAAGCACTTTTAAAGAATTTTAAAGAGAAAAACAAGACAATTGATGGAAAAGAAACTGTTCCAATGACGATGAACGGTGAGAATATGGGCGCCAACCTCGGTACATTTAAAGGGATGTGGGGTCTGAGAACCTACTATGATAATAATGGAACATTACAATATGATGTTAAGGATCCAAAGTATCGCGAGATGCTGCTTTATGTGAACAGTCTGTATAGAGAAGGTCTAATCGAAAAAGAGTTTGCCATCAGCAAAACACAAACCTGGATTCAAAAGCTGGCTACCGGCGCAGTGTTCTCCACACCAGGCGCATACTGGGACCCAGGTAATGCAAATGGTACTCTGAAGAAGGATGGCGGAGATGATAATCAGTTCTTCCCGTACAAGGTTGTAGCACCAGGCACAGACGCCTCCCAAACAACTTTCGGACCAAGAAGCTCACTTGGATGGGATGCTATTGCCATTACGAAAAATAACAAACACCCTGAAGAAACTATCAAGCTGTTCAACTACCTAGCGAGTGACGAAGGACAACATTTGCTGCTATGGGGTAAGGAAGGCGAGCAGTACACCATGGTGGATGGAAAGAGACAACCAGACCCTGCATTCCTGCAAAGCTTCAAGGATAACTGGGACGATGCTGTGAAGAAGAGCGGGGTTCGTAAATGGTTGTGGTTTGTTAAAAATGGTCTGGATGCCAATGAACAGCCATACGATATGGCCGTTAAATACCAACGTAGTGAAATTGACGAAATGGCCATTAAGAGCCTTGGAGATTCCGTATGGGATACAGCAGAATTTGATAACTTAGGCCCTGACGGCGGAACGCCTGAAGCGCTGACAGCGCAAAAAGTAAAAGATATTATGGACCAAAGCATTACGAGAGTAATCATCGCTCCTTCTGAAGCCGAAGCCAATTCTACATTCGACAAGATGCTTGCGGATATGAAAAAAGCTGGGGATGAAAAAGTAGAAGAAATCTTCAATCAGAAGTATAGCGAACGTATGGAATTGTGGAACTCAAAATAATATATTTATCTATGTAAAAGCTTCCTCTCTGCATTTCAGCAGAGGGAAGCTTTTTGTTGTATAAAAAAGCTAAACCAGCCGATTAACATGTGCATTCCTGCGGAAATCAAGCGGGGCTTGATGATAGAATTTTTTGAATTGATGATAGAAATGACTGACATTCTCGAAGCCGGATTCCAAAGCGATATCGACCACATGCAGCTCGGTAGTGAGCAGTAGGGTGCGGGCTACATTGAGCTTTAGCTGGTTGATATATTCCGTAGGCGTCTGGTTCAAGTATTGCCGGAAGGCGCGGTTCACATGGCCGGCGCTTCTCCCTGACAGCTCGTACAAGGCATGAAGTCCACGGTGCAAATTATCCTTTAAATGCATTTTGGTTATGGCATGCTCTAGCCAGAGCGGGAATTCTGGTTGAGCGACTGTCTCTGCGGAGAAAAAATGCTGGGTGAGTGTATCGACGAGCAGGCCTTTTAGATAAATCCGGGACTTAACCTTGTCTAGGGTTGATAGGATGCGAATGCGTTCCATAGAACGGACGAAACTAGCTATTTCCAGCTGAGATAACATGGCGATTCGGGGGAGAGGCGTGTTCAGCAATCCGTGCAAAAACTCCTCTTCATTCAGATAAGTTAAAGCATCTTCAATGAGGCTTTTGCGGCAGGGAATGTTCAGGAAACGGCAATCGCTATCACCATCTGCTTCATATCTGTGGGTATCACTGGGCCGAATAAAGACAAGGCAGCCAGTCTGAAGCAGCTGCGCTGTCCCGTTAACAATATGCTGACATCTGCCTTCTGTGAGAATGAAAAATTCATAGAAATCATGCGTATGTTCTGGAGATACCTGACTTAAGGACTCCACCCAGAAAGGGTCTGCTAGTAGTTCAGGATTCATATGGCTTGCCTCGGTGTATTTGAGCATGTTCGTCCTCCAGTGTATTAATGATGTTAAAATAGCACATGATTCTCGAGAACACAACACAAGAAATATAAAGATATTATTGATAGACTTGATCTATAAGAAGGCAAAATAGCACATTTTGGAGGCGGGAGAAAATGCATCTTGTAGATCTAAATGGAAAATGGAAAATGAGACGTCTGCATGAGCCGAGCTGGCTGGAGGCTAGTGTGCCAGGTTCTGTCTATCACGATTTATTGAGTGCCGGAGAAATGCCGGATCCATTCTATCGTGAGCAGGAATATGAGGTTCTGGAATTATCCAATTACGATTACGAATATCAGCGTTGCTTTCAAGTGGAAGCTGAAGTGTTACAGCATGACCGCGTATTTCTGCTGTGTGAGGGGCTGGATACGTTATGCGAGCTTTTTGTGAATGGAACTAACATTCTGAACAGTGATAATATGCACCGGACGTATGAAGTGGACATTAAGTCAGTGTTGAAGCAAGGCGATAACACCATTCACGCGATTTTTCGTTCCCCAGTGGAATTTGCTCTGCGGAAGCAAGCGGAGCTGCCGCTTAGCAGTTGTGCTGATGCAGTGGAGGGAATATCCCATCTGCGCAAAGCACATTCCATGTTCGGCTGGGACTGGGGTCCGAAGCTGCCCGATCTTGGAATCTGGAGAAGTCTCTCCATTCAGGGGTATGACAGTGCCCGTGTTGACGATGTTTATATTACACAATTTCACGAGCCGGATAAGGTTACTCTGGATGTTCGGGTAAGAACAGAGAGTTGGCAGGAGGTTGAACGGGAAATCGTAGTCAGCGTTCACACTCCAGCAGGTGTGGCCGTTGAACGTCGTGTGTCCGAAACTGCCGGAGAAGATCATCATATTACACTGGAAATTATGGAGCCAGAGCTGTGGTGGCCGAATAATCTGGGTGCACAACCCCTGTATAACGTCGAGGTCGTACTGTTGCAGAAGGGACAGGAGTTGGATCGTCGAGAACTGCGGATTGGATTAAGAACGATTTCTGTAAAGCAGGAAGAAGACCAGTGGGGACAATCATTCGCTTTTGAAATCAACGGCGTACTTATCTTTTCTACAGGTGCCGATTATATTCTGGAAGATAATCTTCTGCCTCGCGTGACTAAGGAGCGCACGGATCGCCTGCTCCAAAGCTGCGTGGCTGCTAACTTTAATACCATTCGTGTATGGGGTGGCGGTTATTATCCTGACGATTATTTTTATGATCTATGCGATGAATATGGGCTTATCGTCTGGCAGGATCATCTGTATGCCTGCGGGATCTATGCACTGACAGAATCTTTTGAGGACAATATCACACATGAGACGATGGACAACATGAAGCGCTTACGCCATCACGCATCGTTAGGCTTGTGGTGCGGTAACAGCGAACAGGAGATGGCTTGGGTCGATTGGGATTGGGAGAATCATTATTCGCTCCAGCTAAAGGCCGACTATATCAAGCAGTATGAAGTGCTTCTGCCGGCTATCGCTAAGGAAGTTGATCCCAATACCTTCTACTGGCGTGCCTCTCCTTCCTCTAAAGGAAGCTTTGATAAACCGAATGACGAGAACTATGGAGACATGCATTACTGGGGCGTTTGGCATGGCAAGGAGCCTTTTACCGATTACCGGAAGCTCTATCCGCGTTATATGTCTGAGTTTGGCCTGCAATCCTTCCCAAGCTTGAAGACGATTGAATCCTTTACGCTGCCGGAGGATCGCAATATTTTCTGCTATGTCATGGAGTCCCACCAGAAGAACAATATCGGAAATGAGAAAATTCTCTATTATATCGGCGAGACCTACAAATATCCGAAGGATTTTGAATCTATTCTCTATGCGTCCCAGCTTATCCAAGCCGAAGGCATGCGCTGTGGCGTAGAGCATTGGCGTAGACATAGAGGGCGCTGCATGGGCGCATTGTATTGGCAGTTGAACGATTGTTGGCCGGTTGCTTCCTGGTCTAGCATCGATTATTATGGCCGGTGGAAAGCAATGCATTATACAGCTAGACGTTTTTTTGCTCCAGTTCTTGCTTCTGCACATGACGAAGGAACCGTAGTTTCCCTGCATGTCTCTAATGAGAGCAGAGAGAAGGTGAGTGGTGAATTAAGATGGAGACTGCTTACTCCGACATCAGAGGTTCTAATGGAAGGTGCGAAGTCGGTGAAGATTGAGGCTTTAAGCAGTGCCGAGTTCGATCGGCTTGATTTTGGTCATGTCTTGGATACAAAAGAGAAGAAACGTGAAGCCTATCTGGAATATGTATTTGAGGTAGAGAGGGAGACGATAAGCGGGGGAACCGTCTTGTTCGTTAAGCCGAAACATTTCAGCTTTGTTGATCCTGAGCTTGAAGCCGTACTCACTGAGGAAGCAGAACAATTCGTTATTACTGTGAAGTCAAAAGCATATGCCCGTTTCGTCGGGCTTGATTTCAAGGAAAGAGATGCGATCTTCAGTGATAACTATTTCGATTTATCAGCTGGCGTTTCAAGAACCGTTACGATTGCCAAAAAAGATCTCGACAAACCAGCTACGGTTGAGGAATTGCGTTCCCAGCTTACTGTGCGCTCCGTCTTTGATATTTGAGCAAAAGGTTATTTTCCTACTATATCCTAGGCTGTCAATCTCCAAATGACAGTTTGATGATATATATTCTAGTGGTTCAGATCCTGCGTATAGCTAGATCAATATTTTACTATAATAGGTATAGATATTAAGATTGTATACCCTTCCATTTCACTCTAAAATAGACTTCGAAGAAGCATTAATTACAAACTATAAACGTTCTATTGAGCTACCTTAAGGAGAGTGCAAACATATTATGGGTATTTATTATGATGACAACCGCAAGGTGTTTCATTTACAGTCTGAGAAATCCAGCTATATTATTGAATTGATCAAAGGTGTTATTCCAGCGCATGTCTACTGGGGCCCAAAATTGGCAGGGAGAAAATTTCAACACACGTTGAATTTGGTGGAACGTTGCTCTTTTAGTCCAACTTATTTGCAGGAGGATAAAAATATCTCCCTCGACACCTTGCCAAGCGAATTCCCTTCTTATGGAAACGGTGATTTCCGCGAGCCGGCACTTGAGGTTCACCTAGTAGATGGCACGACCGTAACGGATTTCCGTTATAAGAGCCACACCATTAATAAAGGAAAACCTGCACTCAAGGGTCTGCCTGCTACTTATGTTGAAAGTGAAGAAGAAGCAGAGACCCTGGAAATTATACTGCAAGATGATAAAACAGGATTGATCGCTGCCTTGAGCTATACCGTATTTAACAATCAGGATGTTATAACACGTTCCGTGCGGATTGAGAATCTGGGTAAGGATAATCTGGTTCTGAAAAGAGTATTAAGCGCGAATGTTGACTTCCATGATTCTGACTATGACATGCTGCAATTATCCGGTACTTGGACTAGAGAACGCCATATTCACAAAAGACCACTCGTTCCTGGCATCCAGCGGATTGACAGCAAACGCGGCTCCAGCAGCCATCAGCAGAATCCTTTTATGGCCTTGCTTGCAAAAGATGCAACAGAGGATCATGGCGAAGTTTATGGATTCAGCCTTGTGTATAGCGGTAGCTTCCTCGCCCAAGCAGAAGTGGATCAATACGGAATATCCAGAGTAGGGATCGGTATTCAACCTTTCAACTTTCAGTGGCTGCTTGAACCGGGCGAATCCTTTCAAGCTCCTGAAGCCGTATTGGTAAGATCCAGTGAAGGGCTTGGTGGGTTATCGAGAACCTATCACCGTCTTTATCGGACACGGTTATGCAGAGGTGAATTCCGCGATAGCAAGCGTCCTATTCTGATTAACAACTGGGAAGCGACTTATTTTAATTTTAACGCGGATAAAATCAAAGAAATTGCTAAAGCAGGCAAAGAGCTAGGCCTGGAGCTGTTCGTGCTGGATGACGGCTGGTTCGGCAAACGTGATAATGACGACAGCTCCCTGGGAGACTGGGTAGAGGATCGTCGCAAGCTGCCTGAAGGTCTTGGAAAGCTAGGGGAAGATATCACGGCAATGGGCATGGAATTCGGATTATGGTTCGAGCCAGAAATGGTATCGCCAGAAAGTGATCTTTACCGTGAACATCCAGACTGGTGTCTCCATGTACCTGGGCATAAAAGTTCGTTAGCCCGCCAGCAGCTAGTGCTGGATTTATCCCGCAAGGATGTATGCGATTATATCGTCGAGTCAGTTAGCTCGGTATTGTCATCTGCTCCGATTACTTATGTGAAATGGGATATGAACCGGAATATGACAGAGATTGGATCAGCGCTTCTTCCAGCCGAACGTCAACGCGAAACGGCACACCGTTATATCCTTGGACTTTATGATGTGCTGGAACGTATCGTTTCCCGTTTCCCTCATATTTTATTCGAAAGCTGCTCCGGCGGTGGCGGACGATTTGACCCGGGAATGCTGTATTATATGCCACAGACCTGGACTAGCGATGATACGGATGCCGTGGAAAGATTGAAGATCCAATACGGAACAAGTATGGTGTATCCTGCGAGTTCAATGGGTGCGCATGTGTCGGCTGTTCCTAACCATCAGGTACATCGTATTACTCCTTTGGAGACACGTGGTCATGTCGCGATGTCGGGTAATTTCGGCTACGAGCTGGATTTGACCAAGCTTACTGAAGCTGAACGCGAGGATATCCGCAAGCAGGTTTCGGAGTACAAGGAACTGAGAATGCTGATTCAGTACGGTGATTTCTATCGACTGCTTAGTCCTTTTGAAGGAAACGAGACGGCATGGATGTTTGTTTCCGCTGATAAAAAAGAAGCCTTCGCCACCTACTTCCAAGTTCTGGCCGGGCCTAATCCACCGTTGCGCAGATTGCGTCTGAAAGGACTCGACCCTGCAAAATCGTATAAGCTTGAGCTTAACGGCGGAGTATACAGAGGGGATGAGCTGATGCACTTCGGACTCACGATTCCACAGCTCGAGGGCGATTTCAGAAGCCTACTTTTCGTGCTTAGAGAAGTTTAATCAAAAAAGGAGGGTGCCCCGAAAGCCATTGGCTGCTGGGCACCTTCCTTTTTTTTCTCCTTTTTTGAGTTCTTTTGTGACTAGCTGCGCGCCCGAAGCTGTTATTGGATGAGGCGCTTTGCGAGATATGCTTACTTGGCCGGGGACTACCAGACGTGAATTAGTGCTACTTGCAAGTAGCTTGGCGCCACTGGAGCTGATTGTTTATACTGAAGCCGGCGGGCTCAAATTGGTGCACCATGTAAGTTGCTTACCCAGCCAACACAGTGCTATCGGACTCAAATGCCGCTAACCGCTCTCTTTTCACACATTTGGAGTTTTATCGGACCGCATAGTCGCTATTGGCTCGAAAAGTACCTAATAAGCACCTCTTTCGAAGGAATAGCTGCACTGGAGTCCGAAACTGTGCTCAAAAGACGAAAAATTGGCAAATAGCGTCATCTGAGTCCGAAAGCGGCGGGGGATGGGTGTGACTCGGTGCTGCCGTACGCGAATTAGGGTGTTTAACAAGATGCTTACCTAGCCGGGGACTGCTGGACGCGAATTGGTACGCCTTGTAAGTTGCTTACCCAACCAACACAGTGCTATCGGACTCATATGCCGCTAACCGCTCTCTTTCCACACATTTGGAGTTTTATTGGACCGCATAGTCGCTATTGGCTCGAAAAGTACCAAATATGCACATCTTTCGAAGGAATAGCTGCACTGGAGTCCGAAACTGTGCTCAAAAGGCGAGAAATTGGCAAATAGCGTCATTGGGGTCCGAAAGTGGCGGGGGATGGTTGTGAGTCGGTGCTGCCGGACACGAATTAGGGTGTTTAGCAAGATGCTTACCTAGCCGGGGCCTGCTGGACGCCAATTATGCGACATGAAAGTTGCTTACCCATCCAACGTAGTGCTATCGGACTCAACTGCCGCTAACCGCAGCCTTTTCACACATTTGGAGTTTTATCGGACCGCATAGTCGCTATTGACTCGAAAAGTACCTAATATGCACCTCTTTCGAAGGAATAGCTGCACTGGAGTCCGAAACTGTGCTCAAAAGGCGAAAAATTAGCAAATAGCGTCATCTGAGTCCGAAAGCGGCGGGGGATGGTTTTGAGTTGGCGCCACCAAATCTGAATGGTTACTACTTGCATCCACCGGACCCGAATTAGCACGCCACGCATGCCACTCAGCTCTATCGAAGCCGAACGGTTATGCCGAGCAACATCAATTTTCAAAAAACACATGTTTGGACAGGAACTCCAGATCCTGCTCGCGGTAAGTGGAGGGGCTGACTCCAAAATAGGAACGAAAGACTTTGCCAAAATAGCTGGCATTGTCAAACCCGGTGTCCACAGCGATCTGGTAGATCGTCTGATCTGTTGTTTTCAGCATAGATGCTGCCAGCTCGATCCGTCTCCTTCTTAAATACTCAAAAGGCGAAAGATTGATGTTTTTTTGAAATAGTCTGCAAAGATGATGTTTGGAAATTCCAACATGTGCGGCGACATCGTCTAAGCTAAGGTTATTATTGTGCAGATCATTTTTCATAAATTGTATAGCGGCATGGAGTTTGTCATTTTTTATATAGGTGGTTAACAAACTCGGTTTTTTGAGGTATTTCTCCATGGACAATATCCACTGAAAGGTTTTCCCCGTTAGAAAATGCAAATCTCTTTCCTCATCAACCTGTATGTCCTTGAACATACTCCACAATAAATCCATCGGAACCGATTCCTGAGGGAGTTCTATAATGGGACCGCCATGTGCGATCAGTTGGTTCCAGAGTGAAATAGCTAGAGGTCCTCGTACATTCAGCCAAATGAATTCCCAGGGCTCTGTACCTTCCTCCGGATAATAATATCTGTGTATACTGGGGACAGTCACTAGGAAAGCTTTGCCCTTCGTTAATGGGTGAACAACCCCGTCTATTTCAATTCTACCCTCTCCAGATAAGGTGTACTGAAAAATAACACAACTTCTCTCCGTCCGGTTCTGGCCGTTAAATGAATATGCCGGAGTCTCGGCTTGTTCCCAGCCAATTGAATCAAACAGAAGCATAGAAGCTTGTTCTTCCGAGCGAATGGTGTAGGAGGAGCGCAACATTAGCAGGTTTCCTTTCCATGGTTCGTTACTTCATTCAAAGTGTAAACTTTTTTGCTGATCTGTTCAATTTTTGTTTCATTTAATCTGCTGTCTTCGATATTGATAAGGCGTAATGCCATACTGATCTTTGAACAGCTTAATGAAATATTGTGGCTTTTTGTAGCCGACTAGATGTGAAATATCGAGCACATGTAAGTTGGAATCGATCAATAACTTGGAGGCCTTTTCCAAGCGTTTAGAAGAAATGTAGCTCGATAAATTTTCGCCCGTCTCCTGCTTATAAAATTTGGACAGGTAAACAGGATGGAGGTGAACAATTTTCCCTAAGTCCTCCAGGCTCAAGCATTCACTAATATGATTGGAGATATAGGCTTGAATGGTATGAACAATATTTTGATTGGAAAATTTAGCGCTTCTATCTAATTGGGTGAGGCTCTGCAAGATGGATTGAAGAGCCGTATTTGGCTCTGATAATTGATTGAAAATCCAGTCTGCGGCCTCAGCTGATTGTATTTTAGCGGTTGTGGAATACAGCAAATTAATGAATTCGAGCAGGTAGAGGAGCTTTTGTTTTTTGACAGTGAGCTTGGCAAAGTTTTTTAAAATGTTTTTTCTGGTTTGCTCCCATTCTCCCAGCTCTAATTTAGGGAGAGCACTAGAGTCATGCAGCATAGTAAAGTCACTGGTACCTATATTTTCATTAAAAAAGAAATGATAAAAAATATGCCGAACAGCATGCTTTTGAGAAAATTCAAACGGCTCGGAAAAAGAAATGGAATCGACGCTGCTTGTCACAGTTTCGATATTTGATTCTGGAATAATTCCAGTAATGGCTGATGGAGTGGTCCAAATAAAGTCTCGTCCACCATTATGATCTTTTAACATCATTTCATCTTTCCCAGTAGCCCCTGAGATATGAAAAAAGCAAAAATGCTCATTCCGGAAGGTAGGATCGAATGTACTGTGATCATAACGTAGTGGGGAAGGATCGCTAATAACAGAAAGCAAATAACCTAGCCCATCTATCTTTTTCTCTGCCACTGGAGTTTTTGGGGGGTTCTCTGCGATACTCTTAATAACTTGACTCATGGCTTTTTCCATATCCTCTTTATCTACCGGCTTGAGTAAATAATCGAGTGCACCCAGACGAATGGCTTGTTGTGCATAATCAAATTGAGAATAACCGGAGAGGAAAATTACCTTGGTATTGAGCTTTTTCTCATGAACATGATGCAGTAAATCAATGCCGGATACTTCGGGCATACGAATATCTGTAATAAGGATATCTATATGATTCTGATTCAATAGCTCCTTGGCTTCAATCGAATTTGTTGTCGTCTCCATATGCTCAATTCCAAATTTGTTCCAATCCAGCAGGTGTTTTAAATATTCAACGATGTAATGCCCGTCATCAACTATCAGTAATCGCATATTGTCCTCCTTCATCCAGCGAGAAATCTATGAATGCCAGCACGGATAAACCGCCCCAGTCATTAATGAAGAACCGCAGTCCGCTTAATTCACCATACGCATTTTTGAGGCGATGATGAATGTTCCAAAGACCAATTCCTCTTGATCCTTCAGGAGGGGATTCATTCTCAAGCCTGGCCATTAGCTGGTGTATTTCCTCAGCAGTAAGCCCCTTACCATCATCGGCTACAATAATTAACGCTCCAGTATCAAGTGCTTTTACATCTATAGTAACGCGGTAAGCCCCTTGCTGTTCTTCAATCCCATGCTGAATCGCGTTCTCGACCATAGGCTGGATAATCAGTGGCATAATCAGATGCTCTCCCAGTTCAGGGGGCAGGTTGATTTCATAATTTATTTTTTTGGAAAGTGACATGATGGATAAAAAATGATCGGCAAGCTGCAATTCAGAAGCCAACGTAACATTATCTGAATTCATTTTTGTTAAATAACGATAGTACTCTGCTAAATGTTTGCTCATCTGCATTACGGCTTCCGGTGAAGTTTTTGCCACAGCCATAATGAAAAACAGATTATTGTAAAGAAAATGTGGATTGATCTGAGCCTGCAGCTGTTTCACTTCCGCGTTTCTGCGCAGCTCGGTTTCTATTTTTAATGAAGCGAATAAAGCCTGTATTTTGGCGACCATGTGGTTAAAGCTTTTAAATAGACTATAAAATTGATTGTCCGGGTTCTCACTAATTCTGGTGCTGTAATTCCCTTGTTCCACTTGGTAGAATTTCTTGTCGAGCAGATATACATTGCGATAATAGTTTCGATAGAACATAAAAATCACGATAAGGCCAATGATCAAGATCATTAAGATGCTGACAAAAAACACCTGTTTATTCCGGTTAAGCGGATTCAAAAAATCACTCATTCGCGTATAGGTAACTAGATACGTATCAATCGGCTCAATATACTTTGATAAAACATAATAATCGTCATCGTTGATATGATAGTCAAACTTTAGAATTTCATGTGCATTGGGTGTTATCGTCTCCTTGGCTTTTTCCTCGATTCGAATATCCACCGCTTTATTGCTAATCATTAAACTCTTGTTCACAAGCAAAAAGGCATTGGAGCTCTCACCGCCACTCACTGCTTTCTCTAACAGACTTGTTAAATACTCCTTTTTCAGCTTAACACCCACAATGTACTGAATATTGGCAGGATTCTTAGGTTCATGAATATAAGGGTAGATTGAAAAATAATACAAATTGTTATTAACAATCTGCCAGCCTCGCTGCGTTACCTTCTGAAAGGGCTGTTTGGCAAGCGAATCATGACCCGTAAAAATAAAAGTGCCGTCCGTTTTCCAGTAGATACCGATAGATTCAATGGCCTGACTGGAGAGGAGTGGTGCTGATATGCGGTCATAGATATCGTTTTTTTTCATCTGTGTATCGTAATTGTTCATCTCTTGTATTTTGCTTTGATAGAAACGTACGGAGGTGTCGGCTGTATATTGGATGCCATACAAACTTGCCTCAGAGATGATGCCATCCAGTATGCTTTCCGTATAAGCTAGCTGATTTTTGGAGGAGTTAACCAAGCTCTCTTGAATGGTTTTGGAACCTAGGGAGTTCATTACGAAAAACAAACTTAAGGTCAGTAAAAGGAAAAAAACGAAAAAATATATGAATCGTTTCATATTTACTTTTTTAATCATAAGCATTACTCCTGTCGCTAGGACTCTTGTGAATTCATCATAAGCCATATATTCCAAAAGAAAAAGAGAAGAGCCTTTGCAAAATGAAAGCGTTTATAAAGATGTTTAGCGAGTGGTTATGATATTTAATTTGAGACATTTTCGAATGAAAGCGCTTTTGTTAACATTAAACCAGAAAGAAATTAGCAGCCAAGAATGTAAAAGGGGGTAAGCACAATAGCACAGATAATGAATACCCAGCTTAAATGGAGTGAGAAGGCCAACGTTAAAAAAAGCAGAAAAAATCCTTGGAAAAAGGAAATCAAAAAAAATTGGCCATTGTATGTTTTATGTATCCCAGCTTTGGTATTCGTTCTAATTTTTGCCTACGGTCCTATGGTCGGATTAGTGATGGCCTTTCAGGATTACAAGCCCTGGCTTGGAATTACAGGTTCAACTTGGATTGGTTGGGATAACTTCGCAAGAATCTTTCAATATAAAGAGGCCACACAATCCATTATCAACACCCTCATTATTGCTGTAATCAAAATTATAGTCGGAATTATAGTTCCTATCTTTATGGCGATTCTGCTAAGCGAGATTAGAAACATGGGGATTAAAAAGAGCATTCAAACCTTGGTCTATTTACCGCATTTTCTCTCTTGGGTAACCGTTGCCGGAATCATGATTGATATCTTAGGTCTGGATGGGGGCATAAATCATTTTCTTACGAATTTCCTCGGACTGAAACCGATTTTCTTTTTGGGCGATCCTACGCTGTTCAGACCGACGATCATCATCAGTGATTTATGGAAAAACTTCGGATTTGGCATGATTGTTTACTTAGCGGTGATTACAGGGATCGACCCTTCTTATTATGAGGCAGCCGAGATCGACGGCGCTTCACGCCGCCAACAAATACGCCATGTTACTTTACCGAGTATGATGCCGATGATCATCGTAATTGCAACGTTAAGCCTTGGGAATATCCTGGATGCAGGATTTGACCAAATCTTTAACTTATACAATCCACTCGTCTATAGTACGGGAGATATCATCGATACTTATGTTTACCGGTCATCCTTATTGAATGGCCAATACGGTTTTGGTACCGCTGTTGGATTGTTTAAATCCGGCATCAGCTTCATATTAATCGTAATTTCCTATCGAATTGCTTACAAGGTAGCTAACTACAAGATATTTTAAATCGACGTTGTTAAGCTTACAAAACTGTTAGGAGGAATGGGAGTGTATTATAAATCCAAGGGATATAGGATATTTTCGATTTTCAATCATATCCTCCTGATTCTAGTAGCCTTATCGTGTTTATTGCCTATGCTTCATTTGCTAGCACAATCATTTAGTAGTAAGACAGCGGTAAATGGGAATTTGGTATCCTTTTGGCCGGTGGACTTTAATATCGAAGCCTATGTGAAAACTTTTAAAAACACGAATTTTACAGGCTCGATGAGAATCTCAGTGGTCCGGACGGTGCTGGGGACGTTAATCAGTATGTTTATTATTACAACGGCAGGGTATGCCTTGTCCAAAGATTTCCGGGGGCGTAATGCTTTAATGTGGATTTTTATATTCACGATGTTGTTTTCCGGTGGTTTGATTCCTTCTTATATATTGGTTACGAAACTTGGGCTCAAGGACACGATCTGGTCGCTCGTGCTTCCCGGTGCCTTCGGAGCTTATAATTTGATTCTGATTATGAATTTCTTTAAAACAATCCCTAAGGCGCTTGAAGAGGCGGCATTTATCGATGGGGCTTCGTTCTTCGTCATTTTCCGGAAAATCTATCTTCCGCTTTCCCTTCCCGGTCTGGCAACCGTCGGATTGTTTATCATGGTGGGGAGCTGGAACGCATGGTTTGATGGGATTTTGTATATGTCGAATACAACGGACTATCCGTTAGCTTCATTCTTACAGACTGTAGTTGTGCAAGGTTCAGCGCAGAGTATGGCACTTAGTCAATCAGAAGCAGCCGCGTTGTCAGAACAGAGTATCAAAGCTGCGCAAATTTTTATTAGCACACTGCCCATTATCCTTGTGTACCCGTTTCTACAGAAGTATTTTGTCAAAGGCATCGTTCTGGGTGCTGTAAAAGAATAACGTGACCAACATATAAAACTTTAATTCAAAGGAGCTTATTGATGAAAAAAACAGGGGCCTTAATAACGACTACTGTATTGATGGCAGGATTGCTAGCGGGCTGCGGCTCAAACGGTAAAGAATCTAATGCGGCAGAAGCGGTTCTCAAAGACGGCAAATACGATCCTCCTATTACTATCAACATCGCCAAGCAACAAGATGAGAATGCCGGTAAATATATCAACGGGGAGAGCTTAAATGATAATGTGTTGACCCGCTGGGGTGTCGAGAATCTAGGAATTAACATCCAAACTACTCTTTTGGGCGGTGATGCCTCCCAATATAATACGAAACTTCGTTTAGCGCTCACTGGTTCCGAGAAGCTTCCGGATGTTTTGCCAGTGTATGACACCTCATTAGAAAATGATCTGATTCAATCTGGACTTGTAAAAGATATTGCGGAAGACATTAACAAATATATGCCTGAGCGTCTGAAAGAAATATATAAACAATATCCAACAACGTTCAACCCGGTTATCCAGGACGGCAAGGTTTATGGGATGGCGATCTCGCCCAATCTCACTGAAGGTGAAGTCATGCTTATCCGTCAAGATTGGTTAGATAAATTAAATTTAAAAGCGCCAACAAATATAGATGAATTTGAACAGGTAATCGCTGCTTTTACGAATGATGACCCGGACGGTAACGGAAAAAATGATACTTATGGATTTGATTTCTCGGGAAAAGATTCTTACAACACGGGCTGGGTAAGCGATTCTGTAATGATTTTTAGTGCTTATACAGGGAAGAGTCTCCCCGGCCAATGGTATAACGACAATGGTAAACTCACTTACGGTTCCGTCGCTGATGGGACAAAAGATGCGTTAGCTAAACTACGCGATTGGTACTCCAAAGGGTATTTAAATAAGGAGTTAGCTACACAGGGTGCCTGGGATGCACTGGCGGATTTCACTGAAGGCAAAGCAGGGATTATTATTGGCCGTCCTTGGCTGTACGGCAGTGTTAAAGATGTGGAAACTAACGTAAAAGGGGCTAAAATCAAAGCTTACCCAACAATCAACGGTGTAAGTGGGGATCGAACCTACCAATCCGGTCAACAGAACGATGGTGTCTTTATGTTTAATAAAGACTTCAACAATATGGAAGCTTTCTTCTTGTATTATGACAAGCTTTACGATGCAGCATTTGGTACCGGAGATTTCAAATATGGTTATGCTCAGGGATATGATTATGACATCGTAGGCGATGAAGTGGTATTCGATTCCAAAAAATTCAATACTCCTTTGGATGCCGCTCAAGGTGTAGGAAAAATGGCTTTTACCAAAAATACACCAAGTGTTGATGGCCCAGGTAAATCTTTTTATGATCTTTCCAAAGGTGCAAAAGCAGAGAATGGGGTCTTGATCAGATCGGCAGCAAATGATGAAACAGCCAAAGAGGGATATGTGATTTCCTATGAGAATAGAGAGTCGCTGCTTCCAAATGCATTTAACGGTCCTCCTACCAAGACTATGCAGACAACCTGGGAGCAACTGAATACGATGGAAAAGGAAACCTTCACCAAAATTATTTACAGTAAAGAGCCGCTAACTGCGTACGATGACTTCGTGAAGCAATGGCATGACAAAGGCGGTACGATAATTTCCGAAGAAATCAACGAATGGTATAACAATGCTAGCAAGGTGGATGTGATGTCTCAGATGGGATTGAAATAAGTTCGCAAGAACAGCAGGTTCAGTTAAGATCATCCTTGGCCGAACCTGCTTTTTTGTATAAAAATCTGATCCTCTGGAGGATAATCATGGACGAAAACGCGAATACAGTCACCCTACTAAATAGCGCTCCGCTTCTGGATATGAACGGAAATCCTGTACATGCACACGGTGGACATATGCTCTGTACGGATGGATATTATTACTGGTTTGGTGAGAACCGGATGGATCGGCGGAGAGTGAGCTGCTACCGGTCTGTGGATCTAGTGAATTGGGAATGGCGCAATGATGTGCTCACACTCGATTCACCGGTACAGCCAATTTATCATCGCACCACATTAGAGCTTGAACCCTTGGACAGGGAGGGTCGCCCAACGGGTGCGGTAATTGAGCGTCCAAAAGTACTTTACAACAAACTTACAGGGAGATTTGTTATGTGGATGCATTGGGAAAATGGACGCGACTACTCTGATGCGCGCTGCGCGATCGCTGATTGCGGGACGGTAGATGGGGATTATGTTTACCGGGGCAGCTTTAATCCGATAGGTAACATGTCTCGTGACTGCACCCTGTTCCAGGATGACGATGGGACGGCTTATTTTATCTCCGCGGCAAGGGAAAATGCTGATCTTATTATGTATCGTCTGTCACCTGATTACCTCAGCATAGAAGAACAGGTCAAGACCTTGTGGCCCGGACAAGCGCGTGAAGCACCTGCATTAATGAAACGTCAGGGTGTATACTTTCTCATCTCGTCCGCCTGTACGGGCTGGTTGCCTAACCAAGGAACCTATGCCTGGTCTGAGGAATTATTTGGTCGTTGGTCACCCTTGCTGCCTTTGGGCGACATCACTACATACGACAGCCAGCCTGCTTTTATAGTTCCTATTGTAGGAACAGACAATGACCAGTGCTCTTACCTGTATGTTGGGGATCGCTGGGACCCTGCGGATTATTATGCCTCTTCCTATGTATTTCTGCCGCTCAGCTTTCCTTCTGGCCGGGAAATGAAGCTTGACTGGGCAGAGCGAACGATGATTGACCTTAGGAAGGGAGTCGTAGCTGTGGAATGCAGCTCTGGTAGTGATCTGTTCAGATTGAAAAGCTTAGGAATGGGGCTTTATCTGGCGGCGGGAAATCAATCCATTGAACATGAGGGGACCCTGAACGTCGAAGTCCGGACGCTTTCGTATGAAGATCAGCAGCAGAGATGGACGGTTGAATACGGGGAGACGGGTAGGGCAAGAATTCGAAACAGTGAAAAGGCCTTATCTATTGGCCCGTTGAATTCCTTGCTGCTGGAGCCTATTCGTGACAACGAAGATCAGTTTATATGGTTGCTTACAGAGTCAGAAGCAGGTTCACTGACTATTGGGAGCAATGACGGAAGAGTTCTTACCGTAGCAGGAGAACAGCGTGGGGGCTGGGGTTGTGTGTTTCTTGAATCCAAACGCTACCATGATCCCCGTCTAGGTGCAGACCCGCAGCTTTTTCAACTGATTTCAGTAAGGTAAACAGTTTAGAGAAAAGAGGTATACCGATGAGTTTATCTGTCTCCTTCCCTATGGAATGGTTTAAAAGTGCCCCCCATACACAACTTACTGCGACTTCCTCTGAGGCGTTTCAGTTAATCACTACACCAGAAGGTGGTGGATTTGAGCTTCAGCCAGGGCAGCTGGAATCCGCCGCTTGGTGCGATTATGGTTTCGTTAATGCGGAGGTTTACCATGAAAGCCATGACGTTCTGGTGCTGTTATTCAGTTTTTATGATCGGGATCATCGCGTCATTACTTATCATGTAGGAATTTTACCTGGTGTACGCACGAAAATTTGTTTACCCTTGATTCATTTAAATGGGGAGAAGCTGTTCCTTCCCCGTTATCCGGGTGTGATGCAGACAGTACTGAGGGGAGATGCAGGCATCGATCGCAAGCATATCACCCGATTCTCTATCGCTACTCTCCCTTCAACAACAAGTAGAGCTGTGCAAATTAGTGGCTTGGCTCTAAGTCTAACTGAGCCCGCCTTTGAGTATGAACAGCAACCATATATAGATGATCTGGGCCAATTAAAGGGAAGGGATTGGCCAGGAAAAACGGTTGATGCAGAAGCGTTGACCGATCGGCTGCGCGCAGAGCGGCAATTTGTGGCACAAGTTGATCACAGTGGAGGTGACCTCAGCAGGTACGGAGGTTGGAGAGCGCTGAGTTTCGCGGCAACCGGATATTTCCGCACGGAGTTTGACGGCAGCCGCTGGTGGTTCGTTGATCCAGAGGGTTATGCCCTGTTTAGTACGGGTATGGACTGTGTGGGTCCAGCCTGTTCTATGCATGTAACGGGTATGGAACACTTGATACCCTCGTTGCCGGAGCGGGAAGGAATCTATCAAGAAGCTTGGTCACAGGATGGCGAGGAATTCAGCTTCGAGATTGCTAATCTGATCACTGCTTTTGGGGCGGAGTGGCGCCCTAACTGGGTGGCTATGACGGATTTTCGCTTACAACAATGGGGATACAACACCATCGGTAACTGGTCCAATGATCTTTTCATTAAGGAATCTCAGCTTCCGTATGTTTATCCTCTAGTGGACTTTCCTATGACGGAGCAATCTATTTTCCGCGATTTCCCGGATGTGTTTAGCCCGGAGTATGAGCGGAATGCCGGGAGCTTTGCGGAGCAGCTTCTTCCATTAAGGGAGGACCAGAGAATGGTTGGCTATTTCATGCGTAATGAGCCACATTGGGCATTCGTGGATGGCTTGAATTTGACCGGGCAGATGCTGAAATCTCCGGTCCGTTATGCCAGCAAGAAGGAATTCATTCGCTGGCTTGCAGAAAAGTACAAAACAGTGGAGCAATTAAACAAGGCGTGGGATAGCGTTTTTGAAGAGTTCGAGGATTTATACGATGTATCGAATGTGAATGTAACCGGGGATAATCTCACTTCTGCCCGAGAAGTGGATTATAACCAGTTCAACCGGATCATGATCCGGCGGTATGTAGAAGTGCCAGCCCGTCTTTGCAAGCAGACGGATCCGAATCATCTGAATTTGGGAATGCGTTATGCCTGGGTTGGCAGTGATGAGGTGCTGGAGGGCTGCGAATGGTTTGATGTATTCTCTATGAACTGCTATCAGTTCAGTCCTGACAAGGAACAGATCGCCCAGATCAGCGGACGACTGAACAAACCAGTCATGATTGGGGAATATCATTTTGGTGCGGCTGAAGGCGGCATGTTGGCTTATGGGATCCGTGCGGTGGCAACTCAGAAGGAGCGCGGTGAAGCTTACCGTTATTATGTGGAGCAGGGGGCAGCCATCCCGCAGCTGATCGGAGTTCATTATTTTCAGTGGAATGATCAGCCCGTGCTTGGACGTTATGACGGAGAAAACTATCAAATAGGTGTAGTGGATGTCTGCAACCGTCCATATGAACCTTTCGTACAAGCAGCGAGAAAGGCTCATGACCAGATGTATCGGGTGCGGACGGGTATGACAGCGCCCTATAATATTGTGCCAATAGAGATTCCAAAAACGGGATTCTGATTGCAAATCTTTACAACAAAAAGGCCCCCAGCCAATGGGGGCCTTTTTTGTCCTCTCCTCTGAAATGTAGCCCCTTTACAAGCCAAGGCCGGAGGAGGGGAGTGAATCATCACGGGAATAGCGCTTGCGGTATTCGCCCGGAGTTATTCCCGCACAACGTTTGAACATACGGATGAAGGAATTTACGTTCTGATAACCGACCTGAAGCGCGATATCCTGAATCCGCAGTTCCAGATTCATTAGCAGCTCTTTCGCCCGCTCAATCCGCAGATTGTTCAGATATTCACTGAAGTTGATGTTTGTCTTCTCTTTAAAAATGCTGGACAGGTAACCTGGAGTTAAATTCAACTTGTCTGCTACTAGGTTGAGGTTGATGTCCTCGCCGTAATGTTTGTCTAAGTAATCCAGCACAAAGCTGATAATGGGGTCGCGCGATTCCGAGCGGTTACTGATGACCACGAGCACAGGACGAACCAGATCACGCAGCCATTCCTTGTATTGATCCATTGAGTGGAAAGCGTTAAATGGCTCTAGTCGGGGTGGTAAGAGACGCTCCGCTTCCGCTTGGGGCAGATTCAGCTTCGTCACCGTTTTGCTCGTCTGTTCCGCTGCTCCCAAGGCAAATGCCCGAAAATCCGCCGCCGCTGCGTCCTTGTGCTGCAGCTGCTCCAGCTGACGATCCAGCCAAGCGAATACAGCCTCCTCATTGCCAGACTGCAGCAGATTGTGCAGCTCCTCTCCGTGGGTCACCTTTAAATGAAAGGATTTGGCGGACGAGGCTCTAGGTTCTACGATAATTTGTGTTTCCCCGTTCAATCTACGCTCATTTAACAACATCGATAGATTATTGTAGGCATCGGTAAATGAGGTTTCGCCTGAATATACCGGACTTACAGCAATAGTCAGATATAAGGATGTCTCCGAATCCAGCAGTTCTTTCAGTTTATCAAGAGCCTGCAGAAAACTGCTCTGCGGTCCGGGGTTGAACAGGAGCAGCAAGAGCTGATCCTGCTCCGGCTGGAGTGCGACGCTGTCGCTTTCACCTCCGGTGATCAAGGTTTGGATTAGTTTCCATAACATCAGTGTGTGTTTCTCAAATTCGTCCGGCAAGGTTTTGAAGCTGACCTTGAACAGAATGGAGGCATAGGGTAGTTCGGATTGCCGGACATCTTCAAGCTCCGCAAGACTTTTACTCAGCGGGATATTTTTCACTTTATGAGTGTAGGCATATTGGCGTACCAGTGAGTTCTTATGATCAAGATCGGTCTGGATGAATCGGTTATTCTCCAAAATGGAGCTCAGGCGGTCGCCGATAATGGCGAATTCCTTCACACTGCTCAATTTTTCTGGCCGGCTGCCCGCTTTACGGTCCAAGGCAGCAATCAGGCGCTGGAGCGGCTGGTTAAGCCGATGGCTGAAGATCAGGGATGAGAGAACACTGATCAGTACTGCCGCAGAGAGTAACACAGCCAGCAATAGCTGCATACCACGCATTTCTGCGGCAATAGCCGCTACCTCGGTCACTCGGATATAGGTGAATCCGGTTTGTTTACCTTTTTCATAGAAGTAATATTGATCTCCGACCCGCTCATGGGCATTGTCACTTTCCAGAAGCTGGCTTGTTTGCAGTTTACCCTCTGATGTGGAAAACAATAGATTCTTCTGCGCATCCAGAATATAGAACGGGGTATTGCCGGCATCTCCGTAGGCAGCCTGCATCCGCTGTGGATTCAGCATGACAATGCCGTACACCTCCTCATAAGGAATCGCTTTGACCAGCACTGGCATTAACCTTCCGAGCGTACGGGTGGAATTTATGGTTTTCTCGGTAAAGGTTGCGGCGGGCATGACTTTTAAAAATTGATTGTCCATCGTTTGCCGGCTCCAGTACTCCGGAGGGTATTCTGCACTGAAGTAGTATTTACCGAACATATCTGCGGCGCTGCTTAGGCCCTCCCTCTCCAGTACATAATTTTCCTTTTTAAAATAGAGAATGAAATTTTCGATATGCAGAAAAGGATTAGCATACAGCGTTGAGAGATCCGATATCACTTCTGCCGGGATATCATATCGGCGGTTCTCTTTGAGGTGACTTAGAATGCCCAGATTGGCAGTCCATGAATCGGATTGGGTGAGGGCAAGAATGATGTTCTGGGTCAACCGGAAATGATTTTCGTAGCCTTCGACCGTTTGTGCGAGGCCAAGCTCATTTTGCCGGATCATCTCCTTATAGATTTTGCCGCTTAAATACAGATGGGAGAACAGATTAAATGATGCCAAAATCAAGATGACACTGAGGAAGCTTAGCATCAGCTTAACGAACAGGGCATTCAGCGCAAATTTGCCAGTAACCGATCCCTTCATATGTATCCCCCTTTGGATGCACCCGTAAATGAATTGGATTAATTCTATCATAGCGGCAAAAAGCTAACACCAACAATATGCAATTTTGCTGATTTGTACGCTATTCTATGGAAATCCGCAGTTAAGGCGAAATGTTATATAACATGTAGATAGCGCTTTCCAAAGAAATGCAGCTATAATTCGGAGACAAATCCCGGAAAAAAGGGGGAAGTAATCTGACATCTATATGAGTTATGATCATTTTAACAAGAGGAGACATGCATATGGCTCAAGCTAGCGTAGTGCAGGACAAAATGCGAAAGAAAGTGCACCGGCGACCCCAACGACCTCAACGCCACAAAGCGGGAATCCTTCGAACTTGGAATAAAAACAAGGCGCTCTGGCTGCTGTTCCTGCCGTGCCTGTTGTATTATTTGATCTTCCGCTATGCACCGATGTTTGGATTAGTTATCACTTTCAAGGATTACAATCTTTTTAAAGGGATTTGGGCCAGTGATTGGGTGGGACTCAAATATTACAGGATGTTTATAGAGAATCCCGATTTTTGGCCGCTGATGAAAAACACTTTTCTGCTTGGTTTATATAAGCTGTTTTTTGGCTTCCCGGCACCAATTCTACTGGCGATTCTGCTTAATGAGGTGCGCAAGGCTGCTTTCAAACGAGTTGTGCAGACCGTCAGCTATCTTCCACATTTTATCTCAAATGTCATTGTAGCCAGTATGGTAATCATGTTTTTATCCCCAACCGGAGGGCTGATTAATAATCTGCTTGGTGCCATAGGGATTGGACCGATCAATTTCATGAATGAACCTGGATTGTTCCGCGGTATTTATGTCCTGTCGGAAATCTGGCAGCATATCGGCTGGGAGACTATTATCTACTTGGCCGCTTTGACCGCTATCGACCCTCAGCTGTATGAAGCTGCTGATATGGACGGAGCCAGCCGCATGCGTAAAATATGGCATGTCACCTTGCCCGGCATTTCACCCGCCATCGTGATCACCTTGATTCTTAATATCGGTAAAGTGCTCGAGATTGGCTTCGAGAAGGTATTCCTGATGCAGAACCCGGCGATCTACGACACAGCGGATATTATCAGTACTTATGTCTATAGGGTGGGTATGGTGCAGGGGAACTTCAGCTATGGCGCTTCTATTGATCTTTTTATGGGCGTGATTAGCTTGATCTTCATCTATACAGCAAATTACATCAGCCGTCGTGTAAGTGAGACAAGTTTATGGTAGAAAAGAGGTGTGGTGATGAGATCACCCCGTTTATCCTGGTTTAATGTCGTGAGCACTTTTATCCTTCTTGTGGTTGTGGTGGTCACGCTTTATCCGTTCCTGCATATGCTCGCTGTCTCTCTCAGTAGTGATGTGCATGTCATGAAGAATACAGTTTCTTTTTGGCCTAAGGGTTTTAACCTGAATATGTATAAGCTTGTACTCGGAGATTCGCAAATCTGGGTGGCTTACAAAAATACACTCATTTACACCGTGCTTGGCACCCTGATCTCGCTGGTGGTCACCTCCACGGGTGCCTATGCACTCTCACGCAGTGATATGGCGCTGCGCAAGAGCTTCACACTGTTGATTGTGGTGACGATGTTTTTCAGCGGAGGGATGATTCCCACATTCCTCGTGGTTCGCTCCCTGGATCTGGTCGATACCGTATGGGGTATGGTGCTGCCGGGTGCGGTTAGCACCTGGAATCTGATTCTGATGCGGACCTTTTTCTCCGGCATTCCTAAAGAGCTGGAGGAGTCAGGCCGCATCGACGGACTGAATGATATCGGTATATTTATCCGTATTATTGTTCCGCTTTCCAAGGCTTCCTTCGCCACCATAGCGCTCTTTTACGCGGTTGGCATGTGGAATAACTTTATTTACCCGCTGCTCTACCTGCGCTCACCGGATTTGTTCCCGCTGCAAGTACTGCTGCGCAATCTGGTGCTGGCTGGCAGTGCTAGCTCGGGAGATGTCACTAGCATTGGAGGTGACAACATGGTGATAGAAGAATCGCTGAAGTACGCGACGATTATGGTCTCGACGCTTCCGATTCTGATTGTATATCCATTTGTGCAGAAGTATTTCGTTAAGGGGGCTATGATTGGCGCGGTTAAAGGCTGAGGCGGGTGGAACCGTCACAAATTCAGAATAAGGGAGAGATCGTAATGAACAAATGGAAATCTGTACTGCTGCCACTGATGATTGCAGCAACCGTAGTAACTGGCTGCAGCGGAGGGGGCAATGACACCTCGCCGCAGAGTAGTACTCAGGGCAGCAGTACCGCTTCACCTACTGACTCGTCCAAAACGGAAAAAACCTTCACTGCGCTCTTAGACAACAATGCTACGTTCCCTTATTCGAAAAGCTGGCCCATTTGGAGCTGGCTGAAGGAGAAAACCGGTGTCACACTCGAGGTGCAGACCCCTTCCGGAAAGCTTGAAGAGAGCTTGAACCTGGCGATTGCCTCGAAGGCAATGCCGGATCTGATGTATATGCCTAACCGCAAAGAATCGAATAAATTCGGGCAACAGGGTGCGTTGGTGGATTTGATGGAGTATATGGACAAAATGCCGAATCTGTCCGCCTGGGTAAAGCAGTATCCAGAGGAAGCGAAGGCTGCACTGTCTGCTGATGGCAAAATGTATATGTTCCCGAATCAGGGCTTTGGCGAGACGAACCGCATGATCTGGTTATACCGTAAAGACATTTTTGACAAAGAAGGAATCCAGGCACCAGCCACATATGAGGAGCTGCATACAGCTCTAAAAACCTTGAAGGCAAAATATCCGGACAGCTATCCGCTTTCGATCCGCTACGGACAAATTCCCGATGAAATGAATGCCAATATGACAGTGAATTACGGGACGGGTGAAGGGGCTTATTATGATTTTGCTAAAAAAGAGTGGCTTTTTGGACCCACGGAAGATAGTTACAAGGAAATGGTTGGCATGTGGAAAATATTTTATGACGAAGGGCTGATTCCACCCGACTTTCTATCTCTGCAAACTAAGCAATGGCAGGACATGGTGTCCACGGGCAAATCGTTTGTGACCATTGATTACATCAGCCGGATCGATTTTTTTAACAATGCGATGCAGCAGGAAAATCCGGAGTTCAACATGCAGTTCATGGCTCCTCCAGCGGGCATTGCCGGCGGCAAGCAACTGAACCCGTATTTTCATTATATGGAAGGTGGCCTAACCGTGGCATCAACCTCAAAGAACATCGATGATGTGATGAGCTATATGGACTTTTTTTATTCCGAAGAGGGACGTACGCTCAGCAGCTGGGGCGTGGAGGGCGAGACGTATGTGAAGGAAGGCGACACGATTAAGTTCAAACCAGAGTACAACGATGTGATCGAAATGCGGAAGCAGACAGGACTTCAGACTAGCGGAACATACACCTGGATCGACTTTGGGGCACATCTGTCGTTGTTCTCAGACAATTTAAAGTATGCCTTTGAAGAAGCGACGAAATATGATCCGTCCATGATGCAGCCACGGCCTGCATTTACGGAGAAAGAGAATGAAATTATTGCGATAACCGGCCAGGCGATCCAAAAACACCGCGATGAAAGCTTTGCCAAGTTTGTTACCGGCTCCCGAAAGCTGGCCGACTGGGACAAATATGTGGAGGAGATGAACAATCTCGGCGTGGATAAGCTGCTGGCTACTTATAAGGAAGCTTACGACCGTGTTCAGAACATTCAGTTAAACGGGAATTAATCTGTCTGGTGCCAAGGGCAATAGTTGCCCGGAAAGGATGAGCGGGATGAATGACATCATTAAGCCTTTAGAGACACACAGAGTAGAGCAGATGTCCGTTCAGGTTTATGAAGATCGTAGCCTAATGGGCGCTGCGGCGGCATCGCAGGTTGCGCAGAAAATTAGAGCTTTGCTTCAAGATTCTGCGCGTCAGGTCCGAATTGTGTTTGCTGCCGCACCTTCGCAAAATGAACTGTACGAGGGGCTGGTGCGGGAGCAGGGGATTGATTGGTCCCGGGTCAATGCTTTTCATATGGATGAATATATTGGCCTTGCGGCTTCGGCTCCCCAGCGTTTCGGCCGTTTTTTGACAGATCGGCTATATAGTCGGGTTAACCCTGGCCGGGTAGAACTGCTGGATGGTCTCGCTGATGTGGTGCAGGAATGCCAGAGATATTCGGCCCTGTTGAGCGAGGCTCCTATTGATATCGTTTGCCTCGGGATCGGGGAAAACGGGCATATCGCGTTTAATGATCCGCCAGTTGCTAATTTTACCGACCCGCAGCTGGTCAAAGCGGTCGAACTGGAGGAAGCCTGCCGTCGCCAGCAGGTGAATGACGGTTGTTTTACCGGGCTGGACGAGGTGCCAACCCATGCGCTGACGCTTACGGTACCAGCCTTGCTGGCTGGCCGTCACCTGTACGGAATTGTACCTGGGGTGTCCAAACGCAATGCTTTACAGGCGGCGCTCCATGATTCGATCAGCACGGCATGTCCAGCTACTATACTGCGCACCCATCCGGAGATCACGATGTTCACGGATCGGGCTGCCTTTGGCCTATGAACGCGCCAATTAAAGGAAGGCACTACAAGACTGGGCTGCCGGTTGAGGTAAGTGTCGAGCAGGGGCGAATCACTTCGGTCACCGAACTTGCGGAGAGTCCAGCCAGGGCCGATTGGCCCTGGCTGGCACCCGGGTTGGTGGATCTGCAAGTGAACGGGGGCTGGGGGCTGGATCTCAACACGCTGCCTTTGCAGCCTGAAACGATATTGGAACTGTCCCGACTTCTACTAGGAAACGGGGTAACCAGCTATTGTCCAACTCTGATTACTAATGGCAAAGAAGCGCTGGCACAAGCGGTCTCCGCCATTGCGGAAGCCGCTTCGCTGTATCCGGAAGATGCTGAGGGGATTGTAGGAATTCATCTGGAAGGTCCTTTTCTGTCACCAGAAGAGGGTCCACGCGGCGCCCATCCAAGGGAATATATTGGCCCGCCGGATTGGGATATGTTGTGCCGCTGGCAAGAAGCGGCTGAAGGGCTTATCCGTATCCTCACCGTCTCTCCGGAATGGCCAAACGCCGCTGCATTTATCGCCCGGTGCAGTGAATCAGGCATCCTTGTTTCCATAGGGCATACAGCAGCTTCCTCCGAGCAGATTAGGGAAGCGGTTGCGGCAGGAGCGGTGATGTCTACGCATCTCGGCAATGGTACACATCTGACGCTGCCCCGTCATCCCAACTACTTGTGGGAGCAGCTGGCGGCGGATGAGCTTTACGGCTGTATGATTGCAGATGGCCAACATTTGCCGCCCGCTCTGTTGAAAGTAATTCTGCGGATGAAGCGCAGCCGCACCATCTTGGTCAGCGATGCTGTATCGCTGAGCGGAATGCCGCCGGGAACTTATCACCTGCACATTGGTGGAGAGGTTGTATTAGCAGCAGAAGGGCGGCTGCATCTGGCCGGCAATTCTCAGCTGCTGGCAGGTTCCACCATGATGCTTCCAGATCAGGTGGCCTATCTTGCGGAGGCTGGATTAGCCCGGCTGGATGAAGCCTGGGATTGTGCTTCTGCTCATCCGGCCACTTTGCTGGGGCTGGAGCAGGCGGCAGGGCTAAGGGCTGGAGCACCTGCCGATCTCGTGAGCTTCTGCTATGACGACAGGACACTTAACGTGCTGGAATGCTGGAAAAAGGGTCATAGCAAGGCTTGCAGTAATTAATTACAGCAAAGATTAGGAGGAGAACGATGCAGAGCTTGATACCGCAACCGAAGCAGATCCAAGCGAAAGATGGCGAAGCTTTTCAGTTCAGCGAGGATGTAAGCCTGAGCCTCTATATGGAGCGGCATGATCTGAGACTGGTGGTTCATTGCCGCCGGGCGTTTCCGGAGCTGGAATGTACACATGTTATCTCGGGGAGGGGATATTCACTTATTCTTCAGAGTCTCTCGCAGCCAGAAACGAAAGGAGCACAGCCAGATGAAGTAGATCTGAAATTGCTTAACGGCCGGGCGGAAGGGTACAGGCTGGAAGTGTCGGAGCGCCGGGTGGTAATTCGTGCACTGGACGCGCCGGGTCTATTTTACGGGTTACAAACGTTATTACAACTGCGTAAGTCAGTAGGGGAAGTTCCTGCCGTGTCTATCATGGACTGGCCTGACACTACTTTGCGGGCGATGAATTTTGATCTTCGCCAGACTTTTTCCAAGCCAGAGCTGCTGCTATCGTATTTGGCGGATTTTGCCCGGTATAAAACGAATGCGGTTCTGATTGAATACGAAGATAAATTCCCGTTCCAGAAGTACCCGGAATTCGTGCATCCACAGCATTCGTTAAGTCTCACACAGCTAGAAGAGCTGAAACGCACAGCCCATGAATATTTTATTGAGATCATTCCGCTGCAGCAGAGTTTTGGGCATCTGGAGTATGTACTCCGCCACGGCACCTGGCGGCACTTGCGCGAAACGGAGTTATCCCTGGGGGAGATCTGCCCGTCGCATCCGGAATCCTTCGAGCTGATTACTGATTTGTTGCAGGAGATGATGGAAGCTCATCCGGATTCCCGTTATATTCACCTTGGCTGCGACGAGGTGTACAGCTTATGTGAATGCGAACGCTGTAAAACGTTGTTCGGAGGGGTACGGGAGCGGGCGTTTATCGCTTTTTTGAACGCTTTGATTGAATTTACAGCCAGCCGTGGTAAAAAAGTGATTTTCTGGCATGACATGCTGGACAAATGCCCGCCGGAGGAACTGGCAAAGCTGGATAAGCGGAGTGCGGCGATGATCTGGATATACAACGGACGTAATATTGAAGCTGAGGTTTCTTCTCTTGCGGATAAATTCAGGTCACTAGGCATCGAGGTTATGGGAGCACCGGCGGTTCGCAGCTTTGACTGGGCTGAACATCAGAATTATCCGGTACTATTGAACCGGACGGATAATCTGCTCCAATGGGCGGAGACAGCGGATAAGCTGGACCTCGGTTGCATCGTCGCCACGAACTGGACGGGGCCGTTCAGCCTTGGCGTTCCTTATGGTATCTTCGAGACGACGTGGTATCCGATGCTGCTGCACGCCGATTTGGCCTGGAACCGCAAAGCGGACGCCTCAACATTTATCGATCGATTCATGGAGCGGTTTCATGGCATTGATCCTAGAACAGGTCATGCTCAGCTCGGGAATTATCAGCTGGAAGATTATTATGATGTTATCTGGAAGCTGCTGGACAAGGTGAAGGATCACAAGGATGAAGCAGAGCTGATTGCCATTATGCATGATTTTGAAGCGGCGACGGACCGTTCGCGGGCGATCCACAAATATGTCTACCGCTGGGAGCTCTATCCGGGAGACGATGCGGAATGGCATTCGCTGCTGAACAATTACATGAGAAATCGCCGTGGACGTGAGAACGTTTTGCCTCGCATGAAAGCGGTTTTGGAGCGTTACCAGCCATCCGATATGGCGGAGCATTTTGTGAAATCCCGGTTCTATCTTCACGATTATCTGGAGCAGACATTATACCGTGAGCTGGGGTTTGGCCAGGCTGAATAAAGGTTTTGAAAAGATCGTACGGCTACCGTGTAAGCGGGTAGCTGTGCGGTCTTTTGTTATTCTTATCTGGATAAAAAATGTATATTGAAACATAGTCAGGAACAAAATCCCATTTCGCTGCGTCTAACCTTATAAAGTTCTAGCAAACTACATTGGAGGAGAATGAATATGAGAGCAACACCCATAAACAGGACGATAAGGAAGGTTACACTTACCGCATTATGTATTTTGCTTGTATTGCTGAGTGGCAGGGTAATGGCGGAGCCGTCTCCGGCACAAAAGACAACCGCGGTATTCACAGCGGAGATGCAGAGTACCTTGGAAGGGGCGCAGAATGTGCTGCTTACGATACAGCCATTCCCGGACGAAGCAGCCGTAGGTTTCTTCAAGAATGGGCGCAGTCTGCCCAAGGGATATCTGGAGCAGACTGCCGATAAGATTCTGGAACAGCGGGGCAAGTTCACCAAGGTGGCAGAGCTAACTCGAACAGCGTTGGCTTACAGTGCTGCGGGGGGCAACATCAACAACATCGCGGGTATTGATCTTTATCCATTCCTGATGAATCATGCCGGAATTGATTCGGAAGGGGCAGCAGCGGTAGCAGCCGCCTATATTACCTCGAAGAACTCCATTTCAAATTCATTGGAGCGGACAAACCGTTACCCCGATTTGCTGTTTTATCAGCTGCTTGATATGCAGCTAGCGGATGGCAGCTGGCCGCTGGCCGGGCAGAAGCAAGGAGATCTGGTAGCTACTGCCTGGGTACTGACGGCACTTGCTTCCGAAGTGAGTTCAGAACAAACTGCGCAGCTGATTGAGAAGGCTTTGCAGTGGCTTAAGAGCAAGCAGCAGCTAGACGGAGGATTCGATGGTAAAACTACGACGACAGCGCAGGTGATTGTTGCTTTATCCTCGCAGGGAGTTGATGCAGCAGATTTCACCAAGGAAGGCGGAGCCTCGTTGCTGGACCATTTGCTGGCGCGGAAGCTTCCGGGTGGCGGCTTTGCGCAGACAGCAGGCGGAGGAAACGATAGTCCCGCTACTGTGCAAGCCTACCTTGCCTTGACTTCCTATAAGCTGCTGTCCAAGCAGGCTGGCATGCTGTATAGCGGACTACATCATGCTGGACTTGACCGGGCAACGATTCAGGTCGAAGGACCCGGTGGCACCCTTGCCGGGGGGCATATTGTTGGCGGAGATGCTGTGAAGGCAGCGGCAGCTTTTTTACAGGCGAAGGGTCTGGCGTATAAGCTGAATGCGGATGCAGCTAAACCGGCCTTCACAGCTATAGAAGGGATTCAGAACGGGCGATACAATGGACGCGGAGAATGGAAGATTGCTGTATTCAGCGGGGGCAGTGCATGGATGTATCCTGAGAATAGCCCGTACAGACTGACGATAGGCAATGGGGATCAGCTGCTCGTTTACTACGCGGACGATACAGAACTGCTTGACCGGATGGAAGTGAAGTGGAAAGATAAAAACGGCCAGGAAATGGGTGGATACGCAAGCGCCAATATGCCGTTTTCCCTCCATATCACCAAGTCAAACGGTCAGCTGGGCGGTCTTCCGGCTTTCGGCGCTACAGTGACACTTCAAGGAAAAAGCGTAGTGGCTGACAGCACGGGAAAGGTGTCTTTTGCCGGGATGAAGCCCGGTGTCTATCCTGTGCAAGTCACCAAATACCGTAAAGATGCCGCTCCAGCACTTTCCAAACGGACGTTTGCGCTGCATGTCTCTTCCCCGGAATTGGCCAGCTTTACGGATGCCAATAAAGTCGCAGCTTGGGCACGTTTGGATATCGCAACAGCGCTCAGCAGCGGATATATTCAGGGCGTGAGTGCCAGCGGAAATGTGCTGGCTCCTAAGCAGAAGCTGACCCGGGCTGAATTTCTGACCCTGCTGCTGCGGCTATTGCATGAGTTCCCCGATGCCAAGGCCACTTCTAGCTTTAAGGATGTTCCGGCGGACAAATGGTACAGCGGTACCATCGCCAAGGCTGAGGAGCTGGGCATTATCAGCTCTTCAGCCGGCAAGTTCGAACCGGACCGCGGTATTACGCGGGAAGAAGCGGCGGATATGGTAACCAAAGCTGCCCGGTTGTCTACGTACGGCAGCCCGGACCGTGTGAAGTTTGCCGATACTTCCAGTTTGTCAGAGGCGAGCCGCCAGGCGATTCAGGCCGTGAATGAACATGAAGTAATGACCGGCAGCGGGAGCCGTTTCGATCCTAAGCAGATTCTGGTGCGTGAGCAGGCAGCGGCAATTTTAGTCAGACTGCAGAAATTAATCCCGGAAGCCTTCTATTAATGGAATAAACGTCCAGGGATATGATAAGCTTCAGATAGAGTTATCACATCCAGTGCAGAGGAGGCAAATCTATGAGCCGCTTGATCACAGGCAACATATATTATGGATTTCAGGTCGTTAATGAGGAATTTATCCGGGAGATCGATTCCGCCGTATTCACGATGGAACATCTGAAGAGCGGCGCCAGGCTGCTTTTCGTGCAGAATCAGGATGACAACAAGGTATTCAGCGTGAGCTTCAGGACCCCTCCTGAAGATAGTACAGGGGTCTTTCATATTTTGGAGCATTCTGTATTATGTGGTTCGGAGAAATATCCGGTGAAGGAACCTTTTGTAGAATTGCTAAAGGGCTCGATGCAGACATTCCTGAACGCATTTACGTTTGGGGATAAGACGATGTATCCGGTGGCGAGCCGGAATGAGCAGGATTTCTCCAATCTGATGGAGGTCTACCTGGATAGTGTATTTCAGCCGAATATTTATAAGCAAAAGGAGATTTTTGAGCAAGAGGGCTGGCATTACGAGCTTCAGCAAACAGAAGACGAGCTGATCTATAAAGGCGTGGTTTACAACGAGATGAAGGGTTCCTATTCCTCGCCGTTTACAGTGCTGATGGACAGGATCAAAAAGTCGTTGTATCCAGACACGATTTACCGCCATTCTTCAGGTGGAGATCCGCAGGAGATTCCTGCGCTTACGTATGAGCAATTCCTTAAGGCGCACAGCAATTATTATCACCCGTCCAACAGTTATTTTTATCTGTACGGAGACATCTCTATTGAAGAGAAGCTGCAATTTATAGACCAGGAATACCTTAGCCGTTATGAAAAAAACAGCTTTGATACCACCATTCCCCTACAACAGCCTACCGGAATGACGGAGCTGGTAGCGGATTATCCGATTCTGGAAGCAGAAACGGCCGACGACAAAACATATTTGAGTCTGAACTATGTAATTGGAACCTCTACGGATCGGGAACTGAATCTGGCTTTTGATATTTTGAAAAGCATGCTGATGGACAGCAATGCAGCTCCGCTTAAGCAAGCCCTGCTGGAAAGCGGTCTAGGTAAAGATGCCTTTGCTTTTTATTCCGACAGTATGGTTCAGCCGCTGCTTGGCATTACCCTGACACATTCGAACGCCTCCGCCAAAGATGCCTTCGTGGAGCTGGTGAAGACCACATTAAGCAGCTTGGTTAAGAACGGGCTGGATGAGAAGCTGGTGCTGGCGGCGGTCAACAGCAAGGAATTTGAACTGCGGGAAGCGGACTTTAGCCGATATCCAAAGGGACTTACTTACAATATCGAAGTGATGAAGTCCTGGCTCTATGACGGTCAGCCGTCTACTCCTATGCTTTATGAAGAGGTATTCACTACCATTCGGGAAAAAATAACGGATCGTTATTTTGAGAAGCTGATTGAGGTCTACTTACTGAATAGTGATCATTGCAGTCTGGTGGTGCTGAACCCGTCCAAGACGATTGCAGCCGACAAGGAAGCGAGCACCCAGTGTCAATTAAGTGAATACAAATCATCGCAGCAACCAGACCAGCTGGAGCAGCTTGTGCAGAGTACACAGCATCTTCTGGCGCGGCAAGGCCGTGCAGATGCAGCCGAGGATTTGCAGAAGCTGCCAAGTTTATCTCTACAGGATATTAACCGCAGTGCTGAACCTCAGGTGCCATCCCATGAATATAACCTTGAGGGTCTAAAGCTGATCCACCATAACGTATCTACTCAAAAGATTGCGTACTGCAAGTTTTATTGGGATACGAGTGTTGTGGCTCCTGAGCAAATTCCTTATCTTGTGCTGCTGGCAGAGGTATTGGGCCAAATGGAGACAGCTTCTTACAGCATTGAAGAGCTCACTAGTGAAATTGGGATCAAAACCGGAGGCATTCATTTCAAAAATGAGATCTTTGGCGCTGCAAAAGATACTGGAGCCAGTTATCAGCCTAAATTCACTGCGCAGGTTAAGGTGATGGCGGGGCATATTGGTGAATCGCTGGATCTGCTGCGCGAGCTGCTCTATACCAGCGCGCTCGATAACCTGACGAAGCTACAGGAAATCGTGCGCCGGGAAGCTTCGCAGATGGAATCGGTTCTGAACCAAAAAGGCAATGAAATCGCGGCCAGCCGCCTGATGTCTTATTTTTCGGACATGGGAGCGTATCAGGAACAACAGGGTGGCGTGGCCTATTACCGCTTTATCCGTGAGCTTGCCGAGAAGATCGATCAGCAGGGAGCTGAGGTGGCAGACACGCTGAAGGATATCTGCACGGTTTTATTCAATAAACAGAATTTAATCATCAGCGTGACGGGTACCCCTGATTTGTATGAAGAATTCGCCGCTAATGTAGCGAAGCTGGATATTCAGGATCGGCCAGTGGTGAATAAACCTAAGATTACGGCGCAGGGGCATGCGGATAATGAAGGCTTTATGTCTTCCAGCCAGGTGCAATATGTGGTTAAAGGCTACGACTTCAACAAGCTAGGATTTACGTATTCCGGCAAAATGCAGGTGCTCAAAAAAATCATGAGCCTCACCTATCTGTGGAATGCCGTGCGCGTGAAGGGCGGAGCTTATGGCGGAAGCCTGATGCTGCGCAGAGATGGGATATTGATGTTCACTTCCTACCGTGATCCCAATTTGCAGGAGACGCTGGAGGTTTATGATCAGGCGTACCGATTCACCGAAGGATATGAAGCGGATGCCGACGAGATGACCAAAGCAATTATCGGCACCCTGTCCATGCTGGACCAGCCGCTGAGCCCAAGCGCTCAGGGACGGCGGGCGGACCGGCATTATTTTGAGCAGGTAACCGGGGCCGAGCTGCAGCAGGAACGGGATGAAATCTTGTCGACCACACCGGAAGACATCAGACAGTATGCCTATTTGCTTAAGGCTGTGACGGAACAAAATTATTTCACAGTTGTCGGCAATGCCTCCAAGTTGAAAGCGAAAAAAGTCTTATTCGGAAACCTAGAAGAACTAGTAATGTAATTCTCTCTATAAACTCCTCTTCAGTACCTGTCTGCCGACAAGTGCTGGAGAGGAGTTTTTTTGTATTTAGTTAGAACCTTGACAGTTAGAGTTCTAACTATTATGATAATGATGTTACTTAGAGTTCTAACTAATCCGCAAGAGGAGGAAATCACAATGAACAAACCCGTTGTAGACACACCATTTTCTAATTTAATACGAGAGATTGGGATGAAAATAAAAGGTACAGCTGACACCAGGTTAAATGAGTTAGGTCTGAACTCACAACAAGGCCGCATGATCGGCTATATTTTTGAGAATCAAGCAGAAGGGGTTATTCAGAAGGATTTAGCGGAGGTCTTTAACAGGAAGGGGGCGAGCATCACCAGTATGCTTCAGGGGTTGGAGAAGAAAGGGTATATCCAGCGTGTCACTCCTGAAAATGATGAACGTCAAAAGAGTATTTTTGTATTGGAAAAAGGTGCTCTTTTAGTGGAAGAGTTCAATGAGATTTTCTCTGAGGTAGAAGCAAGCATTACTAAGGCGCTTAGTCCGGAAGAAACTGCAACCCTAAAGTCTTTACTTCAAAAAGTTAGTTCAAGTTTATAAACGTTCGGAGGTTCACTTATGACAAATGAGTTCTCAAATCAATATTATTTAGAGTCGGCGCCCATGAAAAAAGCGATCGCTCATTTATCGATTCCCATGATGATTGGGATGTCTGTGGGTACTATTTATAATGTAATCAATGCTTACTTCATCGGCTTATTGCACAATACAAGTATGCTGACCGCAATCACGCTGGGCCTGCCTATTTTCACCGTTTTAATGGCTTTTGGAAATGTATTGGGGGTAGGCGGAGGAACATTTATAACCCGCTTGGCGGGGCAAAAAGAGACGGAAAAAGGGAAAAAGGTTGCCGGATATACTTTTTACGGGAGTATTGTAGTGGGGCTTCTTATCGCGCTCATCGCTTGGTTAGCTATTAATCCGATCACGCGAATGCTTGGTGCAGATGCTGCTACCTTAGACTTTACGAAGTCTTATGCGCTCACTCTTTTTGCAGGCGGATTTGCTGTTGTGCTTAATTTTGCTTTGGAACAACTGGTCCGTTCGGAAGGGGCCTCGAAGGAATCAATGTATGGTATTTTTATCAGTACGGCTTTAAGTTTGATTTTTGATCCTTTATTTATTCTCGTGCTGAATTGGCATGTTGCCGGAGCTGCTTTGGCTATGGTTTTAGCAAATTTGGGCTCTGCCATTTATTATATTTACTTTTTGGAAACGAAAAGTGAGCATTTAAGAGGATTTTTGAAGCATTTCAAGATATCTGTACGAGATCAGCTTGAGGTTTATAAAATAGGTACAGCGGAGCTATTGCAAGCCAGTTTTTTAATTGTCAGCACGCTTTTGTTAAATAACTATTCCATTCAATATGGGGAGAGTGTGGTCGCCGGATTTGGTGTGGCTTTAAGAATTGTGCAGATTCCAGAATTTTTATCGATGGGTTTATTTTTGGGATTGATTCCGCTATTTGCTTTTAACTTTGCTAGTAAAAATACGGAGAGACTTAAATCCAGCATCAAATACGCTTTTGCATATATAGGCAGCATTGCAGTTGTTTTTGTGAGTCTAGTATATGTGTTTAGAGGAACGATTCTTCATTGGTTCTCAGGCGATCCTTCTGTGTTAAGCATGGGAACTTATATTTTGGCAGCTATGCTGATTTCGGCTTTATTTAATGGATTTACCGGATTATTTATGAGCATTTTTCAAGCAACGGGGCAAGGCACACCCACCACTATTATGGCGATAAGCCAAGGTGTATTATTTATACCGATGATTATCGTATTACATTCTATTTTTGGCCTGCACGGTGTGATTTGGTCGATGACTGTGACTGAGGTAATAACGAGTGTGATGGGTGTGGTTTTGTTTATGATTTTTCGGAAAAAACTGAATAGTGCGGGCGGGGATGGAAAAGGCGCTGTAGAGGTTACGCCGGTATAACGCGATTGCTTTATGTAAAACTCAATATGGATTTTGTTTGCTGCGGGAGCTTAGCTCGCGCTTTTTTTACGTTGTGCAAAAGGAATATAAAACTGCTGGATCGGTAAAATTCGTTCCAAAATGAACAATTCTAGTTCTTATGATGACTGCTTACTTTTTCTACAATTATGGATAAGTAAAGGAGGAGAACTATGATACGCAAAAAAAGGTTTCATCTTAACATGGACACACGCGAAGCGATGGCGGGATATCTATTCGTTGCACCGCTTATGCTTGGGCTGATCATCTTGACGTTGATCCCGGTGCTGGGCTCACTGCTGTTAAGCTTCACGGATTGGAACTTTGTGGCTGGGTTAGGGGGCATTAAGTTCGCGGGCGTGGATAATTTCATCAGGCTGTTTCATGATGATGCTTTTATGAAAAGCTTGTTGAACAATTTGCTTTTTATTATCACAGTACCAGTTACGATCATCGTTGCCCTGCTGCTGGCTATCCTGATTGATAAACAGGTTTTTCTGAAGGATTTGTTTAAAGTGATTTATTTCCTTCCTTATATCTCCAGTGTAGTAGCCATCGCTATGGTTTGGCAGGTTATGTTTCACCCTTCGCTGGGACCCGTCAATCAATTCCTGATGTCACTGGGGTGGAACAACCCACCCAAATGGTTAGCGGATATCCATTATGCTCTGCCGTCGCTGATGCTGATTCAAGTCTGGATTCAGCTCGGTTACAACATTATTATTTTTATCGCAGGTTTACAGAGTATTCCAAAGGATCTTTATGAAGCGGCTGATATCGATGGTGCCAACGTCTGGCGCAAATTCCGCAACATCACGGTTCCCTGCATTTCGCCCACTACCTTTTTCCTGCTGGTAACAGGGGTTATCGGTTCATTTAAAATCTTTGATCTGATACAAGTGCTGACCCAGGGGGGACCGGCTAACTCCACGACCGTTATCGTCTACGAGTTATATGATACAGCCTTCAATCAGCTGAAGACAGGTTACGCCTCTAGCATGGCACTCGTTTTGTTCCTTATTTGCCTGATTATTACAGCCTTGCAGATGTTGGCGCAAAAAAAATGGGTCAACTATTAAAGGCGGAAAGGAGAAATTACAGTGAAAAAAGAGCTTCTATCCAGAACCTTCTGGACCATCGCCATGGGACTGCTAGGTATCGCATTTCTTTTACCGTTCCTATGGATGTTATCCACTTCCTTTAAGCTGGAGAAAGATGTGTTTAACTTTCCGATTCAATGGTTGCCACAGCAGTGGAACCTCATTGAAAATTATAAACAGGTATGGTCGGGTGACTTCGCTCGCTATTATGGAAATTCCATTTATATTACGCTGGCTACGACTATAATTAATGTGCTGATATGCGCACTTGCTGCTTATGGGTTCTCCAAGCTGCGTTTTCCGGGCAGGGATGCGATGTTTATAGTTGTATTGGCACTTTATATGGTTCCTCCGCAGGCTTCGTTGGTTCCACAGTTTCTACTGTTTAACTGGCTGAATTTAATTGACACACATTTGGGATTGATCCTGATTAACAGCTTTAGTATTATTGGAGCGTTTATGCTCAAGCAATTTTTTATGGGGGTAAACAACGAGTATCTTGAATCGGCGCGGATGGATGGAGCAGGGCATTTTCGCTCTTTTCTACAGATTGCCTTTCCGCTGATCCGTCCCGCTGTAGCTACTTATGCTATTTTGCGCTTTATTTGGACCTGGAACGACTATCAATATCCACTCATTTTTTTGAAATCTAAAGAGTTGTTTACGATTCAGCTGGGGATCCGGTTGTTCGGGGATCAATACGGGGATGTCTATTCACTCATGATGGCTGGTGCGGTATCTGCAATTCTGCCGTTGCTCATCATTTTTGCACTCGGACAGAAGCAGGTTATTGAGGGAATTGCCCTCGGAGGTGTGAAAGGATAATAAAAGTCAAAATAGTTTCTCTTCGGTAGAATATGAGAACTTTCCTCGTCAATCCTGCATGTTAGGATGTTCTTGTAAGCAGTTACATAGTCGCTGGTTATTAAGCGAGTAATGCCCAACACATTTATAGGAGGGTCTATATGAAAAAGAAATTATTATCTGCATTCATCATCACATCGATGGCGTTATCATTGGCCGCTTGCGGCGGAAATGCGAAAACCAATAATGCAGGGGCGACTAATGCACCCGATGCTGGCGGGAATTCAGAGCCTGCAGCAGAGAAGGTTACCCTGAAGCTGAGCACCTGGCAGACAGAAGCCAAAGCGAAATGGAGCACGATTATCGCGGAGTTTGAGAAGACGCATCCCGATATTCATGTGGAAGTAGATTTGCTGAATGAAAAAGGTGATTCGGTAGCCTCTATGCAGAAGCTGGATTTGATGGCGGCTGCGAGCGATCCGCTGGATATTGTCGAACTGCCTTATACCAACTATTCACAGCGTGCAGATATCGGTTTGTTGGAACCGATGGATGACTATATTCAGAAGGAAGGTTATAAGCTCGCAGATGAATATCTGGTGGACACTACGGTCAATGGCAAAATCTATGCATTACCGTCTTCCATGCAGCGCTGGTTCGTGCTCCTTAACAAAGAAATGTTAGATGAGGCGGGCCTTCCGGTTCCGACCGACTGGACATGGGCGGATTTCGAAGAGTATGCCAAGAAATTGACCAAGGGTGAGGGCGCAACGAAACGTTTTGGCGCATATCTGCATAATTGGCCGGATTATTTCCAGCTCCAGCTGATGAGCAAGTCTACGGATAATACTTTTCTAAAAGCTGATGGAACCTCCAATGCACTTGACCCGCAATTTAAGGCTAATCTGCAGATGATGAAGAAAATGATGTACGAAGATAAGAGTGCCACTCCTTATGAGGATATTATTTCGCAAAAACTAGCCTACCGGAATCAGTATTTTAACGGTTTAGCAGCGATGCTTCCGATGGGCGACTGGATGGTTGCGGAATCGGGTGGAACGGATGCCATTCCGGCAACCTTTGTTACCGCGTTTGCGCCGATTCCCCGACTTGACAGTGAGAGCAAACACTACTCGCCCGTACAGCCGACCTACATGGGAATAGCCGCTAAATCCAAGCATAAGGAGGCTGCCTATACCTTTGTGCGCTGGTATACCTCAGAAGGACTGGAAATCGGTGGACGCGTTTTCTCTGGCTGGGCCAAATCGGATACGAACAAATTAGTGGATACAATTGTGAGTGGTTCTAAGGATGCCTCTAAGATTGACGTCGATTCTCTGAAATATACGATGGAGAACTCGACACCTGGTGCAACGCAGGTTCCGGCTAAATATGCGGATGAAGCTAAGAACAACGTTATTCCAGAAGCGGAGATGTATCTCCTAGGCCAACAGGATCTGGATGTCACAGTTGCCAATATCGATAAAAAAATAACGGAAGTTGTTCAGAACAATAGCGGAAAGTAAGCGGAGGCTGATTGTACGCTTTTCAAAGGGGGCTTATAATGTGGGGGCAGGAAAGCATTTCTGCCTCCTGCTCCAAATTCAAACAGATGTGGGGCCTGTAATCCGTGTTTAGAAAGCATCTATCCCTCCGTAAGAAACTTGTGTGGTCATCGCTGATCTGCGTCCTGATCCCGCTGATCTGCATTTACATGGTTACTGATTATTTGACCCGGGATCTCATTCTGGAGAAAGCGGTTGGTAGCGCAAGAGAATCTTTAAATGCAGCCAGCGCCAATATGAATGCCATATTTGAACAGACACTGGAACAGTCCAACTTTGTGCTCCAGAACAGCGAGATCAGGCAGATGATGTCTGCCGATTCAGAGTCGCTCCGTGCACCAAAGCAGATCATTCAGTATAACCGTATGTCGCGGATGCTGGATGATATGTTTGTTTTAACAGAATATTTGAAGGTGACGTTAATCGGAAAAAATGGTCTTATTTATACCAGCTATCCTTACAGTGACTTTAATCCGAGTAATTTCTACAACAAGAATTGGACATCGTTGCTGAAACAAATTCAACCCATCTCGACTTATTGGAGAGCGGAGCACGATACTTACTACAATTATTCTGATAAAGGCTCAGCTGATTGGGTAACCATTGCAAGGCCGATTCAATCGACCTCTAGCAGTACCATCGGATATTTAATTATTAATATCAATGAGCGCAAGCTCCGTCCTTATCTAAATAACGATAATGATAAAGAGATGATGCTTTTGGATGACAAGGGAACTGTAGTTTCCCATGCTGATAAGGCCCGAATCGGAGAGACGATGACGTGGTTGAAAAAGGATGGCGAGCTTGACACTGTGGAAATCGACGGAGAAAAGTTTTTATATGTTGATCAGGAGCTGAGCAGCAACAAATGGCGGATGGTCAGCATTATCCCGCTGAAGGCAGCCTTGTCAAAAAATAAGCAGATTTTATTTATCAGCCTGGCGGTGCAGATTCTTTTCTTTACTTTGTTTTCCGTTCTCTTAACCGTTCTAATCTCAAAGCTGACTCAGCCTATCGTAAAATTAAGCGCTTTTGTAAAGCGAATAGGTCGTGGTCAGTTAGATGAACGTTCGTTCATTCGAGGGAATAATGAGGCAGCACAGCTCGCCCGCACCATTGACCAGATGCTAGATCGGATCGAGTCTATGATTGAACAAATCACTTATGAACAGACGGGAAAAAGAAAAGCCGAACTAGAGATGCTGCAAGCGCAGATCAATCCACATTTTATGTTTAATCTGCTGAATTCGATTCGCTTAAATATTCTGATGCAAGGCGATCGGGAGAATGCTGAGTTGATTGGTTCGCTGTCGTCTTTGCTCCGTATGACCTTTAACAGGGACAATGAGTTTATCCCGCTTTGTGAGGAGACAGATACGATATCGCATTATGTCACTTTAATGAATTTTCGCCATGCCAATCAGGTCAGGCTGGAAATGAATTTAGCGGACGGGAGCGCTGAAGCACTGGTGCCTCGATTTATGATTCAGCCCATGATCGAGAATGCCATCATCCATGGCTTCGAGCAGTTTGGTGGCGAGATTTTTATTGAAGCTCGTATTGTTGCAACTACGGGAAGCTTGGTTATCACCATTAAGGATAATGGGATCGGGATGTCACCGGAAACTTTAACAAGACTTCGTGAAACCGCATACAGCAGCGAACAAATTACAGAGGAGGACAGAAAAGGGTTCTCCGGCATAGGTTTACGCAATGTGGCCCAACGCCTCAGTATGATTTATGGGGCTTCTTTTAAGCTGAATATTCAAAGTGAACCTGATGTGGGCACGGAGATTTGTCTGGAGTTTCCTTTGGATTACGGAAAGGTGGGTGTGGAGAATGCTGACGGCAATATTGGTGGATGATGACTATCCGGTTATCCGTTATTTGTCGCAGGCCGTACCTTGGAGCGAGCTCGGTATTGAACTCACCGGATGTTATTATAGCGGTCTCGAGGCTTGGGAAAAAGCACAGCAGAGTCCACCAGATCTCATTATTACCGATATTGGCATGCCCAAGATGAACGGGCTGGAGATGCTGGAGCTATTCAGAGCTGTGCAGCCCGGAATCCGTGCGATTATTCTCTCCTGCCACAACGAATTCAAATACGCCCAGCAAGCGCTGAAATTAAACGTAGGAGAATATATTTTAAAGGAATCACTGGATATTGAGCAGTTACAGCAAGCGATTAGAACCCTTGTGGCGGAAGTGGGACTGAATAGGCAGCAGCATACGGAGATGCTGGTTTATAAGCAAAAGCAGTCTCAAAATCGCGCCGCGCTGAAGGAAAAGTTTCTAAAAGATACCTTGTATCAATCCTGGGACAAGGGGGCTTGGATCGAGCAGGCCCGATCAAACGGAATTATGATCCATGCCAAAAACTATATCCCGCTGGTTATTGTAATTGACCGTCCAGAGGAAGCTTCAAGGGTGCGCCGGATGAGTGAATATACGATTTCTTTTGCGGTTGAGAATATTATGCAGGAAGTGCTTGAGGCTGATCACAGTCTGTTTATTTCGAGATACAGCCATAAGGAGATAGTCATTCTCTTTTGTAGCGACCAGCCTTCCAAAGATCACCAGGCAATCTATCACTCCATTCAAAATGCAGCCTCTGCGGTTCAGAAATATCTTAAACTTTCTGTCTCTTGCTTATTTGGCGCTGAGGCGCGCAGTCCTGAGGAAATTCGCGGAACATTGCAGCGGATGCTGAAGGAGAAAATACAGCGCTTTTATCTCCCTGCGGCGGGAATTCACCGTTTTGAAGAAGTCTGCTTTTCCGGAGAAGATATTTATGCTGAATATGGAACCTTGTACGCTGTTATCAATGATGATATTGCCTTGAACAGGAACACGGAGCTTCGCGTTCATGTAAAGGAATGGAGGGAATGGGTGGCCTCGCAAAAATTCCATCCGAATGAAGTCAAGGAATGTGTGCTTCGCTTGCTGATGGACTTGCAGATGAAGACGAAACAGCTTCTGCAATCTCCATTGCCTATAACCGAAGAAAAGCTATTTAGCGTGGTTGGTGACATTGAAACTCTGGAGCATTTGGAACAATGGCTGGTGCAGTACTTGGAGGAATTAGCGCGGAAAATAAGTATGTTCTCCATCAAGTCTAAACGGAGTGAAGTCATCAAAGCCCAGCAGTTCGTGATTAGTCATGTGACGGAGAAAATAACGCTGGAGGACATGGCAGGCCGCCTTAACTTAAATGCCAGTTATTTCAGCCGCTTATTCAAACGGGAAACCAACCAGAACTTCATTGAATATGTAAATATGCTAAAGCTTCAGAAGGCAAAGGAGCTGCTTAACCAATCTGAAAAGACAGTGGAAGAGATCTCCGAGTATCTGGGATATGCCAACAAAAGTTATTTCATCAAGCTGTTTAAACGGGAAATGGGCATGAGGCCTAGTGAATATGCGGCTTGGCATTGAGTGTGGACAGGAGGAAACATTGCTGTGGAAATAAAGGGTACTAAAAATGAATTACAGATGTTCCTAAATGAACTATATACTCCACTGGAGAGCAGATTTACTTCTGGCTGTGCAGGAATTAATATGGGCGCTACAGGATCGATTTACAATGAAGCTACAGCGCTTATGGAAGCTTTCGCCCGTCCTTTATGGGGTCTTGTTCCCCATGCCAGCGGTGGAGGGGAAAGTGCACTCTGGCCGATGTTTCTGGAAGGGATCATCAACGGGACAGACCCGGAGCATGAAGAATATTGGGGGCGATTTACTACCAAAGATCAGCGTATGGTAGAGCAGGCCGTGTTGGGATTGGGGCTTGCTCTTGCACCACATAAAATGTGGGAGCCGCTGAGCGACACGCAGAAAATGAATGTATATAACTGGCTGAATCAGATTAATCATGTGGATCGTTCCAATCCGAATAACTGGCTGATGTTCACGGTTCTTGTGAATGTGGGCTTCAAGAAAGTCGGATTGCCTTATGATCAGAGCATAATGGATGATTATCTAGCGAAGATCGATAATTACTATCTTGGTGACGGTTGGTATTCCGATGGATTGACCGATCAGAGGGATTATTATATTGCTTTTGCTATGCATTATTATACGCTGATATACGCTAAGTTGATGGCGGATGATGATCCTCAGAGAGCTGCTGTTTATCGGGAAAGATCCGCACGATTTGCCGAGGATTTCATTTATTGGTTCGCTGAGGACGGAAGTGCACTTCCTTTTGGTCGTAGCCTGACCTATCGTTTTGCACAGGTTTCTTTCTGGAGTGCGCTGGTGTATGCAGAAGTGGTTCCTTTTTCATATGGCGTTCTTAAAGGAATCATTATGCGTCATTTTCGTTGGTGGTTTGAACAACCTATTATGGGATTAGACGGACTGCTTAGCATCGGATATGCTTATCCGAATCTAGTCATGACAGAGAGCTACAACGCCCCCGGATCTCCGTATTGGGCCTTTAAAGCTATGCTTATTCTTGCCTTGCCAGATGATCATCCTTTTTGGCAGGCGGAGGAAGAGCCGCTGCCTATTTTGAAAGAGGTACGGGCTCTCCAAGAGGCGCGTATGCTAGTGAGTCGCCCGGAAGCAAATCGGCATGTTATTGCCTATACCTCTGGCCAGATGGCTAACTTTGATATGGCCCATAGCGCAGCCAAATATTCTAAATTTGCATATTCCACTCTGTTTGGCTTTAGTGTCCCGAAAGCGGGTTACGGGTTGGTTCAAGGCGCTTACGATTCTACACTCGCACTATGCGAATGTGATGAACACTATCGGGTACGCAGATTCTGCGAGACCTGGGAAATCGGAGACAGCTATGTATATTCCCGCTGGCATCCCTGGAGTGATGTACACGTGGAGACATGGATTATTCCGGCAGGTCTATGGCATGTTCGTGTTCACAGCATTCATACTGCCCGGCGGCTGGATGTAGCGGAGGGTGGATTTGCCATTGGCCAGTCAGCTGGCTTCTCGCACAGTGAACGGGAAACCATTAAGGTATCAAACACTGCTGTTTCGGTGCAGCTGCCCTGGGGAATCAGTGCCATACATAGGCTAAGCGGCTTTGATCGGGGAGAGTGCGTACATCCCGAGCCGAATACCAATCTGCTGAAGCCGCGGACACTTCTTCCGAGCTTGTGCTCCAGACTGGAACCGGGAGATCAAGTATTGATATCTGCTGTCTTCGGAGCGACGAATACTCCGGAGAACCAGGCAAGTCTTGCTTCACCACCGCTTATTCAATGGCACTCGGACGGAAGGGTTGCTGTATACGAACCTAGTAACGATACACTTTTGCATACTGTTGATTTAAGGGAAGGGAGAAACAAAGATGTGGAATAAGGCTATTGAGGATGCGATTCACAAAGTTGGGAGCAATATTGCTAACCATCCGGGCAAACTGCCTCATATCGCTGAGGGGCAACAGTACGAATGGGGAGACAACGACGACTGGATAGAGGGTTTCTATGTTGGGATGATGTGGCTTGCTTATGAATATAGTAAGGATTCATGCTATAAGGAGGCGGCAGCCTCTTGGTTAGGGGACTTCAAGCATCGTCTGGATCAGCACATTGCCCTGGACCATCATGATATTGGTTTCTTGTATACACTGACTGCAGTAGCGGAGTGGAAAATAACGGGCAGCGAAGCGGCGCGAGCTGTCGGCCTGCAAGCTGCGGACACGCTGTGCAAGCGCTGGCGTGAACCAGCAGGGATTCTTCAGGCCTGGGGACTGGAGAGTGACCCGGAGAATGCGGGACGTATTATTATTGACTGCTTGATGAATTTACCTCTATTGTTCTGGGCAGCGGAGGAAACAGGAGATAAGCGCTATTATGAAATAGCGCTCGAACATGCGTTTAAGAGCCGGAAATTTCTTGTGCGTGGGGATGCCTCCTCTTACCATACTTTTTATTTTGATCCGGCTACCGGAAATGCAATTCGTGGAGGAACACATCAAGGTTATGAGGACGGATCGACCTGGACACGGGGTCAAGCTTGGGGAATATACGGTTTTGCTCTGGCGTATCGCTATACGCAGAATGAGGATTTTCTTAAGACCTCTAAGAGCCTAGCGGATTATTTTATCAGCCATCTACCGGAGGACAGTGTGGCTTATTGGGATTTCGATGTGCCAGTGGGAGCGGATACCCCTCGCGACAGCTCGGCTTCGGCGATTGCTGCGGCCGGTCTTTTGGAACTGCTCGATCACCTAGGCGTAGATGATCCGGACCGGGCCATTTATGAAGTTGCTTTACACCGTAGCATGAAATCCCTAGTGGAACATTATGCGACATCTGGAAATCCGGAAGCAGAGGGACTTTTAGAGCATGGTTCTTATCATGTGAGAGGTGGACGTGTGCCTGATGGTCATATGATTTGGGGAGATTATTATTATTTGGAAGCGTTGATCCGCTTGCAGACTGGCATCCGAGGCTATTGGTAGTGGGATGTTAGAATGTGGAAAGGTTTAGCCTATAGAAAAAGGAAACTGCTAAGACTAATCTCTTAGCGGTTTTCTTTTTTTTGTGGACTACTATACAAGAATTTTAAAACATAGTTATTTACTTGGAATAGTATGAATAAAATCATATCACCACACGTAAGGTTTAATGTAAGATTTTGATAATTATTAGAAATTAAGAAAAGGGGATCGGGTTACTCAGATATGAATTTAGACTGGGAGTTTATCTATGAGAGTTTGCCGCTTTATAGTGAGGCGATGTGGCTGACAGTGAAGCTAGCGTTGTTAGCTATTGTCTTCTCACTCCTTATTGGCTTACTGTTCAGTATCGTCTTGTACTATAAAGTCAAAATCGTTAGTGATGTTATTAAGATCTACATTGAGCTTTCACGGAACACCCCTTTACTTGTGCAGCTCTTTTTTCTTTACTATGGCTTACCTAAGATCGGAATTCACTTTAGTGAGATGACCTGTGCGATTGTAGGCATGACATTTTTGGGCGGGAGCTATATGACGGAGGCTTTTCGTGGTGGGTTCGAGGCAGTTAGCCAATCGCAGATTGAATCAGGTCAGAGCATTGGACTGTCTAAGCTGCAGCTGGTCAGATATGTTATTTTTCCCCAAGCCTTTGCGATAAGTATTCCTTCTTTAGGGGCAAATGCGATCTTTCTTCTGAAGGAGACCTCTATTGTAGGTGCCATTGCTTTAATGGATTTGATGAATGTGGCAAAAGACTTGATCGGCATGCATTACAAAACAGCGGAGTCTCTGCTCCTTCTGGTACTCGCCTATTTTGTGTTAGTCCTGCCCTTATCGCTTTTATTGACTTGGGTGGAAAGGAAGGTGAGATATGCAGAATTCGGGGATTGAGGTGCTTTTTGAAGGTTCTAATTTCGAACGATTATTAGGGGGCTTACTTGTAACGATTGAAATTTCATTCCTCTCTATTGGAATCGGTACGTTATTAGGTATCCTTATGGGATTGCTCCGGACGCTGGGATCGAGGCCTTTAAGGTTTATATTACGTCTTTATTTGGAGACCTTTAGAATTATTCCGATTCTAGTGTGGCTGTATGTAGTACATTTCAGTTTCTCTCCATTACTTCATATCGATATCAGCGGGGAGGCTACCTCTATATTGGTGTTCAGCTTATGGGGAGCTGCGGAGATTGGGGATCTTGTTCGTGGAGCTTTGCAATCTATGCCAAAACATCAGGTGGAATCTGCCAGGGCGCTAGGTCTGAGCAGCAGTCAACTTTATCGGCATATTTTGATTCCGCAGGCTGTACGCAGAATGCTGCCGGGAATGATTAATCTTGCCACACGAATGATCAAGACAACATCACTGGTGGTGCTGATTGGAGTGATTGAGGTGGTAAAGATCGGGCAGCAGATTATTGAACTCGGCGTGATAAAAGCGCCCACCGCTTCCTTCTGGGTATACGGCTTTATCTTTATATTATATTTTTCTGTATGTTTTCCGTTATCCAGACTTTCGAAAAAAGTTGAAAGCAGATGGCAAAATTAAGGCTTAGGAAGGAACGGTTGTAATGGCAGATTCCGGAGAACTCCTGCTGGAGGTTACACAATTACACAAATATTTTGGAGAGCGAAAGGTTCTGGACGGCATTGAATTGCAGGTGGCAAAAGGAGAAGTAATCGTTATTCTCGGTCCCTCTGGTTGTGGAAAAAGTACGTTCCTGCGTTGTCTTAACGGTTTGGAGCCGGTTCAGGAAGGGGCGATACAATATCGTGGGCAGAACCTTGCGGGGGCTGCTGTAGATTGGCGTGAAGTTAGGCAGCATATCGGAATGGTCTTTCAAAATTATGAGTTATTCCCGCATATGACGGTTATGGATAACATTCTTTTAGGTCCTCTGAAAGTACAAAAGAGAGAGCTCAAAGAAGCAACGCAGCAAGCGGAACAGCTCTTAGAGCGGGTTGGGCTGCTTGAGCGTAAACTTGACTATCCACGGCAGCTATCCGGTGGACAAAAGCAGAGAATAGCTATAGTAAGAGCTTTATGTATGAATCCGGAGATTATGTTATTTGATGAAGTGACGGCATCCTTGGATCCGGAAATGGTTCGGGAAGTGCTTGATGTGATCTTAGGGCTTGCTCAGCAAGGAATAACGATGATCATCGTGACTCATGAAATGGGGTTTGGCAAATCGGTTGGGGATCGGATCGTGTTTATGGATCAAGGCAAGATATGTGAGATCGCTGCCCCGCAACAATTTTTTACCCACCCTGCGACAGAACGTGCCCAGCATTTTCTGGATATATTTCAGTACGAAAAATTATAGAAATAGGAGAGGAAGAGAGATGAAGAAAAGTTTGAAATGGCTAACGATGCTGGTAAGTGTAAGTATATTATTGATGGGATTGGCTGCTTGTGGCAATAGTTCGGATAACAATGGAAACTCAGCATCTTCTAAATTCACTTCTATTGAACAGCTAAAGAAGAAAGGGAAGATTAAGATCGGCGTATTTGCAGACAAACCACCTTTTGGTTATGTGGACTCTGAGGGTAAAAACCAAGGGTTTGATGTGTATATTGCCAAGCTTTTGCCAAGGATCTGCTAGGAGATGAATCGAAGGTTGAATTTGTATTAGTTGATGCTGCCAGCCGCGTGGCTTATCTTGAATCGGGTAAGGTTGATATCATTATGGCTAACTTTACGGTCACCGAGGAAAGAAAAGAAAAAGTGGATTTTGCTAATCCGTACATGAAATTGTCCTTTGGGGTCGTATCCCCAGACAGTGCTCCAATCACTTCCATTGATCAATTAAAAGGGAACAAGCAAAAGCTCATTGTAGCTAAAGGTACGACAGCGGAAACCTATTTTACCAAAGAATATCCGGATATTGAATTGCTCAAATTTGATCAGTACACAGAGATTTTTGCAGCGCTTAAAGATGGTCGGGGGGCGGCAATCGCTAACGATAATACAGAACTCATTGCCTGGGCTAAATCAAATCCTGGATTTACGGTCAGCATTCCTGCTTTCGGGGGTCAGGATACAATTGCTCCAGCAGTGGCAAAGGGGAATAAGGAATTATTGGACTGGATTAATACAGAACTTGATACCCTTGGTAAAGAACAATTTATCCATCAAGCCTATAAAGAAACCTTAAATGAAATTTACGGTGAAGGATATACCGATGAGCTTGTTGTTGAAGGCGGGAAAATCCAGTAACAGATTAGGAATAACATTGCGGGGGCATCTGAGAAGATGCCTTTTCTGCTGATAGACTATTGCAATTTCTATAATGCCGAGTATAATACTGGGTATACACAGAATAAGGAGTCGGTGAAAATGTCTGTCGATGATTATCTGGATCTTCTAAACTACGCCAAAGCAATTAACGATGGACAGTGGCAAGCTGACATCATAGACCGTTTGAATAAGCTGAGTAAGGCTTCTCATGCTGAGACAACAGAACAAAGTGTGAACGAGCTGTGGATTCAATTCGACGATATAAATGCAATATTAATGGATTTATTTAATAAGCTGAGAGAAAGTGTGGATCCAGTAGAGCAGTATCGGTGGAAAGAGAAAATCTGGGAGTTAAAGCAGGAACGGATTAATCTATCGAAGAAGATTCAGAGTAGATATATCAGGATATAATTTAAGCCCACATTGTGATAAAAAAGAAAATAAAAAAAGGCATGCAGTTAGTCTGCTCTGCCAAACTTACGATGGTCTATAGGCTACTTAGACATTTGCATTCCTTCGCGCATCATTGTCATACACATAGTCATCATTTCATCGCAGTCCTGCATTTTTTTCATCATCATATCCATGTTCATATCCATCATGCCCATTTCAGACATTTTTTCCATGCCCATCTTCATACAGTTCATCTTAGACATCATATCATCCATACACATGTTCATCATCATTTCCATACACATCTTGTCCATTTTTAATTCCTCCCTTCTTTTAAATTACCTTTCTTCCATAAAATACTATACATTTTCGGAACCATCAACGCTAGATTTGATATTTTACTAACTTATTTTTCTTATTTGTCGTAATTATGTATATCCTTACCATGTGGATGTTATTAATCAGAATACTTAATTGCGGATCGGTGACTATTGGCTAGATTGCCTCAGGTCAGCGTTTTTTTTGCGTTCTACAGAGTGAGGAATTAACGAGCCGGATCATCACTTTGGGATAAACGAGAAGACACTGCCATAGGTCCCTGTAAATACGGGCTGACCGAATTTTTGTGTCCATTCCTTGAGTAGCTTATATGAGACCTTTTTGCTCGTAATTACATAATCGGGATGATCGTAATTAACGATCTCGGGAAGGTATTCAGAGAATCCGTGCATCGAGCGTTCAAAAGCAGTCCAACCCAATACGCCAAGAGAATCTTTTGTCACGAAGGGATCTTGTCTGCCATCACATAACACATCTCCCCCTCGGAACATGACATAGCCGGATGAACCGTAGTGGGCGAGAACTTTGGGACGTGTACCTTCAGGTGTATGCTGCAGAATATAGTCCATTTCATCTACAGGATATTTTTTAGCGTCAATAACTGGTGGTACAAGGAACAGATAAGCAATGTTTAGCAGCAGACCAACTGCCAGTAACCCTCGTAATGTACTTTGTCGGACTAGAATACCTGTTTTGGTGAACTCAGGAAGCGCATCAAAAAATACAGCCGCAAAATAGGGAATGAACAGCCACATAAACAGGTTTTGCTTGAAGTTTGATACACCGAGGTATAGAATCCCAAGCATAAGAAAAAAACGGAACGGTTTACGCTGGAGTGCAAAAGGAAGTGTGCAGGCAAAGAACAAAAGCAACAGTAGAATGGGCAAATTATCCAAGCTATTGAACCGAATCGGCTGCCATTCATTAATCAGCAGGTTAAAGTTCTTTTTCGTTACTGTCAAAATAAACAAGAGGCTTTTTACGCCGCCTGGATTTAGAATGCCAACTAACCAGATGAGACCGAAGACTATAATTTTACGCTCATTCAGCGTTTTTTGGATCAATGATTCAAGCAAGGCCATCCCTGTAAATACAGCAATTACAAGCCATACTCCTGCATGGAAATTGGCAATGGCAATAGAAAGGGCAATCATCGCAGCGGCATATTTCTTTTGAGCACTCATTTGATATTCACGCAAATATACGAAAAACCAGACAATCATAAACGAAGAGATCATCTGTGGACGGCCTTTGAAATAATTATAATAAATCCAGCAAGAAATTAGCAGCACAAAAGGGAGCAGGAGAACATGGTCTTCCGGAAGTCCCAGTTCTTTGCGTGAAACCTTACCCAGCCGAAGCAATCCGAGCACTAAAAAGAACAAGCATACAGCGGTCAAAATATACACACCCGGCCATCCAAACGCTGCATAAAGCGGGGCAACGAGCAGCTGGAATCCGAATTCATGAGGGACGTAGGGCAGCTTATTTCCGTAAAAAGTATGTATGGCATGATGTAGAACTTGTCCGTGCTCGATCATATATTGTCCTAGCTCTATATGCCAGAAGGTATCGGGATCATTGTAAGAAAATTTAGGGAACATCAGCAAGATAGCGGCTATAACGAATATGCCGTACAAAAGTTTGTGTATATTGAATTTCACCATTATTTTGTTTCCTTTCTTATATAATAGAAAATTTATGAAGCGGAGTGAACACTCATGCATCAACTATTTGCGTGGATATCTGAATCCGCGCTTCACCTTGTTAATTCTATGGGCATTTGGGGCATATGGTTAGGGATGATTCTAGAGAGTGCCTGTATTCCCATTCCCAGCGAAGTGATTATGCTCAGCGGTGGCTGGCTGATTGCGCAAGGTTCGCTTACTTTTATGGAAGTTGCTGTTGCTGGGATATTCGGAAACCTACTGGGTTCCATCATTGCCTATTATATTGGTAAGGCTGGTGGACGCCGGTTATTAGAGAAATACGGAAAATATATTCTCCTGAATGAGCATCATTTGGAGCAATCGGAGCGTTGGTTCGGGCGTTATGGCGAGAGTACCGTATTTTTTACTCGTATGTTGCCCTTTATTCGTACTTTTATCTCACTGCCCGCAGGGATTGCTGGAATGAAAGCTTGGAGATTCATAACATTTACAGCACTCGGCTGTATCCCGTGGAACTTAGCTTTGATCTATCTGGGATACCGCTTAGGTGACAACTGGGGTATCGTGGAGCAATTTATTCGCCCAATCAGTTATACCATTTGCGGAATCGTGGTGCTTCTTGTGTTGAGATGGTTAGTACGGAGATTTCGTAACCAGACTTAATGCCAACTCTTCGGGTGTTTTCTGCTCGGTGAGCCTCACAGCTTATTATGGATAAATTAAGGTTAGGAACGTCGGTGCTAGAATTAACTGTTATATGTTGAATGTATTCTATATTCAAGATTAATCTACTTATGTCTGGGAGGTTTGAAATGAAGGTCAAACGAATCGTCGCCAATATAAACACGAAGGATATCACGGCAGCTAAATGCTTCTATGAGGATGTGCTCGGTCTTGATTTAATGATGGATCATGGTTGGATTAGAACTTATGGTTTAGACGAGGAGATGAGCATTCAGATTAGTTTTGCCTCACAGGGTGGCTCAGAAACGCCTACGCCTGATCTATCAATTGAAGTCGATGATGTCGATGCTACATTTGAAAGCATGAAGAAAGCTGGATTTCCGATAGAATATGGGCCTGTTGATGAGCCTTGGGGCGTTCGGCGATTCTATGTCCGCGACCCGTTTGGCAAACTTATTAATATTCTTGCACATAGACATTAGAAGAGTGGTCACGGCGTGCAGAAATCTTGATTGTTAAACTGTCGAATAGCGATAGCTAAATGATGACATAGGGGCAGCCGGTCAGGGGATCGGCTGCCTTTGTTCAACTAACGGGCAGTAGAGCGTAATGTCGCTGATACAAAAAAACTAACATTACATAAAGTGTTGCTACGAATTGTATGTCTTGGGTAGAGATAGGGCAACCTAATTAATGGAAAATAAGATAACGGAGGAAAAGAGCGCGTGGATTTTTTTAAGAGCCAAGAGTCATTGTCGGCAATAGGGTGGATTTTACGCTCGATTGTCGGATTTGTATTCCTTATAATTGCTGCCAAAATGATGGGTCAGCGTTCAATATCGCAGCTTAGGTTTCTTGATTTCATCATCGCGCTGACGCTGGGAAATATTATTGCGCATCCACTGTCGGACGAGCAACTTGGCCTGAAGGGTTCCATGATTACGACTCTTTCGCTCGTGATCCTATACATAGTCGCGATCTGGCTCAGTTTAAAGATCCCACTGTTAAAACAATTTTTCGATCCTCCAGCGATTACTCTTATTCAGGAAGGGAAGCTTAATTACCGGAACCTATCGAAGGCAAAGTTACCTATTGATTTTTTGTATGCAGAGCTGAGAAAGTCGAGCGTAGAGGATATCTCGAAGGTTGCCTTTGCTTCATGGGAGCCAGGCGGTACTCTTTCTGTCTTCGTAAATACGGCTTATCAGCCTGTAACTCCGGCTGATCTGAAGTTGGCCACACAACCATTTAACCTGACCAAACCGATTATTGTGGATGGCCACATTGAACATGCACTGTTACGCGAAATCGGCAAAAACCGCGAATGGCTGCAAACGGTAATACAGCCCCACTTATTGAACAATGTCATCTTGGCAACCGTAGATAGTAAGCTTACAGTGCAGGTACATGTGGTTGAGGGTCCATAAACGTATGTTTCCTCCGAAAGTGTAATCGCGTAGCCATGAAATTTGAATATATAATACGGTTCACCGTAATGCTTCCAAATACAAAGTACAGTTTGACCACAAAATGTATATCAGTATATAAAGCAAAAAACACTCCTGACAATGGAGTGTTTTTTGTTATTCAAATTTATTTGAGGTCCATGTAGCAATTCCATTCATTGGACATGCAACAACCAGCCAATTATCAAATTCTACTCCCACCTGCCAACATTCATACTTCTCATGAAAACCATTAACAAATAATAGGCTTCCTGATTCCAAGTTTATAATTAAATGTGGAGTAACGTCTCCCAATTTTATATCTGTAATTTTTTCACGTCTCAGCTTTATTATTTGACTTTCATTACTAGGGTATTGAGAGGGAACTGAATCAAATATAGTCCACTTTGATTCAATGTTCAGGTACAGTTGACCAGCTAAATCATCGAACTCGTTCAGCGAAGTCCCTATTTTCTTTATTCATTCCGTTCCCAGCTCTTTTCATCAACGTATAAGCAAAATTTTTACACCATATCTTGGATTTGTCGGTGTTGGCTTTTCGCTTCAAATTTCACTCCTAAAAAACTCAATTACGACACAAAGGCAGCCAGTCAATGGAGTGGCTGCCTTTGTTTAGCTAACGGAAGGTTAGTTCAAATATGCAGGTGACCTGCGTTTTTATATTAGCGTTTTGGCATTTTGCTCTCATCCATATACAGCAGATTCCAGCGGTGACCGTCCAGGTCGGCAAATCCTGCGCCGTACATCCAGCCGTCAGTTTCACTTGGCTTGCCAAAGATGTTTCCTCCGGCAGACTCTGCTTTTTGGATAAAGGCATCTACTTCTTCTCTGCTTTCAGCACCAATGGAGAATATTACTTCAGCGCTATGGGAAGTATCTGCGGTCTTTGAACCTGTGAATTTCTCAAACGCCGCATCCGGAAACAGCAGAATTGTTGTTTGGCCTATAACAAGCTTGGCTCTCTCGTTACCAACACTCACCGCTTGGAATCCAATCTCATTGAAAAAGGCAGTTGACCTCTCAACATCTTTGACTGGCAGGTTAATCCAAATCTCCTGTGACATGGCTGTAGCCTCCTAATATATTTTCAACTATTCCTACTATACTCTACTTCTGGCAGCAGAAGCGATCTCTTTCGCAACTCACCTTTAATTGAAATACTCGATAGTTTTCTCAATAAATGCCTTGGCCGATTTTGTCAGAAAACGGTCGGAACGATGAATGATCTCAAAGTGACGATATGGCGGATCGTCTGTAATTCGGATGCAGTGTAGTGTTGGTTCATTCATCGCTTGGATCAGAGGATAAGGCAGCAATGTTCCTCCGACGTTGGCTTTAACCAAGCTAATAATGGAAGTTGCCGAACTGGTCTCCATGATCGTATTTAAGCTGAAGCCATATTTACGGCAATAGCCATCAACCAATTCTCTGCCTGTAAATCCTTCGGGGAACATTACAGTTTGGATATTACGCAGTTCATGGATTCCAATTGTGCTTCGTTCAGCCCAATCATGTTTCTCGGAAACGACAAGTACATATTCTTCACTGCACAAAGGAATGCGTACAAGCCGGTCATCAGGAGCGGAAATGATCTCGATCCCGATGTCTACTTCATTATCCAGTACTTGATTCAAGACGTAGATCGAAGAGATAACCTTCAGCTGCACCTTAGGGAATCGCGTATGAAAATTCACGAGTAATGGGGTGAGCCGATAGTCCAGATCGGAAGGGAGAACACCAATTACCAACCGCCCTCGTTGATCATTGCGTAATTCAGCTAACGCATCCTGGGTATTCTGTAAATGCCGAATCATCTGTACACAGTGCTCCAGAAAGAGATTTCCGGCCTGAGTCATCACAATCTTTTTGCCGACTCGGTCAAATAAGGGAACTCCGAGTTCATCCTCGAGCGCGCGTATTTGTTGACTCAACGTAGGCTGAGATATGCCAAGCTTCTCAGCTGCTCGTGTAAAATGAAGCTCCTCACACACAGCAATGAAGTTTTCCATCTGACGAATCTCCATATGAATGACCTCTAATCATTGGTTTTTGTAATCATTTTAATAGAAACTATAGTATTGTTCAATCATTCTAATGATTCTATACTTAATCGTGCACCATCCAAAGATCTGTTATTAACAAATAGGATCATGGGTGAATGCATCGATACTACTACCATGAGGTGATTCATAATGAAACTTTTTTATATCGTCTTGGCGCTTATTCTGGCTTCACTGAATTTACGGCCACCCATTACATCCATTTCTCCTCTCATGAGCACCATTCAGAGTGATCTGGGTATAAGCGGGATTACCGCCAGTCTGTTAACCACACTTCCGGTATTATGTATGGGTATATTTGCTCCGTTTTCCGTACGATTAAGCAGAAGGTGGGGAAATGAGGGTGCAATTGTTCTGGCTTTAATCCTCATTGGGTTAGGTACGGGATTACGATGGTTTGTTGGTACAACTCCTTTGATGATGTTCACTTCTTTTCTGTCCGGTGTAGGGATTGCATTGGCAGGGCCGCTGTTGTCCAGCTTCATCAAGCAGTACTTCCCTGACCGAGTGGCATCCATGGTGGGTATTTACTCTACAGCGATGGTGATGGGGGCCAGCATTAGTGTGGGACTATCGGTTCCGCTACAGCATACGCTGGGTGGTTCGTGGAGAGGCTCGTTGGCTGTATGGGCATTACTCGCAGCCATTGCATTGCCGATATGGTTGAGATTAGCCTGGTCTGCGCACGCAGATCGACAATCCGGTAAAATCTCCAGTGTACTTAATGCACCACTTCCGGTGAACAACAAACGTGCCTGGGTGCTGACATTATTCTTCGGGCTGATGGCAGCGATCTTCTATTCATTGACCGCTTGGCTTGCACCAGCAATCCAAAGCCAGGGGTATAGTCAAGAGACGGCCGGCAAAATCCAAACTTTATTTACATTGATATCGCTGCCCTCTACGTTGTTCATTCCCATGCTTGTACATCGTTACCAAAGACGTGTATTCTGGCTTGTCGGGTGTGCATTATTGGAGTTGATGGGTGTCCTGATGCTGAACCTAACCGTTAGCCCCTGGCTCGCGGCGATTCCGCTCGGTATTGGAGCGGGTGGTCTGTTCCCGATTGCACTGATGTTGCCCATTGATGAAACAAGCAGTGCTCAAGAAGCCAGTAGCTGGTCCGCAATGACCCAATCTGGTGGCTACATTCTCGGAGCGCTTGGGCCGCTAGCCATTGGCTGGCTGCACGATGCAACGGGCAGCTTTGTTCAAGCATTTTATGGATTGGCTGTAATCATCGTGCTTCAGATTATCGTTCAAATGGCTATAGGAAATAAAAAAAGTTCTCCAGCGAGTTATGATAAACCGCGGCCTGGTGTATAAAAAAATCTATCAATATGATGAAATCTCCTATTTCTGTTCCGTCTCTTTTTCTAGAGCGTGAGCAATGCTAAGCTCCACAAAGTTCAGCGCTTCGTCGGAAACGGGATATAGTCCTGACTCTGATGTAGGGAGCTTCCTCACTTCCCAAAACTTCTCCATCAATTCCTCGTCTCCATTAAAGGTTTCGTGTGATAGCTTTATTAACTCGCAGGCAATGGAATAACCTTCATCAGATTCAGGTGGAACAGATTGTTGTATGCACCACTCAATCCGGCGCAGTAAAGAGGCATATTGCTGAGTGGTCTGGTCATTACTGCTGAGATTGGGTAGTACATTTTGTAGAAAGGCACTTTCGTCATCATTAAAGTAATCGATCCATTGTTTAGAAATGGGTTGTACGTTCTGGACCAGATGAGAAACCCGATCCCAGGAGAGTGTACCTTCTAGATCAATCATGTTGATCAAAGAAGTAGTATTTGCAATACTGCCCTGAAGAGAAGCAAGCTGCTCCTGAAGATGATTATGATGTGCGATTAGAATATGACGAAAGGATAGCTTGTCCATTACATTTTGAATGTCTTCAAGCGGTAGTGATAGTGATTTAAGCAACGTTATCTTTTCGAGAGTGAATAAATCTTCTTCTGAATAATAACGGCGGCCGTTATCTTCCTTATAACTCGGTGTAAGTAGACCGATCTGATCGTAATAACGTAGGGTTCGAACCGAAATGTTCCGCTGTTTGGATATTTGTCCTGTTGTCCATCTATTCATGGTTCTTTTTCCTCCCAAAAATAATGCTTGCAGGTGACGTAACGTCACCTATTATCATTAAATTATATCACAGAGGATTGAGGGATTAAGGATGACCAGCACGGAAATGTGGAAGAAGATGGATCAGTGGACATGGCGTGAGTTTATTGCTTTACTTGCGCTTGAGTTTGTATTTGTTATATTCGTTATCAAATATGCGGTACAGTCAATGTATGAGCAATGGCTGGGGAATACTCTTTATTCAGGAACTCTTACAGGGCTTACCATAGCAATTGTACTTTTGTTAGGGTTATATTTTATTGCTTTACGACCGAAGAAAATGCCTTGGACTGAGGTAGGAGTAAAGAGATTTTCTGCGAAAGATTGGTGGAGAATTGCGCTGTGGACACTTATTCTTATCGTATTGAGTATGGCGACTCTCTATCTCACGAGTTTTCTTGGGAATACGGTGGACAATAGCAAAACAGAGAGTCTGAAGCAAAATGTCACTCTATTTACTATGATTATTGGTATTGTGTCGGCAGGGATCGTGTCACCATTTTATGAGGAGATATTTTACCGTGGATTTATATATCGTTGGTTACGGACTCGTGTTAGTATGAGCTGGGCGATTGTGATTAGTTCGCTAATCTTTACGCTTGCACATTTTCCCACTATGAATGCTATGCCCGTGAATTTTATTAGTGGAGTTGTCCTTGCATGGACCTATGAACGTACGGGATCGGTCGTGCCTGGTATGATCGTTCACGGTGTGTTTAATACGATTGCCGTGTTGTTAACAGCGATGAGTTAGAGTGATGATTATATTATGTATAAACGATGAGCGCTGATGAGCCTCAGGGTTTCTGCATTAATTGGACGAGAGAGCAACGTATTTAAGACTTCGGTAGTGACCAAAGGCCTGGGTGTAATTCAACTAGCGGGTAAAATAATGGAAATGATTTGTAGAAAAAAACCTATAAATGAAAGTGACAAAAGTGGACAATTCTACCGGCAGTTGAATAAAGCGCCTGTGAAAATTCAACCACCGCTTGATAGGATTGCGTTTGAGGAAATGCTATGCTGTTTTCGACAGTGCGCACTGTACATTTTGTTTTATTGGAGGTATACAATGCTCGACTTGCGTAAAATTGGAGCTTATATTTCGAAGCTTCGCAAAGACCAGGATTTGACCCAATTAGAACTTGCCGACCAACTGAATGTAAGTCATCAAGCGGTATCGAAATGGGAACGGGGCGACTCGCTACCGGATATCGGAACGCTTCCGCAGTTTGCGAGGTTATTCGGCAAAACGGTAGACGACATTTTAAATGCAGGAGACAACGCAGAAAATCGGGAGCACCCGCACCTAGGAACGATCGTTGAGGATATCGCAGAGAACAGGCCGGACCAAGTTGCAGAGATGGTCAATACCGGTGAGGTGGAGGTGGAAGAGCTTGTAGAAGTAGCGCCGTTTGTAAAAGCGAGTGCTCTGCATAAGGTTACAGAACGATTAGACAGCAGCGTCCTTAAGTTAGACGTGATCATGCGGCTGGCTCCGTTCCTTGGAACAGATACATTGGATGAACTGGTTCGTCAGGCAGAAGAGGGCGAAATTGTGTGGAATACCATTACTGGACTCGCTCCGTTCGTCAGCAGCGACACATTAAGCCGACTGGTAGATAAATCAATTGACGGTTCCTTAGAAGTGCACAATCTTGTTGGAATTGCCCCATTTCTTGAAAAAGAACATGTAGATCGGTTGGTACAACAAGCAGAGGAGGTTATCTTGAGCTGGAATTCCGTTCAAGGGTTGGCACCCTTTATTAGCAGAGAAACGTTAAGCCGCTTGGTAGACCGGGTTGCAGATGGCACTATTGATGCGAACCGGATCATTAGCCTCGTACCTTTTCTGGACAGGGAAAATCTCGAGAAGTTAATTAGTGGAGTCGAAGCTGAACATCTTAGCCCAGATCTGCTGGCAAGCCTTGCTCCTTTCGTCGATCAAGGGACATTGAGCAGAATGGTGACAAACTTATTAAATAAAGTAAAGTAGACACGTATATCGGAGATTGGTGATGCATAGGCAATGGCGTTAAGCTAACATCATACGCTAGTTCAATAAACACGATAAAGGCAGCCCGTCAGTAAATGTGATCGGCTGCCTTTATTCAACTAACGGGCAAGTTACCTTAATAAACTAGGTGGTGGATAAAATATAAATATAAGAGTTCTCTCCCGAACTATTAGAAAAAGTCATGGTACGATGTCCTTATTCGGTTGTTTCAGGGGGAGTGAGGAGAACATGTTAAATACTCATGATGTTGCAATAGAAGCATTAACTTGTTATTCAATTACTTATCAATCAATAGATCATATTGGTCAAAATGCAAACACTATCTATAAAGTGACAGATGAAGAAAGTAACTGCTATAGTTTGCGGATACATCTATCAAAAAATGATTCGATGGAAAGGATTTGGTCTGAGGAAAAAGTCATTCATTCAGAAATGATTTGGCTGGAATCATTAATAAATGATACTGATTTGGTGTTACCGTCACCTATAAAAAATAACATTGGTGAATATGTTACTAAGATAGCTGACATGAACTGTACATTGGTAAAATGGGTAGAGGGTGAGCAAAAACAATTTGTTCCAACAGTCAATGATGCCGAGTACGTAGGCAAATTGATCGGAAAGCTTCATAAACAATCATCTATTTGGAAGGTTCCGCAATCATTTACTAGACCATCCTTTGATAATACTAGAATTTCACAATCATTAGAAAAGCTCAAACAGCTTGCTGACGGTGGTGAGCTCAATAAAAATGATGTGGCAATTCTGCAATTGGCAGGAGAGCGTGCAATTTTAATGATGAACGATATAGAAAGAACACCTAGCAACTGGGGGGTAATTCACGCAGACTTGATTCCAAGTAATTATGTGTTTCATAAACAAGAAGCTAGAGCCATTGATTTTGGAGCTTGCGGGTTCGGATATTATTTATTCGATTTAGGTTGGACACTTTCTTATATCCATCCAGTTTTCAGAAGCCAGTTGCTAGAATCATACGCAAAACAATTCGACCTGCCTCATAACTATGTTCAACAGTTAGAAGGCTTCTTTGTGGCGGCCCAACTTGAAACAATGAATTTTTGGCTTGGGTTGCCTGATTCTAATGAGTGGTTGCCCAGTCATATTAGTAAATTAGCAAGTCGGGAATTTAAGTTATATGTAAATAAAGAAGAATTTCTCTTCAGTGGGACTCCTTACTGGGAGTAGTTTGTTTAATTAACGGGAAACGATGGCTCAAGAATCACGATCAGGCAGCTGCGTGGTCGGCTGCTTTTTGCTCGATCTTGATCGTATCGGACCGTATTGCAGCTATTCCAGCATATGAGTTCATATTGCGAAGGTTTCGGACTGTATAGCTCTTATTGCACTTGATTTGCATAGAAAAGAAGTACATTTGAGCGAATAGCTGCAACTGAGTCCGATAGTTTGGCAAAACGAGCTGAATTATGGAAATAAGAGCAACTGAGTCCGAACAGTTGGTGAAAAGAACGCCGCCTGCCAAATTTGCTCCTAAACGTGCTACCCAGTGCTTAAACTAGCCGTCTATGGCTCAAGCTATCTACACCGTGCGCGGAATTAGCTACCTATAGCCTAACCTAGCTGCACCGTGCGCAGAATTTGTTACCGGTTGCTCAAACTAACCGCCTATGTCTCGAAACTAGCTGCCCTTTGCGCGATCTTGATCGTATCGGACCGTATTGCAGCTATTCCAGCATATGGGTTCATATTGCGAAGGTTTCGGACTGTATGAAGCTAGAATAAAAAGTGGACAGTAGTTAACAGACTGGCGATAATGAGTCCACGGAGGTGTGTTCACATGGGAGAACATCGACAACGGTATAACGAAGAATTTAAAAAACAGACAGTGCAGTTCATTCAAGAGCAAACAAAGACAGTGGGCGACTTGGCGGAAGAGCTCAACATCCCAAAAAGTACCCTGCATCAATGGATGAGCCAGTATCGAGAACTAAAGAATGAACCGGCAGCTAGCGTGGATCGAGTACGGGAACTCGAGGCACAGTTGAAAGAAATGAGCCGACAACTTCAAGAAAAAGATAACAAGATTGCTGATGTGGAAGAGGAATTAGCGATCGTAAAAAAAGCAGTGCACATCTTCAGCAAACCAAGGAACTGAGATTCCAGTTTATTGAAAAACATCGCTCCGAGTTTCTCTTGGAGAAGATGTGCATGACCCTACATGTGTCACGGAGCGGGTACTACAAGTGGCGGACAGAAAAAACCAGTACGCATATGCTTCGTAAGGCTGCGATAATGAAGCGAATTCAGTATCATTTTGCAGACCATCAAAAGCGGTATGGGAGTCCGAAGATCACCCGCCTGTTACATCAAGAAGGTTATACCGTTACCGAACGCACGGTGAGTGTGTACATGCGACATATGAAGCTTCGCTCCATTGTCTCCAAAACGTATCGCGTACAGACCACTGACTCCAATCATGACCATCCGATTGCCCCGAATACGCTGAACCAGCAATTTAAAATACTCAAACCCAATTCAGTATGGGTTACCGACATTACGTACATTCCTTGCCGGGGAGGGCGCTTGTACCTGGCTAGTGTAATGGACCTTTGCACGCGCGAAATCGTGGGGTGGCGCTTGGAGAACCATATGGAAACTAGCTTAATTTCGGGCGCCTTACAAGATGCTTACGAAGCTAAACAACCGGAAAAGGGTCTATTACATCACTCCGATAGAGGTTCTCAATATACTTCTCATGAATACAGGCAGCAGTTGAAAGCGTATGGCATGGAGTCCAGCATGAGCCGCAGAGGTAACTGTTATGATAACGCCTGTATCGAGTCGTGGCACAGCATTTTGAAAAAGGAGCTCATTTATTGTAATCCACGATTCAAAACTAAGGAGCAAGCCTACCAGACACTTTTTCAATATATTGAGTTTTATTATAACCGCAAGCGAATGCATGGCGCGCTGGGGTATCTTTCTCCAGTTCGTTTTGCTGAGCAATTGACTAGAATGTCTGTTGCGTAACTGTCCACTTTCTTGACAGAGGTCCAGTATAGCTCTTATTGCCCTTGATTTGCATAGAAAAGAAGTACATTTGAGCGAATAGCTGCAACTGAGTCCGATAGTGTGGCAAAACGAGCTGAATTATGGAAATAAGAGCAACTGAGTCCGAACAGTTGGTGAAAAGAACGCCGCCTGCCAAATTTGCTCCTAAACGTGCTACCCAGTGCTTAAACTAGCCGTCTATGGCTCAAGCTATCTACACCGTGCGCGGAATTAGCTACCTATAGCCCAACCTAGCTGCACCGTGCGCAGAATTTGTTACCTGTTGCTCAAACTAGCCGCCTATGTCTCGAAACTAGCTGCCTTTTGCTCGATCTTGATCGTATCGGACCGTATTGCAGCTATTCCAGCATATGGGTTCATATTGCGAAGGTTTCGGACTGTATAGCTCTTATTGCCCTTGATTTGCATAGAAAAGAAGTACATTTGAGCGAATAGCTGCAACTGAGTCCGATAGTGTGGCAAAACGAGCTGAATTATGGAAATAAGAGCAACTGAGTCCGAACAGTTGGTGAAAAGAACGCCGCCTGCCAAATTTGCTCCTAAACGTGCTACCCAGTGCTTAAACTAGCCGTCTATAGCTCAAGCTATCTACACCGTGCGCGGAATTAGCTACCTATAGCCCAACCTAGCTACTCCGTGCGATAATTTAAGGATGGGCAAAGGTGAAAACGTTTATTGGCTTATTACGCACCAATTAAACATTGGAAAGAAGCATAATATAAACAAGAAGGCAGCCGATCAACACGATCAGCTGCTTTTGTTCATCTAAGAGTAATTTCTTAAATAAATAAAGGCATCCTTGACTTTCCCCTGCACGGGAAGCTGTATACTCACATTATGTTATAGATTGGAGATGATATTTTGTTCAAAATCAGTGCATTTTCTAGGCTAAGCAAGGTGTCCTTAAAAACACTGCGTTATTACGACCAGATTGGCATACTTAGGCCGAAAAAAGTGGATCAGGATACGTGCTACCGTTACTATTCCGCAGATCAGCTTCTAGAGCTCAACCGAATTTTAATCTATAAGGAATTGGGTTTTACATTGCCCCAAATTAAACAGCTGCTTCAGGAAAATATTTCATTAGAAAATATTCAAGGCATGTTTAAGCTGAAAAGAAGCGAAATCCAGCATATCATCGATACGGAACAAGCTAAACTCGTCAGGATTGAGGAGCGTATGCAGCTTATAGAAAAAGAGGGGCAATTCGAAACGGGTCAAGAAATCAGAGTCAAGGCAGAGGCTGCTCAATTGTTTCTTTATCAGAAAGCATGCGGGAAAGAAGAGGACATTCCGGATTTGCTTCGTCAATTTGATCAGTTTATAACGACGGAAAATCGTCAATTAATTCAAGGTCCTCAGGTTGTTTTGTGGAAAGAAGTCGAAGGAAAAGAGGATGAGTTTGAGTTTGAAGTCGGGTATTTTTTAACCTGTGAGCTGCGATCATTCCCAGAACCGTTTCAGCTACGGACTCTTCCTCCTGAACCGATGATGGCCACAATGGCTTTTCATTCAAATACTAATTTTGATTGTGCGGCCTGTGTTCATTTAGCGAAATGGATTGAGAAAAACAACTATCAGATCAAGGAGAACGAACCGGGCAGGGAGTTGTATTTACCGTTAACTCCAGAACGAGATGCACAATTCATAGAAATACAAATTCCCATTATAAATAGATAACTGAAGAAGGTGGAGTGGGGGAAATTGAAAAATAAACGGATCATTTATATTCTGGCACTGGCTGTTTTTCTGATTGGAACCATTGAATATATTATTACGGGAGTTATTGAGATGATCGCTGTGGACTTGGGAGTATCTACTTCTGAAGTTGGATTATTGGTGACTGTGTTTGCCCTCTCTGCAGCCATTGTCGCTCCTGTTTTGATTGCATTAACGATCAATGCAGATCGCAAGAAACTACTAATGACCACCCTAGGTGTGTTTATTGCCAGCAACGGACTTATGTTTGTAGATCTTGCTTATGAGACAGTACTATGGATACGTATTATCCAAGGGGCTAGCGGAGGAATCGCTACCGTTGTAGCCATGGCAATAGCGACCCGACTCGTTGAAAAAGAAAAAAGGGGCAATGCCATCGGTATCATTTTGATGGGGCTTAGCAGTTCACTAGTGCTTGGTGTTCCTGTGGGCACATTTTTTAGTGAGATGTTTGGATGGAGAGTGCTATTTGTTTTAATCGGATTATTAAGCATTCTTCCACTACTTATCATCTATAAAAAGGTTCCGGCAATCAAAGAAGAGGAGAAGGTTACTCTTAGAATGCAGCTTTCTATTTTAAAAAATCCAACCATTCTGATGGCCTTGGTTATTACGCTATTTTATGTCGGCGGCTATTCTACATTGTTTACTTATATTACGCCTTTCTTGCAAGCCACGTCCTCCCTTTCCATGACCGAAATCAGCGGTGTTCTGTTCCTAGCTGGCATTTGCAGCTTTGTCGGATCAAGGCTGGGCGGACAATTGGCAGATGCAAAGGGATCTAAATTTACCATTTGTCTCGGGCTCCTGTTACAAGGGGCGACTCTGCTTTTATTCGCTCTAGCTGGAGTCAATCTCTTGGTTTTAATCTTGGTATTAATGATTTTTATGTTAGCAACGTGGAGTATTTCCCCGGCCCAGCAACTATATCTGGTTACTCTGGCGCCTAGAAATCCGGACATTGCTCTTAGTGTAAATACTTCGTTCATCCAATTTGGCTTTGCACTGGGATCTGGATTAGGCGGGTTAGTTATCAGTCGTACATCTGTCCTATATTTGAATTGGCTGGGTTTTGCCGCTGTATGCATAGCTTTACTTCTTGCCATCTTACTATTTAAAAAAATGAGCAGTAGGACTAAAACTACTATGGCTATTAAATAAGAAATGGATCGAACTGCTGATGATTTCGAGAGCCGGGTGGATAGAATTAATTGCCTATCCTGGTTTTCAAGGGCTATATGAAATTAATGAAAAAAGTGGTTGGTTTGACTGCGATAACCTCGAAGAATTTATTTTTGAAGTCGAATCACATGTCGATTCATTACCTTAACTTTACGCTAACGTGAAACGATAACTCAATAACGACACACAGGCAGTCGGTCAATGGATCGGCTGCCTATGTTCAACTAACGGGCAGGTTAGTGTAATCAGGAATTAACCCTGTTGCGTATGTTCTTTCCCCCAGTCACACATAGTTTTTGTTATAGGAAGCAAAGATACCCCTTTATCGCTTAAAGAATATTCAACTTTTGGTGGGATTTGAGAATATTCCTGACGTATTATTAATTGTTCTTTTTCTAATTCTTTCAGTTGCTTGCTTAACATTTTATGTGTAATCCCATTAATGGATCTTTTTAGTTCATTGTATCGCATCACTTTATCTCGTCCTAAAAAGAAAATAATTAACATCTTCCATTTTCCACTCATAATGGAGAGGGTATATTCAAAGGATTCCAATCCATTGAAATTTTCATTGCTCTCGTTCATTCTAATACTCTCCTTTTGGATAGTAACTCACTAATAAGTGCATACTGTTTTTTAATCACATTATATACTATCCTATGCTTATTACTACATCAATAAATTTTCGCAACAAAGGAGTTTTTCAAATGAATAATAAGCAAAAAGTAATATTAGTCACAGGTGCAACTGGTTTACAAGGGGGATCTGTGGCACGGGAAGCATTAAAGCAGGGATTTAAAGTCCGTATTTTAGTTAGAGATAAAAATTCTACTAAAGCCCAGGCACTTATTCAAAAAGGGGCAGAGGCTGTAGTAGGTAACTTCGATGACCCAACCTCTTTGGAAAATGCTATGAAAAATGTCGATGCTGTTTTTTCTGTGCCTATCTCTGGCGTGGATACCAATGAAACAGATAGAGAGAGAAAACAGGATTTTGCATTAATTCAAAGTGCAATAAAAAGTGGCGTAGAACAATTTGTGCATACTTCCGTTGCAGCCACAAGCAGATATACGGAATTCCCGGAATGGGGAACAGGTTATTGGTTTGAAAAATATTGGACAGATAAGTGGGATATAGAGGAAGCTGTTCGTTCAGCAGGCTTTCCTTTATGGACTATCGTGAAACCAGCACATATTATGGAAAATTTCACTGAAAAACCTGAGTTAATGTATCCACTTTTAAAACAAGGGGAAATAAAAACGGTTACGTTTGCGGATACACGTATAGATCACATTGCAGTTGAAGATATTGCTTCTTTTGTTTGTGCAGCCTTTGCAAATCCTGAAAAATTCAATAAACATAATATTGAATTAGCTGCCGAATCGCTGTCATATAAAGAAATTGCCGAGATCATCTCGGAGGTAACAGGAAAAGAGCTTAAAATCACAACACTTAGTATTGAGGAAGCATTAGAGCAAGGGATTCATCCATTATCTGTACGAAGTGAGCAATGGAATAACGTAGCTGGTTATAATGTAGATATTGATTCGTTAAAAACTTATAATCTTAAATTAACCCCGTTTAAAGAATGGGCAGAGAAATATAAAGACAAGATTAATATCGGCTAATCCCCGGAGGTTTATTTGAGAAACAGTACTAAGCTAACGGGCAGATTAACGTAGGAAAATAGATATGGACGTGACTGAAACGGAGCTTTTAAATATAGCTATATATATTGAACTTGAAAATATTTTATAAGGGAAGAGAGACGCAAATATAAAATATTGGGAATACGGATGTTAGTGGTTATGGATCTATCAATAATTAAGTAAAACATGAAAGCGAAGAAGGAGCCATTGTCGAAAAACAACGGCTCCTTCTTTATGACTTGCTATTTTGATGAACTTGTTGGAATATGAGCATCAGTCGGGTTTTCATTTGTTTCATTTATGAGTAACGAATTGGGATAAAATTTCGAAAATGTTGATTCATCTACTTTTAAAAAAAACTTGCCTTCAAAAATTAGTTGATTCGTATTAGGTCCGATTTGATCTAAATTTCTTGCTATCTCCGATTCCTTAAAGATACTTTGTTTATCTGCTCGCAAGAACATGCCATGAGGTGTATATAGTTGACTATAATACCCTTTTGCGATTTTTGATTCTACGGATTCTTTTACAGATTCTACGGATTCCACGTTATTTGTTGAAAAATTAGTGTTAACAGGATGTTCATCTGTCTTATTTACGGTTACCATTTCTGGATAGGTGTCTGCTTTTGAATTGGATATTAACACCACTCCTGAAATAATAGTCACTGCAAAGGCTATTAAGCCTATTTTTTTAAACATACTATCCCCAACCTTTCTTTACCAGTAAATATGTCCTACTTTAAAACATTATATTCACAAAAATGTTGAACGAATCGATAAGGTTCGTAAAGGAAAAGATCCCACTATAAAATGTTCTATTTTCCTAATTTTATAATAATACCTTTTAAAGTACATGTGAACATCATTTTACGATAATATTAATTTCCTTATGCATTAAATCTCCAATTCTTCTCTATGTATTTCCGGTGGCATTTGGAAAGACGTGCGTTAACCGAAATTGTAGACATTTTGGACAAATTATTTCCTGCCCTCAGCGGGTATTTGGAACGCTTAACGCAAGCTGGGACTTCAGGCCTTGAATTTGGTGTGTATCCTGGAGGAATCCGAAAACTTTCTGACGAACAAGAAGAACGGCTGAAGGAGACCATTGCCAAGCAAAGAACGGTGGATGCTAGATTCGAAGCGAAATGCACTTGGACGTTCGTGCATGGGTCCTTCGCGAGTTCGGCGAGAAATATACCCTAAAAGGAATCCCTAGAATGCTGAACGGCTTGGTTTTAGCTATACAAAAGCCACCTATACGCTGGTATGAGACAACAAGAGGAACAAAAACAATTCCGCGATGTCACTTTACCTGAGCTAAAGGAGAAACTGAACCAGCGAGAAATTGACCGTCTTTTATTTGAAAAAGAACCCTTTTTTTGAGCATTCAACTATCGGGAAACGATAGTTGAATAATACATTACATTGATAAGCAGGTGCTTCGGTATTCTGCTCTTTTATTAAGCTAACAGGCAGGATAGTTCAATCGTTTCTCGAATTCTTTTTGAGATGGAGTAATTTACGAACTCCGTGAATATAACGTTATGCCTTCACTTATCTTTTTACATCACTTTAAGCCACTCGGTATCGTGTAATAAACGTTATACGACATACAAGCTAAAATATTTCGAAAATATATTGACAAGAAATTGAAATTTACATCTAAGCAAAGAAAAGGAGATTAATGTATGAGTATAAAATTTAGAAAAGTAAGTGATTTTAACCGTGGGTTAATCTTTGAATTGACAGATGCTTATTTATTTGATTGCAGATATGAACAAAATTGTAGTTCAGATTGGCAGGAATTTGATAATTTCTTCTTTGATAATTTACAGATTGCAGATGAAAGTGGGTTTATTACTACATTAAACGATGAAGCAATTGGTTTTGTTTCATGGGACCCAAGAAATGTACCTGATTATGTGGAAATCGGACATAATTGTATTGCTACAAAACAAAAAAGCAATGGTTATGGTAAAATGCAACTCCAAGAAGCTGTTAATAGAATCATAAAAAATGATGTTAGGAAAATTGTTGTAACTACTAATATCGACTTTATACCTGCTCAAAAAATGTATGAGAGTGTTGGATTCAAAATACATCAAAAAAGAAAAGTTGAGGGTTTTGTTAGAAAACATATAGATTATGTATATTCTTTAGAAGGTAGGAACACACATAACACCATAATAACGCATCGGGACATTCGGTAAAATTCATTACGCTAACGGGACACGATAGTTGAATAATACAAATTGATGAGCAGGAGCTAAGGTATCCTGCTTTTTTCATTGAACTAACGGGTAGTTTAGTTCTGATATGTGCTAATATAGTTTATGTAAAACCAATAAATTAACACGGGTCATCCCAGGTGATTTGTATGAGTTTAACCCACGAATTTTTTCTTCTTAACGTTGATTTTGATTTGAATAACAGATATGAATGGTACAGAAATAATCGGTATACATGGGCTGAGAAGTCTGTAGTATTAGATGAGACTATTCAATACATGACGGATTTTTTGAACTGGTTACCTTCATATAACCCTGAAACAAAAGTAAGTCACAAAGGGTTAAATTACTATGGCGTAACCGTTATTAATAAGCTTGGAGCAGAGAAGCTAATAAAGATATTAGATAAATGGCTTGAACTAATCGGAGAAGCCCCAGACACTTTTAGTTTAAGGGGAGATACTATTTGGAAAGAAGAAGAGAATGAAGAGGGCTACTGGGAACAGACGAGAAATTGGTTGAAACGAGAAACAATGCAAAGTGAATTAGAAGTATTAATTGACTTGGCTGCCAAAGCTTCAGCCAATAACCAATTGATTATTCACTTCGGAATCTAAGTACAGCCGATGAAAGTAAAAAACTATGAGCTTATAGGCTGGTTAGAAACCAGCAGTGATTGATGTGATAATCGAAATTGATGGTTACTTTGAGAATGTACTGCTTAAAGGCAAAACATGTTCAATTATAGAATTAAGAAATATGTACATTATTGCCAAAAGTCATTGCACAAACATAAATGATATTTCAGCCATCTTTTGCAGACTATTTGAATTTGAATTAATTCATGAAGCATACAAAGAAGGGATTGGGATTGATTTCGTAATTGATACAGATACAGACCATGTTTATACACCAAGGTATTAAACTAACTGGAAACGTTAATTTAATAAAAACATGTAAGCAGCCGCTCAAACAACCGGCTGCTTTTTCATTAAAGCTAACGGGCAGGATAGTTGAATGATTTCGCGAATAACTTAAGTCATGACGAATTTACGAAGTTCGCAAAAAGGCGTTAGTCGAAAGAAGTTCTTAGTTTAGGAGGAGTCTATATGATATTAGAAAAAGTTATAAATAGAATTGAAATACAAAGTGAATATAAGGATTTTGTTGATAAGTATATAGATAATATACTTACCGAATTCAAAGGTAAGATTCATAGCATTTATATGTGTGGCTCGATTCCAAAAGGAACTGCTAAACCTTTTAAGTCAGATGCAGACTTTACTATTGTATGTGTAAATCCCAAAGATATTGATTACGAAAGATTGTCAAATATTAAAGACAGGCTTTTGGAAGAATATCCAATAGTAACTAAGATTGATACGATAATTTGCTCGATTGACGATGTATTAAGTAAACCAAATGAGTGGGGTTTTTGGGTAAAGATAATTTGTGTTTGCATATATGGTCATGACGTTGGTGAAAAAGTACCACCGATAATTATTTCTCCAGAGTTCATTTTAGACTTAAATACAGAGACCAAGGAGGAAATAGATCGTATACATAGTTTACTTTCTAATGCTAGTGATAACACAATGAAAACTAGATATATTAAAGGTTACTCTAAGAGATTAATTCGTGCATTATACTCTTTGGTTTTAGAAGATACAGGTGTATGGCAAGATGACATTATTAAGATGAAGAATGCCCTATTAAACTATTGTGAGATTGACTCCGCTTTAGTTGATTATCTGTATGCTTGTTACTTGGATAGTAATGTACTTGTTGAAGAGTTTCTGGGAATTGCAGATGAAGTATGTAGCTATTTTGAGAACGTCTTAAATGCAATGGCTGCTTCCAGAACTTCCTTCGGCTAACACCATATTGACGCTCCGGGTCACTCTGAGAAGCGAGTGACCACATCCAGCCCCCTAAGCCCGTCGGGACGTCACTGCGTTAGGTGTTTGGCAAGCCTCACAACTATAAGCAGCGACTCTAATTAAAACATATGACTATTGAGCTAACGGGAACTTTAGTTGAATAATACACGTTAATGAGCAGGCGCTACGGTAGCCTGCTGTTTTCATTGAAGTAACGGGCAGATTTGCACAATAGTCACCGCAGTTTAATGCGACTTCAAAATAAAAAGGAGAGAAAAGACCCATGAATACTACACTTGGCAGATTAACAGGTCGAATCGCAATAGTAACAGGTGCAAGTCGCAGCACAGGAATCGGTGCTGCAGTGTGCAAAGAGTTGGCCTATCTAGGCGCTGATGTATTTTTTACACACTGGGTTAGTTACGATCAACAGATGCCCTGGGGTAGCAATAACGAGGAGCAAAAGCAACTTTGTGAGGAAATACGTTCCATGGGCGTTCGTTGCGAACACCTAATGATGGATCTTTCTGTACCTGAAAGCTTTGTGGATTTATTAAATAACGTTGAGCAGAAGCTAGGAGAACCTTCCATTCTTGTTAACAATGCTTGTTATTCGGTTAACGATGACTTAACCACGATTACCCCAGAGTCTTTGGATGCACACTACGCAATTAATGTTAGGGCGGTAACTATGCTTAGTGTGGAATTCGCTAGACGGTTTACGCAATCGGCAGGTGGTCGAGTTATTAATATGACATCGGGCCAATCACTAGGTCCCATGGCTGGGGAAATCTCTTATGCCACAACGAAAGGGGCAATAGATGCTTTCACACGAACTTTTGCAGCAGAGGTGGGACCGAAAGGCATCACCGTAAATGCGATAAATCCTGGACCCACAGACACCGGCTGGATGACTCCTGACCTACGACAGCAGTTATCTAAGCAATTTGTAACAGGTAGAGTAGGATTGCCTAAGGATGCAGCTCGTCTGGTTGCATTCTTAGCCACCGATGATGGGGAGTGGATTACCGGCCAAGTTTTACATTCCACGGGTGGATTCAACTAACGGAGAACGATAGTTGAATAATACATTACATTGATAAGCAGGTGCTTCGGTATCCTGCTCTTTTTATTAAGCTAACAGGCAGGATTGTTTAGAAAGTCCCTGATTGTATTTACCTATGCTTACTGTTAATCTAAACAATAGAGATGCAAACAAAGGAGCATAAACTTATCATGTGGAATACTCTGTAAAGATTAACAATTTGAAAGGATGCCTGAAATAGTGACTACACTATTTTATTAGGTATGCTTTTCTTTAATCTTATAGGGTATGCAGGAAAAGGTGTATCATATACCCATCCAGCGGATACCTGATGGTATCCGCTTTTATTCGTGGGAAACAGCATAACAGCATCTCTATTGATTCCTACCTGTTTATCCTTCTACTAGCGAGTGGAGGAACTTTGTTATGCGATCGAAGTTAGTCTTGATTGAGGGAATGCCAGGATCTGGTAAAACAACAACTGCTCAGCAAGTTCATGAAATTCTTACGGAAGTGAACATTACATCCCAGCTTTTTTTAGAAGGAAATCTGGAACATCCTGCTGATTATGATGGAGTCGCTTTCTTTAAGAAAACCGAATGCGATGAATTATTGAATACCCGTAAAAAGTTTAAAGATTTGTTGAGTAATCTAATGATTAAACAAGGTAACGATTACTTCCTGGAATATCGGAAAATAAAAAATGAAGTCTGGTCAAGTTTTCCAGATGAATTGCATCACGCAGTTTTTAAACATGATATTTATGAATTGCCGCTAGATCAAAATAGGAAACTGATAACAGAAAGATGGAAGAAGTTTGCGGATCGTGTTTTGTATGGCGCAGACACCTTTGTTTTTGATTGTTGTTTTATACAAAACCCTGTAACTATAGGCATGATTAAACATGGTGCGAAGAAGGAAGACGTTATAAGTTATGTTATTGAACTGGCAACAATTGTAGAGCGATTGAATCCATTGTTGATATATGTACAGCAGAATGATCTTGATCATTCTTTCAGAAAGGCTGTAAAGGAAAGACCTCAGGAATGGTCAGAGGGATTTATTGAATATTACACGAACCAAGGGTATGGAAAAGAACAAAATTATAAAGGGTTAGATGGAACACTGCAGGTTCTTAAAGCAAGAAGGGAACTGGAAGAAGAAATTTTTAACAGATTAAACATTACCAAGATAAAAGTTGATAACTCTTCTTATAATAAAAATGATTATAAGCAAGTTTTAGAGGGCATTTTATCAGAATATTATAAAACAACAAACTAATGAGAGATTGGATTCTAATGATTGCAGGCTGAAAAAGAGGCAATCTATAAAGCTTACGGGAAACGATAGCTGAGGAGCATTGCCATGACAATGCTCCTCTTTTATTTGTTAAAGTTACGGGCAGGATTGCTTCATCAATTGTCAAATCCTTTGCTTGAATATTTCTATAAAGGGGGGGATGGAAATTAAAATACGAGAAGTTGTAGCAAATGATTATACTGAAGTTGTTTTTTTATGGAATGATGTACTTGGCGTTCGCAATGTTAATATTGAAAACTTTCGAGTTACTATGGAAAACATGAATAAGGCTGGAAATTACAAAACATTCGTTGCATTATTTGAAAATGATGTGGTTGGTTTTGTCACTATAGTTCAGGCGTTATCCGTAGGGTCTTCGAATGGTTATCTACATATTCAAGGGCTTGCTGTTAAAAAGGAATTACAGCATAGTGGGATAGGTACAGAACTACTAAGATACACTGAAAATTACGCTAAAGAAATGGAAATATCAAGTATTATTTTATGTAGCGGATTTAAGCGAACCGACGCCCATGCTTTCTATGTGCATAATGGCTATGACAAAGATTCATACTGCTTTGATAAGATTATTAAACTTGACTAATTTTGAATATGTAATAGCCGAGCAGCCATTTTGTATTAAGTTAACGGATAACGATAACTCAATAACGACACACGGGCAGGTCAGCGTGGGATTTATGTTGTTATTCAGGAGGATTTTTAATTGTGGGTTTTGAACAGGATTTTAAAAAAAGGGTACATGAAGTTATTACACAGAAACAATTATGTTCAGTTATGAATGACACTAAGTGGGGAAACTTACAAAGTGATGTACTAAATAAACTACCTTTTACCCCTCCATATCAAGCTAAGTATGTATTAGACGATATACTTTATCCAGAGAACTTCGAAAACGACGTCTGGTATTTAGGGGATTGGATAGAAGGACTTTCACCTTTTTTTTCTGTAGAATGGATACGGGTTAGACCAAGGTATCAGAAGCACAAGGGGAATCTGCTTCCTCCTGAATTAATTGACATAAGTAAAGAATTTCTTTCGATTTTACATGAATTAAGAATTCCGTATAGAGAAGAAAATAATACATTTTTCATTTATGGATATATATCAAATACAGACTCACTTTTCAAAGGTAATCAATTGAGCTAACGGGACACGTTAGTTCAATAAACCAGCGGCAGTCTAAAACTTTATTTACTCAGACACCAACTTTCATTTAATTTGATCATATTACATGTTCGAAGATGCTTTCAGACACAGTTGGCCTTTAACTAAACACAGAACATTAATCCTATCGTTACTGGAGGTTGATGCACTGTGTTTTTTTCTGCGGATTTCTTCGTTTGCTTCGCTCTATAGAAAATCATGAAGTTAATATTCAGTTGAGGATCTCATCACTATCTGTTTACGATTCAGAGTTAGAGTTAGAGAAGGCCAAGCGAAAAAGGAGCTTTCTCATGAACACAGATCCTAAAGTACTTATTGTAACTTCGGCATTTGGAGACGGGCATATCAAAGTAGCAGAAGCAATTGATCATTCTTTTAGACGTAGAGGGATCAGCCGGATTGTTACCTTGGATCTTTTCGCTGCAGTCTACCCTAGTCTGAATGAGCTGTCCCGCAGATTCTATCTGAACAGCACAGGTTATACTCAAGAATTTTATGGATTAGTGTACAAGTTGACGAGCAAGATTAAACCAGACCAGTTCATGGGTAAATGGATTCATTCTATGGGCAAGCGGAAAGTGCAAAGGATCATCGACGAGATTGGACCGGATATTATCATTCATACCTTTCCCTATTTGGCCGCTGCTGAGCTTGCATCAACAAAGGGAAGACGAATCCCCCTTTTCACTGTCATGACGGATTATGTGGTTCATGGCAGGTGGCTTCATCCACAAACCTCGAAGTATTTTATTGCTACGGAAAGTATGAAAGCAGAACTGATGTCATTAGGTATTGCTGAAGAAAAGCTTGTGGTTAGCGGGATTCCGATTCGTGAAGCTTTTGAACAGACTCAGGAACGTGAAGGCCTTTTACGTAAGCATGGACTAGATGGAAATCGACATTATCTATTACTTGCGGCAGGGGCTTACGGCGTGTTGAGTGATATTAACCATTTAATAATAAGGGCGCTGCAGCAATCAAACTTCGATGTAATGGTATTGTGCGGGAATAATCATAAGCTCCAGATGGCTACGGAAGAGCTTTTTCAAGAGAATCCTCGGGTTCACATACGGGGTTATACAGAAGAAATGCAGGAGCTAATGTGCATATCCTCCTGTCTGTTGACCAAAGCAGGGGGGATTACCTTGACTGAGGCGATGGCTCTAGCACTTCCTGTAATTGTCTATCGTCCGCTCCCCGGTCAGGAGGCAGGCAATGCAGAATGGTTGTCTGAGCACAATTTAATAGAGATTGCCCGAAACGAGGAGCAGTTAGTAGAGCAGCTTCAGAGATTGGAGCATCTGGGGTACAGGGATGAAAAGGTGCAGGATATGAAGAACTTTTCCCGGAAATCAGCTGCGGATGCTATCGTTACTGAGGCTTTAGAGGTTATCAAGCTGCGGCAGCCGTCTGTTTCAGCCGTAAAATCTATGGTTGTTGAAGGGCAGGTGAAGACGATTCATGGATATTATTAGCAAGGTAGAAAGACCACGCGTTGTGGGTCCTCTAATTGGAGGCTGGCTCGGAAGCTCGGGAAATGAATTGCTGCCTTTTCAAGTAAGCGACTGTTTATTTGATTATAATTATTTATTACCAGATAAAGGGTCGATAAGATGTTATTATTTGTATGGGTGAATTTATTGAAAATGGTGCTTTATTGTCATTGGGGAGGACAAAATGTACAAGAATCAGAAGATAGAGGATATTTTGCATGAAATGCTAATCAAGTTTGTGGAAAATGAAAAGTTTCCGGGATTAGCGACCGGAATCGTAAAGGACAACCAAGTTCTGTTTACTGGTGAATATGGGACGGCAAATTTATCGACGGGTGATCCTGTAGTTCGTGGCACTTTGTTTCACCAAGCCTCTGTCTCCAAAACCTTCGTAGCAACCGCCATTATGCAATTAGTTGAGCGTGGTAAGGTAGAATTGGATGCCCCCATCACTAAATACCTGTCATATTTTAAGTTAGAGGATGAGCGGTATCAAAATATAACAATAAGACAGCTTATGAATCATACCTCCGGTATGCCTGATGAGGAAGATTATGCGTGGGATCGCCCTGAATACGACGAGCAAAGTCTTGAACGATATGTAAAAGGGATAGGTCACCACAAGCTGTTAAGCCAACCGGGAGAGAAATTTGCCTATAGTAATATAGGATATGAGATCTTGGGAGATATGATAGCAAAAGTCAGCGATATGAGCTTCGAGCAGTATATGGAAAAAAATATCCTTGAACCAACAGGAATGCAGTCCAGTTCTTTTCTTAAACAGGAGGTTGAAGCTTATATTGCTGCACCTCATGTGCTTGGAGCTACCCATGAATGTGGTGGCTGCGTTAGTAGTGTTTTTCCATATAACAGGGCCCATGCACCTAGCTCCACTTTATATACCCATGCCGAAGATATGTGCCAATATCTGTTGATGCATCTAAACGGTGGAACAGCCGGGAACGGCAATGAAATCCTCCAGCCAGGTAGCTATGATGAAATGTGGAAACCTCATGCACAAACGGGCTATGATCCGGAAAATGCACAGATAGGATTGGGCTGGTTTCTAGGAGAATATAAAGGTTCTCGTATTCTCTCACATTCCGGCTGGGATACTGGATTCTTAAGCAATCTGTTCCTGCTTCCCGATGAAAAAATCGCTATTTCTGTTATGAGTAATTGTGACTATGTCAACATGGGCAGTGCATGCTTCCCAATCCTTGATCTGTTGCTTGGCTCCAATATTTAGAACGAGTCTGTAACTGATTTTACAACTTCATAACAAGGGGCTTCGTACTTTATAACATTCGTAACTTAAAGTACATGTAAGTTAAGCCCACTTACACTATGGAGGTTATGAGAAATGAAGAGTAAAGATGTGAAATCAGCCCTTGGGGTGATCGCGATATCCGGTGGTCTGCTGGCCCTGACTGCTTTGGCAGTGCCCAAAATCGTCGCTTACACTACAGTGAACCAGAATGTGTCTCAAGCGAACGTTTCCTACACGCAAGAACTCAACCAGAAGCCTGCTGTTCAACTGGCGAGCAGCCAGATCCCGGTACTTAAGGTTGCAACCAAAACACCGGTCTCGACGATCAAGTCGTATTTTGAGCGCACAGTCACCGCTGAAGAAATTAAGCAGATTAATGAGTATGCAGAGAAGGCCAGGCTCACTGGCAAGGATGAACAGCTTACGCGGCAATTTACGGACCAGGAGAATAAGCGGCGGATGTTATTGGATGATCAATACAAGTACGATGGTTTACGGCCCAAGCAGAAGCTACCTTTGAAATCAGGGAGCTCCGAATTTTATCTGGATCAAAGCAAATTTACCTATGTATTTCCTAAGCGCGAACTGACCGATGAAGAAATGCTGCAATTGATCGACTGGAATTACCGTTTTAATTATGTGGTAAGCCTCAATCTTGTCGTGGCACAGCCAGATAAGAAGGACATCAGTCAGGATGAAGCCCTACGCAGAGCAAAAGAGAGCGTAAGCCGTCTATTCGGTGTGGATCTCTCTAAGTTGCAGGCTCAGACCTCATATCATAAGCCTTTTCCTGATTCGAAAGGTCAATGGTTCGTTAATTTTCTACCTTACCGGGCAGAGACACTGCGGGCTCAGGATAAGTCCTATTTCATGTATAATACGTTCGTGGATGCAAAGAGTGGGACCGTACTGGATACCACGATAGTGGATCTGTCCTATAAGAGAACTCCGATTACAGCAGCTATAAATAAAAAGATTAGCCAGGATTCCAGCTGGCTTCAAGCCGCTAAATCCATTGTGGTGGACAAGCAGGGCGAGACCCGTGCGATAACCAGCTCCTCTATCATTAAAGACAGTGCATATGACAAAAGCGGAGTGGTAGCGGTCTTGGTCAAACTGAAAGACGGTAGCACCTACACGGCAGAGCTGCGCTATCCCGAGAAGACGCTGCGCTGCCTGATCTATACACCGGTTTCTAAGTAATGAAGTGAACCAGCGTTATAACCTACTTTAGTATTTACAACCTACAGCAAGCCCCACTCGGGGCTTGCTGCTATGCATTTTGAGAGCTGGTGGATGACTATTGTGAGAGCAGACATGGGTATAGGAATTTCTTTTTACAAGAAGGGATGGTTAGATGCTAGATATTAAATCCTTACAAGAATGTCCTCTTCGTCAAAATGAGCTTATTAAGTATGTCAAAAAACGGTGGCCAAAAGTACAACAAGTTGTGCTCCCCAATATACAAGAAAGTTTAATCTCAAAAGATGAGGAGTTTCCTTTTACATTTTTGCTGTTGAAACATGATGTAATCATCGGGTTTTATCAATTAATTGAGCAGGAATTTATAACTCGAAAAGATTTATCACCTTGGATTGCGCCATTGTTTATTGACGAAAGTGAGAGAGGCAAAGCACTAGGAGCCGTTTTGTTGGAGCATGCCAGAAAAATAGCTGGACAACTAGGTTATACAAAAGTCTACTTGGCGACGGATCATATTCTTTATTATGAGAAATATGGATTTAAGGAGATAGGTCTGGATAACTTCGAGTGGGGACGGCCCACCAAAATATATGAACATGACACTATTACATAAATGACCCAAATGGAAAGCAGGAGTTATCATGGAACATATCTTCGAATTAGCAAAAATAAAGAGTGAAGAAATAACGATACTCGAACTGCAGGATGCAATGGATAGAGGGGATGTTAGTTCTAGGGAACTTGTTATGTATTACATGTATCGGATAGCAACGTTTGACCAGAGTGGTCCCATGATAAACTCTATTATGGAAATGAATCCAGATGCGATTTTTATTGCCGAGGCATTAGATCAGGAGAGAAAATTAAGCGGAGCACGAAGTCTTTTACATGGTGTGCCTGTATTATTGAAAGGAAATATTGAAACGAATGATAAAATGCATACAACCGCTGGCGCATTAGCTTTGGAAAACCATGTTAGCTCAAACGATGCTTTTCTTGTCCAAAAACTAAGGGATGCTGGGGCAATTATACTTGCAAAAACAAATATGACGGAATGGGCAAATGGGATGTCATCATCCATGTGGGCTGGGTATAGCTCAATAGGAGGACAAACCAAAAATCCATACGGGGATCATTTTCCGGGGGGTTCCAGTACGGGTTCTGCCGCTTCTGTTGCAGCCAATTTTTCAACAGTAGCCGTGGGGACAGAGACGTCTGGCTCTATTTTAAGTCCAGCTGTGCAAAACGCAATTGTTGGTTTAAAGCCAACTGTAGGTCTAATAAGTAGATCAGGCATAATTCCATGGTCATATTCTCAGGATACAGCTGGACCTATGGCAAGGAATGTGACAGATGTTGCGATCTTATTAAATGCACTTACGGGAAAAGATGAAAGTGATCCTGCTACTTGTAAAAATGAATATTCTACTATGGACTACACAGCATTTTTGGATAAAGACGGATTAAATAAAGCGACCATAGGCGTTTTTAGAAATGCTCTACCTAAGAATTATTGTGACATGGGTGAATATGATGAACATTTATTTAATGATGCTGTGGCTAAATTAAAAGATTCTGGAGCCAACATAATAGATGATATAGATATTCCATCGTTCCATAGAGAGTGGAAATATAACAAAATGAATCTTGAATTTAAGCATTCCGTTGAAAATTACTTATATAACCTTCCGGCTCAACTTCCTGTCCATAACCTAAATGAATTGATGGAATGGAACGAGCGGAATTCGGAAAAGGCTTTGAAATATGGACAAGATATGCTGAACTATCGATCACAGCTAGATAAACCGTTGAATCATTCGGAATATATTGTAGAGTCTATCTCTGACTTATATTATTCGCAAAATATAGGGATCGATCATGCTTTAGAAAAGTATGGATTGGATGCAATCCTGTTTCCTGCTTATGTCGGAGCTGATTTAAGTGCTAGAGCAGGTTATCCAACTATAGCAGTGCCCGCAGGCTTTCAAGAGAATGGAAGAGCCTTTGGGATCACATTTGCAGGAACGGCATTTAGTGAACCGACACTCATTCGGATTGCATTTGCATTCGAACAACAAACGAAACACAGAAAAATGCCGGCTCTAAAGAAATGAAAGATGATTTGAAAATTAGAAAAAGGTGCATTTACAAACGAACGTATGTTTGCTAAAATGTTGATGTGGATAAAAATACCAAAGTGAAGAAAAGAGCGTTTGAGATTAGCAATCCATAAGAAACAACCCAAGTTGAATTCTGCTAAAATGTAGTTAATGTCTAATGTAGATATCCCTCATGAACAAAGGAGAACTGAAAATGAGAAAACTCGTTCTATTTCTTCACGCATCGCTTGACGGTTTTGTAGAAGGGCCGAATGGTGAAATGGACATTGGCTGGGTTTCCTACGATGCTGATTTGGAGAACCATGCGAAAGAAATTCTGAGTACTGCCGACACTGTCATTTGGGGACGTGGGACTTATCAGATGATGCACAGTTACTGGCCATCTGTCCCTTCGAACCCATCAGCTTCGCAGCATGAACGGAATCATGCCGAGTGGATCGAAAAGACAGCTAAGATCGTTTTTTCCACGACGCTGGAGAAAGTCGAATGGAATAATTCCAGACTCGTGAAAGAAGCTGTCGAGGAAGAGATCAATAACCTCAAACAGCAGCCCGGCAAGGATATGGTCATCCTCGGCAGTCCTAGATTCGCACACCACCTTATGCAGCTTGATTTAATTGATGAGTATAAAATTACGGTTTCTCCCGTTCTGATCGGTAAGGGATTGCCATTATTCCAAGGTCTCAAGGAGAAGAGAAATCTTAAGCTAATCGAAAACAAGACCTTTGATTCTGGAGCCATAGGTCTCGTTTACCAGACGGTAAGATGACCTTGTCACTTAAGGTGATTACGCTCACGAGGAACGTTATTGGAACGACAACAGCGGCAGTCTAAGACTTTATTTATCAAGTCTTGGTCCGCCGCTGCTTGTTTTAATGGATCCAGTCTAATACTTTATTTTTACCAAACACTAATCAGATGTTGGTTCTTTCATAAACCATGAAATATGGGTGCATCGCTTACAAATAAGGATGGCAGCGTTTTTGTTCGCCCAGTCAAAGCCTAAAAATGATGCGCCGCTTGTGTTAAGCAGTTTATAATCCAGATCAAAGGTATCGTTTTGACAGCAAGGACAGGTTATTGGTGCGCCTGCAGCACTGTATCTCATTATAAAAACCTCCTGTAGATTTGTATATTACTTTAACGTATTTAAGGTTATTCAGGTTTCGTGCACTTGAAAGGATTACTCACGAGTTCATTTTGCCAAGGGCAAGAGTGTTAGGTTTATTTCAGTTATAATATTTGATATAAGGTATACAGGATTCGTTTTAATGAAGAAGGTGAGGGACTGATTTTGACCCATAATATTATCGAATACTGTTTACAAAAGAATGGAGCAACAAAGGATTTTCCTTTCGGCTTCGATCCAATGGTGATCAAAATTGCCGGTAAAATGTTCGCGCTTATATTTGAGAATAAGGGGAATTATGCTTACATAAATCTAAAATGTGATCCGGTGATTGCAGGGAACTTGCGAGAGCAGCATGAGAGCGTTCGGCCAGGATACCACATGAACAAAAAACACTGGAATACGATTGTTTTGGATGGCTCCTTACCAGAGTCGGATATCTATTTAATGATTGATCATTCTTACGATATGGTTGTCAAAAATCTCCCTAAGAGCCTCCGACAAACGATATATTGAAGGTGGCATTAAGTTGTCGTTAAAATGGCAATGAACTGGTATAATATGGTTTATATTCATGGGAAGGAGTTGTATTTATGTCTGACTTTTTTAATTCAGGACCTAATCCCAATTTGTCGGACCCTGCAGGCCATAAAGCAAACCATGATGTAAATGCGCAAAAATATCATACTGAAGGCGTTCCAGGATTCTGGAGTGAGGTAACCAATCTGTTGATCGTTGTGGCTATAATTGCTATCATTTTTTTAGTTATAAGGTTTGTTTTATGATTACCCTGGTTTAGAGTGAAGACATTGACTTTTAGGAGGCGGTTCCATTGGTAACTATCATTAGGTGGACAGAATTTAGAAGGATAACGCCTACTCGTCCATAAACTGCGTATTTCCTTCTTAATGAGGGTACTAGATGCAAGAATATAAAATTAGTACAATGAAAGACTATTCAAAGCAATCGATTGATCAAATCCGCATATTAGAACATCTTTGCAAGACGTCCGACAGATCAAGTTTGAGGGTGGGTATAGAAAGCCTTAAGGAGATAGACGGAGATGAGGCATTCTTGTGCCAGATCGATAACCAATTAGTCGGATTTCTCAGTTGGTATACTTCGGATGGCATCGAAGCTAATATTAACGGAATGGTTCACCCGGACTTTCGTCGCCAAGGTGTATTCCACGACTTACTGAAAAGTGCCGCATCAGATATGCAAATGCAAGGCATACAAACTTGCCGTTTTAGGATACCTTCTAATTCTGAATCAGGGATGGATTATATACGGTATTTAGGGGCAAGTGCTGCACCGTCTGAATTCCTCATGGTTTTTAATCGGGCACAAATCGCTGGATCAAGCCACTCCGGTTTAGCTGTGCGATTAGAAGAAGATCAGGATTTAGAGTTCATGGTTAAATGTTCATCACAAGCTTTTGGTGATTCAGAGTCCTGGACTAGGAATTATTTAACTCGTACAAGAGAACCGGCACGGATTACTTACATTGCTGTGGACAACATGATTCCGGTTGGGATGATCAGAGTCAATTATTTAGATACAAATACAGCGGTTATACATGATTTTTGTGTGCTTCCTTCGTGTCAAGGCAGAGGATACGGACGTGAAATTCTTTCAGAGGTAGTTAAAATCTTGCGAGATCAGAGGGATTTCCAGATTCGTCTTGGCGTGGTCACTCAAAATAGAAAGGCATTATCCCTCTATCAGTCGATTGGGTTTGAGGTGACTGCGGAGTCTAATTACTATGTAATATCCGTCGATATGATTTATTAAGAAAGAGGCGCTACTCATGCGCCTCTTCTTTTTTTATCATGCCCTTCTAATTATCACGCTGAATCTAGCTATAGTTAATACTTATAACCTGTCATAGCTCATTGGTAGATCGGTTTAGTCAGTCGGTTATGCTATATTTATTCTAATAATTTGTTTACGAGGAGATTAATATATGAGCATTCAAACCGTACCCCAAAAACGAACCGTTACTCCATTTCGATATGATATCGTGGGCAGCTTCCTGCGCCCCCAAGCGTTGAAAGAGGCTAGATTAAAATTCAAGAATGGTGAAATTACTGCCGAGCAGTTGAAGGAAGTAGAGAACGACGAAATCGTTAAGCTCGTGCAGAAACAAAAAGAGGTGGGTCTTCAAGCAGTAACCGATGGCGAATTCCGCCGCTCTTGGTGGCACCTCGACTTCTTCTGGGGACTTGACGGTGTAGATCGGACAATTATTGACCAAGGTTACCAATTTAACGGTGCAGAGTCCAGACCAGAAACAGCCCGACTGACCGGGAAAATAAGCTACAGCAGCCATCCTTTTGTTTCGCATTATGAATTTTTAAAAGGTGCTGCTGGTGAGGACGTTGTTGCGCGTCAATCGATTCCTGCGGCTGCACAATTCCTGTTCGAGCTAGATCGGGCGGAAAACAAGGAAAGCACAAATGAATTATACCCGAATCGCGAAGAGCTTATCTCGGATATTGCCAAAGCATACAAAGCATCGATTCTGGCCTTCTATGCAGCGGGCTGCCGCAGTATTCAGATCGACGATTGTACGTGGGGAGCGCTTTGCGACGAACAGTTTATAGCATTTATGAATCAGATTGGCGTGAACGTAGCTGAATATGCAAGCGAACTTGCAAAATTGAATGAGGAAGTTGTAACTGGTCTGCCGGAAGACCTTGTTGTAACGACCCATGTATGCCGGGGCAATTATGTTTCGACTTATGCTGGAGTAGGTGGAGGCTACGAGCCTATCGCGCAAACGCTTCTTAATATCAATAACTACTCGGGTTATTATCTGGAGTTTGATACCGAACGTGCAGGTGACTTCAAGCCATTGCGTTTCTTGAAAGACAATCAGCAGGTTGTGTTAGGTCTGTTCTCATCCAAATTTGGTGAGCTTGAAAGCAAGGAAGATATTCTGAAGCGTATTGAGGAAGCGAAGCAATACGTTGATCTAAACCGGATTTGCCTTAGCCCGCAATGTGGCTTTGCTTCTACGGAAGAAGGCAACCACCTGACAGAAGAGCAGCAATGGCGTAAGCTTGCTTATATTAAAGAAATTGCTGAAGAGATCTGGAACTAACTTTAATTAAAAAGTAGACAGAGATAAAGATAAAGCACCTTTAGCCATTCGGATGTTTATCCGTACGGTTAAAGGTGTATTTTGTTCTACAGTGAGCATACCGATATACTTGGCGAGTTCTATCTATACCGTGACGGAGGATTAGGGAAAACCTCCCTAATAAAAGCCGATAATTGCTCTAAATGAATGAAATTAGGGAATAACTCCCTAAAAACAGAGCAATATCAAGATTTACCATCAAATCAGTCGAATTTCAGGGAGAAATTCCCTGATTATTAGTCTGATGACCAGAATCCTCTGGTAATAAGGGAGGAATTCCCTAATTATCTCCAGGGCGAGCATATGATTGAGCTTTACGGAGTTTTTTTGCCAAGCTCAGTATAAAAGAAATCACCCCCGTTTAATAAACGGGGGTGATTTAGCCTAAGAAGTAAGAGTGTCAGCTTTTAATTGTCTTTAGAGTGTCTTTCGCCAACCTGGAATTCATCGGCATGTTCAAACATATATTTCACGGTCAGAGGGTCATGACCAGTAAGTTGTTTGAAGTCGTCTGTATAAACATCCATTTTTCCTTCACGAATAGCTTGTCCGAAAGTAACCATACCTTCTGAAGAAAAGGGTGCTTCGGAGCCTTCTTTAAATGCACCGTCGGTGGTTCTAGGCACGCCCATTGCTTCGAATACGGCATAATTTTCTTCATCCGTGTTTTCTTTGTAGGTGATATGATTGCCCGTTACTTCATTACCAATCTTAATGAAATCGGTAATTGTCATCAATTCAAGTCCGTTGATATTTAGAATCGCTTCCTGATAATTATTGGAGGCTAGGGCATACGCAACGGCTTTTGCGCAATCCTTCCGCGAGATATAAGCCATTTTACCGTCACCTTGATTGTTTGTTAATACCCCGTCACCCTTCACATACGTGAAGTAATTGGTAATCATGGCTTCCGCGTATTGGGAATTCCGAAGGAAGATATAATCTAGCCCAACGCTTTGAATATAACGCTCGGTATATACATGGTCGATTTTTTCTACGCTTGGATTGCTTTCATCGGCTGCGTTTACTAGAGAAGTATAAATGATTTGTTTGACTCCAGCTTCTTTGGCAGCATCGACCACATTTTTTTGTGCATTTTGGCGTTTTTCTCCAACAAAAGGCATGGAGATTAGAGCGAGTTTATCGGCATGAGCAAAAGCTTCGGCAAGGCCGTCCTTGTTATTAAAGTTGGTCACATGTGTTTCAATCCCTTGTTCCGCATATTCTTTCAAACATGCTGGATCGTAAGCGCAAAAAATGATTTGGTCTTTATCTATCAGCTCCAACAAATATTCCGCAGCTTGCTTCCCTAGATTTCCATCGACACCAGTCAACAATAATTTACCCATGATCGTTGTCACTCCTTGTTGAAATGAATTATACCCTTATAGTATGTGAAAAAAGTAACATAGTCTAACGCATAAAACTTATGGTCGATTGCTAAATCCAATTTGGATTTGTTGCAGGAAGGAAGGCAAGGCCGGGTTTGTATTATTTTTGAGATAACCTGCTTCGATTGCAAAGGTATGGTGTGAATCATCTAAGGGAATTAGCCGGACTTCATCTTGAAGATAAGCGAGCTGATAGTTATCCGGGAAAAAGCCAATCAAATTCTCCGTGATGATATAAAACAATTCTGTCTCCACATCGTCTGCGGTTCGAAGAATGTTCGGCTGATAGCCGTCTTCAATTGCATGCTGGATCATTAGATGATAAGAGTTTCCAATAGCTGTTGGATTCAGCATGACTAGTGGATGTTCATATAACTCCTCTTTGGCGATCGATTCATGATGAAACAGGGGATGGTGGTGACTCACAGCCGCACAATAACGTCCCTTATACAAGGGATAGGTTACAATGTCCTCTTTTCCTTGAAACTCGGAATCAAAGGCAATAGCCACGTCGTAAATCCCTTTTTGCAAGTATTCTGCAATATCTTTTAGCAATACTTTATTCAGTTCCAGCTTAATATTCGGATGATGATCCTGAAACGAGGGAATCAATTTCAACAAACTTTGGATATCCGTCATCGCCGCATATTCGATACTCAAGGATTGCGTATTATACTTTTGAAAGTTTTCCATGCTCATCTTCATATGGTTATATTGCTTCCAGAGGATGAGGGCTTCGCCATAGAAAAGCCATCCGGCTTTGGTTGGCTCAATAGGGATCTGCTTTCTGTCAATCAATTGAATGTTGAATTCCTCTTCAAGCGCGGCGATTTGTTGGCTAATGGTGGTCTGCGATACATAGTTCTTTTTAGCTGTTTCCGTAAAATTTCTGCATTCCACGAGATCTATAAAATATTTAATCCTTCTTATGTTCATAGTATCCTCCGCATGCCGCTGTTTGCTTTTATTATAACCCAGAAAGTAAAAAAGAGAGCCTCGTTTAGAGACTCCCTTTGTTGTACTACTCTTATTTTGTGTAGTTATCGAAATAACCTTGGATATAAATCATTGGTGTTCCTTTATCGCCACTACCAGAAGTCAAATCAGATAATGATCCAATCAGGTCAGTTAATCTACGAGGTGTAGTCCCTTGGGCTTCCATCGCACCAACTAGATCATCATTTTTATTCTGGATGTATTTAGAAATAGCTTGTTTTAACTCTTCACCACGAAGATGAGAGAAGTTGTTATCGGCCAAGTATTTCAATTTTACTTCATTTGGTGTTCCATCAAGTCCGGCGGTGTAAGCAGGGGAGACAACTGGATCTGCGAGCTCCCAGATTTTTCCGACTGGATCTTTGAATGCTCCATCGCCATAAACCATAACTTCTACAGTTTTACCTGTAATTTCTTTGATTTTTGCTTGGATACCATCCACGATAGGCTGGCAGTTATTTGGAAATAGCTTTACACTTTCTTCTGTTGCTTTATTTGATCCTAGCAGACCATAGGCTTCGTTAAAGCCGCTGCCATCGATTGATTGTGTAAGAATATCATCCAAGCCAAATACTTTTTCAGCACCGTTGTTTGTGAGAATACGTTTGGTTCTGAAGCGAGTGTGAATATCGCAAGTTAATACATTTTTTGTATAGTTTAAAATGGTTTTTGGGTTGTTGGAGAAGATGACTTCACAAGCCACACCTTCAGCTTCAATTAAACCTTTATAATATTCAATATAGTCAACCCCTGTGAATGGGTGCTTAATATAGCCGAAAAACTCACGGAACTGAGCTTCTGTTAATACATCCGTCCATGGATTGATACCTTTAGCATCTAGTTCGTCGATGTCTACAAGGTGGTTGCCTACTTCATCAGCTGGATAGCTTAACATCAGGACTACTTTTTGTGCCCCTTTGGCAATACCGCGTAAGCAGTTAGCAAACCGGTTACGGCTAAGGATTGGAAAAATAACACCTACGGTTTCTTCGCCGAATTTCCCCTTTATATCAGCAGCAATATTGTCAATCGTCGCATAGTTTCCTTGTGCCCGAGCAACAATGGATTCAGTTACGGTCACAATGTCACGATCTTCGATCGAAAAACCCTCGACTGTTGCTGCATTCAATACCGTCTGAACTACGATTTCTTCAATGTTATCCCCATTGTTAATGATAGGTCCGCGAAGTCCACGTACAACTGTTCCAACTACTCTTTCCAATATGATCTCTCCTCTAATAAGGGTATACTCTATATTATTAAAATGGTTTTAAAGCCTATATTACTATACCCTTTTAGAGCGATATAAGTAAAATTAATGTTTATAATATCTAATATAAAAATGATTTATAGTTAAGGAGGATTACAATTGGCGCGTGTGTTATTTATTAATGGTGGATCAGAGGGACATATCAATCCCACGATTGGCGTTGTGGAAGAGCTTATTTCGCATGGCGAAGAGGTAGTGTACTTTTGTATAGAAGCTTATAAAGAGCGTATAGAGATGACGGGGGCTACAGTACGAACATTTGACGATCAGAAATTTATACAAGCTTTTATCTCAGGTGGAAGAAATTATGTACTGGAAAGAATCAACGGCCTTTTACTTACGGCAGATATAGTTATTCCAAGCGTTCTTGAACAGATCAAAGGGGAGCATTTTGATTACATCATCCATGATTCTATGTTTGGTTGTGGACGTTTGCTAGCTCAAATTCTTAAGCTTCCGGCCATTAGCTCCTGTACTTCTTTTGCGCAGACAAAAGCAGCATTCGATGACATGTTAGAACGATTTTATACTACAGTCCCTGCAGAAGTAACTAATCCTATAAAGGATAAATTCCAAAGCTTGACGCAAATGGTGAAGGGCAAATATGATGTGGACATCCAATCCCCTTATGAAGTGTTTTGTAATCCTGCCCCACTTACTATCGTTTATACAACTAGGGAGTTTCAACCTGAGGGAGAAGCTTTTGACCCGTCTTATATCTTTGTAGGACCCTCCATCTCTTCACGATTAGCTCCAGAAAAATTCGATCTCATGGCAATTAAGGGGAAAAGTCTAATTTACATTTCACTCGGCACAGTTTTTAACCAAGCCATTGAATACTATAAACTTTGTTTTGAAGCATTGGGGAACACGGAGCACACTATTGTGATGTCAATTGGAGATAAAGTCCAAATCACTGATTTAGGGGAAATTCCGCAAAACTTTTTCGTGAAAAATTATGTTCCACAAACGGATATACTGCAATACACAAAGTTATTTATTACACATGGTGGAATGAACAGTATCAATGAAGGGCTTTATTACGGGGTTCCGCTAATTGTAATTCCACAAAGTGCGGATCAGCCAATAATTGCGAAGCAAGTCGTCCATGTCGGAGCAGGCATTAAGTTACAAATGCAAAGTTTAACTGCAAATCACCTACGAGAAGCCGTAGATCATGTATTAAGCGATTTATCTTATAAAAAAGCTGTCTCCAATATCAGTGAATCGTTTCGGAACTCGGGTGGGTATCGACGAGCTGTTGATGAGATTGTTCGGGGAGGGGGAGTCGTATGAACAAAATGGATCGGTTGTTAGCTATAGTGCTTGAACTGCAGCGTAACAAAATGTTGCGGGCGGAGGATTTGGCTGCTAGGTTTGAAACGAGCGTAAGAACGATCTATCGGGATATTCAGGCACTGAGTGAAGCGGGCGTATCCATTATAGGAGCGCCAGGGCAGGGTTACTCCTTAATCGAGGGGTATTTCCTGCCACCCGTTAGTTTCACGCTGGATGAAGCAGTGACATTGCTTATCGGAACTGATTTTATCGAGCAGCGGTTTGATGCACACTATGGTAATAAGGCTAGAAGTTCTAAAGCAAAGATAGAAGCTATCCTGCCGGAAGCTATCCGCAGTGAAGCATCACAGATTCGCAAAAGTTTTCGTTTATTTGCATCCGTAGAAGATATAGCACCCATACAAGAGAAGGCATGTTTGGAAGCCATTCGTGGAGCGATATTGGAGGGAAGGAAAATAAGATTTCGTTATTCCAAAAGAATCGCCGAAGCCGATGGGAACCGTCAAAGTGTTCGTACGGTTGCTCCTTATGGACTTGTGCTTCATCACGGGTCATGGGTACTCATCGCCTGGTGTGAATTGCGTCAAGACATCCGTCATTTCCGGTTATCCCGAATGAGGGAGCTTATTAATCTGGAAGATGAATTTATACTGCCAGCAGATTTTCATCTGGAGGTATACCAACCTCCTGATGATCGCAACGTTCATGTGCTTATCTTAGTCCAAGCTGACATAGCCGATAAGGTAAGGGAATCAAATAATTTCTATATGGAAACTATTGAGGAGCATGCGGAGGGGTTACTTGTTACTTTTCGCGTTCGCGAGCCAGGGGAATTGCTGCAATGGGTGCTTGGCTGGGGAGGCGGTATGGTTGTGCTGGAGCCCGAATCTTTCCGTGATCAGGTTAGAAATGAAATAGAAATAATGTTAAAACGCTACTGACATAACGCTGTCAGTAGCGTTTTTGTATACTTGGACCATCAATGACTACAGGAGCTGATATATGATGATTACAACAAAAGAAGCCTTACAACGATTTGAAGAAACTGCGACATACTATATTCAAGAATTGGAGCGATTCAATCTGGAGCAGCTGAAGCAAAAGCCGAGTGAAAACGAGTGGTCCATCGGACAGATGTTTCAGCATCTCATTAACTCGGCGCTGTATATGCAGCTTCGTAATATTGATCAATGCCTTGTGCTCGACCAAGATCCCTTAGTAGCTCATGTGGGGAAAACTGAGGATGGTGCGGCTATATTTGCGCAAGGAAGCTTTCCGCCCATTCGTATTCAGGTTCCGCCTTCCGCCCAATATACGCCGGAGCAGCCGGAGAGCAAAGAACAATTAATTCAAGGGTTACGTACAGTCATCCAAAGAATGAGAGAGATCGAACCCTCTCTTGAGAAAGCATCCAAACAAAATACCGTTTCTCACCCGCGATTCGGTGGATTATGCGCGGAGGAATGGTTCCTACTTATTGAAATGCACTATCGTCATCATCTTCTGCAGCTGGAGCGGTTAAACAAAAGAATTGTTGTTTAATTCCATATTTGCACCTAAAGAAGGGTTCATTCAGGTTGTGAAAGGATCATAAAATCAGGAACCGCATTCCAATAAAAAGAGTTGGAATGGTCTTAATTTCTTGAACCAAGCGTGGCCTGAACGTGATTCTTATATTCACTAGGATTAACACCAAAGTGTTTTTTGAATAACCGGGTGAAATAAAATTGATCGTGTATACCGATTTGCGTGGAAATTTCTTTAATGTATGGATTCCCTTTAAGTATTAAATCTGCGGCTTTTTCCATTTTCACAGTATTAATGTAGTGAATGATGCTTTGCCCCACTTCTTCTTTGAAGATTCTGGACAGATAGTTCTCACTTAAGTTGACATGCTTGGCAATCAGAGATAAGGTCAGCTTCTTCTGATAATGTGTGTTGATATAGTCAATCGCTTGTTTAACATCTCTATTGTGTGTAGTTACGATCTGTTGCTTTTGATGGGAGAATAGTTGGAACACAAGCTCCATTATAGATAGAACGTCAGTGGTACGTTTACTGCTGGCGATATTTTCTATATAGTTCTTTAAAAGCTTTGGATCCTCGACAATGAGATGGGCATCGCATAAGGGAAGATAATGCAGACAATTTACAATGAACTTTTTGGTTTCAGCAGGATTAATTTGCTTGGATTTACAGATGTCAAGAAATTGCTGAGTTGCTTGAGTAACGGCTTCAACCCCTGAAAGCTTCCAGTTCTGAATTAATTGCGTCGAGAAATCATGTACATCCTCGAAGTCCAGCGTATCCTTTAAATGGACATCCTTTGGATCTATAATCGTTATTTCGTTGTAAAATTGGATTTGCAAGGATTCTTTACATTGCTCTAGGGTTCGTTTTGCTTCAGCATATCCCCGTACAGGATCAGAAAAAACAATAGTAGGGGTGATAGAAATATACATTTTGATTAAACGAATGACCCTCTGGATAAAGTCTGTGCGGATAATTTGATGATCGTCTAAGGTATCACAGGAGATTAGAAGCAGCAGCCCATTAGATTCTAGCTGAATAATTTCTAACTGATCTACGGTCTCCAAGATATCCAAGATGATGTTTTCAATAAAGGATACGGAGATGTGATTTTGTCTTTCGTTTTGAGTGGCGTTATTCTGCTCAAAAGTAATGTAGAATAAATAACAGCTGCTTTCGCTGAAAGCGAACGTTATAGCATCATGCTGATCAAGCTGCTGCACATCGTAATAAGGATCGGTGAAATAATCTTTTAAAAGCGCATTTTTCACGCTTTTTAAGTTATGTTGTAATAACTGTGTTTGGGTCTCCTGCTGCTGCCTAGATTGAAGCTGTTCTTGAATTAGCTTCGTAGATTTCTCCAGCAAATGGATCAAATCCCCCGTTTTCATACTAATCTTCAGCATATAATCTACAGCACCAAGCACTAAGGCTTCACGAACTAACTCATACTCCCCGTGGTTGCTGGCCACCAGAATTTTTCCTGCAAACCCTCTGTTATTCAGTTCTTTTATCAGCTGCAGACCATCCATATTAGGCATTTTGAGATCTGTAATGATGATATGGGGATTAAACTTGTCTACAAGTGTTAAGGCTTCAACTCCGTCAGAGGCAGTAGCACAGATCATGTATCCAAGCTCTTCCCATGGAATCATGGTTCTGAGCGCAACTTTAACAATAGGTTCGTCATCCACTAGCATTACATTATACATAGGATACATAGTATCACCCCTTAAGTTCGTATGTTTGTATAGGGATAATCAGGCGGCAGCAGGTTCCATGACCCATTGAGCTTGTGATGAACAGCCCGTAACTCTCACCGTATTGAAGTTTAATGCGATCGGCCACATTTGAAATTCCGATACCCGACAGATTGTCAGCCTTTTCTGATTTGGTGGTGTCAAACCCTTTTCCGTTATCGATGATTTCAATAATAAGGGTATATTCATTTTTTGCGTATACCTTAATTTGGATTAGAACTTTTCCTCCTATATCTGTAACCCCATGAAGAATCGCGTTCTCTGCGATCGGCTGTAGGATGAGCTTGGGGATCATGCTCTGTAATAAAGACTCATCCAAGTCATATTCAATGTCAAACCTGTCGGCATAACGTATTTTTTGAATGGCAAAATAATGATCCAGATTGTTCAGCTCCTGCTTGATGGTGATTTGCTCATCTTGATCGATAATGGTACTACGCAGCAATTCAGCTAGTGAGGAGATGCCGTCGCTAAGGACGGGAACCTGGTTAATCATCGCCAGCCATCGTAAGGAGTTAAGTGTATTAAAAAGAAAGTGAGGATTAATTTGCGATTGCAGCATTTGCAATTCGAGCGAACGTCTTCTTTTCAGATCTTTCTTTTGATCCTTCATCAGCTGTTCCATTCTACTGACCATGCTGTTAATTCTATTGGCCAACACGCCCATTTCATCGTTGCTGTGATCTTCGACCCGACTCGATAGATCACCATAAAAAATTTGGTTGCAGAAGACGATGATTTGTTTGATTGGTTTCAGGATGCTTTTATACAATACGATAATAATTAGAATACACACGACTACAATGATGCTGACAACAATAAGTAGTCCAGTGGTGATTTTACTTGTCTCTGAATTGATATAAGAGAAGGGGACGGTAGAAATCATGTACCAGCCTAATTGATTATTGTTAATATAAGAGATTTGCTGCATTTTTCCATTGACCATGCCTTGGAAGGAATGGTTTTTCTTTGCCTCTTGTGTCTTGATTTGCTTAAAAAGCTCATCTTTATAATAGGTTTCTCCTAGCGGAGTATCCTTTTGATTCGAGGACATTACTTTTCCCTCCCTATTCATAATAAGGAGACTGGAACCTGTACCTAAATCCACACTGGAAAGAATGACTTTTGAAAATAACTCCCCACCAATAAAAACAAATACATGACCTAAGGGAACGCCAATGTCATCTTGATCAAAAATTTTCCGGCCCAGGACAATGGTATTGTAAGCGCGATAGCTTTTTACGTAGTTAAGACTGTCATAAGGGGCATTCAGCTCTACTTGTTTCATAATTTCTTCATACTTAGGATTGGGGATGCCGTCGTAGCCTAATTCATAGATAGGTTGGTTCTTGGCGTCGATGACCCGAACGTTCTGGACATATCCGGGGTAGATGGTTCTATATAAATTGTCCATGGCATGATTAATGGCAGCATTGCTAGGAGCGGGTTCATTTGGTGCTGCCGATAAACGCTCCTGAATAATACTATTGGTAGAAACAGAGCCTGCAAGATATTGATAGTTGTTAAGTTCACTTAACATCGTTCGATTAAGCAGCGTTAAAGCCTGAAATGTGGATTTACTTAATTTATTGTTAATGGATTTGGAGTAAATGGTGTAGGAGTAGAAACCTATAAAGATGATTGGGATCACAGAAACGATTAAGAAAATGACGGTTAAGCGATTTTGAATTTTAACCTTGCGCATGATTTGCGGAGGATTAGGAAAATGCAGCTTCCCTTTACGTCGACTCAGGTGGATGACCTCCCATTCACTATCTTTTACTTACAAGTTAACATAAAAAGAACAATGGAATATATATGCAGCGGCGAAAAGTGAGAATAATCTATGGAATGGATAATATTATCCATTCCGTTAACGGCTAAGTTTACAGGTTATGTGACCCTGATGAATAAGCTTATACGAGCTTGCATTGGAAGATGGATAAGATAATACATAGGTAGGTTTGTATTGTAAATGTAAATATAGCGTAAATCCTTTTATACTTAAATTATTAAAAAAGCGTTTACAAGAATATCTTAAGGAGGGCGTTTATGAAAAAGACTATGAGTACATTATTAGCAGTAATGCTGCTAGGTGTGGGGTTGCTCGGCTGCGGGAACAGCAATAATAAACCTGCTGCCTCTAATGAATCGGATTCAACGAAAGCTGCGAGCACAGCGCAAGCTACAAGTACAACGAACGCCGAGAATACTAAAGAAGAACCTGCTAAAGATTTTGATAACAAGGAACTTAGTATTGCTGTATTCCAAGGGGGATATGGTGCGGATTATTGGAATGAAATTGTCAGCAAATTCGAAAGTACTTATCCAGGTGTGAAAGTGAACATGACGATTAATCCAAAAGTTGGTGAAGTAATCCGGCCGCAGATTGTTGCGGGTAATCCTCCCGACTTCCTGTCTGTTACAGATACAGAGCAAAGTGGCATCGTGCTTTCATTAATTAAAGAAAAAGGACTGCTAGATATCAGCGATGTATTTGAAAGCAAAGCGCTTGATAAAGAGGAGACGCTTAAGGATATGATTCTACCGGGGATGCTGGACAGTACAAGATTTCAGCCCTATCAAGATGGAAAGACGTATCTCGCACCTTTTAATGCTGGACCGATGGGCTTGATTTACAATAAAACACTGTTCGCAGAAAAAGGCTGGAGTGTTCCTGAGACTTGGGAGGAGTTCTTTGCTTTAGGTGATGAGCTGAACAAAGAGGAGAACTACCTGGTTAATGCAGATGGAACTAAAACGAAGCGGGCTTTATTCACTTATCAAGGCATCTATCCGGATTATTTGGAGGAAATTCTCTACCCGGCCATTGCCAGTGCGGGGGGAAAAGAAACGCTGGATAAAGTCTTTGCATATGAAGAAGGTTCATTTAAGAACGACACGATCAAAAAAGTACTGGATATTTTCTATAAAATCTCTAAAGACGGTTATCTGATGGACGGCACGGTTGCCTTGAACCATACACAGTCGCAGACCGATATGATGATGGGTAAAGCTTTGTTTATCGTAAACGGCAACTGGATGGAAAATGAAATGAAGGATTCACCTAGAGAAAATGGGTTTGAATTTGGGATGACAACAGTACCTGTGTTCAATAAAGGTGATCAGAAGTATGTGCTTTCCAGCTACGAGCAATTCTCCATCCCTGCTAAGGCTAAAAATCCTGAGCTCGCTAAGGAATTCTTGAAGTTCCTATATACCGATGAGTCTGTGAAACTATTCGCGGAAAAAGCGAATGGGGCGTATGCGCTTAACGATGCGAAGGAGCTGTTTAAGCCATTTTTGACTAAAGGTGTCTATGACATGTTTGAGGCTTATAATGGTTCCATTTCTATTCTACAGGGCTGGCAATCGTTACCGAAGGGTTCCAAGGTTAGTGTAGTCACTGAAATGTTCAAGAATACGGTCACACCAGTGATGACAGGCCAGATGACCACGGATCAATGGATGGATAATGTGGAAAAAGCTTTTGCACAGATTCGTAAAGAGAAAGCAGCTAGTAAATAATCTATAGTATCTCATGCAAATGCATCCTGTTAGGAATGGATAAGGTTATCTATGAACGGGATGCATTTTGTATGAAGAGGAGTGAGAAAGATGTCTGAAATGCAGCTGGCAGAAGTAGCTCCTAGACAGAGAAAATCAAAGATTAGGACAGCGAAAACCAGAAATCCTAAGCTATTCATAGCGGTATGCACGATTCCTACGCTCTTGTTAACCCTCGTATTTATGATTATTCCAACCTTTCGGGCATTTTTTATGTCTTTTACGGATGCCACCGGGATGAGTGATGAGAACAAGTTTATCTTTTTGGATAACTATAAATATATGTTTCAAGATGAGATGTTCCTCAAAGCTCTGAGCAATACATTTAAACTGATGCTGGTTGTGCCAGTAATTACATTGATTTTTGGGCTGGTGCTTGCTTTTCTATTAACGCAGACGAAGCTGAAGGAAAGAGGATTTTACCGAACCGTATTCTTTTTCCCAAGTATCATCTCTTTGACGGTAGTCGGAATTATCTGGTCCTTTGTGTTTCATCCCAACATGGGCATTTTGAATAATATTCTGGAGAGCATCGGATTAGATCAACTGAGCAGACCTTGGCTTGGAGATAGCCGAACAGCATTGTGGTGTGTAGCCGTTACGCTGATCTGGCAAGCGGTTGGTTATTATATGGTCATGTATATCGCTGCGATTGATGGAATTTCTGCGGATGTGTTTGAATCGGCGACTATTGATGGTGCGGGATATTTCCGGAAGCTTACCAGTATTACGATCCCTCTGCTAAAAGATATTATTGGCATTACGTTTGTGTTGTCCCTGGCAGGTACGATCAATTTAAGTTTTATAGTTGTAACTGTAATGACTGGCGGTGGTCCGGCAGGTGGAACTACTGTTTTACTCCACTACATGTACACGCAGGCCTTCCAGAATGCGAACTTTGGTTATGCCATGGCCATAGCTATATTTACGCTGGTGTTCGCCTTTGTGCTTTCTTTTCTGTCCAGACTACTTACAAATCGAGCAGAAGGGTAGGGGAGAAGGATGACGAGCAATCAACAAAGTCTTCTAAAAATGAATATTGCCAACTGGATCACACGGCTGTTTCTGATTGTAGCCACCATTGTTTTGTTATATCCGTTTGTATGGAATCTCTTAGCTTCATTTAAAAGCAATACGGAATTTCTGACCGACCCCTTCTCCTTTCCACAAGCCTTACACTTTGATAACTATGTACGCGCTTTTCAGAAATCCAAGATGGGGAGTTATTTCCTGAACTCTATCTTTCTTGTGGTGTTATCCACGGCGATTTTAGTTATTTTTGTGGTTCCTATGGCTTATGTCTTAACGAGATTTAAGTTTTGGGGCTCCAAACTAATCCTTAACCTTTATATGGCCTGTATCTTTCTGCAAGCCTCCTACATTATGGTTCCTTTATTTCTGCAGGTGAATTCATTCGGGATGTTGGACAATCGCGGGATGCTCAGTTTGATCTACGCTGTTCTGCAGTTTCCCTTTGCCATCTTTGTATTAAGTGGATTTCTGAGGTCCGTCCCTAGAGATTATGAAGAAGCCGCTAAGATTGACGGTTGTGGCAACACAGGAGTGCTCGTCAGAATTGTTGCGCCGCTTGCTAAACCGGGGATTGTGACGGTCTGTATGCTGGCAGCGATGGGCTTTTGGAATGAGTATCCGCTGGCATTGGTCTTAATTCAAAGTGATAGCAAAAAAACATTGCCAGTAGGTTTAGCCAATCTTTTTGAGGTTCAACGTTATGCTACAGATTGGAGTGCACTATTTGCCGCGCTGATCCTAGTGCTGATTCCAACAATTCTTTTATATGTGATAGGACAAAAGCAATTGCTCCAAGGAATAAGCGCAGGCGGAATTAAGGGCTGAACAACAAAGACATGGAGGGAATTTACGTGGACAAAGGAAGATTTACACTGCCTGGTGAAACAGGGATGGAAGAGGTCATAGGTGATCTCGTCGAAAGATGGGGTGTAGATGCCGTACGTGACAGTGATGGCACGAATCTATCGCAGGACATTCTCGATATGGGTCTGCAAATTTATTCAACGCTTTGTCTCGTCCGTGAGGACAATGAGTGGGCGAAGCAGCATCCGCAATATAGACAGCAGATCTATCTGATGACTGCTCCAGTAATAGTAACTTCAAAGGTGAAGACTATCGATATTATGGCTGATTTTTATGCCGATCAATTTATTCCTAACACAGATGTGGATATAAAAAAATATTGGCAGGTTGTAAACCGGACTACAGGAGAAGTATTACCTTCTGAATGTTGGAGTTATGCAGAGGGGATTGTCACACTTGAGCAGGCGGTACAATTTCACAAATATACGGTCAGTTTCTTGGCCTACCAGAAATGGGAGCCAGTCTCCATGTACAACCACATCACGAATGATTGGGATGAGGAGCATCGTTTACCGTTGGATGTTCGTTATCCCGAGGCTCAAGAGCATGTTTTGAAGGTGCTGGAAGATTGGCTGAAGAAACATCCCAAGACTGATATCGTTCGTTTTACGACCTTCTTTTATAATTTTGATTTGATATTTAACAAGGAAGGTAAGGAGAAACAGGTAAATTGGTTTGGCTATCTGAGTTGTGTAAGTCCACTTGCGTTAGAGCAATTCGAACAAGCTTATGGGTACCGATTGACTGCAGAAGATTTTGTGGATCAGGGGCGATATAACACACCATTTAAGAACCCGACCCAAAGATATCTGGACTGGATGGACTTCAATCAGAAATTCATCGCAGGTTATGCCAAACAATGTGTAGATATGGTGCATGATTTCGGGAAGAAAGCGATTATGTTTTTTGGGGATCACTGGGCGGGCACAGAGCCTTATGGCAAATATTTTCCGGAGATCGGGCTCGACGCAGTGGTTGGGGCAGCAGGAGATGGCGTTACAACCCGTATGATTGCGGATATACCTATTAAGGATACCGAGGCACGTTTCTATCCTTATTTCTTTCCAGATGTCTTTTTTGAAGGGGGAGACCCTGTCGGAGAGTCCATGCCGATCTGGATCAAATGCCGGCGTGCGCTCATGCGCAAACCAGTTGGCAGGATGGGGTATGGCGGATATTTAAGTCTAGCGCATCAATTCCCGGATTTTATAGATCATGTGACAGAGATTGCAACGCAGTTCAAAGGGATTCATGCCAATGCAGAAGGGACACAGCCTTTTAAAGCTCCTTTTAAAGTGGCGGTTCTGAATACTTGGGGCTCCCTTCGAAGCTGGCAGACACATCAAGTGGCTCATTCATTATGGAATCAAAGATGTTACTCCTACATAGGGGCATTAGAGTCACTGGCAGGCTTGCCGTTCGACATTGAGTTTATAAGCTTTGATGACATCAGGTTAAGTGGGATTGATCCTAGTATCGGTGTGATTATTAACGCGGGTGATGTCCATACCTCTTGGAGCGGTGGAGATCAATGGAGCGATCCGCAAGTTGTGGCAACACTCCGTGAGTGGGTGGATCAAGGGGGCGGTTTTATTGGGATTGGTGATCCATCAGCTTATGAACATCAAGGGGTTCTTTTTCAACTAGCGGATATTCTAGGGGTTCAGAAGGAGATTGGATTTACAGCAAGCATCAATAAGGCCAAGGTAACGCCTGTGCAGGATCATTTCATAACGGAAGATCTGGAAGGTGAGATCGATTATGGTGAAGGGATGACCATGGTTTATCAAGCGGAGGCCGGAGCAGAAATATTGGATGTGCACCAAGGCAGCTGCAATCTTGCCGTGAACTCATTTGGTCAGGGGCGGGGCGTTTATATCGCTGGACTTCCGTACAGTATTCAGAATACCAGACTACTCAGCCGAGCGATCTTTTGGGCTGCACATCAAGAGGAGCAGTTGTATTCATGGTTCTCAGTGAATCCGAATGTTGAATGTCATGCGTATCCTGAGACGGGTCGATATTGTGCCGTAAATAACACTTCCGAGATCCAAAAGACGACGATCCTGATGCACAACGCCGTGATCCAAGAAATAGAGTTGGGTGGGATGGAAAGTGTGTGGTTTCAATTTGAGATCACACATTAAGAGTCAGCCGTAACTACGGCGAATAATTAGACTTCCGGCTGCTGTTATCTCCAAATTTCCTGAATTGTACCGCTTCGATAGAGTGATTGGGGAATTTCTCCCTGAAATTCCGGGATTTTTGGTCATCAGACTAATGATCAGGGAAAATCTCCCCAAAGTTTAGCTGATTCGTTAGCAATTATAGAAATTCCTCTTATTATTAGGGAGGAATTCCCTGATTTCGTTCATTTAGAGCGAATATTGATTATTTTCAGGGAGTTTTTCCCTAATTAGTTTTAGAGCCGTCCCCGCATACTGCATTAACGCAGAAAACACGAACGTTCGCCGCCCCGCATATTGCACATCTCACCGTACAATGTATATTGTTTATCGGCCCCCACAGGTATCATACAAAGCAGATGATCCATCCCCCTCAATGTTTTTAGCGAGTTCTTCTAACTTGGATTGAGATATTCTGGGGTTTCCGTATCTAGAGTATCCGGGACAACTTGCGATAAGCCCGCGGAGAAATCCCCTCATTCGCGGTAAATACCCTGCTGAAATAATGGATATCAGGATAACCAACGTTATCACCGACCTGTTCAATCGGCCAATCCGTTTCGCGCAGCAGCTTGCGTGCTTCCCGATGCCGGATGGAACGGAGATATTCACCAGGAGGCATGCCAGCCACCTCACGAAATAGCTTGGAGAAATGGTCTTCATGCATATTCATGGCACCAGCCATGAATTTATTACTCCAGCGGTCTGCTAGCTTTGAATCCATCTCGTCGATTAAAGCTCTGATCCGCCCGGTATGAACGGAAGATTTGGCTGCATTTCGGGAGCTTTGTGTTCGGAGCAGCGAGGTTAGGATGCCGAGCAGTAACCCCCGACAGACCCATTCATAACCGGCAGGCCGCATCGTAAATTCATGCACGAGCTGTTCCATCGCATGAATACATTCGGGTGGCGGGGTATAAATGGGCTCCTGTGACAATGGCATAAAAGGAGCGGTCACAGCTTCCAAGGCAAACTTCTCGGCCATAACCTCCTCCTCATTGACCAGCATGTCTTCATCGCTTGTAATAATCGATTCCCCAAAAAAATCAAAATGGATCCCAATGAGTTTGGTTTCCGAATCTGACACAATCGCATTCTGATGATATACCCCGGAAGAAAGGAATATCAGTTGTCCTGAATTCAGGATATATTCCTCCGTATCCATTTTTGTTGATAATTTCCCCTGGCGAACGTATAGCAGCTCGAAATCATACAATCTTCTTCTTGGAAAGAGGCAAGGTGAGAGGGTTTGGAATTGTGCGTAGTGAATGCCAGGTGACCACTCCCGGGAAGGGACCTGTTTTCTCAGGGGATAACGGGGTTCTTTTTCAGCCACGAATAAACCTCCCATACAGTATAAAATGATTTACTAAATAGACCGGAATCGTGCAAAAAATCTCTTGTTCACCTAAATAAATCTAACTTACAATCTATTATAATATAAATAAATCAAGGATATAAGGGTATTTAGGGCAGGATCTTAAAAGACGGAAAATAACAAATTTGAGGAGGATTCAGATGAAAAAGGGAATAAACATTTGGTCGTTTCGCGAAGGTACTGAGATCGAAGAATGTGCACGTCTGGCTAAAGCGGCGGGGTTCGATGGAATTGAATTGTCTTTGAATGAATCGGGTGAACTTGGCCTGCAAACCACTGAGAAAGAAGCTATTAAGATCAGAAATTCCATTCAGGAGATGGGGTTAGAAATTGCAGGACTGGCGACAGGACTATATTGGTCATATGCCATGACAAGTGAATCCGCGGCGAACCGGACGAAGGCTATCGATGTATGTAAAAAACAATTGGAGCTGGCAGCAACACTTGGCGTAGATACGATTCTTGTCATTCCTGGTGCGGTTGGTGTCGATTTTATTGAGGGCTGTGAAGTAGTCGATTATGAAAAAGCTTATGATCGAGCCTTGAAGGCGATCAGTGATCTAGCTCAGGATGCAAAAATGGCGGGTGTTTCTATTGGGATTGAAAATGTGTGGAATAAATTCCTGCTGTCTCCGCTCGAATTATGTTCTTTTATAGATGCTGTAGGCTCCAATTATGTAGGTTCCTATCTGGATGTAGGGAATATCGTTCATTCTGGTTATCCAGAGCAGTGGATACGGATTCTAGGCCATAGAATCAAGAAGGTGCATTTCAAAGATTACCGCCGGGCAGCCGGAGGACTTCATGGATTTGTTGATCTACTTGCTGGGGATGTGGATTATCCTGCTGTTATGGAAGCACTGCAAGAGATCGGCTACAGCAATTATGTTACTGGTGAAATGATACCGCCATATACGCATTATTCGGAGCAAATCATTTTTAATACTTCTGCAGCGATGGATGCTATTTTAGGACGCACTAGTTACTAAGTTTAAGAGAGGTGAAGGCTGTGCTCAGAGTGGGGCTGGTGGGCTTTGGATTTATGGGCCGAATGAACTTTGATCAGTATGTTCAATTACAGGAAGATGGCCATCCGATTTCTCTGGTTGCCATTTGTGACCCGCAGATTAAAGTCCTTAAACATACTAAATCTGCGGGGAATATGAACACGGCCCACGAGGTATATGATTTATCCCCTTACAACCTTTATGAGAATTTGGAGCATATGCTCGAAAAAGAAGAACTAGAAGCTATTAGCCTTGCGGTACCTACGTACTTGCATGCTGAAATGGCTTGTTCGCTGCTGGAACGAGGGTATCATGTGTTCTGTGAAAAGCCGATGGCGAGACATTCCGCAGAAGCTTGGAAGATGGTAGCGGCGGCGCAAAGCAGCGGAAAAAAATTGCTGATTGGCCATTGTCTTCGCTTCTGGCCGGGATATGAATATTTGAAGGGGATCATAGCTAGCGGTGAGTTCGGTGAAGTGACAGAGGCTTATTTTTACCGGGGTTCCGGTGCTCCTAAAGGGTGGCTGGTCAATGATGAGCTAAGTGGTGGCTGTATGCTGGATATGCATGTACACGATACGGACATCATCCATCACTTATTCGGAAAACCGGATAAAGTATCAACGCTTGGGCGGAAGGTTTTACCGGGAAGTGGCTATGATATCGTCTCCACTCATTATTTTTATCAGGATGGAAAAGTGGTCAATGCCCAAGCGGACTGGACACTGGAAGGCGACTTTGGTTTTTACATGGGCTATCGGATTAATTTTGAACGGGGGAATGTAGTCTTCGATGGCGCGGAAGTTAAGGTGAATCCTAATTGTCAACCGGGGTTCATTGCGAAGCTTTCTTCGCATACCGGATATTACAGAGAGTTGGTATATTTCTTAAAAGTCATTCAGAACGATGAGCCAGTGACTCTATGTATGCCCGAAAGTGCAGCCCAATCCATAGAAATCATTGAGGCTGAAATCCAATCGGCTGATCAGGAAGGTACCTGGATACGGATACGTTAAGTGCCATATTTTTAGTAAAGGAGACTTCACGATGTTGAAAATAGGTTTGATCGGTTTTGGATTTATGGGCCGGATGCATTTTGATAATTATGTGCGCTTAACGGAAGAGGGGCAGCCCATTGCCCTTAAAGCCATCTGTGATTTGCGAATTGAGGAATTAAAGGATGGAAAAGCAGCCGGGAATATGAGCACTGCCCAGGAAGTCTATGATTTGTCAGCTTACAATCTATACGATGATCTGGAGAAAATGATAGCCAGTGAGGAACTGGATATGATCGACATTGCGGTTCCTACTTATCTGCATGCGGAAATGACTTGTTCGCTGCTGGAACGTGGATATCATGTATTTTGTGAGAAACCGATGGCCAGAACTTCCGCACAAGCGCTGAAAATGGTGGAGACGGCAGTCCGCTGTGGGAAAAAACTGATGATCGGACATTGTCTCCGTTTTTGGCCGGGGTATGAGTATTTAAAAGAAGTGATAGAGAGCGGGCAGTTCGGTCAGGTCACGGAAGGGTATTTTTACAGGGGATCTGGTGCTCCTAAGGATTGGTTTCTGGATGAGACACTAAGCGGTGGAGGCATTATGGATATGCATATTCACGATACGGATATGATTAACTATCTGTTCGGCAGACCGGATAAAGTATCATCCTTAGGACGTAATGTCCTTCCGGGAAGCGGATATGATATCGCATCGACTCACTATTTTTATAAGGATGCAAAAGTAATTAATGCTCAGGTGGATTGGACGCTGGAAGGTGATTTTGGGTTTTACATGGGGTATCGGGTTAATTTTGAACGAGGAAATATAGTGTTTGACGGCAGCGAGGTCAAGGTCAATCCGAACGACGGGGCAGGCTATTTAGCGGAACTTTCGCCGGATGTTGGCTACTATAGGGAGCTTGTATATTTTCTGGATGTCATTATTCAGGATAAGCCTATCATTATTTGTACACCAGAGAGTACAGCGGAGTCTCTAAGAATCGTGGAAGCAGAAATGAAGTCAGCGGATGCTGAAGGCGAATGGATCGTGCTAGATTAGTTGTGTGCAGATTGAGTAAGGACGTGAGCTGGAAGAGGATCATTCACAATGACCTTTTTCCAGTTCACGTCCTTTTGTCATCGCTGAAATTTGGTATTGTCTCTTGCATAATGGGATACTGATCCGTCATATCTTCTCAGCCGTACTTGTTCATCAGAGAACAGTTCAACAATTCCTGAAGCAACCTCTGAATACATTCCATCAGGATCAAGCTGTAGCGCAGAAATATAGGTTTGGGATAAGGCAGCTATAAAAAAATCAATGTTTTTCACTAGTGTTTGTGGCATGTTATTCCCTCCGGTGACATCTTGTACATGATGATATATTAAACCATAGGAGTTATTTTACCATGATTTATCGTTGAGTTTTAGGAAGAATTCTTTGGTAAAAGTCGAAAATATGAGAAATTTGGTTGAAAATGTATTTAAGATCATCTTTAATGAAACAAAGAGGGTAATTTTACCACTCTAAATAAATTAAGGGGATTACATAATGAAAGACTATGAAGTGCTGGAAATTAACAAAAAGAGTTTTTTTAAAACGACTATCTATTTTATGATCATTCCTACACTGCTATTGTTTATAGTAGGTTTAGGGATGGTGGTGGTCGGGCTTATCATTAAAGAGACGTTTATGGTTGTTATGGGTATCCCTTATTTGATTATGCCGGTTATTTTGATACTCATTTATGGTTTGGTGGGTATGCTGGTAGCGCTGGTATATAACAAGCTGGCGAAGAGATTCGGAGGACTAGAACTGAAAATAGTGGAGAAAACCCCTCCGGTTGAAGCAAACTATTTACCATAACCCGAAGTTATTAAAGGGCAGGTATTGCGATGATTTCGCTACCTGTCTTTTTTTATCTTTTTAATTTGAAAAGAAACCGGGGAATGGATATGATTTGGATAATGAAAGGATGATTGCCAGATGACGGAACAGACACAAAGAGCCAAGGAGCTGTACATTCAGTTTTTGGGTCATTTTTTAAATATGCATAAAGCAGGAGTGCTTAAGGAGTACAAGAGTTTTGAAATTCCAAGAGAAGTGGAGCTGGAATGGCTGCAGGAATGGGCCACGGAGCACGTCAAGCAGTTGTCGATACGGGACTGGGATGCGATTACGATACTGGAATCCATTTCGCGGAATTATCAGGATAGCTGGATTGTGGAAAAAGTGGCTTCTTTTGCTTCGCGGAATATTATGAGCGCCGATAGTTTGGTTAGACTGATTTATGCGGAAAAAATGCTTGAAATCATTCGTTCTCATAATCAAGTGATCACAAAAGAACTGTTATTTCAAGGATGTAAGGTTGCTGTTCAAATCCTCGAGGATGTAATCTCACAGCCGCTGGTCATTGATCCTGGACACGAACTTAAAGAACATAACCTTAAAGATAAACGTGCGTTAAACAGTCGAGCCCAACAAGGGATTGAAGAGGTAAAGGTACTAATTAATTCTTAGCTGCCAAAGTTGACATACTGTTGTCAAATTGGGTGTGCTACGATTTCCTGATAGAATCACGTTTGCTGATCTAAAGATGAAAATGAGGGATTATCGAATGGCTGAACCTTTAAAAGCAATGTACAATGAACAATTTCTGCGTGAGTTCGGCGAAAAGATTCGTGGCGTACATAGTGTCTTCGATACTGAGGCATTTGTAAGCTCAGCCATGACTGAACCGTGGGATACGCTTGAGCTGAAGGCAAGAATGCGGCGGATCACCGAGACGTTGGGCAGCCACTTACAGCTTCCTTATGAGGAAGCGCTGGCTATCCTATTCGCCATTGCTGAGGAATGTGTAGGATTTCCTTATTTAATTTTTCCGGATTTCGTTGAGGTATATGGCCAAGGAGACGAACATTGGGCGTTGTCTATGCAGGCGCTGGAAAGATTCACAGCGAAATCATCGGCTGAATTTGCAGTTAGGCCGTTTCTTTTGCGGGAACCAGAGCGGATGATGGCTCAAATGCAGATATGGGCGAAGCACCCTGATGAGCATGTACGTAGGCTGGCTAGTGAAGGCTGTCGGCCTCGTTTGCCTTGGGGACAGGCGCTCCCCATGTTCAAGCTTGACCCAGCTCCGGTATTACCTGTACTTGAGCAGCTTAAGGCGGATACATCCCTGTATGTGCGTAAAAGTGTCGCTAATAATTTGAATGATATTGCGAAGGATCATCCGGAAGTGGTGCTCGATACCGCTCGGCGCTGGAAGGGAACACATCCCGATACAGACTGGATTGTGCGGCACGGCTGCCGTTCTTTGATTCGTAAAGCTGAGCCAGAGATTATGGCTTTATTCGGATACGCAGAGCAGACAGACGAAGCTACTCCACTTATAACGAGTGCTTCAATTCTATTGGAACCTTCTATCCTGACCATTGGCGAAAGCTCTGAATTACAGTATAAGCTTCAAGTTCGTGAGGGAGCTCCGGCACGGATTCGGATTGAGTACGGAATCTATTTCGTGAAAGCGGCAGGTCGAACCTCTCGTAAATCTTTTTTGTTATCGGATAAGACCGTACCTGGAGGTAGAATTCTGTCAGGTAAACGGACACATCGTTGGGCTGATTTAACAACTCGGCGTCATTATCCAGGAGAGCACCGGATTGTGCTGCTGGTAAATGGGCGAGAAGTGGCGGAAGTGACGTTAGAACTTAAAGGGAGTGCTAATATATGAAAAAAGAAGTTTTGATGTTTCTATCCAATGGCTACGCTGATTGGGAAAGCGGATATATTAGTGCCGAACTAAATAAGCCGGAGAGTGAATTTAAAGTAAGCACAGTTGCTTTAACTAGCGACAATGTCAAATCTATGGGTGGATTTACTGTTGTACCTGACTATACTTTAGACAGTTTACCTGTTCAGTATGAAATGTTAATTTTAATCGGTGGCACAGGCTGGAAAGATAATTCAGCTATTACTCCAGTGATTGAAAAATGTTTGCAGGAGAGTGTACCTATTGCCGCTATATGTGACGCTACAACTTTTTTGGCTGAACATGGCTATTTAGACAACATACCGCATACCGGAAATTCATTGGATTATTTAAAACAAAACGCTCCTAATTATAAAGGAGATGCAAATTATATAGAAAAACAGGCAGTTTCGAGTGAACATATCATTACTGCTAATGGTACGGCTGCTTTAGAATTTGCAAGGGAAGTTATGAAGAAGTTAGAGGGTTTCCCAATCGAAACCGTCGAGGGATGGTACAATTTTTTCAAAGATGGTTTTTATCAAGAATAAAAATGTATATAAAAAAGGTGGTCTCAAGTCTTAACGACTTCAGATCACCTTTTTGGGGTTGAAGCTTATTTTTTCACTTCTGTAACACCAGTTACTTTTCCTTGATCGGATGAATTAAAGGTGGATTTATATTGATCGTTTGCGAAGTAGACATTGCCTTCAACGGTTGCGTTCACCAGGGTAAAACCATCCGCTTCTACGTATACATCTCCAATAAAAGTGCCGCCTTGAATACGGGCGTTTTTACTCTTGATGGTCAATTTTGGAGCAGTCAGTTTGAAGGAGTTGGTGATGTTGTGATCCGCATCTTGTGTGTATAGAGCAATTTTTCTGGCGGGTTCCTCTTTATTCATGAATTCTCCATCCACGACGAGATCTTCGGTGAAGGTTAAGTCTTTAAGTGTGGCAGCAATCCAGGTTCCCTCTGGACTGATGGCGCGTTTGAAGGCTTCTTCATTATCTACTACGGAAGCTGAGGTTACAGCATCTGTGGTGTTATTTTGATTATTAGCGGTGCCTGCATTATTAGTGGTACCCGCGTTATTTGTGTTCTCAGGAGTGCTTGTTGCAGTAGCATTATTAGCATTATCTGTTGCATTTCCACATCCGACCATTAACACAAAAGCAAATACCGCAGCAACACTTGCTATCTTTCTCATCTGTATAACCTCCCTAAGTAATTGTACCGATATCCTTCGAGCTTACTATAGAGTGATTAGTTAGTAATTTACCAATCAATCTACAAATGGTAATATAGGCCTGGACATCTCTGGCGTATAGTATGACCTGAAAAATGTGATTTATCCGATGAATTCACGAGCAATATGGATTACAATAAGTACAGGCAGTAGAAAAGGAGCATTATCCATGGCCAAGCAGAAATATTATGTAGTCTGGGAAGGTAAACAACCAGGAGTCTATAGCACTTGGGCAGAATGCCAGGCACAGACAGATCATTATACCGGTGCAAAATATAAATCCTATGAATCCAAAGCAGCAGCTGATGCGGCATATAAAGCGGGCTGGAAGGGGAATTGGGGAACAGGGGCAGCTGGTGCAGCAAAGTCTAAGGGGACGAGTTCTTTTAAACGCAGTGCTACAGTAGAGAACTCTGAGGAGATTGATTACAACAGTATTTCAGTAGATGTGGGGACTCGTGGTAATCCGGGGCCTGTTGAATATAAGGGTGTAGATACACAAACGGGAGATATCATTTTCTCCTGTGGTCCGATCAAAAAGGGCACTAATAATTTAGGTGAATTTTTAGCGATTGTCCATGCCTTGGCGTTGTTGAAGAAAGAGGGAAGCGATAAAACGGTTTACAGTGATTCTGTAAATGCAATGAAGTGGGTGAAGCAGAAGAAGGTGGCAACAACCTTGCCGCGCGATTCTTCAACAGAGGAAATTTGGGTGCTTATTGATCGGGCAGAGCGTTGGTTGCAAACCAATACATATGACAATAAGGTGCTCAAGTGGCACACAAAAGAGTGGGGCGAGATCAAAGCGGATTATGGTCGGAAATAAAAAACTATATCGCTATGGTTTGGGTTAAAGGAGGAGTTTGGGGATGTTTGGCAACGATTGGGATGAGGTATTGCAGGATGAAATGCAAAAGCCTTATTTTTTAAAATTAATGGATGTACTAACAGAAGAATATAAGGAACATACCGTTTATCCGCCAAAAGAATTATTGTTCACAGCATTAAAACTAACGCCTTATAAGGAGACTCGTGTAGTTATTTTAGGTCAAGATCCTTATCATGGTCCCGGACAAGCTCACGGACTAAGCTTCTCTGTCAATCCGGGGGTACGTATCCCTCCGTCACTGCGCAATATTTATGCAGAGCTGAAGGAGGACGTCGGTGTGCCTGTTCCGAACCACGGCTCTTTATTGCACTTAGCAGAGCAGGGAGTGTTGTTGCTGAACACCGTACTGACGGTACGTGAGGGTGAGGCGGGTTCACATAAAGGTCTGGGCTGGGAGACATTCACAGACACCATAATGCAAAAGCTGAATGAAAGAACTACGCCCATGGTATTTATATTATGGGGGAGTCATGCGCAGAAAAAAGGTGCTTTCATCGACCAAAGCCGGCATAAGGTGCTGCAATCACCTCATCCAAGCCCTCTCTCGTCGCATCGTGGATTCTTTGGCAGTCGTCCGTTCTCGAAGGCCAATCAATTTCTAGAGTCGCAGGGTATGGAAGGAATAGATTGGTTCATTCCGGACTTATAATTTATGGAGTGATGCGAAGGGGAGGTAGCTATGAAGCATTGGGTAGGTAAACCCGTTATAATGTACTGCGGAGAGAAACCTTATACCATTATGAAGGGAATCCTGCGCAAATGGGACCTTTCCGCATCGGTGGCGGTCATTGGCCATCAGGAAATTGCTGTGCCGTTTCGGGATATTGTTGTTATTAAGGCTCTGGCTCCAAAAGAAAGAGCTCTGCCTCCAGTTCTCCATTCCGTGGGTTATGTGATGAGGGATCGGCAGCAATTTGACAATGCAGTGTATTTTAAATCGGCAGTCAGCGTCTGGAAAGAGGATCAGCTTATTGCCTTTAATACGATTATTACCTCACATACGAAAGGTTCAGTTACACTTCAGAACGGCCAAAACCTGATGAAGGGCAATCACATCTTTGTAGTTCGTTCTTTACGAGGGTGATTTCAGGAACCTGTAAAGAATAAAAAAGGGTACGACTCCGAGTGATTGGAGACGTACCCTTTTTTATTTTATAGTTAAGCTCCGCCCGTTCACGAAGTAGATTACAACCGTTATAGCTCCTCTTTTTTGATAGGCTCAGCTTCATCTTTACGGTCTGCAATAATAATCTCATACACGCGCAGGAAAACAATTTTTATAATCATATAAACAGGGAGCGCAATAAGAACTCCGATAATACCGTAGAAGTCTCCACCTATAAGGACAAGGATGACCGTAGTCAGTGGATGAACATCCAATGATTTTCCGTAAATAATCGGTGAGAGTACATTATCCTGGATCTGCTGGGCAATGAAAATTATGACTAGGGACCATATGGCCATCGTCGGTGATTCAATGAAACCTACTATTATTACCGGAATCGCTGCTAAGAATGAACCCACATATGGAATGAAGTTAAGAGGCACTGAAATTACGGCGAGTAACAGGGAGTAAGGCAGTCCGATGATAAGGAATCCTATATATAACATAATACCGAGTACCACATTTAGCACCACACGTGTGACGATGAAGCTGCTTAAGGCGCTGTCGATATCTCCAAGCATCTCTTGGCCTTCCTTCCGATATTTTCTCGGAATTAAGCCTTGAAGTTTAGGCGATAGCTTATAGTCATCTTTTAGCATGTAGTACAGAATGATGGGCAAAGTGGCGATTAACACTACAATGCTGGAAACAACGCCAATCAAATTGGACATGGAATTGGTAACCCAGGTAATAGTATCGCTAAGAAATTCTGATAAACGGGCCGCGACGTCAGAATCCCCTTTGAAAAAACGTGACAGTGTCGGATTCTCCCTCAATGCATTGAACTGATCCTGCAAACCTTGCACGAGGTAGGGAGTGTTATCAATAAAGTTCTGAATTTGTTCTTGCAGTGTCGGCCAGACTAGAATCCAGAAGAGAACGAACAAGCCCGCAATCAGAAAATAAATGAGCAGGATGGAGAACGCCCGGTTTAATTTTCTTTTCTCTAGGATTCTTACTAATGGACGCAGCAGGTAGTACATAAACCCTGATAACATCATGGGAACAAGTAATAATTTGAAAATGGCACCTAGTGGCGCGAAGAGAAACATTACTTTGGAGCCTAAGTACAAAATCAGTAAAAAGGCGATAATAGCAAGGCTTGTCCGAAAATACTTCTGTTGTGGCAATAAAAACATCCCCCAAAATTCAAATTTATATCTATGTAGTTTAATAACCCTAATTTACAAGTATTGATTCAAAAGCGTGTAATTCCTTATAGGTAGTTCTTGGCATACCCATATAGAGGTTCTAGTTACAAAGGTTACGCCAAGTAAAAAGATCGCAATATAACAAGGGTATATCACTACTTCGCTGCTTTTTTCGTGGATTATCTTGACTTTCGTTTATGAGATTTTCTAGTGGATAAAGTGAAGATTTCAGGAACTACCTCCTCGCCTCCAGTTTCTTTGGTAACTTGTCTTGCTTTAACAAGAGATAAAAAGGAAAAAATCTCACCTAATGCTACAAGTCCAGCTGCGATGATCTCATAATCCTCAGCGCTAAGTTCTGCGGATTCCACTGGATTAGTGTTATTGGTGGTCCCATTCTTATTAGCATTGCTGTTACCGTTATTTCTCCCACGGTTTCTTCCATTGGCCATTTCTGATCACCCGCTTTTCCCGGTATGTATTATTAATATGTTATAAATGCCGTATATGAGATAGGCAATTGGGATGTAATTTTGCACTGTCTCTTTTTAGCACTTTACATAGGATGAAAACGCTGTTAAAATCATAAACGAGCACAAACGATCAATAACGGTCACATATAATCAATTAACGGTCAAGAAAATTCATAGATGAGCGCAAGGAATTGCACAGGTCGCGCTCTCACATAAAGGAGCGAGCCACGATGATGTTTGAGGAAGAGAGAAAACAAAAAATCGTGCTTTTTGTGGAAAAAAACTCAAGAGCTTCTGTACAGGAGCTAAGTCAGGAAATGGGCGTATCCGAGTCTACTGTGCGCCGTGATCTGAAGGAGCTGGAAGAAGCCAAGCTATTAAAGCGTACTCATGGCGGAGCGGTTTCCTTGCAGAGTGTCAATTTTGAGGCGGCTTATCCTGATAAGGAAGATCATTTATTGGATGAGAAGCAACGGATTGCCCGCAAAGCAGTGGAGATGATTCAGGAGGGTGACGCTATACTGCTTGATGCAGGAACAACAACACTGCAGATTGCCAGAGAGCTGAAGAACTTTTCGAATATCAAAGTCATTACGAACTCGATTATGGCGCTGAATGAGCTGCGGGATTGCCGCAATATCGAAGTCTCAATTACAGGTGGTATGCTTCGCCCGGATACGATGGCTTTTGTTGGACCGATGACAGAACGTTCCTTAGATATGGTGAGAGTGGATAAAACTTTTCTTGCTACTAATGGACTGGATTTGCGGGAAGGCATCACAACCCCGAACATGTTAGAGGCAGCTACAAAACGCAAAATGATCGCAGTCGCCAAGCAAGTTATTCTACTGGCAGATCACAGTAAGCTGGGGCAGGTATCCTTTAGCAAGGTTGCTGATGTGACGGAAATGGATCATTGCATTATAGATTCAGGAGCGTCTGACAAATTCATCCGTGAGATCACGCAATTGGGTGTGGATTTCACGCTGGTATAAATTCTATATAGGATAAGCAATTATGAATTACCGTGTGATCGTTTGGAGAAATTACAGATGCCGTATTTTTGATCGGTAATCTATGGCTTAGAAAACCAACATAATTGAGGGATAATCATGATCTATACTGTAACGCTTAATCCTTCCATTGATTATATCGTGGAAGTGGAAGATTTGAGACTGGGTGACTTGAACCGGATGAAACGTGATTTGAAGCTTCCCGGAGGGAAGGGGATTAACGTATCCCGAGTGCTTAAACAGCTTGGGGTTCAGAATAAGGCTATGGGATTCCTTGGCGGCTTCACCGGCCGATATATTGAGGATTGGTTACACGAAGAATCAATTTCAAGCGATTTCGTGTTTGTTTCTGATGATACGCGGATTAACATCAAGCTCAAGCATGGAGAAGAAACGGAGATTAACGGTGTTGGACCCGCCATTCTTGTTCCGGAAGCCGACGCACTATTGCAAAAGCTGGCTGCTCTGAACGCGGAGGATGTAGTGATTTTGTCGGGAAGCGTTCCCCCATCACTGGGTGCAGATTTCTATGACAAGCTTATATCTGTGTGCAAACAGAGTGGAGCGGAATTCGTCATTGACACTACTGGTGCTGCACTTCAAAAAGCGCTGGCGTATCAGCCATTGCTGGTTAAACCGAACCATCATGAGCTTGCAGAGCTATTCGGCGTAACAATAGACACGAGGGAAGAGATTATTACTTATGGACGCAAGCTGCTGGATGCAGGAGCGAAACATGTACTGGTTTCCATGGCGGGTGAAGGGGCTTTGTTCATTACGGAGCAAGGGGTATACCACGCCAACGCACCAAAAGGTAAAGTGAAAAATTCTGTAGGTGCAGGGGATTCCATGATCGCTGGTTTTGTAGGGACACTGTCTTTGACAGGAGACTTGTTGGAGGCGTTCCGTGCAGGCGTTGCCTCGGGCAGTGCAACCGCATTCTCTGATGATTTAGCGGACAGAGAATTCATTGAACAGCTGAGACCGCTGATCCAAATCTCAGAAGTGTAAGCCGACAGCATTCAAAGTACTTAAGGGAGTTGAACATGATGAAAATAACGGATTTAATGATAAAAGAAACTATGATCATGGATCTAAAAGCTACAACTAAGGAAGCTGCAATTGATGAATTGATTGCAAGTCTTGCTGCTAGTGGCCGAATTAATGATCCGATCCTTTTTAAAGAGATGATTCTGAAGCGCGAAGAGCAATCCAGTACTGGGATTGGTGGCGGTATCGCGATGCCGCACGCTAAGACTAAAGCGGTAAATGAAGCGACGGTTGTATTTGCTAAGAGCGCAAAGGGAGTGGAGTTTGAATCCCTTGATGATGAGCCAGCACGTATCTTCTTTATGATTGCCGCTCCAGAAGGAGCAGGCAATATGCATCTTCGTACACTGGCCTCATTGTCCAGACTACTGATCGATAGCGAGTTCATTGAACAGCTTATGAATACTCAGACTCCGGATGAAGTATCAGCTTTGTTTGATGCCAAGCAGGCGGAAGGCGAAGCTAAGGAGAAAGAGAACGAAGCCGCTGAAACTGCCGCGAAGTCAGAGCCTGAACGTGTAATCGTGGGCAACCCGGATTCCCAAGCTTTTGTCGTAGCTGTAACTGCTTGTCCTACAGGCATTGCGCACACTTTTATGGCTGAAGATGCCCTTAAGAAAAAAGCTCTAGAAATGGGAGTTAATATCCGTGTAGAGACGAATGGTTCAGAAGGGGCCAAAAACGTACTCACCCCTGATGAGATTCGGCGTGCAAGCGGTGTAATTGTTGCAGCTGATAAAAAGGTGGAAATGGCCCGTTTTGACGGTAAACCTGTACTGCAAAGACCGGTAAGTGATGGCATCCGTAAGTCGGAAGAGCTTATTCGTAAAGCTATGAATGGGGAAGCGCCGATCTATCACAATGAAGGTCGCGGTGGCAATGACGAAGGGTCTAAAGAGAAATCTGGCAGTATCGGCAGTAAAATATATAAGGACTTAATGAATGGGATTTCCCACATGCTTCCGTTTGTAGTCGGTGGCGGTATTCTGCTAGCAATCTCCTTCCTGATTGAACAAGTAGGTGGAGCAGATCATCCGCTGTTCCAGTTACTGCAGACAATCGGTGGCGGAGATGGTGCCTTCCATTTCCTAATTCCAGTCCTTGCTGGATTTATAGCGCTTAGCATTGGTGATCGTCCGGCTCTGATGCCAGGTATGGTTGGGGGTTACATGGCCTTGAATTCCAACGCTGGGTTCCTCGGCGGGCTGGCTGCTGGTTTCTTGGCGGGTTATGTAATTATCGGACTACGTAAAGTATTTGCAGGTCTGCCTAAAACACTTGACGGACTGAAGCCGATCCTGTTATACCCGGTATTCGGGCTTCTAATTACCGGTGGATTGATGTATTACCTGTTCGATCCGGTCTTTAGCTGGATCAATGTAGGACTGATTGATTGGCTTAATGATCTTGGAACTGTTAATGCTGTTATTCTGGGCCTGGTTCTCGGTGGCATGATGGCCATAGATATGGGTGGACCTTTCAATAAAGCTGCTTATACTTTTGCCATCGGTGTATTCACTACCAGTGGCAATACCAACGGCTTCATGATGGCTGCTGTAATGGCCGGGGGGATGGTGCCTCCACTTGCAATAGCACTGGCTTCTACTTTCTTTAAGAATAAATTCACGGAAGAAGAACGTAAATCAGGCTTAACGAACTATGTGCTGGGCTTGTCGTTCATTACGGAAGGGGCCATTCCATTCGCCGCAGCCGATCCGCTTCGTGTCCTAACCTCTTGTATTCTTGGTTCGGCCGTTGCTGGAGGTCTTACACAGCTTTGGAATATCAACGTGCCTGCTCCGCATGGCGGGATCTTTGTAGCTGCCCTTTCAAGCCACGCGCTGTTGTTCCTGTTGGCTGTTCTGATCGGTTCGGTCATCTCCGGATTGATGCTCGGATTATGGAAGAAACCGCTTGAAGCAAAGTAACTTTATAAGTAAATTGAACTGCTGGGTGCCAGAATTTTCATTCTGGTGTCCAGCAGTTTTTGCATGGACTTTAATCTACCCCTTTCCTCGCCCATAGGTAGATTTATCTCCATAAATGAGGTTTAATTTTATATAATTGAAAATATATATAATCAGAAGGAAAAGGAGCGAGCGAGATGATATTACATAAGGGGGAAGTCTTGTTCCGCCAAGGAGACAGCTGTGATTTTTTATTTAAGGTAAAAAGCGGGCTGTTCAAGGTCACAAGACTTCATGAGAATGGGAACATGGTGTTATTTAACATCCTGTATCCTGGTGAGATGGTTCCCCATCATTCACTCATTTCGCCAAAGGAGGCGCATGGAACGGCAGTTGCGATGATGAAGAGCGAGGTGGAGGCAGTTCCATCAGCAGAATGGTATCAACAGCTGCGGGATGATCCTGGTCAAGCGATGGAAATCGCCAGACTGCTTCAGGAGAAGGTACGGTTTATGCAGACACGGCTGGATCATCTTACTGTAGGTACACCTGCAGAACGTATGGAATTGCTAACCCGCTGGTTTAATGACTATTCTCATGGCGCAGCGCTAACAGAGTTATTGACCCAGGAAGAAATAGGGCAATTGATCGGTGTAAGACGTGAAACAATCAACCGTTTGCTGCGGAGTACAGAGTGATTCCTGCTTTTTTCTGGCAAACTGTTTAGAGTAGGGTGGCTCCGTGGTATAATGTAAACAGAACTTATCAAATTAGAGAAAGGATCAGGATACCATGTGTCCCCGAAGGACGATTCCCCAAAGGACGATTTGGAAACGTTATGATCTGTCTTATACTTAGCTTCCCTGTAGAAGGTGCGTAAACCGTTGTTACTTGACGAACCGCCTCTGCGAGGGGAAGGAGTATATATATGCGAAGGAGCAATACCTCCGGTTTTACCCGTCGTAGAGGTTGGTGGGACGTCTAGCCGCCATATACGATAAGGGGAGACCTGTATGAGGAACCACAATTACGGAGTGAATGTACTGCTCCGATTGACAGTCATTTTGTTTGGAACATTTTTGCTTGCATTTACTTATTATCACATCAATTTTCAGAATCATTTGTCAGAGGGCGGATTCGTAGGATTATCGCTGCTTGGCAAATATGTATTAGGAATTTCACCTTCGATTTCAACTCTGCTTCTAGACGTTCCAGTACTCTTGATAGCATGGATGTTCAAAGGGAAAGCGTTCGTGTGCAACACTTTTGTTTCTGTAGGAGCTTTTACAATCTTCTATGGTCTCATGGAACGTTATTCCGGTTTGGTCATCAACTTGCAGGACAATTTGGCATTAGCAGCTCTTTTGTCCGGCGTACTGACAGGTTTAGGAGCGGGAATTATCCTGCGGAGTGGCGGGGCTAGCGGTGGAGACGATATTTTGTCGCTGCTGGTTAGTGAATGGAAGGGAATCAAAGTAGGTACGGTATTCATCATGATGGATGTAATCGTTCTGGCACTATCACTCTTTTATATGCCTGTTAAAGAAACGATGTATACAGTGATGGCAGTAGTCGTAGCCGGCTATGTGATCACCTTTACAACCTCTTTAGGCAAACCAAAGCTAGTGAAGTCGCCAAAGATTCAATCTACTTTGCGTAAACCTCATGATGGTACGGTAATGTGAATAAGGCTGTATAAACAGCTTATTTCGGGGATATACTACATTTAAGGTCAGCCAGAATTTCTGGTTGACTTTTTTTTGTTGGATATGACGTATTTTTAAAGGGTGCAGTCCCTAGGGGCGTTGTTCGGACGTTTCGCTCATAACAAAAGGTGGCGTACAGTGAAAATCCTGTACGCCATCTTTTAGTTAACTTAAGACTCACTTGTGCTCGTCTTTGAATCGTGTAGAGACATTTGCGACCAGCTTGTCTTTTATTTAGCCCACGGTATTCGTGATAGCTTCGCATTCGTCCGAACAATGACCACTGTGCTGTGTTTCACAGTCCTCACAGCAAATATGCTGAAGATGACAAGCATCATTGGCGCAATTGATAAATTGGTCAGCTGGCTGACCGCAGTGATGGCAACGTCCGACAACGATATCCTCGTCGGTATGATTAATCTGTACGGAGATCCGCTCATCGAAGACATAACATTTTCCATCAAACAGTTGGCCCTGTACCTCAGGGTCTTTACCATAAGTCACAATGCCGCCATCCAACTGGTACACCTGCTCAAAGCCTTCCTTCATCATAAACCCGCTTAATTTCTCGCAGCGGATCCCGCCTGTACAGTAGGTCAGGATTGGTTTATCCTTAAGGTCGCTCATATTCTCGCGAATCCAGTCCGGGAATTCTTTGAAGCTGTCTACTTCGGGGCGGATGGAGCCGCGGAAATGACCAAGATCGAATTCGTAGCCGGTACGACCATCCAGAATCACCACATCGTCGCGCTGCATCATTTCGTAGAAATCTTTAGGCGCCAGATGCTCTCCGGTAATCACGTTAGGGTCCAGTTCATCCTCGACCCGGAACGTCACGAGTTCCTTTTTATAACGAACGAAGATCTTTTTGAAGGCATGACCATCAGCCTTATCGATCTTGAAGACGATATCGCTAAACAGAGGGTTTGCGCGCAAATCCTTCATGTATTGCTCGGTTTGGGCAACCGTACCTGATAGTGTTCCGTTAATGCCTTCATCTGAAATGAGAATTCGTCCCTTTACATCAAGCTCTTTGCAGTAAGCCAAATGCTCCTGGGCGAATAGTTCTGCATCCGGCACTTTTACAAATTTATAGTATAGCAGAATTGCATATTCCGATTGTGGATTCATTCATTTCACCTTTATCATTAGAATTAGACTACTAAATAAACATTTAAGTATAAAAAGTATTGTAACATATTATCAAGTATTGACAAGAGATGTGGTACAGTAACCTGAAGAAAGCTGGTATAAATATCATTTTTCAGGGATACCAGGATTAAGGTCAGCCAGAACCTCTGGTTGATTTTTTCTGCAGGATATAGGCGGTTTTCATGGATAGTTATGATTAGCGAAACCGTGAATCGCAACGCACGTATATATTTTCATTCATAAGTCACATGATGACTTTAATTATAAGGAGGAACTGCGGGATGAGTGCTCATGAGATTGATTATGCCATTATGGGTGAGGAAATACAGTGTGTAGAGGTGCAGCTTGACCCAGGAGAGAGTGTAATTGCCGAAGCCGGGAGCTTCATGATGATGGATCAGGAAATAACAATGGAGACGATATTTGGTGACGGCAGCGGAGGCTCGCGTGGAAGTGGCTTGATGGGGAAGCTGATGGGCGCGGGCAAACGTCTGTTGACAGGTGAAAGCTTGTTTATGACTGTCTTCACACACAGTGGTTCTTATGGGCGTAAAAGTGTTACCTTTGCTGCTCCGTATCCAGGCAAAATCATCCCGCTCGACTTGCAGCAATACGGTGGAAAAATCATCTGTCAAAAGGATTCGTTCCTTTGCGCGGCAAAGGGCGTTTCAATCGGTATTGAATTTCAGCGTAAGCTGGGTACTGGATTTTTTGGTGGGGAAGGTTTTATTATGCAAAAGCTGGAGGGTGATGGACTTTCATTTGTACACTCTGGCGGTTATGTTATGGAACGCACACTTCAACCGGGAGAGACGCTTAAGCTGGACACTGGCTGTCTAGTCGCTATGACGTCTTCGGTGGATTACAATATTGAGTTTGTAAAAGGGGTCAAAACCGCGCTGTTCGGCGGTGAAGGCCTGTTCTTCGCAACGTTGCGCGGACCCGGCAAGGTGTGGGTACAATCGCTGCCATTCAGCCGAATGGCCGATCGCATCCTGTCCGCTGCCGGCAACAGCGGTCGGAAAGAAGAAGGAAGCGTGCTTGGTGGGCTTGGTAATTTGCTGGATGGCAGATAAGTCTGCGTGAGCGAAGCGCATAGCGTGGGAGTAGAGGATATATGGAATGTGGAGTGAGCGTGGAAAGCATATGAAGCAAAGAGCGTACGAAATATGGAGTGAGCGTGGAATTGCTGAGCATATGAGGCAAAGAGCGCGCGAAATGTGGAGTGAGCGTGGAAAGCATATGAAGCAAAGAGCGTACGAAATATGGAGTGAGCGTGGAAATGCTGAACATATGAAGCAAAGAGCGCGCGGAATATGGTGAGCGTGGAAAGCATATGAAGCAAAGAGCGTACGAAATATGGAGTGAGCGTGGAATTGCTGAACATATGTAGCAAAGAGCGTACGAAATATGGAGTGAGCGTGGAAATACTGAGCATATGAAGCAAAGAGCGTACGAAATGTGGAGCATACGAGGTATACAACATTACAAGAGGACGCATCGTTTCAGCGGTGGTGCTTTTAGGGGGGGAACAAGGGCAGAAATGCCCTTGTTTTGCTGTAAAGGTTTAGTATCGCGCGAAAGAAGGGCGAAAGTACCTTTGATTTGCTCGAATGAGCTAGTGTGACGCGAAAGAAGGGTAAAAGTGCCTTTGATTTACTCGATACTGCCAAATGAACGGTATAAATCCCGTAGAATGGAGCCGATGGAGCGTATACGGTCAGATGTACGGTATAAATCCCGTAGAATGGAGCCGATGGAGCGTATACGGTCAAATGAACGGTATAAATCCCGTAGAATGGAGTCGATGGAGCGTATATGGCCAAATGAACGGTATAAATCCCGCAGAATGGTGCCACTCGAGTCACTGTGGTCAAATGAACGGTATAAATCCCGTAGAATGGAGCCGACGGAGCACATATAGCCAAATGTACGGTATAAATCCCGTAGAATGGAGCCGACGGAGCACATATAGCCAAATGTACGGTATAAGTCCCGTAGAATGGAGCCGACGGAGCACATATAGCCAAATGTACGGTATAAATCCTGTAGAATGGAGCCGACGGAGCACATATAGCCAAATGTACGGTATAAATCCCGTAGAATAGAGCCAATCGAGCGTATACGGTCAAATGAACGGTATAAATCCCGTAGAATGGAGCTGATGGAGCGTATATGGTCAAATGAGCGGTATAAATCCCGCAGAATGGAGCGGATGGAGTAGTTGCGGCCAAAGGAGCGGTATAATCCCATAGAATGGAGCCGATCGAGCGTATACATCTCTATAAGCGCTATATATCCACAGATAAGTTACTTCAACAAGCAATAAGTTACTTATGTTCGATGGGATATCACCGTTCGGCGTCTGCAATATCAACTCTAAATTGTCCTCCACTACCGTTATCGCTGCCACCGCTGCCACCACCACTACTGGAATCTTAAACCAATTTATAGTTTGTTAAAGCCGTAATGGGCTATGCTCATTTACGGTTTTTTATGTTTTTGTAAGTAATGGTTGGCCGAAGTAGATGACCACTCAGGTAGGATTGGGATAGTTTAATTAATAACTATATAATACCAGTTCATGAGTAGCTGGTTCAGGTATGATGTGTTCAACACTAAATCGTACTTTGGAGGAATGTATATTGGTAACGGACGTGGAATTTGGCAAGGAAATTGAGAATGCTATTAGTTGGGCTAAAGGCGGCTGGGGTCGCAGGAGTATCCGCTGCGTTGTCTTGCTTTTGTTGAAGATGCATATGAAAGAAGCAATGGAATCGAAATGTGGGGAGGCAGCGATGCACGCGAATCCGCAGAGCTGTACGATGCGCACAAGAATACCGGGGTTCCGCCAGCTGGCGCGTTTGTTTTTTATGCTTGTTCAGGTTTGGTGGACGGTGAGCTTAAGGATTGGGGGCATGTAGCTTTGGCCCTGGGGAATGGCGAGGCCATTCATGCCTGGGATAAAGTAAGGATAGATCACTACATGGAAATTTGCCATCTGCAAGCTGCTCCGGGCTGGAGCCAACCAGAACTTATCGGCTGGGCACCTGTAGAGAGAGTTCTTGCCGGGATTCAGAAGAAACAATGGGACTAGTTGATATTCTTAAACCTAAATTATCCAAGAACCCAAAAGGTGCCGTAAACAGGTGCTTCAAGGGTTCTTTTTTCTTCCTTCTGATTTGACTAACCCTATGCACGGTGTATATATTATTTGGCAGACCCCCTTATATTGTGAGGCTGGACCGGAGGCATGATATGTTCAAAATATTTATTATAGAAGATGACCGTGGACTTGTGGCTTTGCTGCAGGATTATTTACATAAGTTTGGATATGAAACGCAGGCGGTGAGTGATTTTGAGCGGGTCCGCACTCAGTTTGAGGCGTTCGTGCCACATCTGGTACTCCTAGATGTTAATTTGCCAAAATACGATGGCTATTACTGGTGCCGCCAAATTCGCGGAATTTCAACCTGCCCTATTCTTTTTATATCTGCCCGCGATGGCAAAATGGACCAAGTAATGGCGCTGGAAAATGGAGCCGACGATTATATCACTAAGCCTTTTGATTACGAAATCGCGATGGCCAAAATCAAAAGTCAGCTGCGGCGCGCCTACGGCACCTATGCTGGTGGGAATAATGAACGCACACTGAACGTTGCCGGAATGACGCTGGATGTAGAGCGGCTAATCCTTACCCGAGGCGAAGCTAAAGTGGACTTAAGCCACACGGAAGCCAAAATACTAGATGAGCTGATGCAAAAGTCCGGAGTCATCGTTACCCGGGACAGGCTGCTCGAAAAAATCTGGGATGATCAAGCCTTCGTGGATGAAAATACATTAAATGTATATGTTACCCGTGTACGCAAAAAACTTGCTGCTCTCGCTATCACAGATGGACTACAAACCGTGCGCGGTCAAGGCTACCGTTTGATTCCGAATTGGGGGGATGAGGAATGAAGTTGTTTTTAAGGGAACAGTTCCCCCTGATCGTGGTTTATCTAGCCCAGCTAGTCCTGATCACATTAGTGTATCGGCTGGATGGAGGCAGCGGTCTGAATGTAAGTTTATATGCCGCGCTGCTTAGCACTTGTCTACTGATTGGCTACCTCGCTTACCGTTATGTCACCAATCGCACGTTCTATGAACGTTTGGAGACTACGCCCTCCTCTCTCGATGAGGCAGGTGGCCCTGCACAGGATTCTCCGCTAGCCGTAAGCTTGCGAGGTTTACTGGGGTCGCAATTCCGCCTCTACAAAAATGATTTGCACAGCTACCGCCACAAATTAGAAGAACATATTCACTTTATTAATCAATGGGTACATGGCATGAAGACGCCGTTGTCTGTCATTCATCTGATCATTCAGGATAAGGATGGCCCTCCTTTTACGGCAATTGGTGATGAACTGGATCGTCTGAAAAAAGGACTGGATACCGTGCTTTATACGGCCCGTCTGGATACTTTTGAACACGATTTCTATGTGGAACGGCTGAATTTGGAGACAATCGTGCGTGGTGTGACCTCTGAGCAGAAGCGGCTTTTTATTCGAAAAAGAGTTTTTCCAGCTATACAAATAGATGAGCAGATTACCGTAACTACGGATGAAAAATGGCTCACTTTTGTCCTTACGCAGCTGATTACGAACGCTATACGTTATACGACTGAAGAGGGCAAACATGTTTTTTTCCAAGGGATGGTCACGGAAGATAAGCAGACTGTGCTTGAGATCCGGGATGAAGGAGTGGGCATACCAGCAGGAGATCTGCCGCGCGTGTTCGATGCATATTTTACCGGGGTGAATGGACGAACCTTCCAGGAATCTACGGGGATGGGTTTATATCTCGTGAAGCAGATCTGCGGCAAGCTTGGACATGAGGTGAGTATCCGTTCCGAAGAAGGAAGCGGGACCACCGTGCGGATTGTATTTAGGGAGCAGCATATAACAAACCTTACAAATGTGTAAGGGCATTGTAAGTTTCAGAAATAGCAGCCCATGTGTACACTTTGTATAATGAAGGCAATCCAGTCGAAAGAAGGAGAGGTAACACTTGCCCATTCTAGATGTTCATAATTTATCAAAAATATATGAGGGGAAAGTGTCCACTCAGGCGCTGAATCATATCCGATTTTCTGTAGAAAAGGGGGAGTTCGTTGGCATAATGGGCCCATCAGGGAGTGGGAAAACAACGCTGCTCAACACGATTGCCACCATCGACCAACCGACCTCCGGTCAGATTCTGATCAACGGCCGAGATCCTAATCTGCTTAGCAGAAAAGAAAAGGCACTTTTTCGCCGTCATGAGCTAGGCTTCGTCTTTCAGCATTTTAATCTACTGGATACGCTCACTGTAGAGGAGAACATCGTATTACCTTTAACGCTTGCAGGTGCCCGTGTCCCAGAGATGGAGAGCAGGCTGAAAGAGGTCACTACCTTGCTTGGCATCGAACATTTGCTGAAGAAGCGCACGTATGAGGTCTCAGGCGGACAAATGCAGCGGGCGGCTATCGCCCGGGCGATGATTCATCGTCCAGCGTTAATTTTGGCGGATGAGCCCACAGGCAATCTGGATTCCAAAGCCTCAGGGGAAGTCATGAATATGTTGACAGAGGTGAATAAGGAAGAAGGAGCTACGGTGCTGATGGTCACGCATGATGCAGTGGCTGCGAGCTTTTGCAACCGGGTCATCTTTATTAAAGACGGACGTTTCTATAGTGAAATGTACAAGGGCAGTAATAGAGGCGCTTTCTTCCAAAGTATTATTGATATGTTGTCTCTGCTTGGGGGAACCAGCCATGACCTTTCGGCAATTCGCTTATAGGAATGTAACACGTAATAAACGCAAATATGCCGCTTATTTTGTCGTCAGTGCTTTTTCGGTGATGATCTTTTTCGTGTGCGCTTTGTTTATTTACCATCCGGATATTTCAAAGAGCTTAATTTATAGTACGGCGGCTCATACGATGATGGTGGCAGAGGCAATTATTTATGTCTTTTGTTCTTTGTTCGTGCTCGTATCCGTTGGATCCTTCCTGCAGTCGCGGAAGATGGAGTTCGGAATTTTATTGATGCATGGAATGACGAAGAGACAGCTAAACACCATGGTTTTTCTGGAAAATATGATGATCGGCACCTCTGCCATCCTGACGGGTACCCTTCTCGGGTTACTTCTGGGCAAATTATTCCTGATGATCGGATCCACTTTTTTGGGAATTCCCCTGTTAACCTTTCATCTCCCATGGCAGGCACTTGTGCTTACGATCTGCAGCTTCGTGTTATTGTTTTTTCTGATATCGCTTTGCACCTTTGTTTTTATCGGCAATGAGTCACTGATGCGTCTGTTTCAGGGAGAACGTAAGGCAGAAGAAGAACCCAAAGTATCGTTTATATTGTCATTTATCTCTGCTGTACTGCTGATCAGTGGTTATTATATGGCGGCTACTGCAAAAGCTGCTTCCGTAGAGAAAGTCATGTTTCCGGTCGTTGCGATTACGGTTATCGGGACGTATCTCTTTTATACCCAGCTAAGTATTTGTGTGGTTAAGCTGCTTAAGGACATTCGGCGCTTGTATTGGCATCGTACGAATATCATCACTTTATCGGGCTTGTCCTACCGCTGGAAAGAGAATGGCCGAATGTTTTTTATGGTGACGATTGTATCCGCAGTCTCCTTCACTTCAGTAGGGGTATTTGCATCGATACATACACTTTCCAGAGAGCTGAAATTGGATTATCCTGCAGCAGTGGGTTATGTAGCTAAAGGAAATCAGGCGGATGAACCCTTTGATCAGCATCTGAACGAAATTAAGAAAGAGCTCAAGACGCACGGACTCCCTTATGAAGCGCTTAGTATCCCGATTAAATATGCTGAGGTCGAAGCTCAGACTGGACCCGATCGCACTTTACGCCTTCCCTTGATTGCTTTTAGTGATTATAATCTCGCCCTGCAGCGTGCAGGTTTCACAACGGCTGAGCGTGCTCTGGTGGGCAACGAAGGTCTGGTGATGATTGGTTCACAGCGGGATCGCAGTTTAACAGAAGGCAGAGTAAAAGTGGTCTATTCCTTGCAGCAAGGACTTGCCATTAAAGAAATAGGTTATACCGCGCAAGTCCCCATTGCTGAATATTTATTGCCGGAGCTGGATGGTAGAGATGGCGGGGATTTTAGTGGTGTCGTGATCAGTGATGAGCTCTACAGCGCTATTGATCCCGTGCAGACGGATCTTTATACAGGTTTTTATGTAGAGGATTTTCCACAGACGGTAGGTATCGCAGATGATCTTGCCCATAAAGGCAAACAGTCCTATGAAAGTGATTCTCCGTATGCGATTGTGATCAGCGGCACGCTGTTTGAACTTCAGAAAACATTGTATAACACAATGCTTTTTGCTTCATTGCTGGTGGGTACTGTCTTTTTTATCGCGGCAGGCAGCTTTCTTTACTTCCGGTTATATACCGATCTTGATCATGATCGCAATCAATATTCCACTTTGTCCAAGATGGGGCTTACGGATAAAGAACTCAATCGAATAGTCACAATTCAGCTCGCTCTATTGTTTTTTGTGCCGGTCGGAATAGCTATTTTACACAGTGTGTTTGCCTTTATTGCGCTTCAACGGTTGTTCTACTTATCTATCGCAACGGAGACAGGCGCGGTGTTACTCGGATATTTGGCTGTTCAAGGACTATACTTCTTTTTTATTCGCAGCCGCTATTTACGCAACCTGAAGAAGAACTTGATATGAGAAATGGGGGTAACAAGAATGCAAGCATGGATTACAGACTTTATGGAGCAGTTTGGTTACTTCGGTATTTTTCTGATGCTGGCCTTTGAAAATATATTTCCACCAATTCCTTCAGAAGTGATCCTGCCCTTTGGAGGGTTTATGACCACTACGACGAGCTTAACTATACCTGGTGTAATCATTACTGCCACGGCAGGATCACTACTGGGTGCAGTAATTCTCTATTATATTGGCCGATTATTGGATGTGAGCCGGTTAGAGAAACTGGTTGAACGCTGGGGGGGCCTAATTCGCGTCACTAAAAAAGATATCCACAAGGCTGACGCCTGGTTTGATAAATATGGCTATTGGACTGTATTGTTTTGTCGGATGGTTCCGCTGGTCCGCAGTCTGATTTCGATTCCGGCGGGAATGTCAGGTATGAAATTTGGAGTATTTATGATCTTCACAACGATTGGCACATTGGGATGGAATTTGCTGCTTGTGCTTATTGGCGCGGCTTTGGGCGAATCCTGGGAGGACATTGCCATGTACATGGATGTCTACTCCAATGTGGTCTATGTACTAATTGCTGGCGGATTAGTTATTCTTGGGTTTCTGTACTTCCGCAAACGCAGCCGGAGAATGAACATTGAGGGCTAAGCGGGTGGAGGACTGATAATAGAAATGACTATTAAAAAGGAGGGAAACACATGGAGCTATTAACGATTATTAAAGCCATTATTTTGGGGCTTGTTGAAGGTTTAACCGAATTTGCTCCAGTATCCTCCACGGGTCATATGATTATTGTTGATGATATGTGGCTGAAATCACAGGAGTTATTTGGACAATATACGGCAAATACCTTCAAAATAGTTATTCAACTGGGTTCTATATTAGCGGTTGTTGTGATTTTTAGAAATCGATTCATTGATCTGTTGGGCTTAAGGCGTTTCAGCCGTAAGCAGTTGGACCCTGTAACAGAGAAGCTACCGCAGTTAGAGCAGGGCGGGCACCTCAAGCTGACACAGGTTCTGGTAGGGTTAGTGCCTGCAGGTGTGTTAGGTGTTCTGTTTAATGATTATATTGATGAGCATTTATTCTCTACCTCAACGGTGTTAATTGGTCTAGTGATCGGGGCTATATTAATGATTATTGCGGATCTGTTTGGGCCGAAGAAGATCAGAACTGAGAGTGTAGATCAGATTACATACAAACAGGCACTTGGTGTAGGTCTTGTACAGTGTTTTTCGTTATGGCCTGGATTTTCACGCTCGGGCTCGACGATTTCTGGTGGCGTAATCCTCGGGATGAGCCATCGTGCCGCTGCTGATTTTACGTTTATTATGGCAGTACCCATCATGGCAGGTGCCAGTCTGTTGTCACTGATGAAGAACTGGCAATATTTCACCATGGACGCGCTGCCGTTTTTTATTGCAGGCTTTATTAGTGCCTTCCTATTTGCGCTGTTATCGATGCGTTTCTTCTTAAAACTGATCAATCGTATCAAGCTCTTACCGTTTGCTATATACCGTATAATTCTTGCTGCTGTAGTATATTTCGTATTTTTCTAAGTCCGTTATAAGGAATCGATATAACAGAAGCCCCAGTAATCTATTGCAGATTGCTGGGGCTTTCACGTATGATGACATCAGATTAAGACACTCAAATGATGAATGATATCGGAGACAGGTGCTGACCGGAAAATAGTAATTCGGTAGGCTTAATAGGGAAATTCGGTTCGAAGCCGATGCGGTCCCGCCACTGTAACGGAAGAATCTCGAGCAACAGAGGTCACTGGCAATTTACTACTGCTGGGAAGACTGCTCAAGATGTTGACGCCGCTAGCCAGGAGACCTGCCTGTTTCAACAGCACTGCTTCACCTACGGAAGATAGGGAGGTGTTAGACGTTAACCATGGGTATATCATGGGCGTCTTTCCCTTTGACTTTTTTAGGGAAGGGCGCTCTTTTTTATAGGAAAGCAAGTAGTTTTGGAGTTTGAAATAAGAGATTGAAGAGGGAGTGTATCGAAATGACGAATAAGGTAAAAGTAAGCAATCTTGGATATCCGAGAATCGGAAAGAACCGCGAATGGAAAAAGGCACTGGAGGCATTCTGGCAGGGGAAAATAAATGAGGAGCAATTCCGCTCCGAAATGGCAGCAATCCAGCTGCAGCATTTGAAGACCCAGCAAGAAGCAGGAATTGAGCTTATTCCGGTAAATGATTTTACATTTTATGATCATGTGTTGGATGCGGCTGTTATGTTTGGAATCGTACCTCCACGGTATGCGTATGATGGCGGCGACATCGGGCTTGATCTTTATTTTGCAATGGCCCGTGGTAATGCTGAGGCTACTGCCTGCGAGATGACCAAATGGTTCAATACGAACTATCACTATATCGTTCCAGAGATCGGCACACAAACACCACGCCTGACTGAAAACAAACCTCTAGCGGCTTATCGTTTTGCTAAATCGCAGGCAGGGATTGAAGGTAAACCGGTACTTTTAGGTCTGTATACCTTCCTTAAGCTGTCCAAAGGTTACGCAGCGGCAGATATCGCCAAGATTGCTGCACGTTTTGTTCCAGTCTATGTTCAACTGCTACAGGAACTGAAGCAAGAAGGGGTAAGCTGGGTACAAATCGATGAGCCAGCGATTGTTACAGGCATAAGTAAAGAAGAATTAACACTGCTTAACTCGATATACACAGACATTGCCGGCTCCGTGCCGGGCTTGAATATTATTTTACAGACGTATTTTGAAGCTGCTGAGCCGCTGGAGGCACTGCTAGAGCTGCCTGTTCAAGGCTTGGGTCTTGACTTTGTGCACGATGGTGGAACGAATCTGGCTTCCATCGAACGTCTTGGCTGGCCGAAGGACAAATGGCTGGGTGCCGGAATTATTGATGGACGGAACATTTGGCGTTCCGATTTAGACGCTAAGCTGCAACTGGTAGAAAAGCTCAGCGTTCATGTACCGCTTGATCGTCTTATTCTTCAGCCTTCTTGCAGTCTGCTGCATGTCCCAGTCACCGTTCAAGGTGAAGTGAAGCTGAAGGCGACAGTTAAGAATGCGTTAGCCTTTGCCGATGAGAAGCTTAAAGAGCTTAGTCTGCTCGGAGCAGCCGTCGCAGATAAAGGAGAAGCTTCTCAAGCAGCGCTGGCCGCTAGTCGTGAAGCAATTGCAGCGTTCCGCGCACTACCTGAGCGTGGCCGTAAGGATGTGGCGGAGCAAGTGCTTGCACTTGCAGCTCTACCAGACCAACGCAGTCTGCCTTTTGCTGAGCGCTTAAAGGTGCAGCAAGAGAAATGGCAGCTTCCACTTCTGCCAACCACTACAATTGGTAGCTTTCCGCAGACAGTCGAAGTGCGCCAGGCGAGATTGAAATGGCGTAAAGGGGTCTGGAATCAGGAGCGTTATGATGGATTTGTTCGTGAGCAGATCGCGGATGCAATTACCTTCCAAGAAAAGCTAGGTCTGGATGTTCTGGTCCACGGCGAGTTCGAGCGTACAGATATGGTGGAGTTTTTCGGAGAAAAGCTGGATGGATACTTGTTTACTAGTAATGGCTGGGTTCAATCCTACGGTTCCCGTTGCGTTAAGCCGCCGGTGATCTACGCGGATATTGCATTTATACAGCCTATGACTGTTAAAGAAAGCGTCTATGCACAATCGTTGACGAAGCTTCCGGTTAAAGGAATGTTGACGGGCCCTGTTACTATCCTCAATTGGTCATTTGTACGTGATGATCTCAGCCGGGAAGAGGTAGCCAATCAAATTGCTCTTGCCCTTCGCCATGAAGTAAAAGCGTTGGAAGATGCAGGCATCGAAATGATTCAAGTGGATGAGCCGGCTATTCGTGAAGGACTTCCGCTAAAGGCAGAAGACCGTGAGCATTACCTGAACTGGGCAGTGAAGTCGTTCCGTGTTGCCACGAACCATGTGAAGGCTACGACACAAATTCATACGCATATGTGCTATAGCGAATTTAATGACATGATCGATTCAATATCGGCTATGGATGCTGATGTAATCTCCATTGAGACTTCACGTAGCCATGGTGAGCTGATTATCAGCTTTGAGGAGCAGGCCTATGATAAAGGAATCGGTCTTGGAGTGTACGACATCCATAGCCCGCGGGTTCCAGCTGTCGAAGAAATGACTGCGAATATCGATCGTGCGCTGCGGGTGCTTGACCCTGAACAGTTCTGGATTAATCCGGATTGCGGTCTGAAAACGCGTGGCTGGCAGGAGACAGAGGATGCACTACGTAACATGGTAAGAGCTGCTGCTATTGCGAGGGAAAAGACAGGGGTTATTGCTTCTAAATAGACTTAAATAAATTAGAGCCAGGGTAATTTACCCTGGCTTTTTAGTTCAATTATTTTTTTGTAATCAGCTACTTGATAATAATTCTCAATCTTGTTAGAATGAAAAAGAAAAAGAAGGAACCGTGGAGGGTCCCTTTAGGCATTTACTTATTTACTTTCGAAAGTTTTGCAATCTGTTTCTTCTGCGCGTTTTGGTTCTTGAGAGCTGTGGAAAGCTACGAAGATCGATTCAGCGCTGCATTTGTTCTCTTCTGCCCAGTGGGTGCAGGAGTTAACTTCACAAACTACGTCTTTTGCCATGAGGGTTCACCTCCCCTTTTAGTAATTGACAGTATCATTCAAAGAACGGCTCTGTTCAGCAAGGTGGAGCTTGTCTCAGCAAAGCCGTGTCACGCCCTCATTCATTATGAATAGAGGGTATTTGGATTTTTTTACTAGGTTAGACGTGGTAATTGTACCAAATAATGAGTTTGTAAGCAAATGAGTTCTTTAACTTTCAGGACCCCTCCCACATAAAAAATATGTCCAATAAGAGCCGCAGAAATGCGGCTTTTTGTGTATTTCAACATGAAAAACCAAAAGAAATTTACCGAAATTCCATATTCCAGTGCAACCTTCCAAGTTTTGGGGCGTCAAAGAAATGAGAGACGGAAGAGATCTGTATAGAACATGACATTCCGTAACGTTACAATGCTAGGGATTACCACTACATTTTTGGAGGAATGAGAATGCGCAAATGGGGTCTGCATTACTTATGTTTATTAATTCTTGCGGTGGTATTGGCAGGTTGTGGCTCGGGTGATAACAATTCGGCAGCTGACAAATTAGCTAGTGACGGCGGAAATACGAGTAATTCTGCTGCAGCAACAACTGAGCAATCTTCAAAAGCTACATTAGCGGATAAGAATACCTCAGCAGAGGCTGAGACAGCAGCGGGAGGCAACGAAGCCCCAGTTGAAAAAGGTTTGACATCAGAGAACACGGATCAAGCAAACGCGGGATTCACGGGCAGTGATGTCGTGGAAGGATTGAACAAGAAGCTTATCTATCATGCCAATCTGACTATGGAAGTAGAAGACTACGGTAAAGCTCAGACTGAAATTCGAAACATGGTAACGATGGCTAAAGGATATATTATAGAGTTTAACGAGAACATGTCGCAATATGAGCAAGGGGGGACGTTTATCCTTAAGGTGCCAGCCTCCGGATTCTCTCCTTTTCTGAATAATTTGGAAAAAGTAAAACACGAATCGCTACAGCGCAGCATTCAAGGTCAGGATGTCTCGGAGGAGTATGTTGATCTAGAGTCGCGTCTGAAGGCAAAGCAGTTAATGGAAGCTCAATATACTGAGTTTATGAAAAAAGCAACGAAATCAAGTGATCTGGTCGCCTTTGCAAACGAGCTTGGTTCGATTCAAGAAACGATTGAGCAGATCAAAGGCAGAATGCGATATATAGATCAGAACGTATCCTTTTCAACGGTAGAGCTTAGAGTGTACCAGACGGATGAGAGCTTAGCTGTGAAGGAAAAGGCAGAGCAAGGTCCATTGCTGGAACGCGCATCAGATGCTTTAAAAGGAAGCCTGAACGCACTATCTGTTATGTTTCAGTGGATTTTTGTAATTCTTGCAGGCGCATTGCCGATTCTAATCGGTGCGGGCATTATTTTAGCCATCGTTTGGTTTGCCCGCAAAAATATCCGCGTACGACGGGAGCAGCAGACCCAGCGGATACGGCAGGAAAATCGGGAGCTGAACAAGGAGGTACTCCCTGCACCAGCAGAGCCAAAGGTGACAACCTCAATAAAGGATAAGAAAGCGAACGAGGACGAGAATAAAGAATAAGCTCCTATGAATTAAAAAGCCTCCAATTCATGGTATCCCGTGAATTGGAGGCTTTTCTATAAGACAGTACAGTTTCGCACGTTATCGAAGATTAGGCAGGCTGGAAGAGTACACGATACTCGCCATAGCCCTCTTTCTCCAGATCCTCTTTCGGTATAAATCGCAGTGCCGCTGAATTAATGCAGTAGCGCAGGCCGTTTTCCCCTGGACCATCGTCGAAGACATGACCTAGATGGGAATCTGCTACTTTGCTGCGCACTTCTGTGCGAACCATCAAATGGCTGAGGTCCGTCTTTTCCTTCACGGCGTAATCGCGAATCGGACGTGTAAAGCTGGGCCAGCCACAACCGGAATCGTATTTATCCTGCGAACTGAATAATGCTTCACCAGATACGATATCTACATAAATGCCTTCTCCGTGGTGATCCCAAAAATCATTTCGGAAAGGTGACTCTGTAGCGCTATTCTGAGTGACTTCATATTGAAGTGGCGTCAGACGTTCTTTCAAGCTTAGTTTATCTTCTTTATGTGTCCAGTGGGTTTCGATAAAATCCTCTCGGCCGGAACCCTTACGGTAACGTTTGTAGTGGCCCGGGTTCTTACGATGGTAGCCCTGATGATATTCTTCGGCAGGATAGAAGGTTGCTGCCGGGAGGATCGGGGTAATAATCGGGCTAGCGAATCGTCCGCTTTCTTGCAAAGCTGCCTTGGAAGCCTCTGCTTGTTGCTTTTGCTCTTCAGAATGGGTGAAGATAGCCGTTCCGTAAGAGGTGCCGCGATCATGGAATTGTCCACCCGCATCGGTTGGGTCAATTTGCTGCCAGAATAACTCAAGCAGCTTGCTATAAGGGAAAATTTCTGGGTTGAACGTAATTTGTACCGCTTCAACATGTCCTGTGGTTTCGGAGCATACCTCTTCATAGGTAGGATTCACTGTATGCCCGCCAGTATAGCCGGAGACGACACTAATAATGCCTGGCAATTCCTCGAACGGCGAGACCATGCACCAGAAGCATCCACCTGCAAAGGTTGCTTTTTCCGCCTTGGAATTTATATGGTTAGTCTGATGTTCACTCATTAATATCCCTCCATTCATGTAATGCAATTAAATAGATCACAATCTAATTATAAAGCAAATAACCACAGCCTGCCAGCTTCCGCCAAATAAGCTCTCTGTTACCTAGTGTTTTTTTACTTCCTGTGAACTGTAACGAAAGCTTAGTCCGGCTATAATAAGCACAATGGCATAAACAACGATGGCTATAATCGCATTTCCAGGGTTCTGGAACAGTTGATCCCCAAGGAAGGCATACAAGGCGATGCCTGGGATTTTTCCAATAGCTGAGGCAGCTAGATAACTCCAGAAGGGCAGCCCGGCTGCTCCGGCATAGATGTTAACTGCTGTCTGCGGGATAATCGGCAAGAGACGTGCTAAGACAATAGAAGCAAAGGGCCGCCGTTCTATGCCTTTTGTGAATTTTTCAAGTAGGGGAATAGAAGTCAGATAAGCTCTCGCTTGATCTTGAAATAAGAACTTCACTACGCCGAAAAGGAATGCGGCAGCAAGGGTTGTAGCTACCCAGCAAATTAAAGCACCAGCCAAACTTCCGTATGCATAACCAAAAAATCCGATGACCGCTTTGTACGGTACAACTGGAAAGAGAGCCAGTAAAGTTGCGATCCCTATAGAGCCGAAAAGATTATGATCCTCTTTCATCCAGCTAAGGATGTCATATCTGTAGATAAACGCAAGGATTGTGCCCGAAACATAAAGAATAATCGAGAACCATTTTCTCATAGCTAATATACCCTTTCTTCCACTCATTCATCTCATCATACGGGATAAAAAGTAAATATTGAAGTGAAGATCATTGTCGGCGAACGCCAAGCAGGTATAATAGCATTTATAGAGAACAAAGAGAGAGATAAATTCTTGAATTATAAAGAGGGGAGTTAGATCAGTGATCGTTTCTGTACGCAAAAGAGTCGCCATCATCGGGATTGGCAATATCGCCCGCAAAGTATATTTGCCACTGCTCTCTCAGCATGGACAAGTTGAGGTAGTGGGGGTTCTCAGTCACTCATCCACAACAGTAGAGCAAGCTGTTAATGCCTATCGCTTTCCTAAAGGTATGACAAATTTAGACGAGCTGTTGTCTTGGGATCTGGATGCAGTATTTGTGCATAGCCCAACGACGACCCATTATGATATAGTAACAAAATGTCTCGAACAGGGGATTTCGGTGTATGTAGATAAGCCGCTGTCCTATGATCTGGAAGAATCCAGAAGGATGGCAGAGCTGGCAGAAAATAAAGGGCTGCTGCTAGGAGTGGGCTTTAATCGGCGTTTTGCCCCAATGTATGTCACCGCCAAGAGTTGGCTCGAGGAAGCTGGAGGCATTAGCCATTGTCACGCGATTAAACATCGCACGAAGCTGCAGTTAGGCAGCAGCCGTGAGACTGTACATGACGACTTGATTCATATGCTTGATCTGCTGTTATGGTTATGTGGAGATCAGTATGAGCTGCTTCGCAGTAATCTTCAATCCAATGGAGAGGGGCGACTTGTCCAGGCATCTGGAATGCTGGGTTGGGAGCAAGGCTCAGTGGGGATGTATAGCATGGTTCGTGAGGCTGGTGTTGATTTGGAGAAGCTGGAGCTGCACGGTAATGGCCGTTCGGTGGAAGTGGCAGATCTGGACCAAGCCATCCTATATGAAAAAAATGCTTTGCCACGGACCCAGAGCTTTGGAAGCTGGGATACGGTGCTGGATAGAAGAGGTTTCGGTGGAGTGGTAGATCATTTCCTGAACAATATAAATACACCAGAGTTATGCAGTATTGCTGCTTCAGCAGTTCTGCCTAGTCATAGATTGGCAGCTCAGCTTGCTGAATGAGGTCTCTAAGAAAGGAGTAAAATATGGAAGACAACCGTAAATTAGTGGAGGAACAAATCATCGAAAGCTATAAGCGGGAGGAAGAGATGATGATCCTTGTATTCGCCCAGTGGTGCGTGAATCAAGGACTCGACCCGCACAGTTTATATTTGCAGGCTTATCCACAGCAAGAAGGGAATGAAGCCTTGCGAAAAGCGCTTGCCCTAACGGTTTCTGCGGAGGAAGCAGGGGATATTTCCGATGACACAGTTCTCGGCGTACTCTCCTTATTCGGAAATGATGACTTGGCGCAAATCGTGACAGAAGCGATTGCTCAAAGGGAATCTAAAGCACATACAGGGGATTGACAACGAGGATATAATGATAATGTCAGATGAACTTTTTTTAGTAAACGATGTTCATCAGGGATGAAATGTGTTAATATTATATATACTAACTAATAGTAAGTTTCGCTAGTGAGAGGTGAGAACAATGGAAGAACATCAAATTTCGATGTGTCCCAGATTTGAGACAGCCTTCTCTTTCTTAGGCAAACGTTGGAATGGACTTATTATTCAGACATTGATGAGTGGACCGAAGCGGTTTAAAGATATTTCCGGCCTCATTCCTTCAATGAGCGATAAGATGCTGTCCGAGCGGATGAAGGATTTGGAAGGTGAGGGTATTCTGGTTAGACATGTATACCCGGAAACACCTGTACGTATTGAATATGAACTAACAGACAAAGGCCGTGCGCTGGAGCCTGTTATGCAGCAGATTCAGTCTTGGGCTGAGAGCTGGGTAGAGTAGAAATCAAAGTCGTGTTGTGGCCCTTTTTCCTGAAGAACGGAGGAGGGCTTTTCAATTTTTAAATAAAAACCTTGCACAGATCGAAAAAATCTGTAATATAATAGAAAAAACGTTGTATGTTCCTTGAATGGAAACGCTTGCAATATTGGTTTTTGCTTAAATCTACTCAGCTGGAGTACAGGCATAGCAAAACTATTAGGAGGCGAGGGAGATGAAGACCACCCTGTTTTCCCGGGAAATAACGTATGGAAAAAAGGATGTTGCTGAGCTGGAGAACGCTTCGATCAAAGTACAGCTCATCTATGACAAGACGTTGTTCATGCTGCATAGCCATCTTCCAGATTCCTTATGGGATGCGTGGATTGGTGTGCCTTACAGCATTATCTCTTCACTCTACAAAGGCAACAATGATAGCGGAACTATTTTTCAAAAATGGATTCAAAGTCCTTCTGGCTGGAAATGTATCGGTTGTGAACGGCATTGCCTGGAGTCGACGGAACCTCTTCAAGAAGTGAATATGGCAGGTAATCAACGACAATATAAGTTTCATAATGGCATTCGCCAGAGCATGGTGCTACAAGCCTTAATTTGGTCCATGTACGAGAATACCGTATTATTCAAACCCTTTTTAGGGGATGAGCCCTTTTTTGATGAAGATGATTTGCATACGATATCCTCTTATTTCGTGCCAACTTATCTTAACGATCTACGTCTACTGGAGCAGTCTAAGCCTTGTAAAGAGTACAAAGATCAGAATATACAGATTTATCAGGAATGGATATCCGCCCCTGACCTTGTCCTCAAATGGAATGGTGGCCTGACAGAAGGCAGATGGATGACCGGTGTTTATATGGATCACTCCCGCTTTGCTGGTTTAGGACCTTATTTAAAGGACGCAAAGGGTAAGCGAACGTATATGCAGGCTTATGTTCAATAAAAGATACAGATTTGGTGTGACCGAATAGATAAATGTAAGACAAATAACATTACTGATGCCCGTGTGGTAAACAAAAGACAGGTCGATTGTGGGGATATATCTCCATGATTGACCTTTTTCGTTCAACAAAGAGATACAATTTTCGTGAGTACAATCACAAGTCAAAACTCCTTTCAGGGTTAAGGTGAACAGGTAGAAAAGATTTTTTCAGAACCTGATCACATATCCCGAGGAGGAACTATTATGGAAACTAAACAACCTAATGATAGAATTTCAGATTTACAGCATAAGCAATCGGTGCAACCTGGATTTACTCCAGATGCCCTTGTAAAAGATATTGTGCTGCAATTCCCAAAAGCTGCGGATTATTTCAAGTCTAAACGGATTGATTTCTGCTGTGGAGGCGCCAAACCTCTTGCTGAAGCAGCTGTAGAGCGTGGACTAGATCAAGAGATGATCATTAGTGATCTCAACAAGCTGTTCGAGGAATATCCGGTACCACAAGAAGAACTCGCATGGAACACAGCACCTTCTGCAGAGTTAATCGAGCATATTGTGAGTAAACATCACCATTACCTGCGGGAAGAACTGCCCCTGATTAGCCAAAATGTAACTAAGGTATACCGGGTTCATGGCGGAGATTCACCTCATTTAGAAGAGTTATATAGTTTGTTTAATGCACTCAAGGAAGATCTGCTACAGCATACAGCTAAAGAAGAGGAAGATGAGTTTCCGAAATTATTAGCGTATGATGCCAATCCAAGTGAAGAAGGGCTGACCACACTTCGCGAGGCATTATTTGAACTTGAGAGTGAACATGACACAGCAGGCGATATATTGAGACAAATACGCAAAATAACAGATGATTTCACCCCACCGGCTCATGCTTGTACAACCTATCGTTTGACTTATGCCCGGCTAGAGGAGCTGGAGAGCATGACTTTTGAACATGTTCATCTGGAGAATAATATATTGTTCCCTAGATTCCAGTAGAAAAAATGAGTTTTCAAAGAGTCCCTTAGGGGACTTTTTTTATATTTGAGAACAAAGCTTATTTACGTTATTCTTAAATAGACAGTATGCATAACTTACTACAAGCCTGAGACGCTGTGTGGTCATTAGGCGGGACAAGGCGGTGTCACTATGCCCACGAAATATATGTGGAGGTTGTTACTAGGATTAGTCATCGTATTCATAATAGGTGGATGTTCGACTCTTGCTGACGTTAATAATGAAGGGAATAATGGCTTAGCAGGATCAGACGGGCCTACGCTTTCGCTTATCGTTGCGGGAAATGACTTGCTGACCAACCCTTTGGACAAGCAGCTTAGCGAGAGCTACAGAAAAGGGATAACGATCTTTGACCTACTGAAAGGTAGTGGGAAGGCCACCTTTTCTGAGGATAACACAAGCATTCTAACGGTAAATAATATTTCACTCAGTCCAGGAATGAATTGGGAGCTGCAAATGGATGGGGAGACCATTGGAGCTGAGGATTGGGGTCGAACCGTCGGGCATGAATCAAAATTAGTAATTACGGCGATGTCTAAGGAACAAGAGGAACCCCTTCAAATTGTGTTGTTGACCGTGAATGGCGGAAGTGAGCAAGTGAATTTGAATCATTCATATGTTATGGGATTTACTGAAGATTTAACAGTGAGAGGTTTGTTGAAGAACAGCAGTGTGGTGCAGTTGACCGAAGACAACAAAAAGGTGTTATCCATTGGTGATTATACTCCTTTTAGCAATGAAGTTTGGAAGATGAAGGTGAATGGGAAGCAGCTGCTTGAGAATGGAATGGACATGAAGCTTAGAGTGCAGGATGAATTGGAGATTTTATTGGCTATACGTTAAAAAAAGTACATAAATGCCAGATCTACGGTTATTCAGAACCTGTGATCTGGCTTTTTTTATTAGAATTTAGAACCTAACAAAGTTGTCTTATTTTTTATGTGAAAACATTCACATTTAATGTGACTGTAATCACAATCTCTCTTAAATTTTGAAATGTATAATTTCATTATGTAGAAGATAAGTTGAAGCAAAGTTCAACAAGAACGGATAAGACTGAGGAGGCACCTAACTATGGCAGCGAAGAGAGAAAAATTAGTATTAGTCGGCAACGGTATGGCAGGCATAGGTACGCTAGAGCAAATATTGAAGCTAGGTGGAGCTTATGACATTACGGTCTTTGGAAGCGAACCTCACCCCAATTATAATCGGATCATGTTGTCCTATGTTCTCGAAGGCAGCAAAACCATCAATGATATCATCCTAAACGACTGGAACTGGTATGAAGATAACAACATTACCTTGCATACAGGAACAACAGTTACGCGAATTGACGAGCATTCCAAGCAAGTAATTGCGGATAACGGTATGGCTGTTTCTTACGATAAAGTGATTATTGCAACGGGTTCGAATTCATTTATTTTACCTGTACCTGGTTGTGATAAGGAAGGAGTAGTGGGTTTCCGGGATATTGCAGATTGTGATGCGATGCTAGCTGCGGCTAAACAATACAACAAAGCGGCGGTAATCGGCGGGGGCTTACTTGGATTGGAAGCGGCAAAGGGTCTTGTGAACCTTGGCATGGACGTTACTGTAGTGCATCTGATGGAAGATCTAATGGAGCGCCAGCTTGATCGTAATGCCTCCTCTATGTTGCAAGCTGAGCTAGAGCGTCAAGGCGTGAAATTTGCCATGGGCAAACAAACAGTAGAATTGACAGGGGAACAGAGAGTAAGTGGTTTACAATTTAGTGATGGCACTACACTTGCAGCTGATTTTGTAGTTATGGCTGTAGGCATCAAACCGAATATAACTGTGGCAAAAGAAAGCGGAATTGCTGTTAATCGTGGAATTGTAGTGGACGATTATTTGCAGACCTCTATGCAGAATGTATATTCCATTGGCGAATGTGCCGAACATCGCGGAGTTTGTTACGGATTAGTAGCGCCGCTCTTCGAGCAGGGTATGGTTCTAGCTAAACATCTCTGCGGAAGCGATACAAATCCATATGAAGGTTCTGTTGTCTCCACCAAATTAAAAATTTCCGGTGTGGATGTATTTTCTGCAGGTGAGTTTATGGATTCCCCTGAGCACACTGTAATCTCAAGCAAAGATGAATGGAAGCGAACCTATAAGAAAATTCTGCTCAAAGACAATGTCATTGTTGGTGCAGTCCTGTTCGGGGATGTGACGGAATCGGCTAACCTGCAAAAGTTAGTAAAACAAGGTGCTGTAATGACTGATGAGATTTATACAGAGGTCATGGGTACGGGCTGCTGCGGAAGCGGAGCCAAAAAGAGCACATCTGTAGAAGCTATGGCGGACGAAGAAATCGTTTGTGGCTGTAATGGGGTTACTAAAAAAGCGATTGTGGATGCGGTCATAGAAAATGGTTTTACTACTGTGGACGAGATCAAAGCATGTACAGGAGCGACGCGTTCTTGCGGAGGTTGTAAACCGGTTGTAGAACAAATTTTACAATTTGTCCTGGGTGATAGTTTTGAGCAGTCTGCCAAGCAAGGTATCTGTAGCTGTACAACGCTTAGCCGGGATGAGATTGTTGCTGAGATTACAGCTAAAGGTCTTAGTACTACTAAAGAGGTTATGCATGTACTGGGTTGGAAACAAGAGGAAGGCTGCTCTAAATGCCGTCCGGCGATTAACTATTATCTGGGGATGCTAAATCCGGATACACATCAAGATGAGAAGGAATCACGTTTTGTTAATGAACGTATGGGAGCCAATATTCAGAAAGACGGAACCTATACCGTTATTCCACGCATGTACGGCGGGGTAACGACACCAGAGGATTTGAAGAAAATCGCTGATGTCTCCCTTAAATATGATGTAAAAGTTGTGAAGGTGACTGGTGGGCAACGCCTGGATCTAATCGGGGTGAAAAAAGAGGATCTGCCGAAGGTATGGGAAGAGCTCGATATGCCATCAGGTTATGGTTATGCCAAATCGCTACGTACGGTTAAGACTTGTGTGGGCTCACAGTTCTGCCGTTTTGGCACACAGGATTCGCTGGGAATGGGCGCGCTCATAGAACGTAAGTATGAACGTCTTGATTTTCCTGCCAAGTTTAAAATAGCTGTCAACGGCTGCCCACGTAACTGTGCGGAATCCTGCACGAAGGATATTGGCATCGTCGGTAATGACGGCGGTTGGGAAGTATTTATCGGTGGTAACGGTGGGATCAAACCACGGATTGCTGATTCCTTCTGCAAAATTAAGACCGATGAAGAGTTGATCGAAGTGTGCTCCGCTGTGATGCAATATTATCGTGAGACCGGTAATTATTTGGAGAGAACCTCCGAGTGGGTTGAGCGTATGGGACTTGAGCAGATTCAAATGGTCATTTTGAATAATGAAGATAACCGCAAAGAGCTGGCCGCACGGATTGACTTTGCTCTGACTCAGGTGACGGATCCTTGGAAAAAAATGCTCAATGACAGTAGCACTCGTACTGCGCTTTTTGAAGAAACAAGAGTCTAGCGGATATAACGCACACAGAAGGGGAGAGACCAATGAATAAGACCACACAAACGTATGCAATAGGCTCAGTACAGGATTTCCTGCTGCAGATTGGCCGTGTAGTGATAGCTGGAGATGTTGAACTGGCTGTATTTCGTGCCTCTGACGGAGCCATCTATGCAGTAGAGAATCGTAGTCCTCATCCTAAGGGTGGCCCGCTTGCGGAAGGGATCGTGTCAGGTCACTATCTGTACGATCCGCTGTACGATTGGAAAATCGATCTGCGCACGGGCGAGGTGCAGGCACCTGACCAAGGTAGTGTTGTGACTTATCCAGTCACTCTGGACGGAGAGAAAGTTACAGTAAGCGTGTAGACACCGAAGCTGGTAGTAATAGATTTAATAGAAAACGGTGGGGTGGAGTGTTATGTTTACGCAAAGTGTGGAGAGCATCGTAGAAACGGCAGTCAGTAAGCGGGACAAAATGAATGAAAGCTTACCAAGATATTTTCTAGCAGCCCTTTTGGCAGGTGCATATGTAGGCATTGGGATTATCCTTATTTTCTCTCTAGGAGCACCGCTAGCAGCTGCTAAATCTCCTTTCCAACCGCTTATTATGGGTACATCCTTCGGCATCGCCTTGACGCTTGTAGTATTTGCAGGCTCCGAGCTGTTTACCGGAAATAATATGTTTTTTACTGTAAGTACACTGGCAGGCAGAACCAGTATCTGGGATACCGTTAAGAACTGGATCCTTGTATTCATCGGGAATGTGGTGGGTGCAGTGATTTTAGCGCTTTTAATTCGTGGGACTGGGTTATTCAGTGCTGCGCCGCCAGAGCATTTGATCTTTACAGCCGCTGCTAAAAAAATGAGTCTCCCGTTCTCTGAGCTGTTTTTTCGTGGAATCCTATGTAACTGGCTGGTCTGTTTAGCTCTATGGATGTCCTCACGTGCTAAAAGTGAATCTGCTAAGCTAATTTTAATCTGGTGGTGTCTGTTCGCCTTTATCGCAAGCGGATATGAGCATAGTGTGGCTAATATGACTCTGCTTAGTGTTGCTGTGTTGCTTCCGAATCATCCGGAAACCATTACGATAGCTGGATGGCTGCATAATATGATCCCTGTAACTTTGGGGAATATCATTGGTGGGGGCGTATTTGTCGGCATGGCCTATTGGCTGATCTCACCAGTGCGTGGTACTCGCAATAACCGTTAAATCCATTTTTAATTAACTGTATTAGAGCTGAACCGATCTTGGGTTCAGCTCTTTTTTTGTTGAATATAAAAAAAAGACACCTACGTTAGGCGCCTTGGACCACTCTATTTTATATTATGCAGAATAATTGGGTCATGTATGTTTCATTGAGGTGAATAGAGGGTATATTATAACGGAATTAGATCCGGCAGATTTCGTTCGGACACAGTTCGCAGTGGCAAATTTCTTGCAGCATGCCAAGGTCCTTGATGACAATCATACCGTTCTCATACTCAACAGCATCTTTTTTACGCAGGTCGCTCAGCATCCGGTTAACACTTTCACGAGTGGCACCGATCATGTTGGACAAATCTGTATGCGTAATTTTTTTGTTGATAAGGATATTCTCACCATCGCTGCTCTTCTCACCATAGGTATTGCCAAGACGAATGAGCGTGGAGCATAGTGCACCAGGTTTGCCGTACATCATTAGATCACGGAATTTAGTTTGGGTGAGACGGTGATGAATACCCATCCATTTCATAAAGTCGATAGCAAAGTCACAATGTTGGCAGATGAGAATTTCTAGATCCTTTTGTTCGATGACGCCAACTTCACTTTCTTCAATCACTTCGGCTGTAAAGCTATGCTTAGTGCTGAAGAATGGATCTGCTTGACCTACCATATCGCCAGCTTGATACATATAAAGAATGAGTTCTTTACCTTCATCAGTAGATTTAGTTAATTTCACACGTCCACGTTTGATATAAAACAATTTATCCGAGTAGTCGCCTTCCCAGAATAGATGTGAACCCTCTGGAACTATGCGCTCTTTCATTGTAACTAGAAGTCTGTTGAAATTCTGTTCGGAGAAACAGTTTGTATTTCCGTGGGCTTCGATAACATTGTAATGTTCTTTTAGCATAATCGACATCCCCTTTATTCCCTCAGTTTTTCAGTAAATTTTAAATTAATTATACCTTGAAAATCCCTCGAATTGGTTATAAAAAATCGTTTAAAAGTGTCGAATTTTCAACATTGTGATAAATTTCACTTCTAAAGTGTTCGATGTAATATTCTTTTTAACTAAAAAAGAGTAAGTGATCTCACGTTTATGATATATGAACAGCGGCTATCCATTATTCTCAAATACTGGGTTAATCGCTGTTTTTTTGCGTCCCCGTTAGATTGTAACATATAACACAGTTGAAATTCATGTTAAAGAAATTAGTTTTATCTCAACTCCGTATAAATGCACACATCTTCATTACGGTCGGACATTGGCTCTATTGCTATGCAGCGATATCCTGAAATTGGAGCAAAAATCAGGAGAAGGAGAAATCATATATGGCTAAAGTAGCAGACAAATATCTTAAGGTTGATCCGTGGGCAATTATTGAAGAGGGCTTTGATCCAGAAAGAAATCGGACTTCGGAATCTATTTTTTCATTGGGTAATGAATACATGGGTGTACGCGGATATGCAGAGGAAGGGTATTCAGGTGACACCCTGCAAGGAAGTTATTTTAATGGATTAAATGAACAATTGGATATTGGCAATCACTATAAAGGGATTATTCGCTCGCTGAGATATATGGTGAATGCGGTGGACTGGCTGTATACACGTCTATCTATAGATGGTGAACAGCTTGATTTAGCAAAAAGCAACGTAACAGATTATGTGCGCAAGCTGGATCTTCGTAAGGGTACGTATCGGAGAGAGCTAATCTGGCATCTAAACGATGGCAAGTCGCTAAAAGTAGTCTTTACACGTCTGGTCAGCATGACTATGTCTCATTTGGGGTTGCAGCGGGTGGAGTTTGAACCCCTTAATTTCTCAGGGAGCGTGGACATTTGTGCAGGTCTTGATTTCGGCATTATTCATGAAGAACGCGGCGAATGTATGTGGAACAGTCTCCGCAGCGGAGTAAGTGGAGCGTCCTCTGCTATTATGGCGAGTACAGTGAATACTGGGAATAAGCTGTTCTCAAGCTTTACCTTACAATCCTCGCAGCCGTTACAGCTCACTGCTGTCGAGAGTGATAAATTTATTGGACAAAATTTCACCCTGGACCTTACGGAAGGAGAAGTCTCCTATTTTACCAAACTGGTTATGAACTATTCGGATAGTGATTCTGCCCATACAGCTGAAGAGCTGTGGAGCAAAGGTCTGTCTCTTGCTGAAACAGCAAGCCAGTTGACAGATACCCAAATAATCGCTGATCAGACAGCTTATTGGAAGGGCATCTGGGAGACAAGTGATATCCGAATTGAGGGCGATCCTGAGAATCAGCAGGGTATTCGTTTCTGTATCTTCCAGCTTTATCAGACCTATCATGGCGATCATCCCGGATTTAATATTGGTGCCAAAGGGCTGACGGGTGAAGTATATCGTGGGTTGGCTTTTTGGGATACAGAATCCTATTGCTTACCGTTCTATATGTTCAATAATCCAAGGGCTGCCCGGAGCTTATTGGAATTCAGATATAAAACATTGCCGCAGGCTATGCAGCGCGCTAAAGAGGTGGATTGTGAGGGAGCCTGCTATCCAATTGCTACTATAGATGGAACAGAAAGCTGTGATCTCTGGCAGCACTCTAATCTTCAGCTTCATGTAGGGACTGCTGTTTCTTATGGCATTTGGCATTATGTCAAAAATACCGGTGATAAAAGCTTCCTGCACAGTAAAGGGGCTGAGATGCTGATTCAGATCAGCAGATTCTATGCTACACGTGGCCAATGGGGGCAACGCAGCGGGGAATATGGTTATTTTGGCGTTATGGGCCCTGATGAGTTCCAATTGATGGTCAATAACAACTGCTACATTAATCTGATGGCTCAACAATCTTTTGAATACACCCTAGAGACTCTTCGGGAGATGAAAGAACAGGCTCCTGCTGCTTTTGCAGCTGTGGTAGAGAAAACAGAACTTCATGACGAGGAACTCACCGATTGGGAAAACAAGGCGCAGCATATGCGGATTCCGGTTGACGAAGTGACAGGAGTTTATGAAGAGCATGATGGGTTCTTCGATATGCCACATATTGATATTCATTCGATTCCTGTTACAGAATTCCCGTTATATTCGAACTGGTCATATGATCGTTTGTATCGCTATGACATGATTAAGCAGCCGGATGTACTTATGTTTATGTTCTTGTACAGCGGACAATTCTCTAAAGAAGCGAAGCTGGCGAACTATGAATATTACGAGCCTAGATGTATTCATGAGTCTTCGCTGTCACCTTCGATCCACTCCATTTTGGCGAGTGAAATCGGCAAACCCGAGGAAGCATATTCGTTTTTTGAATTTGCTACTCGACTGGATTTAGACAACTATAACCGCAATACCCGTGAAGGGCTGCATACTACCTCAATTGCAGCTGCTTGGATGAATATTGTTTACGGCTTTGGTGGAATGCGTTCGGATGGAGCACGTCTGTCCTTTCAGCCAACCCTGCCAGAACGCTGGGATGAATATAGCTTCCAAGTATTGTATGAAGGAGTGCTTCTGAGAATTGTGGTCGACAAAAATTCAGTAACAATCACTGCGGTTAATGGTGGAAGTACCGAAATTATAGTGTACGGACAGTCGATTACAGTGGATGCTTCCGGGAAGACGCTTCCGCTAGGCGAAGGGATGCTGGCAGGATGAACTGGATCGTAAAGGAGAGTTGTTTTGATAAACAGCTTGTGACGACGAACGGTAACAAATATATGTTAGGCAACGGCTACATGGGGTATCGCGGCACACTGGAGGAATTCAGTAAAACTGAGCTAGTAGCTGTCACCCTCGCAGGACTATATGACAAAGAGGGGGACAAATGGAGAGAACCAGTTAATGCCCCTAATGGATTGTTGACCAAAGTTTTCTGTAATGATCAGCTCTTAAGTGTGCTTGACTGTGAACCGGTCGCTCATACTCAGGAGCTGAATATCCGAAATGCCATTCATCATCGGAGCACTGAATATGCTGTATCTGACGGTGGGGCGTTGACGTTTACCGCAGATCGTTTCGTAAGCCAGGATAATCTTCACTTGCTCGTTAGTAAATACTCTATTCGCAGTACTCAAGACTGCCGAGTAGCGATTGAGACGGGAATTGACGTAGATGTGTGGGATATCAATGGGCCTCATCTTTACGGACAAAAGGTACAGCTCAAGGACGAGGTGCTGATCTCTTCTTCTGTTAGCGGAGAATTGAAGATTCCGGTTGTTGTGGCGGAGAGGGCGGTATTCAGTTTTGGTGAGGAGCTACTGGAAGATGGGGCTGCTGTTCGCCGGATTTCTTTTGATGCCCGTGCGGGTGAGACGTATGAATGGTTTAAGTATGTAGCAGTCTATACTGGACTTGATGCTGATCAGCCGGAGTCGGAAGCTGTTAAATCTGTCCATGCTGCTGAGGCGCTGGGTTTTGAGGGGTTATTTAAGGCTCATCGTCTGTTATGGGACGAGAGATGGTCACACAGCGATGTAATCATCGAAGGTGATGAAGCTGCCCAATTTGCCTTGAGATATAGTATCTATCAGCTGTTAATCATTGCCCCTACAGTTTCGGAGAAGGTGTCTATTCCAGCCCGGGGATTATCGGGTCAGGTATATAAGGGAGCTGTATTCTGGGATACGGAAATGTTTATGTTGCCGTTTTTCCTGCACAGTGATCCTAAGGTAGCGCGGAACTTGATGATGTACCGGATTCATACATTGGATGGTGCTCGCCGTAAGGCAGCGGAATATGGATTTTTGGGCGCATTTTATGCTTGGGAAAGTCAGGATACGGGAGACGATGCCTGTACGCTGTTTAATGTGAACGATGTATTTACAGGCCGGCCGATGCGGACCTATTTCCGCGATAAGCAGGTTCATATCAGTGGTGACGTTGTGCATGGGATCTGGAAGTATGTTCAATTCACAGGCGATGAAAGTCTGCTTACTAGTGGAGGAGCTGAGGTGATCTGGGAATGCGCTCGCTTTTTCTACTCTTACGCTTACTATAATTCGGTTAAACAGCGGTTTGAGATTCTGGATGTAACAGGTCCGGATGAATATCATGAGCGTGTGAACAATAATGCTTTTACCAATGCACTGGTTAAAGAGACGCTGGAGATTGCCTTGCATACGGCAGCTTTGCTGCAAGAGAAGTATCCTGAGGCCTACGGTCAATTGTCCGCTCCGTTTAGCTCAGGGCCATTCCTGAAGGAGTTCAAAACGATGCTGGATAGCTTTTATGTTCCACAGCCTGATCCTGCCAGTCTTGTTATTGAACAATTCGACCGGTACCTCACCTTGGAGGATGTAGAACTAACAGAACTGAAATCACGTGTGCTTAATAAAAATGAGTATTTTGGCGGCGGCAATGGCTTAGCTACCACCACAACCATACTTAAACAAGCAGACGTTGTGTTGATGCTGAATCTGTTTAAACACTCCTTTAGCAAGGAAGTGAAACAAGCGAACTGGGGATTTTACGAACCGCGTACGGAACATGGATCAAGCTTAAGCCCTTGTATCTACGCTTTGGTAGCTGCTGATATTGGTTCACCGGATTGGGGCTATCCGTATTTTATGCGTACGGCTACCGTCGATCTCACCGGCGAATCTAAGCAATATGTAGGGGATCTCTACATCGGAGGGACTCATCCAGCTGCGAATGGTGGTGCTTGGATGGCTGCGGTTCTTGGCTTTGCTGGGCTGGACTACGACGGAGGGGTTGTGCACATCAATCCATCTCTGCCGCAACATTGGCAGTCCGTTCAGCTTCCGGTTACACTGCGCGGCGATACCATCCAACTGCGGATCAGTAAGGATGAAGTCACTGTGATCACAGCTGCTGATTACAGTGGAGACTTAGTATTCTCGGTGCAAGGCGGAGAAGGCAAGTCGTGCTCTGCTGGTGAGAACCTTCGACTGGCTTTGTCGAAACGGGAGTATAAATATTAATACACAACGGAGAGGAAGCAAATCAATGTTGGAAAATATGAAAGGCGCCATCTTTGATCTGGACGGCGTGATCGTAGATACAGCCAAATATCATTATTTGGCGTGGGCGAGTCTTGCAGATGAGCTTGGCTTTAAATTCACGGAGGAGGATAATGAACGGCTTAAAGGTGTGAGCCGGATGAGATCGCTTGATATCCTGCTGGAAGTGGGTGGCCTGGAATTTAAGGAAGCAGAGAAGCAGGCAATGGCGGAGAAGAAAAACCGCCTGTACGTAGAATACATTTCTCGACTCGAGGAATCGGAGCTGCTGCCTGGAGTGAAAGAATACCTAACAGGATTGAGATCACGTGGGATTGGGATTGCGTTAGGTTCAGCCAGTAAGAACGCTGAGTTTATTTTGAATAAGCTGAACATTACAGACTTATTCGATGCAGTTGTTGACGGCAACAAAGTGTCACTAGCCAAACCTGACCCAGAGGTATTCCTGATCGCGGCTCAAGAGATAGGCTTGCAGCCGGATGGATGTGTTGTGTTTGAAGATGCTGAGGCAGGCGTTCAAGCAGGTAAAGCTGCTGGAATGAAGGTTGTAGGTATCGGCAAACCTGAGGTGCTGAAAGAAGCTGATCTGGTCGTAAAAGGATTGTATGAGCTGCTGACAGACTAAATTTCTAAATGAACAAGGGACCGACTCCAAAGTAGCGGATGACTTTGGGGGCGGTCTTTTTTTGTGCAAAGTCTCTGTATTTAGCTAGCTCAGACTGTCTATCGGACCTCATAGTCGCTATTAGCCAAAATTCGGCTCATTTGCGAACCTATCGGACTCCATAGTCTCTATTGGCTCGAAAAGCCCACATATCGCGTATGTTTGGAACGAATAACGCCTCTGGAGTCCGAAACTCCTCGTAAAAGCCAAAAATTAGCCAAATAGCTGCATCTGAGTCCGATCGCTCATCGTGAAGGGGTGTGTGGGAATGTAAAACGCACAACAAGCAGCTGAGCCGCACATCCGGTAATCCAAACGCACAACAAGCAGCAAGTTGCACAGTAAATAATTCAGAAGGTTAGTCAAAAAGCTCAACAGTTTATCGGACCTCATAGTCTCTATAAGTAATAATCCGGCTCATATGCGAACCTATCGGACTCCATAGTCGCTATTGGTTCGAAAAGCCCACATATCGCGTAGTTTGGAACGAATAACGCCTCTGGAGTCCGAAACTCCTCGTAAAAGCCAAAAATTAGCCAAATAGCTGCATCTGAGTCCGATAGCTCATCGTGAAGAGGGCGTATGGGAATGCAAAACGCCGAATAAGTAGTAAGTCGCACATTAAGTAATCCAAACGCACAACAAGCAGCAAAGCCGCACATCCGGTAATCCTAACGCATAACAAGCAGCTAAATAGCACATCAAGTAATCCAGACGCCCAACAGCAAAGCACATTCAAGTATTGAAGTACTTGAGTGTTCAAGTGTTCAAGAACATACATCGCACTTCTTCCATATAGAGTTCATTCCTCCTAGCCCCACGCAGTGGTCTGTACGCCGTCCGCCCCTTTTTCTGTTTGCGGTTTTTAAGAGTTCGTTGATGGAGTTGCGAAGTGGAGGTTTGGAGCTGGAGAAACGCCAGTGGTCGCCTTTATCCTCGGATTTCTACCGCTCAGCGGTAGAAAATCAGGAAATCTGAGGATAACAGCGATCGTAAGCCCAAACGCTCCACGTAGTGGCGAACATATCATCGTGCTCTTTTTATCCGTCCAACAGAAAAAACTACATACAAATGAACATAAAAAACTTTAAAATAAACATATGTAAGCGTTTATCACTTTGATATAGTTATTGAACCCGGAGGTGCATCTCGATGTTGTCTAGGCTGATTCGGCCGATTCTGAAGCTGAACGTCAAACAGCAGCTTATCCTGCTGTTTCTGATTATGATCTCGCCCATTCTGTTTTTGAACATTTACGGGAATATGAAGGCTGAGCAAATTCTGAAGCGCCATGTGACGAATGCTTATGTAGAGCTGAACAAGCAAAACTTCACCATCATTAACCGAGATATCGATACCGTAAATAAAATTACTACCACTGTAATTCAAAACCCTCTGATTCAGCAGATTAATATGACGGGTTCGGATACCATCCTGGAGCGGGTTAAACGCTATGAGACGATAGAGAAGCTGTTGGTCAGTTACTCGCAGGGAGCTGAGCGTGGGGACGGCATCTATTATTCCCTTTATATATACGATCCCGAGGATTATTATTTTTTTGCACCCAATTTCCCACAGGTTAAGAAGGCGGGGGTATATTTCTTTTCCAAAGCGGAAGAGCCATATTGGTTCGAGGAGGTTGTCCAGAAAAAGGGCCGCGGATCTCTAAAATTCACAGGGAAGCTAAGTGCGCAAGCGGAAAACTTGAAGACTCTTACCTATATGAGAGCTGTCAATAACATCTCCAGGAAAGCTGAGACTATTGGGGTCTTAGTCATTACCAAGATGGACGCGAAAATCGGAGAATCCCTCAAATCCATATCGTTGCCTGATGGTGATATTTACTTAACGGATCTGGATAATCGTGTACTCGCTTCTACTACGAATAATACTGGTGAGATCATTACGTTGCCGGAAACGGTCATTGCTGAGGATTTGGAAGGTACCGTGGATGTTATTACCTCGGATTTTATTTATGTGGTCAATAATAACCACGCCTTAGGACAGAAGCTAGTCTACAAAATCGCCGTAAAAGCACTGCTGCAGCAACAAAACGAAATGAAAAGTGTGATTCAATACATAACTGTGGCCTATGCTGTTTTTGGATTAATCATGATTACTTATTTCTGGCGTTCATTAATGACGCCTTTGCAAAAGTTAGCCTTTTTCGTCCGGAAGTTTGAGCCAGGCAATCGTGTCCCTGAGACGCCAAAAAGAGGGAGTAACGATGAGGTCAGTGTGCTGATTGGATCTACCTATGACATGGCACGCAGGCTTAATGGACTAATTACTTATAAATATCAGATGGAGCTAAAACAGAAGGAATCACAGCTTCAACTGCTCTATCAACAGATCAATCCGCATTTGCTCTACAACACTTTGGAGAGTATTTACTGGAAAAGCTCGCTGGAAGGTAACGTTGAATCCGCCGAGATGATCAAGGAATTATCCAAGCTTATGAAGATTAGCCTCAGTCGGGGAAGGGAGCTGATTAGCCTTGAAGAAGAGCTGGAGCATGCAACGGCCTATATCAAGCTGCAGCAGCACCGGTATGATTATATATTTCGTGTTGTAATGGAGATTCACCCAGATACGAAAAGAAATCTAATTCCTAAAATTACCCTGCAGCCGTTAATTGAGAATGCTATTATTCATGGTGTCAAAAATATGGGCGAGGATGGGGAAATCATCATTAGCGCAGTTTGTGTGGACGATACCGTCGAGATCACTATTGAAGATAACGGATATAAGTCTGTTGATTATCAGGCCATTGAAGCTGTGCTGAATGACGACAGTCCAAATCCGGCCAGCGGTTACGGGATTCGCAACATTAACCAGCGCATACATTTACACTTTGGCTCTGATTATGGCATCAGCTATACGCCTCGTAAAGAGGGCGGTACATTGGTGACGGTTAAGCTTCCGAAATCAGAGAATCAGGACTAAGGAAGGGGAGCATACAGATATGTTCAATATATTAGTTGTGGATGACGAACCCTTGATTTGTAAAGGGCTGAGCAATTTATTAGCTTCTTCGGGGTTAAACATAGACCATATTTATACAGCAAACAGTGGTTTTGAAGCGCTGGACTGCATTCGGATGGAGGAAATAGACCTGCTCGTTACTGATATTCAGATGGGCGCAATGAGCGGGATTGATCTGATGCAGCATGCAAAATTGGCCAAACCCTGGGTACAGACCATCGTGATTTCTGCACACGAGACATTTCAATATGCACAAATGGCGGTTAGGCTTGGCGCGAAGGATTATTTGATCAAACCTTTGAACAGTGAGCAATTTCTGGATTCGGTGCGAAATGTGCTGCTTAAGATGGGCAAACCATCACCAGAATTGGACATTTTCATGTCAGGAATTAATGAAAGCTTTCGGCTGGAAGAGCCGCTTCCGGAATACAGCAAGTTATTAAATGAGCTGCTCAATGAGCCTGAAGGTGTACTGTGTGATGCAGAACGCTTACAAAAGCTGGATAACCTGAAGCTGCAAGGGCCGTATTTTTCCGTCTTAAAAATTAAGGTGCCTCTGGCTGGAATGAATCAGGAGAAGCACTACACCCTGCGGGACAGACGGCTTCTTTGTTATGCCGCGCTGAATATCGCCAAAGAGCTGATGGATCAGGAGTGGAACTCGACAGCCTTTTACGCAGAGGATGAAGAAATAACGATCATTATTCAATGGGATGAAAAAAGCTATGAAGATTCGTCTGCCAGTCAAATCAATAGGCTAGATATTCTTGGCCGCAGTCTTCATTTTAATATTCAAAAATATCTGCACTTAAATGCAGTCATCGGCATCAGCCAGATTCTCAAGGGTCTATCATTTATGGCTGTATTGAACCGTCAAGCCTCCAAAGCCATTCTTTGGAATAATGAACATAATGACCATTATGTGTTTTACTACGGGGATTTTAATTGGAACAGCTACACAACCGATCCTTCAGTAGAAGAGCTTCATACACGCAGCAATCTGATTGTAGAGAAAGCAAGAGAGTATATTGACGAGAACTATGCGCAAAAAGGATTAACCATCCATGAAGTGGCTAAGAAAAACCATGTCAGTCCTAATTATTTGAGCTATCTGTTTAAGAAAAATACAGGTTACAACCTGTGGGAATATGTAATTAAGCTGCGGATGGAAGAAAGCCGGGACATGATTTTGAACACAGATCTTCGCAGATACGAAATCGCCGAGCGTGTAGGTTATGAATCACCAGAGCATTTTAGTAAAATTTTCAAAAAATATTATGGGATTAGCCCCAGTGAATTGAAGAAGTAAAAACACATACTACTTCGGTAGATTTAGACATGTTCAGTACAACCCTCATTTTCTACAATTTAAGGTAGGAAGCATTTTGCGAAAAATGCTGAAAGAAAAATGGAATGAGGGAGCCTGATGAATCAAACCGCAGTTGTATCCGAAAATCCGCCGGCGCTGAAGGGTACACCTTACAAGCAAAACCGCTGGAAGAAAAACTTTTGGGGATATATGTTCCTCGTACCTGCTGTGATTATTTTTGTAATGTTCCTGTGGGTGCCAATTTTTAAAGGCTTGTTGTACAGCTTCTACCATGTTGATTTTGTAAAAGGGAATAGCTTTGTTGGCTTTGAGAACTACGCTAGAGCCCTTAGTGATCCAGATGTTTTGACCGCGTTAAAAAATACGGGGTATTACATGCTTCTATGTCTTATTATCGGGTTCTGGGTTCCGATTGCTTTTGCCATTATGATCTCGGAGCTGAGAAGGTTTGGGGGCTTTGTACGGGTAGCGGCTTACCTTCCTTTCGTTATGCCTGGTGTGGTTCTATATGGACTCTGGAGATGGCTTTATGATCCGGTGGGCCCAATCAATGCGGTATTAAGCTCGCTTGGTGTGGACCAGGTTGCCTTCCTGACAGATACAAGGTGGTCGATGATTTCTCTTGTTTTTATGGAGACGTGGCAGCAGTTTGGATCAGGGATGTTAATATACTTGGCTGCTGTACTCAGCATTCCGCGGGATTGGTATGAAGCAGCTGAGATTGATGGGGCGGGTGTGTGGGCACGTATAAAGTACATCACATTGCCTTCGCTACGTAATTTGATCATTTTGATGTTGATATTACAGATTATCGGGACTTCACAAGGGTATCAGTCACAAATGGCGCTGCTTGATGGTGGACCGAATAATACTACGCTTACCTATGCGCTGCTGATCGTAAAATATGCTTTTACGCGACTCGATTATGGAACGGCGACTGCGCTTGGCATGCTAATGTTCATTGTCCTAGGTGGTTTGGGCATTTTACAGTTCAAGCTTAACAAGGAGGACAACTAAGATGAAGAGCGCAGACAGAGGGATTCTCTCAGAACATGATTTGAAAAAAACAAGCAATAAGATCGTTTATGGCTTGATGTGCGTGGTCATTTTGATTATGGTGTTTAGCATGCTGTATCCGATCTGTATGACGTTATTTAACGGACTGAAATCGAATCAAGAGGTGAACTCATTCCCACCGCATTTTTTCCCGCAGGAATGGCACTTCAGCAACCTTAAGGAAGCGATGAATTACATTGATCTGCTGATGTTCCTTAAAAACACCATTTATATTTTTGTGGGGAATATGGTCGTGACACTAGTAGTATTGGGAATGTCTGCTTTCAGCATTTCTCGTATGAATGTCCCTTACAGAAAGGCAATTTATTTCTTTTTCCTGATGACATTGTTTATTCCGGCGACCAGCTATATGATTCCCAACTTTGTCAATCTAAAAGAGCTTGGATTACTGAATCAGTACGCTGCTTTTTGGCTGCCTGCTGGTGCGAATACATTCTATTTTCTACTCTTAAAGAACTTTTTTGATGGGATACACCCTGAAATTTTTGAAGCAGCGCGGATTGACGGTTCCTCTGAGCCGAGAAGCTTTTTCTCCATTGCAGTGCCATTGTCGGTTCCGATTTTTGCTACGCTGGCGATCTTTATCTTTTCTACCGCATGGAATGACTGGTTCTGGCCATCTCTGGTTATGCACAGTGAAGAGAAATATACGCTCGCGACAGCAATCTATAAATACGTTATTAATGTAAAGGCACTTAATACGAATATTAAATTCGCCATCCTATTTATCGTATCGTTGCCGCCGATCCTTGTCTTCCTGATCTTCCAAAAGTTCATTATGCGTGGCGTCGCATTATCAGCAGTTAAGGGATAAGCAAGGATCGACGGATTTAGTCACGGATCGTAAACATGCACATGAAAGGAATATAAATGCACCTCGTTTGTAAACGATTTCTCTTTTATGATCGATATGTAAGATAACTATGAATTGAAAAGGGGAGTTTCAATGCGTAAGTACTCTAGCGTGCTACTAAGCCTCCTTGTGGCCGGATCGTTGTTAACCGCTTGCGGCGGTAATAACAATAACGGAAACACGACAGGAAACAAGGAAGGGGAAGCGACTACTGCGCCAACGAATGCTGCAACAGATAATGCTGGCAGTGCTACAGCAGCGCCAACTGATGATATCACACAAAGAAAAGTGACCATCAAAATTCACTATCCAACCCCTGACCTAACCGAAGTTAGAGCACAGGAAGATGACAAGATCAAACGTTTCCAAGAGGAATATCCGAATGTTGAAATCGTCAAAGACGATTGGCAGTACAATGTAAGTGAAATCGGCATCAAAATGGCAGCGAATGAAGCTCCAACCTTCTTTAACACCTACGCTACAGAAGCAAAATTCCTAGTTGAAAAAGGCTGGGTAGCTGACATTACGGATCTGTGGAATAAATACGAATTTAAGGATCAAATTAACCCGGTTCTCCAAAATCAATTTATCATTGACGGTAAAGTCTTCGGCGTAACTCAAAAGGGTTATGTAACAACCACAATGATCAACAAAAAAATGCTGGACGAAAAAGGCGTTGCTGTTCCACCTATGGATTGGACTTGGGATGATATGCTGAATACCGCCAAAGGCGTAGCTGATACCAAAAAAGGGATTTCCGGTATTGCTCCAATGGGTAAAGGGAATGAAGCAGGCTGGAACTGGACCAACTTCCTGTTCGAAGCTGGCGGTGAAATTCAGAAGATTGAAGGCGGTAAGGTTGTAGCTACTTTTAATTCTGAGGCTGGGATTAAAGCGCTGGATTTCTACAAGAAACTTAGATGGGAAGCAAACGCGATTCCTCAGGACTGGGCACTGGGCTGGGGTGATGCTGTAGGCGCATTCCAACAAAGTCGTACAGCAATGGTAATGGCTGGATCTGACGGTGTTATTGAGCAAGCGTTGAATCAGGGCGGTCTGAAACCAGAAGATGTACTTACGTATCCAATGCCTGCAATGGAAAAAGGCGGAAAACACACCGGGGTACTTGGTGGTGACTACCTTGTAATCAATCCAAATGCAACACCAGACGAGCAAGAAATGGCATTCCGTTATATTACATTTGATTACTTCTCCGATAAAGGTCTAGAAGCACTGGATGCGGTTCTGCAACAACGTACAACGGATGGTAAATACTTTATTCCGCCGCTCTTAGATTACTATTCTGCAGATTCTGACTTCGGCAAGAAAACGAAAGCTGTGTATGATAAATATACAAATGTATATCAATACAGCCCTGATATTTTAGGTTTGCTGGACGGTAAACCGGAAGCGCAATACAATACACAGGACTACTACGCAACCATGTCCAATGTAATTCAAGAGCTGTTCTCCAAAAAAGGAACAGATTCCAAGACACAGCTTGAAGCTGCTGCCAAAACAGTGCAAGAGAAATTCTTCGACACAATTAAAGTAGAATAGCTAAAAAGAACAGAACCGGCTCCATAGGAGTCGGTTTTTTTATGTTTATATTATTGATATTTTTATAAATCAACACGACGGGGGGCATCCGACTATTTTTTAGAGGCCAATGGAAAAATAGAGTGTCAACAAAATTAGATTTGCTTTTTTAAAATATTTTTGCGAGCGGAAAGGTAGAAAATGGGTATCAGTTCTTGTCTTTTTAAACATAAACTTTAAATTTAAGGAATAATAAAGCATAAATAATGGTAAAAAAGCTATAATATGATCGAATGAAAGCGCTTTGAAAACAAATCAAAAAAACTTTATACTTTGTGAAAGATTTCACTATACAAGGTGGAAATGATGTGATAAGATAAATGTGTAGAGAAAAACAACCTAAAAATTGACAGGAGGACGAGGGAGATGGCAGTTAAGAACGAAGTCGCCGCCCAAGTTAAACAAACTACCGCTGAAGAGTATATTCAGACTTTAGTGGATAAAGCGAAAAAAGCACATGAGGCATTCATGGCGCTGGATCAAGAGCAAGTTGACACAATCGTTCATGCAATGGCGTTGGCTGGACTCGACAAACATATGTACCTCGCTAAATTGGCTGTAGAAGAAACTGGCCGCGGGGTTTACGAAGACAAAATTACTAAAAACATCTTCTCGACAGAATATATCTGGCACGGAATTAAATACGATAAAACAGTAGGCGTTATTGAAGACAATGCTTATGAAAGCTTCCAAAAAATTGCTGAGCCCGTCGGAATTGTAATGGGTATCACACCGGTAACCAACCCTACATCCACCACGATGTTTAAAGCGTTGATTTCGATTAAGACACGGAACCCTATTATATTCGGTTTCCACCCATCTGCGCAAGAGTGTAGTGCAGCAGCTGCTAGAATTCTTCATGATGCGGCTGTAAAAGCTGGCGCACCTGAGAATTGTATCCAATGGATTGAAATGCCAACGATGGACAAAACAAACGCTTTGATGAACAACCCTGACGTTGCACTTATTCTCGCAACAGGCGGTTCTGCAATGGTAAAAGCAGCTTATAGCTGTGGTAAACCAGCTCTTGGCGTAGGTCCTGGTAACGTACCTGCATTCATCGAAAAGAGCGCGGATATCGATCAAGCCGTAACGGACATCATTCTTTCCAAAACATTTGATAATGGTATGATCTGTGCTTCCGAGCAAGCTGTTATTATCGAAGAACCAATCTTTGATCAAGTGAAAAAGAAAATGATCGCTAATGGCTGCTACTTTGTTAACAAAGAAGAAGCTGCCAAACTTACTAGCGGCGCTATGAACGTTGATAAATGTGCGGTTAACCCAGCAATCGTTGGACAATCCGCAGTGAAAATTGCTGAAATGTGCGGCATTCAAGTTCCTGCCGGCACTAAGATTCTGGTAGCAGAACTTGAAGGTGTAGGCACTAAATATCCATTGTCCGCTGAAAAATTGAGTCCTGTGCTTGCTTGCTACAAAGTTAAAAACGCAGATCAAGGTATCGAACGCGCAGCACAAGTTGTTGAATTTGGTGGTATGGGCCATAGTTCGGCTATCCACTCCAACAACGAAGAAGTAATCATGAAGTTCTCCAACCGTCTGCAAACAGGACGTATTCTCGTTAACTCGCCTTCCACTCATGGTGCGATCGGCGATATCTATAACACTAACATCCCTTCGTTGACGCTGGGCTGCGGATCTTATGGTCGTAACTCCGTGTCGCAAAACGTTACAGCAATTAATTTGATCAACGTGAAAAGGGTGAATCGTCGTACCGTGAATATGCAATGGTTTAAAGTACCTGACAAGATCTATTTCGAAAAAGGTGCTACTCAGTACCTGACCAAAATGCCTGATATCACACGTGTCGCAATTATCACTGACCCAATGATGGTTAAGCTCGGATATGTTGAGAGAGTTGAACATTACCTGCGTCAACGCCAAACTCCTGTAGCGATAGAAGTGTTCTCGGAAGTTGAACCAGATCCATCGACAACTACAGTTGAAAAAGGTACAGCAATGATGAACAGATTCCAACCGGACTGCATCATCGCACTTGGTGGTGGTTCCCCAATGGATGCTGCAAAAGGAATGTGGTTATTCTATGAACATCCAGACGCAGACTTTAACGGTCTGAAACAAAAATTCATGGATATCCGTAAACGGGTTTACAAATTCCCTAAACTTGGAAATAAAGCTAAGTTTGTAGCGATTCCAACTACTTCGGGTACGGGTTCGGAAGTAACATCTTTCGCAGTTATTACCGATAAAACAACTGAACAACACACTAAATATCCATTGGCTGACTACGAGCTAACTCCAGACGTAGCTATCATTGATCCAGAGTTCGTATATAGCTTGCCAAAAACTGCTGTAGCTGATACAGGTATGGACGTATTGACACATGCCATCGAAGCTTATGTATCTGTTATGGCGAGTGACTACACTGATGGTCTGGCAATTAAAGCAATCCAATTGGTATTCCAATACCTTGAAAAATCGGCGCTTGAAGGCGACAGAGTTGCCCGTGAGAAAATGCATAACGCATCAACACTTGCTGGTATGGCCTTTGCTAATGCTTTCCTGGGTATTAACCACAGTTTGGCGCATAAATGGGGCGGTCAATATCACACTGCTCACGGTCGTACTAATGCGATCCTTATGCCACACGTTATTCGTTACAATGCTAAGAAACCTACGAAGTTCGCTTCGTTCCCTAAATATTCACACTTCGTAGCTGACGAGCGTTATGCAGAAATCGCCCGTATTCTGGGATTGCCAGCTCGCACAACTGAAGAAGGTGTAACTAGCCTGATCAATGCTATTCGCGATATGAACAAAAAACTGGGTATCGAAGAATCCTTCCAACAACTGGGCTTTGATCCTAAGGATTTTGAATCCCGTGTAGATTACTTGGCTGACCGTGCATTTGAAGATCAATGTACAACTGCCAATCCTAAGCTGCCACTGGTATCTGAACTTGCAGATGTGTACCGTAATGCTTTCTACGGAAGATTTGATAATTAATATTTGGTTAAGTAGATAATAGGATGGTTGTGGACTAGATATAAGTGACAAATATCACCGGAAAGGTGATATTTGTCACAGTCTATTTATAGAAAATAAACTAAAATGTTTATATAAACAACGGTCCCATACATGGAACAATGATTGTGAATTTTCGAACAACCATATCTTTCTTGGGATCACGAGACACGGGATCAACCTTCAAGCCCGCGATCTCTACAAATATTATAAATATAGATGGAGGGATTTAGCATGTCGGTGATTGAAAAAGATGTACAAGAAGTGAAATCCGGTTGGAGAAGTTTTACAAAAGGTAAATGGTCCAGAAAAGTTGACGTTAACAACTTTATCGCAAGTAACATTAAGCCTTATGAAGGAAACGAAGAATTCCTCGTAGGACCTACTAGTAACACAACTGAACTATGGAAGATTATTTCCCAATTGAGCAAGGAAGAAAGAGAAAGAGGCGGCGTATGGGATGTTTCCCTAGATACTGTCTCCACAATCACTTCACATGCTCCAGGCTACATTGACAAAGACAAGGAACAAATTGTAGGCGTACAGACTGACGCTCCTTTCAAACGTTCCATCCAGCCATTTGGCGGGATCAAGATGATGGTTGATGCTACGAAAGCTTATGGCTTCGAGCTTCCACAAAACATCGTTGACATGTTTACGAACATTCGCAAAACGCATAACCAAGGCGTATTTGATGCATATACACCAGACATGAGAGCTGTGCGTAAATCCGGCGTAATTACAGGTCTTCCTGATGCTTACGGCCGCGGACGCATCATCGGCGACTACCGCCGCATTGCTCTGTACGGTATTGATTTCCTCATTAAAGACAAAAAACAACAACAAACTGAGCTTGAAGTTGATTCCATGACTGAAGATATCATTCGTTTGCGTGAAGAGCTGTCCGAGCAAATTCGTGCACTTGGCGAATTGAAAGAAATGGCAGCCGCTCATGGTATGGATATTTCCAGACCAGCGACCAACTTCAAAGAAGCTACTCAATGGGTATACTTCGGATATCTGGCAGCAGTTAAAGAACAAAATGGTGCGGCGATGTCCCTGGGCCGTGTGTCCTCTTTCCTGGACATTTATGCAGAGCGCGATATTGCTGAAGGTACTTTGACTGAAGAACAAGTACAAGAAATCGTCGATCATTTCGTAATGAAACTGCGTATCGTGAAATTCTTGCGTACACCTGACTATAATGATCTGTTCTCCGGCGACCCAACATGGGTAACTGAATCCATCGGTGGTATGGCTGAAGACGGAACAACTCGTGTTACCAAGAACAGCTTCCGTTTCTTGAACACCCTGTACAACTTGGGTCCAGCTCCGGAACCAAACTTAACTGTACTATGGTCCGAAAAATTGCCTGAAGCCTTCAAAAAATATTGTGCTAAGGTTTCCATCGAAACTAGTGCAATTCAGTATGAAAATGACGATGTAATGCGTCCATACTGGGGTGAAGATTATGCGATTGCTTGCTGCGTATCTCCAATGCGTATCGGTAAACAAATGCAGTTCTTCGGCGCTCGTGCCAACCTGGCAAAAGCATTGCTGTATGCTATCAATGGTGGTATAGACGAAAAATCCGGAGCACAAGTTGGACCGGAATTCCCAGCGATCACTTCTGAATATCTGGATTATGACGAAGTAATGAAACGTTTCAAACCGATGATGGAGTGGTTGGCTAAAACTTATGTTAACACTTTGAACATCATTCACTATATGCATGACAAATATTCTTACGAACGTATCGAAATGGCGCTGCATGACCGTGACATTCTGCGTACGATGGCTTGTGGTATTGCTGGGCTGTCCGTTGCAGCTGACTCACTAAGCGCAATTAAATACGCCAAAGTAAAACCTATTCGTAACGAACAAGGTATTGCGATCGACTTCGAAACCGAAGGCGAATTCCCTTGCTACGGTAACAATGACGATGCTGTAGACAGCATCGCAGTAGAATTGGTTGAAACCTTCATGACTATGATCCGTAAAAACAAAACATATCGTGATTCTGTGCCAACTCAATCGGTACTGACCATTACTTCGAATGTAGTGTACGGTAAGAAGACAGGTACTACACCTGACGGACGTAAGAAAGGTGAACCTTTCGCACCGGGTGCTAACCCAATGCACGGACGTGACAAGAAAGGCGCCTTGGCTTCCCTGAACTCTGTAGCTAAACTGCCTTACTCCGATGCACAAGATGGTATCTCTAACACGTTCTCCATCGTACCTAAGGCACTTGGTAAAGACGAGGATTCCCGTAAGTCTAACCTGGTACACATGATGGATGGATACTTCCATAACAACGCTCAGCATTTGAATGTTAACGTATTTAACCGTGAACAGCTGATGGACGCTATGGAGCACCCAGAGAACTATCCACAATTGACTATTCGTGTATCCGGCTATGCAGTTAACTTCATCAAGCTGACTCGCGAACAACAAATGGACGTAATCAACCGTACATTCCACGGTTCGATGTAATTTGTTCCTGTCATGAAGATCTTTGAATTAGTACTACATTGAAATAATTGCAAGGAAGATACCGCCCTTGTCTCAAGGGCGGTAATATCTTGTTTGAGAATTGTTAAAATTTTAAATTTTATAGCCGCGATTTAGGGATATGACAGTCTCAAAGACAGGAAGCTTCATCGTTGAAAGAGGGACTGTTAGTCTGTCGTGGCGAAAGGATGACATCCTATGATTAAAGGTCGCATACACTCTTTGGAAACCTTTGGAACCGTTGATGGACCTGGTATTCGATTTGTCTTGTTTATGCAAGGCTGCTTGCTGAAATGTCAGTATTGCCATAACCCTGATACTTGGGCTTTAGATGAAGGTAAAGAAATGACTCTAGAAGAAGTGCTTTCGGAGATCGAGCCATATATAAACTACTATCGTTCATCCGGTGGAGGGTTAACTGTATCCGGTGGAGAACCAACCTTGCAGGCGCAATTTGTAAAGCAGTTATTCACGGAAGTGAAAAAACGTTGGAATCTGCATACCACATTAGATAGTAATGGCTACAACGAAGGTGACAAGATTAATGACTTATTGGACGTTACAGATTTGGTTATGCTTGATCTGAAGCATATTGATGAAGAAGCGCATATCAAGTTAACCGGTAAATCCAATGATCGAACTTTGAAGCTTGCACGCTGGCTCTCAGACCATAATCGTAAGATGTGGATCCGACATGTATATGTACCTGGTATTCATGATCGTGAAGAGGATCTCATTAACTTAGGTCGTTATATTGGAACCTTAAATGGCGTCGAGAAATTCGAAATCTTACCTTATCATCAGATGGGTATCTATAAATGGGAAATGCTCGGCAAAGCTTATGAACTGGATGGAGTACCTTCTCCAACAGAAGAAGAAGTGCAACGGGCATATCGCTTGGTAGAAGAAGGTCGTAAGCAAACGGCATTGGTATAATAGATATATATTTTTAAGAGAGACCGTACCCTCAGTGGTTGATCACTGAAGGTGCGGTTTTTTGTTATGAGGAAGTAAAAAGGGAGGGGATAAAGCTCCTCTGAGGGGGTAGTTTTATACTATTCCTAATAAAGACATGCTATAGTTACACGTGGTTAATGGGATGGATAATAAATGAATATGTCAGGTAATGTGACTATTTGGATGTTTTATTAATTGTTTCTAGAGTGAAAACAAAGTTTTGTGATGAGAAAAACAAATAAATTAAGCGATTTAACATTTTTTGTGTTATGTAATATAACTTATAATGTAGTTGATTCCGCTTACATTAGAGATTTTTATCCCTATAGTGGATGAATCTTAACCTTACGATAATGAAGTCTGTTTTCTATAATAAGAAGTGTAAAGCACATCAATATATAGGGAGGGTCACAAGAAATGAAAAAAAGTATGACTTTGCTATTGTCCCTGATTTTCGTATCATCAGCTTTACTGACTGGTTGCGGAGGCAACAACAATGAGTCTTCTAACAAAGGAGATGGAAACGCTACCGCGACTAATTCAGCCGCTACAAATGCTCCTGCAACAGAAGAACCGGTAAATAACGAGCCATTTGAAATGACGATTCGTCACACTCAAATCGGTGCAGACAAGCAGAAACGTCTGGCTATTCTCGAAGAAGTAGTTAACAAGGTACAAGAGGATGTACCGGGTCTGACCTTTAAACTCGATGGGGTAGATTCAGATGTAAACCGTAAAGAAAAATTGCGTGGTGAAATGGCTGCGGGTAATCCACCGGAAATCTTCGATCTGTTCGGTAGTCCTGACTCCAAGATCTATGCTAAAGAAGGTAAATTACTTGACCTGACTCCAATTCTTGAGGAACTTGGAATTAAGGATAAATTCTCAAATCTTGATCCTTTCACTTATGAAGGAAAAATCTATGGATTGCCTATCGGTGGTTCTGGAGAAGGCTTCTTCTATAACAAAGAATACTATACAAGCAAGGGCTGGAAGGCTCCAACAACGTTTGCCGAATTGGAACAACAATTGGCTGATATCAAGGCTGATGGAAAAGTACCTTTGGCTGGTGCATCCAAAGCTGGTTGGGTACCACTTATGTTAGCTAACCACTTGTGGTCACGTTATGCAGGTCCAGATGTAACTGCTAAATTTGCAACAGGCGAAGCTAAATGGTCTGATCCAAATGTAGTAAAAGGATTTGCGAAATACAAAGAATGGGTTGATAAAGGCTACTTCAAAAAAGGCGAACTTGGCTTTGAATATGCTGAATACACAACACAATTTACTAGTGGTGAAGCGATCCTGCTGTATGATGGTACTTGGAAATCCTCCGTATTTAAAACTGGCCAATCTGGCGAAGGTTTGATCGGTAAAGTTGGCTTCTTCAATATCCCAGCAGTTGAAGGCGGAGCGGGCGACCAAACTGCATTGATGCGCGATGTGAACAATGGTTATGGTTTCTCTGCATCTGCTGAGAAAGATCCACATCAATTGGCTGCTGTGAAATCTTTTATTAAAAACTTATTTAATGAAGAAATGCAATTGCGTGGACTTGTTGAAGATGGTGTATTGCCAGCAATGAAGATTGACCAAAACGTATTGAATGAGAATATTACTGATGATCTGATGAGCGAAATCGTAGGTGTACTTAACAACTCACAATCTTCGTTCCCAGCATTTGACTCTCTTGTTCAAGCTGATGTAACTACAGAAATCAGTAACATTCAAATTCAAAAACTGATTGGCGATCAGACGACTCCTGAGAAAATGGGCGAAGCTTTGCAAAAGGTACAAGAAGAAGCAAACGCAGCAGTTGAATAAATAGCTGCAAACTGAATGTACCCTGGTGCTAAATCCAGGGTACATTTTTAAAATCAAAGAAAATATGTGTTTGCACTTGATCTGAAGCATTCACTATTCGCCAGATGTCAAAGCAACCGGAGGTAGTCATGAATAAAGCATTAAGAAATCCAGTGGTATTTTTCCTTTTCGTTCTTCCAGCATTGATATTGTTCACGATGTTTTTCATTTACCCCATTTTCAGTTCTATTTATTACAGTTTTACCAGTTGGAACGGTGTATCGGAGACGGTTAAATCAGCCGGATTAAGTAATTATGAGAAAGCATTAGGAGATGAACGATTCTGGATATCCGTTAAGAACAACGGTTGGTTTATTCTTTTCTCTGTATGTATCCAGGTACCGTTGATCGTATTCTTCTCGTTATTGATTTCTAATGTGAAGAAGTTAAAAGGCTTATATAAGACCGCAGTCTTTATGCCTTCCATTATGTCTACAGCGGTTATCGGTATTCTCTGGGGGTTTATCTATGAGCCCAACATTGGACTTTTTAATAAGCTCCTTAGTCTAGTAGGAATTAATCCTATTTACTGGCTGTCAGATGAGAGATTTGCAATGCTTTCTATTTTGTTGACGAATGCTTGGCAGTGGACTGGATTTTATATCGTTATGGTCCTAGCGGCGATTCTAGCTATTCCTGGTGAATTGGATGAAGCTGCAGCCATTGACGGCGCAACCGGATTTCAACGCGCTACCCGTATCACGCTCCCACTAATCGTACCGATCATCTCGGTTGTAATTATGCTATCCATTGCTGGAGCAATGAAAGCGGCGGATATTGTCATCGTTATGACTAAGGGGGGACCTGCAGGTTCAACCGATGTAATGGCAACATACATGATTAAATATGCGATCACGAACTTTAAATATGGATACGGAAATGCCATCGCTGTCCTGATCTTTGCGTTTACACTGGTGGTTACAGTCCTTTATCAGCTGCTGATTGCACGTCGTACAGAAAGGATTGAATACTGATGCCACGCGCCCTGAAAAAGAGTCTGCCACATATTGCCCTTTTATTCTATTTGTTAGTGATCCTGTTTCCTTTCCTATTCGTATTATTCTCATCTGTGAAAAAGGATAATAATGAGATTGCGCTTAATCCTTTTGGCATTCCAAAGGAATTCGTCTTCAATAACTACGTCGAAGCTTGGGTAAATGCCAAGATCAGTACTTACTTTTTCAACAGTTTGTACATTTCGATCCTTGCTTCTGTAGTGTCCATTCTGCTTGCGTCTATGTTTGCTTTTGCGGTTACGCGGATGCGTCAGGGGAAATGGAATACTATTTTGTTCTCACTGGTTTTAGTAGGAATGCTCATTCCGAATAATGCTTTAATGCTGCCGATTTATACGATTGTACGTAAGTTAGGAATACTGAACACCCACTGGGCGTTGATCATTCCTTATATCGCCAATGCGATTCCATTTACCATAATTATTTTAGCAGCATTTATGCGAAATTTACCTAGAGAAATAGAAGAAGCTGCGGTCATGGATGGCTTGAAGGCACCGGGTATCTTTGCTAGAATTATTGTACCTCTAACGGTTCCGGCTATGGTTACTGTATTCATTGTTAATTTCCTGGGAAATTGGAACGAGTTCTTGCTAGCTAACTACTTCCTGTCGAATGACGAGCTGCGAACGCTTCCAGTAGGTATGGTCCAATTCCGTGATCAATACCAAATGAACTATGCACAAATGTCAGCCGGTATCGTCTTCAGCGTCCTGCCGGTAATTATCATTTATGCTATTCTGCAGGAGAAGATTATTGAAGGTGTAACAGCGGGCGGCGTAAAAGGATAACTTTATTCTCAGTCAGGAGCACTAGCCGATGAATTTGCGCTATAAATTATTTACGGCATTTTTGGGCCTGATTATCATTCCTTTATTTATTCTAGGCATGCTTATGTTTTTTGTGACTTATAATTCAATTGAGAAAAAGTACAGCCAGCAGTCGGAATACTCACTTAAAGCGATTAGCTACAGTATTTCTAATGTACTAAAAGATATGGATAACGTTACAGACAACGGAATTGCTACCTCGGTATTTCATATGGCCCTTAGTGCAGATGATCCTACCAATCAGGATTTGACTGATGCTGAGCAACTGAATCTGAATGCGAGCCAGCGCAATTTCCGTAGTCTGTTGTTTAATCATCCATCGATCAGTTATGCGTTTTTGTACAATTTTAACGGTAGAGGTAACTCTGAAATCGTGTCGCTTTTTAACAAGGAAAATTTCCGAACGCTACCCTATGATACATTCAAAAAAAGTGATCTGTACCAGGAAGTTATGGACTTGAATGGTGTGCCGAAATGGCTGGCTCCTCACGAGTATCCCGAGCTTACGGGTACTGAACCTGTGTTTACACAAATTCGCTTAGTGAAGGAATTGAGCTTCTTTCAGAACATAGGTATCCTAGTTGTGCAGATCAAGAATTGGGAGTTCGAATCCATATTTCGCAATCTAAAAATTGGGGATAGCAATCAGGATGTATCCTTTATGCTTGTAAATGATGATGGAATGATTCTTTTTGACCCAGATCAAAAGCTGGATGGACAGGACTTCCAGTCTTTCGCGGATAAAGAGATTACCTTTAAAAAAGGGTTTCAGAGTTTCAAAACAGAGTACAACGGGGAGAAAAGCATTCTTTCCATGTATCACTTGAAGGACTATCCATGGAGTCTGGTATCTGTGACTTCTTGGGATACGCTGTCTCACGAAGTTACAGTATTTGCTCGCTGGTTCGTCGCTGTGATTTTCCTTTGCTTATTGGCAGCTGTGATCTTCAATTTATTTTTTATGAACCGGATTACCGGCGGCATCGCTGTCATTGTTCGTTTTATGCGCCGGGTTGAAGACGGAGATCTGACCACTAGGGTAGAAGTTAAAGGAAATGATGAGCTAACGCTGCTTGCTAAGGGTTTTAATGATCTTATGGATAAAATCAATGGGTTGTTTAACAGAATTCATGTGGAGCAGCGTCGCAAGAATCAAGCTGAGATGCGTGTTCTGCAGGCACAGATTAAACCACATTTTTTATTCAATACATTAGAATCAATCAATGTTCTCGCTATACAGAATGAAGGCAAAAAAGTTAGTGAGATGGTCTATAGGCTGGCCAGTATTTTGCGAATCAGCATTCAGGATCGGGAAGAGATTACACTGGATGAAGAAGTTAAACATTTGCGCAATTATTTGGATATACAAAAATTCCGCTTTGAAGATTTGTTCGAATACGAGATCGATATTCCGAATGAATTGATGAGTTGCGGTATCCTTAAACTCACTTTACAACCGCTTGTAGAGAATAGCATTCAACATGGATTTGAGGGCATTGATTACAAAGGTCATGTTTCTGTGAAAGTTTGGGAGAAGCAGGGGGATTTGATTTTACGTATTGAAGATAATGGTATTGGTATTACACCGTCTCAGTTAGCTATTTTTCAATATATTGTGAATGATCCTGTGGAGCAAGAAGTTAAGGTTGAACGGGATAACCGGATGAATCTTGAACGCAGAGGTCTTGGTATTCGCAGTGTAGCAGATCGCATCCGCATTGAATACGGTGACAGGTACGGAATATTTATCTGTTCTAGTCCAGGTCATGGTACTATTATCCAATGTGTCATACCTAAATACGAGCAGGGGGAAGATCATTATGCTAAAAGTATTATTGGTTGATGACGAAGCCCCAATTCTGAATAATCTGAACAGGGTGTTGCCTTGGCAGGAGATGGGGATGGAGGTTGTCGGTATGGCGCGAAGCGGGATGGATGCTTTGCGTATTGCCGAGGAGAAACAGCCTGATCTTGTGTTATGTGACATCCGTATGCCAGTGATGGACGGGTTAACTTTTATCGGTAAGTTGCGGGAGATGGGATTGGATAGCGAGGTGCTGCTTCTTACCGGATATCAGGAGTTTGATTATGCACGGGAAGCGATTCGGCTAGGTGTTAAAGAGTATATTTGTAAGCCGATACATTATGAAGAGCTTGGCAATAAGGTACGGGAAATTGGGGCTAAGATCCGTAGTAAGCAGTTTAAGAATAAACTGTATAATAGCATTCCAATTTTTCAGGAAATCCCTGAAGGTGAAGATGATTCTGGCAAAAAAACACCGGATCAGCTGATGAACCAAGCAGCTAAGTACATCACAGAACATCTCCATTCTGATATTGGGATTGAGGAAGTGGCGAATAAGATCGGGATTAGTGGCAGTTATTTCTGTCTCTTATTTAAGAATCGTTTTGCTATGACTTTCGTGGAATACGTGACCCTACAACGAATTGAAGCTGCTAAGTTTATGCTAACTAACAGTGATAAGAGTATTACGATGATTGGCTCCGGAGTTGGCTATCAGGAGCGGCGTTATTTTACCAAGGTATTTCAGAAGCAGACGGGGATGTCGCCTAAGGAGTATCGCGACCGATGCCGGACCGAAGTGCAGTGAGGTCGGCGTCGCTCTGAGGAATGTTTGTTGCTGAGTGGTGAGGTTAGCGTCGCTCTGAGGAATGTTTGTTGCTGAGTGGCGAGGTTAGTGTCGCTACAAGGAATGTTTGGACTTCCGGTCGCTGTTATCCTCAGATTTCTTGATTAGAAACCGCTATTAGCGGTTGAAATCCGAGGATAAAGGCGAACGCTACGCTCCTACAGTTCCAAACTTCCTCTCCGTTCCTTCTCCCTCACCCCTCTTCGTAGTAGTATAGGGGCCGTCCCACACCTACGGATGTGGGCCTTTCTGGGAACACAAGGGCTGATTGCCTAGTTAATCTAAGGCAGGCAGGTATTATCAACCAGCCCTTGGCTGTGATGAAGAGAAAAGATTATCAACCAGCCTTGGCTGTGATAAAGAGCAAAGATTATCGACCAGCCTTAGCTGTGATGAAGAGAAAAGATTATCGACCAGCCCTTGGCTGTGATGAAGTACAAAGATTATCGACCAGCCCTTGGCTGTGATAAAGTACGAAGATTATCAACCAGCCTTTGGCTGTGATAAAGAGAAAAGATTATCGATCAGTCCTTGGCTGTGATAAATGCGATTAAGGTACATAAGCTATGATTAATTAAATTTTTTGCCTCTATTTAGAGGCTGAAGAGATGGTTTTCCTTGATTTTCGAGGATAATCGTCTCTTTTTTTATAGAAATATAATATGTTCCCTATACTCCCATAAATTATCATATGTTTTAATTAGAGTGTAAGGAGGATACGCAAAACGTTAGGCAAGCAAGAGTATTTGGGACTTAAGAATGGGATGATGGAGAATGGGGGAACCAAAAATGAGTGTGACGAATCCTTCCGTCAGCTTGTCAGAAGTAAAGAAACCAGGCAGGGGAAGAACGCCGAATTTTCTTAGAGTAATGAAGAAATATTGGGTGTTCTATTTGATGATGTTACCTGCGATAGTGATTCTAATCATCAATAACTACATACCGATGTTAGGAACGGTAATTGCATTTAAGGATATCAATTACCAAAAAGGGATTCTGGGTAGTGATTGGGTCGGGTTAGCAAACTTCAAATATTTAATCTCGACGGAGACGGCCTGGATCATTACGAGGAATACGTTATTGTATAATACGGCGTTTATTATACTGACGCTATTTTTTTCGCTAGCTTTCGCAATTATGTTTAATGAAATGCGTAGCAGATGGCTATCGAAATTCCATCAAAGCGCTATGTTTCTCCCTTATTTTCTCTCTTGGGTCGTCGTAAGTTACTTAGTATACGGCTTTCTGAGTGCAGAGCACGGGTTCATGAACAAGACATTACTCCCGTTCTTTGGGGTAGATCCTATCGAATGGTATTCACAGTCTAAATATTGGCCTGGGATTCTTGTAATTGTGAAGATATGGAAAGAGATTGGGTATACAACGGTTATTTATATGGCCGCTATCATTGGAATAGATAATGAATATTATGAGGCGGCACTTATTGATGGAGCTTCTAAATGGAAGCAGATTCGAAAAATCACGCTGCCCCTGATCAGTCCAGTTATTATAGTAATGACGCTGCTGCAGATAGGTAGGATTTTTAACGCAGACTTCGGATTATTCTTTCAGGTTACGAGAAATGCAGGAGCGTTATACTCGACGACGCAGGTTATCGACACTTATGTATATCAGACCTTCCTTGCAATCGGTGATATAGGAATGTCTTCAGCCGCGGGTCTCGTTCAATCTGTTGTAGGATTTCTATTGATTTTCTTGGCGAATCTAGCAGTGCGACGAATCAGTAAAGATGATGCTTTATTTTAAAGGGAGGTGGGAGTGTTGAGCCAGACAGAAACAGCAATAGGGTCGTCACGGCGTACAGGAAAGCGCACAAAACGGCAAAGACAACCCAATGAAATATCTAATATATCTAATTTGCTAATTAATATATTCTTTTGGATATACACAGCGATTTGTGTGGTGCCGCTGATCCTCGTAGTTATTGTATCGTTTTCGGACGAGAATTCCGTTATTCAGAACGGGTACAGCTTTTTTCCTAACAAGTGGGATATTTCTTCTTATGAATTTCTGTTAAAAGATTATTGGCAAATTATCGATGCAGCTTCCGTTTCGTTATTTGTGACTGTGGTGGGCACGATTCTGAGTCTTATCATTATGGCTATGTACGCTTACCCTATCTCACGTGGAGATTTTCCACATCGTAATTTCTTCTCATTTTTTATGTTTTTTACAATGTTGTTTAATGGTGGCCTTGTGCCTTGGTATCTGGTCTACACGCGAATGATGCATATGAAGGATACGTTATGGATTCTAATTATGCCGCTGCTGGTTTCTGCTTTCTTTGTTATCATCTTACGAACCTTTTTTGCCAATACCATACCGCCAGCTTTAATCGAATCTGCTAAGATCGATGGGGCGCCAGAATTCCGGATCTTCGTTCAAATTATTTTGCCTTTATCTATGCCAGTATTAGCTACAGTAGGTTTGTTTCAGACCCTGGCCTATTGGAATGATTGGTACCTTAGTTTGATCTTTATCTCACCCGAAGGTCATGTCAATTTACAATACCTAATGTATAAGACGATGCTGAATGTTCAGTTCCTGACTGCAAGTCCTCAGGCGATGGCTGCCTTAGCTGCACAAGGTGTAGAGATCAATATTCCGACAGAAACGGTAAGAATGGCGATGGCTGTTATTGGTATTGGACCTATCGTGTTTGTATATTCCTTCTTCCAGAAGTATTTTATTAAAGGGCTTACCGTGGGTGCTGTCAAAGGTTAAGGACGATTGTCATGGCTTAATTCGGCCGCTTTATGCTAAGGTGTGAACGGCCGATTCAGCATATATAAATATTTTGAGGGAGGTTATGGTGTATATGAAAGCTGTTAGAAAAAGCGCACTAATGACACTATTGCTAACGATGGTACTGAGTCTTAGTTTAGCAGGCTGCGGTGGGAATAACGGGAATAATGAAGCAGCTTCACCTGCTCCAAGCGAAAATGCAACCGCTACCAATGCTGCTGCTACGGATGAGCCAGCCGCAGATCCTACTGCCGAACCGGCAAAAGAATTGGAGCCTTATACCGTCAAGTTAATCTATGTCGGTGCAGTGCAAAAGGATGAAAAAGCAGTAGAAGATGAAATCAATAAGTTATTGGAACCTAAAATCAACGCCAAATTGGATATCGCACCGATCGATTGGGGTCCATGGGACAATGATGTCAATCTGAAAATTGCGAGTCAGGAAAAATTCGATATCATCTTTACAGCTCAATGGAAGAACTACGTAACGAATGCAGCTAAAGGCGCTTATCTCCCGATTAATGAAGATAGCGGCAAATATGGTAATCTCCTAAATGAATACGGCCAAGGGATTCTAAAAAATCTGGATCCACAATTCTTAAAAGGTTCAGCGATCAATGGTGTGAATTATGCTGTTCCTACAAACAAGGAGCTGGCTGCACAAGGTGGGGTTGTCTATCGCTCCGATATTGCGGATGAACTGGGCATCGATATGTCAAATGTGAAATCTATCCAAGATCTGGATGCAGTTCTCAAAGTAGTGAAGGAGAAAAGACCTGACCTGACTCCATTGTATTTCAAACAAGGTGAGACCTTTAACTCACAATACATGGCACAATACGATACCCTTGGTGATGCTGCCATTCCTGGTGTTCTGCTTAAAGATTCCTCAGATACTAAGATTCAATCGATGATTGAGATGGATCGTTATAAAGAAATCATTAAACTTACTCGTGAGTATATGAAAAAGGGTTACATTAACAAAGACGCCGCAGTTGCTACGAATTCGACTCAGGATGCAATGAAGGCTGGCAATGTCTTTATGACAGTGCAATCGCTTAAACCAGGTAAAGATAGTGAGCTGGCGAATGCTACCGGCTTGGTTGGCAAGCTGAAACAAATTGCATTCAATGATCCAACGATTTCTACTAGTGATGCTGCTGGATCTATGCTTGCGATCTCCGCTTCCTCTGGTGATCCGGCCCGGGCTATGATGGTGCTAGATATTCTGCACACAGATAAAGATATCAACAATCTGCTTGTTTTCGGTATAAAAGGTGTGCACTATGAAGTCGTAAGTGGTGATACGATCAAAGCTACAGATAAAACAGCTGATTATAATACGGCTGCAGCTTGGATGCTTGGAAGTCAATTCCTGAACCCCGTGTGGGAAAGTGAAGCTCCAGACAAATGGGAACAATTCAAAGCCTTTAACTCTAAAGGTAAAGCCTCTGTAGCGCTTGGTTTCAACTTCGACGCCTCCGCGATGAAGACTGAAATGGCTGCTTGTAAAGCTGTAATGGATGAATACGACATCAGTTTGGATACGGGTTCTGTTGATCCTGATACCGTACTGACTAAGTATGCTGATAAGCTGAAAAAGGCAGGGCTCGATAAGATTATTGCAGAGAAGCAAAAACAGCTGGATGCTTTCTTGGCTGCGCAAAAATAAAGCGAAAATGAATTAAAAAAAGGCTCTCCCCAGCAGGCTAATTTAGCCGGGGAGAGCCTTTTTTATGATATTACTTAGCGGAAGGAGCTGTCTATTTGCTTTGCGGCTTGAACAGCTAGGGTCCAAGCCAGTTCAGGAGTTAGCTCGCCTTTTTCAGCTTTGGTCAAGTATTCGAGCATGCTTGTCTCCACGTCAGCGTGATGAGGGCCGTAATAGGTCGGAATTACTGTTTTTGCTGCTGAAGAAAGGGTCAGACCAAGCTCTGAATTAGGAAAATAAGGATCATGCAGATCGTGGATCTCTGGGTCATCATAGATTTCGGGGGTGGAAGGGAAAGCCCCTTGTACCTTGAAAGAAACCAATTGCTGCGTTGGTTCGGTTAGCCATTTAATAAGAGCAAAGGATTCATCAGGATGATTACCTGTCTTTGGTAAGGTCAGAACGGAGCCTCCGCGATTAGCGCTGTTTTCTGGGATTTGTGTTACATTCCATAAACCGCTGGCAGTTGGAGCACTGCTCTTGATATGACCAATCATCCAAGCCGGACAGAGCATGACTGCAAAATCTCCGTTGAGCAGGCCTGCACCCCAGCGTTGCGTATCCACTGCAATACTGGCGGACAGATTTAGCTTAAGGGCTTGAATTGAGAAGTCCCAGGCTCGTTTGACCGCTGGATTATTGTCGAGGATCAATTCTTGCGTTGTGGGACTGTAATATTGAAGCTTGGACTGACGTAGAAGGGTGAGATAGAGGTTCTCCAAGTCATTTACAAAAGCTTTTCCTGTTCTCTCCTGTACTTTGGTGCCCGCTTCAAGGAATTGCTCCCAAGTTTGGATTTCTTTAGCCACTTCCTCTGGTTTAGTAGGGAGACCTGATAATGCGAATATATCCGTTCGATATAACATGGCATAGGGTCCAATTTCCGTTGGTAATCCGAAAATAAAATCATTACCCAGCACCTCCTGCCACTTCCAATTCAGAAATTGGTCCTTCAGATTGTCAGCTTCAAAAGTTTTTAGGTTATAAAAATAATCAGGGAACTGTTTGAAGCGATCCAAATAGCTAATATCAATGGCAGCCACGTCCGGGGAACTATAACCTGCTGCGAATGAAGTCTGTAGCTTGGCTGGAAGCTGCGTGGAGGTGGAGGTCTGAATATGAATCTCTAGCTCGGGATGTTGAGATTGATATTGGTCAATGAGCGACTCAAGACCTGATCCGGCAGTGAGCCAGATGTTCAGCTGTATCGGGTCTTGTAAAGCGGTATCTTCCTTGGAAGGGGAGAGCTGACAACCACTTGTATTAAGCAACAAGCCAAATGTTAATAGGACAGTAATCAACTTACCATTTACATTCAAGAGAAACACACCTCTACTTTATTTGTTGTGCTTCTGAAATTCCTGAGGAGTCATCCCCATGTATTTCTTAAAAATAAGGCTGAAATATGCAGGATCCTTAAAGCCTACTAATTCGCTAACCTCATATACCTTGAGAGTAACATTCTCTAATAATTCAGTAGCTTTTTGAATACGAAGTTTGGTAAGGAAGCTAGAGAAAGGTTCCCCTACATCATCTTTAAACAATCGGCCGAGATAGGTAGGATTCATATACAGTTCATCTGCGATCATTTTGAGGGAGAGATTCTCTTGGAGCCGGGAATTCATAACCTCAATCATCATAGAGATTACCCTACGCGTTGCCTTTACTTGTAATTGTTCAGCGAGCTGTGGAGAAGCCGAATGTATGGTGAGGTCTCTGAAAAAGATAACGGATGGCGTACTCTCTTTTTTGACCTGCTGACAAGCTTCCAGACTCTCATGATAGGCGGTTGCGAGCGCCCCCAATTGATAGTGAGGGTTGGAGACCCCTGCACAGAATGGCGATTTCAGAATACCCGACAGCTTATGCAGCAGTTCTTGTGTCAATACCTCATCCACGCCGTTAGGCTGCTCAAGAGGATAGAATAATAGCATGATGGCTTCCTGCTCCTCTTGAATACCAACAACATTGGCGTACAGCGCAAAACATTCTTCTAATATATTAACGACCGCTGCATACATGGCTTGTTCCGACCAGTTCTGCGGCATGCCTACTCCAAGATGGTTTACGGTTATGACTACAAAGGAATGAAAAGGAGGAATAAGTTGTTCTTCAAAATAGGGTAACGGGATGCCGTAAAGAAGATCAGATAAGCGTTTCTCCCGAAGGTTTTTTTCTCTCAGCTGCGTTAATTGCCTCTGCTGTTTCTTCAATTGAAGACGTTCATATACGCCTGTTGCGACTTCAAGAATATGTTCTACTGAATTTGGTTTAACCAAATATTCCTTTACACCATAACGGATGGCTTGACTAGCATAGGTGAAATCCTGATAACCTGTGAGCAGCACGGTTTCAGTGTCTGGATAACATTCATGGATATGCTTTGCAAGTTCCAGTCCATCCATGCCGGGCATTCGTATATCGGATATCACCAGATCAACCATATGCTCTTTTAACAGTTGCACAGCTTCTAAACCGTTCTCTGCCGAGCCAATAATGCTAAAGTTATGATTCGCACTTCCCAGCATTTCTGACAGAGAACGGCGAACAAAACTTTCGTCGTCCACGATTAACACATTCATCGTTGTGCCTCCTTAACTTTGATCATACTGTAATGGAACAGTGACTTTCACAAATAAGCCACCAAGCTCGCTTGTTGATAGCTGTAGACCAAATTCCTGTCCGTAGATCAGCTCTATGCGATGATTTAGATTGGATAGTCCAATTCCGGTATGAAGCAGCTTCTCCGGATTAACCTCACCGCCGACTAATGCGTCTGCCATACTTTCCTCGCTCATGCCGTCCCCGTTGTCTTCTACAGTTAACACCAGAGATGTTCCTTCACTATAGGCACGTATGCGAATTAGCCATACTTCCCGAAGTGTGGGTTCAAGTCCATGAGTAATGGCATTTTCGACAAGTGGCTGAAGGGTTAATTTCATAAGCTGGCCATTCATAACCTCAGGATTTACAAAAAGATCAATCTGCAATTTGTCCTCGTAGCGCAGCTTCTGGAGAAAAATGAACCGTTCTAATTGCTTTAAATCCTCCTCAACTGTAACGAATTCGGATCCGCGGTCAATGCTATAGCGGAGCAGGTCACTTAGAGCGAGTACCATTTGGGACTCTTCCTGCATGCGTTTGTTGGCGAGCGACCAATAGATTGTATTCAAAGTGTTATAAAGGAAATGCGGGCGGAATTGCGCTTTGAGTGCTACGATCTGAGCTTGCTTTTCACTGATCTGCTTGCTGGATAGGTCAGCGATAGTATGATCCAGGTTTTGGAGCATCGAATTATAGCTTGAATAAAGGATAGCCATTTCTTTGTTCATGGTTGTTTTTACAAAAGGTAAAGTAGTTCCCCGTTCGACATTGCTCAGCTTGGTTGCCAGATTACGAAGGGGCTTGGATAGGGTCCAAGAGAAAAAGAAAGTGAATAGTAGGGCAGCGCCCATCCCCAGCAGGCCAATTAAAATAATATTCCGGCGAATCGTATTTAAATCTTTGACAGCGTCTTTAGAATCAATGTAAGCAAAAACGCTCCACTCGCTATAGTCGGAATAGGCATAGGATACGAATAGATTGCGTGAGTTTATTTTTTGTGGAATGATTCTGGCTTTATGATTGCTGAATTGTTTTAGAAGCCCGTCGTTCATATAGAGTCCAATTTCTTTTGGATCTGTGGAATAGACAATGGTATTAAATGAATCAACAACTTGGATTTTCTCATTTTTGCCGAGGTGAAATTGGCTGACAGCGTTATGGATAACCTCGACAGGGAGGACAAGAAACAGGGTTCCTAACCGGTTTAGATCATTCCAATCATTAATTTGTCTGGCACCCATCACCACAGGGATATTACCGTTCTGCCATACATCTACACCGAACCAGACCATTCGGCCTTTATTCTGTGCTATAGCCGGAAACCAATAAGCATCACGGATTTCCTTTTCGCTGTCCCAGATGACCTTTAAGGAACTGCTGTTGGTATACACCTGATCATCGGACAGCCCGAGCAGCTTGAACTGGATGTCAGAGTTTATGGAACGTGTCTGTTGATCTATGTAACGAGTAATTTCCATGGCGTCTGTACGAGGTGAACGTGACAACGCTAAGTCTCCCAAGGTTTCTTGAATCAAGGGACTGAACATGATCGTAGAAGAAAGCTTATCGTTATCCTGAAGAATTGCGTCCATTTTACCTTGAAGTTGCTTGACGGATTCCAGGATATATTGGTTGGAGCGGTTTAAAACAGCTTGAGAGGAAGAGCGGTAGGACAAAAAAATGGTGAATCCTACGATGGTGAAGATGATTAGAGAGAAGCCCATGATTAATTGAACGAGGATGGAGATTTTTTTGGACATGTTATCCCTCGCATGTAAAAGATATTCTTCCATACATTGTAACAAAAGCAAATGAAAGCGAATATAGTCAGACGAAAAATAAACATATTTATAGAAAAAATCTCATTTTTTTCAGGGGAAACAGCGTGGTTGTAGAATGTTATTTAATACAGCGTTAATCTTTCTTTACTTAATAATGAAACTTTTTATGGTGGCATGCGTCTAATACTATGTTTGTTATGACGATCGTGGCAAAAGCTTTTTGCCGCCCTATCGTGGGTGGTAGCATTTTGCGGGGAATATAAGAGGAGTATGAAAAAGATAGAGTCCTACTTATATTTACAAATAGGAGCAGAGGAGTTATATCATGGATTTGAAAAAGTTAACGTTAGTTGCTGTTTTGGCTGTATCTCAGGCCGCCTCGGCAGTGCCGGCTTTTGCTGAAGCTGTCAATAATACCCCAAGTAATACTACTGTAATAGGGACAGTTGTTTCAGCTGCGCCGGAGGTAATGCCAGAATCTACCGATCCATTGCCGCCATTGCCGACGGAGACGCCAGGAGGAGTAGTGTCACCAACACCAACTCCTATTCCTGCAGAGACAGTTGATCCTACCACTACTGTTGAACCTACAGCAACAATTGAACCTACTGCAACACCGCTTCCAACTGCAACACCTGGAGTTACTACAGAACCTACTACAACTACAGATGGTGCTCGTGCTGCGGCTAGCAATCAGCTTATCCTTATGATGAACAGCAACAAAATGTATCAGAACGGCCAGGAATATTTAGCTAATCAGCCTATGGCAGTGAAAAACGGCGTGTCCTACGTTTCGATCCGGGCTATGGTAGAACGTGTAGGTGTGAAATACGTTTATGATTATAAAACGAAAGAAACTATTGTTACCAAGGGAAGCGACGTTATGCGCTTTAAGACCGACAGCAAGGTCTATACAGTTAATGGTGAAAAGAAGACAATGAAAGGTCCAGCTTACCAATACAAGGGTACTTTCATGGTTCCATTGACATCCATAACTGGGGCACTGGGCATTCCTTACACCGTTGATAATGTACAAAAGCGGGTAATCCTTACATTAAACAACAAACCTAAAGCTTCTTTCACAGTGCCAACTGAAATTTACGCCGGCGAACCAGTGACCTTCGTTACCTCCAGCTCGTCACCAAATGGTGTAGCTATTGTGGATGAAAGCTGGGGAGGTAACAAGCAGGATATCTATGATCAACCAGGATATTATGTAGTAACCTATTCCGTAATGGATGCGAATCAACAGTGGAGTGATCCTTACTCCATGACCATCACAGTGCTTAAACCTAATACACCTCCAGTTGCTAATTTCACTACAGACAAGGATTCATATAAGATGGGTGAAATGATTACTTATACCGATCTAAGTAACGATCCTGATGGTGATGAAATTACCGTAACTTGGACGAACAAAGCAGAAGCTTTCTTTACTCCGGGTCCAGCGACAATTGCTGTCCAAGTAAAAGATTCACATGGCGCGATCAGTACCTTTGAGAAAACCGTTAATATTTCGGATGAAATCTTGTACAGTAAAGAAGATTTCAACAGATTATTTGCATCTCCGGGCAGTGTGTTTAGCATCGATGGATCGATGGTTCCTACTTGGCAGCAAGTAGCTTATAATCTTTCTTCCGAGCCTTATAAACTAATTCGCAGCAACAGCCCAGAAACGGTGTATACAGAAGGTGTTACTTACCGTGAGACTTCATTAGGTAAAACCCGCTTCTTGATTCACCACAAGAATAACCTGAATATTAAAGCTAAAGTGTATGTGATTGCTACGAATAACAATCTTTACCCAACTACGCTTACAACAGAATATGTTGGCTTTGCAGGCCCAAGCACATATCCTGAAGGTACAGGTAAAATGTCTGTAGAACGTTATTGGAAATCTATGCTTACAAATGAGCATTATAAAACGATTGTTCTGCAACCCGGGGAAAGCGTCTCAATTCTGACGGATCTAAACCAAATTGCGATGAAACCAAGTGAAATTGTTTCACTGCAAGCGGACTTATTTAGTGATTATCCAATCGATTATAATGTCATGTTAATTGATGCGAATAAAGATCCACTGACTACACTTCCAACACTTCCAGTTCTGGATCAAGACGGAGTGCATAATCGGGGAACTTACGAAGATTCTACTCGTATTATCACGGTTACCGATGAGGTAGGAAAAACCCCTGCAAAACTTCTGCTAGGCGATAATTCCAGTGATAAGAACCTGGCTGGCGTAGACCCAATGGCAGGTACGGAAGCATCCAATGCCGGTAATTTCGGGGTATTATACAAGATCAGATTCGAAAATGTTGCACCAAACTCCTTGATTACGTTTAATCCACGTGGCGGTAACTATATGGGGCCGGTTATGGTTAATAATCAAATCGTGCATATGCCAAGCGTGGGAAGTCTTGCTAATGCTGATATGAACAGTGTGGTTTATCGTAGTGGTGAGTATGGCGGCAGTGTGGAGATTTTGTTCACAGCAGCTTCAGGCAGTAACTTGCCGGTCAATTTCCTCATCACTCCACTTCCAGCAAAGAAATAACAGAATAGGAATATCCCTATAAGCTCTATTGGGGAATTATCTACAATATAGGCCCGGCTGAATATTCCGTAAAGGAATACGCAGCCGGGCTTTTGTTTAAATATAATAATTCATTGGTTATGTAGGGGTGCTTCATTGTGCTTCATTGACGGGGCATTTATTTTGGGGCATTATTAAGAGAGTGAAATATAAATGAACTGATCTTATGGGAGATGAGCGTATGCTGTCGACAGAACAAATATTAGAAGTCATGTCGGGGCAAGGACTGCGAATCACCGACCAACGCAAAACGCTTGCCCAGTTATTCGGCGAGAATAAGGGATATTTGTCAGCGAAGGATGTATATGAGCATATGGGCCGCAAGTATAGCGGGCTTAGCTTTGATACGGTGTACCGCAATCTTCGTGTAATGGAAGAGCTTGGTGTGCTTGAACAGATTGTCTTTGAAGACGGAGTGAAGTTCAAGGGAAGCTGCAATCATCAGGATCATCACCATCATATGATCTGCCTTCAATGCCAAAAGACCTACCCGATTAATTTCTGCCCGATGAATTTAACGGATACACCCGATCAATTCCGGGTAGTCAAGCATAAATTTGAGGTGTTCGGTTATTGCAAAGAATGTGAAGAGAACCGGGAAGAAGAACTAGTTGCAGCATCAGATAAACAAAAGGGACTTTAGAAATGGTGACCCTACGCAGAACGATTCAGGCGCCTATTCGGGTGTACCGCAGGTACATTTCCCCTATTAAACCAGCAACCTGTCGCTTCTATCCAACCTGCTCTGCCTATGCCTTGGAAGCCATTGAAGTCCATGGTCCACTGAAAGGCTCATGGCTTGCAGCTAAGCGGATTGCCAGATGTCATCCCTTTCATCCTGGAGGACTTGATCCTGTGCCGCCGCTTCAAGATGAATCTGCTGAGAAGGATTCTGCCCCTGCGACTTGACATGGTGCCTTACCTTTGGGTATATTCACAAGTAATAGTATGAATTCCGAAGAACGGATAAGTAAATCGTTACGTCCATTACAGAGAGCCGGAATGTGCTGAAAGCCGGTATGGAGCGTTAGATTGAATATGGTCCGGGAGGAACTGTGTTCGAGCGGGGACTGCAATTGAGGTTCACGTAAGATAACAGCGTGATCCAGCGTTAATGGACAGTTCCCGCGAGGGAACTGGCGAAGCCTGTGCTCTGTGAAGAGACAGGAAATTTGGGTGGTATCGCGTGAGTTATACTCTCGCCCCATTATGGGGACGGGAGTTTTTTGTTTTTTAATAAGAAAGGATGATTACCGAATGAGTGAGAAAAAAACGTTTTACCTAACGACACCAATTTATTATCCGAGTGACAAGCTACATATCGGACATGCTTATTCAACCGTGGCAGGAGACGCAATGGCCCGTTACAAACGTCTGCGCGGCTACGAAGTGCGTTATCTAACCGGTACAGACGAACATGGACAAAAGATTGAGCGGAAGGCAGAGGAAGCAGGAAAGACCCCTCAGCAGTTCGTAGACGACATTGTTGTTGGTATTAAGGAGCTATGGCGCAAGCTGGACATTTCGAACGATGACTTCATCCGTACTACGGAAGAGCGTCATAAAAAAGTGGTACAGGATATTTTTGATCGGTTGCTGCAGCAAGGAGATATCTATAAAGGTGAATATGAGGGCTGGTATAGTATCCCAGATGAAACCTTTTACACAGAAACGCAATTAGTTGATATTGTGCGTGATGATAACGGTGTGATTACTGGTGCAAAAAGCCCAGATAGCGGCCACCCGGTTGAGTTGGTGAAGGAAGCAAGTTATTTCTTCCGGATGAGTAAATATGCGGATCGGTTACTGCAATTTTACGAGGAGAATCCAGAGTTTATTTTGCCGGAATCCCGTAAGAACGAAATGATTAACAATTTCATCAAGCCCGGACTGGAAGACCTGGCAGTTTCCCGCACAACCTTTGATTGGGGTGTAAAAGTTAAGGGCGACGAGAAGCATGTCGTGTACGTGTGGATTGATGCTTTGACTAACTATATTACTGCTCTGGGTTATGGTTCCGAGGATCGCACCTTGTATGACAAGTTCTGGCCTGCGGATGTACACATCGTTGGTAAAGAAATCGTTCGTTTCCATACGATTTACTGGCCGATCATTCTGATGGCGCTTGGTGAACCCCTTCCGAAAAAAGTATTTGCCCATGGCTGGTTGCTCATGAAAGATGGAAAAATGTCGAAATCCAAAGGTAACGTAGTTGATCCTGTGACACTGATTGATCGTTATGGCTTGGATGCATTACGTTATTACCTGCTGCGCGAGGTACCATTTGGTTCTGATGGCACGTTCACACCGGAAAGTTTTGTAGACCGGGTTAACTATGATCTTGCCAACGACCTGGGTAACTTGTTGAACCGTACAGGGGCTATGGTTGAAAAGTATTTTGCAGGCGAGATTCCGGCATATGAAGGAAATGTAACAGCATTTGATGGTGAGCTTCAAGCTGCAGCTGAGAATACTTATGCCAAAGTAGAAGAAGCTATGGAAAAAATGGAGTTCTCCGTGGCGCTGACAGCTATCGGAACATTCATTAGCCGCACCAACAAATATATCGATGAGACCCAACCTTGGGTACTTGCCAAAGATGAAAATAGAACTGCCGAGTTGGCTTCTGTGATGAGACATCTTGTGGAAGGTCTGCGTACTGCTTCAATCCTGCTGCAGCCGTTCTTGACACAAACACCAGCGAAGATCTGGGAACAGCTGGGTATTGAGCCTGGTGAGTTAACGACTTGGGATAGCGGTAAGACTTTTGGCCTGATTCCGGCGGGAACAAAGCTGGTGAAAGGCAATCCAATCTTCCCGCGTCTGGATGTGGAGCAAGAGGTAGCTTATATTGCCGAGGCTATGGGCGCTGGCAAAGCTGCGGCTGAAGTGGCGGAAGCGGCTGCTCCTGCTGCTGCGGACTCCGAGCCAGTGGAAGAGCATAAAGAGGAAATCGGCATTGACGATTTCGCTAAAGCAGAGCTGCGTGTTGCTCAAGTTATTGCTGCAGAGCCAGTGAAAAAAGCTGACAAGCTGCTGAAGCTGCAACTGGATCTGGGTTATGAACAACGTCAAGTGGTTTCTGGTATCGCGAAATTCTATACACCGGAAGAGCTGGTGGGACGTAAAGTGATTTGTATCGTAAACCTTAAACCGGTGAAGCTGCGTGGGGAGTTGTCCCAAGGGATGATTTTGGCGGCTTCTAAAGGTGACCAGCTAACGATCGCTACCGTGCCGGACAGCATGCCAAACGGAGCAGTAGTGAAATAAGACAATACTGTTGTAGAAATTTTTTAATGAGGTTGCTTGAACAAGAGAATGCTCCTTCAGCCGGGTTGGTTGTGGGAGCATTCCTTTTTTATTAAAGGCGATATTGCCGTTTCTTTTTGGATACTTTGTTGACTTATCGTAACGATTACTATTATACTACTAATAGTAAAATTTACGATTTGAGGGGTAGATCAATATAATGGCAGCAATGAAATCGCGTATAATTTTGCTCGTCCTTGCACTGGTACTGGTATTTACACTAAGTGCATGCGGACCTAAGAGCAGTGGAAGTATAGTTGAAGGGAAAGTAAATGTAGTTACAACCTTTTATCCTATTTACGAGTTTGCTAAGGAGATTGGCGGGGAAGATATCAATGCTATTAACCTGCTTCCAGTGGGTGTGGAGCCACATGATTGGACACCGCGCAGTCAAGACATTATCAACACTTCTAAGGCACAGCTATTTCTATATAACGGTGCAGGCTTAGAAGGCTGGGTCCCTAACTTTTTAAAAGGCCTTGATAGCAGCAGTAAAGTTAAGGCGGTTGAAGTAAGCCAAGGTATTGATTATATCATGACCGATGAAGATGACGGGCATGATCATGGGGCAAGTGAGGAAGATTCTCATCAAAATGAGGATACGGATCATAACAGTAATGCCTCAGGAGACAGCCTGCATACGGACCCGCATACTTGGGTAAGTCCAAAATCAGCCATTACTATGGCTCAGAATATTAAAGAAAGCCTTCAGTCCGTGGATCCTGAGCATAAAGAAGGTTATGAAGAGCGTTACAATAAGCTTGCTGAACGTCTGCAGGCATTAGATAGTAAATTCAAAGAGGAGCTTGCTAAGCTGCCCAACCATAAGATCGTAGTATCGCATCAGGCTTTCTCTTACCTTGCCCGTGATTATGGATTGGATCAGCATGCGATTATGGGACTTTCGCCGGACGCCGAGCCGCGCGGACAGGATTTAGTGAAGCTTGCGAAAATGGTAAAAGATGAAGGTATTAAGTATATCTTTTTTGAAGAGCTTGTCTCCGATAAACTGGCTAAGACTCTGGCAGCCGAAGCGGGCGTTTCCACTATGGTGCTTAATCCGGTAGAGGGACTTACTGCGGAGCAAGAGAAGAACGGCGATAATTACTTCACTCTGATGGAGAAAAATTTGCAAAATCTGATTATGGCCTTACAATAATAAGGAAAGTATAAGGGAAAGGCGGTACTTAAGCATGCAATCGGTATCCTTGGACTGCCATCAGCATATCATCGATATACAGGATCTTTCTTTTTCATATGGGGAACAGAAGGTGATATCGAATCTTAACTATAGTGTAAGAGAACGAGATTTCCTTGGTATCATTGGTTCTAATGGTGCTGGTAAAACAACATTGATGAAAATGATCGTCGGCTTGCTTCCGGCGAGCAGTGGTGAAATTAAATTATTCGGAACGCCTGTCCGCAAGTTTAAAGACTGGGAACGGATCGGATATGTTCCGCAAAAAAATGCTTTCAACCCATTGTTTCCAGCAACGGTGCGTGAAGTAGTTCTGTCAGGTCTATATAATAACAAGAATCTGATCCGCAGAGTATCTAAGGCTCAGCATCGTCAATGTGAGGATGCACTTGAAGTCATGCGGATACAAGATATTGCGGAGAAAAGAGTAGGCCAGCTGTCAGGCGGTCAGCAGCAGCGTGTTTTTCTGGCTCGGGCGCTGATTAACCATCCTGACCTGCTGATTTTGGACGAACCTACCGTGGGTATTGATGCCGAATCACAAGCGGGATTCTTTGAATTAATTACGCATATGCATGCTCATCATCATATGACCTTCCTGATGGTGTCGCATGATATCGACATGATTAAAAATTATTTAGGTCATGAGCCCGTGCAGACAAATGGTAAAATCAACTTTTACTCCCGCCACTCACATGATCTCCAGAATTGCACAGAAGAGAACCTGCAGCACACGCTCTCTTAAGTCATAATTGAACTCTGAACAGGGGTGCCTCTGTTCTCAGGGCATACATAACTTGCGTGTGGAAGTTAGTCAGTAGACATGGTTTTATTAAGAGGTATTTTAACCTTGTTCCTATTTCTTATTTTCTCTTACCTAAGCACCACCAAAGTACAAGCGTGTCCCTTTAGGGACGAAAGCGATCTTTCCCCGACCTATCTATGTTCAGTAACACTAACTCCTACGCTAGTTGCACTTAACGGGTGTCCAGAGGGCAGAGCCCTTGGGGCCCTCCCTTGGAAGGGAGGGTTTGGGAGGGATCGAAAAAGGTTTGAAAAAGGTTTGAAAAAGGTTTTAAAATGGTTTTAAAATGGTTTGAGTTTGTATGAAGGAGAGTTTAAGTTGGAAATACTATTTAGCGATTTTTTTCAGCGGGCGCTTGCGGGCGGACTGCTGATTGGTATAACAGCGCCGCTTATAGGCGTTTTTCTTGTGCTTAGACGATTATCCATGATTGGTGATACGCTGGCTCATGTTACTATAGCGGGGGTGGCACTCGGTTTTCTAACAGGATTTTATCCGCTGGGCGCAGGCCTTATCTTTGCAGTGGTAGCGTCCTTCGCGATTGAAAAGCTTCGCAAGGCTTATAAGAGTTATGCGGAGCTGTCGATTGCCATTATAATGTCGGGCGGAGTGGCGTTGGCTTCACTCTTTTTCACCTTAGGAAAAGGTTATAATGCGGACGTAATGAGTTATTTGTTCGGCAGCATTTATACGCTCGATAATACTGATTTGATCGTGGTAGGCATAGTGACTATAGCTGTTGTAGTAGTAGTATCGATGTTCTTTAAAGAGTTCTTTTTGCTTAGCTTTGAAGAGGATGCAGCAAGTGTAAGTGGGCTGCCGGTGAAGCTGCTTAACATGCTGATCACCATCCTGACAGCACTTGTGATTAGCACAGCGATCAAGATTGTGGGCTCGCTATTAGTATCTGCTTTGTTGACTATTCCGGTCGCAATCAGCTTATTGCTATCTCGTAGCTTTAAATCCTCGGTCATCCTGGCGGTTATCATTTCGGAGATTGCCGTTGTAGGAGGACTAGTAGTAGCTGGAGTGTGGAATTTGGCTCCCGGTGCAACTATTGTGCTTTTGCTCATATCATTATTGGTATTAACCTTGATCGGTAAAAAGGGATTGCCAGCATAAACAGCGAATTAAGTAATCGGTATCGCATTAGGCAAGCGTAAACGCCTTCGGTGTCCTTGTAAGGACGATAAGCGTTTAGGTGTGAAATATAAGAAAAGTAATAATGAGAAATTAATCCTTTCTTATATTAAAAAAAGGAGCCATAAGCAGCTCCATGAAGTGACTCGAATGCCGGAAGGAGAGCCGCTATTTTGTCTAATATCAATGCAGGAATTGCTTTAGCTGCAGGGGTGGCATCGTTTATATCGCCATGCTGCTTACCGCTGTACCCCTCTTATTTATCGTATATTACCGGGTTATCCGTTCAACAATTAAAATCAGGCAGCAACTCTAAAGAGGTTCGTATACGCACCCTGACTCATACATTGGCATTTATATTAGGTTTTTCTGCTGTTTTTTACACACTTGGTTTTGGGGCTGGGTTATTCGGGCAATTCTTTAATGGCCAGCGTGATCTGATCCGGCAATTGTCGGCGATTCTAATTATTGTAATGGGTTTATTTTTGCTTGGGATTTTTCAGCCCCAGTTTCTACTTCGCGAACGGAAGCTTGATTTAAAATGGAAACCGGCGGGTTATGTGGGCTCCTTTATTTTCGGGATTGGTTTTTCTGCTGGTTGGTCACCTTGTATCGGACCGATTTTGACGGCAATTATTGCACTGTCGGCAAGCGATCCAGGCACTTGGTTTACATTGATTACCGCGTATAGCATCGGATTTGCTTTGCCATTTTTTCTTTTAGCCTTTTTCCTTGGCGGAGTGAAGCGTATCCTTAAGTATTCGAATCTGCTGATGAAGATTGGCGGCGTCCTAATGGTATTTATGGGTGTTTTGCTGTTCACGGATCAAATGTTCCGGATAACAGTGTGGCTACAAGGAATAACGCCGGATTGGCTAATTTTTTAAAATACAAGAATTTTTAGAGCTTAGGTGAAGTAATCAATACCTGCTTCAGGAAAATGCTCGAAAATCCGCTCTGTGATAAATTCTCGCAGGGCGGTTTGCTGTTCATCCGGATAGACATATTTGTTCTGTCCCCAGCGGCCCCATTTCTTTTTACGTTTCTCCATGTCCATTTCTAGTTTAGATTTCGGGTAACGTTTCTCAATTACAGTCTTGGCTGTTTTGGTGAATCGGTGCTGAATCATTTCAAAGGTTAGACCTTTTCCTATTTCCGGCGGGAGGGTCTTGGCTAATTTGGCCAGCAGCTCCGCGTAGCCTTCCTGCCAGCCGTCATACCAAATAATTGGGGCAATGATGAAGCCCAGTGGATAGCCGGCACGTGCGACCTTTCCAGCCGCTTCAATTCGCTCTTCAAACCGCGAGGTAGCAGGCTCGAAATTTTTGATCACATAGTCAGCATTTACGCTAAAACGAATTCTGGTATGTCCGTTATGCTGCAAATCGAGTAGAGGTTCAACATGTTGGTATTTGGTCACAAAGCGCAGGCGGCCAAGGGGCTCCGCTGCCATGAATGTGATGAGTTCTGACAGAGATCCGGTAATATGCTCCAGTCCTAATGGATCTGAGGTACAGGCTGCTTCAAAAGTCGTGATTTCAGGGCTACGCTCCTCGATATATTTTTTGGCGGCGTCAATGATGTCTTCGGTGTTTACATATACACGAATGTAAGGCTTTGCACCTAAAGTAGTCTGCAAATAACAATAATGGCAGTGGCCCATGCAGCCAGTTGCGATCGGAATTGCATAATCTGCGGAGGGTTTGGATTGGTCAAACTTTAAGGTTTTGCGCAGGCCGACTACAAGTGTTCTTTTGGCAATTTTATATTGCTCGACCTCTGTGTCACCCGGGAAATTCATTATGCGGTTATGCGATGTAGTCATGCGATAGGGAATATTGTTAGCCTTCACCCATTCCATGATCCGTTCACCTTTCGGGTAATTTAAAGCATCCGGCTCGAAGAAAACAAGCTCGGGGACAAAAAGGGCTGTAGCTTTTCTGGTTCTCTTTACGGGAGGGGTCTCAGGCGTCACTATAGTCATGAATTCACGCTCCTTCTGAAAGATGAGTAAGTTTATTATGCCTAACTGAGTCTCATTAGAAGCATGGCAATCATGGGTAACTCGGTAACTCCTCAGCATGTTCTCTTGAAGGACTTGCCAAGGGGCGTTAGAAACATGTATCATTGTTAGAGCAAGGTTTGGCTCGGCGCCAGGTTCATTATAGAAAAGAGGTAAATTTTAATGCCAACACCCAGCATGGAGGATTATTTGGAGCGCATATATAAGCTCATTGATGAGAAAGGTTATGCGCGGGTCTCAGATATTGCCGAGGGACTGGAAGTACACCCCTCCTCTGTGACCAAGATGATCCAAAAACTGGATAAGGACGAATATCTCATCTATGAGAAATATCGTGGGCTTGTCCTAACCAACAAAGGGAAAAAAGTAGGGAAACGTCTTGTTGATCGTCATCAACTATTGGAAGAATTCCTCGGTTTGATCGGAGTACAGCAGGAATTTATCTATAATGATGTTGAAGGGATCGAGCACCACTTGAGTTGGGATTCGATTACACGTATCGAAACGTTGGTGGAATATTTCCGCCGCGATGAAGAACGTCTGCAGACTTTATATGCTATTCACAATGAACTGGCAAGCGATTCTTGAAATGTTTTTTCCCGAAACGGATACCGTCCTTAAAGTTATGCCCAGCAAGGCTTTGGTGAGCATAAACTACTTGATGGTATAGCCGTTTCTATTTTGTTTAGTGCAACCTTTCCCAGTTTTTAGCGTCAAAACGGATAAGTCCTTTTTCTGGCTGAGATTGATACCGCTCTTTTGAAGGGTGGAATCGGTACATCAACTTGGAGGATTGATCCGTTTTTTCTTTTTTTATTGGATACATATTATTTTAGATTTGGGGAGGAATTATGAATTATCGTAAATGGATGTTGGGATTGCTAGTATTAGTATTGTTTCTGCCTTTATGGTCTCCTGGGGCACGTGCGGCAGCTGTGCAGATTACCATTGAACTGGATGGCGAGGCGCTGGCAAGCGATGTGCCGCCGTATATCACAGCTTCGAATGTAACGATGGTGCCAATTAGCGTCATTAGTAAAGGGTTGAGTGCTGGAGTAGTTTGGAATCAAAGCAGTAAGACAGTTACAATCACGCAAGGAGATACAGAGATCAAGCTGACCAGTGGCCAGAAAAGTGCATTAGTTAATAATGCTTCTGTAGCCCTCGACACCTCAGTACAGATTAAGCAGGGACGGGTTATGGTGCCGCTTCGTTTTGTAAGTGAGCAATTGGGGTTACAGGTTATCTGGGATCAGGCTACCAAACATATTTCTTTGTACTCTAATACAGAGCCGCCGCAGGCTGCTGATCCGGAAACGCCAGCAGTACCTACAGCGACTCCAGTCGTTACGCCAACGCCGACCCCAGCCCCTACAGCGACTCCAAAACCGACCTCGCCAACAGTTCCAAGTATCCCTGGTGCGTCGGCTAACAAGGAGATGAAGGGAGCCTGGATCTCTACAGTATTTAATCTGGACTGGCCTTCAGTAGCTTCTGCAGGTAACGAAGCGAAACAAAAACAAGAATTTGATAATCTGCTGGACAAGCTAAAAGCTGTTGGTTTTAATGCTGTTTATGTACAGGTTAGAACCTCAGCAGACAGCCTATACCCTTCTGTTCTAGTTCCTTGGTCTAAGGTGCTGACCGGCACACAAGGAAAAAATCCGGGTTATGACCCGTTGAGCTATATGGTCAGCGCTGCACATTCACGCGGTATGCAGTTCCATGCATGGTTCAACCCATTCCGCGCGACAACGGATGCTTCTACATCTGCATTAGCAAGTAATCATGTGGCTAAATCAAATCCGGAATGGATTGTAGACGCCGGAGGTAAAAAATACATCAATCCAGGGATCCCAGCAGCCCGCCAGCATATTATCGATACAGTGTTAGAGGTCGTCAAAGGCTATGATGTAGATGGTGTCCATTTGGATGATTATTTCTATCCTTCAGGTGTATCTTTTGCTGATGATACTGTCTATAAGACTTATAACACGAAGAACCTGTCCTCTAAGGCGGATTGGCGCCGCGATAATATTAATGAATTCGTCCGTCAATTGGGAGAACAGATTCATAAGGTGAAACCGAAGGTTTCTTATGGAATTAGTCCGTTTGGTGTATGGCGTAATATCAAAAAAGACAGCACAGGTTCGGATACCACAGCTGGAGTTACCGCTTATGACGATATGTACGCCGATGTTCGGACATGGATCAAGCAAGGCTGGATTGACTATGTAGCACCGCAAATTTATTGGAGTTTGTCCTTTAGCACTGCCCGCTACGATAAGCTAGTAGATTGGTGGGTTAAAGAAGTAGAGAATACGAATGTTAAGCTCTATATTGGGCAAGCTGCTTATAAGGTTGGAGCAAGTGACCAGAAAGCAGAATGGCAAAGTGGCGACCAAATCATCAACCAGCTTAAATATAATGAGAAATATAAAGAGGTTGCAGGCAGTATTATGTTCAGAGCAAATGACATTGTAGTCCGCAATCCGTTTGGATTATCAAATTCGCTGACCTTTTATTTTCAGTCCAAATAAGATAACTGTTCTAGATAAGGAGTCATGAATACTCCCCCGTGCTCATAGATAAGCAATAGAATCTATGGGAAACGGGGGATTTTTGTGTATGGAGATTAACGCTGTGTTTGAAGGAGGGGGAGTAAAAGGGATTTCTCTCGCTGGAGCAGTTGAAGCCACGGAAAGGGCGGGGCGAACCTTTAAAAAGGTCGCTGGAACCTCCTCAGGCGCGATTGTAGCGACTTTACTGGCCGCGGGTTATGAAGGTGAGGAAATGAGTCGGATTATCCAAGGAACTTCTTTTTCATCGTTTATGAAGCGAGCTCCCATTTATAATACGGCTTGGGTAGGTCCTGCACTGCGAGTGTTATTGAAGAAGGGATTGTATTCGGGTGAAGCCTTGGAATCGTGGATGAGATCGCTTTTGCTTAAAAAGGGAATTATCACTTTTCGTGATCTGCCTCCAGGCAAACTATCTATAATTGCTTCTGACATTACCAATGGCCGGATATTGGTCTTACCAGATGGGTTGGAACAGTATGGAATCTCTCCTGAACATTTTGAGGTGGCTAAGGCTGTCCGTATGAGCTGCAGTATTCCTTATTTTTTTGATCCAGTGATGCTCAGGTTAAATGGACAGTCCGCTAGAGGGAAGTCTTTTATTGAGCAATTTGTATACGTTGTGGACGGAGGATTATTAAGCAATTTTCCTTTATGGCTATTTGACGGGATGAATGAGAATAGTAAAGTGCCGGGGAAAAGAATCCCTACGGTAGGGTATCAAACAGTAGGTAAAACCGACCCGCAGCCCCACAGGATTAGGGGACCATTCAGTATGCTGCAAGCTATGGTCAGTACCATGCTGTCTGCTCATGATGAGAAATATATTGAAAATGATAAATATGTCCGCACAGTAACCATCCCAACGCTTGGTATCGGCACGACCCAATTTAATATTACGAAGATGCAAAGCGACGAATTGTATGCCGCCGGACTGAAAGCAGGGGAAGACTTCTTTAAGGAATGGCGCCCCCGATAACAAGCAAGCTTCATAATATCAGAAAAAAAGCATCCCGCACGTTATTTTGAAACGTGGGGATGCTTTTTGGTGTTTGTCATAATTTAGTTAATGGTACTTCGGAAGCTGATCATCGTTTTTCCCTTTATTTCCTTCGATGACTTGGAAGGGATAACTTTTGCGTTTGCCTGGTGCTGCTTGTGTCTTGCGAATCCCAGCTACCTTGGTCATGGTTTTCTGCGAAGGTTTGACTTTGATTCTAGATCCATTACTGCTGCGTGCGTATTTCCCTGGTCCCATTTTGTAAGCATAATAGATAATCGCTAACAGTACTAAGGGGAGAATCAGCTTCGACAGCGTGTAGAAAGGCTCAGTCAAGACTCCAATCACAAAACCGAATATTGCAAGAATTACTGAAATCCAAAAAATTAAAGCATGCCTGATCATAGGACACTCATCCTTTCGCAGGATCCAATATGCCGCCTGACACACTTGCCTCCGTATATCCTCTGGCTTCAATCTCTGCATCAAGCTCACGCATACGATTGAAAGAGGCGATGGATACTTCTACCTGATCATCCTTTGGTTCTTTGGTAGTGAGCAGCTGCAGCCATAGTCCAGGATATCCCAAGTATTTGAGACCTGGAATTTCTCTTACTGCGTTGGTACCCTTCAGAACCTCAAACGAAACACCGATTACGACAGGCAGCAGAATAATCCGTTGGATCACACGTTCCCAAAGATTATCCCATGGTACTACGGAGTAAATAATAACGCCGAGGATAATCGTCAGCATCATAAAACTGCTTCCGCAGCGGTAATGCAGACGGCTGTATTTCTGAACGTTCTGGACAGTCAGCTCTTCGCCTGCTTCAAAGGCGCTGATGACTTTGTGTTCCGCACCGTGATACTGGAATAGCCGCTTGATCACAGGTGTTTGCGAAATCGCCCATAAATAGACCAGCAAGAGAACCATTTTAATGCCGCCTTCTATGAGGTTGTGCAGTACATAGTTATCAAATGCATTCTTGAATAAAAAATCTTCGACAAATACTGGGACAAGCGTAAAAATGAGCTTTCCGAATAAGAAGGAGAGAATACCCATTACAGCAACGCCAAAAATCATTCCGAGGCTCCAGCCTTCGTCCTTTTTCTTCGGCTTAGCTTTCTCTTTCGCCAGTTCTTCGGGTTCCAATTCATCTTCGGCATAGGATTCAGCCGAATAGTTCAAGTGCTTAGAGCCTTTGGCGCTGGCATCTATAATACTGACAAGGCCGCGAAGCAGCGGAATCTTGCGCAGTTTAGTGACCCAGCTCTTATCGCTTCTTGGCACCTCCAAAAATGTAATCTCCTGATTCTTTCGTCGCACGGCTGTTACATTAATATGCTTGCCGCCGAACATGACGCCTTCAATGACGGCTTGGCCGCCATAGCTGGGAGTTTCCTGGGACAACCAATTCACCTTCCCGTAATTAATATGATTTATATAATACATTGTAACTAATTTTTGAAGACATTACTAGTTGGATCGCCTTTTGCTGCACATACTACCTTATATGGACAAGGAGAGACAAATCGTTATTAAAAATACGGAAAGAGAGGCAATTCTATGAGCAAATCACATCAACAACAATCAGATCATACTAATATTTGGTTTTTTGCGCTCGAATTAGGTTTTTTCGCAGGTTTGATTTGGGGAGGGCTGCACTGGTTAATCTACTGGTTCAGCTTTACCAAGGTTAGTCCTGGTTATTTAGCAGAGCCGTTTTTTAAACATACTTTTCTGACAACAATGTATGGACATCTCGTGGGTTATTTGTTTTTCATCTTATTTTCAGTGATAGCCTCACTGCTATATGTGCTTATTCTGCGCAAGCTGAAGGGACCTTGGCCAGGATTGGTTTATGGTGTTTTGTGGTGGGTAGTTATATTTATTCCCGGCTCGCAAATGTTTCTTATGCAGCCGCCTTTTAAGCTGCCGTGGAACACTGTGATTAGTGAGTTCTGCCTTTTTTTACTTTGGGGGATGTTCATTGGATACACAGCGGCGATTGAGTATACCGACGAACGAAAGCGTGAGCAAGCGACTGCACTTGCCTAACGGCTCGAAAAAACTTCTCAAGGGGATATCCCTATGTTAAAATACAATGTGGCTATTTCGAGAGGAGAATGAAAATGGGTAACGAGCGCGTCTCCAAGCTGCGTAAGGTTTTGCAGGATAAAGGATTGGAAGCAATGTTGATAACCAGCGGTTATAACCGCCGCTATTTAAGTGGATTTACCGGATCGTCCGGTTATGTATTGGTGACAAGCGATGATTGTTATCTGCTAACTGACTTCAGGTACATGACACAGGCTGCGGATCAAGCGGTAGGAGTTAAGGTTGTAGAGCATGGTCCTAAATTTATTGATACAGTACGCGAGTTGCTGCCAACAGGCAGTGAGGTACGTGTTGGTTTCGAACAGGATGATGTCTCATTCAGCGCTTATACCTCATATGCGGAAGCCCTTAAGCCGGCAGTGTTAGTTCCAGTTTCCAAAGCCGTGGAAGACCTCCGTATGTTCAAGGATGCTGAAGAGCTTGCTGTTATGCAACGTGCAGCTGATCTGGCTGATGCTACATTCAATCATATTCTGAATGTGATCAAACCAGGCATGACTGAAAGAGACGTCGATTTGGAAATGGAATTCTATATGCGTACCCACGGGGCAACTGCGTCATCGTTTGATACGATTGTTGCTTCAGGTGAACGTTCGTCCATGCCGCATGGCGTAGCAAGCAGCCGTGTAATTCAAGGTAATGAATTTATTACGCTTGATTTCGGCGCATTACTCGATGGATACTGCTCAGATGTGACTCGTACCATTGCACTCGGAGCTCCAGATCCGAAGCTGAAAGAAATCTATGATATTGTGCTGGAAGCTCAGCTACATACGTTGGCACATATCAAACCGGGTATGACTGGACGGGAATGTGATGCACTGGCACGTGATATCATCGCTAGCTACGGATATGGTGATCAATTTGGACATAGCACGGGTCATGGACTTGGAATGGAAGTTCATGAATGGCCGCGTTTGTCCAAGCTGAGTGACGATATCATGCAGCCGGGAATGGTGGTTACTGTGGAACCAGGTATCTATTTGCCGGGGATTGGCGGAGTACGTATTGAAGACGATGTTGTGATCACCGAGAGCGGAATATCGCTGCTGACCCATTCGTCCAAAGAATATACAGTACTGTAAGTATGAAAAAGTAGTGGTTTAATTATCGAATTCAGGAGGGATTTTTAGTGATTTCAGTAAACGATTTTAAGACAGGCTTGACCGTAGAGGTGGACGGTGATATTTTTACCGTTCTTGATTTCCAGCACGTTAAACCAGGTAAAGGTGCAGCGTTCGTTCGCTCTAAGCTGAAAAACCTGCGCAATGGTAACACTGTAGAGCGTACTTTCCGTGCAGGTGAAACTATTGGCCGTGCTATTATTGAGAACCGTGGCGTGCAATATTTGTATGCAAGCGGATCTGAGCATGCTTTCATGGACAACGAAACCTATGACCAATTCGAATTGTCCAGCAAGCAGCTTGAATGGGAATTGAACTTCCTTAAAGAGAACATGACTGTAAACATCATCAGTTACCAAGGTGAAATCCTTGGGATCAACCTGCCTACCAGTGTAGAGCTGAAGGTTGTTGAAACTGAGCCAGGTGTGAAGGGAAATACAGCTCAAGGCGCTACTAAATCGGCCAAGCTTGAAACAGGTCATTCTGTACAAGTTCCTTTGTTCATCAATGAAGGAGATGTGCTGCTTATTGATACTCGCGAAGGTAAATATATCTCCCGCGCGTAGGAAGCATCATACTTGCCGAACTTATAACCAATCAGCCTCCCCCGTTATTACGGTGGGGGGTTTTTGGTATATAAACGAGGATGCATGAGGAACAGTATGGGTGTGGGATATTATACTTACGAATTAAAGGATTAGAAGGAGGCGCATATGAGAAAATTAATTATATCTGAGTTCATATCCCTTGATGGTGTTATGGAAAATCCACAATGGACCTTCTCATTCGCAAGTGAAGAACAGGAGCATTTCAAATTTGCTGAACTGAAAGCTGCTGACGCTCTAATGTTAGGACGGACAACCTACGAAGGTTTTGCAGAGGCTTGGCCAAATATGGTTGAGCAGACGGGTGAGTACGGTGAAATGATGAATGGATACGCTAAGTACGTAGTCTCCACAACTCTCGAAGAAACAACATGGAGCAATTCAAGCTTGATCAAGGGCGATCTTGCTCAGGAGGTGTCCAAGCTGAAGGAGCGGCCGGGGAGAGATATTCTCGTTTTTGGCAGTCGTACGCTTGCGCAGAGCCTCATGCAGCTTGGTCTTGTCGATGAATATCAGCTTCTGGTCTTCCCGATTCTGCTGGGTAGCGGTCAGCGCCTGTTCGATAACGTTGGTGAAGAGAAGACGTTGGAGCTAGTGGACTCCAAAAGATTCAGTTCTGGAGTGATGGCCTTGACTTATCGACCAGCTTCCCATTGAAATATTGGAAGACGAGTGAAATGAGGTCAGCTAGTGTGTTGAAGCTGACCTTATCTTTTTGTTAGCTTCTGGAAAATCAATAATTTTTTAATGAAATCATTAACGCATTACGCTATTTTCGTATTATACTGGTTTAAAGCGGGAAACCGATTAGAAGCAACTACATAGACCGATATGGGGAGTGAGTGGGACTTTGTCACTTTATGTTATGAAATTCGGAGGCAGCTCCGTCGGCGACACAGAACGCATGCAACGTGTTGCCAAGCGCATCGCAGACAAGCAGGATGAGGGACATCGCTGCGTTGTAGTTGTATCTGCTATGGGGGATACAACAGATGATTTGATCGATACGGCGAAGCAATTAAACGGGCAGCCGCCTGCACGTGAAATGGATATGCTGATGACAACAGGAGAGCAGATTTCCGTTGCTCTTTTGTCCATAGCTCTTCATGGGATCGGGCGGAATGCAGTATCTTATACAGGATGGCAGGCCGGGTTCCGTACAGACGAAACCCACGGTAGAGCTCGTATCAATGATATTGATCCACACCGTGTAGTAGCGTCTTTGGAACGCGAACAGATCGTTATCGTTGCCGGTTTCCAAGGGATGACTTTGGATGGTGAGATCACTACCCTGGGCCGCGGAGGATCGGACACGACAGCTGTAGCCCTTGCGGCTGCTATTCAAGCAGATGTATGTGAGATTTATACCGACGTTGATGGTATCTATTCTACAGATCCACGCATTGTGAAAACAGCCCGCAAGCTGAACGAAATCTCATACGATGAGATGCTAGAGCTTGCCAATCTGGGAGCGGCGGTACTACATCCGCGTGCAGTGGAGTATGCTAAGCGTCATCAAGTTAAGCTGGTCGTTAGATCGAGCTTTAATCATAATGAAGGTACTGTTGTGAAGGAGGAAGCAAGCATGGAGCAAGGAGTCGTAGTTAGTGGGATTGCTTATGATAAGAATGTAGCACGTGTCAGTATTCTAGGAGTACCTGATGTACCGGGTGTACTCGCTCAAGTCTTCGGCAAGCTGGCTGAAGAAGGCGTAAACGTAGATATCATTGTACAAAGTGGTGTGCAGAATGAGCAGGCTGACTTCTCATTTACAGTTTCACTTGATGAACTGGATCGTGCGAAGGAAGTAATTAAAGAAATCCATAAAACTTTACCTTACCGTGAAGTAACGTCCGAGGATAACCTCGTGAAGGTTTCTATTGTTGGCGCGGGTATGGTTAGCCATCCTGGTGTTGCAGCTCAAATGTTTGATGTACTCTCCCAAGAGGGAGTAAGCATTAAGATGGTCAGCACGTCAGAGATTAAGGTTTCTTGTGTAATCGAATCCGGCAATTTGCCATCGATCATTCAGGCGCTTCACACCGCTTATAATCTGGATACAACTGAGCAGGCCTTTGTTGGTGGTCCTAAGGATCGTCGTTAAGAGCCGTTTAATCAATAAAAAGGGAGATCCTACAGCTACTTAGCTACGGGGTCTCCTTTTTGGGCATCAGCTATAAATGAAAAGGAACGCTGCAGGTTTGAATGCAGCGTTCCTTTTTACATCTATATGGGTATTTATCCTAAACGTCTAAATCGGCCTAGAATTTCAACAGTCTCAAGTACATTGACGAAAGAGCTTGGATCCGTCTCAAGGATAGTCTTACGCAGCTCTGACAGCTCATAGCGGGTCGTTACGGTCATCAGCATTGTATTGCCCTCGTGACTGTAACCGCCCTCTGCGTTGACTACTGTGATGCCATGAGGCAGCTCTCTAAGACGATTCAGCATTTTATCCCGTTCCTTGGTAACAATGAAGCAGGTTAGCTTGACATGACGAATATGAATCATATCAACCACTCTGCTTTTCACAAAAATACAGAGCATAGCGTATAAGGCTGAGTCCCAGCTTTTAAAGAAGCCTAAACTCAGAATAACGATCCCATCCATTACGAAGAGTACATTCCCAATAGGAATATCCCGCTTGCGTGTAATAATCGAGCCTAATATATCAAATCCTCCAGATGAGCCCCCGGCACGGAGAGAAAATCCAACCCCGCCAGCAATAATTACGCCGCCAAAAATACTAGCCAAAATCGGGTCTTTGGTCACTTTCACCGCAGGAATAATTGTCATGAACCAGGTGGTAGCTAAAACGGAAAGCATGCTTAGTAAGATGTATTTTTTCCCCACTGCAATAAATCCCCAGATCAGAACAGGAAGGTTTATCGCAAAATAAATGATTGAGATGTACTTCGGATTAGTTACATACCCGATGACTGAAGCCACCCCCGCTACCCCGCCGCTTAGCAGTTGATGAGGAATTAGAAATAATCTCATCCCTGCGGCGACTAAAAAAGCTGAAAAAATAATGATTGCCGCTTCTCTTACTGGTCTGACTACGGACCGCATGCTGAGCGGTAGCCCGTAATTTCGAACGTGCATGACACAAATCCCCTCTTTTTCTTATGTCTTTTTAGTTTGCCTTTTTTTGAAAATATAAACTCACTATATTTCCAATTAAAAAGGATACCACAGATGAAGGCGTTCGTAAAAATTATTTTATCGTACTGATTATATTTATTTATGAACCCACTCACTATGAATTCTTTCACAGTCTGATCTGTAAATCTGTCATTTCTCATTGTCTAAAGTGAAAAAGCCACGCATATCCATGAATAATAGAAAGCTAAACAAGCCTCAGATGTCTTTTGGTATGAATGAATTAGTAAAAGGAGTGGAGTAGATTGGACAAGTATGTAAGCTGGATGGCGACTCTGCGGTTGTTCTCGGGCAGTGCAGAGATTATAGCTGCGCTGATAATGCTCAGATTAAATCAGGTCGATAAGGCGCTGGCTGTCAATTCTGGACTGGCTTTGGTAGGCCCGACCATATTGATATTGACGACAGCTATTGGCCTGACTGGGATGGCACAGCAGCTGTCATGGAGCAAATTAGGCTGGGTGGGCTGCGGTGTAGCCTTTCTCTTAATCGGGATTTTGAAAAAATGATAGATGATAGGCATATTAGGCGCGTACAAGCATAAATATGGAATAAAGCAATTAAGTAGAGGACAGCTTGGGGGTACTTTGTATGGCAGATGACTGGCTGCAATTGTTTCCTGAAAAAGTAAGAGCGCTGTTAAAGTGCCTTCCCCTTCCGCTGCTAGGAATGGTGGAGGAGATTCGTGTCCGTGAAGGTCGTCCGCTGGAAATTAACTACTCTGGTAAATATCACTTTCTAAGAGTGAATGGCAGTTTGACGCAGAGGCCTGAAGAAGCTTACAAGCCGTATCGGGAAGACACTCATCGACTGCTAGATCTGATCAGCAACCATTCGCTATATACGATGGAAGAAGAGCTGAGAAAAGGATTTATTACGATTCCCGGCGGTCATCGGATAGGACTTGCTGGTCGGACAGTACTGAGTGGCGGAGGTGTAGAGCATCTTCGTGATATCACTGGCTTTAATGTCCGTATTGCTCGTGAAGTACCTGGAATCGCAGATGGAGTGCTGCCTTATTTACTGGACAAGGGGCGGCAGCGAATGATGCACACCTTGATTCTCTCCCCTCCACAACATGGCAAGACTACCCTACTCCGCGATCTCGCAAGACAAATCTCCTTAGGGGAATTGGGCAAGCGCGAAGGGAATAGACCGGGGCTGAAGGTGGGAATTGTTGACGAACGGTCTGAAATTGCTGGCAGCCGGCGTGGTGTTCCCGCCTTTGACGTGGGTCCGCGGACAGACGTTCTTGATGGGTGTCCCAAGGCAGAAGGCATGATGATGATGATCCGGTCGCTATCGCCAGATGTATTAATCGCGGATGAGATTGGGCGTCCGGAAGATGCCGAAGCAGTTACCGAGGCACTGCATGCCGGAATATCTGTCATTGCTTCCGCTCACGGAAAAGATGTAACAGAGTTGGCTCGTAGGCCGGGTCTTGGAGGACTGCTGGAACAAAAGATGTTCGAGAGATATGTCATACTCCATCGTTCAGAAGCAGGTCTCACGTTTCGCATTCTGGATGGTCAGAAAAGAGGAATGCTGCTTATCTCTCCCGGGGATCGACTAGGTGGTGATTTGCATGCTTAAGCTGTTCGGTGCTGTGCTCATTGTGGTGGCTGGTACGCTTGCAGGTCTCCAGTTTGCTCGTCAATATGCAGACAGGCCCAGACATATCAGAGGTTTAATAGCAGCACTACAGCGGTTGGAAACAGAGATCATGTACGGCTTCACCCCACTGCCGGAAGCCATGCGGCGGATTGGGAATCAGTCGAAGGACCCGCTGAAATCGTTGTTTGTCAAAACAGCGGAGGAGATGAGCCCTCCCTATGACAGAAGCGCCCAGGATGCCATCCAGCGGGCGATGGAAGCATATTGGAAGTCTACCGCTATGAAGGGGACAGAAAGAGAGATTCTTCGCCAGCTCAGCTGTACTCTCGGCACAAGCGATAGGTCGAATCAGAGCACTCATATCGCGTTAGCATTGCAGCAATTGAAGCAGGAGGAGTCGGTGGCCAGAGAGGATCAAGGCAAATATGAAAAGTTAAGTAAAAGCCTGGGTCTGCTGCTTGGAGTACTGATCGTCATTTTGATCTTTTAGCGAGGTGCCAGGAATGAATATTGAAGTCAATGCGATTTTTCAAATTGCCGGCATTGGCATAATTATCGCCATGATACACACGGTGCTCAAACAGATGGGAAAAGAGGATTTCGCACATTGGGTCACCGTGATCGGGTTCGTAGTCGTGCTGTTCATGGTGATTCGTATGCTGGACGGGTTGCTGCAGGAAATAAAAACGATCTTTCTTTTTCAATAGGCGTGCTATGGAGATTATTCAAGTTGTTGGGATTGGGCTGATATCGACCATATTGATTCTCGTACTGAAGGAACAAAAACCGATGTTCGCCTTCCTTCTTGCTACTACAACAGGAATTCTAATTTTTATGTTTCTGATCGGCAAGATCGGAATGATCCTCTCTACACTGGAGCGGGTGGCTGAGTCATCGGGGATGGAAATGATTTATTTGAAGACTGTTTTCAAAATCATCGGCATTTCCTATATCGCGGAGTTCGGTGCACAAATTGTACGAGATGCCGGTCAGGAATCCATTGCTTCCAAAATAGAACTCGCCGGCAAAGTGCTAATTATGGTACTAGCCGTACCCATCATCAGCATCATTATCGAAACCGTCATGAAACTACTGCCTGCTTAAAGCAATCGTAAAGAGAGCTGAGCAACGAATCGGGAGGAGAAATTATGCAAGAGCGCAGTGTTTTCCGTCCTCCAAAACTAAAAATAATACTGCTGCTGCTTCCATTCTTTTTCATTCTATGGTTTGCAGGTACAGCTCAGAGTGTGCAAGCTTCCTCAACACCAGAATCCGGCAGTTCTTCCCCGGTAGACCAGTGGGTCAAGAGCCAGGTGAATAATTTGCCAAAAGATAAAGTGGAGTCGTATTGGGATCAGCTGATGAAGGATTATGGTGGTTTTTTCCCGGACGGGGCCACACCTACGCTAATGGACATGCTGCTTCCAGGAGATAAGGGGCTCAGCTTGAAGGGTGTGTTATCTGGGCTTCTAGGCTTTATGTGGCATGAGGTGCTGTACAACGGTAAGCTGCTTGTGACGATTGTGATGATCAGTGTACTCAGCATGATTCTGGAGACGCTGCAAACCGCTTTTGAGCGAAAAACGGTCAGTAAGGTCGCTTATACGCTCTGTTATATGGTGGTGCTGGTAATTGCCGTGAACAGCTTCAATATCGCTATTGGTTATGCAAAGGATGCTATCGACCGGATGATCGATTTCATGATGGCGATGATTCCACTGCTGTTCGCGCTGCTGGCTTCGATGGGGAATATCGTTACGGTCTCTGTCACCCATCCGTTAATTGTTTTTATGATTCATACGGTTGGCACCATGATCCACAGCCTTGTTTTTCCGCTTCTGTTCTTCTCGGCTGTGCTGCATCTGGTCAGCGCATTGTCGGAGAAATATAAACTAACCCAGCTGGCTAACCTGCTGCGAAACATCGGTGCTGGACTGTTAGGTGTACTGCTAACTGTGTTTCTAGGTGTAATTTCCGTTCGAGGGATAACAAGCTCAGTAACGGATGGGGTCACCATTCGGGCCGCCAAATATATTACAGGGAATTTTGTTCCGGTCATCGGCAAAATGTTCGCGGATGCCACAGACACAGTAATCTCAGCTTCACTGCTGGTGAAGAATGCGATCGGGTTATCGGGTGTCATTATCATATTGTTCCTGTGTGCTTTTCCGGCAATCAAAATCCTGGTGCTTGCCCTTATCTACAACATAGCCGCCGCTGTGATGCAGCCGCTGGGAGAGACACCGATTGTAGTCTGTCTCCAGACGATTGGAAAAAGCATGGTGTACGTATTCGCTGCTTTGGCTGCTGTTTCCTTAATGTTTTTTATGGCGGTTACGATCATGCTGACTGCGGGCAACTTGACCGTAATGATGAGGTGAAGCAACAAAACCTTTAGGAGGGAAACCATGAGCTGGTTGGGCGATTGGCTGCGGGAGATCATCCTGGTTGTGCTGTTGGCGTCATTTGTTGAATTGCTGCTCCCAAGCAAATCCATGGAGCGTTATGCAAGATTGGTGCTAAGTCTCCTAATCCTGCTCACGATGCTCAGCCCTATTGTCTCTCTCCTGAAAGGTGATGCAATCTCCGAACTGAGTGTCGCTATGGGACAGCAAGAGAAAGAAGGCGGTTTGTTCACTGGCGGAGGGAAGGGAGACCCATCCTTGGAACAGATTCTGGCAGATGGGCAAAAGCTTGCACAAGGCCGTCAGGAACAGAGTCTGCAGCTCGCTGCCGAAGAGGTGGCGGGTCAGATGAAAGAGCAGATTATCAGCGAGACCGGCAAACGCGGGGTTAATGTCACCGTAACGCTGGGCATGGGGAAGTCTGGCGGCACCGGTAACGAAGACGTCCCTGTCATTTCTAATGTAAAGGTCTCTATGCCTCAGACATCGGCTAACTCCCCGGGTACTTCCGGAGCTTCCAGCACAGCGACTACAGCACCCATTACAATCACTCCTGTAGCACCTGTAGAAGTTAAAATTGGCGCTAATCCGGCAGATAACGTAGAGAGTGAAGCAACATCATCAGATGAACCTAATAAAGCAGTGAACGGAACTGTGGCGGAAGACAGCGCGTCCTCGAGTGAAATGGAGTCCATTGTAAAGCTGCTGGAACTGAAGTGGGATTTGGATCCCAAAGTCATTCAGGTGGATGGCAGCGTGGCTAGTAACGTCAAATCATGAGCTTGCAGTTTCTAAATAACTATAATTTTTAGGAGGGATGGGAGTGGGCAATTGGCTGAAAAAGCTTGAGCAGTGGGCTGGGGGTGGGGCCGGCAGTCCGAAGAGAAGCCATACCTTTCGCTGGCTGATCATTCTGGGTCTGCTGGGCGCAGCGATCATGCTATTCAATTCCTTCGTCAATGTGAAGAGGATTGATAACGAGAATACAGGGCGCGAGCCGCCGCTGAATCAGTCCTCACAAACGGCGTTGGTGCAGAGTGATCCAACCACAACAACCAATTCGTTCGACAGCATCGAACTAGCGATGGAGAACCGGATGAAGGAGATTTTGGAGAAAATCGTTGGCGTCGGTACGGTCGATATCATGGTTACAGTGGAGTCTACAGAAGAAATTGTCGTGGTGCGTAATATGAATGACTCCCAGCAGCTTAGTGAAGAGACGGATGCCAGTGGGGGGAAACGTCATACGACACAATATACGAGGGATGGCGAAATCGTAACCTACTCGCAATCAGGGGACGAAACACCCATTGTGACGAAGCGGATTAAACCTCAGGTACGCGGCGTACTGGTAGTTGCCAAAGGGGCAGAGAACAAGGTTGTTCGTGGACTCGTCGAGCAGGCTATAGAAAAAGGCTTGAACGTCCCGATCCAGCGCATTTCAGTAGTACCACGCAAACAAGAGTAGCAGGAGAAAGTCAATAAGTGAGTGCTTCCGAAGCAGCCACTAGATTAAATTTTAGGAGGAATATGGAATGAACGGCAAAAGACAAACGATATGGTTGGTTTCTATGCTCAGCTTGATGGTGGTCCTCTCTGCATACTATTTATTCACTGAAGACTCAGGTGCTTCGATTCCAAAAGACACGGCTGGCACAATGCAGGTTGATTCCCTGAAAGACACAGCAGGTGCAGCGTTGCCAACGGTTGGTGACAAAGGTGTTGTTGTGAACGAAGTTGTTAGTCAAGGCGATGTTGTTGCTGATGAAGGCGTTGTAGATAGCACTACTGGCGCCGCTACTACGGACGACAGCGCTACTGCCGCCAAAACGGATGACAGTGCTGCTACCGCTAAAACGGATGATAGCACTACTACTGCTAAAACGGACGACAGTACAACTACAGCTGCTAAGGACGATAGCAGTAAAGCTGCCGCAAATAGCAGTGACTCAGAGAAGGCAACAACCGACACTGCTGCTAAAGATGCCGCGAAAACAGATACATCTGCTAAAGATACAGCCGCAAATACAACCACCAAGACTCCAGCCAAAAATGACAAAGAAATTCTCGATGAAGTAGCTTCTCAAAGTGTATCGGCGAGCAGCATGTTCACTAACTACCTTTATGAACGTGAGCAAAAGAATCTTAAGAACCAACAAGACTTGCTTGCTTTGATTAATGACATGGATAAAACACCTGCTGATAACGCAGTCGCTCAAGAACAACTTCTCAATCTTGAAGAAAAAGAATCCAAAATTACCGGTATCGAAGAACAGCTTCAACAAAAATATGGAGAAGCGATTGTAAAGGAAGAAGCTGGAGACAGCTACAAAGTAGTCGTTCTCAGCGACAAACTGGATGTAAAGCAAGCCGTTAGTATCGTGGATCTCGTAATGAAGGAACTGAGCGTGTCTCAAGATAAAATTAGTGTACAATACGTTTCCGAGCAATAATAAGCTGTAAAATTAAAAGAAAAATGACGAAAGAGCTCGGGTTGCCCCGGGCTCTTTCCATTTTTACCGATTGTGATATAATACATAAAGTTATCTTGTCCGCTTAAGAAGTGGCTTCGAGAGAAAGCTGAAGGAGTGAACTGATATATGTTCAAGTTGAGCGAAATTAAGGAATTGATTAAATTGCTGGACCAGACCTCCTCTGTACATGAGTTGGAGATCGAAAGCGAAGGAATGAAGCTTGCAATTCGCAAACCGGATCGCCCTGAAGCTGATGGAACAGCAGTACAGGCGACTCCTTATGCTGCCTATCCCTTTACGCCTGCCCCGCAGCCGCAGAGCGTACCGCAAGTATCCTATCCGGTAGTTGGTGAAGTTCCTCCAGCGCAGCAGCCACAAGCAGCTGATGAAGGCAAACTACATAAAATTGTGTCTCCAATGGTGGGGACCTTTTATAGTGCCGCTTCTCCGGAAACGCCTTCGTTTGTTAATGTTGGAGACCGTGTAAGTGAAAAATCAACGGTTTGCATTATCGAGGCGATGAAACTGATGAATGAGCTGGAAGCGGAGATCAAAGGTGAAATCGTGTCTGTACTTGCTGAGAACGGTCAGCTTGTAGAATATGGTCAACCACTATTCTTGGTTAAACCGGAATAAATACCGCAGACTACTTAAGGAGCGGAAGCTTCGCAAAACTTTGGGAGGAAACGCATGAACATTCAAAAAGTGTTGATTGCCAACCGCGGCGAAATCGCGGTCCGCATTATTAGGGCCTGCCGTGAACTGGGCATTTCCACCGTCGCGGTCTATTCGGAACCCGACCGGGATTCACTGCATGTCCGGTTGGCTGATGAAGCTTACTGCATCGGTCCGATGCCGGCCAAGGACAGCTATCTGAACTTTACAAATATTATGAGTGTAGCCACCTTAACGGAATGTGATGCCATCCATCCTGGCTATGGATTTTTAGCTGAAAATGCGGATTTTGCAGAGATTTGTGAATCTTGCAATATTATCTTCATAGGACCTTCTCCAGATGCCATAAACCGTATGGGTGACAAGGCTGTAGCGAAGGAAACCATGAAACTGGCTGGAGTTCCGATTATCCCGGGCTCAGATGGTCTTGTAGGCGATGTAGAGGAAGCTGTCATGCTGGGCCGCGATATTGGTTACCCAATCATCGTTAAGGCTACTGCAGGTGGCGGAGGTAAGGGAATACGGATTGCTGAGGACGAGGAATCTTTGGTGAAGCAGATCACTGCTGCACAACAGGAAGCACAAAAGGCGTTTGGTAACGCTGGTGTATATCTGGAGAAATTCCTAACAGGCATGAAGCATGTGGAGATTCAGATTATTGCAGATAAACATGGCAATGTAGTGCACTTAGGTGAACGGGACTGCTCCGTGCAGCGTCGTCGCCAAAAGCTGATTGAAGAGGCACCTTGTTCAGTGCTCACACCTGAAATTCGTGAAGCAATGGGTAAAGCAGCTGTTCGAGCAGCGCTTGCCGTGAATTATTCGGGAGCCGGAACACTTGAATTCCTGCTTGGACCGGATGGACAGTTTTACTTCATGGAGATGAATACTCGTATTCAGGTCGAACATCCAGTAACGGAAATGGTTACAGGTGTGGATTTGATTAAGGAAATGATTTCTGTAGCAGAAGGCAATCCGCTGTCATTCACTCAGGAAGATATCGTGATTAATGGCTGGTCGATTGAATGCCGTATAAATGCTGAAGATCCAGAGCGTAATTTCATGCCTTCACCAGGAAAAATCGGCTTTTATTTGCCACCCGGAGGCCTTGGCGTTCGTGTAGATAGTGCGGCGTACCCAGGATATACGATTTCCCCTTTCTATGATTCTATGATTGCAAAACTGATTGTATGGGCTCCTACACGTCAGGAAGCGATTGCGAAGATGAAGCGCGCCTTGGCTGAATTCGCCGTGGAAGGCATTCATACTACCATCCCTTTCCATCAGAAACTGTTGGAGCATCCTGTATTTTTGGATGGTAACTTTGACATTAAGTTTCTTGAAGAGTATGAAATTTAGGACGACTTCGGTTTGTTTGTCATAAAGTTCGTCAAATGATATAGTATGTTTAATAAGAGACGTGCTTTACGCTTGAAATCATGAACAATCTTTCTTGAAAGGTGTGAAGTCTAAAATGAGTACATTGCCGACAGAATACGAACGGACGGAAATCGGTGAAATCCAGATTGCTCCTGAAGTAATCGAGGTTATTGCAGGTCTGGCGACCGTTGAGGTTAAAGGTGTAGCAGGTATGAGCGGCGGTTTCGCCGGTGGTATTGTTGAACTTCTTGGACGTAAGAATCTGTCCAAAGGAGTTAAAGTAGAGGTTGGACAACGTGAAGCTGCGGTGGATGTTTCTGTAATTATTGAATATGGCAATCGCCTTCCTGAAGTGGCTGCTGAAATTCAACGCAATGTTAAGCGCTCCATCGAGACTATGACTGGTCTGACTGTTGTGGAAGTGAATGTGCATATTCATGATGTGCAATTCAAGAACAACAACACTGTAGACAAGAACGAAGAAGCTGAAACGATTCTTCGTGTGAAATAGCAGTCATCGTTCTTCCATAAACCCCCGACAGCAAAGTCGAGGGTTTACTCTAATTTAAGGAGGTTATGAGACTCGTGGCAAAAATTTTGGACAGACTTTTGCTGTTTGTCTACAGCTTAAGTATCGGAATACTATCTGTTATTGCCATCCTCCTCTTAAGCGGTGCGATTCCTAGAACTTTGGAGATTGAGAATGGACCAGCAGCTTATATTACAGCAATAATAGTAGCAGTTGTCTTGTTCCTTCTGAGCATCCGATTTTTCTACATCTCTCTGCGCCGTGATCGCGCTTCATTGCCTTCGGTCGATCAGCGTACAGAGTATGGGGATATCCAGATTTCAATGGAAACTATTGAGAATCTGAGTCTTAAGGCTGCTGGTAAAGTGAAGGGAATCAGAGATCTCAAGTCACGTATTCGTGTCTCTCAGGCTGGCCTTGAAATTACAATTCGTGCAGTAGTGGACGGTGAGCATTCATTACCGCTGCTTACGACAGAAGTACAACGTCAGGTGCATGATTTCGTGCAGGAGACAACGGGCATTCCGGTTGCTGATGTGTCTGTATATATTGCTAACCTCACGCAGTCTCCAAGCTTCAAAAGTCGAGTGGAATAGAGGTGAGTTTCCCTTATGTCTTGGAAAGAAGTATGGGAAAGTCACGGGGGTAGAATCGCCGGAGTGACTTTCGGCATTGGTCTGGGTTTGATTTATTTAATTTGCGGTTTTTGGGATATGCTGTTCTTTGCACTGGTAGTGTTCATCGGATATACGCTCGGCAAAAGAAAGGATACCGCGCAAGCGCCCCTGTTTCAATGGCAGGAGTTGGTTTCGCGATTATCCGGACGCTGGCGTCCCTTTAAGTGAACCGCGATAGTCTTTTTCCCGGAGCAGGAAACCGTAAGTTTGTGTTGTCCGTTGCCCCCGGAAGAAAGGCATTGCGGTTTTTTTGCGACAAGGGATAGGTATATTTGCGAGCTTCCTCTGAAGGTATCTTCGCTTTGTGCAATAATCCTCACAGGATTAGGGAAAGAATGAATAAGTGTGAAGCGATATTTAGGTCGTAGACGTTGTTGCAGTACAAGTGAATATTTTAATGCGATATAAGATTTTAGGAGGAACACATGAAAAGACGTATAGCTAGAGAGATTATTGTCCAAAGCCTGTATCAGATGGAAATGAACGATGTGGAAAGCGCGGAAGCCGTAGAAATGCTGCTCGAGGAAGCTTCAGAAGAGAATGAAACCGAACGTGTAATCACGGACGAGATTCAGCTTAAACACTATGTGGTAGAGCATGTGAATGGGGTATGGGAGCACAAGGTAGCGATCGACGATATACTTGAACATTACCTGAAGGGCTGGCAAATGAGCCGTCTGTCACGTGTGGATCGTCAGATTCTACGTTTAGCAGCGTATGAAATGGTGTTCGCTAATGATGTGCCTGCGAAGGTTGCGGTGAATGAAGCGATCGATTTGGCCAAGCATTTTGGAACGGATGATTCCGGGAAGTTTGTTAACGGAGTACTCGGCAAGATGATCCAAGAGATAGATACTATTAAAGCTGACCATTCTTAATTTATAAACCATAGTAAAGTATATAAAAGGGGAGAGACTAACATGACAGCAGCAATCATCAGTGGTAAACAAGTATCCGAGGAAATTCGTATTAGCATTGCCCAAGAGGTTGCTGAACTGGCGAAACGCGGCGTAAAGCCCGGTTTGGCTGTTATTCTAGTAGGTGAAGACCCGGGATCTCAGGTTTATGTTCGCAATAAGGAGAAATCTTGTATCAGCTTAGGATTCCATTCGGAAGTGCATAAATTGGATGAATCCACTTCTCAAGAAGAACTTCTGGCACTGGTAGCAGAGCTAAACGGACGCGATGATATCGACGGAATTCTGGTTCAACTCCCATTGCCTAAGCATATCGAGGAGAAGGCTGTTATTGATGCAATCTCCGTGGAAAAGGATGTAGACGGCTTTCACCCTGTCAATGTAGGCAACCTGGTCATCGGTGCCGACAGTCTTCTTCCATGTACTCCTGCAGGAGTAATCGAACTGATTAAACGTACAGGAACAGGTATGGCAGGTAAACATGCCGTTGTAATTGGTCGTAGCAATATTGTAGGAAAGCCAGTTTCCCTCTTGTTGCAACGCGAAAATGCTACCGTAACTATGTGCCATTCCCGTACAGCTAATATGCAAGAGATTAGCCGTCAAGCGGATATTTTGGTTGTAGCGATCGGACGAGCTAATTTCATTGATGCTTCCTATGTGAAGCCGGGTGCTGTTGTCATCGATGTGGGCATGAACCGTCTGGATAACGGTAAACTCGCAGGTGACGTTGATTATGAAAGTGCAAAAGAAGTTGCCGGATACATCACGCCTGTTCCAGGCGGGGTTGGACCGATGACTATTACAATGCTGATGAGCAACACGCTGATTGCGGCTAAACGCCGTCACGGCCTGGAATAGGGGTAAGATTCATGGCGGCAGAGCGGCAGGTTTATTCGATAAAAGAACTCAACCGTTATATCCGCATGAAGCTAGACTCGGATAATTTACTTTCGGATGTGTGGATTCGCGGAGAGATTTCCAACTTTACACATCATGGCAGCGGGCATATGTATTTCACACTTAAGGACGAGAGCAGCCGCATTAAAGCGATTATGTTCGCTTCTCATAACCAGCGGCTGCCTTTTATTCCGAAAGAAGGCGCTCGGGTAATTGCCAGAGGTAATGTGACCGTTTATGAACGGGATGGGCAATACCAGTTCTATGCCACACATATGCAGCCTGATGGGATTGGCAGTTTATATCTGGCCTATGAGCAGCTGAAGAGCAAGCTTGAAAAAGAAGGCCTTTTTGCAGAAGCTCGCAAGCGTTCGTTGCCGCGGTTCCCGAAGTGTATTGGTGTGATTACATCCCCAACAGGAGCAGCTGTACGAGATATTGTGATTACGCTTCAGCGGCGGTTTCCGCAGGTAGCTATTGTAATCTATCCCGTACTGGTGCAAGGCAAAGGCGCTGCGCCTTCGATAGTGAAGGCGATTGGCGCGCTGAACGCCATGGGTGAAGCCGACGTGCTTATCGTCGGCCGCGGCGGCGGTTCGCTGGAGGAGCTGTGGGCGTTCAACGAGGAGGAAGTCGCACGAGCGATATCGGCATCAAGGATTCCGGTCATCTCGGCCGTCGGCCACGAGACCGATTTCACGATTGCCGATTTCGCCGCCGACCTCCGCGCGGCTACGCCCACAGCGGCCGCTGAGCTGGCCGTGCCTCATGCCGGCGAGCTAGCTGCGCAGCTTCGCCAGCTGCAGCAGCGGCTGCGCCAAGCGCTGCAACAACGCGCCCAGCGTGGACGCGAGCGCCACTCGGTGCTGCAGCGCTCGCTGGCGCTGGCAGGCCCGCGCCGGACGCTGATTCAGCACACACAGCGGCTGGACATGCTGCGTGAGCGGCTCCAGCGCTCAGCGGATGCACGGCTCAGCCGTTCCCGCGAGCGTAAGGCGGTGCTGCATCACAGTCTGCAGCGGTTCCATCCGCGCGACAGTGTTGCCGCAGCGCGTCAGCGCACGGACAGCATGCGCCGTGAGTTAATGGGCGCTATGCAGGCTCGTTTGCAGGAGAAGCGATCTCGCTATGTGGCAGAGATTCGTCACCTGGATGCGCTGAGCCCGCTAAAAGTAATGTCGCGCGGCTACAGCTTAGTGTATGACGAGGCGGAAGAACATTTAATCAAATCGCTGACCGAAGTGCAGCTTGGCGATCTTGTGGTGATAAAGATGAATGACGGACAGCTGAACTGCCAAGTATGGGGGATGAAGGAGGATGGCAAAGACGATGACGAAGGAAGCGGAACTTGATTTTGAAGGCGCTATGGACCGACTGGAGGAAATCGTTCGTGAGCTTGAACACGGCGACGTTCCTCTGGAGAAGGCCATCGATTTATTTCAGCAGGGAATGAAGCTGTCGCAGCTTTGCGGCAGCAAGCTGGAACAAGTAGAGCGTAAGATCGAAATGATTACCCAAGAGGACGGAGAACTGCGCAAAAAGCCGTTTGGTGCACGTCTGGAAGGGGACGCCGATGAATCGCTTTGAGAATGATCTGGAGGGAAGGTCCGCAAGTGAAAGCATGCGGCAGCCGCTGGAGGATTACATCGCATCGATAAGTGATTTGCTCTCACAGGAGCTTGAGACTATTCTTCCCGCAGCATGGACGGTTCCAGAAAATTTACAGCAAGCGATGAAGTATTCGCTAATGGCAGGGGGCAAACGCCTCCGGCCGCTGCTTGTGATCGCTGCTTGTGAATCACTGGGAGGCAGCCGTGAAGCAGCCTTGCCTGTTGCTGCTGCTATTGAGATGGTACATACCTACTCGTTGATTCATGATGATCTGCCTGCCATGGATAATGATGATTATCGGCGCGGTAAGCTGACGAATCATAAAGTCTTTGGTGAAGCGTCAGCTATTCTTGCGGGTGATGCGCTTTTGACCCATGCTTTTTACAGTGTGGTACAAGCCTCCCGTAAATTTGGCATCCCTGCTGATAATGTTTTATCCATAGTGGAGGATCTGGCGGAAATGGCGGGTCCACGCGGCATGGTCGGCGGTCAGATAGCAGATATGGAAGGCGAGCAAGGACTAACAGATCTTGCACAGCTGAAGTATATTCATCTGCATAAAACCGGAGATTTAATTATCTTTTCGTTGTTAGCCGGCGGACGTATCGCAGGGGCAACAGAGAAGCAGCTTGAAGCTCTGCGTGATTTTGGCACAAGCATCGGACTCGCTTTTCAAATTCAGGATGATATTCTTGATTTGGTTGGAGATGAAGGCAAGCTTGGTAAAAAAACAGGCAGCGATATCAAACAGCAGAAGGTAACCTACCCTTATTTTATTGGGTTAGAGGAATCTCGTGCTGAGGTGAAGCAGCTTACAGAAGCAGCTCAAAATGCTGTGCTGAATGGCGGTTTTTACGACAACCAGCGCCTGCTGGAAATTGCAGATTATTTAATGGCACGTGATCACTAAGTATGAACTTTCGAAGCGGCTGTATTTCGACAGCCGTTTCGTTTGTGTTATAATGGTTTTTATATATTTTACAACATCTAGGAAAGCGGGGAACTATTCGTGCTGCTTCCACAAATAAATGATCCACAACAACTGAAATCACTGTCAGTCGAAGAATTAACTACTCTTGCAGAGGAAATTCGACGATTTCTGATTGAGAAGCTTACAGCAACCGGCGGGCACCTCGGTTCTAATCTGGGGGTGGTGGAGCTCACGCTGGCCTTACATTATTGCTATAACAGTCCTCGTGACAAAATGATCTACGACGTTGGCCACCAAGCCTATGTCCACAAAATACTGACCGGCCGTCAAGATCGCTTTGATACCCTGCGCAAATATCAGGGATTGTGCGGCTTTGTTAAGCGCTCTGAAAGCGAACATGATGTGTGGGAAGCTGGACATAGCAGCACCTCTTTGTCGGCAGCGATGGGGATGGCTATGGCTCGTGATCTTAAAGGCGAAGACAACAAGGTAATTGCCGTGATTGGTGACGGTGCGCTTACCGGCGGGATGGCTTTTGAAGCGCTTAACCACATTGGCCATGAGAAGCGTAAGCTGATGGTTATTTTGAACGATAATGAAATGTCGATTGCTCCGAATGTAGGGGCGATGCACAATTATTTAAGCAAAATTCGTTCGGACCGTCATTATTTGCGTGCTAAAGACGAGGTTGAAGGGCTGCTTAAGAAGATTCCGGCCATCGGTGGACGATTAGCGAAAACCGCTGAACAGTTAAAAAACAGTCTTAAATATATGATGGTACCCGGAGTATTGTTTGAAGAGCTTGGCTTTACGTATCTTGGGCCAGTGGATGGACATGATCTGGAGAAAATGATCGACACCTTCCATCAAGCAGATAACGTGGCGGGTCCTGTGCTTGTGCATGTGCTGACGACCAAAGGCAAGGGCTACAAACCGGCTGAGACTGATTTCTATAAATCGCATGCCATTTCCCCTTACAAAATTGAGTCGGGTCAGGCACTTAAAGCTGTAGGCCCTCCAATGTATACCGAAGTATTTGGCAGTACGCTGATTGAGCTGGGACGTGAAGATTCGCGTCTGATTGCAGTTACCCCTGCGATGCCAGGCGGTTCAGGGTTGTTTCCTTTTGCGAAGGAATTTCCGGATCGCATGATTGACGTCGGGATTGCCGAGCAGCATGCTGCAACCCTGTGTGCAGCTTTGGCTATGGAAGGGATGAAGCCGGTATACGCCGTGTATTCTACCTTCATGCAGCGTGCCTATGATCAGATCGTCCATGATATTTGCCGCCATAACGCCAATGTTATGTTCGCCATTGACCGTGCTGGATTTGTGGGTGCGGATGGTGAGACTCATCAGGGTGTGTACGATGTTGCTTTTATGCGCCATATCCCTAATATGGTTATGATGATGCCAAAAGACGAAAATGAGCTGCGTCATATGATGAAGACGGCACTTGAATATAATGACGGTCCAATTGCTTACCGCTATCCGCGTATTAACGGAACAGGCGTGGCAATGGATGCTGAACTGCATACCCTTCCTATAGGATCATGGGAACGACTGCGTACAGGAGAAGGATATGCTGTAGTGGCATGTGGTCCTATGGTTCAAGTGGCTGAAGAAGCCGCTGATTTGCTGAAGCGGGAAGGGATTCAGGTGGGTGTTGTGAATGCGCGTTTCCTGAAGCCGCTTGATAACTCCATGCTTCTTGATTTGGCTCATGCTGGAACCAATATGGTTGTTATTGAAGAGGCTTGCCAAGCGGGAAGTCTCGGCAGTGCGGTATTGGAATTCTACGCGGAGCATGAAATTTATGACGCGCGTGTACATCTGATGGGTGTGCCCGACATCTTCGTGGAGCATGGCTCCATTAAAGAACAACGTCAGCAAACAGGCCTTACCGTAGAAGCGTTATGTGCACGTATCAAGTCCATGATGGCTTTAAGTGCTTATAATTACAAAACAACTTCGTCTTCCTAAGTGGAAGCCGGAAATTAGTAACCCTTGAACGATCGGGAGATGACCATGGAACACCGTAAAGAACGGATAGATGTACTGCTTGTGGAGCAAGGTTTTTATGAAAGCCGGGAGAAAGCTAAAGCTGCAATTATGGCAGGGTTGGTGCTCGCGGATGAGGAACGTATTGAAAAAGCTGGCATGAAGGTTTCGCGGGAGTCTACCCTTAAGGTTAAAGGCTCTGTGCATCCGTATGTCAGTCGTGGGGGCCTAAAGCTGGAGAAGGCTCTTCGCCAATTTAATATTGATCTTACGGGACGGAACATGCTGGACATTGGTGCTTCCACTGGCGGCTTCACAGATTGTGCGCTTCAGAATGGCGTAAGCCATGTGTACGCTATTGATGTTGGCTATAACCAGTTGGATTGGTCACTGCGTAATGATGAGCGAGTGAGCGTCATGGAGCGTACGAACTTCCGGTATATGACACCTTCAGATTTGCAGGGTCCTGTTCCGGACTTTGCCAGTATTGATGTATCTTTTATATCCTTAAAAATAATTCTCCCACCTCTCAAAGCCTTGCTGCAACGTCCAGCAGATATCGCTGCACTCATCAAGCCGCAATTTGAGGCTGGGCGTGAGAAGGTTGGAAAATCAGGTGTGATTCGTGATTCCGCGGTCCATAAAGAGGTATTGATTAATGTACTGACTATGGCTGCAGAGTTAGGATTCGGTCTACATGGATTAACCTTTTCACCAATTACAGGCGGAGAAGGCAATATTGAGTTTCTTGCTCACTGGAGACTGACGCCAGAAGTGGTGGAAGGCGAAGAAGTATCCGTACAGCCGGCAGCTGCTGTTGCAGCAGTCATTCCAGTGGAGGACTTCGCTTCCCTTGCTGATGAAGTGATTAAGCAGGCTACGGGTACTTTTAATGTGAGTTCTACTCATGGAAACTCCCCGCGCCGCTAGAGCTTTATGAACACCCCGTCAACCTCAAATGGTCAGCGGGGTGTTTTGCAGATTTGCTCAAATGGATTGAATTTATTAAAATAAAGACCCGGTATAAAATCCGGGTCTTTATATTTTGAATCTTTTTTGGATTTACTGTGCTCGTTGTAATTGTAAATTGCTGAATTAGCGAATAATATCAATTATGCGGAAAGCTCGTAAAAAGACAGCTTAGAAGCAGGATTTACCAGGGCTTCACGCGAATAAATCACCGAGGTGATTGATAGTGGCGGGTAGCTCTGACAAGGTCGTTATGGCGTTTATTGGGGTAGCATTATCGATTTTTATAATATATCGGATATATGTATGGCTGCAGAGTTCTCCGCGTTCTTTTATGAAGGATCAGATTCCGTTCAATAAAGTGATTATTCCACATCCCTCTATTGATATACTTGAGGATGAAGGATATGAGGTCGTTGGAGGGAAATTAAAAATCCCCTTGTCTTTCAACGTAAATGGGGCGCAGATGTATAGCCGGTTATTTATAGATTATGTGGCGACAAAAGAGGAAGGCTCGTTATATTTAGTTATCCTTTCCAGACCACGCAAGCCTTTGGATTTCACTGGCAGCGGCTTACGTGATACCTTGCTTCCCTACCTGCTGATCTATCCGGAATGCAGCGGCGTTCTATATGTTAATGTAGCAACAGCATCGATCCATGTAATTAAGCTTGGCAAAGACGACGGAGAATCAAACTGAGTCCATATTTTTTATATACCAGGAGGCAACAATGAAGGGACAACGACATATTAAGATTCGTGAAATTATTACACAAAAGGATATCGAGACACAGGACGAGCTTGTGGAAGCCTTGCGTGAATCAGGTTTTCAAGTTACGCAAGCCACAGTATCTCGAGATATAAAAGAGCTGTTGCTCATCAAGGTACCCATGGATGATGGAAGATATAAATATTCACTTCCAACGGATCAACGGTACAATCCCATTCAGAAGCTTAAGCGCGTTCTTGTGGATAATTTTGTGCAGATCGATTCCTCGGCTAATCTTGTGGTGATGAAATGTTTACCAGGTACGGCTAACTCTGTCGCTGCTTTGATTGATAATATTGACTGGCCGCAAATTATGGGAACCCTTTCTGGTGATGATACAATCCTTATTATTTGCCGTTTACCTGAGGACAGTAAGACTGTAATTTCACAAATCATGGGTTATATTTCTTAATTATAATTAATCAGATGCCTGTCATCTTCTCGGAGGTGCTCTATTAGTGTTAGAAACCTTGTCTATACGCAATCTTGCCGTCGTTGAGGCGGTTGATGTGCATTTTTATCCTGGCTTCCACGTGCTTACGGGAGAGACCGGGGCAGGTAAATCCATTATTATTGATGCGCTTGGATTGATTGTTGGAGGCCGCGGTTCAGCGGATTCCATTCGTTATGGTTGTGAAAAAGCGGAGATGGAGGCGCTCTTCAGTCTTCCCAGCGGTCATCCCGTTTGGGAGACTTTGGAGCGTCTTGGCATTGAGGCCCAGCGCGAGGAGCATCTTATTATACGGCGCGAGCTTACCTCTCAAGGTAAAAGTACATCACGTGTAAATGGACAGATGGTCAATCTTACCATGCTTCGCGAGATCGGCGAGCAGCTGGTTAATATACACGGCCAGCATGAGCACCAGAACTTGCTGAAGGCGGAACGGCATCTGGGACTGCTGGATACATACGGAGAACCGATTATTGGTCCGCTAAAGGCAGTTTTTCAGGAAAGGTATTCTGCCTTCGCGAAGGTGGAGAAAGAGCTGCGAGAGCTGCAGGAATCCAGCCAGAAGGCATACCAAATGCTCGACTTATATCGTTTTCAGCTTGAAGAAATTTCATCGGCCGGATTAAAACCGGGAGAAGATGAATTACTTACCGAAGAACGGGTCAAACTATCCCACAGTGAGAAAATGATGGATTCCGTATCGGGTGCATATGAGCTGCTTTACGACAGACAAGGCTTGGAATCGATCGGTAATGTCATTTCCAGACTTGAGGATGCAGTTCGTTACGATGAGAAGGGTCTGCGAACAGTGCTCGAACAGCTGCAGTCCTCATATTACCAGCTAGAGGATGCTGCTTTTCAGCTTCGTGATTACCGGGAAAATATCGAGTTCAATCCGATGCGACTTGAAGAAATCGAGAATCGTCTGGATTTGATCACTGGACTCCGACGTAAATATGGAGAGAGTGTAGAACAGATTTTGGCTTATTATGAACAAATTCACCGGGAAACTGATTTGCTTGAGAATAAAGATGAATATCTGGAGAAACTGACGGCGAAGCGCGATTCGCTGCTGTCTGTATTAATGGAAGCAGCTACGGAATTAAGTGAAGCACGCAAGCTTTGTGCTGCTGATCTGGCCACCCAAGTGGAGGGTGAGCTTAAAGACCTTCAAATGGAAAGAACCTCGTTGCAGGTCAAATTAGACACGCTGGAGGACCCCCGTGGAGTGGAATACAATGGTCGGCGTATTCGCCTCACAAGACAAGGGATAGACAGCGCAGAATTTATGATATCCCCTAACCCGGGCGAACCCCTGAGACCTCTTGGCAAAATCGCCTCTGGTGGTGAGCTGTCGCGTATTATGCTGGCAATGAAAAGTATTTTTGCGCGCCATGATGCAATTCCAGTTCTGATTTTTGACGAAGTGGATACCGGTGTCAGCGGCAGAGCCGCTCAGTCCATCGCAGATAAGCTGTTTAAGCTATCCTCTACCTGTCAGGTGTTCTCCATTACTCACTTGCCGCAGGTGGCTTGTATGGCTGACCATCAGTACTTAATCCGCAAAAAGGTTGAGGATGGAAGAACCATGACTGAAGTGGAATCCCTAACAAACGATGGACGTGTAATGGAGCTGGCCCGGATGCTGGGTGGCGTAGAAATTACCGAAAAAACATTGCATCACTCGCAGGAAATGCTTAATCTGGCCGAGGCAAGTAAGGCTGCAACAAGCTAAGCGGAGCAATGATTGACAGTAATAAAAGCCTGGGGGCAAGGTTATCTTATAGGTACGCAATTGGCGACCACCTTTTTCGTCAAGCGAAAGAAGCAAAAGGGAGCGTGACAGCCATTGAAGCCTAACCTCAGGAAGTTAATGCCAGGCCTTTTATTTGCCTTCTTTCTTAGTTTATCGGGCATAACGGGAACAAATCTAAGTTCTGCTGCACCACTGCATGGTGAACCAGCCAAGGTGACTGCACAAGGAATTCATTCCGAGCTTAAGGTGATCCCGGGAGGTCAAACGATCGGTGTGAAAGTGAAATCAGCAGGTGTTTTGGTTGTTGGTCATCATCTGATTGAAGTATCAGAGAAATCTAAGCTTTCCCCAGGAGAGGTCAGCGGTTTAGTGCCGGGTGATCTGATGATCTCCATGAATGGTGAGAAATTGGATGAGTTGTCCAAGGTGGCCAAGCTGGTGGATCGTGCTGGTAAAGCGAATAACCCCTTGACCATTGTCTTCAAACGCGGGGGTAAAGAGCATACAGCTAAGCTAAAGCCCGCGTATGACATTCATGACAAAGTGTGGCGGTTAGGCCTGTACATTCGTGATTCAGCAGCGGGTGTCGGCACATTAACTTTTTATGCTCCCGAGCAAGGTGTATATGGAGCTTTGGGACATGTGATTACAGACATGAATACCGGTACTCCAATTGTTGTAGGCAGTGGTCATATCGTTCAGTCCAGTGTCACCTCCATATCCAAAAGCCAGGATGGCGATCCGGGCGAGAAACGAGCGCATTTTTTGAAAGAAAGCCAAGTGCTTGGAAATGTGGAGAGTAATACTGACTTCGGTATCTTCGGTAAAATGAGCTCCAATCCCGAGCACAGTCTTTACAAAGAACCGATCCCCGTGGCGATGAGCGATCAAGTCAAGGAAGGTCCTGCTGAGATCCTAACTGTAGTTGACGGACAGCAGGTGGAGCGGTTTAAGGTTGAAATCATTCATGTAGCACATCAGCAAACGCCAGCCACTAAAGGAATGGTGCTGCGGATCACTGATCCACGCCTTATCGATAAGACAGGCGGTATCGTTCAAGGCATGAGCGGAAGTCCTATTGTACAGGATGGCCGTCTCATCGGAGCCGTAACTCATGTATTTGTAAATGATCCTAAGTCCGGTTATGGGTGCTTCATCGAATGGATGCTTCAAGATTCAGGTGTGACCAAACAGGAGAATAGGTATTCATTAAATCTTAAGGCGGTTTAGCCTTAAGATTTTTTGTCGAACGATTACGAAGAACCTCGAACATTGAGATAAAATATTTAATTATAATCCAACGCAGAAAAAAAATAAAGAAAAATAATTTTCGACAGAAGGGAATTCGATCTCCATGTCGAAAACGTAAGAGACAAGAAAAAAATGTTATTTTCGAATAGCAGATATAATTAAGGAGGAAGCAGCCAGTGCAGAATATTGAAGTGTTGTTGGCCGATGATAACAGGGAATTTACGAATTTGCTTTCCGAGTACATTTCTGAGCAAGAAGATATGACCGTAACGGGTATCGCCTACAATGGTGAAGAAGTGCTTCAAATGCTTAGCGAAGCGCGTAAAATTCCCGATGTTCTTATTCTTGATATCATCATGCCGCATTTAGACGGCCTAGGTGTATTGGAACGTCTACGTGATATGGATCTGAATCCTCAACCGAAGATCATCATGCTGACTGCTTTTGGTCAGGAGAACATCACTCAAAGAGCTGTACAGCTTGGTGCATCCTATTATATTTTGAAACCGTTCGATATGGAGGTCCTGGCAAATCGTGTACGTCAGCTTGTCGGCTCTCAAGGCAGCATGAGCTCTTCCTCCAACATGTACAATTATTCGTCGACGTCCAGATCGAATGTAGTGCCGCTCTCTAAGGGCAAGAACCTCGACGCTAACATTACCTCGATCATCCATGAAATCGGTGTCCCAGCGCATATCAAGGGCTATCAGTACCTGCGTGAAGCGATCACCATGGTATATAACAATATCGAGATCCTTGGTGCGATTACGAAGACGCTCTACCCAGCAATCGCTGAGAAGTTCAAAACCACGCCTTCACGTGTAGAACGCGCGATCCGCCATGCGATTGAAGTCGCTTGGACACGTGGCAACATTGACTCCATCAGCCATTTATTCGGCTACACCATTAATATCTCCAAATCTAAGCCTACTAACTCGGAATTTATTGCCATGGTAGCGGACAAGCTGCGGATTGAGCATAAGGTTAGTTGAAAGGGTTAGGGGCAGTGCGGGGTAAGGGATTGTAGGTTGATGGTAGGTGTTTACAGTCAGTATATAAAAGCCGATAAACTTGTTTTGAAGCCGATAAACTTTTTCCATCTCACCCGATAAACCTTTTTGGTTTATTGGGTTTTGTTTTTATTTAAAGATTAGCCATCTTATAAATGGTGAAACTCAAGCAGGGGCTTAGAACAATCGGGCGAGCTGGTTAAATAAACCAATCTTCTATCAGATATAGAGAACTACATTTATGAGTTAAGTCGGAGGAATCTTCATGAATTATTACGAATCAGGTGTTGGAAGAATTAGGAATATTGATGCGAATTTATACATTGGAATTTCAAAAAAAAGATACGAAGAAGTAAGATCTAAGGGTGAATATGAAGCAGATGCTAATTTGATTGCAGAGTATTACCGTAGAGTCGGCGTGTTTTTGCAGTTTATCTCAAAGGAAGCAGCAAGTATATACATAGGAATGGATATGTTATTAGGTTTTAAGATGGAGGAAAATGAGTGGGACAGTTTCTTAGAAACGTGTCCGAATTTTAATGAAATTGATATTATGCTTATGAAATTAATAAGTATACATTATTTACGCTGGTGCTCTTTGCTTGATGCGCGCGACAATATCGCATTACAGTTTCCAGATATATATGAACCGATGATCAAATTATTTGAGAGAGGTGGGGGACGGATTAATACGCATCACCACGAACTGGTTGGTGGATTTGGAGCTTTTTCACGCTCTATCCATGCAAATAGAGGAGATATGACCCCTTTTGATATAAGCGATGTTGCTCTAGAAAATATCATTAAGGAAATAGAACTAGCAGAAGGTTACTTAGTGGACTATAAGAACGGAAATTTATCAGAAAATAATTGTATCCGCTGTGGTAACAAATTATTGATCCTACCAAACTTATCGGATTATGGTTATCAATGGTATAAAATTAAATGCGAGACTAAAGACTGTTTTGATAAAAATTTCTCATGATACTTCATTATAGTTATATCAATCAGAGTGTCCGCGGCAAGAGCTATCAAGAAATCAATGCAGTAAAAAGACACTGAGATCTATTCATCAGTGTCTTTTTTGTGGATACTTTTCCACCAACATTTTATTTCATCGTTCTTGTAATCATTTCATTCAGAAGGTTGGAATTTAAAGTAACTTAATCAGCTCTTCTAGCTCGTCAACCATACCTTTCGCAAGTTCAAAATTATTGTCTTTTAAAGCTAATTCTATTTTCATTTCAACTGCTTTTTTATTTTGTTCATTTTCTAAATAATCTTTATCAAAATGACTGGCATAAATCATCTTTCTGAATTTTCGCATACTCATTTTTCTAATCGTCTTCTCGTCAATGATTAGTACATAATCCATACCATTTACTACGGAATAGAAATCATGAGAAATCATGAGAATCGCACCTTTATAGTCTTCAATGGCTTTCTCCAGTGCGATTTGTGTATAGGTGTCTAAATGGCTTGTCGGTTCATCAAGAAGCAATAAGTTTGCTTTGCTAGCAGAAACTTTTGCCAATTGCAGTATATTTTTTTCGCCACCAGATAAAGATTCTATCTTTTGAGTAAGAATTTCTCCTTCAAAGCCATAGTTTGAAAGATGTGCTCTAATCTCGTCATAAGTTGCAAACCCGGCATCGATGAAGTCTTCTAGTATGGTATTAGAATCCTTTAGCACTTCGTCTTGAAGCTGAGAAAGATAAGCCACTTTAATATCAGAATTCATTTTAATTGAATCATGATTATTTTTAAAGATATCTCGGAGTAAAGTCGTTTTCCCGGTACCGTTTGGACCGATAAGGGCTACTTTATCTGTAGGTTTCATCTCAAAGTTAACATTTTCTAAAATCAACTCATCAAAGGAAACACTATAATTATTCACATTTAAAACAGTGATGTCTTCTTCAAATTCATTGTCCACACCAAAACTGATTTTTGGTTGCTTAATATCAACGAATGGCGCTTTAATTTTTCGCGCTTCCAATCTTTCTTGAAACTTAACCCTAGCTTTTAACGCTCTTCCTCTAGATGCTTCTGAATTATAGGTTGCGATCGCTCTAAGATTATCAATAATGTTATCGTATCTCTCTATCTCTTCTTGTTCAGCGACTGCGATTTCTTGTAACTCAATTTTCGTCTGAAGTAATGAGAAGTTATACTCAATATATCGCCCATCGAACTCTTGGATCTCCATGTTTTCAAGGTGTATAATTTTGTTAAAACAATGATTCAATAGATAACGGTTATGCGTAACCACTAGCAATATTCCTTTGTGAGCATTAATAAGATTTTTAAGTGCATTTAGGTTTTCAAAATCTAAAAATACATCGGGCTCATCCATAATCATTAAGTCTGGACTAGTCAGCATTTCCTTCATCACTTGAATAAGCTTAAATTCCCCACCACTTAGGTCGGATACCCTAGCATCTTTTAGCTTCAAGAGGTTGGCTAAATTTAGTTTCTTATTAATATTGCTTTCAAAATCATTTCCATCCATTAAATCAAAGGCATCTAGAGCTAATTGATACTTTTCGAGTAATGAATCAATATCTGATGATGTTTCCATTTCAGTGAGGATAGCTGTTATTTCATTTTGTATCTTAATAAATTCTTCTCCTATATATTCAAAAACTGTTGTTTCTTTAGATTTGTCAAGTTGCGAAAACTGACTTACATACCCAATTTTGCAGGTTGGGTCCATCTCTAGCTTGCCTTCGAACAAATATTTTTCTGGATCCATTAGTATATCGATCAGTGTACTTTTACCACTGCCGCTTGTTCCTATAAAAGCGCAATGTTGTGCCTCTTCAAGCGTAAATGAAATGTTTTTATATAGTTCTTTTTGCGGGAATGCGAAGGATAAGTTATCAACTTTTATCATAGTGTTACCTTTCTTAACTAAAAATAGTGACTATTATAAGATGTATTGAAGAGCACAGATTTTGAGTTTACCGTTGATAGAGTAACACTGTTTACAAGCAACTTCAATCATTTCGCATTAAAGTTGCTTGTGAAATTTTAAAATACAACTTAGAACAATATGATCACGCCTGTCCAGATAGCGTATTATAGCTCGATTACATCTGGCCAGTAGTTGGGTTGGCTGTGGCACGGAAAGAAGATTGCAGATGCGATTGTAGTAAATAACTCGGCCTACGTACCTGTACGCGCGATGTCCGAAGCGACCGGAGCAGGGGTGACGGTTGAAGGAAAAACAATAATAGTGGAGAGTAAGGAGACTGAGAAGGCAGCGCTAAAGGCAAGTATTGCTGCGGCTAAACTCCGGGAAAGATTAGCAGGGGCAGAATCAAGCGTTCAAGTTCTCAAAGAAGCGATCCAACTGGTGGAAACTACTGCGGCTGACCTAACAAGCGCAGCAGACTTAGAGGCTAGAAGAAACTATATCGCGGAGTTGAATAAACGTGTAGAGTTCATGGAAATAGAAATTTCGCAGATCAAGACGCAGCTCGGCGAATAATAAATGAATAATGACGAAAAGTCTCGCCATAACTGGTGCGGCTTTTTTTACTTGCAATTAGATAAATCCCTGCCATTCACACAAAACTCCACTTCACATAATAGACACTCATTTGGAAAATAATGTTTGACATGTGAGGAATGTCACTGATAAGATGATGTAAATTAAACCTAGTTGAATAATCGGATAAGGTTCTTTAGAGGATCTCATTATTTTTTTGCTTTAAATACCTATTAAATACATAAGTATAGTTTAATTTATATTTATCGGAAAGGGTGAATGGAGTGTCGGAGGAAACACTGGTTATCGAACATTTGAATAAAGTATTCGCCGCGCCTGCAGGTGATGTTATCGCATTAAGTAATATTCAGCTGAAGGTGAAAAAAGGCGAGTTGATTACGATTATAGGTCCCAGCGGCTGCGGAAAAAGTACCTTGCTAAAAATTGTGGCAGGACTGGATACGAGCTATAGCGGCACGGTTCTACTGAATGGCAAACAGATCGACGGTCCGAGTATTGAGAAGGGATTTATATTTCAAGAACCAAGACTTTTTCCGTGGTTGACGGTGGATCATAATATTGCAGCAAATTTATCGCTTAAAAATCCAGAGGTTCGCAAAAAAATAAATGAATTGATTGAACTTGTACGATTAAAGGGTTTTGAGAAATCCTATCCACGTGAGCTGTCAGGCGGGATGGCCCAGCGAGTATCTATTGCTAGGGCGTTGCTCCGTAATCCGGATGTATTATTGCTCGATGAACCTTTTGGCGCACTAGACGCTTTTACTAGATCACATCTGCAAGAGGTACTTCTTGATATTTGGCAGAGTAATAAGACGACTATGTTATTTGTGACTCATGATCTGGATGAAGCTGTATTTTTGGGTGAGCGGGTAGTCATTATGAATCCTCGACCTGGACATATTCGCAATATTCTTCCCATCGATTTACCGTTTCCGCGAAAAAGATCCAGTACTTCATTCCAAGAGTTACGTCGACTGGTTCTGAGTGAGTTTGAGAAGGTTGAAGAACCGGCAATCGATGGTGCTGGTATCTAGATAAAGAGAGTCCATTTTTTATAAAAAGGGGAGAAATGATCCATGAAATTATTTCGTAATTCACTACTTGTTATGCTTGTTTTGTCTGTATTTGCAACGGGTTGTGCATCGAATGAAAAGAGCGCGGGAAAGAACGATGCGAACAAATATGAAGGTGTGACCATTAAAATTGGCGTGCAGGGCAGCGGGGGAATGTTTGGTAAAGCCCGTGAGGAAAAATGGTATGAGCAAGAATTTGATAAGCTGGGCGTCAAAGTAGAATGGACGGAATTTCAAAGTGGACCCCCAATGACAGAGGCGATCGCTTCTAATAAGTTGGACATAGCGACGCTTGGTAACATGCCGGTGATCGCAGCCCAAGCTGCGGGCATTCCTATTAAGATTATCTCACAAGTATTAGAAGGTACGAATAACGTTGCTCTTCTTGTACCTAGTAGTAGTACTGCTCAGAAACTGGAGGATTTGAAAGGTAAGAAGATAGCTGTTACAAAAGGCAGCAATGCTTACAACTTCCTTTATCGCGGTATTGAGGAATCAGGTCTTAAAGAAGCAGATTTTGAGATTATCCAGTTACAGCCTGATGAAGCACAACCTGCATTTGAAACCGGTGGCGTTGATGCATGGGCTACATGGGATCCATATATTACTCTAAATGCATTGACCGGTAAAGGGAAGGTTTTGACGGATGGTGAGCAATTGGGTGTCTTATCTCCTTCTTTTGTGATCTCCCGTTCAGCGTTCGCAGAGAAATATCCAGAACTAGTTACGCTTTATTTAAAAGTCACCAACAAAGCTATAGCTTGGGAGACAGATAATCGCGCTGAAGCGACTGAAAGATATGCGGCTGAGCGGAACATTCCGGCAGCGGTAATAGAAGGTACGTTTGAACGTTCCCAGATGATCAACATTCCAATTAGTGATGCTGTTGTTGAAGAATTGCAGAAGACAGCCAATTTTCAATTTAATATTAAGAACATTCGTAAAGAGATTGAAGTTTCTAAAATAACAGATAATCAATATATTGAAGCAGCACTGAAGGAACCTTTGAAGTAACGGATGAAACCACAGATGTAGAAAAGAGGTTGTTTACATGCAATTCAGTGCTGAAAAAGCTGTGATCTCGCCACTAATCCATAAAAAGAATCCAGTAAAGAAGCGTGGACTTTCCATCCAAACGACGAATATATTGCTTGGACTTATCTTACCAATTGCTTTGCTCCTGATTTGGGAGATAGCCGGAGCGATGGGAAAGTTAAATCCTATATTGCTGCCAAGGCCAAGTGAAATATGGCGGGAATTGGTTAGCTTGACCGCGTCCGGTGAGCTGGCGAAACATTTAGGCATATCTGCTTGGCGGGCACTGCTTGGTTTCTTAATTGGGGGAGGGCTTGGCTTAGCGGCTGGTTTGTGGGTAGGCTTTTCATACAAAACAGAACGTTTGCTGGATCCGTCGCTGCAAATGCTGCGCACGCTGCCCCATTTAGCAATTGCTCCACTATTTATTTTGTGGTTCGGATTCGGTGAAACCTCAAAAATATTGTTGATTGCCAAAGGTTCATTTTTCCCATTATACGTGAACACATTTCTAGGAATCCGTTCGGTGGACAACAAGTTGTTTGATGTTGGGAGAGTACTGCAATTCAGTAAATGGCAGATGGTGAGTAAGTTAATTATTCCAGCCTCACTGCCCAACATCTTTTTAGGTATCCGCTTGTCTGTAGGCATAGCTTGGCTTGGACTTGTCGTAGCGGAAATGATGGGCTCTAGCTCAGGTGTTGGCTATCTAATCAATGACGCGCGATCGTTTTCTTTGACCACAGTGGTATTTGTTGGGATCATCGTGTTTGCGGTAGTAGGTAAACTGTCAGATTCATTAGTAAAGCTGTTGGAATCGAGATTGCTAAGATGGCAGGACAGTTATAGAGGAGATAAAGGATCATGAGCAATCACCTATCCAGTAATAAAATAGAGCGTCACGACGATGGTTTAAGCTGGATTCCAAAAAAACTGCATGGTTGGATTGTACCTCTAGCTCTAGTGGTGATTTGGGAAGTGGCAGCTGCGCTCCATCTAGTCTCTGCGACGACATTGCCTGCTCCATCCTCCATTATTACGCAGTTCTTTTCTTTAATAGCTAGCGGTGAGTTGTTTCGACATCTGGGGATTAGCGCCTATCGGGCAGGACTTGGCTTTTTATTGGGATCTGCTACTGGACTGCTGCTTGGCTTATCTACAGGACTTGGGAAATTAGTAGAGCGTACACTGGATCCATCTTTACAGATGCTTCGAACGATTCCATTACTTGCCCTTATTCCGTTATTCATTTTGTGGTTTGGTGTGGGTGAATTTTCTAAAATACTAATGATTTCATTAGGTGCTTTTTTTCCAGTTTATCTGAACACTTTTCTAGGAATTCGTAATGTTGATATCAAGCTTGTTGAAGTATCCCATATTTTCCAATACACAAGATGGCAGCTGCTTAGCAAAATGATTATTCCGGCTGCAATGCCTAATATTCTACTTGGTATTCGCTTATCACTTGGTGCATCGTGGCTTGTACTCGTCGTAGCGGAGATGATGGGAACAAGTGCGGGGATAGGCTATATGATTCAGGATGCCAGAGCTTATTCGCAAACAGATATAGTATTCGTTGGAATTTCAATCTTTGCAGTGATAGGAAAACTTTCGGATTCCGCAATTCGATTGCTGGAGAAAAGATGGCTGCATTGGCGTGATACATTCAAAGGTTAACGAACTCTAGAATTCGAAAGGCAGGGTCATTATGGGAACCAGAAAAGATCAGCTACATTTAGGTGCATTTATTTATTATTCAGGACATCATCATTATGGCTGGCGTCATCCGGAATCAGGAGCGGATAAGATCTTCAATTATAAATTTTATCGCGAATTGGCAAAAACCGCAGAGCGTGGAAAGTTCGATATGATGTTTTTGGCGGATTTGTTGTATGTGATGGGTGCGGATCAAGCTGCTTCGGGTATGCTGGACCCATTGACGCTGTTGTCAGCCCTTTCGACAGAAACAGAAAAACTCGGATTAACGGCTACCGTATCGACCACGTATAACGAACCTTATAATGTGGCTCGCAAATTTGCTTCTTTAGATCATATTAGTGAAGGTCGAGCAGGTTGGAATATTGTCACCTCCCAGCTCGATGTGGAAGCTTATAACTATGGGAAGCCGGAGCATCCAGAGCACGGACTTCGGTATAAAATGGCTCGTGAATTTGTTGAGGTGGCGACGCTTCTCTGGGACAGCTGGGAGGATGACTCTTTAATCGTTAACCGCGAAGAGGGACAATTTGCTGACGCGAAGAAGATCAAAGAAGTGGAATACAAAGGGGAGTGGTATTCTACAAAAGGAACCCTCAATGTTCCTCGCTCACCTCAAGGGTATCCTGTACTTATTCAAGCCGGATCTTCTGGTCCAGGACAAGAGTTTGCAGCTAGTTTTGGAGAGGTGATCTTTACGGCACAGCAGTCGCTTGAAGCGGCTAAGGCCTTCTATGAAAGCGTCAATTCCAAATTAGCAGATTACGGCCGTGAACGTGGCAGCTTAAAAATTATGCCGGGCTTGTCTCCGATCATTGGAGCGACCGAAGAGGAAGCCCAAAGTAAATATAAAGAACTGCAGGAGTTGATTCCTCCTGCCGCTGTTGTTGGTATGTTGTCTGGCATGTTGAGGTTTGACCTGTCCGAATACCCAGTAGATGGACAGCTGCCTGAGATTCCTGATCCAGTAGAAGCATCAAATGGAATGAAAAGCCGGGTTCAGCTGATTATGGATATGGCTCGTAAGGACAAATTATCGATATTAGAATTAGGCCGTCGTTTGCTTGGTGCACGAGGACATATGCAGTTTGTTGGAACCTATGAACAATTGGCAGATTTAATGCAATTGTGGTTCGAAGAGTACGGCTGCGATGGATTTAATATTATGCCACCAGTACTGCCGGGCAACTTGGATGAATTTGTGGATCATGTTGTGCCCATCTTGCAGGCACGCGGCTTGTTCCGTACTGAGTACACGGGGAGTACTCTTCGTGAACATTTAGGATTGGAGCGTCCGGATATCCGTCATTTCCAGAATCGTAGAGTGGCTGAAATAGGGGCTGGTAAATAAGCGGATTCACTCCTTTATTGGGTTTGGAAAACCAATGAAGGAGTATTTTTTATGTAAAAATAATGTGAATAGTAAAAGATCATCCCACCTGAAGCAATAACATTATATTTGTATTGGTTGCAGAAGTTTCGTGAATCGTTCCAGAAGCAATGTAACAAGTTTCTATTCCATCTGAGTATATTTTCAATATTTTAACGATCGATTCACCGTTTCCACGGATTATCTCACAAGTATTAGAAGGTACAAACAATGTTGCTCTTCTTGTGCCTGGCACTAGTGCCGCTCAGAAATTAGAGGATTTAATCGGCAATCAACCTGTTTACGGTACCACATTCCCTCCAAGTTACTGTCCTTGGCAGGAAAATTTGTTCCATGGTATATTCAGTGTACTAAGAAATCGCTCTTTTGGAATAGCTGACCGCACGTTCGATACAGCAATTGGACAACGGTCCGTTCCAGTATGGATGCCAGGAGGGAGACTACATGTTGGAGAATACCTGCCGCAATTTAGATGAACATCAGTACTCTATATGTCTGAAGCGGATTTATGAGCCGGCGGCTCCGGAGGACGGGTACCGGATACTGGTGGACAGGCTGTGGGCACGCGGAATTACGAAACCGCAGGCGGCATTAGACGAATGGATGAAGGAGATTGCTCCAAGCCCGGAGCTGCGCAAATGGTTTGACCACATGCCGGAGCGTTTTGCGGCATTTAGTGACCGTTATATCCGGGAACTGGAGGAAGATCCGACGCGCGTGAGACTTGCAGCGACAATCCGTGAACGGGTGCTGAAACAGGATGTTACGTTGGTATATGCCGCGAAAGACCCAATACATAATCATGCGAATGTATTATATAAATGGCTGCTTTCCAGATAAAAAGCACACGGATCTCCCCCGAATCGTTAAGGATTTCGAGGGAGGCCCGTGTGCTTTTTTTAATAAATAAAATTAGATGCTGGGTGAATAGATTCATAATCAAATTGTTGTTCAATTGGAGTGCGGTCCGAAAAACTCATAATGAATTTGCTCTTCTTTCATCCCGAGCCTGGGCAGTTCGCCAATCATCGCTTCCATTGTTGGGCGAATACACGCTGCAAGAATTACTGATTAACAAAGCTGATTTGCGTGCCATCATGCAAGCTAGAAATGAGGTCACGCCTCCTCAAACAGAAGACGTTCTTCATCCCGGCTATGAATCGCGTTCACAACCAGCAGCGCGTGGAACTGGTGAAGCACCTCCGGAGTGAGGCCTTCTTCCGCAAGCAATGCTTTGACATCTTTTACTATAATCCGCAATAATTCATGATCACGTGTAAGCCCAAGAACTGCGTCTTGCAGGTTAGGATTCTTCCCGGCCATTTCCTGGTAGAACCCGTCTTCCTCCGCGTCAGCATGGCTGATAATCCGCGTCTCCCAGTACTCAATTAGATGTTCGGCGGCCTGATGCGCCACTTCAAATTCCTTCGCTTCCAGCAGTTCTTCCACTTCTTCGGTCTTGGCTACAGCGCCGGAGAGCCCGCCCTGATGAATGGCATGGTGGGCATGCAACTGGCGTAGTGAGGGTCCTGGCATGTTGCTTCATCCTCCCGTTTTTCGAAAATATAAGAATCTATATGTTTCATATGATAATGATCATTCTACTTCTCGCTGAAACGGTACCGTCTTCAAAAAAGGACGGTAAAGCCGTTTCCACTTGCCAGTATAGCACACGAATTTGCAGAGGAATTCCCGCTAAGGAATTCCCCGGACCAAAAAGAGGGAAGTCCCTAATGGGATCCTCTGCCCGGGAAGTAAACGGCAGGAACACAGCTTTTCTCCTCAGTGGGAAAGGCTTTTTGCTTTTTATTCAGATCGAGGGAATTCCCGAGGTTCAATAGGTGTTTCCCTAATGGGAAGCACGGCCGGGTAGATCCATAATGGTATTAATTGAATAAATTTTGAAGGGAGTGTTCTGGATCGATGAAGAAGAAATTCGGACTTAACTTTTTTAAACCGGTTGAAAGCTATTCCGGAAACTGGTCCATTCTTGAAGAGAAAAATAGAGATTGGGAGAATATGTACCGCCAGCGCTGGTCTCACGATAAAGTAGTGCGTACCACTCACGGAGTCAACTGTACAGGCTCCTGCAGCTGGAAGGTGTTTGTGAAGAACGGAATCATTACTTGGGAAAATCAGCAGATCGATTATCCTTCCTGCGGACCGGATATGCCGGAGTTTGAACCGCGCGGTTGTCCCCGCGGAGCTACCTTCTCGTGGTACGAATATAGTCCATTGCGCGTGAAATACCCGTATATCAGAGGGAAACTGTGGCGGCTGTGGCAAACGGCGTTGAAGGAGCATGACAATTACATCGATGCCTGGGCCAGTATTGTTGAAGACCCCGAGAAGGCTAGCCAGTACAAGAAGGCGCGCGGTAAAGGTGGACATATACGTGTAGCCTGGGACGACGCGCTGCGGCTGATCTCGGCCCAGCTGATCTACACGATCCGGAAATACGGTCCCGACCGCATCGCCGGCTTCACACCGATTCCGGCCATGTCCATGGTCAGCTACGCATCGGGGGCGCGATTCATATCACTACTAGGCGGTCAAATGCTCAGTTTCTATGACTGGTATGCCGATCTTCCTCCGGCTTCCCCGCAAATTTGGGGCGAGCAGACGGATGTTCCAGAATCTTCGGATTGGTACAACGCCGGTTACCTGATGATGTGGGGCTCTAACGTACCGCTAACTCGGACGCCGGATGCCCACTTTATGACTGAAGTACGCTATAAGGGAACCAAAGTCGTGTCGGTGGCACCGGATCTCGCAGAGAACGTCAAATTCGCCGACAACTGGCTGGCCCCGAATCCAGGGTCGGACGCTGCGCTTGCCCAGGCCATGACGCATGTCATCCTGCAAGAGTTCTACCAGGAACGCCAGGAGCCGATGTTCCTGAATTATGCGAAGCAATATACAGATATGCCTTTCCTGATTCTGCTTGACCCTCATGAGGATGCCCTTAAAGGCGGACGTTTCTTGCGGGCGAGTGATCTTGGAGATAACTCCCAGCACTCAGACTGGAAACCGGTAATCTTTGACGAGGTGGCTGGTGAGATGATGGTTCCGAACGGTACCATGGGGCAGCGCTGGGAGGAAGGAAAGAAATGGAATCTGATCCTCGAGCGGGAAGACGGCAGTAAAGTAGAACCCGCCTTGACCATCGAAGGCCACGGAGAAGAGTGGACGGAAATCGTGTTCCCGTACTTCGATAATGCCGGCAACGGCACCTTCAGACGGGTGATTCCGGCCCGCAAAATACGGCTTGCCGACGGTGCAGAACGTTATGCCGCCACAGTCTATGATCTGATGATGAGCCAGTATGGCGTCGCACGTACAGAAAGTCCGCTTAACGCAAAGGGATATGAGGATCAATCCTCTTATTACACCCCGGCATGGCAAGAGAAGATTACGACGGTAAAGGCGAGTGTCGTAGTTCAGATTGCCCGCGAATTTGCCCAGAATGCGATTGATACGGGTGGACGCTCTATGATCATCATGGGCGCAGGGATTAATCACTGGTTCAACAGCGATACCATCTATCGTTCCATTCTGAATCTAGTGGTGCTGACCGCTTCCCAAGGTGTTAACGGCGGCGGCTGGGCGCATTATGTTGGTCAGGAGAAATGCCGTCCGATTGAAGGCTGGTCAACGGTTGCTTTTGCCAAGGACTGGCAGGGTCCGGCACGTCAGCAGAACGCGACTTCGTTCTTCTATTTCGCAACAGAGCAATGGCGTTATGAGGAGAGCGGCACTGATTCACTGAAATCGCCGACTGGAGGGGATGTAGCTTACCAACATCCGGCTGACTATAACATATTGGCTGCCCGTCTCGGATGGCTGCCATCCTTCCCGCAATTCAACAAGAACAGTCTTCTGTTCGCCGAGGAAGCCGCACAGCAAGGCAAGAAGACTAACAGCGAGATTATCAGTCACACCGTGGAAGAGATTAAATCACGGAAAACACGGTTTGCCGTGGAAGATCCCGGCGCACCGGAGAACTTTCCCCGTTCATTATTTATCTGGCGCTCGAACCTGATTTCAAGCTCTGCCAAAGGGCAGGAATACTTCATGAAGCATTTGCTCGGAGCTTCCGACGGTCTGCTGGCCGAGCCGAATGAAGAACAGAAACCGGAAGAGATTATCTGGCGTGAGGATGTCGAAGGTAAGCTCGATCTGATGGTTGCACTGGATTTCCGGATGACTACAACACCCCTCTATGCAGATATCGTGCTGCCGGCCGCAACCTGGTATGAGAAAACAGATCTGTCGTCGACTGACATGCATCCGTTTGTTCATCCGTTCAATCCGGCAGTTAACCCGCTGTGGGAATCCCGGTCGGATTGGGATATTTACCGCCAGCTGGCTGAGGTATTCTCCGAAATGGCAAAATCGCATCTGCCTGGCGTTTATAAGGATGTTGTGATGTCACCGCTCGGCCATGATTCGGTAAGCGAGATCTCACAGCCGATGGGTCTTGTCAAAGACTGGACCAAAGGCGAAGTTCCGGCTATCCCGGGCAAAACAATGCCGAACTTTACTATTGTAGAGCGTGATTATACTAAAATTCATGACAAATACATTTCACTCGGACCTAACCTCGCAATCGGCAAAGCAGGCGCGCACGGCATCAGCTTCTCTGTCGCCGAAGAATATGAGGAATTGAAGAAGCTCAGCGGTGTTTATTTCGATGAAACGATCAAAAACGGACTGCCGAAGCTGCAGACTGCCCGCCAGGCCGCAGATACGATTCTTCACCTGTCTTCGGCTACCAACGGGCGCGTGTCCCAGAAGGCTTACGCTGCAGCGGAGAAGGATTCAGGAGTAGAGCTGCGAGACATCTCGGCGGACCGGGCCGCAGAAAAGATTACGTTCCAGAGCATCACCGCACAGCCGCGGGAAGTCATTCCGACACCGGTATTCAGCGGGTCGAACAAGCAGGGACGGCGCTATTCACCGTTCACCACGAACATTGAACGTCTCGTTCCGTTCCGGACGCTGACCGGAAGACAGCATTTCTACATTGACCATGAAATCTTCCAGCAGTTCGGCGAAGCGCTGCCGGTTTACAAGCCAACGTTGCCTCCGATGGTCTTCGGGCCGCGTGACAAGGAAGTGAAGGGTGGACAGGATTCTCTGGTTCTGAGATATCTGACACCGCACGGGAAATGGAATATCCATTCGACCTATCAGGATAACCAGCACATGCTGACGTTGTTCCGGGGCGGTCCAACCGTGTGGATCAATAATGAGGATGCTGCGGCACATCACATTGAGGATAATGACTGGCTCGAAGTCTACAACCGTAACGGTGTCGTAACTGCACGCGCGGTTGTCAGTCACCGGATGCCGAGAGGCACCATGTTTATGTACCATGCCCAGGACAAGCACATTCAAGTACCGGGCTCTGAAATTACGGATACGCGCGGCGGAAGCCACAATGCGCCTACCCGGATTCATCTGAAGCCTACCCAGATGGTCGGCGGATACGCACAGCTCAGCTACGGTTTTAACTACTATGGTCCGATCGGCAACCAGCGTGATGTCTACGTAGCCGTCCGCAAAATGAAGGAGGTCAACTGGCTTGAAAATTAAAGCGCAAGTTGCAATGGTAATGAATCTGGATAAATGCATCGGCTGCCACACCTGCAGCGTGACCTGCAAGACGACCTGGACGAACCGTAAAGGTGCGGAATATATGTGGTTCAATAACGTGGAAACGAAACCGGGGATTGGTTATCCGAAACGCTGGGAAGACCAGGAGCTCTACAAGGGCGGCTGGCAGCTGCGCAAGGGGAAGCTGGAGCTGAAATCCGGCAATAAGCTGTCCAAGATTGCGCTCGGCAAAATCTTCTACAACCCCGACATGCCGGAGATGAAGGATTATTATGAACCGTGGACTTACAATTATGAGCATCTGACGAATGCAGGAGAGCAAAAGCATTCCCCGGTGGCGCGGGCTCATTCTGCTGTAACAGGCGAGAAGATGGATCTGGAATGGGGGCCTAACTGGGAGGATGATCTGGCGGGAGCGCATGTAACCGGCCCGCTTGACCCGAATATCCAGAAGATCGAGGAAGAAATTAAATTCAACTTCGAGAAATCGTTTATGATCTATCTGCCGCGCCTCTGTGAACACTGCCTCAACCCAAGCTGTGTCGCCTCCTGCCCTTCAGGTGCGATGTACAAACGGGATGAAGACGGGATTGTTCTGGTCGACCTGGAAGCCTGCCGAGGCTGGAGATATTGCATGACTGGCTGTCCGTATAAAAAAGTGTATTTCAACTGGCAGACCAACAAAGCGGAGAAGTGCACCTTCTGTTTCCCGCGTGTGGAAGCAGGACTGCCTACGGTATGCTCCGAGACCTGTACAGGCCGAATCCGCTATCTCGGGGTTCTGCTGTATGATGCCGACAAGGTTCTTGATGCCGCATCCACCCCGGACGAGAAAGATTTGTACAAAGCACAATGTGATCTGTTCATGAATCCGCATGATCCGGAAGTCATTGCCCAGGCGAGAAAAGATGGTATCTCTGAGGATTGGCTGGAGGCAGCCCAGAACTCACCGGTCTATAAGCTGGCGATTGAGCACAAGCTTGCCTTCCCGCTTCACCCGGAATACCGCACACTGCCTATGGTGTGGTATGTGCCGCCGCTTAGCCCGATCATGAATTATTTTGAAGGTAAAGATTCGCTGAAGAATCCCGATATGATTTTCCCGGCTATCGAAGAGATGCGCACACCGATCCAGTATCTGGCGAACATGCTGACCGCAGGCGATACGGAGACCGTCAAAGAAGCCCTGCAGCGGATGGCCATGATGCGCTCCTACATGCGCGCTAAATCCTCAGGCCAAGGGTTTGACGCTAGCCGTCTTGAACGTGTCGGTATGACAGCACAGCAGACAGAGGAAATGTACCGGCTGCTCGCGATTGCCAAATATGAAGACCGTTTCGTGATCCCAACCTCCCACAAGGAGCAGCACATGAACCCTTACCGTGCCCAGGGCTCGACCGGTTTCGGAAACGGGATGGGCGATATGGGCTCCGGCTCCGGTTGTGACGGCTGCGGACCTGCCAGCTCTGCCGGCGACACGATGAAGACCGGCAAGGAAATGTATGAAGAGAATTTCTACGGGGGGATTTGGCGTGATTGATCTGATCAAACTGCATGATTACAAGGAATCCTTCGGTTATTTCGCCCTGCAGCTCATGTACCCGGAGAAGCTGGACTTTCATCCGGCTTTTCTGGAAGAGGCGTTTGACAGCACTCATCCGGGTTATGCCCATGTGCATACCTATTGGAAGCAAATGCAGAGCTTCAGTCTGGATGAGATTCAGGAGAGTTATGCCGCTACATTTGATTTTCAGAAGGACTGCGCCTTGTATATGACCTATTTCAAATTTGAGGAGGCCAAGGAACGGGGGCAAATGCTCGCCAAGTTGAAGCTTCTGTACGAAATGTTCGGTCTGGAAATGCCGGAGGAAGAACTACCTGATTATTTGCCGCTTATGTGTGAATTTCTATATGCCGCGCAGTGGTTGGAAGTCCCGGGAGCGCCGGAGAATTTCCGGATGCTGATAGCGATTCTTGAGGATGGTACGTATCATCTGCTCAAGGCTCTGGAACGAAATGAAAGTCCCTATTTCCATCTGGTCAAGGGATTGCGCGAAACATTAAAAGCTTGTGCTGAACAGGAGGCCCTGAGTCAATGAATATGCTGGGTCAGTTTTTATGGGTCATTTTTCCCTACATGTGTATGGTGATCTTTATCGGCGGACATATTTTTCGTTATCGTAAGGATCAGTTTAACTGGACGGCCAAATCAAGTGAGTTTATTGAAAAGAAACAACTGAAATTCGGCAGCATTCTGTTCCACCTCGGAATTATGCCGGTTATCCTGGGCCATATTGGCGGGCTCGCTGTTCCGAAATCATGGCTGGAATCCATCGGCGTAAGTGATCATCTTTACCATATCGGCGCGGTATACATCGGGGGCATCTTCGGTGCAGCCACACTGCTCGGGATGCTGATTCTGACTTCGCGGCGCTTTACGCTTAAGAATGTCCGCCGTCTCAGCAGTGCATCGGACCTGATAGTCAACTCACTCCTCCTGTTTATCGTGTTTATGGGGATGTACTCTACCATTGTAACGAATGCCGTACAACCTGAGTTTGACTACCGCGATACGATTTCTGTCTGGTTCCGCGGCCTGTTCATGTTCCGTCCGGACCCGTCACTGATGAGTGATGTGCCGTTTTCCTTCAAGCTTCACATCTTGTCAGGGTTTGCCATCTTTGCCTTTTGGCCGTTCACCCGGTTGGTCCATGTATGGAGTGTTCCGTTGAATTATATAGGCAGAAGTTATATCCTATACAGAAGAAATAAATCGAATTAACGGAAAGAGTTGCGTGGACTTCTTTTCCTGTTCTAATCGAGGAGAGAAAACGATGAACAATAAGGTGGATTATCAAATCGAGCTTGACCGGATCCGCGCAGCTCTAGGATATGACTTCATGTCGCTGGCTCTTGCTGAACCTGCGGAATATGACTATGTAATCCGGTGGAAATACGCCTCAGGGAACACTAATGACCGTTACAAACGGATTGTACTTCAATCCGGCAGAGGGATTGCAGGGATCGTGTTCAAGACCGGAAAACCGTTCTTAATCCCTTCTGTGCAGACAGATGTGAAGCCTGATACCTTGTTTAATTATCCCATTACTAAGATGGAGAATTTGAACAGTATTGGTGCTGTACCGGTGTGGAATGATGCCCGCGTCGCAGGCGTGCTTCTAGGCGGTTTCAGGGGTGAACGGCAGGTAACCGCTGAAATGCTGAGAGACCTGGACAGGGTAGCACGTAAGGGGATTGGAGACTTGAACGGGAAGGAATTGTTGCTCAGTTGATGACACCCGGAATGGATCTGCGGAGCCTGCTCATGACGAAGCTGTTCGAGAACAGCTCGGAGGCGATGTTCTTTTTTGACCGGCAAGGGAAAGCCCTGGCGATGAATCCGGCTGCCGAGAACATCGTTGACCAGGATATCCTGAAGCAGTTGTATCAGGGAAATCCGGAGGCACTATGCGGGACCTGCCGGGGATACACTAGTGAGACGGAGCTCCGCACATGCCTTAATTGTTACTTTCATACACCGGACTCAGAGGAATTTACCTCTTATCAAGTCTATCTGGAGACGAAAGATAAGGGGATTGTCCCTTATGCCGCCACCTTTCACACGATAGATGACGAGAATGGTATCAGAGTGTTTATGCTTAGGGATCTGAGCAGACAGTTCACGACACAAGAGAAGTTCTACCAGAACAAGATGATGAAGCATATCATTGAGGCGCAGGAGAATGAACGCAAGCGGATATCCCGTGAACTGCATGACAGCGTTGCCCAAGAGCTGATGAGTGCCGTGATTGATCTGCGTGTGCTCAAATATATGACAGCTGATGAACAGCTGCTGAAGAAGGTGAAGCAGACCGAAGTATCCATGACAAGACTTCTGAATGATATCCGCAACCTTTCCGTGGAGCTCAGGCCGGCTGCACTTGATGATTTCGGGCTGGAGGCTGCATTCCGGTCACACTTCAAGCGGATGGAACAAAGCTACGGACTTATAATTGAATATGAGTCCCGGCTTTTGGAGAAACGGTATGAGAGTGAGATTGAAACCGTCATGTACCGTGTATGCCAGGAAGCTGTGTTGAACGCCCTGAAGTATGCCCAGGTAGACAGCGTCAAAGTATCTCTTACAGAAAATGACGGCGTGCTGCGGCTTCTGATTAAGGATGAGGGAACAGGCTTCATTCAGGGAGACGAACCCAATGGAACCGGACTTGGTCTTTTTGGCATGCAGGAACGGGCGGAGCTGGTGGGTGGCACCTTCACCGTAGATTCAGGGATAGGTAGGGGCACAACTATTATTTTACAGGTGCCAGTAGGATTATCCCGAGGAAAGGAATGAGCTTCTGATGAAGATCGTCATTGCAGACGACCATGCGATCGTACGGAGCGGATTCTCCATGATTCTCAATTTTCAGGATGACATAGAAGTGATCGGAGCGGCGGCAGACGGGAGGGAAGCTTATATAATGGTTGCCAAATTCCGGCCGGATATTCTGATTATGGATTTAAGCATGCCTCCGGGCGAAAGTGGGCTGGTTGCAACCGGGAAGATTAAAGAGGATTATCCCGATACCAAAATCCTGATTCTGACGATGCATGACGATGATGAATATCTTTTTCATGTATTGAAGAACGGGGCCTCCGGTTATGTTCTCAAAAGCGCCCCGGACGAGGAGCTTTTGCTGGCCATCCGGACCATTTATGAAGGCGGCACTTATATCCATCCTAAGATGGCGACCTCACTGGTCCGTGAATTTATTAAGCAGGACAAATCCGGCGGTACAGAGGATCTGTTTGAGCTGTTGTCCAAACGTGAACTGGAGATCCTGCCGCTTATCGCCAAGGGTTACGGGAACAAGGAAATCGCAGAGAAGCTGTTTATTTCGGTAAAAACGGTGGAAGCCCACAAAGCGAAAATTATGGAGAAGTTAAACCTTAAAAGCAGACCGGAGCTGGTCGAGTATGCTTTAAGGAAAAAAATGCTAGATTTCTGATTTGCAAATGGAGGGTTAGCAGGATGCCGGAAAATACAGGGCTCAAGTTTACGATGCCCGCCATGCGTATTCTTGAGAATGAACACCGCTATTTATCATTTCTGATGGAAGAATGGCATGCCCTTGTACTCTGGTTTGAACACGATCAGCCCGCTCTGGAAGAATCTAGGACACAGCTGCATAAGCTGCGTAAGGCGATTCTGGAGTTTACTGGTCCGTTGAAGAAGCATACTGTGAAGGAAGAAACGTTTTTTTTTCCGCTGCTTGGCAGTTATATCGGCTTTGAACAAGGACCACTGGTCGGCATCCAGGAGGAGCACCGCGAGATTGACGGATATATAGGGCATTTCCTGCATTACACAGAGGGCAATATAGATATGCTGCCGCTTGAGGATATCCGCGCAGCTGTTAAGGATGCAGGGGAGGCTTTTGAGGTTCTGACGGTACACTTTGTCAAAGAAGAGACTGTCATTTACCCGATGGCCGAGCATCAGCTGAGTGCGAAAGACAAAGAACGGTTAAGCCAGCAATTGAATACGCTCATTACGTGATAATGAACAGGCTGCTCCTACTTGGGCGGCTTTTTTGGGTCTTATTAAGAGAGTAGATAAGGTATTATGTTTCATTTGTGATAGGAGTGAATAAGTTCTGGAGCAAGGCCCCACTATGTGGGGTTATTTTATTTTTAGGGTTTCCCCTGTCAGGGAAAGGGGACTCCCCTATATCTGAGCCGGGGGATCGGCGGATACAATGAGTACAGGAAGTATTGGTATGAATAATCAAGAGAATAAACGGCGAAAAGGTGAGTCGAATGATTAAAAAAATGCAATTGCCGCTACAAACATTAAACTTGATTACTGGATTCATGGTGTGGGTGATCATCTCTTCCTTGATGCCCTTTATTTCCGAGGATATCAGCATTCCTCCGGGGCGGCTAGCGATGGTCACGGCTATTCCGGTGGTGCTCGGCTCTATTCTAAGGATTCCTTTAGGCTATTATGCAAACATTCTGGGAGCACGCATTATTTTTATGTTCAGCTTTATCCTGCTTTTGTTTCCGGTATATTTCATCAGTGAAGCATCCTCGGTCACTCATTTAATTATCGGAGGTTTGTTCCTGGGAATCGGCGGAGCCGTTTTTTCGGTAGGTGTAACCTCTTTGCCGAAGTATTTCCCCAAAGATAAGCATGGTCTGGTCAACGGAATCTACGGGATCGGGAATATCGGAACAGCTGTCACTACCTTCTCGGCTCCGATTGTGGCAGCACAGATTGGCTGGGCACCCGCGGTTAAAATGTATCTGATCCTGTTACTGGTATTTATCGCATTAAATTTCTTCTTTGGGGATCGTCATGAGCCTAAACTCAAAACGCCGATTATTGAACAGATCAAGGGCGTGTCCAAAAATGAAAAGCTCTGGCTTTTCTCCTTGTTTTATTTCATTACCTTTGGCTCCTTCGTTGCCTTCACTATTTATCTGCCGAACTTTCTAGTTTCGAACTTCGGTCTGGAAAAAGTGGATGCCGGGATGCGCACAGCTGGCTTCATTGCCGTTGCGACCTTCTTCCGGCCGATAGGCGGCTGGCTTGCCGACAAGTTCCAGCCTTTGTTTCTGCTTACCGGCACATTCAGTATTTATACGGTTGCAGCAATCATCCTGGCATTTATGCCTGACATGGGCTTATATACAGTAGGTTGCCTTGCTATTGCGTTCAGCGCGGGAATCGGTAACGGAGTCATATTCAAATTAGTCCCACTGTACTTCAATAAGCAGGCGGGTGTCGCCAACGGGATCGTATCGATGATGGGCGGTCTGGGCGGTTTTTTCCCTCCCATTATGCTGTCGGTGATTTATTCGGCTACAGGGCAATATTCCATCGGGTTCATGCTGCTCTCTCAGGTAGCGCTGGCCAGTCTGGTGCTGGTAGTGTGGATCTATTTTCAGGACCGGCTTGCGCTTACCTCTGAAGTGTTCAATTCTACCGGACAGGGGATTCTGGTTACGGATGTCTCCGGTCTGATCAAGACCGTCAATCCGGCGTTCACGAAGCTCACCGGCTATACGGAAGACGAAGTTCTTGGCAGACAGCCCAGCATTCTGAAGTCAGGCCGCCAATCCAAGGAGTTCTACCGCTTAATGTGGAGCGAAGTCAGGGAGAAGGGGATGTGGCAGGGTGAAATCTGGAACAAGCGCAAGGGCGGGGAAGAGTATTTGCAGTGGCTGAATATCAGCGCTGTAAAGGATGAGACCGGCGAAGATGTCCGGTATGTAGGCACATTCAGCGATATTACAGAGAAATAACCGGATGAACCGTTTTTTAGTACGGCACTAAGTTAGGAGCAGATGAAGGTGGAAAAGACCAGAACTCCGGTTACCGTTGCCGAAGCTGTATTCCGGGTAACTGAAAGAGCATGTCGCATAGGTACAGAAAGGATTCCACTTGCTGAAAGCTATGGACGGATCCTGGCGGAGCCGCTGACGGCAACCCATGATGTTCCGCATTTTACCCGATCACCCTATGACGGATATGCAATTTCTTCGGCAGATTCTGCCGGTGCTTCCGGTAATAACAGGATCAGCTTTACTGTAGTAGATCATATCGGCGCAGGGGCAGTATCTCAGATTGCAATTGGGCCATGCGAAGCTGTCCGTCTGATGACGGGAGCGGCGCTGCCGGCAGGAGCGGATGCTGTAGTTATGTTTGAACAGGCCACAGCAGCAGGTCATACGTTTACAATCCGTAAAGCTTTTGCGCCACAGGAGAATCTGTCCCTGAAGGGTGAAGATATGCGGTCAGGAGAAATGATCGTTCCGGCCGGCAGCTTCATTCATCCCGGGATTGTAGCGCTGCTGGCTACATTCGGTTATGGGTATGTTCAGGTCGGTAAGCGGCCGGTAGTAGGGATATTGTCTACGGGAACCGAACTGCTGGAGGTGACAGCACAGCTTGCACCCGGCAAAATCCGCAACAGTAACGGACCGATGATCGCAGCCCAGCTCGCCCGGATGGGTATTCCTTACCGGATGTATGATACAGCCGCAGACCAACTGGAAGCATGCCTGCTGACGGTGCGGAAGGCAATGACAGAAACAGACTGCCTGATCACAACGGGAGGTGTGTCCGTCGGTGATTATGACTACCTGCCGGAAATATATAACCGTCTCGGGGCTGATGTGCTGTTCAACAAGGTGGCGATGCGTCCGGGCAGCGTGACCACAGTTGCGGTTGCCGGGGATACGTACTTGTTCGGACTGTCCGGCAATCCTTCTGCCTGCTTCACAGGCTTCGAGCTGTTTGTTAGACCCGCCCTGCTCAAAATGATGGGAGCGGATAAAATTTATCTGCCGCGCACGACGGCGGTACTGGCAGAGGATTACCCAAAGGCCAATCCGTTCACCCGGTTTATCCGGGCTGTTCATGACCGCACCTCGGTGCGTCCTGCCGGTTTCAATAAATCTAATGCCGTATCTTCCATCGCACGCGGGAATTCGCTGATTGTGCTGCCGGGCGGGACAAGAGGTTACGCCGCAGGTGATCTTGTTGATGTACTGCTTCTGGGTGTTGAAGAAGGTACGGATAAATGGGTACTGTAAGCCTACCGGAAGGGAGATAAGAGTCATGAATGCACATCCACTAAAGGATCAATTGCGACGGCCTATCCATGATTTGCGGATTTCGGTAACAGACCGGTGCAATTTCCGCTGTTCCTACTGCATGCCGAAGGAAGTGTTCGGTGATGATTATGCATTCCTCCCCGCAAGCGAGCTGTTAACCTTTGAGGAAATCTGCCGGCTGACGAAGCTGTTCGTATCCCTTGGAGTAAGCAAAATCCGGTTGACCGGTGGCGAGCCGCTTATGCGGCGTAATCTGCCTGAGCTTGTTGCGGGAATCCGCGCTATCGGCGGTGTAAAAGATATGGGACTGACGACGAATGGGGTACTGCTCGGTGCGCAGGCAGCGCCACTGTATGCTGCGGGACTCCGCAGACTGAACGTCAGCTTGGATGCTTTGGAGCATAAGCGGTTTGGAAAAATGAACGGACGGGGCTTTACGTCTGGATTAATTCTGCATCATATTGATCATGCCGTAGAAGCCGGGTTTGAGGTCAAAGTAAACATGGTGGTACAAAGAGGTGTGAACGAATCGGAGATTGTACCGATGGCTGCCTATTTCAAGGATAAGAATATAACTTTGCGGTTCATCGAGTTTATGGATGCCGGCAACGATAACGGCTGGAGCTATGAGAAGGTTGTAACCAAACGGGAAATACTGGAGCGCCTCCAAGGCTCATTTGAAATGGAAGCACAGGACCATAATTATTTTGGCGAGGTAGCCAAAAGGTACCGGTACAAGGGTAGCTGTACCGAGGTCGGTTTTATTACTTCCGTATCTGAATCGTTCTGCTCTTCCTGTACACGTGCCCGGCTGTCTTCCGACGGCAAATTATACACTTGCCTGTTCGCATCAGACGGTTTTGATCTCAGGGAAATGCTCCGCAGCGGGGCGAGTGACCAAAGCCTGCTGCTAGCCATTAGGGATGTATGGGAGCAGCGGACAGACCGTTACTCCGATGAGCGGACAGAACAAACCGTGAAGAACAGAACAAAGATCGGCATGTCCTATATTGGAGGTTAAAGAGCAGAATGCAATTTCAGCTGTTGATCGAGCCGGATGGCAGATCATTTTTGGCTGAGCAATGTATCCTTATTGTACCTCCAGGATCGAGCAATCCGGAAATGATCGCAGAATAGACTAACGCAACAACAAGGAAGCTCCTCTACCCGGATTACCGGCAGATGAGCTTTCTGGTTTTTTACAACTGTATACTAGAAGTACAACACGAGCACAGACACATATAACATAAAGGAGAAGCCAATTTCGATGATTCCGGTACGTTTTACTGTGATGCCCGTCTTTGGCAGGACAGCTGCCCGCACAAGCAGGATGAGCAGCGGAACAAGCAGAGATGGAAACAGGAACAGCCCGGCTGCTGCAACCAGCAGGTGATATAGAACAGATCCGTAATAGAAGCTAATATTATTTCGTTCACGGATGATGGTTTTGACATACAAAGCGGTTCCGACAAAGTACAGGACAGCCAGCAGGAACAACTCGGTCGCTGTCCGCCAGCTTTCTCCCTGACCGACGTAGAAGACCGGATAAATGATCAGGCAAAATGCCAAAATGGCCGAGATGTCATTGAGCAGGGCACGTTCATTTTTAGTTTTTGCATAATAGAGATTTACAGCGAACAAAGGCACGAGCGGTAGAACAAACCATAACAACTTAGGTTCGGCTACTACCAGATAGACGATCAAAGGGAGTAGCAGAATTCCATATACCTTCAAGGGCTGGGCATAGCGTTTAAATCTTCCTGTCTTCACCCCCTGCAGTAAAGGAAAACTGAACAAATAGATCAGAAGCCAGCAAGCAAACAGCGGAATATGTATCGGTTGCCCCTGGGATGCGGCTACCCCGAACAGAAAGGGAAGGACGAGCATCGCCCAGGCGCCGTGCTGGTTAGGGATATACTTCTTCATAGTAAACATCCTCCTACCCTGAAATATCATGGCATGCGAGGATGCCATACTCTTTAACTATACGTTTTTCCTTGAGGGGACCCGGGTGATTTGAAGCACTAATCATTTTAAGAAAAGGAGTAAACATCGTGAGTATGGAATCTCATCATGCAACAGTACAGGGTCCGGTTCCTGTATTACAAATTATCGGGTACAAGAATAGCGGAAAAACAACACTTGCCTGCCGTTTAATTCGCGCTCTATCTACTCAAGGTATACGCGTCGGGTCTGCTAAACACGATGCTCACCATTTTCAATTAGATGATCCGGGTACAGACAGCAGCAGGCATCTGCTGCACGGTGCGATTGAAACCGTACTGACATCGTCTGAGGCTACAAGAATAATGCGGAAGTCCGAGACTTCATTAGAAGAAATCGTACAGTCTATGTATGGTAAGGTTGATCTGCTGATTGCTGAAGGGTTCAAATCTGCAGATTATCCCAAAATCGCCTTGATCCGCAATGTAAATGAAATGATAAATCTGCGAAGTCAAGCAACGAATATTTATATGTGGTTAAGCTGGGAGGAGGACGCTAATATGAAAAGTGTAACGTCTGTGGTAAGCAAGAATACTACCCCTGTACTACTTTTAAGGGATCAAGCTCTTATAGATCAGGAGGTCCTCAACCTGGCTTTGTCGCTGCTTCAATCTAATATGGGAATCCCTGACATAAGAGAAGGAGATTCCCTTACAGGAGGTGCACATTGTGCTGACTGGAATAATACTGGCAGGGGGACAGAATTCCCGGATGAAGGGTCGGAATAAAGCGCTCCTGACCTATCACGGGGAGCATTTTATTGTTAGACAGGTGAAGGAGATGCGTACCCTTTGCTCCAAGATCATTATTGTTACGAAAGATGCATCCCTGTATGAGGATTGTCTTCCATCCGGTCTCATTTTTCTACCGGACATCTATGAAGGGCATGGACCCTTAAGCGGGTTTCATGCCGCTTTTGTCAGGGTGGAAACGGATTATGCTTGGGTTGTCGGATGCGATAGTCCTAATATTTCAGCCCCTGCAGCTTCGTGGATGCTCACCCGGTTCAAGGAAGGCGACTATGATGCTGTTCTTCCCATCATTAACGGTAAGCATCAGATGCTCCATGGGGTATATCGGCCGCACCTGATTTTGCCAAGTATCATTGATAGACTGGAAACACGACAGTACCGGCTATCAGGATTATTAGATTCGATGCATTGGTTAGGGGTAGATAAGGGCGACCTTGCTGGTGCTGGTATATATGAGGATTTCACTGCAGATGTAGATACACCTGAGCAATATAAGGATTTGCTGCATCTATCGAAAGGGAGTGATCACATGGGCAGTTCATTATTTGAAATTACAGACGGACCGATCACACCAGCGGAGGTATCTGATAAAGTCCTGCGTAGAGAAGCGGGAGCGATTACCTTATTCCTAGGCACTGTACGGGAGTTCACGCAGGGTAAGCGGACATTATATCTTGAATATGAAGCTTATCCGCTCATGGCTGTAGCGCAATTGGAACGAATTGGGCAGGAAGTGAATGAGCGTTGGCCAAATACTATGGTTGCTGTAACCCATAGGATAGGAAAACTTGAAATCACTGATATCGCCGTTGTGATCGCTGTATCCTCGCCACACCGTCAGGCCGCTTACGAAGCGAATGAATATGTGATTGACCGGATTAAAGAAATCGTGCCTATTTGGAAAAAAGAAATGGGCGAAGACGGCGAAGCATGGGTTGGCGATCAGCTGAATCAATTAACCTATCCGGAAGGGCGGCCATTATTTCCGGATGTTCCTGCAGAAGATAAGAAGTAGAGGCGGCTATTAATGAAACAGGGGAGGAAGTAAAGAACATAAATGAGTACTGCTCGAATTGCCTTGTAGTATAATATAAATCAATTCAAGCCATCTAAACCTAAGGCAGCAATAGAACATAGGGATTTTTACCCAAAAAGCGAGGCGTAAGGAAATGAATGCAGCAGAGTTTCAACAGTATGTTAAGGAGTTCAGTGAAATCAAAGGGTTTGATACCAGCACCATTGAGCAGAGAATGCTGTACTTAATGACTGAGGTTGGGGAGTTGTCCAAAGAAGTTTTGTCCGTATCTTTTCATCCAGATGCAGAGCGGAAAGAAAACTTGGGATACGAGATGTACGATGTGGTGTGGAATATTTTTGATCTGGCCAATAAACTTGGCATTGATCTGGAGCAGGCTTTTAAACGTAAGCTGGAGATTAATGAACAGAGGACTTGGGAGTAAGGTGTATCTATTGAATACTATAAAAAAAAATCCAAGGACCTCCCCTGTGGGAAGCCTTGGATTTTTTTCACCCGAAATTTTATTTAAATGAAGCATAACCTTCATCAGCCATTACAACACTACCGTTAATTGCACTAGCTTCTGGTAAGGAGAGCAAGTATACAGTGTCTGCAACTTGTTCAGGCAATGTTAATTTGTTACCCATTACTTTACTCTTCATTTGGTCGACCATTCCTTGATCTTTATATCCTTGGATAATTGGCGTATCTACAGCGCCTGGAGCAACGGCAAGCACGCGGATACCATGGACGGAAAGTTCTAGTGCTGCGGATTTAGTCATCATAATGACCGCACCTTTGGAAGCGTGATATGCGAATGTACCTGGGGAAGCTAGGAATCCAAATACAGAAGCTGTATTGATGATCACACCTTTAATGCCGAGCTCACGCATTTTTTTACCAGCAGCGATAATCCCATGGGCTACGCCATGCTGATTGACATTAATGACACTATGATAATCCTTAAGGTCTTGGTCTAGTACAGGAGTGACGCGGCCGATGCCGGCATTGTTGAACATTACGTCAATTCTTCCATAAGTATCTACAGTTTTCTGAACGAGTGCTTCAACTTCTTCGTATTTTGAGACGTCAGTTTTGACGAAAATAGCTTCGCCACCATCTTTAATAATTTGTGCTACCGTTTCTTCACCTAATTGTTGATTGAAATCGGCAACGACAACTTGATCACCTTTACTTGCAAATTTAATGGCGGTTTGTTTCCCGATTCCACTGGCTCCACCTGTTATTACGGCTACTCTTTTGTCTGTCATTTGAGTTTCCTCCTCGAGAAATATAGTTATACTAGAAATGAAAGTTGATATAGTAAAAATGGTTACTTACTAACTTATTTACATTGTAGCACTTGTCTAAATTAATTAAAATTTAAGTAAATTTAATAGTTATTAAGTAAAGATTAACTTAAGGGGTGATTCAAATGAATTTGGAGCAGTGCGAGAATATCGTAGAAGTCGCAAAGATTGGTTCTTTAACCAAAGCAGCTCAGAATCGTCATATCACTCTATCCGCAATGAGCCAGTCCATTACCATGCTGGAGGCTGAGCTGGGAGTTACTTTGTTCATCCGTTCGCGCGGGCAAAAGGCGGTTCCCACAGCAGAAGGAAATGCCATTATTAGCAAAGCAAATGAAGTCCTGATGAAAGTAAATGAATTAAAAGAAGAAGCACAGATTTACAGCGATACGTTAAGTGGTCATTTGAAAATAGCTACGATACCCGGACCCATGCATCTGATGGTGAAGGTAATCTCTAGCTTTAAGGCAGATTTTCCAAATGTGAAAATAGAGATTTTTGAAAAGGGACCTAAAGAAATTCTGGATAATGTACTTCAGGATGAAATGGACATTGGACTTATGGTCTCGCCGGAAGGAATGCCTGACAAATATAAAGGGGTTAAGTTTGAACGGTTAGTGGAAGGAAAGATTGTAGTTGGTGTACATCCACACTCACCGCTTGCCCTGAATTCCATCCTTACACCTGCTCAGTTAGTGGGGCAGACGTTGGTTTTATACGATGATTCTTACATTAAGGACTATGTAGAGCGATATTTATCTGGCTATGGGCCGATCAATTTGCTTTTTGTAAGTAACAACACACGGGCGATTGAGAATGCAGTTGCAGAAGGACTGGCCATCACAATTGGTCTGGATTATTCGTTTCTAAAAATATCAGAGGGTTCTCCAGGCTTCATGAAAACCATCGAGTTACGATCACCAGATACCCGTGCGAAATATTCAGGAGCTATTGTCTCTGCTTCAAAACAGACCTCCCAGACCGCCCGGAGATTTATCAACAGGCTAAAGCATGAATTTGATGAAATGATTAGACGAAGTTAACAGTATGCCTTGGTAAATTTTATCTAACCTTTACGCTTCCTAGTTAATATTAACCCTATGATGTTGTCCAAGCTCAGATCGATATTAGGACAGCCAAGTGGGGAGGATGTCAACACAGTGAGATGGTATCTTAGGCAAATTAATGTTGTTATTATCTTTGTTTTGTTGATTTCGTTGTTACAACCGGGAGCAATTGTTCGCGCTTCCATTTCTGATTTATATTTACCAGCAACAGATTACGGAACCGTTATTGATGTTCGCCAAACAGAGCTTGCACCCGGGGCGATGTATACCTGGATAGATCTCCAGAATGAACGTGGTTTACAAAAGATACATGCAGTGGAGTTCAACCCGCAACAAGGAAATTTGGAGCTGCGGGCAGGTACGAAGGATGGAAAGGTATACGGTATGAAGGGCGTTACCGAAATGGCCATGTATGCGGATTCGCCTGGAAACCGAGTGATCGCAGGGATCAACGGTGATTTCTATGAAATCCCCGGTTTTGCTACGGGTGTTCCCAATGGATTTTAAGCTTACACCAAGAGTAGTGTATCTGTAGCTAGCCGTAACATTTCGGCATTCAATGATATTGGTCTTGCTCCACAGTGGGCTCAAGAGGCAACCAGCGAAGTGTACAGACTTGGTTTGATGCAAGGACGTGCTGAAGGGCAATTTGCACCGTGCCAAAACGGAACACGTGCTGAAAGTGCACAGATGATCCTCAACCTGCTGAGTGTTATGGAGTAATGATTATGGCCAGTCTCAGGTTTATGGGGACTGGCTGTTTTTTTGATAATTGGATTAGTGGGATATACGCAGGATACGCATCATGAATACACAGAGGGGGAAAGCGGAGTAAAAGTAAAAACAAGGATGAGACACAATAGGTAAGTGTATATGGAGAACAGATAACTAAGGTACACTCGCTGAGGTACGCTCGCTGAGTGTGCTAAAGCTAAAGTACGCTCACTGAGGTACGCTAAAGCTAAAGTGCGCCAACAGCGATGCACACTTGGTAAGTTTGGCTCGGACGAGCTACTTTTATCAAGAAAGTTTGTTTTAACAGATAGCCTCGATGGTTTGGGATCGTAACGGACTGTATTGCCGCTATTTTAACTTTTTGGTCTATTTTTCCAATTTTTCGGACTCCATAGCTCTTATTGTCATACTTTTGCACGGAATCGTAATATATTTTAATGAATAGCTGCATTTGAGTCCGATAGCTGAGCAGAATGGCAGAAATCAGCTTAATAAGGTCTCCTCGGTCCGATGAAGTAGAATTGAGTTAATAAGGTGAGTAAGGTGAGCTATGTGAGCCAAGTGAGCTAGGTAAGTCAAGTGAGTAAAGTGAGTAAAGTGAGCAAGTTGAGAAGGTGAGCTAGATGAGTAAAGTAAGTAAACTGAGTCAGTAAACGGAAGATAAGATGCAGAATACAGATGGGGTTTAAGCGTATAGTAAAACTGAGGCGAGTATCGAGCATATTCCAAATGCTTACAGACGAGCGCCGAGTCTTTTTCCGGTATTTTGTAAAGATAGGGTTATATTGGGCGTGGAATACTGGGAATTACTCTTCAGAGGCAAGTAAAAACAAGGAATAATTGTTATTAGCCAACACAAATTGTTATGTTGTGTTATGATAGTAGGGAGGTGACTCCCATGAATGATTTTGAGAACTATCCCGATGAGCTGGGTAATTTCATTCGGCACATCAGAAAGACGAGAGGGTTAACCTTAAGAGGACTGGAAGAAAAGAGCGGTATAAGTTACTCACAGCTCAGCAAAATCGAACGTGGAGAGAGCATTCCGCTTAAAGACAATCTGGACAAGATCATTGAAGCGCTTGGAACGGATCTGAAGAATCGGATGTACCATTTGGCAGATTATATGCCAGATATTGAATATATCAAGACCTTGAAGCAAGGATATGAGCTGCCACAGCTCAAACAGTCTCAAGATTACATCTACGAGACAGCCTTTAACAAGCTTAAGGAATTCAGAGCGAAGGAAGGGAAAGAAACATCGTACGTTTCCTTTGATTCGAATGAAGTTATAGTTTACGAAACGGAATATGGGGCAGGAATGGTAATAGAGAAGATTGAGAAATACAATCTGACCGATGTCCTGAACGATAAGTTTGAGGGTAACCTCGACTCCTTAAGAAAGAGCCCCCGTAAAGGGCGTCAAGCCTTTCTATTTGGCGAGTGGCTACGGGAGTGCGTTTATGAACTGAAGGAAGAGGAACAGGATCAGGTCATACAAGCACTTAAAGAATTTACTCAGTTTAAAGTACAACAAATAAAGGGTGCTTATAAATAATGTATGCCTTTTGCTAATGATCTCAAAAATGAATGAATGTTGCCCTTTCTTGCAGCCATCTATTCATCTTGATCCATAAACTAACAACTAAAAATGGTTTGACAGAAAAGGGGATATTAATAATGAAAATTAACATGAAGTTTACCAGCAAGGGCAAAGTCGCTATAGAGAATTTTAATAACGAGGAATTGCTGGAGATCTTCGCACGTTACATCAAGACATTATCCAAAAAGTATGACATCGAAGTTGATGTTCCTCTTGAAGCGAATCAAAACATTGTTGGTGATGGTGCGGTAATCGCAACTGCAAAAAATGTGAAATGTGATGTTGAAACTTTCTTTAAAGAATTGGGCAGAGATATTAAAGTTCCCTTGAAGAAAAGACTCGGCGGCAAATTGGAAAATGTTTTCAAAACAGAAATTACAGAATAGAGCATTATTTTTATCTCAGATTAACCATCATATGTGCATATAAAAAAGGTAGGGCCGCGGAGGCTCTACCTTTTTTTATGTTTATGTACTTGACTTAAGGCGACCTAAGGAGTTTATTGTTGGTTGAAGCTGAAGAATAATGTGTACCATGCGCAGTGTGAATTTAATGGGGAAGGGGATGTTATATACTTTCAGAATCTATGAGATTTCTACCTCTCATGATATCTTTAATAATTTCAATGAAATCCGGTAACGCATGGGCATCAACCGCTAGCTCATAGATTCTTAGTAAATCCTCGTCAGATATAGATTCCAGAGATGAGGGCCGTGGAGAGGGATGAAAATAGTAATTCATTATGATCCTCCATCATTAATTGTTTTTATTATAGGTTTATCTATATGGTATCATTTGGAATAGGATCCGTCTCCTGTCATTCATCCTACGAATTTATCTTTACATTTGAGGATTATTATGGCATAATGTGCGATTTTGAGGAAATTGCTAAAAAGTTTCAATTTTTAATAAAATAATCCCGGCATGCGTGAACATGCCGGGATTATTAAAAAACTGAATTTTATTCTGACGGTTTTTTCTTTTGTGAAGCAAGATACTTCTTAAGGCGCGGTTCATTGGATTCCGAAACAGTAGTGAACTGCGTACCTTGATTAAAGCATACAATCTTCCGCCCGGGATCATAGCCTTCTATGTTGTTGATATTGACGACATTGCTGCGGTCAAGGCGTTCGAATCCCTTACCCTCATACGCTACGGAAAGATCGGAAAGCGTGGTGGGGAGAATAAATTCGCCTTCTTTCGTATGGACGAATATTGTATTTTTATAATTCGAGAAATACAATATATCTTCCTCTAGAATATCACTAGAGGAACCGTCTTTCTGTAAGACACGCATCTTTTCCCCATCCTTGTTTAATTACTTGCGCAGTTCTTTTGGAATTTCAGGGCTGTAAGCTGCTGGTTTTAGAATTTTTGTGAAAACTTGAGCAGAAGTACCCAGTAGGTTAGAAGCATAACGAGCTAAGGTTTTTTTCATCTGATTGACCTCCTTTGTAATGGGATTATAACTGTAAAGGATTGAACTAAAAATGCCAATCCAATGACAGACGAATGGATCCAAAAATTCAAAGAAACCAGAATTATGGAAATGATCTTTAAACCCAAATACCATTCTTTGGGGATTTGAGCATTAGCATCAGGATTCGGAGCACATAAGATCATTACAAGTAAAGAAAAAAGATTAATCCAAATCAAATGGTTATGTATTAGATAGGTAATATGAGGGATAAGTGAACAGATAAAGATAGATACAATATTGCAGGACCTTGCGGATTTTAAATGCACACCACCAGATGACATTCTTAGGAGTATGAAACTGAATAAGGCTAAGAATGTTTCTTTTAGCTGTCCAGTGAGCCCGCCAATGCATAATGAAGTCATAATAATTAATAAAGTATTCAGAATAATGCTAAGGGCATAATGCATGATTTCAATAGAATGCGTTTGCTCTGGATTACTTTTCTTAATGAACTCAACAATTTTAAGAGATAAATGATTCATAATTATTTCTGTCCTTTTTGTATGAGAAATATAGATATCCCCATAATAGTATTCCATAGAGAAATGGGATTATGAAAAAGAAACGAGATTCAAAAAAGTAGTTGAGTGAAGTAACGACAATTATTGTAGGAAGATTAAGAGCGAATAATATTTTTTCATTAGTCGTTGGTTTAATTTTTACATCGGGTTTATCAGGTACAAAGTCATATCCAATACGTTTATGACCTACATACATACCAATGAGAATCGCGGTTAATGCTGATAAAACCTGCATTGTGATCATGTTTTTGGTAATCGGGTTCAAGATATTTAGAGGCATGATGATTACAGAGTTTAATAGATACATAAGACTGGTCTGAATCACCAAGTATGCTTGATAGGTCATCCCGGTTAATATAGAAGCGTAGAAGGGATGAATCCGGAATAACATCCACATAAAACAAAACATTAGTGCATATTGTGAGAAAATATCTAATGGAAACATCCCATAGTTGATCCTAATTGTATAAGAACAAAAGCCCATAATAAAACTAGCAAACACCATCTCTTTATGATATAGATCAATTTTGAAGATTTTGAAAGCCAGAAAAAACATTGCATAAGTCTCTAGTATTGAAAATATCATAAAAAGAATAAAATCTAGCATGCCGACACTCCCGATGACTTCTAGTTTAACCAACCCTATTATTGCAAGTATCGTATAAAATGAGCTAAAATACAACAACTACAGTATAATTTTCCTCCTATTTTTTCAAAAAAATTCAAAATGAGAGGGGTTTAGACATGGGGCGACGTCCAGAAAGCAGTGAGTATCTCGAAGAATTATCAAAATATGTCGATTTAGTGCCAGCTGAAGGAGACATCATTACTATTTTTAGAGAGCAGACGGATGAGATTTGCACTTTTATTTCGAATCTTACGGAAGAACAAGGGGACTATCGTTACGCTCCAGAGAAATGGAGTATCAAGGAAATGGTCGGACATCTGGCTGATACCGGAAGAATCATGTCCTACCGTTTATTGTGCATCGCCAGAGGGGATACGACTCCACTGCCGGGTTTTGAAGAGAAAGACTACGTACTTAACGCCAATTTCGAAGCACACACTTTAAAAGCATTACTGGCCCATTACAAGCTTGTTCGAGAATCGACATTACTCCTAATGGAAACTCTGCCGGAGGAAGCATGGATCCGGAAGGGAATAGTTAACGAGGCTACTCTTTCTGCGAGAGCTCAGGCCTGCATTATGATTGGACATGACCATCATCATTTGAATATTCTTAAAGATAGATATTTAGGGTAATATCTTCTTAATCAAAAAAGCATTCCAATAGCCTTTATGGCTTTGGGATGCTTTTTATACACGGCTATAGCGGTGGATTCTTGTGACATTTGCGGCATACCGGATAGTAAGCTTCATTACCACCAATCTGGATTTGCTTGCCGCTATATACGGGCTTGCCGTTTTCTACTCGTAGAGCCATAGTAGCTTTGCGCTCGCAGAACCAGCAGATCGTCTTCATTTCCTCAATTTTATCAGCGTAGATCAGCATATATTTGCTGCCTTCAAATAACTGATTCTGAAAATCATTTTTAAGTCCGAAGGCCATTACCGGAATACCCAGCTCATCAACGATACGCACTAGCTGGAGAATACATTCCTTGCTTAGAAATTGACATTCATCAATAAGTACACAGTGTGGTTTAGGTTGGTTACTGCTGACGATATTATAAATATCAGTGTTCTCATCGATGGGGATTGCTTGTTTCCGAAGCCCAATACGAGAAGAAATAAAACCAACCTCGTCCCGGTCGTCTATGGATGGAGTGAAAATAAGCACCGATTTCCCCTGCTCTTCATAATTATGTGCAACCTTGAGTATCTCAATAGATTTACCACTATTCATTGCTCCGTATTTGAAAAACAATTGTGCCACTTCCATCTATCCTTTCGTAAAAAACATTGATTATATCTTAAAAATGCGACCATATTAGAGTATCATATTCGGATCGGATGTATCCAGTGAAAACATTGCGATTGATTGGATGTGGTATGATAAGAGGTAATAAGAGATGGGAAAGGAAGTAATAAGTGTGACTGAAAGATTAGACGAATATAAGGAACGGTTAGCTCTTTTGCAGCAGAATGGAGATTTATCCAGTGACACTGAAAGCTTGCTGGAAGAAATGATGGCGGATTTGGTGGAATTGAATCGGAGTAATAAAGCACTGCGTCGAGCAATTCTGAAAACTGGACAGGCTTCCACGATGTCAACTCGGTTAAGGGATGCACTGTACGAATAGAAAAAGAGGGTATGCGAATGGCTTTGATTTTCTCTTTTCTCAAAAAATATAAGGTAGCTGCAATAGCTGCCCTTGTAATGATGCTCATTGAATTGACGGTAGAATTATCACAGCCTTTGATCATTTCCAAAATCATTGACTTAGGGATCCGAGAAAAAGATACCTCTGTAGTATGGCTGTGGGGCAGTATATTGATCGGCAGCGCGGTAGTTGCGTTTACAGCCGGGGTACTCAGTTCTTTTTTTGCTGCCCATGCAAGTCAGAGCTTTGCGTTCGATCTTAGGGACAAATTGTACGAAAAGGTACAGTCTTTTACGTATGAAGTATTCAATCGTTTTGCTACCTCGTCACTGATTACCCGTCTGACTGGTGATGTATCACAGCTGCAGGATACTATTTTTATGAGCTTGCGCTTTATGACACGGGTGCCACTTGTTGTGGTAGGCAGTGTGATTATGGCGTTAGTTGTTCATGTGAAGCTGGGATTACTGCTGACGGTGGCGTTACCTTTGTTGATTTTTTTCCTCTACTGGATTATGAGAAAAGCTTCCTTGTTATTTCGTACGGTCCAGCAGCGTTTAGACGGAGTTAATGGCGTGATTCAGGAGAATCTTACGGGTATTCGCTTGATCCGCGTATTTGTGCGTATGGGGTATGAGATTGAACGTTTCACGGTATTTAGCGGGAATTTGATGAGATCAACGGTGTCTGCCTTGCGTTTGACTGAGACGACGATGCCTTTTGTTATGCTTATTGTGAATGCGGCGATTTTGGCGATTTTATGGTTTGGACGGATAGCCATTTCCAATGGGGATGCTACTTTGGGTCAGACTGTTGCTGTTATTAATTACTCCTTGCGAACGATTGGAGCACTATCAGCGATATCTGGTCTTGTTGTAACGTTTTCCCGCGCTCGGGCCTCCTCTCAGCGTGTTTCAGAAGTTATGGAAGCGGGAGCTGGAGTTCATGAAGGCGGGACTTTGCAAGGCGAACCGATTCAGGGCCACGTTAAATTTGAAGGCGTTTGCTTTAAGTATCCTAATAGTGATATCTCTGTCCTGGAGGACATTCATTTTGAAGTAGCTGCTGGTGAGCGAGTAGCGATTATGGGGGCGACCGGATCTGGAAAATCCTCACTCGTGAGTCTGATTCCGCGCTTGTATGAAGAGACAGACGGCACCATTTGGATTGACGGTGAAAAAAGTGCTGATATCGATATTTCCAGACTGCGGAGATCGATAGGTTATGTGCCTCAGGAATTGCAGCTTTTCAGCGGATCAATCCGCGATAATATTGCATGGGGCAATGAACACGCCACACTGGAACAAATCCAACAAGCAGCGGCGGCTGCACAAATTCACGAGACGGTAAAAGGGTTGCCGGATGGCTATGACACGATGCTTGGTCAACGAGGGGTTAATCTCTCCGGCGGACAAAAGCAGCGGTTAACGATTGCCCGTGCACTTGTTAGGAAACCGGCTATGTTGATCCTTGATGACAGCACCAGTGCACTTGATGCGGTTACGGAAGGGCTTTTGCTGGAGGCGCTAAAGGATATCTCCTGTACAACCTTTTTGATTACTCAGAAAATCAGTTCAACGGCATCAGCCGATTTGATCCTGTTGCTGGATGAGGGACGATTAATTGGCAAAGGCTCGCATAAGGAGCTTATGGCAAGCTCCGAGCTGTACCGCAAGATTTATGAATCACAGGTAGAGGAGGCGAAGCAGCATGTTCAAAGCATTAATTGAACCTTTTCGTCATCCTAAACCGAACTTTGAACTTGGCGTGGGACGAAGTCTAGGGACAGCATCTGGCGGCAAACCCAAAGCAAAGGCGAAGGATTGGTCAGGGACGCTGATCCGGATCTGGAGTTATCTAGCTGAGCGTAAAGCCAAGCTTATTCTTGTACTGATCATGGTTGTCTTCAGCTCAGCGCTAGCGCTGATGGGGCCATACATGATTGGCAGAGCGGTGGATAATTATCTGGAAGGTACCGGCGGGCGCTCATGGGTTGTTTTTCTGACAAGCCTTGCTTGTGTGTACATTTTTTATTCTCTGACTTCTTGGCTGCAAAACATATGGATGATCGAAATTGCTCAAGAAACTGTATTACGGATGCGTACGGAGCTATTCTCCCATTTACACCGTCTGCCCATTTCCTTTTTTAATCGGAGACAGCAGGGAGAAATTATGAGCCGTCTTACCAATGATATCGAGAACGTCAGCTCTACGTTGAATAGCTCGGCTATTCAGATATTTTCAAGTGTCTTAACCTTGCTGGGAACCGTAGGGGTTATGCTGTGGCTTAGTCCCTTGTTGACGCTGCTCACATTCCTCGTCGTGCCTTTGATGTTGTTAGGCATGCGCTGGATTACACGCCGTACAGGTCCACTATTTAAAGAACGTCAGCGCAATGTAGGGGAGCTTAACGGTTATATTGAGGAGACCTTATCCGGACAACGGATTATCAAGGCTTTTTCACAAGAGGAACGGGTCATCTCCGGTTTTCATGAACGCAACAAGCGAATTATGCTGTCAGGTTACTGGGCGCAGTCCATTTCTGGTTTCATCCCCAAGCTTATGAATGGTCTTAATAATCTCAGCTTCGCCATTGTTGCAGGAATTGGTGGTCTGCTTGCGATCCGTGGGTCGATTACAGTGGGTGTGATCATCGTATTCGTTGAATATACCCGCCAGTTTACTCGTCCGCTTAATGATTTAGCGAATCAGTGGAATACCTTGCTTTCAGCGGTGGCAGGGGCAGAACGGGTGTTTGAAGTGCTGGACGAAGAGACCGAGGCTAAAGATGAAGGTGCAGCCATATCACTTGAAACTGTACAGGGTGCGGTGAAGTTTGAAAATGTAGCTTTTTCTTATGATGGAGGTTCTAACACGCTGCAGGATATCAGCTTTGAAGCGAAGCCTGGTGAGATGATCGCTTTAGTTGGACCTACCGGTGCAGGCAAAACAACGCTAATAGGGCTGTTATCCCGTTTTTATGATCCTAATCAGGGGAAAATCACGCTGGATGGTTTAGATATCACTTCGATTCGGCGGGAAAGCTTGAGAAGTCATATGGCCTTTGTATTGCAGGATTCCTTTTTGTTCAAAGGGAGTATCCGCGATAACATCCGGTACGGGAGGCTGGATGCGTCCGATGAAGAGGTTGAAGAGGCGGCTAAGCTGGCCAATGCCCATTCTTTTATTATGCGAATGCCCGAAGGTTATGAACGGATGCTCTCGGCGGATGGCAGCGGTATAAGCCAAGGGCAGAAGCAGCTGCTCTCCATTGCGAGAGCGATTCTTGCTAACCCCTCTATGCTTGTGCTTGATGAAGCAACCAGCAGTATTGATACAGTGACCGAGATCAAGATTCAGGAAGGGCTGCAGGCGCTGATGAAAGGGCGAACGAGCTTCGTCATCGCTCATAGACTTGGCACGATTCGTGCGGCTGATCGAATTCTTGTGCTTCAGGGCGGCAGATTATTGCAGCAAGGCTCTCATGAAGAGCTGCTGAAGCAAGGCGGACTGTACAGTGAGTTGGTACAGGGGCGGCGGAACGAGGCACTTGATAAGTCTGGTATTTAAGAAAAAGGCGAGAATTTTCAGGGAGCGCAGATTGCGTCCTTGAAAGTTCTCGCCTTTATGTTATTTGTGATAGATAACGAGCACCAGATCGGGTGAGCTGGGAGGGTTTGAATGTGGGGAAATCTATTGTACAAATTACAATCAGCAGGGTAATAAGGCTTGATTGTGTGCGATTCGAGATTCATATGATCAGATGAACAAATGATGAGATGAAAAAGCTGATTCTAAGTTTAACATAGCATCTTAAGAGATCGTTTCCTGCGTTCCGGCTTGTTTCACCTTTTGCTTCTCCTTGAACCTTGGACCTACGTAATTCTTCTTACGGTCCCTAGCCAGAATCCAGCCACCAAGGAAAGTCATGCCAGCTGCGAAGAGCAGCAATCCACCACCGAAATGCAGCCAAGCAAAGTGGGGCACAACGGTATCATCACCATGCATGGATATGTAATCAAAAATATCATCCTTCATCATGAGGAAGCCCTTCATTGCTATTAAGCCCGGAAACACAAGAATAAGGATGGCAATGAAGCGTGAAATTAACAGTTTCATAAGTGTCTCCTACCCCTCTTAGCCCTTTAGATTCACCCATATAATAACGCTTTAGCAAGAAAAAGTCCATTTGCATATGACGTTTATAAGTTTTGTAATAGAGCAAAAAGAGAGTACAATATACTAAGTAAAATGAACTTACGTGTAATGACTGGAGGATACATATCATGACAATTTCATGTGACGTGGCCATACTTGGCGGAGGTACTGGAGGGTATGTGGCGGCTATTCGCGCTGCACAGCTTGGAAAGTCCGTTGTCGTCATCGAAATGGACAAACTTGGAGGAACCTGTCTGCATCGGGGCTGCATTCCTAGTAAATCACTGCTCCGTAGTGCAGAGGTATATGCTGAAATCAATGAGAGCGAGAGCTATGGCATTGAGACAAGCGGTGTACAGCTGGTATTCCCAAAGGTACAGAAACGCAAAGAAGCTGTAGTTGAGCAACTTCATCAAGGCGTACAATATTTGATGCGCAAAAATAAAATACAAGTTGTCAAAGGTAAAGGGCGCGTAACGGGTCCTTCTATTTTTTCTCCGCGCAGCGGTGCTGTAGCTGTGGAACTGGAAGATGGGGAGATGGAAACAGTAGTTTCCAGCCATCTTATTATTGCTACGGGCTCACGCCCACGAGTATTGCCTGGTCTCGAACCAGACGGGAAAGTGATTCTTAGCAGTGATGAAGCGCTCATGCTCGAAGAGCTGCCATCTTCTATCATTATTGTGGGCGGCGGTGTAATTGGGGTCGAATGGGCTTCAATGCTGGCTGATTTTGGAGTGCAGGTGACTGTGGTTGAAGCGGCAGGTCAGTTACTGCCTCAAGAGGATGAAGAGGTAGCTAAGGAACTGCAACGGTTGTTGAAAAAGCGTGGGGTTAAGGTACTGACAGAAACTACAGTGGATGCTGCAACCTGCCAGGTAACGGAGGATGGAATTTCGATTGAAGCCCGTAAGGGAGAGCAAAGTCAAAGCCTATCCGCAGAAAAATTGCTTGTATCCGTAGGCAGAGTGGCCAACATCGAGAATATTGGTCTGGAAAACACAGACATTCGCTTTGACAAAGGGATTATTGCTGTAAACGCTAGTATGCAGACGGCAGAACCGCATATTTATGCGATTGGCGACTGTATCGGCGGGCTTCAATTGGCTCATGCAGCCAGTCATGAAGGGATTATGGCGGTTAACCATCTATCTGGTGAGAAGCTACATCCTTATCATACACATTTAGTGCCACGTTGTGTCTATACTCGGCCTGAGGTAGCAAGTGTGGGTTACACCGAGAAGGAAGCTAAAGAGCTTGGACATGATGTAGTGATTGGCAAGTTCCCATTCTCGGCCATTGGTAAGGCAATTGTATATGGCCAGAAGGACGGATTTGTCAAAGTTGTAGCGGATCGTAGCAGTGGAGATATTCTTGGTGTGCAGATGATTGGTCCTCATGTGACGGATCTAATTGGAGAAGCGGCCTTGGCACAGCTTCTGGATGCAACACCTTGGGAGATTGGTGAAGCTATACATGCTCACCCTACCCTTTCGGAGATTATCGGAGAAGCAATGTTAGCTGTGGATGGAAGATCTATTGGATTTTAGTTTTTCTTAGCTTTTCTTTTTGGGTAGAAAGGGATTATAATATACTCAAGCCAAGTCTTAGTACCAGGTTTTAAGATCAGGGCACAATTGGTCTTAATTCCTGTAAGACTTCAGGCTTTATGAATAAGGAGGTATCTCTTTATGGAATCCCAAGGTACTGTAGAAACGATTAACAGACATAAGCAGCTTGGACTTAGTGACGGCCAGGTCATCGATATGTACAGATATATGTCGCTCGCTCGTAAATACGATGAGCGCAGTCTGCTGCTTCAGCGCGCTGGCAAGATCAACTTTCATGTCTCCGGCATAGGCCAGGAGGCGGGTCAGGTGGCGGCGGCGTTCGCGCTGGACCGGCAAAATGATTATTTTTTACCGTATTACCGCGATTATGCTTTCGTGCTCTCAGTGGGTATGACTACACGCGAACTTATGTTGTCCGTATTCGCAAAGGCAGAAGACCCAAACAGTGGTGGGCGGCAAATGCCGGGTCACTTTGGCAGCAAACGTCTGCGTATTGTGACAGGGTCAAGCCCTGTAACCACGCAGGTCCCTCATGCGGTTGGTTTTGCTCTGGCGGCCAAAATGCAGAAGAAGAAATTCGTCTCATTTGTAACCTTCGGTGAAGGTTCCAGCAATCAGGGGGATTTTCATGAAGCTTGTAACTTTGCCGGAGTGAATAAGCTGCCGGTTATTATCATGTGCCAGAACAATCAGTACGCAATCTCTGTTCCTGTTCATAAACAGTTAGGCGGCAAGGTTAGCGACCGTGCGCTGGGTTATGGATTTCCTGGTGTGCGTGTAGACGGAAACGATCCGCTTGAGGTTTATCGTGTCGTTAAGGAAGCGCGGGAAAGAGCCCTCGCGGGTGAAGGTCCTACGCTGATTGAAGCGATGATGTACCGTTTGTCTCCACACTCCACCTCAGATAATGATCTGGCTTACCGGACCAAAGAAGAGGTTGATGAGAACTGGAAGAAGGACGGCGTAGCAGGATTCCGTAATTACTTGATCGGTCTGGGATTGTGGAGTGACGAGCAAGAACAAGATCTTGCTGCTGAATGCAATCTTGAGCTTAAAGCAGCTATCGAATATGCCGATAATGCTCCGTTCCCGAAACCGGAAGACACACTGCTGCATGTATACAGTGATTCCGACCTCAAAGGAGGGGCATAAACCATGGCTATAATGGAATATATCGATGCCATCAGGCTCGCGATGAAGGAAGAAATGGAGCGCGATGATTCCGTGTTCGTGCTTGGTGAGGACGTTGGTCTCAAAGGCGGCGTATTTACCACAACTAAAGGTCTACAGGAACAGTTTGGCGAAGAGCGGGTTATGGATACACCCCTCGCTGAATCAGCGATTGCTGGTGTAGCCATCGGAGCAGCTATGTACGGAATGAAACCAATTGCTGAAATGCAATACTCCGACTTTATGCTTCCAGCGACGAATCAAATCATTAGTGAAGCGGCTAAAATCCGTTATCGTTCAAATAACGATTGGAGTTGCCCGGTTGTCATTCGTGCCCCTATTGGCGGCGGGGTGTTCGGCGGTTTGTATCATTCACAGTGTCCAGAATCGATTTTCTTTGGTACACCTGGATTGAAGATTGTAGCGCCTTACTCCGCTTATGATGCTAAAGGTTTGTTGAAGGCAGCCGTACGTGATCCTGATCCGGTTCTTTTCTTTGAGAACAAAAAGTGTTACAAGCTGATCAAGGAAGAAGTGCCGGAAGGGGATTACACCGTTCCAATTGGCGAAGCTAATCTGCTGCGTGAGGGAGCGGATATTACGGTGATTGGCTACAGTCTTCCGCTGCATTTTGCTATGCAGGCTGCGGAAGAATTGGAACGCGAGGAAGGAATTACAGCACATATTCTTGATCTGCGTACCTTGCAACCGCTGGATCGTGATGCGATTATTGCTGCTGCCCGTCAGACCGGTAAGGTAATGATTGTGCATGAAGATAATAAAACAGGCGGAATTGGCGGCGAAGTGGCGGCCATTATCGCTGAGCATTGTCTGTTCGAGCTGGATGCACCGATCTTCCGTCTCTGTGGTCCCGATGTTCCGGCGATGCCAATCAGCCCGCCAATGGAGAAGTTTTTCATGCTAAGTAAAGAAAAAGTGAAGGCGGAAATGCTCCGGCTAGCACAATATTAATTTGTTAAGTAGATGCGAAGCTTCCTAAAACTCAGGTGATGCTTACGAAGCTTCGTAAAACTTTAAGAATATGCTTACGAAGCAAGTTTTACTATGTAGTCTTTCTAAGAGTCAATGCTTCGTAAAACTTTTAAGGAGTGAAAAGATGTCTGACAACCAAAAGTTGACTGACGTGATCATGCCGCAGCTGGCGGAATCGCTAGTATCGGCGACGATCGGCAAATGGCTGAAGAAACCGGGCGATCCGGTAGAGCAATACGAACCAATATGTGAGCTTATTACTGATAAAGTAAATGCGGAATTGCCTTCGACTGTAGATGGAGTTATGGGTGAGCTTTTGGCGGAAGAAGGTCAGGTTGTTAATGTCGGCGAAGTGATTTGCCGTATTGCAGTTCCTGTGGCTGCCTCTGCTGCTGCTCCAAGTACGAATCAGACGACAATTGCATCGAATGCTTCTAATGATGTTGCAGGGCAGAAGTCCACTGCAAATGCTGGCGATTCGATGCGTGCTCGTTATTCTCCTGCAGTACAGACACTGGCTGCTGAGCATAACATTGATCTATCGTTGGTTACTGGTACAGGTATGGGTGGCAGAATTACCCGTAAAGATGTGCTAACCTTCTTAGAAAAAGGTGGAGCTACATCCGCAGCTTCAACTCCTGCTAGTCAGCCTGCCCCGTCTGTATCACAACCACCAGCTCCACAGTTTGTTCAAACCGAAGTGAAGAAAGCGGAAGAGCCTCTTCGCCATTCCGGGCTACATTTGAGCGAATCTCCGCGTATTCCAACGATAGAGGTTGAGGGTGGACGAGGAAGCAGTTCGGAATATCTGATTGATGTAACACCAATCCGAAACACAATTGCTACAAGAATGCGCCAGAGTGTCTCGGAGATTCCACATGCTTGGACGATAATTGAGGTGGACGTGACTAATCTGGTAGCGCTGCGCAATAAACATAAGGAAGAATTCAAGCGCAAGGAAGGCATCAATCTAACCTATCTGGCTTTCATGATGAAGGCTGTTGTGAGTGCGATTAAGGATTACCCGATTATGAACTCTGTCTGGGCTGTAGACAAAATTATTGTCAAACGTGATATCAATATCTCGTTAGCGGTAGGTACAGAAGATTCGGTTATCACTCCTGTGATTAAGAAGGCTGATCAGAAAAATGTCGCTGGGTTGGCTCGTGAGATTGATGAATTGGCACAAAAAACACGCGAAGGCAAACTTAGTCTGGAAGATTTGCAGGGAGGGACTTTCACTGTAAATAATACAGGCTCGTTTGGCTCCATTCTTTCTTATCCAATCATTAACTATCCACAAGCAGCGATTCTGACCTTTGAATCGATTGTGAAAAAGCCTGTGGTCATCAATGATATGATCGCTGTTCGCTCAATGGCTAATATTTGTCTGTCCCTGGATCACCGGATTCTGGACGGAGTCATTTGTGGCCGTTTCTTGCAACGCGTCAAGGATAATATAGAAGGATATACACCGGACACTAAGCTCTATTAATGAATAACTAGCCAAACTGTGCAGGCAGGAGACTGGAAAAGGGGACCTGACGGTATGAAAAATACGGATTTTCGTAAGCTGCAGATTTCATATGACCCCATTATGGAGTATGGGACTGCCTGGGAGCTGCAAAAAGAAAGTGTGCATGCCATTGATTCTGGCGAGCAGCCGGAGCGACTTATTCTTTTGCAGCATCCGCCTACCTATACTATCGGTTCACAAAATCATCCTGAACATCTTCTCTTGGATCAAGAGCAGCTCGAAGAAAAAGGAATCGCGCTGTTTGAAATCGATCGCGGAGGAGATATTACATATCACGGACCAGGTCAGCTTGTAGGTTATCCGATCCTTAAGCTCGGAGAGGATGGCAAAGTGGATTTGCATGGGTACTTGCGCAGTCTGGAGGCTGTTATTATTGATTATTTGGCATCCTACGGAATTGTCGGAGATCGTAAACCGGAGTATACCGGAGTATGGGTTGGCGATGAGAAGATCTGTGCTATTGGTGTGAAGTTTAATAAGAGTAAATTTCGAAGAGGTTTTATTACCAGTCATGGTTTTGCTTTTAACATTTCTGAGGGGATTGCGGCGCGCGGGTTTCAAGGGATTATTCCATGCGGGATCACCGATTTTGGAATAACTTCTCTAGAGGAATGTGCAGGTCGTCGATTTGAGCTTCAAGAGGTGGCTAGAGAGCTGGTCCCATATTTCTTGAAACATTTTCCATATGAAGAGCTGATGGATACTTTCTGTGATATGGCAAAGGCTGATTAAGAACAAACGTGCAGGCCAAATAGCGGCAAGGTGTTCCTAGCCGCTATTATTAATGCTTCCTGAGCAATGTTTAACCTGCAAGGAACGGCTCGATAACCATAAATAGCGTAGAGGCAATCATGGCAAACAACATGACGTAGATGAAGATCTTGAACCATTTATTACGTTGCATGGGTAACTCCTTTAGATTTAGTTTAAGTTATTAACATGAAGATGGTAATGCCGTACAACCATTGTACCGTATTCACGAAAGAGAGGGAAGTCCAGTGATTTCACAAGACCGATTGATTCAGGAGTTTATGGAACTTGTCCAAGTTGATAGCGAAACAAGAAATGAACGGCAGATTGCCGATGTCCTTAAGAGTAAGTTTAACGCACTGGGTTTAGAAGTGCTCGAAGACGATTCCCAGGAAAGAACCGGACATGGAGCAGGTAATCTATTCATTACCTGGCCAGCTGAGAATGGAGGAGCTGCTCCAAAGCTTCTGTTCACTTGCCATATGGATACGGTTGTTCCCGGACAAAATATCAAGCCTACACTTGGTTCAGATGGATGGATTACAAGTGATGGCACTACGATTCTTGGAGCCGATGACAAAGCAGGGCTTGCTGCGTTGTTCGAAGCCATTCGTGTTATCCAAGAGCAAAAGCTTCCGCATGGTCAGATTCAATTCGTGATTACAGCGGGTGAAGAATCTGGATTGCTGGGCGCACGTTCGATGGATCCAAGTAACTTGGATGCTGACTTCGGCTTTGCACTTGATTCCAATGGTGAAGTTGGAGCGATTGCGGTGGCAGCACCGACACAGGCTAAAATCACGATGCAAATCTTTGGGAAATCGGCTCATGCTGGCGTGAACCCTGAGGACGGCATCAGCGCAATTCAAGTCGCTAGCAAAGCGATTGCAGCCATGAAGCTGGGTCGTATTGATAATGAAACCACAGCGAATATTGGAAAGTTCGCTGGCGGCGGCCCAACGAATGTAGTGTGTGATCACGTTCAGTTGGATGCAGAAGCACGCAGTATTGTGCAGGAGAAGGTAGGCGATCAAATCGCTTCGATGCGCGAAGCACTCGAGACAACTGTGCGGGAATACGGCGCAGAATGCGAATTCCGCAGTGAAATCATCTATCCTGCTTTTAGCTTTAATGAGCATGATCCGGTAGTGCAGCTTGCACAGCGGGCCATTACTTCTATGGGGCTTACTCCACGTCTGTTCCACTCTGGTGGAGGTAGTGACGCTAATGTATTCAACGGTCTAGATGTTCCGACTGTTAACCTTGCAGTGGGTTATGAACATATCCATACTACCAAGGAACGGATTAAAGCCGAAGATATCGTTAAAGTGGCTGAACTCGTTGTGAATATTGTAAAAGAGAGCGCAAAGGGCTAATCGCCTTATAAAACAGCAGAGCAGCGATCCTACCGTAACGGAGGATTGCTGCTCTGCATTTTTTTATGGGGAGTTTAGTGTAGCACTATCAAGGTAAATCCAAAAAAAGTCATGCGACCTCTAACGCCGCTTTTGGCGAGTCTCGAAGTAGAAATTTTCGGAATGCTCCGATGAAGTCTTCATGCCAGTAACTACACTGGGGTCCATAGGCATATCGATGTACAGAGAGCGATAGCGTCAAGTCCGTCCCCTCTCTTGAGGCTAAAGGACCCAGATGACGCTATAAGTAATATTATCGCCATTTGAGCAGAGTTTCGGACACCAGCGCAGCTCATCCTTATAAAGAGGAGTATATAGTGTGTTTTTTGTGCTGATAGCTGCACTGGGGTCCGATAGCATCGCAAAAGTGCGAAAAAGGTGTGTTAAAGGTCAACTGAGTCCGACAGCGCGAGTCACATCACATAGTGCCGAGACACATCACACAGCAACGAGTCACATTCGATAGCACCGAGACACATCACACAGCACAGAGACACAACAGATAGCGTCAAGTCCGCCCCCTCTCTTGAGGCTAAAGGACCCAGATGACGCTATAAGCAATATTATCGCCATTTGAGCAGAGTTTCGGACACCAGCGCAGCTAATCCTTATAAAGAGGAGCATATAGTGTGTTTTTCATGCTGATAGCGTCACTGGGGTCCGATAGCATAGCAAAAGTGGGGAAAACGTGTGTTTAAGGTCAACTGAGTCCGATAGCGTACAAAGATAGGCGCAATAGCGATCTAATCAAACAAGTTGTGCTAGATATCAACATCGTAAGCGCGATTGTCGCTTAATCAAACAACTTGTGCCCAATACCAGCATCGTAAGCACAAAAGTCCCTCTAATCGGGGAGGACGCAAAAAGACTGGGGTGCCCCAGCAGCCATTTCATGGCTTTTGAGACACCCCTATAGTTGTGTGAACATGTATGGCTAAGTCCCAAAGGAGAGGATGAATTCATCCTGCCTTGGACGGAAGGATTGTAGATTGATCGTGCAGGGAAAGAATGTATGCCAGGGGCATATCGCGCCCATACTGCTGGATCCATCCAGCCAAGATGGCCTTTATTTCCTCCGGCTTACCTACCATCATAACTGCGGATGAGCTTGTACGGCTGAAGATTTCGTTCATCTGAAATTCCTTCTTTCCCTTTAAGTTTGCTATAATACACCGTATGCACAATAGAGAAAAAGGAGACCAGAAACTTTATGGGAGAACAACATTTGCACAGCAAACCCGAGCTTGATGAAGTGACATTGTCTACACAGCCTGTTTTTGATGGGAAGATTATATCTTTGCAGGTGGACACAGTGAGACTGCCTGATGGAAATACTGCGACACGTGAAGTTGTGAAGCATCCTGGCGCCGTAGCGGTGCTTGCTTTAAACAACAACAAAATGCTTGTTGTAGAGCAATACCGTCAGCCCATGCAACGCACTGAGGTAGAAATTCCGGCTGGGAAGCTGGATAAAGGTGAAGATCCATTAGTTGCGGCTGGTCGTGAACTTCAGGAAGAGACTGGATTTCACAGTGGAGATCTGAAATTGCTTAAATCCTTCTATACTTCTCCCGGCTTCGCCGATGAGATTATTCATTTGTATGTGACTACTAACGCTCAACCAGGGGATATGTCACTGGACGAGGATGAATTTCTAGAGGTTTCGGAGCTTACCCTGGAGGAAGCGTATCAATATATGGCTGACGGGCGCATCGCGGATGCAAAAACGATGATGGCAGTGTACGCTTGGCATCTATACACGCTGACAGGCCAATGGAATTAACAACTGAACTGAAGAGTTTCTATTGCGATTTGCATGTTCATATTGGACGAACGTCGGAAGGTCAGGCTGTCAAAATTAGCGGCAGCCGCGAGCTTACCTTTGCGGGCATTGCCAAAGAAGCTGCAGAGCGCAAGGGACTAGAAATGATCGGTATTATAGACAGTCATTCACCTGGCGTACTGCGGGATATTCAGCGCTCTTTGGAATCTGGAGAGATGACGTTAGCTGAAGGTGGAGGGATTGCTTACCGAGGGACTACGATCATTCTGGGGACAGAGATTGAAATCCGCGAGCCTGGGCGAAAAGAGTGCCATGTGCTCGCTTACATGCCGGACGTGGAACGCATGACCGACTTTAGTGCGTGGATGAGCCGCTATATGCGGAATGTGAATCTAAGTTCCCAGCGCCTGTATGCTCCGGCTAGGGAGCTTCAGGATGAGATTTACGGGCGGGGAGGCATTCTTATTCCTGCACATATTTTCACGCCTCACAAGGGCTTGTACGGCTGTGCTGCAGAGCGTATGGCGGAGATCTTTGATCTGGACCGCATAGCTGCGGTTGAACTTGGGCTGAGTGCAGATTCCGAAATGGCTGGATATCTCTCTGAACTGGATGATTTCACGTTTCTAACCAACTCAGATGCGCATTCACTGGGTAAGTTAGGGCGTGAGTATAATGTGATGGAGCTGGCACGGCCTTCGTTCGCTGAACTGCGGCTTGCACTGGAACGTAAAAATGGGCGGAAGGTAAGTGCTAATTTCGGACTTAATCCGCGGCTTGGCAAATACCACCGGAGCTATTGCGGGGGCTGCGGCAGTATTATTGATGAGGCTTATGTCAACGCGGATCGTTGCCAATATTGCGGCAGTCTTAAGCTGGTTAGAGGTGTCTTCGACCGGATCCTAGATATTGCTGACCGCAAGACGCCGTTAGTGCCTGCTGACCGTCCACCCTATCATTATCAGGTTCCGCTTGAATTTATCCCGGGGTTAGGGAAGGCGAAGATGAACGCGTTACTGCAAGCGTTTGGAACCGAGATGAACATTTTACATGGTTGTGGTGAAGCGGAGATTGCTGGCGTTGTGGGTGCGGATTTGGCGTCGATGATCGTCCAGGCCCGCTCTGGCATTTTGGAGCTATCAGCTGGCGGTGGCGGGACGTACGGTAAAGTGGTACAGCCCAGAAAGTAGAGTCATTACCTAAAGGACAAGTCATATCGCGGGACGTTTTCTCATATGGTGTAACATGTAACCGGAAAGGGGAACGTCCCAAATGCGTAATTTACGGCTGATGATGAAGGAACAGACGCCTCTGTATATTTTTGTCGGCGTATTATTTCTGGTAGGTGTTGTATTTGGAGCTCTTATCGTTAGTGCGCTTACGATGGATCAGCAGCAGGAGCTGGGGGATTATCTGGGGAATTTCTTTGTTACGGTTGATCAGCAAGGTCTGCCAGCCGCACCTGATTCGTACTGGAGTATAGCAGCCTTGAATCTGAAATGGATCGGACTGATCTGGATTCTTGGGTTGTCGGTCATTGGGCTGCCGGGAATTTTGATTCTTGATTTTTTAAAAGGGGTACTGATCGGTTTTACGGTTGGCTGTTTGGTCAGTCAATATTCTTGGCATGGGATGTTGTTCGCGTTAGTTTCTGTGGCTCCACATAATCTGGTGCTGATCCCTGTGCTGCTGGTTAGCAGTGCAGCTGCGATAGCTTTTTCCTTGCAGATGATCCGCAGCCGGGTGATGGGACAACGCCGGACGCCAGTGACTCGTCCTTTTACCATGTACACTATATTGTCATTTGTGATGGCGCTTTTGATCCTGGGTATTTCATGTTTTGAGACCTGGGTTACACCAACCATGATGCGTTGGGTCACGCCTTCACTTGTACAAGCGGTGACGACCTTGACTGTGCAGTAAAAGCGTTTGACTTCTGAAAGCGACACCCCCTATAATGGAAGAAGTGGTTTGAAGACCGGTGCGGTAATTATCCAAGGGGGAGGGAGACAGGTGGAAGCACGGATAGACAAGATTAAGCAACAGTTACAATCCCAAGGATACAAGCTTACACCCCAACGGGAAGCGACCTTAAGAGTGCTGCTGGAGAATGAGGAAGATCATCTTAGCGCGGAAGACGTATTTATGCTCGTGAAGGAGAAAGCTCCCGAGATCGGTCTTGCGACTGTGTATCGTACCCTCGAACTTCTCAGTGAGCTACATGTCGTAGAAAAGATCAATTTCGGCGACGGTGTAGCCCGGTATGATTTGCGAACAGATACTGCGAAGCATCATCATCATCACTTAATTTGTGTGCAATGCGGCAGTATGGATGAGATTCGCGAGGATTGGCTCGGTCCGCTGGAAGAGCGACTGGAGAAAGAGTTTAATTTCACAGTGCTTGATCATAGACTTGATTTCCATGGGATTTGCTACCGCTGTACTGATAAGAACAATACAGACGGAAATCCATCCTAAGTTATCTTATATTAAGAATTAACTTCACAAGTCCTCCCCGGTTCCTATACCGGAGGGGGCTTTTTAAATGATTAGTCTATTAGAGCCATACATATCAGCCTTTTTTGGAGCATAAAATGAAGGACGAGCAGAATTCATTTATATGTAATAGGAGGCGTCCTTATGATTGTTTCTGTGCCCAAAACAGTGCGCAAGCTGTATTTTATGATCATGTTTGTGGCTCTAAGCTATTTACTCTACTATGCTATGAGCTGGCTAGGGGAATGGCTTAGTCCGATAGAGAACTATGGAATTCCTGAAGGCACTGCTGTTCGGGCATTTGATCACGCCGAGGTTGGTGATGATGGTCTGGATGCAAGGCAGCGCTTACGTTTCTATTACTGGTTCGGAGAATGAAAGCTCCGCAGGAAGCAGGAACAAGCGAGAAGAATGTCGAAGAAAGCTAGGGTGGATTTATGCAGAGTAAGAGTTGTGTACACATCTGCTGAAGCCTCATGCTGAATGTGCTGCAGGAAGACACTAAGAGTAGCTGCGCCAGGACAGGAGCGTGAAATAATGAAGTCACACTTGCAGCCTTTTTTACATTATTTGTCCGGAGATAAAGGCTTGTCCCCGAATACACTGGAATCTTACGGTAGGGATGTATCGCAGTTTCTAGAGTTTGCTGAAGAGCGGGGGGCTGAACAGCCTGAAGAAATCCGAAGATCTCATGTGATGTTATATCTTGGCTCCTTACGCGGAGCGGGAAGAGCCACTGCAACGCTCAACAGAAACGCGGTGTCCCTGCGGGCCTTTTTTCATTATTTGTTGAAGGAACGTTTAATTGAGCAGGATCCAACACTGGACATGGAAACCATGAAGTCTGATAAGAAGCCACCTATGGTGCTTGCGGTTTCGGAGGTTGAGCGGCTGCTGGCTGCTCCAGATGTGAGTACAGTACAAGGGATGCGCGATAAGGCAATGCTGGAATTGCTCTACGCAACGGGGATAAAGGTTTCTGAATTGATTTCTCTTAACGTAGACGATGTGCATACGGACATGAAGTTTGCGCGCTGTACAGGGACTTCGGGCAAGGAACGAGTGGTTCCCATTGGAACCATTGCTGCTGAGAGTGTAGCAGCTTACACTTCTCTTATGCGGGACAAGCTGCTTCGTGATCATCAGGAGGAGCCGGCCATGTTCCTGAATAGCCTAGGTGGGCGATTAACCCGCCAGGGGTTCTGGAAAATCATAAAAAAATACGCACGGGAAGCAAACATTGAGCAGGATATTACACCGCATACGCTTAGGCATTCCTTCGCCGCCCATTTACTGGAAGGTGGAGCGGATTTGCGTTCCGTACAACAAATGCTGGGTCATGCTGATATTTCGACGACTCAGATTTATAACGGTATCGCCCGTAAGAATATGAAGGAAGTATATGAGAGCCATCATCCCAGAGCTCGCTGATCATGCTTCAAAGATGCTTTTTGTGAGTAAGATAGTTATGATGGAATCATACTTATAGGATAGACTGGGGAATGGGTAATTTTCCACAGGTTATCCTTTGGCAGAAACGGATACCTGACAGGCGATACATTGTATCGCTAGCTACGGAAGCATCTGACTTCCGGGAGAAGGTACAGCCGTTTCTTCTTGTTGGTGCAAACGAATGAACTAACGATCTATATTAAAAAAGGAGTGAAGACAATATGTCCTCATTTAAACGAATTGGTTTTATTGTTCTGGATAGTGTAGGTATCGGAGAAGCTCCAGATGCTGCGAATTTTGGTGATGCGGGTTCACATACGCTTGGTCATATTTTGAACCGTGTTCCCGGATTGAAACTCCCTAACCTACAGCAGTTAGGATTAGCTAATATTGCTCCGCTGCCGCCGCTTGAACCTGTAGCTTCACCAACAGGATATTATGGCAAGATGCAGGAAGTATCTGTCGGTAAGGATACGATGACCGGGCACTGGGAGCTGATGGGGCTGAAGATCGAGGTTCCATTCAATACGTATCCGGATGGATTTCCGGCAGAATTGATTGAAAAATTCGAAGCAGCAACTGGCCGGAAAGTGATCGGTAATAAACCAGCTTCCGGTACGGAAATTCTAGTTGAATATGGCGAAGAGCAGATGAAGACCGGAGCTTGGATTGTGTACACCTCTGCGGACAGTGTATTCCAGCTTGCGGCACATGAAGATATCATTCCACTGGAAGAGCTATACAGCGCATGTAAAATCGCCCGTGAGCTAACTATGGCTCCAGAATTCTCCGTAGGGCGTGTTATTGCTCGTCCATATGTTGGCGAACCAGGAAAGTTCGTACGGACCTCAAATCGCCATGATTATGCCGTGAAACCACCGGAACCAACGGTAATGAACGCGCTGGCTGATATCGGAAAAGATGTTATCGCGGTAGGAAAGATCAACGATATTTTCACAGGTGAAGGGGTTACAGCTTCTTACCCTACGAAGAGCAATGAACATGGTATCGAAGTCACCATTGAGCAACTTCGCCAACCGTTCAATGGCTTGCTGTTCACGAATCTGGTGGATTTTGACTCTTTATATGGACACCGTCGCGATCCGGAAGGATATGGTCATGCACTGGAAGTATTCGATCAGGCGCTGCCTGAAATTCTATCCACGCTTGGTGAAGATGACCTGTTGATTATTTCAGCAGATCATGGGAATGATCCAATCCATAGCGGAACAGATCATACTCGTGAATATGTGCCACTGCTTATTTACAGCCCACGCCTTAAGCATCCAGATAGCTTAGGTATTCGTGAGACCTTCTCGGATGTTGCCGCAACCATTGCTGATAATTTCGGTGCGAAGGCGCCGCAGTATGGGACAAGCTTTTTAGCGAAACTGCAATAAAAGGATGTGGGTTGCGCCACAACATTCATTAAGGAGGATCATCCATAGCATGTTAACTCAAAAAGAAATTCAAGAAGCAGCCATTTATATAAAAGACAAATGTCCGGTGGCTCCGGAAATTGGATTGATCCTTGGTTCAGGACTCGGTGTGCTGGCAGACCTGATCACCGATGGAATCAGCATTCCATATGATGAGATTCCTCACTTCCCTGTGTCCACTGTAGAAGGGCATGAGGGAGAACTGCTGATCGGTATGATTGAAGGACGCCGTGTCGTGATGATGAAGGGCCGCTTTCATATGTATGAAGGATATGGACCGGAGGTAACGGCATTCCCTGTTCGGGTTATGAAAGAACTTGGTATAGCCAGCCTATTAGTAACTAATGCTGCTGGTGGAGTGAACACAGATTTCACGCCGGGCGATCTTATGCTCCTTACGGATCATCTTAATATGACGGGGCGGAACCCGTTAATAGGACCTAATGATCCTGCACTGGGCGTGCGCTTCCCGGATATGTCAACCGCTTATAGTCGCCGCCTAATCAAGGTAGCGAAGGAAACGGCAGCGCAGCAGAATTTCGAATTCAAAGAAGGCGTATATGCAGGTCTGCTGGGACCTTGCTACGAAACACCTGCTGAAATCGTAATGCTTCGTCATCTAGGGGCTGACGCTGTGGGCATGTCTACTGTGTCGGAAACCATTGTTGCCCGTCATGCAGGTATCGAGGTATTGGGTATCTCCTGTATTACTAACATGGCTGCGGGAATTCTGGATCAACCTCTCAACCATGAAGAGGTTATGGAAACTGCAGACCGTGTGCGTGAGCGTTTCCTGAAGCTAGTGTTGGGCTTTATTCCGAAAATGTAATTTCGGGTACTGCATTTTGAATTTTTGGGAGGTCCAATCTATGACACAAGTGAATGAACTTGAGCCATTGACGTTTGAACAGATAATGAAGGTAACTAATTTGACTAGACCAAAATTTATTGGACTTGCTCGCGCAATTGTCCGTGAAGTGCAGGTGTAATATGAGAGCTGTCGATATTATTCAGAAAAAAAGAGATGGCGGAGAGCTGAGTCGTGAGGAAATTTCCTTTCTAATTCAGGGCTACAGTAAAGGTGAAGTGCCTGATTATCAGCTCTCTGCTTGGGCAATGGCTGTTTATTTTCAAGGCATGAACGCGCGGGAAACCGGCGATCTAACGATGGAAATGGCGATGTCCGGCGATCAAGTAGATCTTAGCCCAATCGCAGGTATTAAAGTCGATAAACACTCCACAGGCGGAGTGGGCGATAAAACAACTGTAGTATTGGCACCCTTGGTAGCTTCTGCTGGAGTACCGGTAGCGAAGATGTCCGGTCGTGGACTTGGGCACACTGGAGGCACGCTCGATAAGCTGGAGTCAATCAGTGGTTTCTCTATCGAGATGGCTCGTGAGCGTTTCTTTGACCAAGTAGGAGAGATCGGGGCTGCCGTGATCGGTCAGTCGGGCAACATTACACCCGCAGACAAAAAGCTGTATGCCCTTCGGGATGTAACTGCAACAGTTGAATCCATCCCCCTTATTGCAAGCTCTGTGATGAGCAAGAAGATTGCAGCAGGTGCGGATGCGATCGTGTTGGATGTCAAAACAGGCAGCGGTGCTTTTATGAAGACGCTGGATGATTCTATAGCACTCGCTCAGGCGATGGTTGACATTGGAACGCATCTGGGTCGCAATACCGTTGCAATCATCAGTGATATGGACCAGCCGCTTGGTTACGGGATCGGAAATGCGTTGGAAATTAAGGAAGGAATCGAGACCTTGAAGGGTCATGGTCCAAAGGATCTACAGGAGGTCTGTCTTATTCTGGGCAGCCAGATGCTTGTTCTTGGCGGCAAAGCCAAGGATGAAGCGGAGGCACGTTCGATTCTTATGACGCATATTGAAGATGGCAGTGCGCTAGAGAAGTTCAAACAAATCGTGAAGGCACAAGGTGGAGATGTATCGCAAATTGATTCTCCGGAGAAGCTCCCTACTGCTAAGCGATTCATTGAAGTGAAGGCGAAAACGAAGGGGTTCATAGAAGGTATTCAGGCCGAGGAAATTGGCGTTGCGGCTATGCTGCTTGGAGCTGGACGTGAAACTAAGGAATCTGTAATCGATCTGGCTGTGGGGATTCAACTCTCCAAAAAGGTTGGAGATGCTGTAGAGATTGGCGAGACGCTTGCAGTCTTGCATATCAACGATGCCAGTGAGAAGAAAGTTGAGGAAGCTGAAGGTAAGGTGTTAGAAGCCTACCGTATCACTTCTGAACCTGTTCCTGCCCAACCTTTGGTATTTGCACTTGTTACTAAAGATGGGGTAACACGGTACTAGTCAAGGTAATATAAATATTGTCATGGCTATGGCCGTAAACAGACAACAAAGCAGCGATCCTCCCATAACGGGAAGGTCGCTGCTTTGCGTTTTGCTCAATGGTGCAATATTTATAACTGATTATTGATCTTATTGAAAATCTGCGAAGCCCCGCTGCTTGTATTACATAATACGACCACAGTCTCGCCACTAGCTGGATAGATAGCCGACCGGAAGGAAACACCGGGATCATAGCCCATAATGTGAAATTTGAACACTTTTTCTTCGCGGAGGGTAATCCATACACCATAACCATAATAGCCTTCGCCATCCACATGTACATGAGGAGTAAGCAATAATGAAGTGAGTACTGGACTCAATAATGTATGGTTCATTAACCCGCTCCAGAATAGCTGCAGGTCGGGGGCAGTGACAAAAGCTCCACCGTCAGCGCCTCCTTTTACCGGGATTGAATAGATGTTGGTTCTCCAGTTCCCGTTCTCTTCCTCTATGTATCCTAGTGCACAGTTGGCAGGTAAGGCATCTAACGTAAAGTAACCGGATTGCTCCATTCCGCAAGGCTTAAAGATGTGATGCTCTATATAATCGGAAAAAGACATTTCACTCAGTTCCTCCACCAGAAGGCCTAGCACGATATAGCCGGCATTGTTGTAGTGGAAACGTTCGCCCGGGGTCCACATCATGGGAAGGGTTCGGAACATCGGCACAAAATCCTCAAGCTGTCGCAAGGTGTACATAGGCCGTGCCTTCCACAGGTCCTCGAAATCATCCATAATTGTTTCATCAAAATAATCCGGAATACCAGAGCTATGCGTAAGTAGCTGATGAATGGTGATGTCAGGACTAAAGAGAGGGAACTCTACCTTTTTAAGATAATCTATTAGTTTACTTTCAAAAGAAATCAATCCCTGATCGACCAGCTGGCAGACAGCAATCGCGGTAAATATTTTACATCCGGAAGCAATGCCGAACCGGGTATGAATATTGTTTTCGCGCTTATCCGACTTATTGGCATAACCGTAACAGCTGCTGCTGACTTCTTTATCATGTTGTTGTACCAGCACTACACCAGAGAAATTGTTCTGTGTAGCTTCTGCTTCAATACAATCTGCAAGGTGGTTCATCTGTATATTCACTCCTCTATAAGCAGTTAAGTTCTTAAATAGCATTCGTTAAAATCTTCCATTTTCCTTTAAAGTGAATCAAATGAATACGAAAAAATTGGAAATACTTAAAATTTGAAATAATTTTTGATCTCCCCTATAATAAAAATGCTCTGCAACTACTGCTGGGCTTTTTTTAATTGACAACAACATTACTTCTTGGGATAAATTATTATAGTTATTTACTTAGAAATGGAATAATTTCCACCCTTTCTGACGAAACTGGAACACAGTACCTGTGATATGAAGGTTAACGTTCAGGAGGGGAACCATTGTGAGAAAAATGCGTTTTGCTGTGCTTGTGCTCTGTATCGTTGTGTCGGTTCTAGGACCGATGTCAGGTGCTTATGCTGAGGAAAAAAGCAAGGATTCTGGCAGTAATGCTGCCGCTGTAGATCTTGCGCCTGGTGCGCGTTCTGCGATTTTGATGGATGCAGGCACCGGCACTATTATTTATGAAAAGAACAGCCATGATAAGCTGCCTCCCGCAAGTATTACGAAGATTATGACGATGCTGCTTACGGTGGAAGCACTGGATGAAGGAAGACTGCAACTGACGGATAAGGTGCGCACGAGTGAATATGCCGCATCGATGGGCGGATCGCAAATTTTCCTGGAGCCTGGTGAAGAAATGTCGGTGGATGAGATGCTCAAAGGCATCGCTATGGCCTCCGGTAATGATGCATCTGTGGCGATGGCAGAGAAAATAGCGGGTTCGGAGAGCGCTTTTGTCGATCTGATGAATAAAAGAGCGGAAGAGCTGGGTCTGAAAGATACCCACTTTGCCAATTGCAACGGTCTTCCAGCTGCTAATCACTATTCCTCAGCCTACGATATTGCGGTAATTAGCCGGGAGCTTTTAAAGCATGATAGAATTATCAAATATACCGGTTCCTATCAGGATTATCTGCGTAAGGATTCCACCAAACCATTCTGGTTGGTAAACACGAACAAGCTTGTACGTTTCTATACAGGCGCTGATGGACTGAAAACAGGATATACCGCTGAAGCAAAATTCTGCTTATCCGCTACGGCTGCAAGAGACGGTCTGCGTGCTGTTGCTGTTGTGCTGGGTGAGCCGAACACGAAGACACGTAACAGTGAAGTGTCGGGCATGTTTGACTATCTCTTTTCGCAATATAAGATCCACACTATTCACAAAGAAGGGGACGCTATTGGTACCCTTAAGATTGAGAAGGGTGTGAAGTCCGAGCTGCCGATTACGGCGAAAGAGACGTATAGTGTTCTTTTGAAAAAAGGTGTGACGCAAGAAGGCATTCGTCACGAACTAGTACTTCCAGAAAGCGTGAAGGCACCAGTGGCTGAAGGCCAGTCCATAGGCAAGCTGGTTGTCTACCAAGGAACCCAAGTGATTAAAGAGTATGAACTTAAAGCAGGGGAAGCTGTGGCAAAAGCAGGCTGGTGGAAGCTCTTTAAACGTACAACAGGCTCGATGTTCGGCATGGATTAAAAAGAGCTTTTTTGTAGATTGCGCCCATGTGCTTTGTAGATTCATAGGGGTTTTCTTCTAGTTTTGTCGTGAGGCAGGATTCCTGATTTGCCACGTAGAAACCTTGTCCTTGAAGAGAATGGGTACTGTCTCTTAAGGCCAAGTTTTCAAAGCAACGAAGAGGAGAGTGGCAAGCATGAATTCTAATGTGGAAATGGAGCATCACAGGGGTGTGCTGATTGTCCGTTTATCTGGGGAACTCGATCATCATGCCGCCGATTTTGTAAGAATGGATATGGATGAAGCGATTATGCGGGGTCAGGTATCGCATTTGATCCTTAGTCTTAAGCATCTGCAGTTTATGGACAGTTCGGGTCTCGGCGTAATTCTGGGAAGGTATAAACTGATCCATAGTAAAGGCGGCAAAATGGTGGTGTGTGATGCAACGGCACCTGTGAAGCGACTTCTGGAAATGTCAGGCCTGTTCAAGATCATGCCCCTATATGACGACGAGAGCACTGCACTCTCGGATTTGGAGGTTGCGTTATGACAAATGGTAAGGCTGGTAACTTCATGAACGTGCAGTTCGCTGCACTCTCGGAGAACGAATCATTCGCGCGTGTAGTTGTAGCGGCGTTCGTTTCTAGGCTCGATCCTACAATGGACGAGCTGAATGATCTGAAGACAGTCGTGTCGGAGGCGGTCACCAATTGTATTATTCATGGGTATGATAGTGATCCGGAAGGTATTGTGACTATTTCAGCTTCGCTGGACAACGAAACGGTACATTTAACCATTGAGGATCAGGGACGGGGCATTGAGGATTTGGAGCTGGCACAACAGCCGCTATATACCTCAAAGCCAGAGCTGGAGCGGTCGGGCATGGGCTTTACCATTATGGAGAATTTCATGGATGAATTTGAAGTCACTAGTGAACCGGGACACGGCACTTCGATCTCAATGAAGAAAACCATCGTTTCGAAAAAAGCTTTATACAATTAGGGGTTGGAGCCATGGATGCAGAGTCAAAAAAAGCTCCGCCGACCTATTTGGACGATGCGGAGGTCAAACGTCTTATCGCGCTCAGTCAGGCCGGAGATAATCTTGCCCGGGACACACTAGTTAGCTGCAATATCCGGTTGGTCTGGTCGGTAGTGCAGCGGTTTATGAACCGCGGGTATGAACCTGACGATTTGTTCCAGATCGGTTGCATCGGGCTCTTGAAGTCCGTTGATAAGTTCGACCTCAGCTATGAGGTCAAATTCTCCACTTATGCCGTGCCGATGATCATTGGCGAGATTCAGCGTTTCCTTCGCGACGATGGAACCTTGAAAGTTAGCCGTTCTCTTAAGGAGATGGCTAATAAGGTCCGCAAGATGAAGGATGAAATGTCTAAGACGCTGGACCGTCTGCCTACCATCGGTGAAGTTGCTGAGGCACTGGGAGTTACCCCTGAAGAAGTGGTATTTGCTCAGGAAGCTAACAAGCCACCGACCTCGATTCATGAGACTGTGTTCGAGAATGATGGCGACCCGATCACACTGATTGATCAAATCGCTGACGAATCACAGGAACGCTGGTTTGATAAGCTGGCACTGAATGAGGCTATCGGAGGTCTCAGCGAGCGTGAACGGCTGATTGTTTATCTTCGATATTACCGTGACCAAACGCAGTCAGAGGTTGCTAGTCGCCTTGGGATTTCTCAAGTGCAGGTATCCCGGCTGGAGAAGAAAATATTGCAGAATATCCGCGAGCAGATTGCTCAGTAGATAATGGCTAAAATGTAAAGACGCTTGTGAAATAGCGAATAGGAAGAAAAAGCCACCCCGAAAAGGGGGGGCTTTTTATGTGGAGGGAATCTCAATATGCATTCACTTGGTGACAAGGATATGACCTCATGGTCTATTGACATGGAAGCGAATTTGCTGACAATGTCGAATGTTTTGGAGAATTGGGTGGACTGTTCAGATCATGCTTTACCGCACAACCCCAATTTTTTACGTGAATATGTGTACGGTGAGGATCTTGAACGGTTTGATGCGTATATAGATAAATTATACTCTGGTCACCTATGTAATCTTGAGTATCGTATGCAGTTACCTGCAAAAGCGCTGAAGTGGGTTCAAAGTATAGGCACGCCCGTTTTTAATCAAGAGCATAAGGTTTGTAGAATAGATGGCGTAATCATAGATATCACGGAACAAAAAAATGCTCAAGCCCAGTTAGAGAGTAGCTTTTCTCTGTATCAGCAGATGTTTGCTACGATCGATGTGGCGATTTGGTCTTACGATTACGTATCACGGAAAATGTTATTCATATCGGATGCCATTTTCAATATCACGGGATATTCACCAGAACAGGCGAAGGAAGATGACTTTTGGCTAAGAATTGCTCCTAAAGAAGAGCGGCCTTTAATTCAAGAGATTATAACTACAGTGGGGCAAGGAATAAGCAATCTTAGTGAATATCGGATCATCCATGCCAGCGGTGAACTCCGATGGGTCCAAGTCAGGATCATTCCCAGTATGGATGAGACAGGGGCAGTGGTACGGCTCAATGGGATCTTAATCGACCATACGGAAAAAAAGCAGATGCAAGAGGTTCTATTAAAAAGCGAGCAGCGCTACAAATCCCTGTTTGACCATAACCCAGATATCGTGTGTGAATTGGATCTGCAGGGCAGCATTGTAGCTATCAATCCAGCGGCAGATCAAATTACTGGAGAAGCTTTTAATAGATTCGGAGAAAACTTATCCATTGTGAATTTATTTGGTGCAGAGAATTCGCATATGATGTCTGATTATTTTGAGAAAACGGTTGGCGGAGTTCTGCAGCATTACACGGTTACTTCTGTCTGCGAGAATGGATTAGTTAACCATTGGTCGATGAAAAACATCCCTGTACATGAAAACAATCAAATTGTGGGTACCTTTGTTATCGCAAGAGATATCACTGCATCTGTGGAGGTGGAAAAGCGGCTGGCTCAGCGGGAGGCGGAGTACAGGCTTATTACAGAGAATATGGAGGATATGATTGGGGTTCTGGATCAGCAAGGGAACTTCATTATTGCTTCGTCCTCTTGTGAGAAAATTATTGGTCTTCCTGTTGGTTCAATAAAGAACACAACCATTTTGGAGTATATTCATCCTGATGAACAAGAAGTGTTGCGGGAACAGATCTTGGATATTTTTCGGACAAAAGGATGTAAGATGTTTTACAATCGGTTTATTCACATCAAAGGTCACATTATAGATCTGGAATGCTTGGGTACACCTGTTCTTGGTGAGGATGGAGAAGTAGTTAGTATTGTGATTGTAGCGAGAGACATTACAAAAAGGGTCCAGATGGAGAGTGAACTTAGAGAAAGCGAGGAACTCAATCGGCTGCTTATTGACATGTCACCTGAAGCGGTAGTACTCCATAGTGAATATAAATTCCTTTATGTGAATTTTTCCTGTTTAGGATTGTTTGGAGTTTGCAGTGAGGATCAATTGATTGGCACCTCTATTTTTAATTGGGCCCACCCAGACTATATAACGCTGGCTAGAGATCGGATGCGTGAAATCTATTATGGACCCAATCGGATATTAGCTCCTATTGAACAAAAGGTCGTGCGGTCAGATGGATCTATTATCGATGTAGAAGTAACAGCTAGCTCAATTCTATATAAGGGTAAGGTTGCATGTATCTCTATCTTTAGGGATATCAGTGATCGGAAAAAAATTGAGGTGGAAAGACAGCTTACAGAGCAGATCATTCGGAACAGCGAGGAAAGGTATTTCAACTTACAGATGAGTCTTGATCAATTCTCGCAAGATTTGTTTGGTGCGATGAAGATCAGTCACATGGAACAACGATTACTAAAAGAAGTTAGAGAAGTCTTGCGGGTTACCAATATTTGTATGGTTGAAGTTGAAGATAACCATGATAAAATATGCGAGATTATTGAGACCGAGCGGGGCTATTCACTTAAGATCGGAGAGTTCCGAAGAAAAAGCTATATTCTATCCATTAATGAGAAGTCTATTTTATTAGAAATAAGTTCTGTTCGAGTGTGGCTGAAGACGATTACCCGTTATGTTAGTGTGTTATTTGATAATTTTTTGCTCATAGAAGATCTAACTAAGGACCTTGAGTTAGCGGCTTCCGAGCAAGCTCCGACATGGTTACTACGCTTTATGTTTAATTTATCCGAGAATGAACGCAAACGGCTTGCTCAAGATTTACATGATTCAGCACTTCAAGAACAGATCATCTGGTATCGTAAGCTTGATAATTTTTTAAGTGATAAATCCGTTACGGGGGAACTAAAGGAGCAGTTAGAACAGATCACAGAAGGTTTACTCGATGTTATCTATGAACTGCGGATTATCTGCAATGAGCTTAGGCCACCAGCATTAATCAATGAGGGGCTTGCTTCCTCACTTGAGACATTGTTTGAATTTGCTCAGTTGCGGAACGACTATCAGATATATTTTGAGTCAAACGCTTTCAGGCATAAGTTAAAAGACGAGATTCTAATAGGTCTGTACCGTATTGTGCAGGAACTTTTGGCTAATGCAGCTAAACATTCCTGTGCCACAGAAGTACGTATCTCCTTAGCTAGTGAAGGGCAACAGGTGCTTTTGGATTATGAAGATAACGGAATTGGAATGAGCCTTTTAGGAGAGGATTCTATTAAGAGTATGGGGATTTATGGGATGAAAGAAAGGGTTCGCAGTATGGATGGGACCATACGATTTCTTTCGCCAGAGAATAAGGGATTAGCTGTCTTTATATCCATACCTGCAGATTAATCATGGGGCATAATAAGGGGATAGGGGTGTATTAGGCATGATTCAAATTTTGTTAGTGGACGACCATCCCTCTGTCATGGAAGGGACTAAGATGATACTGGAACAAGAGGGAGATATGAAGGTTACCCTAGCCAATTCAGCCCATGAGGCGCTTAACATGGTGGGTAGCCATACGTTTGACGTGATGTTGTTTGATCTTCATATCGCTGATGGGAATGGGATTGATTTGGCGAAGGAAGTCTTAAAAATAAACGCAGACGCGATTATCTTAATCTATACCGGATACGAAATTACTAACAAATTTAACTTGATGATCGAATCGGGTCTGTTTGGGTTTATTTCAAAAACGACCAATAGAGAGCAGTTGGTTGCAGCAGTGCGTTGTGCTTTAAGGGGAGATGTCATTTTGCCTCATACCCTAGTTAAACAGTTAAGAAAAGTATCATCTAAAGGAATGGAGATTAATGTTGACCAAGCAAACCCGAAGATAAGCAAAAAAGAGCATGAAATGCTGACAGAGATTGCAAAAGGAAAAAGCAACAAAGAAATAGCAGAGATTGTACTTATGAGTCAACGATCGCTGGAATACAGTTTAACGAGTCTGTTCCAAAAGCTAAATGTGAAATCGAGAATTGAAGCGGCAATAAAAGCTAAACGTCTGGGCATATTGAAGGAGTCCGATTTCAACAATTCACTATGAAAATTCGTAACAAACAAATAGATCAAAATCCCGTTCACGGTTCTGTGAGGCGGGATTTTTTGGTCTGCGCTTTTTTTGCGGGATGACGCAATATTTTTGCGTGGTCGCGCTATTTTTTTTCGGTTACCTTAATCTGCTTACCGTATATGATGAAATAGTTCCTAAGAATTACTAAAAAATGACTAACGCCAATGAGGGGCTGAGGAAAATGAAGTGGTTTTATAATTTAAGAACAGCAGTGAAGTTAATCTCCGCATTTCTGTTAGTATCCGCAATATTGTGCTTTGTAGGATTCTATGGAATTACGAATTTGAGTAAGATGGACCGCTCTATCGTGGACATGTATGAAAACCGCTTAACACCTATAGCTTATCTGGGAGAAGCGAATGAACTATTTTTAACAAATAGAATCAATATCCGTGATATAAACACGATGGCTAAAACAGTGGCAGAAAAGAAAGAATACGAAGATAAAATACATAAAAACGTTCAAAGTATTGAAGAGATCATGGGTAAATATAGCAAGACTGCGTTGAGAGCTGAAGAATTAGCCATAATGAAGGATTATCCTGAGATCTGGAAACGGTATATCACAAGCCTGGATGAGGCTATTGAATTGAATAATACAAATATTAGTAATGAGAAATATACAAATTTTTTGCTTGTAAGTGATTTGCAAACAGCTACAACAGAGCTGACTGACTTTCTGCAAAATTTAATAGACATCAATATGAAGCAGGCTCAAGGTTCGATTGTTAATGCCAATGACCTTTATCAGTCCTCTCGTTTGATTACGTTTAGCGTTACTATTGTTGCACTGCTCATCAGTATTGGTCTGGGTCTTCTAATATCGCAGATCATAGCACGGCCTCTAAATCAAGTAATGCGCCTGCTAGGTAAAGTGGCTAATGGTGATTTAAGCGAAACGTCGAATCTGGAATCTAAGGACGAGATTGGAATGCTAGCTTATTCTGTTAATGAAATGGTTCTGAACCTAAGACGAACTGTGAGCGGCATTTCTTCTTCTGCGGAAAGTGTCTCAGCTGCTGCACAGCAAATCTCAGCAAGTACAGAGGAAGTAGCTAGTGGAAGTATGAGTCAAGCTAGTGCAGCACAAACGATGAATGAGTTGTTCCGAGAATTATCTGCGGCGATTAATTCAGTAGCCCAGAGTGCTGAACAGGCCTCTGAGCTTTCAGATCAAACGATGCGTATCGCTCAAGATGGAGGGATCGTGGTTAAGAACTCCGTACAAGGAATGGCAGTACTGGATACTCAAATGTCTAGACTTGCGGAAGATTCCGATAAGATTGGTGAGATTATTGCGGTGATTGAAGATATTGCCCAACAGACAAATCTGCTAGCCCTGAACGCAGCGATAGAAGCGGCCCGCGCAGGTGAACAAGGTCGAGGTTTTGCCGTTGTTGCGAATGAAGTAAGAAAGTTAGCTGAGCGGAGCAGTGGGGCTACGAAACAAATCACGGGCATTATCAAAGAAATGCAGAAGAATACGCAGCATAGTGTAAATGCCGTAGTAGAAGGAGTAGCTTTTTCACAAAAAAATGGAGAAGCCTTTGAACATATCCTTACGATGGTGAACGATACCGCTCATAAAGTAACAGAAATTGCGGCTGCCAGTGAAGAACAGGCTGCACAATCGTCTGAGGTGATGTTCTCAATTGAGAGCATATCCGCCGCAACTGAAGAAATGGCGGCAAGCAGCAGTGAAACGGCAACGACGGCCAATGCTTTGGCTCAGCTAGCAGAAGAGTTAAATAGTCTGGTATCAATTTTTAAAGTTAAATAAACAGTGTCAGGGGTATTATCATTGATAGGAGAGGAGAAGTAGTGCAAAAAATAAAGGTGCTCGTTGTAGCTGCTTCAGTAACCATGCGTAAACAGATCTCGAACCTAATTTCGGAGGACTCAACCCTCGAGGTCATTGGAGTAGCTCGAAATGCATCCGAAGCGATCAGCATGGTTCAAAAACTCAGGCCCGATGTCGTGGCTATAGATATAGAAATGCCGGAATTGAACGGTTTGGTAGCACTCACAAGCATAATGTCACAGCGGCCAACACCTATACTTATCCTGAGCTCAGCTACAAAGGAAGGAATAACTGCAACCATTACTGCTCTACAAAATGGTGCAGTGGATTTCATCTCCAAGCCAGCTCAATCTTATGGACCTGGTCTATACAGCATAAAAGATGAGTTATTATTCAAAATTAAGAAAGCCGCTGAAATTCCTTTAAGAACTCTTATTCTTAACAATATAAACATCTCCAAAGTGAAAGCTCGACAAGAGAAACAAAAAAACGATAAGAGTGGATGTACAGAAGTCATTGAGCAGATCGTGGGAATTGGATGTGGAGTAGGAGGGCCGAAGGCATTAGAAATCTTAATTACCTCACTTCCAGCGAGCTTCCCGTATCCCCTGCTAATTGTGCAACATATGCCGCCTAAGTACACAAAAGCATTGGCGGAACGACTGAATCGGTTCTCAAGTGTACGGGTGGTGGAAGCCAAGGACAAGCAATCGGTGCTCGGGGGAACCGTCTATATCGCTCCAGGTAATTCTCATATGACCATCATTCGGGAGGGGCAAGATCTCAGAATAAAACTTATGAAAAAGCCTGCAGTGAATGGGCACTGTCCTTCGGTCGATGTCTTGTTTGAGTCTATATCTGCATTAACTGGTCTACAGCAGCATTTAATCCTAATGACCGGAATGGGAAATGATGGCGCTAAAGGGATGCTAGCTGCCAAACATGCTGGTGCCCAATCAACGCTTGTAGAATCGCAAGAAACTTCTATTGAAAGTGAAATGCCTGAAGCAGCGGCGAAGCTGGGTTGTGTGGATTACGAGCTGCCCTCGCATTTGTTAGCCTCGAAGATTATGGAGGTTACGGGGGAGCTGAGATACCGAAGGGACACATTTCCATCAGTTTGAACGGTCTTATTTTACTTCTGAAAAAGCGTTGGCAGGATAAAATCCGCCAATGCTTTTTTGTATTTCAGGTTGACACTTTCAAGTGATAACAATTATCATTTACGGAGCTAGAGTAGAGATTATGTAACTCATCGTATACAAGGAGCGAAGAAGGAGAGGTTTGCGATGACTTTAAATATATTGAATATGGAAATTCATGATCTTTTTGATCAATTTACAGAACGGATAGAGGGGCATGTTGAGCATAACCAATGGGAACAACGGCTTACTATCCCTTCACATATTGGCAAGGGAAGTGTCACCCGTACACGGATTCGTCCAGGTATGGAGATTATGTATACGGACATAACTTACGAACAGGATATGAAGCTCCACATTCAAGAAGCTTGTCCGTTGTTTGAACTAAGCTATAATCTAAGCGGAGAAATCTATTGCGAATGGAACGGCAAGGAAAGTTACACGGATAAACAAATGGGCAATGTCCTTTTTCTAGAGGATGTTCAGGTGTATGAAGAGAAAAAAGCAGGTGTCCCCAATCAATTGCTGGAAATACGGTTTGCTCCTAGTGAACTGCTGAATTACGCCGGAGATTTATCGGAGAAGCAGCAGATGGAAACCTGGCTTAGACATCATCGTGGCAATATTGATCGTTATCCAGATACTGCGGCAATCCGAAAATGTGTCTCCGAAATGATCCACTGTACCTATCATGGAACATTGAGACGTTTATATATGGAGAGCAAAGCCCTTGAATTTATTGCTTTGTTTGGTGAGTCTGATGGTTACGGTTCTATTAGCGATAGTATGACGCTGCGGCACGATGATATTACCAATCTGAAGCGGGTACATGAATTGGTGCAAATCCATTTCGAACAACCGTTATCTATACGTGAGTTGGCTAAGCGGGTAGGTATCAACGAATTCAAGCTAAAAAAAGGCTTCCGCGAATTATTTGGCATGACGATCTTCGAGCTAGTACGTATAAAAAGGATGGAGAAAGCGCTCTGGTATATGGAGGTTGAAGGTTTGAATATAGGGAAAACAGCTGTTTCGGTCGGATATAGCAATGTCAGCAATTTCACGACGACCTTTCGTAAGCATTATGGCTGCAATCCAAGCGAATACTTAAAACGTATCGAACAACAGAGTTTGGAACGAAACAGGCTGTAGGAAGATTTGTAAATGCAGAAAGCTTAAAGCTTCAAGTGTTAGAACATAGGGTTCGGAATCGAACGTTATATTCTGTCTGCTTGAGGTTTTTTTGTGTTTGCTCCCTTATCAAGGAGTGCACCTCCCTTAACAGGTAGAGAAAAAGACCACTCTAAATGATAATAATTACATAGATTGCAGATAAAAAGGTGGTTATACAATGGAACAACAACAAGTAGATTCGCGCCGGTGGTATGCGCTGGGGGTTATTTTACTGCCAACATTACTTATTTCATTAAATACTTATATGATTCAAGTTGCGCTTCCATCTATGCAATATAGCTTGAACGCAAGCTTTTCGGAAGCACAGCTTATCGTTACCGGATTTTCGCTAGGATTAGCTGTGGCGTTGATTATTAGTGGAAAGCTTGGAGATATATACGGCAGGAAACGGATGTTGCTGATCGGGGTGAGCGGGTTTACGGTCATGGCAGTATTGGGCGGAGTGACCTCAGATCCGGCTCTTCTGATTGTTATTCGGATTGTGCAGGGATTGGCTGCGGCGCTTATTCAACCTCAGGTTCTATCTACGCTGCAGGTCAGCTTTCTGCCAAAGGAAAAAGGGCTTGTTTTCGGCATTTACGGCGCCATGATTGGTTTTGGATTTGCATTCGGATTCATCCTCGGAGGCACTATTGTGAATTGGAATCCGTTCGATCTCGGTTGGCGGACGGTGTTTTTTTTCAATGTGCCATTTGGACTTCTCGTCCTGCTGTTAATGCCGATTGTACCTGAAACACGGGCTGAGCAGGCGCACAGTATTGATTGGACTGGAAGCTTCCTTCTGCTGATCGGTTTGTTCCTGCTGATCTATCCGTTGTCAGAGGGACAAAAACAAGGGTGGCCGTTGTGGATTTTTGGCTGTCTAATTTTAGCTCTTTTCGTGTTGTTTACTTTTATCTGGGTTGAAAATCGAAAGGGAAAGCAGGGGGCGTTACCGTTAGTCGATCTGTCTATTTTCAGAGATCGAACATTTAGCGCTGGTCTGGCAACCGTTCTTGTCCTTTATCTAAGTATGTTCTCTTTCTTTTTTATTTTGAGCTATTATATGCAATTTGGTTTGCACTATAGTGTTCAAGATACGAGTATGGTTTTCTTGCCTATAGGGATAGGCTTTTTTCTGACTTCCTTAATCTCGTCTCGAATGGTCAAAAGATGGGGGATGAGTGTTCTTAAGATAGGAGCGCTGATGATGGGTAGCTGTAGCCTGCTGCTTATGTTAGAGCTAAATGTGGACGTTACGCATCTGCTGGACCCTCGTAATATCCTAATATTATTGATATATGGTTTCGGTCTCGGAATGGCTACTACGCCCCTAGTTAACGTCACGCTTAGTTCAGTACCCACAAAGATCACGGGCACGGGTTCAGGCTTGATCACTACCTTTATGTATTTTGCGAATTCGTTAGGAGTGGCGTTAATCGGTATTTTATTCTCCGCTTCGCTAAAGCATTCTCTTTTGGAAGCAGATCTAGCGGATTATGTAAGGGCGTTTTCCTTCTCATTAGCAGCAATCGGAGGACTTGCTTTTACTGGTTTTCTTTGCCTTTGTTTTTTGCGGGAGCGGAAATTATAGAGGAGGTATCCTGCTTTTTTTGCGCTGTGAGCAATCTAACAAACGAACGCCCTTCTTAGCTTTATAGTAATACCGAGTGATTGAATTCCATTTAATGTAACTCAATCCAAACCTATCAATGAGAAGGTGCTAGGATGTCCATACTGCAAGTAGAGAATCTCTCAAAAGAATACAAAGGAAAAGGCAAAACGAATCGGTATCGAGCGCTGAACGGGATTAGTCTTACTGTGGACAGTGGCGAGTTTGTGGCGATTATGGGACCCTCGGGGAGCGGAAAAACGACACTTTTAAATATACTAAGCGGAATCGATACGGAGTATAGTGGGGTTGTAAGAATTGCAGAGACTAGTATAAGTGAGATGTCCAAGAACGAGCTTGCGCTTTTTCGCCGGCAGCGTATGGGATTCGTTTTTCAGGATTACAATCTGCTGGATAGTCTGACCCTACGGGAAAATATCATGGTGCCCATGGTGCTGGATGATCAAGAGGTAGAAGATATCAATGCCAAGACAGATGAGACGTTATCGCTATTTGATCTGGATGAGGTGAAGGACAAATATCCTTATATGGTTTCAGGGGGGCAACAGCAGCGTGCGGCGATCAGCAGGGCGATTATTAATCATCCAGATGTGATTTTTGCGGACGAGCCGACGGGGAATTTGGATTCCAAATCCTCGAGTACGGTGATGGCAACCTTCGCCAAGCTCAACACTCTAAAAGGAGCAACGATAGTGATGGTCACGCATGATCCTTTTGCGGCCAGCTATTGTAATCGCGTGCTTTTTATCAAAGATGGGAAGGCTCTACTAGAGATTGCTAGAGAGAATAAAGAGCGCAGAGCATTTTTTGATCTGATTCTGGAGAACCTGGCCTTTATTGGAGGGGGAGAAGATGACCTTTAGGAGAATGGCATTTCAGATATTTAAGGCGAATCTTAGAAGATATTTGTTGTTTTTCTTATGCAGCAGCTTTACAGTCATGATCTTTTTTACATTTTATTCGCTGTACAGTAATCCTGATTTTAATGACCCTTATCAAGTGAATGGGATGGTGTCAGGTAATTTATATGCTCCTTTTTTGGTGATAAGAGTGTTTGCTGTTCTGTTTATTGTATATGCGCAGATGGCCTTTTTGAAATTCAGAAAAAGCGACTTTGGGCTATTAATGGTACTTGGAATGACAAGCCACAATATCCGCAAAATCATTTTGTTCGAGAATAGCATGATCGCTTTAGCCTCGATTCTCACTGGTTTAGGTGCAGGGACGGTTTTCTCCGGTATTTTTTTCTTCATTGTTTCGCTGTTAGTTAATATTGGGGACAGTGCTTTTATACTGACGCTGGATAGTTATCTGTATACCATTAAATTCTTCGCGGTGATTTACATAGTTGTGATTGCAATCAATTTGCTATTCACTTTGAGATACAGCATTTTACGTCTTTTAAAAGAATCCAGAACCGCAGAACGCAACCTGATTCATGGGAAAATCACCGGAGTCATCGGAGTTTTACTGTTGGGAATCTCCGTTTATAATATGCTCACTCATTACAACCCTTCCGATGCTCGCATGATGTTAATAAATCTGGGAATTAGTATGTTGGGCGTTTATTTGCTGCTGTCAGGACTTGGGGACTGGATGAAACTTTTTATATCGCGATCAAGCAGAGCATATCACAAGCACCTGCTGTTTAGTTCCAATTTGATCTATACCCTTGGTCGCTCCAAAGTAGTGCTTTCTCTCATCACCTTTCTCGTCTTCATCACGATTTCTCTAAGCGGGATTATTTTTTATTTGACCTGGAATGCTGAGGAAATTCCGGTTGCAAACAATCCATATGATATTGCCTATTCAGAAGTATTCGGAAAAAATAGCATCTCACCAAAAATACTAAGTGAGATCACGGATCATGGCGCTACGCCGCTGCTTTCACACCAAAAGCTGGAGTATATCGACTTGTTTAATTTTAAAATATTTCTGGACCAGAATATAAACGCATTAATCGGCTCTGATTATCATGTGGAGAAAGATCACTTTCTAAATCTGGCCACAGTTGCACAAGGAGAAGAGTGGAAGAATCAAAGACCGGAAATGCCCACCTTTGACCTGACGCTTGCTTCCGGGAAGCATACGCTGTATTCACAAGGTATCCTATTTAACATGGTATTTAACCCTGTGCCGAATTTAATGAATGGTCTTCATATCATTGTAAACGAAGAGGATTATATGGCGCTGAAAGCGGAAAATAAAAAAGCGATCGGTATCCTTCAGCTCCTGAATTTTAAGGATTGGAAAAAAACTGCGGATATAGATGCTAAGTTAAATGCCGCTTTAGCCAAATATAACAAAGACAATACAGAGTCCTGGTATGGCAATGAGCGGCAAGAGGCCCTCGTATTCTCTACGAAGTCTAGAATAAGTGACTATCTACAGTTACAGGAGTCTGGCCGATTTGGAATCTTCGTAATTTCATTTGTTGGTTTAATATTTTTCGGCGCCTCCGGGATAGTGCTGCATTTCAGTATTCAGACCGATTTAGAGCGTGAGCGGATCAAATTCAGGAAGCTGAACAAGATTGGAATTACTACTAAGGACGTGGCTCGTATTATAGGCGGCCCTTTAAAAGTGCTGTTTTTTCTCCCTTATGCATTAGGTATTGCATTGTCTTCTTTTTATGTTGTTGGTTCTTCCAGGGTTGAAATGTCTACAGCTCTGGAGCCGATGTGGTTTTGTTTGTTAGTAGGCGGAGCGTATCTTTTATTTCAAGTCCTCTTTTATCGTATATACACTAAAATATACACTCACAATATGCTGGTACATATTAAGCTACTCGATATTCCCTTAATAGAACAAAATGAGATTTCAATTTAATCCCAAATATGATAATATTGGTGCACAAAACGTGGGGGGATTCCATTTGAAAAAGATTTTTTCCAGAATTGCAGTCGCATTAATGATCTTGACCCTTGTTGCGATAGTCACTTGCTTTTATATTGGTGAATTCACCTATGCGTATGGATTAATTTTGGTGCTGTTTTTCGTATTTGCGGGGATGGGGCAGCTCTATAAGCTTAAAAATGATGAGTATATGTACAAAAAATTAAATAACACCGATGAGTATAATGAATATATTAGATGATATAAATTTAACAGAAGCTTATTATGTATAGCCAAACACCCCACTTTAGACAGTGCCTAAAGTAGGGTGTTTTTGTATGTGCCTATGTTTATTTCTTACCGTTGCGTTCAAGAATCATATCTACGAACAGATCAATCTGTGCGGTAATCGCAATCGGATCATAGCGGTAGTAGGTATCAAAATCATTGTAGAATAGATGATCGTTCTTCGCAGCATCAAGTCCGTTCCAAACTGGAGATTCCTTCAGTTCTTTCAGCTTATCTCCTTTTTTGTCAGGATCATAAGTGGTGAGGAACATGTAGTCAGCTGCATATTCTGGCAATAGCTCCATGGACAGCTGCAACGTTTGGTTGTCATTGCTGTTCTTAGTAGGCATTTTTAGCTTAAGTGCGTTATAAAGGGCTTGTCCACCCCGGCCAGCATTATTTCCGAAGGTCCATAGCTCACCTTTATCAGTCAGCTCATAGATTCCAAAAGTATCATTTTCATTTACGACACCTTTAAGCTTCTCGCGGCCTTCAGCAGCCTTTTTCTCAAAGTCAGCAATAAATTGTTCAGCTTTGTCAGGCACACCTACAATGTCACCGAACAGTTTAACAGTTTCATAGATATTTGTAGCAGTTCCGTATGGAATATGAATGGTTGGAGCAATTTTGGATAAAGCATCGTAGTTATCATCATACATAACGACGATTAGATCAGGTGTAAGTTCCAGAGCTTTCTCGGCGTTAACTGGAGCACCGACATCTTGTGTGTTTGTGAGCAGGTCTTTCAAGAAGGGATTATCAAAGGTACTAGGTTCGACACCTACAACATTTGCTCCTATGGAGAGCAACTCCCCACCATAATAATCTGTAATAATCCGCTGTGGTTTTACAGGTATTTGCACAGTACCTTTAGTGGTTTCATAGCTACGCATTTCAGCAGCTGAAGCCTCAGGAGCAGTCGTTGGCTCTGTGCTCGGTGCTGTAGTTGCTTCTGTTGTTTCTGTTGGTTTATTAGATGAAGCATTGTTTGTTCCCCCGCAAGCTGTCACAAATACAGACAATAACATTATGAGTGCCAGGATGGGGAAGAGGGTCTTTCTTTTTAGCATGATAAACCTCCCTATATATGTGTACCAACAAATAATAATGAGAATCATTATCATTATTATTTTCAATTTGAACTTTATCAAATCCTAGAATTCCTGTCAATGCAATAAAATAAATGCCTCCTATTAAATCTATCTATTGCCAAACCTAGGAAGGCTCATTTACAATAGCATAGTGATAATGAGAATCAATTTCATAGAAATAGGGTGGCATTCATGAATCAACAGATATCTTCCAAGATTAGACCTAATAAAGGGTCAGCCATACAAGAGTTCCGTTCACGTCCTTGGGCTGCCACGTTAATCTTGGTTGGCGGTCTGGTACTATTAGCACTAGGTATCGCTGTTTCAGTCTCCTTTGGAGCGGCTGATATTAAACTTTCTGTGGTGTGGGCAGCTGTGTTTCACTTTGATCCGGAGATCATGGATCATCAGATTATTAGAGAATTACGATTACCCCGTGTACTTGGCGGGGCAATGATAGGGGCCAGCTTTGCAGTTGCGGGTGCCATTATGCAGGGAATGACCCGAAATCCACTCGCAGATTCAGGTTTGATGGGCATCAACTCAGGCGCAGGATTTGCGCTGGCGCTTTGTTTTGCATTTTTCCCGAATCTATCGTTTATGTATTTAATCCTATATTCCTTCATTGGTGCCGGAGTAGGGGCTGGGGTTGTGTATGGGGTCGGATCATTGGCTAAGGGAGGGCTGACTCCTGCTCGTCTGGTGCTGGCAGGTGCTGCTTTTAGTGCACTGCTGTCAGCGCTGAGTGAAGGGGTAGCTTTATATTTTCACATTGGGCAAGATTTGGCTTTCTGGTATGCGGGAGGCGTGGCTGGGACGAAATGGATTCAGCTTAAAGTCATGTTCCCTTGGATAGGAGCAGCGTTAATTGGGGCTATGGTAATATCCCGATCGATTACAATGCTCAGCCTAGGTGACGATGTTGCTAAAGGGCTAGGCCAGCGCACAGGGCTTGTTAAGCTGGCAGGGACTTTAATCGTATTGATTCTGGCTGGATCATCAGTTGCAGTAGTAGGAGCCGTTGGGTTCATTGGACTAATTATTCCCCATTTGACCCGTTTTTTTGTAGGTGTGGATTACAGATGGATCATTCCATGTTCAGCTATTCTTGGCAGTCTGCTTGCAGTATTTGCAGATTTAACAGCACGGATGATTAATCCCCCTAATGAAACGCCGCTTGGAGCAATTATTGCACTGATCGGTGTACCTTTCTTCCTTTATCTTGCACGTAAAGAAAGGAGGGAACTGTAATGATAGAGAAAACTTCATTCGATTCCTTCCAAGCCGCCAAAAATAAACGTGGCTTAGTTATAATGATTATTTTAGCTGTACTGATTGTTATTGCTTTTATTATTAGTATGAATACAGGATACATACGTTTGACACCTATGGAGCTGCTTAATACGTTATTCGGTAAAGGGACGGATAAGCAAGAGTTAATCTTGTTTCAATTTCGGCTACCGCGTATTGTGATCTCCGTTCTGATAGGCGCAGGTTTGGCTGTATCCGGAGCTGTGATGCAGGGCGTCTTTCGTAATGCTTTGGCCGACCCCGGCATCTTAGGGATTAACGCTGGTGCAGGAATTATGGTTATGCTGTTAATATCTTTTTATCCGACGGCAACCGCGGCTCCGGTGTATCTGTTGCCTATGGTGGCGTTTGTTGGTGCGGGAATTACTGCTGCCTTGATCTATGTCTTAGCTTATAAACGGCATGAAGGAATAAAACCCATGCGACTGTTGCTGACCGGTGTAGCGGTTGCAGCTGGAATGAGTGCAGCGATGATCGTGCTGACTCTTCGGCTGGATCCGGAGAAGTATCAGTTTGTGGCTACTTGGCTTGCGGGAAGTATTTGGGGCACAAGCTGGAAGTTTGTACTTTCTTTACTACCGTGGATCGTAATTCTCGTGCCGTATGTCATCTATAAAGCAAGGGTAATGAACGTCCTTAATTTGGGTGAACAGACAGCTGTAGGACTTGGGGCTGCTGTAACGAAAGAACAATTCCGGCTTCTTGCGGCTGCGGTTGGTCTAGCTGCGGCAAGTGTTGCTGTGAGTGGTGGGATTGGCTTTGTCGGCCTTGTCGGCCCCCATTTGGCGAGACGACTAGTTGGACCCAAACATCAGCTCATGCTGCCAACCTCAGCGCTGCTCGGCTCACTGCTAGTTATTATAGCGGATACCATTGGGCGCTGGATCTTACAGCCATCTGAGATTCCCACTGGAATTGTTGTTGCTGTAATTGGAGCGCCATACTTTTTGTATTTGCTAGCCCGTACTAAATCTTGATGAAAGAGGATGGTCAATCACCGGAAGGAGCGAATTTTTACAATGTTGCGTCGTTTTTTTGCTTACTATAGACCCTATAAGGGATTGTTTATTCTTGATTTCTCCTGTGCTATTGCTGCTGCACTGCTGGAACTAGTCTTCCCACTGGCGGTTAACCGGGTAGTGGATGATATGCTGCCAAGTGGGAATTGGAAATGGATTCTCTATTCTTGCCTCGGTTTGCTGGGGATATATATCGTCAGCGCCTTTATGCATTTTGTCGTTACTTATTGGGGGCATAAGCTGGGGATCAATATCGAGTCGGATATGAGAAAAAAGCTATTTGATCGTGTGCAGAAGCTCTCTTTCAACTTCTTCGATAATAACAAAACAGGCCATTTGGTCTCGCGGATGACAAATGATCTGATGGACATCGGTGAGATTGCCCACCATGGTCCTGAAGATTTATTCATAGCAGTGATGACGCTGCTTGGTGTATTCGGTATCATGCTTAGCATCAATTGGAAATTAGCTATTCTAACCTTTGTAATTGTCCCGCTGATGATTTATTTATCCATGTACTTCAGTCGTAAAATGTCCAAAGCGTTCCACATCATGTTCGCGGACATTGCTGACTATAACGCACGCGTAGAAAACAATGTAAGTGGGATCCGTGTTGTGCAAGCTTTTGCTAATGAGAATCATGAAATTTCCCGTTTTGCAGTTAATAACGAACGCTTCCGTATTACGAAGCTTATGACCTATCGAATTATGGCTTGGAATTCATCCTTTAGCTTTGTGCTTATGAAACTGGTCTCATTATTCGTACTCGTGTGCGGAACCTATTTTGTAATCCAGAAGCAAATGACTTACGGTGAATTTATTGCTTTTGTGATGTTGTCTAATGTCTTCTTAGGACCTTTGCAACAGATTAACTCGGTCATTGAGACCTATCCTAAAGGGATCGCTGGTTTCAAACGTTATCTTGAACTGCTGGAGACGGAGCCAGATGTTGATGACGCAAAAGACGCTAAGCCAGTGTCTCATCTGTCAGGGAATATAACCTTCCAGGATGTAGCTTTTGCTTATAGTGATAAAGAAAAGGTGCTAACCAATGTGAACTTATCGATTTCGGCAGGAGAGACGGTTGCACTTGTGGGTCCATCCGGTGCTGGTAAGACAACACTTTGCAGCTTGCTGCCACGCTTTTACGATGTAAGCGAAGGCAACATCTCTATTGATGGAATAGATATTCGCTCCATGACGTTAGAATCACTTCGTTCCCATATCGGGATTGTACAACAAGATGTATTCCTGTTTGACGGAACCATCCGTGAGAACATTGCTTACGGCAGATTGGGAGCTTCCGATGAAGAAATCTGGGAGGCTGCGGGACGCGCTCAGCTGGAAGAACTGATCAAATCTCAGCCTGCTGGGCTGGATACAATGATCGGTGAGAGAGGCGTCAAGCTTTCTGGCGGCCAGAAGCAGAGGTTGTCCATCGCCCGGATGTTCTTGAAGAATCCGACGATTCTCATTTTGGACGAAGCAACCTCTGCATTGGATACTGAAACGGAGTCCGCTATACAAGAGGCCCTCGCCGAGTTGTCTGAAGGACGAACAACACTTGTTATTGCTCATCGCCTTGCAACGATCAGAAATGCGGACCGTATTGTTGTCGTTGCGGAAGGCGGCATCGCAGAACAAGGTAAGCATGAGGAACTGCTGCAGACTGCCGGAATTTACAGCCGATTGCATGAAGCGCAGTTTGGAGCTTAAGTAGCTGAAGGGATCACTAGAATATAATTTTGGAGGGACACGATGAATAAACAACTGGAATTATACGATGTAACCATTATTGGTGGCGGACCTGCTGGGATGTATACAGCTTTTTATAGTGGAATGAGAGACTTGAAGACAAAGTTAATTGAAGCGAAGGATGAGCTCGGAGGAAGAATGCTTATTTATCCCGAAAAAATGATCTGGGATGTAGGAGGCGTAACCCCAACTCTTTGCCATCAACTGATCGGTCAGCTCAAGGAGCAAGCTCAAACCTTCGATCCGACTATTGTGCTGGGTCAGCAAATTATGAATCAAGAGAGACAAGAAGATGGGACGTACATCTTGACCTCTTCTACTGGGGAACAACATTGGACCCGCACAGTCATTTTGGCAATTGGTTACGGAATTCTACAGATGGCAAAGCTTGAAATTGAAGGTGCAGATCGTTATGAGGTGACGAATCTTCATTATACCGTTCAAGAGCTGGAGCCGTTCCGCGGTAAAAGAGTGCTAATCTCCGGTGGAGGCAACTCCGCAGTAGATTGGGCGAATGAATTGGAACCCATCGCTGCAAGTGTGACGATTGCGCATCGCCGCGAACAGTTTGGCGGACATGAGAAAAACATTGTGCGGATGAAGGAATCCTCAGTCAATGTCCGTGCGCCATATGCAGTAAGCCAATTACACAGCAGTAATGGTGAAACGATAGATCAGGTTACGATCAGCCATATAGAGACAGGTGAAACAGAGCAGTTTGAAGTGGATGCTGTCATTGTGAATCATGGTCTGAAGAGCGATTTTGGTCCGTTAAAAGAATGGGGCCTTGATATGGGCGAGTGGTGTGCGAATGTAACTGATAAGCTGGAGACCAATCTTCCGGGTATATTCGCAGCAGGTGACTTTGTGGATTATGCGAGCAAGGTTCGTTTGATCGCAGGCGCTTTCACTGATGCGGCTCTGGCGCTTAATAGCGCAAAGCTGTACATTGACCCGACCGCGGCCAAAGTCGCTTACGTATCTTCTCACAATGAACGGTTCAAAGAGAAGAATAAAGCGCTTGGAGTCGTTGACGACCACTAAGGATAGAGGCTTCTCAAACCATAAAATCTGAAGTTTTATATAAAGCGTATAGGAGATCTTATCCATTTCGAGCGGAGAGAACCCTTATACGCTTGCTTTCTATTTTATGGGTTATTAAGTCTAGCAGTCTGGAAGGGAGCAGGAATGAAGCTATCAAATAATAACCCGGTTCATAGAATTTATCTGTTAAAAGAGGCAGGGAAACGCCAATGCGGCGGCGGTCACATCAATAAACCCCAGATTGCCCAGTCCCCACTCTTCCTGACACCAATAGAAGCTATCGTTCAAATAACCATAGAAGGAGAGACAGTAGCTCTTAAAAATGGTGAAATTCTTTTTCTAAGCACAGGTGTGACTTATCAAATTGATGCTCCATTAGAGACTGTTATCTCTGTTCTAGCAATCTCCTATGAGGTATATGGGCTAAGTAATAGCACGGAGCAAGAATTGGTCTATGGACTTTGCCGTGAAATTTTTCCGGTCAATGGGATTTTACCTATACGTACGACGAATAAAATAACTCGCTTATTCAGCGAATTAGAAGACGTTGCTGCCAATAATTTAGAAGTACAGGCAGATAGAATTCAATCCTTGCTGCATCAGCTACATCAACTGCTCGTAGAGGCTGACGCTGAAGCAGACATTACGGATAGTTCATATTTCAGAATGCTCGCTTATATCCACCAGAATTTCCAAAAGGAGATTACGCGGGAGATGATGTCTCGAATGATGGGCTTCAATCCTCGTTATTTCTCAGTATGGTTCCGCAAGCAGACGGGTTGGAGCTTCACCGAATATGTAACTCATTTAAGAGTAAATAAAGCGAAAAAACACTTGATGTCCAGCAAAGCAACAATACAGGAAATTTCGCAAAAAGTTGGCTATACAGATGGACTATATCTGAGCCGCAAATTCAAGCAAGTCACCGGGATGACCCCAACAGAATTCCGTTTACGTCCCAAACCGAAGCGGATAGTAGCGTTACAATTTTTAGGGGATTTACTTGCGCTGGGAGTGAAGCCTGTCGCGGTTGAAGAAGATGTGATGAACTACTCATTGCTTTTGCTGCCGGAACTGGCGGGTGTGCGATCATTTGAGTTGCAGGGATGTCCGGCGGAAGCGGACTGGTCTGGGCTAGAAGCCGATCTAGTTATTGCACCGACCTATCTGAGCCCTCGTCAGCTTAAATGCATGGAAAAGTTGGGTCCACTAGTTACTGTGGAGTGTGATAAAATGGACCGCCTGGAACAGATTCGTTTATTCGGCAGATTGCTGGGAGAAGAGGAGCGGGCAGAGGCATGGATAAGGCACTATCATTTGAAAATAGATTTGGCCAAGCAGCGCTTGTCCTCATTAATTGAATCTGGTGAAACGGTAGCGGTGTATGAGATTAGGCAAGATAACAGTATTTATATCTGGAATTATACAGCCCGAGGGGTGTACAATCTGTATCCAATGCTGGGGTTAACTCCACCGGACAAGGTAAGGTCAGATGTTCTAGAGCGGGATGATCATTTATGCATCTCACTGTCGGAATTGCCAATATACGCGGCTGACCATATGTTTGTGGTTGTATCAGGACAAGAGGACTGGATGTCGAGGACACGTAAACGGATTAGTAAAAGCGCGGTTTGGCGCAATCTTTCAGCATTCAGGAATGAATGCATATATTACCTGAAGCTTGAGGAATTTTGGGGCAGCGAAGGGCTTGCGCTCGAACGCCAGCTGGAGATACAGACAGATCTGTTAACCGGCCATAAATTAAGCTGACAATCGTCCATAGCTAAATTGATGTATTAGCGTGTATATATGTTTTCCCGCGGAGACGGTATATTAAACAAAGATCTTAATGATATTGATTATCAATATCATAATAATATAAAGTCTCAAGGGGGATTTACATTGTACAGAATTATATCGTTAGGAAAAACAAGCATGATAGCTGTTATGCTTACGCTGGTGCTGCTGTTGAGCGCATGCGGACAAGCTGCTAATCAGGGGAATGCTCCAGCTAGCACGTCGGCTGAAGTGGCTAAAAGCACTAATGATTCTGTAGTTGCCAGCACGGAGCCGGCTGCTGATACAGAGTATTGGACATACGAAAGCGACAAAGGCCCGGTGCAGATCCCACGCAATCCACAAAGAGTTGTGATTCCGGTACAAGACTTTATTGGTGATCTTCTGACGCTTGGCGTGACGCCCATTGCCGTTGCCGGGAATGACATCTTGAACCATCCATATTTCAAAGAGGCGCTGACAGGTGTAGAAGTAGTAGGCGATGACATGACGGTGTCCCTGGAGAAAATAACGAGCCTAGAACCGGACTTGATTATCACTTATCAGGAAGATACCTATGAGCAAATCTCTAAGATTGCTCCGACTGTCTTTATTCCTTGGGGCAAATACGACTATAAGGAACGATTGATCGAGATCGGGAAAATCTTGAACAAGGAGCAGCAGGCTGTAAAGTGGGTGGCGGATTTCAATCAGAAGCTGGAAGCGAAAAAAGCGGAATTGGCTGATCTGATCGCAGCTGACAAAAAGGTGGCGATCTTTGAAATTGCCGGTAAAGAGCTGTATTTATACGGTTCGTCATATGGGCGTGGTGGAGAGATTATATATAACGGATTGGGGCTGCATGCACCTGATCTTGTCCAAGAGGCAGCCTTTAAAGAAGGCTGGGCTTCCCTCTCACTTGAAGCGTTGCCCGAGTACTTAGGTGAAGCTGATTATATCTTCCAAGGCTTCAGCCGTGGTGTGGAGCAGGATAAGCTGGACATTCTGGACAGTGTCTTCTGGCAGAACCTACCTGCTGTCAAGTCGGGTCATGTATTCACCTACGATCTAAAAACTTATTATCTATCCGATGCTTATGCGCTGGACAAGCAGCTGGATGAGATAGTTACGTTGCTGAAGTCTCTTCAATAAGTTAATTTCAAAAGAGTAAAAGGGGATGTTCGCTGAGCTATAGTAGCTCAAGGACATCCCTTTTGCGTATTTATATTCCAAGTTAAGGGAGGTTATAGATTCCATTTGTTGCATAAAAAAGCGGTGTAGAACAAATAGTATGAGCAGGAGGTGTTAATGATGGACCCCTTTAACTCTACTATTTTGGACGATAATCTTAAAGAGCTTCAAGAAAGGCTTGGCCATAGCCCTGATATTGTTATTCGTAGAATTAAATCCACTACCACACAGGTTGAGGTAGCTGCCGTATATATTGAGGGATTAATAGAAAAATTGAGGGTCAACGAGTTTGTGGAGCATGCGATGTCGTTCGATAAGCTAGGTGAAGAAAACCCGGTGGTAACATCCGCTGAAGATATCTTTGTGTATATGAAAGAAGTGGCGAGAGGGATCGGAGAAGAACAGACACTTGAAGATTGGGATGTGCTTTTTGAGGCTTTATTCTCTGGGGATACCCTTCTTTGGGTCAACGGGATAAGGGCAGCTATCAGAGGGAATACAAGCGGCGGTGAGGTTAGAGCGGTATCGGACGCTACAACTCAAGTAGCCATTCGTGGCTCCAAGGAAGGCTTCACGGAATCTATTGGGACGAATATCTCTCTGGTGCGCAGGAAAATAAAAAGCCCTAATCTCTGGGTGGAGTCGATGAAGATAGGTGACGTCACGCAAACGAATGTATCTATTATGTATATTCATGGAATCGTCAATGATAATACCTTAAAGGAGCTCAGAACTAAGCTGCAAAGCATTGATATAGACGGGATTCTGGAATCTGGATACATTGAGCAATTTTTAGAAGATACTCCCTTTTCTCCATTCCCAACATTATATAATACGGAACGTCCTGACAGTGTTGCAGGAAATCTTTTAGAAGGTCGAGTTGCTATTTTTGTGGACGGGACCCCGTTTGTGCTGATTGCACCTACAACCTTTTTTATGTTTTTACATGCCGTAGAAGATTATTACCAGCGTTATGATATCACGACTTTGATCCGATTATTGAGATTTATTTGCCTTGTTATTTCGTTATTTGGCCCAGCGTTATTTATTGCAATTCTAAACTTTCATCAAGAAATGATCCCAACGGCCTTACTTATTAATTTTGCTTCACAAAGGGAGGGGGTTCCATTTCCGGCTTTTATTGAGGCTATGCTGATGGAATTTACCTTTGAGATTATACGTGAAGCAGGAATTCGTATGCCATCCCCTATAGGCCAAACTGTGTCGATCATTGGGGGCTTAGTGTTAGGACAGGCAGCCGTACAAGCCGGTATTGTCTCTCCTGCAATGGTTATTGTAGTTTCACTTACAGGAATATCCAGCTTTGCTACTCCCGCTTTTAATATGGCTCTTTCCATACGTATCTTGCGTTTCATCATTATGTTTATCGCAGCCTTTATGGGGCTTTATGGAATAACGATCTTTACTTTTATTTTGGTTGCTCATATGTGTAGCTTGAAATCGTTGGGTTTTCCGTATATGTCTCCATTTGGTCCTTTTATCGCTGAGAATCAGAAGGACTCGATCTTGCGTGTGCCCTTGAAATATATGAAAACTCGGCCGCGTCTTGTTAGCCAAAAAAATAATACTCGACTTAAGGTGAATGATGGGAAGCCGGGGAGTGGCAAATGAAGGTCGGATGGATGATGCGTTCATTTATTTGTATATGCTGCTTAATGTTGCTGACAAGCTGCTGGAACAGTCGGGAATTAAACAATTTAGGCATTGTGACTGGTATAGGTGTGGATAAGGTGCCGAATAAAGAGGAATATCATGTTACTTTTCAGATTGTGAATCCATCCTCAACAGCCACAAGTGCAGGAGCTAGCACCGGACAACCCACGGTCACTATTTATTCTTCTACGGACCGTACGATCTTTGGCGCTTTTCGCAAGACTTCAAAAAAGGCGGCAAGACAGATGTTTTTTGCACACACGCAGCTATTAGTTTTAGGCGAATCTACAGTGAAGAGCGGTATTGATGGGATTTTTGACATCTTTGAAAGGTCCCATGAGCTGCGGCTCAACACGAATGTTATTGTAGCCAGAGATACGGAAGCATCCTCTATTCTGAAACTATTGCTTCCCGTAGAAAGCCTGCCTGCAATTGGGATTATTAAAAAGAGTAAAAATACCGCTAGAATATATGGAGAAAGCCGGGATATCAATGTTTTTGAGCTAATTAATGGTCTCAGTGGAGAAGGGTCAGTGGTGATATCCGGAGCCAGAATTCTTGGAGACGCTGAAGAAGGAACTAAAAAATCCGGGATGGAGCAAACTAAAGTAAAAGCACTTGTCACAATGAGCGGGCTTAGCGTATTGAAAAAAGGGGTTTTTCAGGGGTGGCTGGATGGCCCTCTTGCTCGGGGGGCACTATGGGTACAGAACGAGATTAATGAAACCAGTATTAATGTAGATTCAAATGAGGTTAAAGATTCGATAGCCGTTAACATTAATTATTCAAAAACAAAAATTAAGATTGAACTCCGCAATAAAGTACCCGTCATTCATGTAAATGTTGTGGAAGAGGGGACGCTTAGTGAGGCACAGAGTTATATTGAGCTAAGTGATAGAGAGGTAATCGTTCAGTTGGAACAACAAGTGGCTCTTAAAACTAAACAGGAAATAACCCAAGCCTTACAGGCTGCTCAAACTATGAAATGCGATATTTTCAATTTCGGGAATGAACTGAAGCGCACAAATCCAAAAGCATGGGAGACTGTTAAGGACGATTGGGAGTCAGTGTTCGCGGAAGCGGAAGTGGATGTTTCTGTAGAGGCCTATATTCGCAGTGTTGGAATGAGATTAGAGCCGAAATTGTTAAAGGAAAAATGAAAGTGTTCAGTGAGAAAGGTGGGAGAAGGCCACTTTATGAAAAAAGAAACCATCAGCGCGAGTCAATTATTTGCTTTGATTTTTTTGTTTGAATTGGGAACGGCCCTTGTGGTACCGATTGGACTTGAAAGTGGCCATGCTGTCTGGATTGCTATTCTGTTAGCTTTGCCCGGTGGACTTCTTTTGTATTTGATTTATGTTTATTTATACCGGCAATATCCGGGCATGATTATTAGCGGTTATACAAGAAAGATACTGGGCAATGTTATAGGCTGGCCGTTAAGCTTAACATATATTCCAATCCTTCTCTTCAATGGCTCCCGAAATCTGCATGAATCAGGTGAGTTGTTAATAGCTGCTTCTTACGACAGAACACCCGTGTTCATCATTTATGCAATGATGGTTGTTGCGGTAATTTACATCTTAAATAAGGGGATTGAGGTGTTTGCGCGGGCGGCTGAGATTTATATGCTGATTATAATATTGTTGGGCTTGACCAGTTGCTTTTTGGTTATTGCCGCCGGACTTGTAAAACTAGATAACTTGTTTCCGTTACAGGCCTCGGATTGGAAGAATGCATTGAAATCAGCCTATCTAAATATATGGCTATTTCCGTTCGGGGAGATGGTATGTTTCACTACGATTTTACCTCATATCAAAAAAACCAAGGTAGCAAAAAGAACCGGAATCATCGCAATTACTTTATGCGGATTATTACTCAGTTTTACCCATGCCATCGAAATATCCGTTCTAGGAACAGAAATCTACAGTAGAGCCAATTTTCCGATGTTCACTACGATAACGTTAGTAAACCTGGCCAATTTCATTCAACGTTTGGACGCGCTTGTGCTCTTAACCTTAATCATTGGAGTCTTTTTTAAAATGTCAGTATATTGCTACGCTGCAATGGTAGTCACCGCGGATCTATTCAAGGTGCAAGACAGCAGAAAGCTCGCCGTTCCCGTTGGTATTGTTGTTTTGTTCGGGGCTTTTATTAGTTCAGCGAATTATCCGATACATATGGACGAAGGAAGGATATTTCTGAAATATATTTTGCCGTATTTCTGTGCCGCTGTACCTATTCTCTTGTGCATCGTTCATTACATCCGCAGAAAATTAGGGAGTTTAGGTTAGTTTATTTTATTTGATGGATTTATTGCTTCTATTTCGGATAGAGGATGTAATTGTAATAACAAAAGGTAAGGAGATAAAAACGAGCATAGTTATTGATTCCTGTATGCTTGTAGCTGCAAAGGAGTCATAGATCGTCCGCATTGAAGCGGTGAGGTTTTCTCCTGATAAAAGGTCGATGATTACTGCCATCAGCAACCCCATAAAAGCAAGCATGAAATATAGTAATAGTAATTTCATATTGATCAACTCCATTTGCTAGATTAACCTTAGGCTAAATGTATTATTACCTCTTGAGTGTGTTTGTAGTCAAAAGAAAATAACAAATCCCCTATTGCTCCAACGTTGTTGGAAGCAGTAGGGGATTCTAATTTAAGCGCATTTTATTGTGTAAGCCAAGCAGCCAGTTCTTCGGTCTGGGATAACACGGCAATTGGATCATAGTACCAGGACCGTTCTTCTTTCCATACATAGAGATGGCCTTTTTTTACAGCGGGTAGGCTACTCCAGATTGGATCAGCTTTGTAATCAGCTTCTGTACGGTTATTGGAAGTTAAGATAATATAATCTCCTGCGTATTTAGCGAGTGCCTCTGTAGAGATTTCCGCCCATTGCTTCTCCATAATTTCTGCGGCCACAGCTGTAGGGGGCTTACGACCCAGCGCCTGATAGACAGGCTGTCCGCCTCGGCCAAAGTTATCGCCATAGGCCCAAATGGATTTTCCGCCGTCTTCCATGATGGAAAATGTTGCATCTGCAGGGAATACTTTGTCTACTTTGGCTTTAGCTTCAGCTATCCGTTTGTCGTAATCTGCAAGCCAGCTTTTGGCTGCCTCTTCCTTACCAAGGAGTTCTCCGAAATAGGTTAATTCGGCATGAGCATCTTTCAGATCACCATATGGCACAACGATGGTTGGAGCAATTTTGCTTAGTGCTTCATAGCTTTCAGCTTGTCCAGAAATAATCAAATCAGGATTAAGTGCGATGATTTTTTCAGGTGACATTTTGCCGTAAGTTCCAGTGTCTGCAACTCCAGTAAGTGCCTCCTTAAAATACATATTCTCCAGTGTTAATCCGGGAGCACCAACAGGAATGGTATCTAGCGCAATCAGACTGCCCAGATATTCCTCAGCGACAATCCTTTTAGGTTGAACAGGGATTTCAATATCACCATTTATAGTAGTGACCTTTTTAAGAGCAGCTGTTTCCGTAGTTTCTGTTGGTTGACTAGTTTCGGTAGGTACTGCAGTTGCCGATGATGTGTTGCTGGTGTTACTGCCTGTATTCCCCACAGAATTATTGGAATTCCCGCAAGCTGATATGACTAGAATTAATGCCAGCATGAAGGGAAAAAGAAGCCAATGGGTTTGTTTGGAGCTATTTTTTCCTGGATTATGCAATTTGTTGTTCCCCCTATGTATATTGATTATCATTCTCAATAAGAACTTTACAAGCTTCACCGGGTATTTACTATGGACGGATATGATCTCAGCTTATGCAAATTTATGATGTCATTACCCGTAGCAATTCTTGAAGCTGTGCCTGTGAGGACAGTGGGTCAAATCCGTAGAACATATCAGCCTGGTTCAGAATATATACCCGTCCGTTTCGGACTGCATCTAATTGCTTCCAAGCTTTAGAATGTAGTAGGCGAGTAAAACGTTGTCTTCCCTCAGATGATGAAGGGATGCTAGTGATAATAATATGGTCAGCAGGAAACGATACGATATCCTCAATAGATGCCTCTAAGTACCCGGAATCTGTGATCCCTTTTTCAATAATTACGGAGGGGGGCTTGAAGCCAAGATCACCGTATAGAATTTGGCAACCTCTGCCGAAGCTGCTACTGAAACAGTAGGCGGATCGGGAGCTAACCTCCCACACGATAGCCGTACCTCTCTCCATTCCTATTGCATGGTTTAATAACCCGTTGGCGGTAAGACAAAGTCTGTCATAATGACTTAGCCACTGTTCAGCACGCTGTCGTCGATTCACAACCTCGGCAATCAGAGCAAATTGCTCTCGCCAACTCATTTGCATAAAGGGCAGCTCAATAACCGGAGCAACAGGAGTCAGAATCTTATTGTCGGGTAGACTGTAGCCGATAATGACGTCTGGTTTTACCGCAGCTACTGAGTCATAGAGTAATGAAAATTTACCTTCGCTCATTTGAAGCTGTTTGGAAGCGGGAACTTGTTCCAAGCTATGCTGCCATTCGGAATAAACCCCGAGTTGAGGCATGATTTCCAGTACTCGCAGGCTAGCGGTGTGATTATAGTTCAGGGCAACGACCCGTTTATTCTTATTCTGGTAGGCTGTAGGTGAAACGCCAACAAGCTGCTTGAATTTTCGGCTCAAATAAGTTCCCTCTTCGTAACCAACCTCATGTGCCAATGTTGTCAGATTGGGAGAACTGGTGAGGATTCGTTGCTGGGCTTTACGGATTCTTAGTAGTGTAATATAAGCACTGAAGGATAGACCTATTGATTTGCGAAAGGTTCGCGAAAAGTGCTCGGGGCTCACTTCAGCTAAAGCAGCCATTTGATCCCGCGTGATATCTTCATTGTAATGAGCTTCTATATACTCAGTCACCCGTTCCATCCAACTGCTTGATCTTTCTTTATGGGATGTCAGTTCACCATGAAGCTCCACGATGAACTGGGTGAATAGCTGCTGGACCCTAAACGGCTTTTGTTTATCAGCATCTATCCAGGCACTGTAAAGCTCACCTGCCAAGGCTATCAAACGAGTGGAGGCATGGTGGACAGGGGAGTTGTCATTTATAAAAATGTCCTCATTTTTACTCTGGGGTATACAGGAATACTCAATCCATATCCCCTTTAACTGTAATTCAGGTTCCATCTTCAATAAAGAAGAACTACTAAGGGCTATTAAGCTTCCGGCCATGACCTTGTGTATCTTACCGTCTATTTCAAGAAAACCTTTCCCATCCCAGATCATCATAAGGCTGGAATTAGTAGAAGAAATGTTTGAGGCTGAGTAGTTGGTTATTCCCGATAAGCTGATGACCCGAAGGGGCATATAAAAAGGATGGGATGGATAAGGCATCCCGTCGGATTGGATCTGCATGTAGTAATCCCCTTCTTTTCATTGATAATCATTCTCATTTATAGTATAACAGTCTTTCTTACTATTGACTATAATGATGCTTATGATAGTGTTTAAAATAATCCACGAACGGAATAGGGTTAGCTGATAAGAAGGGGTTGAAGTCATCCATGACGACCTGGAATTTACAAGGAACTGTAAGTCACTTATTAATATGTAACGGTAGCAGCTGCAAGAAACACAAAGGTGAAGAGGTAGCTGAAGCGATAGAAGACGAGATTGAGAAGCAGGGCGCACAAAGTCTTATACATACGACTGTGACCCGTTGTAATGGAAGATGTTCAGATGCTTGTGTGGTGATCGCTTATCCCGAAGGTGTGTGGTACAAAGAGATTACACCTAAGCTGGCGAAATCATTAGTGCGGAAACATTTGCAGGGGGAGAAGCTTGAAGATCACTTGTTATACACCTATGATGGACAATTGATTGCTTCAAATGAAAAGGGCGCTAAAGGGAAAAAGAAAAAATAGCAAGGCTTGTAAGTACCTTTTAGTTGCGGTTCTAACCCTGTACAGAGGAATATCTCGTGCAGGGTTATTTATTTATAAACAGGGGAGGATTATGATTGAATCGGATCATGACCAGACTCGTAATAGGACTGTGTGCTTAATTAAGGACATCAAATTTGACTTGCAGGGCTAACGTTGACTATGCTATTAAAAAGTGAATGAAATAACACAGTATATATGATGGTTTATAGGGGAGAGGGTACGATGGAGAGGCTGCAGGTGTGGCCAGAGAAGTTCAAAAAATTTTTTCTGAATAATAAATTTGTAGTAGTGCTGCTCATTATGCTGCTGGTTGGAATTAATATTCTGGTATTCTCCAAAATACCGTTTATTTTTAAGCCGATATCAGTATTGCTGCACACCGTGGCCGCACCATTATTACTGGCAGGTATAGCTTATTATTTGCTGAATCCGTTGGTAGATCGGATGGAGAAAAGATCCCGAATAAAACGTGTATATGCAATAATCATCCTATATTTGTTGATTGCTGGTCTCATCACGCTGGTTTTGTTTATGGTCATTCCAATTATACGGACTCAGCTATCAGGTTTGATCGACAATTTTCCAAGGTATAGTGAATTAATTCAAGAACGGTTTATGGATCTGACCGGAACGGAGTTCTTTGGTCAAGTTCAAGATAGTATCGGAACGAACCTTAGTGAGATAACATCTAAGATTACGGCGTGGGGCAGTTCTTTTCTGAATAATGCCTTGACGGGTGTTGGCAGCTTTGTAGGAGCCCTTACAGAGATTGTCTTGGCGGTTGTAACGACGCCATTTATTTTGTTCTACTTGCTTCGCGATGGAAAAAAATTGCCGGATTATATTCTGAAGTTTGTACCTACTTCTCTGCAGCCGCAGACTCGTATGGTCATGTCGGAGATGAACAGTCAGGTATCCTCTTACATACGCGGGCAAATTATTGTCAGCTGCTGTATTGGTCTGCTGCTCTATATTGGCTATTTAATCATTGGTTTGGAATACTCTCTCGTTCTGGCTATTGCTGCTGCTTGTACAGCAGTTGTTCCTTATCTGGGCCCGGCAATCGCGATTACACCTGCCCTAATTGTGGCGATGGTCACTTCTCCATTTATGTTGTTGAAGATGATTATCGTGTGGACAGCTGTTCAGCTGATTGAAGGGAAATTTATCTCACCACAGATCATGGGCAAGACGTTGAAGATTCATCCGATAACCATTATTTTTGTAATTATATTCGCAGGTAAAATGTTTGGAATTCTGGGGATTATCCTTGCAGTTCCGGGTTATGCGGTACTTAAGGTGGTATTTACACATCTTTTTGAATGGTTCCGGTTTCGATCCGGCTTATATAAACAGATTGAAGAGAATAAGGAATAATGTGGAAGGGTGAAATGTAATGGGAGCACCAATAGCAGTAACCTCTTATGGTAAGCTTCAAGGAATACAGGAGGGGGACGTGAACATTTGGCGCGGGATCCCTTTTGCAGCTCCACCTGTTGGAGAACTTCGGTTTCGTGCACCACAGCCACCAGAAGCCTGGGATGGGGTTAGAGATGCTTCTGAATTTGGTCCAGTTAGTCATCAGCCAGCGGATACGAGAGGTACTCGGTTCGGTGGCAAGACGCCGCTTCATTCCGAGGATTGTCTGTATTTAAATATTTGGGCGCCAGCAGTTCATGATGAGCCCCTGCCTGTTATGTTCTGGATTCACGGGGGGACGTTTGTGACCGGGGCTGGAAGTCAGCCGCAGTTTGACGGCACAAGCTTCGCTGAACGCGGTAAAGTAATTTTAGTGACCATTAACTATCGGCTGGGTCCATTTGGATTCATGAATTTGTCTCCATTTGGCCATGGGCTTGCTTCTAATCAAGGTTTATTGGATCAAATCGCCGCACTGGAATGGGTAAAGCTGAATATTGCTGCTTTTGGCGGGGACCCGCAGCGGGTAACTGTATTCGGGGAGTCAGCAGGGAGTATGAGTATCGCAGCCCTTTTGGCCATGCCAGCAGCGAAGGGGTTGTTCGCTGGTGCGATTATGCAAAGCGGGGCTGCTCAGACGCTGCCTTCCGAGCAGGGGAAGTACATTGCAGCTGCACTACTAGCTGAATTAGGGATTGCTCCAGATGGAGATGCCAGTCTTCTGCAAACATTTTCTTCTGAACAAATTATCGAAGCAGCCGCAAGAATGACTAAAAAATTAACGGGTGGCTCTATAGGTATGTTATTTCAGCCTGTCATTGATGGGGATACACTTCCTGTAGAACCTGCACAGGCTGTGGCAGAAGGATCGGCACAGGGTATTCCGCTATTGATCGGAACCAATCGTGATGAGGGCAACTTGTTCTTCAGAGAAGAATCGCCTGAGGCAGACTTTGACGATTCACTCAAGGCGCTGGAGCAGATGATGGGTACTGGGAGTCTGAAGGAGATTGCGAACCATTATTCATCCTCATGGGAGGGACAAGCCGAAATTCTAACGGATCTTTACTTCTGGGGAACCTCGGTGTCCCTGGCAGAGAACCAACTGAAATATGCACCTGTCTGGATGTACCGTTTTGACGGCACGATCCCAGGTCATCCATTGTTAAATAAAGCTGTGCATAGTGCAGAAATCGTCTATGCCTTTAATAATCTATCTCATCTAACCCATCTTAGGGCAGAAATTAATCCAACGATGCAGAAGTTGGCTGAAGTTATGCATGATGCTTGGATTGCTTTCGCTCATCAAGGAAATCCGGCTACAGCAGAGAGGTTATGGCCGAAATACAATCTGGAGGAACGGGCTACCTTGATCTTTGATGAAGATACGCATGTAGCTTATGATCCTGAGTCAGAGAAACGCAAAAGAATTGTCACTATGCTGGCTTAAGAAGATTGAGAGGCTGAATAAAGATGCAGGTAGAAGGTTTTAACCATGTGACCGTAAATGTCAGTAATTTAGCGAATTCCCTGAATTTCTACACAGGAGTTCTGGGCCTTCAGCTAGTTCATAGAGGTAAAACTGATGCTTATCTGGAATGGGGAAGTGCCTGGATATGTCTTCTTGAAAAGCCTGATTATACGGCGATTGCAGATAAAGTAGTTGGGGTAGACCATATCGCTTTTAGTATTGCAGAGGAACATTTTGAGGAAGCCGTCCAAGTATTGCAAACCCAGAATGTGCCCATAATTAGAGGGCCAATCAAACGGGGAATAGGCTGGACGGTCAATTTTCTAGATCCGGATGGTATACAGCTAGAGCTGCATACCTCGAATCTGCGGGAACGAATGAGTGTTTGGAACACAACTACCGAATAAAAGATGGGTGTCCTATCAGCCTGCATGGCTAATGGGACACCCATTTTTTTAACGACCTAAATATTCTTTGATTCCTAAAACTACTGCTTCGGCTATTTTATTCTGGATGTCCGGGGTAAAGAGTAATGCTTCATCCTTGGTATTGCTTAAGTAACCACATTCTAATAATATTGCAGGCATTTTGGTTTCTCTTGTTACATGATAGTTAGCTTGACGAACCCCTCGGTCCTGCAGTCCTGTAGCAACTGCGAGGTATTTGTGAACGGTTTGAGCGAATAATAAGCTATCATTACGTGTGTAATAGGTCTCTGTGCCACTAGGATTACTTTTACTGCCCGCCGGAATACTATTGGCATGAACAGAGATAAATAGATCGGCTTTTACATTGTTGGCGAGGTTAGATCTGTCCTGTAGAGTTGGGTATGTATCGCCACTGCGCGTGAGTATAACCTCGATATTTGGTTCTTTCTTTAGTAATTCTGCAATTTTCAGTGCTGTCGGCAAGGTGAAATCTTTCTCTTTAAGCTTGTTAACACTTGAACTCCCTGGATCTTTCCCTCCATGTCCTGCATCAATGACGATTATCTTCTTGTCTGTGTTGCCGGTAGAAGGTGGAGGAGTTATAACCGGTACTTCTGGTAAGGTGGTTTCAGGAAGCGTAACGCTAGTCCCATTAAGATCCACAATAATAAGTCCATCATTAGCATTTATCAGACTGTAGCTATTAGCGCTGTTTAGATCAATGACGATCCGAATGGTCGATGGGGAACTGCTGAACAATGAATAGCGAACGGCAGAGACATTAGGATAGTCGGTAACCGTTAACTGTCCGCTTTGGTTCTTTCCTACGGAAAGATTCTGATGGAAGTCGGTTCCAAAGCCAGTATTCGGTAAATCCACGACAATTCGGTCTTTGTCTGTCATAGTGAACACGGTAGGTTTTATACTGCCGTTCACTGCAATAACCAGCTGGTTATTGATGAAGCTAAGATTGGTGACTGCAGCCACTGAGCTATTCCCTTCAGTTGCTGTATTCCCGGTTGATCCGTTCTCCGAAGGTGCTGTTGGAGTGGGTTCTGGAACCGTAACTTCCGGATCGCTTCCCCCAACCTCAGGCACTGGAGAGGTTAAATATACGGTTTTGGTTACATTGTCCCAACCGACAGTAGTTCCTGTCTGTTCCCCAACAAATCTTAAAGGAACAAGGGTTGTGCTGCCACTGAGAAACGGAGGGTTGTCCAGTTTGACTTGTTTCCCTGAAGCTTCTGCCATCGTATTATCCACGATCAGTTTTAAAGTAGTTCCCTTTTGCTCAATGATCGCTGTCTTGGCCACATTATCCCATTTCACGGTATAACCAAGCTGTTCCGCAACAACGCGAAGAGGAACCATTACACTGCCATTTACAATTTGTACCTGTGCTTCTTTGGAAATCTTAAGATCGTTGCCGTCTAGGTTGATGTGTGTTTCCGTAGAGCCGGCATAACCAGTTCCTGGATGAACCAGCACCAACAAAAGCAGCAGTAACGCCAAAAAACCAAACTTTTTCATCTGCAATCCCTACCATCCCCGTTTATTGGTCTCTAGCAATTCTTACTTTTTCTTCCTTTGATGCCGTTTAAGGCTCGTATAAAGTATAAACGACAATAGTTTCCAAAAGTTGCGCTCTACAAGCGATAAAAAGGAAAATTTTCGGTATAAAAATAGAAAAAGGGCCTTCCCAAACATTTGGGATAGCTCTCATTCGCTAGAGATATGTTATTTTAACGATGTATAACCTGTTTTCTCTACCAATTTCTGACCTTGAGAAGATTGAATCCAATCCAGAAAGGGTTGAATATTAGGGTTGTCGCTTCCCGCGGTCACTGCATAAAATTCTGTTGCCAATGGGTACTGTCCACTACGAATACTTTCCTTATCTGGTTGGATACCATCGATGGCCAGCAGGGCTATTTCCCCGTTCCGATTCATTTCTGAGGCGTAAAATAAGAAGCTGTAGCCCAGTGCATTTTTATAGTTTCGATAGCTGGAGGTTTGTTGAATGATACCGCTCATAATATCCGCTACGTCTTCTTGAGGCGGCTTCATGAGTGGAGTGTCCTTCATAAACTTTTGCAACATCGTCTGGCTTCCACTATCTTCAGGCCGTTGAAAAGCACGGATTCGGTTATTAGCTCCGCCTACATCTTTCCAATTTGTGATCTTGCCTGCGTAAATATCTTTAAGTTGAGCGGTGGAAAGTCCGGTTACGTCGTTTCGTTTGTTTACAAAAAATACGAAGGCCTCGCGGCCGATCGGCGTAAGCTTCAGTTCGACACCTTTGCGCTTAGCTTCTTTTTGTTGTGCGATTGACGGAGCCGCTACAAATATAATATCGGTTTCTCCTTCAATTAATCTCTTGTAAGCTTCAGGTGTGCTGCTGCAAATTACTTGACTTGTTTGAAAATCATACGGATTATAATAACCCTCAGGATAAGTAGTTTGAACGAAAGCTGAATACAGTGGATAAAGTGCGGTTGCGCCGTCCAATCTTGGAAGATTGCTATCGATATGATAGGAAGAAGGTTCATCCAGATTCACTGCTTTGGTCTTCTCAGCAAAGGGTTCATATTGTAGCAGATTAACCTCCCGATCATCGACCATGGCAATTCTGTTGACGTACGCTTGCTTGATCTCATATCCTGCGGTCGCGAGCAGACTAAGTCCGAGGATAGATAACAATACAATATTGCTTGTTTTTCGTGACAACACATTAAATATGATAAGTACAACATAGATGGCTAATACGATCGCTAAGATTGCCATAAGTGGGGTATAAAACAGCAGTCCTCCGTAAAGCGCAGTAATTATAGCACCTATGAATCCTAAAAAAGCTATTCCTCCAACGGCAAAGATGGAGAACAATAACTTCGTCCAGAATGCTTCTTTCATAACAACCTCCTCGACATGATTACTAAACTATGGAAAAATAAACATATTTTCATTATACAGAAGTTTTTTGGATGAAGCAGTAGAACAATTACGAACAAACATGTAATAAAATGCTGCGAAACATGAAAGTAATGTGTACATTTTCATAAAGTACTGGACGAATGGCAAGAAGAGGTTTATTCTGAGATTGTGAAAAAAACAACGGAATACAAGATTCTCGGGGTAGGGTGAAATTCCCGACCGGCGGTAATGTTCAAAGTGAACTGAGCCCGCGACTCACTTGTTCTGCTTGCAGAGAAGTGACTGATCTGGTGTAAATCCAGAGCCGACGGTAAAGTCCGGATGGGAGAGGATCATAAGATAAAGACGCTAGGAGTCTATCCTTGTACGTCTTTATTGATAATGCCCCCGAGTTTACCTTTTTGGTAATTCGGGGGTTTTTGGTCTCTTATCGAGGGTTTGTATCGACAAGGAGAATGAAATTATGAGTAATGTTACAGCTTCATCATCAACTAAGGTTGGCAGTACATCAGCGCTACGCAGTGGATTTTGGCTCGTTGTGATTGGTGCAGCATTATGGGGCGTTGATCCGCTCTTTCGTATCATCCTGTTAAAATCTTTGACCTCCTCGCAAATTGTTCTTCTGGAGCATGTGGTGCTTTTCTTGGCTGCTTCACCTGTTCTTTGGCGTCACCGGGCGGAGCTTAAAGGAATTGGATTTCGCCAGATTGGTGCTTTATTGATTGTTTCATGGGGAGGTTCTGCCGGGGCGACAATCCTATTTACGATGGCACTTTCCAGTGGGGATTTGAATGCGGTGCTGTTACTGCAAAAGCTTCAGCCAATATTCGCGATCGGTCTCGCTGCTTTAATTCTTAAAGAACGTTTGCCTAAAAATTTCGGACCACTCATTGTGTTGGCACTGGTAGGAACCTATCTGCTGACCTTTGGCTGGAGTATCCCTTTCGGACATGTGAATAACTTTATTGGGGTTAGCAGTCTGATGGCCTTGGGAGCAGCTGCACTGTGGGGCGGATCGACAGTCATGGGACGTTATCTGCTCGGTTCTATGAAATATGAGACAGTGACTTCGCTGCGGTTTATCCTTGCGCTTCCTTTACTGTTCGTTATCACTACGCTAGAAGGTGCACCGTGGCAGATTCATGGCGGGTTTGGTGCATCGGCAGCCATTGCGATTAATCTATTGCTGCAAGCTTTGCTGCCAGGACTTCTTAGTATGTTGTTGTATTACAAAGGGCTTAGCACGACCAAAGCTTCCTTCGCCACATTAGCTGAACTCAGCTTTCCTATGACGGGAGTAATCATCAACTGGATCGTGTTCCAACAGCTGGTCACTATCCCGCAGATTCTCGGATTTGCCTTGATCTGGGTCGCTTTATTCTTTTTATCTAATCAACAGTCCAAACCACAAACGCTCTGAGCAGATTGAAGTGGAATGGTTCTACCTATATAAAGATGATTCGAAGCCGTATGGCTTTCGGATCATCTTTTTTGTATGTGATTTTGCTCCTTGCTTTGATCATATCGACTGCAAAAACTGCTGAAATGTTTCTAACGTAACATATAGAGGAATTAATAAAGCGTTTACAATAAGGAAGGGCACAAAATGACTGTGCCACTGAGTACATAATCCATTATTAAATTATTTAGGAGGAAACAGACATTGAAGAAATCATTTGTATTATTTATGATTCTGACCTTTCTTACTTCCCCTTTTACGTTTGGGCCGTCTGCTCAAGCGGCAGGAGATGAGAATATTGCCCTAGGTAAGCCTGCAATATCAGATAGTGAGCTTGCAGGGTATGAAGCGGGTAACGCAGTAGATTCCGATGAATGGAACACACATTGGACGGCGAATGACGGGAGCTTTCCTCATTGGCTGGAAGTAGATTTGCAAGGTGCATATGATTTGTCAGGTGCAACCGTCATCTGGAATGCATGGAGTTACATTAATCAATATACGATTGAAGTATCACGTGATCATAAGGTATGGACAACAGTTGTGGACAAAAGTCAGAGCAGCAGTGTAGAGCAAACTCAGTACAATGCTTTCAAGCTGCGGAATGTTTCTTATGTAAGGGTCAACCTGACCGGCATCAACGGCGGAAAATGGGCAGCCATTAATGATCTGAAGGTCTGGGGTGTTCCCGCAGCCGGCACGCCGCATGAGCCGGCACAGGGTGAAATACAAACTGTACTGCCAGTACGGTTGGACACGGAAATTGGGCAAGCCCCTGAGCTTCCAAGTGTTGTAACTGTGGTATATAGCAATTCTGACACGGAGGATGCTCAGGTTGCTTGGGATGTGATCCTGCCAGCAGAGTATTCCCGTCCCGGAACATTTACAGTAAGCGGTTCTATCTCAGGTACTGTGCAGAAGGCAGTGGCGAAGGTAACAGTAGTAGGTGACAGCAGCACGCCTATTGTCGGATTTGAGAGCATAAATGTCAGCACAATTACGGATGTGCCTGCTTTATTGCCATCAGCGGTAACGGCTATATACGAAGATGGGTCAAGCAAACAGCTGCCTGTAACCTGGGATGACCTTACTGAGGCGGAGTACGCGGTTGAAGGAACTTACAGCGTAATGGGGAAAGTTGCAGGGACAGACCTACAACCCACAGCTGATATTCAGGTTACTCCGCTTGTGCTGCAATCCGGGTTCATAAAAGGTGCGGACATTTCCACACTGGAAGCGATTGAGGATGCCGGTGGAAAGTATTACGACAATGGAGTAGAAAAGGATTTGCTGGATATTCTTAAAAGCCGGGGTGTAAATTACATTCGGCTACGTTTATGGAATGATCCTCAGGAAGCTGGCGGCTATAATGACCGTGAGCATGTTGTGGAAATGGCGCAGCGCGTCAAAGCCAAAGGGTTTAAGCTGTTGCTTGATTTCCATTATTCTGATTTCTGGGCTGACCCCGGAAAGCAAAACAAGCCGGGAGCATGGGCGGATTACTCCTATGATGAATTGAAGCAAGCGGTATATGACTATACCAAAGATGTTATGGATGAGCTAAAGGAAAAGGGAGCTTCACCCGATATGGTCCAAATCGGAAATGAGATTAATGGTGGCTTGTTATGGCCTGACGGCAAATCCTATGATCAAGAGAATGCTTTTGAGAAGGTTGTTCCGCTGCTGGAGAGCGGAGTGAAGGGAGTTAGAGACAGCCAGGGTGCAGATCAGGATATCAAAATTATGATCCATCTTGCTGAAGGTGGCAAAAATGATATGTTTAGTTGGTTCTTTGACGAATTAACGAAGCGGAATCTTGATTATAACGTGATCGGCGCGTCCTTTTATCCGTATTGGAGCGGAACGATGGATAGCCTGCAGTTTAACTTGGACGATATCTCTAAACGATATGGTAAAGAAGTGATTGTGACGGAAACCGCATATCCTTACACGCTGCAGGACGGCGACAACTTTGAGAATAACATCGCTCGTCAGGATCAGCTAGACGGCAGTGGCTTCCCAGCTACGGTTGCAGGTCAAATGGCTGAGGTCAAAACAGTAATGAATATATTGTCCAAAGTACCCGATGGTAAAGGAACAGGTTTGTTCTATTGGGAACCAGCTTGGATTCCAGTGCAAGGTGTAGGCTGGAAGGTAGGCGAAGGAAATGCTTGGGAGAATCAGGCAATGTTCGATTTTGCAGGGAATGCACTCTCTTCATTAAATGTCTTCAAAACCCCGGTGGCCGGTGAGGGGGGCGAAGAGGAACCGGGAACGGGAGGAAATCCCGGCACTGGTGGGGAACCCGGAACGGGAGGAAATCCTGGCACTGGCGAGGAACCCGGAACGGGAGGGAATCCCGGCACTGGTGAGGAACCCGGAACGGAAGGGAATCCTGGCACTGGTGAAGAACCCGGAACGGGAGTTAATCCTGATCCTGTCATCACGGTCAGAGATTCAAGCGTTGTAAATTCAGCAAATAAAGCAGTGGTCGAACATACAGCGGCAGGACAACTTCAAGTGAAGGCACAAGCAGGAATTTCCGACATAGCTGATATCACGCTAGGTATAGAGGATATCAATAAGGCGCTGTCGACGCTTCCGGCGGATGAAAAACTGATTATTTCTGTTCTGCCATCGACGGGAGAGCTTAAGGGAGCAGTCGTTCATCTTCCGTTGAGTTCTATACTAGAGCAGGGCAAACATCCTCAAATAGTAATTGTATATGGTGCGGCATCTGTTACGGTTTCTACGGAAGCTAGTGCAGGAATTATAAAGACGGGAGCTAAGGAACTAACGCTCTCACTGGTTCAGGTAGCTACGCCAACCTTGCCTTCACCATTGGCAACTGGAGCAAAAGACTACACGGCCTATAACATCCATGTGTCAGTAGACGGGACTTCTATCGATGTTTTCAAAAAAGGAGCAATATCGGTAGCCTTCCATTACAAGCTGAAGCTCGGGGAGCAGAGCCAGCGGATTGCTGTTTATTCGATACTTGCTGATGGAAAACTCGAAGTTATCAAAGCTGTGCGGTACAACCCAACCGCGGAACAGATTGTGTTTAATCCAAGTCATTTCAGCATTTATGCTGCGGGGTACGCAGAGGTGGGGTACACAGATTTAAAAGCAGCAGATTGGGCCACGTTAGCGATTGAATCCTTGACGGCTAAAGGAATCGTGCAAGGAATAGGAAACGGGATCTTTAATCCGCAAGGGGAGGTTACACGCGCTGAATTTGTCAGCATGCTGCTGTCCGCACTGGAGCTAAATACAGAAAGAGGAACAGGCAGTTTTAAAGATGTGAACCTTGATGCGTGGTATAGCTCTGCTGTGATTACTGCTGGGAAATTGGGTGTTGTACAAGGACATGCGGATGGCACTTTTGGCCCGAATGATAAATTGTCCCGTGAAGAAATGGCAGCTATTTCGTATCGTGTGCTTAAGTTGGCGGAGAAAGTGAACGGTCAGACGGATGTGAAGGTTATTTCTTTTAAAGATAAAGACCTGATCTCGTTGTATGCCAGTGAAGGGATAACAGCGCTTGCGCAGGCTGGGATTATCAATGGATTCGAAGATGGCAATTTCCGTCCGCAAGCCTATACAACACGCGCTGAAGCGGCTTATATCATACTCAATCTTTTGCAGCAATAATAGGCAGACAGGCAATAACTGTGCTCGAAAAGGCAGTTAGGGCCTGTCTTTACCACATTTTTTAGATATTTATCTTTTCGCAAGTAGGGATTGTTTGTACAATAGGGGCTATGACATTTGAGCCGGAGAGTGAAGGAACGTGTATAGATATAATTTATTTACCAAAATCGTGTGTATCATGGTCATTATGCTGATCCCGATAACCATCCTTTACTTCTATTCCAATAAAACGACCACGGATGTGCTGCGTACGGAGTTAAATACTTCGAATAATAATCAGCTTAGTTTTTTTCAGAATCAGGTAGAAAGTAATATGGAGTTATTGTCCTCGTGGCCGATTCTGCTGATCCATGATCCTGATATCCTCAGCCTTAAGGATACTTATCTGGAAAAAGGGCGTTTGAATCTGGATACGATAAACCTGATCAAACGGATTCAGACCAAAATCAGCATTCAAGAAAGCTCCTCCAATTGGAAAAGTAAGCTGTATTTATACTCCCCATCCATTCACCGTATGGTATCTGAAAATGATGCGAAATTATACGAAGATGAGGATCTGAAGCGGGAAGTGAAGTCGGGCTGGCATGTGGAGAAGATTGAAGGGCAGGAGGGTGACCGCTTCGTATTCTCGTGGTTCTCTTTTACACCTTTTATGTCAGAATTCGCTCCGGAAAAAGTCAAAACGATTATGAAGGTAGAGTTCGACAGCCGGAACATAGAAGATATGCTGGATAAATTCAAGAGTGATGGCAGAAGAGATCCTTTTTATTATAAGCAGGGAACAGGACTTATTTTTAACCGCAGTGCCGACAAGGTGTTAGCCAAAGAATTGGTAGACAGGCTGGAAGAGACCCAACTGAAACCTAGTGAGAATCGCACGGTCAAAATAGAAGGTGAATCCTACAGTGTAAATATCGTCTATTCGGACAAAATGGGCTGGTATTTGATCGACTATATGCCGCTAACTGAAATCTTACATCCGATCCTGACCTCTAATCGTTTATTTTATTTTGCGATCAGTGCTTTGTTGTTAATGAGCTGTCTCGTAGCTTATCTGTTATATGTTCAAGTGCAGGTACCTATAAGGTTATTGGTTGGAGGCTTTCAACGGTTGAAGCAAGGGGACTATTCTACGCGAGTGGAGATTAAAGGGAAGAATGAATTCAGCTTCCTGTCCGGCCGGTTTAACAGTATGGTAGAACAGATTCAGATGCTGATCGAGAATGTGCTGATGGAGAAAATCCACGTTCGCGAAGCCCGCTTAAAGCAGCTTCAATCACAGATTAATCCACATTTTTTCTATAATTGCTTCTCCTTTATTACAAGTATGGCGAAGCTCGATAATATGGGTGCGGTCGTTGGAATGTCGCATAATTTGTCCCGATATTACAGATACACCACTCGTCAGGAACGTGATTTGGTTGCGCTGTCTGAAGAGGTGGAATTTGTGAATCATTATCTGGAGATCCAGAAGATGAGGATGAGCAGACTTCGTTATGAGATCAATATCCCACCGCAAATGCGCAAAAGAGAGCTTCCGCCGCTCGTACTGCAGCCTCTGGTGGAGAATGCGGTTATACATGGAATTGAGCCCATCGCCAAAGAGGGACTGGTGCGGATTACGGGTTCATGTGTAGGCAGAGAAATGACGCTTACGGTTGAGGACGATGGTCAGGGAATGACGACAGAGGGAATTATAGATCTGGAAAATAAACTAAGCAGGGCGATGGATGAAGAAATGGGCTGCGGTTTATGGAATGTGCATCAGAGAATGCGGCTGCGTTTTGGGGAGACGTCTGGCTTGCGCATCTCGCCTTCTCCACTCGGAGGGTTACAGGTGACACTGCAGTGGTTGCTGCCCTACACAGACAATGAAATGGAATGACATCTAGGAGGGGAAAGAATGATAGAGCTGTTGTTAGTTGATGATGAGCCCTATGTTACGGAAAGTTTAGCTCGTACTATTCCATGGGCTGAAATCGGGGTGAAGCAGGTGCATCAAGCGGCATCGGGTGCTGAAGCTCTGCAAATTATGGAACAGCAGGCTATAGATATTATGGTTACTGATATTTCAATGCCAGGAATGACTGGCCTGCAATTAATTGAAGCCGTAGGCGAGAAATGGCCAAATATTCGGTCCATTTTATTGACGGGTTATTCCGATTTTCAATATGCGAAAAAAGCTATTCAACTGCAGGCATTTGATTATATTTTGAAGCCGGTAAGTGATGACGAGTTTATCAAAAGCGTATCTGGTGCGATTGAATCTTTGAAAGATGAATGGGAAGCCCATGATAGATATCATTTGCTGCTGTATAATCGCAAAGCCGATTACAGTGTTTTGCGGGCTAATCTGATGCACGAATTGCTTCTCGGCAGGGTGCTGTCCGAGCGGACGCTGGCCATTAAGCTGAAGGAATATGAAATCTCCTTCCAGCCGAACGCTGAAGCGGCGATGCTGCTGATTCAGCTTGGTAAACATTATGCCGCCATGGATCACCATTCGGTTTCTCTAATGGAATATGCGATCGGTAACATTGCCGAGGAGCTTTTTAAGGAGCAGTTCCATGTCTGGTTCTGCAAAGCGCCGCATGATTGCTTGATTCTGCTTGTTGAATTAAAGCCGGCAGTTCAGCAGAGATTGGAGCAAATGGCTAACTATGAAGCTGCAAGGCAGCAAGTCCTAAAAGCGGTGATCGCGAATTTCCAAATTAGTGTAAGCAATTACCTCAAGGGTGAGATTTCACTGATTGTAACGGAGTGGTTCACCTTTCCAGAGGGGATGACGGCTGCCTATCGAAGCGGTCTTAGCTCGATGTATTTGGCAGCACATGATGAATCCAGTTCCGTGCTGTTTTTGGATGATCGCCAGCATCAGGAGACGCTGAGCATCAAATCGCTCGAATGTCTTTATCGTCCACCTACACTCATTCATCTGCTGGAATCCAAACAATGGGATACAGCAAGGCAAAAAATTGCTGACGTGTTCCGGGATATGGAGAATGCACGGTTTTCTAGTGAACATCTGTACGAGGTCTTTCTATCGATAACGAATGCATTTATGTATATAGCGCATAAGAGTGGCCAGTTCATCTCCAAGATTGACCAATACGCTTTAGATCCGTTGTTGACGCAGAGTATTATTGTTTCTTTTGATAAGCTTAAAGAATGGGCGTTTGATATGCTCGATAAGCTTCAGAAGGAGCTATCCGAAAGCGATCAGAATACGAAAAGTTATATTATCAAGCAGGTCCATGAGCTGGTAGGAAACCATTCGGGTCATGAGCTGTCCGTCAAAACCATTGCCGATCATGTATATTTGCATCCTGTCTACTTGTCCAAGATTTATAAGGCTGAGACTGGGGAAGGGCTTGGGGACTATATTATTCGGATGCGGATGGAACGGGCACTTTATCTGCTTAAAAATACGAATAAAAAAATCTATGAAATCACCTCTGAGCTTGGATATCAAAATCCGCAATATTTCAGTAAGATGTTCAAAAAACACTACCATATGACACCAAATGAATTCCGGGACGGATAGAGGTTGAGAAAGGTGCAGAAACCTTGTTTAAATGACGTATTCGGGCTTAGAATCGTTCCCTATAATTAAATTGTAACCAACACTTATGGAATCCAAGGGGGAACAAAATGAGCGCGATGAAGAGAAAAAGATGGCTGCCGCTCCTGTGTATGAGCATGCTTTTGGCGGGTAGCCTTGCGGGCTGTTCAGGCAATAACGCTGCTAATAGTAAAGACACTGCTGGAGATAAAACAGCTGGTGAAGCGACTGCAAATACAGCTTCCAATTCTGAAAACGCCTACAAGGATAAATACGATCCTGAGGTGACATTTACAACCGCATGGGGCGTGGACCCTGAGCTTAAATTCAAAAACGGTGAAAGCATTGAGAATAACGTGGCTACAAAATGGGCTAAAGAAAAATTCGGCATCAACATTAAGTCCCTTTGGTCCATCACAGATACGAACGGCGCATTTGGTACGAAGCTGCGTTTATCCATGTCTTCAGGTCAGGACATGCCTGATGTCGTAACCATCGGTACAGCCGACAACACGATTGCACAGGATTTGATCGATTCCGGCATGTATGCTGATGTAGGAACTTTGTTTGATAAATATGCTTCAGATACATGGAAAGAAGCGATGGCACAGGATCCTAACGTTTGGAACCAATACAGCCGTGATGGAAAAAGAATGGGTCTGCCTGTTCTCGATTATGCATATAACCATGATTACATTCTGTGGATCCGCCAAGATTGGCTGGATAAGCTGAATATGCAAGCACCGAAGACGATCGATGAGCTGGCAAAAGTGATGGATGCGTTCAAGAATCAGAACCCTGATGGCTTGGCACCAGACAAGGTAACTCCACTTAGTATCGGCTTTAAAACAACGATGAACACTTGGATGGGCGACCCTTCTTGGATCTTTGGTGCTTACGGAACCTTGCCACAGCAATGGAATCTAGATGCTGATGGTAAATTAGAATACGGCTCTGTAAATGCTGGCATGAAGCAAGGGCTCGAAAAACTGAAGGAATGGTTGGCTAAAGGTTATATTCCTCAGGAAGCGGCTCTTTGGGATGAGAACAAAACTGCCGAACCAGCAGTTGCGGGTACAGCAGGTATTCTCCCGGGTCCTTACTGGATGAGCGGCTGGCCGCTTCAGGATACCGTGAAGAACTCTCCAGATGCAGTATGGGCTCCAATTGAAATTCCAGCGGGTCCAGATGGAAAGGTTATGCGTCATGGTACACAATTCACTAACGGTGTAACTTTGATCAGCACGAAAATGAAAAATCCTGAAGCCTTCTTTACTTATCAAAACTACCTGTTCGATAACTTTGCTAATCCAACGCCAGGCAGTGAACTGGATAACGGCCTTTTTGCAGGATACGACTATGAGCTAGATGCGAACGGTAAGATGATCGAAAATGATAAAATTGCTGGCGGTTATGTGAATAGCGTTCGTTATATGCTGGTTCGTGACGGTGCCCGGATTCCGGATGCCCAAATGAAAGCACTCCTTAACCTGGCAGATGGCGCAGAGCCAACAACCCGCCTGGAGAAAGAGGTAGCTGTGAATTATGGTAAAGATACCCCAGCTGCTGCAAAAGTTCTGCTGGCGCAAGAGGATAAATCCTTTAAGAATATGTTCACAGGTCCTACGACCGAAACTATGAAATCGAAGATGGACTATCTGAACAAAATTGAGAACCAAACGTTTAATGAAATCATCTATGGCAACAAACCGCTGGATGCATTTGATTCCTTTGTAGCAACCTGGAAATCAGGTGGTGGCGATCAAATCACTAAAGAAGTTAACGAATGGTATGACAGCGTAAAATAAGGTTTGGATTTAGTTTGACTAGGTAAAAAGCAGCAAACGGGACCGTCTCTTCAGCCGTAGTATTAGGCTTTAGGGAGGGTCCCTGTTTGCGTTTGGAGTCCTCTTTTTTCTATGTGATAAAGAGATTGCTTTTGTACCATATATATTGGTTTTGCTCGCTATTTGAGGAATTCGGGCGTTGTTATAATTTGAGTATGGTTACAGAAGAACTTGACACGATATGGGGGACCAAGGATGAGAACACTAAAAAAAACATGGCCTTTTCACTTGATGTTATTGCCGGCGATGATATTCCTGATTATCTTCAGCTTTATTCCAATGGGCGGAATTGTGATGGCATTTCAGGATTATAAGCCATGGCTGAAAATTTCAGGCTCGGCATGGGTTGGATTGGACAATTTCCGTTATCTGTTTGAACGTAATGACAGTATGCAGGTCATTTGGAATACATTGATTATTGCTGTTCTAAAAATGATTTTCAATCTGGCTGTACCGTTTGTGTTCGCCATTTTGTTAAATGAGATTCGCAAGGTATACATACAGCGCACTATTCAGACGCTGGTTTACTTGCCTCACTTTTTATCTTGGGTTATTCTCGGCGGGATATTGCTGGATTTGCTTGCTACAGATGGTTTTGTCAATCAGATCTTAGGCAGCATGGGCTTCAGACCCATCTTTTTCTTAGGGGATAACAACTGGTTCCGGTTCACAGTTATTCTCACAGATGTGTGGAAGGAATTTGGTTATAATACGATCGTCTTCCTAGCTGCTCTAGCAGGAATCAATCCTTCATTATATGAGGCTGCTGAAATAGACGGCGCTAACCGCTGGAAGCAGACACGTTTTATCACAATGCCATCTCTATTGCCAATGGTTGTGGTGGTAGGTACCTTGGCTCTCGGAAATGTATTGAACGCAGGGTTTGACCAGATTTTTAACCTCTACAATCCACTGGTCTATCAGAAAGGCGATATTATTGATACCTTCGTGTACCGCACGGCTATTCTGAATGGTGAGATGGGCTTTGGTACGGCAATCGGACTGTTTAAGTCGGCCATTAGTATGATCCTAATTCTCGTCTCGTACAGTTTGGCTAAGAAGTGGGCAGGATATCGCATTTTCTAATCTACCAAAGGAAGAGGGAGACAACTTATGTATTACAAAACAAGAGGTTATCGTATATTCAATGTGTTTAATACTTGCTTTCTAATCCTGCTCGCACTGATGTGTATTGTACCTTTGATTCACGTGCTGGCTGTATCCTTTAGCGCGAAGTCGGCAGCGGATGCCAATTTGGTAGGGTTATGGCCAAAGCAGTTCTCTCTGGAAGCTTATAAAAAGACAATAAACAATCCAATCTTTCTACACTCCATCTGGGTATCTGTTCAAAGAACCATACTCGGGACTGGACTTACACTTTTAATTACTTTTCTGGCAGCCTATCCGTTGTCCAAAGAAAACTCAGCCTTCAAGGGCCGTAATGTCTACTCTTGGTTGTTCGTTTTCAGTATGGTGTTCAACGGTGGATTGATTCCATTTTACATTGTGATTCAAAAGATTGGTTTGATGGATTCCTTCTGGGTACTTGTTCTGCCAGGTGCGGTAAATACGTTCTTGGTGATTCTGATGCTGAACTTCTTCCGTGGTATTCCAAAAGATCTGGAGGAGGCCTCGCTAATAGACGGAGCCGGACATTTCCGTACGTTGTTCAGTATTTACTTGCCGATTTCTCTGCCGTCGATCGCTACGATTGCCTTGTTCAGCATGGTATTCCATTGGAACTCCTGGTTCGATGGACTATTGTATTTGAATAATTCCAAGCAATTTCCACTGGCGACATTCCTGCAGACGGTTATCATTCAACGGGATATGAGCTCCATGAGCATCAATCCAAAGGAAATGGAGCTGATCTCGCAGACGACGGTGAGAGCCGCGCAAATATTTATCGGAGCCGCTCCAATTTTGATCGTATATCCTTTCCTGCAAAAATATTTTGTTAAAGGGATGACACTTGGTTCTGTAAAGGAGTAGCAATGATGACAACCACATTTATCAATGGAATGGATATCTCGTTTCTGGATGAAATTGAACAGGCACGGTATGTTGGATTACTTGCGATCTAACTGATGAATTGGCAGAAACAAGAAGACAGCTTAAGGTTAATTACCTTGAGCTGTCTTCTTTTTAATTTCCAGAAGAAGGATTGGCCTTTCCTGATACCTATAAACAAGCAACATTTCAGTATTTCAGGAAATTGATTCAGAGCAGCAAGAGTAAAAATAAGGCTTTACTCCCATACTACCGTTATCTTGGACCTGAGCTTCACCATAACCTTTAGGAGGAATGCGGATGAAACAACATTCTGCTCCCACCATCTATATACAGCTTAAAAATCGGGTGATGGTTCCCAAGGGTAAAGGTGTCACATTGGGTGATATTGCTTTTTTGATAGCGGAGCCTGAGCTGAAAGAGTCGTTGGAGACAATTCTCTTAATGAAGCCGGAGCAAAGTGACGGCAATCTGATTTTGATTGATCTGTTGATGGTTATCCCCCGGATATATGAACTTATACCGAATGCGGACATTGAACCGATCGGTGAAGGGAGGACGATTGTGCAGATTGAGAGTCAGGTGGAGAGACGGAAACCTTCGGTGGCGATGTTTGTTTTAGTGTGGCTGCTGCTTTTCTTTGGGTCTGCTCTGACAATTATGAACTTTCATGCTGATGTAAATATGCTGGAGGTACAAATTCGAATTGTGGAGATGCTAACGGGTCATCGGGATGAGCATCCCTATATATTTCAGATTGCTTATTCTCTGGGCATCGGGTTTGGGATGGTCATTTTTTTCAACCATTTATTTAAAAAGAAGTGGAACGAGGAGCCTACTCCGCTGGAAGTGGAAATGTATCTGTATCAGAAGAACATCGACCAATATGTCATCAATGAGGAATACAGCAAGATGAGGCGCCGAAGTGAAAACCAATCTGAGAATACGGAGGACTGAAGATGACGGCACCCATAGCACTGGGACTAAATTTGCTGCTGGGCATTGCGGGTGGTATTGCTGTAGGCGGCGGAGTGATCGCTCTATTTGTTGTGCTCGATATGGTGCCGCGTCTGGCGCAATTAACCTCTTCTTACGATAAAGTTCATTGGTACGAAGGCGCGATGGTAGGTGGATCTTTAGTAGGTACTGTTAGTGATTTTTGGAATTGGAAAATTACCTCAGGTCCTCTAGTTGAACTTGGTGTAGGACTATTTGATGGGATTTTTGTCGGGATGCTCGCTGCAGCATTGACCGAGGTATTAAATGTGCTGCCGATACTTGCTAAACGCTTAAATATGACACATTATCTATTCGGTCTGTTAATGGCGATGGTGAGTGGGAAGGTCGCGGGTTCTTTGTTCGACTGGTTTGTATACCGACAGTAAACAGGGGGTTATGAAATGAGCAAGTTTATTCACAGCGGTGATTCTGCACCGGAAGATGATCATCTGGAAGATAATGCTGCAGCTGCTGCAGCAATGAAGACAACTGCAGCGGATCTAGTTGCAGATCACACAGAACCTGTAGGAGCTTCAGCTATCGGGGAAAGTGAAGATTCAGCGGAAAATTCTACAACAACTGAAACTAGCCAAGACCAGGAGGGTGCAGAGGCGTCAGCTGAATTAGGCACTGAGCTGCAAGACGCAGATGCAACTGCGGAGCAGGGAACAGAGCAGCAAGATGCAGAAGTGACTGCGGAGCAGGGAACAGAGCAGCAGGATGCGGAAGCCACTGCGGAGCAGGGAACAGGGCAGCAAGATGCAGCAGATGCCACTGCGGAGCAGGGAACAGGGCAACAAGATGCAGAAGCATCGGATGAGCTCGGCAATCAGGAGCCCAATGAGCCGAGTAAAGGTTTTTTTGCCAGGTTATTTGGTATGGATTCAGAGGATTCGGAATCAGATGATGAGGCACAGGATCAGAATGCTCAGGCAGCAGGAGGCACAGATAACGGTACCGGAACCGGGGAGGGTTCTCAAGCTCAACCGAAGCCTTCGAAGAAGCAGGCGAAGCAGCAGACTCAGAACAAAGGGAAAAATAAGCTGCAAGACAAACGCGATAGTGAGCATTCTAACTCATTAAAGGAATCCGTTATTTATTGGCAAGGCAATGATCATATCCCAGGTTCTCTACAAGAAACAAAAAACACGCTGACCGAAGTGATGGGGCTGGGATCAAGTTTTGATGTGACGTTTAGAGAAATGTCCTTTGGGGGACATAAGACAGCTTTACTCTGTTTAAGCGGATTCACCAACGAAGATGTAACGGATGAAATTCTGAAACGACTAACCTACCTTTCTTCAGAAAATTTGTCCGCAGGTGTGTTAGGTAGCTTTATGAACGAATACATCCCTCATATTCAAGTTGAAGAGGGTAGTGTATTAAGTGAATGTTTCGATAAAGTATTAAAAGGAATGAGCGCACTATTTATTGATGGTGAGAACAAAGTTATCCTAATGGATACTCGATCTTACCCAATGCGAAGTCCGGATGAACCCTCGATTGATCGGGTGGTACGTGGTGCGCGCGATGGTTTTACAGAAACCCTGCTTAGTAATATTTCACTTGTAAGAAGACGGATACGTGATCCGGGGCTGAAGCTTGAAATGTTTCAAGTGGGACGGCGGACACGGACAGATGTCTGTGTGGCTTACATCGATGATATCGTTGATAAAACACAGGTTACGTCTGTCATTGATAAAATCAACAGCATCGATATCGATGGTATTCCACTGGCGGATAAGCAATTGGAGGAAGCGATTATCGGCGGAGGGTGGAACCCTTATCCTATGGTGCGTTATTCTGAACGCCCTGACGTTGTTGCCTCCAATTTATTGGAGGGACGGGTCATATTATTCGTGGATACCTCGCCCATTGTAATTGTTCTTCCGACCACCTTTTTTGATCTTTGCCAGCATGCGGAGGAGAATCGCCAGACTCCTTTTATGGGGACATATCTGCGGTGGGTCCGTTTCATCGGCATCTTCGCCTCCATGTTCCTGCTCCCGTTATGGATGCTGCTTGTTATCCATCCTGAGTTAAAGCCTGCTATGCTGGATTTTATCGGGCCGCAAAAGACAGCGAGAATTCCTATTCTCGCTCAGTTTCTGATTGTAGAGCTTGGGGTTGATTTACTGCGGATGGCCGCCGTGCATACCCCAACACCTTTAGGCTCAGCGATGGGTCTGATTGCAGCCATATTGATTGGTGATATAGCGGTGCAGAGCGGTCTGTTTGTAAACGAAGTAGTACTATATATGGCGGTAGCCTCAATCGGTATGTTCGCGACTCCGAGTTATGAGCTGGGTCTGGCGAATCGTATAGTCAGGCTTGTGTTATTAATTGCCGTAGCGGCGTTCCAGGTACCAGGCTTTATGATTGGCACGACATTGCTGACTATCTTCTTAACCACTCATCGGTCCTATAACTCCTCATATATGTGGCCGTTTATACCCTTTAATGCAAAGGCAATGAGTGAAATTCTATTGCGTAAACCGGTCCTAAGTTCGAAGGAAAGACCGTCTTTTAACAAAACCAGAGACAATACCAGAATGCCGCCATCTCAAGAGAATGAGTAACAATCGTAGGAAAATACAAAACTACTGCAAATTAGTCCATTCAATGGAGTTCCCACTGTCTGTTATACTGAATACACTAAGACAGGGTGGAACCTTGATATTCCACAGAAATTGGAGGACTAAAGAATGTTTCTACACGGTACTAGCCGCATTAACGATGCTGGGCATTTGGAGATCGGCGGATGTGATGTAACTGAATTGAAAGCGGAATATGGAACCCCGCTATATATATTGGACGAGCAATTGGTTAGACAACGTTGCCGGGAATATATGGATGCTTTTAAAGCCTCCGGCCTTGGTTTCCAAGTAGCTTACGCAAGCAAGGCGTTTTCAGTAATGGCAATGGTTCGTTTGGCTGATGAAGAAGGTTTGTCACTGGATGTTGTATCTGACGGCGAACTATATACAGCTTTGCAAGCTGGCTTCCCGGCAGAACGTATTCATTTTCATGGCAACAATAAGACATCTGAAGAGATTGAAATGGCGATTGATGCCAAAATCGGCTGCTTTGTAGTCGATAATCTGGTAGAGCTTAACCTTTTGCAGTCCATTGCCGCACGTAAAGAAGTTAATGTGAACATCTTATTGCGGGTGACACCAGGTGTAGAAGCGCATACTCATGAATATACCGCAACTGGCCAGACGGATTCCAAATTCGGTTTTGATATCGGTAATGGATCGGCCTATGAAGCAGTGAAAGCAGCAGTCAGCAAAAAGAATATCACGCTGCTTGGTGTGCATTCCCATATTGGTTCGCAGATCTTTGAAACCGATGGTTTCCAGCTGGCTGTTGAGCGTGTGGCAACTTTTGCCCGCAGTGTTAAAGAAGGCTTGGAAGTGGACTTCCGTGTAGTCAATCTTGGCGGAGGTTTCGGCATTCGTTATGTTGAGGGAGATACCCCACTACATGTTTCTGAATATGTTGCAGCGATTACGGATGCAGTGAAGACTCATTTTGCGGGAATTTATAGTGCTTTGCCGGAAATTTGGGTGGAGCCGGGCCGTAGTATTGTTGGAGATGCAGGTACTACATTGTACACTGTAGGATCTAACAAGGACATTCCTGGCGTGCGTAAGTACGTTGCTGTTGATGGTGGAATGACCGACAATCCACGCCCTGCTTTGTATCAGTCTAAATACGAGGCATTGCTTGCTAACCGTGCTAACGAAGACGCAACTGAGACTGTCTCCATCGCTGGTAAATGCTGCGAGAGCGGAGATATGTTGATCTGGGATGTAGAGCTGCCGAAGGCTGAAAGCGGCGATTTGTTGGCTGTAGCCTGCACAGGTGCGTATAATTACTCCATGGCCAGCAACTATAACCGTCTTCGCCGTCCGGCTTTAGTATTCGTACAGAACGGACAAAGCGATCTTGTAGTGCGTCGTGAAAGCTATACGGATCTTATTGCCAACGATATTGTTCCAGAGCGTATCGCCAAACAGACAGTTGTTGCTAAGTAATAGCCTGCTGCTGTAAGGTGGGTAAGGTTGAGCAGCATATAGAGCAAGCAGGAAAGTCTCCTGCTTGCTTTGCTTTGTGCGTGGTTTCATAGTAATATAATTGAGGTATTCTAAATTTGTTAATTTTGAAAGGGGTCATTTACATATGGCAAAGCAAGCGAAAATCACTCTAGAAAATGGCGGCGTAGTGCTGCTGGACTTGTTCGATCAAGATGCACCTAACACTGTAGCCAACTTTGAAAAGCTGGCAAAAGAAGGTTTCTACAACGGATTAACATTCCACCGTGTTATCCCTGGTTTCGTTGCTCAAGGCGGATGCCCTAACGGAACTGGATCTGGCGGTCCAGGATACACAATCAACTGCGAAATTAACCCAAACAAACACGAACGCGGAACACTTGCTATGGCACATGCGGGTAAGAACACAGGCGGAAGCCAGTTCTACATCTGCTACGCTCCACAACCACACTTGGATGGAGTACACACTGTGTTTGGTAAAGTAGTAGAAGGCATGGATCTTGTTGATGCTTTCAAAGGACGCGACAAAATGACTTCGGTAGAAATCATCGAAGCTTAAGATTTAATAGTTAAAAAGCCAGTCTCCGAATATCGGGGCTGGCTTTTTTGTGTTGTTAAAGAATCCGCCTAACCTGTGTACGCCGCGAATTGCGCCGTTCTGGCAGCCAGAAGAATATCAAATACATGGCAAGAAACACAGTGAAGGCAAACAGCTCTTCAACAAGCAGGTAATAAGGATAAGGTCCAAAATAATCCAATACGGAATAGGTGCTAGGCTTCTGGGATAGGAACATGTAGTTTGAGTCTAGGAAGTAATTAGCAGTCCAGATGCAGGCAGCCACAATATTGAGGCCAAGCATGGTGATGAGTAACGATCTCCAAGTCGGCTTGTAGCCCTCAATCCAGGTCATATAAAGAGACGCCAGAATAATAGAACCATGAGCTATAAAAAACAGGAGAAAGCGGAAATGAGGGAACGGATAAACTAGGTTAGGGGTAAGCAAAGCAATAAATGCTCCGCCGATCCCGGCAAAGTAGAGAAAGGAATAAAGGGTTCGACTGCGTGAAATTAACATGATAATAGACAGCAGTAGAGTGATTCCACAGAGCTCGAACGGTAATGAGGAGCTGGAGCGCCAGATGTTCTGAGAGATGTACCACATTTGCAGCCCGGCTTCTGAGACTACAAGTAGAATGATTAGCAGCAAACGCACACTTTGCCGAAGTCTTGAATCTGCACGAATTTCAAACCGTAAGCCATAGAGCAGTAGACAACTTAACGTAATGATAGACAGCGCAACCCAATGCGAAGATGAGAACATGATGAAATCCTCCGCGTGCTGGCGATCAAAAAAAGATGAAAGCTGCATAGACATACCTCCTTTGAACGTGAAAACATCCATCAAAAATAAAGTTTGAGAATTTTAATAATATTGATTCTAGATATCCATAAATTGGGTATATATGTATATGTTCTGTCAACTCCACCACATAAGGAAGACTTTTCATTATATTAACATAAGATGGGGCGCTGGGTGCGGAATTACATATGAAGCTTTTGAACAAACAGGGGTGGAAAACAATTAGAACAAGAAAATGGAGGCAAAAAGAACATGTTTAAGAAAAAAATAAGTGTAATGGTCATTATTTTGATGCTTGTGGCACAATATGCCTATGGCATCGGATTTGCTCCGCAAGTAAAAGCGGCTGCGATTGATGACGAAAGAAATATCATCACCAGTGTTTCGATGGCTGTTTACGGGCCGGATGGAATCACAGTCACGAATAGCGTATACGAACAAGATGCTAATGTTACCTTGGATTATAATTGGTCTCTTCCTAAAAATCATAATTACAAGCAGGGCGACACTTTTACTTTTCAGCTACCGGAACAGTTCCAGCTATTTAATGATTTTAACGGACCCTTAGTCTCTGAGGATGGAGATGTAGGGAGCTTTGAAGTCAGGCAAAATTCACATGAAGTGATAATGACTTTTAATGACTACATAGAAATGCATGATGACGTGCAGGGAACGCTGCGGTTAAATACTAAATTCGATAAACAGAAAATCTCGGGCAGTACTATTCAGAATATTTTATTTCCCGTGAGCGGTGGCGTTCAGACAGTGACAGTGAATTTTAAGCCAAGTGTTGGATCGATCATAGAGAAGAGAGGTATTCCCGAAGGCTTCAATGCGAACCAAATATTATGGACTGTTGATGTCAATAAGTCTTTGGAAGCCGTGGGGAATGCCATTGTGACGGACCCCATCCCTTCAGGCTTATCATTAAATACTCCAGTCACTGTGAGCGTGTATCAACTGAGCATTCAATTGGATGGTTCAGTAACGGAAGGAGCGTTGCTCGACACAAGCAAATACTCTGCAGAGCTCTCCGGAGGGGCACTGATTGTCCGTTTTACGGAGCCTGTGATTAAAGAGGCTTACCGTATTGTATATTCCACAGGGATTACTAATGACCATCAGCTAAGCTTCACCAATACTGCAACTTTTTCAGGAGATGGGCAAGAGCCTGCCAGCTCCTCTGCCACAGTGAATGTAGAACGTGGAGGAAGCTTGAAAAAGTATTCCACAAGCTATGATGGGGGCAAGCAGATCATTTCCTGGGCAATTGAATATAACTACAGTGAAAAGAACATCCCGCAAGGAAACGCTGTGTTAACAGATTTGTTCGATGATTCTCAAGAGCTGGTAGCCGATTCGCTAAAAGTATATGCTGTGCAGCTGGATTCTTCTGGTGGTGCAACGTTAGGCAAGGTTTTGACAAAGGATGTTGACTACACGGTTGTTTCCACCTCAGACGTTCATAAGGCTGGATTTGTATTGCAATTTGTACACGATGTTACTTCACCATATCGAATCGAATATAAGACAAAAGCGATAAAGCGCGTGTTTGAGGATGTCACCATAACTAATACAGTCTCCGATAGTACGTATAGTAATCAGGCTACCCGATTAATCCGGTCTTCCATTCTTTATAAGACTTTATCAACCGTAGATTATCAGAATAAAACATTGGGCTGGAAGGTCACATTGAATAGTGACAATTACCCGATGAGCCATGTTGCAGTTACCGAATCCTTCCCATTTGGCGGCCTAAAGTTTATTCCGGAATCACTGGTGATTAGAAATCTGAATGGAAATGTTTTAAATCCGAATAACTATAATCTAGTATACAACTCACCTGTCGAGCCTAATAAAGGCTTCAAGGTAGTGTTTAATTCACCGATATCTGGTCTTTACACGATTAGCTATTCTACAGAATTTAACAAGGATTGGATTTGGGCTAAAACTGAAAATTTCAACAACAAAGTTCGCTTAGACTGGATGGACTCTACTGAAGCCTTACGCACGATAGAAGCAGAAGGGTTATTCATTCCTAGACCTGAAGCGAAAAACAATGGATTTAAAGGGGGAGCCTACGATGCTTCAACTAAAGAAATTACTTGGACGATAGGCGCCAATTATAACGGCAAAACCCTCGAAGCTCCGGCGCTTGCAGATATTTTAAAATCAGGCCAGACCTTGGTTCCTGGTTCACTTAAAGTTTACACTATGAATATTGCAAAGAATGGTGATCCTACCAAGGGTGGAGAAGTGAATCGTAATAAATATACCTATAGCTTAAATAGCGATAATGAATTAAAGGTCATTTTTACAGATGCGATTAACTCCGCTTTCTACATTGAATTTAACACAAGTCTTGAAGGGCAAATAATAGGCACTACTATTGATAATAAAGCTAATCTCTATGATGGAACAAAAGTGGTTTCCAAAGATTTGACCGCCTCCGTAAAAATTCCTTTTGGAGAGGATTATGTGCTGAAGGACGGCACACAAAACGGGGATAAAATCGACTGGAGCCTGCAAATTAACCGGGGGCAGTCTACTGTAAAGGATGCTTTAATCAAAGATACTCCTAGTGCTAATCAAATTTTGCTGCAGAATTCATTCCATCTATATCCTACTGCTGTAGCTGTGAACGGAGATATCACGAAAAGCGGCCCTGAATTGATTCAGGGTATTGATTATAGCGTAGTTATTACAACGGATGCCGATGGAAAACAATCCTTTGAGTTAAGCTTTGCCAAGGAAATCAGCAGGGCTTACATTCTCGAATATCAATCCCTGATTGTGGCTAACACTGGAGACAAAGTAATAAATACTGTACATTTCAGTGGTTTTAACGGCAGCGAAATAAGTAAAGAGACCTCCAAAGAAATTATTGTCGGGGTCTCCAGCGGTTCTGGCACAGGCAGCGGGGTTAGAGGCACCCTCAATATTAAGAAGCTAGATGCTGCAGATAACTTAAAAGCGCTTGGTGATGCGACTTTTGCATTGTATCGACTAAATGGAGCGGAACGTGTATTGATTAACAGTCTAACTACAGATGCAGAGGGTACAGCTACATTCAATAAAATATGGCTGGGTAGCTATGTATTGGTGGAGACAGCAGCTCCAAATGGTTACGTGCTCGATACATCCGAGCATCCAGTGGAGATTCGTTCCTCGTCAGCGATTCAACTGGTGATTACGAATCAAAAAGCAGTGGAGCCAACGCCTACGGCAACACCAGAACCAACCGATGCTCCAACAACAACACCAGAGCCAACCGTAACACCTGCACCATCAACAACGCCAGAACCGACGGTTTCTCCATCACCAGAAGCGACTGCTGCACCTACACCAATCCCTACAAGCAGCACATCTGGAGGTTCGGTGGTACCCACGTCTACAAGTTCGCCCGTACCAGGGGTAATTATTAATGATCCAGCTGTTCCTGCTGGTCCTGGAATTGCCGCCGATCTAGGATCCGCGACATCAACCGATGAGGGAATTCCTGAGCAAGAGATAACCGAAGATGAAATTCCTTTAGGAGAAGTTGATATCGCCGATGAAGAAGTACCAAAGGGTACGGTGAACAATAGCACTTCGGTTGCTCCTCAGCTGCCGAAGACAGGTGAGAATAGTCCAATGCCACTGTATCTGTCGGGAATTGGGTTGATAACGATAGGCTTTGTTTTGAACCGAGTATTTAGACGTAGGGGTAAGACGGAGTGATTGAGATTAGTGTGATTTAAGATTTTATGCAAAAGCACCCAGCATGATAAATGCCGGGTGCTTTTGTGCTTTTTTTGAAAAATTTATGGCTGATTCTTAAGTGTACCGGGACTAAAACTTTTCCTCCTGGCAGTAGCGGCGCAGCATCAATGGTGAGAGCTTTCCCGTTCACGAGTGCTTTGACACTGCCCACAGTCATAGTAACGGTGTTCTCGGCGTGCTTAAGCTAAAGATCAGTAGCGGTCGGCGATGCTTAGCTGTCGCGGTATGAATGAAATGGCCCCTAGCATAGTTAAATAAGATGGATAATAATATTAGAGGAATTCCTCACTTATAGCAGATTTGGTATGAAATCACTATAAGTCAGAGATCTTAAGGCTTTATGTTATGAAATCTTATCATTTTCTTAATGGATGAGATTGTACAAAAAATCCCTGCAAGCATTATTCGCTCACAGGGAAAGAGGTTTCAAATTCAGTTTGTTTGCGTGTGCTTTTGGCTGTAATGGTTCCGCCGTGAAGCTCTGCAATACTCTTGGCTATGGCGAGCCCTAAGCCACTTCCGCCTGTCTCTCGGGAGCGGGATTTATCGACTCGATAAAAGCGTTTAAATAAGTGGGGGAGGTCGGATGCAGGGATAGGAGTACCATAATTCGTACATACAGCAACTATTCTACCGTCTTTTCTAACAACAGAAATGTCTAGAATTTTTCCTTCCTTTCCGTATCTTACGGCATTGGTAAATAGGTTCTCATACAATCGCACCAGCTCGTCCGCATCTCCGTTGATGATCAGAGGAGCTGTATCCGTATGAATGCGGTAGATCATATCTGCTTGTTCCAGTACGGGTGCAAATTCCTCAATCAGCTGTTCGAGCAGCTTGCCGAGATCTACAGGCTCAATATTTAGCGGTAATCCGCTGCTGCTGACGCGTGTGTATTCAAATAAATCGTCGATTAGCTTTTTAAGAGTCAGAGATTTCTCATAGGCAATATTCACATAATAACGCAGCTCAACCTCGTTTTTATAACGATCCCTCTCCACATATTCAAGGAATCCGAGAACAGAGGTTAGTGGGGTTCGGAGGTCATGGGACACACCTGTGATTAGGTCATTTTTGGCTTTTGCAGCGGCTCGTTCTTCCTCTATAGCAGATTTTAGCTTGCTAGCCATTGTGTTCATATTTTCAGCGAGCTTTCCGAGTTCATCCGTACCTGATACCGGCACCTTGAAAGACAAATTGCCATCCGCAATGGCCTGAACTCCGCTCGTAATGTTATGAAGATTCTTAGTTGTATTTCTGGACAGTTTTAGGATGAAAAAAATAAATAAAGGAATCCCTATAAGAATTACAACTGGCGTCGATCCAATAGTATTGATCACCCAGAGAATGAGTCTGACCCCCCAAAAGGAGCGCGAAGGATTTAACCACAGCAATAGTGAAGTGCCATAATAGCTGCCCATTAAGATTAAAGCGGTGAGTGCTAGGCTTGTTAAGCTGAAGCCAACTATTTTCCAGGATAGGGTATCGAATCGTTTAAAGTTCAACTAGAAGGACCTCCTTTTTCCAGTTTGTAGCCAACGCCCCATACCGTTTTTAAGTATTGTGGTTTACGCGGATCTTCTTCTATTTTTTCTCTGATTTTACGAATATGCACCATGAGTGTATTGGTGCTTTCCAGGAATTGTTCTTTCCATACTTTGGCGTAGATCTGCTCCATGCTTAGGACTTGTCCTCTATTACGGGCGAGCAGCTCTAGAATCGCAAATTCTCGCGGGGTAAGTTTAACTGGCTGATCATCCACACTAACTTCATGCGTAACCGAATTAATAACCAAGCCATCAATGATGATTTCATCCTGTTTGGCGTTTAGATCTGCCATGTAATTTCGAGTTCTGCGCAGCTGGGATTTAATACGGGCAACTAACTCCAGCGGACTAAAAGGTTTCGTAACATAATCATCTGCACCTACGCTAAGTCCGGTGATTTTATCAAGTTCCTGTCCTTTAGCAGATAACATGATGATCGGAAATTTTTGCGTTTCACGAATTTTAATACAAGCCTCAATGCCGTCCATATTAGGCATCATGATATCAAGAACCATGAGGTCTATAGTCTCTCTATTGATAATTTCGAGTGCTTCCAGCCCGTCTTTGGCAGTTAACAGCCGATAGCCCTCGTTCTCCAGATAGATTTGCATTAGTTTAATAATCTCGGCTTCGTCGTCCACCAATAGCAGCGTTCCGTTGTGCATTTCTCAGCGTCCTTTCTTGCTTGTAAAGCAATCTTGCTATAAGAAGTATACAACATTTTCTTGTTTGGAAGCCTCATTTGAAGACCGGTGAAGGCAAAGGAACTGTATAGCAGCTCATAAATTAGTGGAATAAAAGACCAAATCGCCCACAGCATTATGCCAGTTTGTTTTTTCTTTTAGCTTGCTCTGATCGCTGTGCCTCAATCCATGTTTTGATCTGTGGATAATACATTCCCAGCCATGCCCCCTAACATGCAGTTCTGGAATCTTTTTTAAGAGTTGTCATGATAGAAATCTTCCTTTCTTGTAGTGCTTAAACCCTATTTAACAGGAGACTTCTTAACAACGCTGGCAGATAAAAGTAAAGGGAAACTTAATAGTTTCTTAACAAGTCTTAAGAATTAGGAAGCTACTATGCTATAATAATTTCAAATTAAATATGTTGGGGGTAATTTGGAATATGTGGAAGGAATTTAAAGCTTTTGCCTTGAAAGGAAATGTTCTTGATTTAGCGGTTGCGGTCATTATTGGAGCTGCATTCGGAAAGATTGTAACTTCATTAGTAAATGACATTATTATGCCAATTGCGGGTTTGCTTACTGGTGGGATAGATTTGAAGGATCGGGTGTTTGAAGTCAGTACGGACCTGAAAATACCTTATGGACTATTTTTACAATCGGTTGTGGATTTCTTTATTATTTCATTTTCCATTTTTCTGGTTATCAAGCTGGCCAATAAATTTCAGCGCAAAGAAGCCGTTAAAGTTGAAGTGGTGGAGACTCCAGCACCTGCAGAGGATATCGTGCTGCTTACGGAAATTCGTGATCTTTTGAAACAACAAGAACGTGGTTTGTAATCATGAAATATAACCAAGAAGCGCCAGGAGTCCTTGTCCTGGCGCTTCTTGGTTTCCTTTTATAAACTCAGTACAATCTATAATCTAGTTACAAATTTTAAGTAAATATAATAAATGCACTTGCATTTCGCTGGTGTAAGTGATAATTTTGTTAGTAAGGAAAACTTGAACCTCAATTAAATAAAGGATCAATCCTTCAGGGCAGGGTGTAATTCCCTACCGGCGGTGATGCTGTTGTAGAAGTAACTTATTAAGTTCATCTACAGTGCTCAGTCCGCTACCCGGCTCGCGTTGTTGACGCGAACGGTGGACCTGGTGAAATTCCGGGACCGACAGTATAGTCTGGATGGAAGAAGGAGAGGTTGACCGCTTGTCTGCAATGGACTGGCGGATCGCAGTGTTTTCATATAATTATGTGCGATATTTCACAATACCCGTCGATTGACGGCTATTTAAGCACACTTTTATTTGGACTGCCGATTAACTCTCGCATAACCCATCTTGAACTCCTCCTGGAGAATGAGATGGGTTTTTCTGTTTTTTTTAGCTTAAGAATAGACAGCAGTGGATAGGAGGAAGAGATGGAGAACATGAATGATGAGTTTTATATGTCGCTAGCACTGGACATGGCAGAACGTGCCCAAGGGCAAACGGGAATTAACCCTGTTGTTGGCTGCGTTGTGGTGAAGAATGGAGCAATGATTGGACTCGGAACTCATTTGCAGCGCGGTACGGGGCATGCCGAGGTGCACGCTTTGAATATGGCAGCTGGGCAGGCACAGGGCAGTACGGCATATGTCACACTAGAACCGTGCAGCCATTATGGAAAAACTCCACCTTGCAGCCAAAGGCTGATCGATGAAGGGGTAGCTAGGGTTGTAGTTGCTTGTGAAGACCCGAACCCTCAGGTGGCAGGAAGAGGAATCCAAATGCTGCGTGACCAAGGGATTGAGGTCGAAGTTGGTTTGCTGCGTGATCGCGCGTTTCGATTGAATGAGCGTTTTATCAAATATATTTTGACAAAACAACCTTTTGTTACGCTGAAGAGTGCTAGCACGCTTGATGGCAATCTGGCTACCAAATCTGGTGACAGTAAATGGATTTCGAATGGGGAAGCGCGGGAGATCGTACATACGCTGCGGCATCGGCATCAGGGCATCATGGTTGGTGTGAATACAGTGATTGCTGATAATCCCTCTCTGACAACAAGAACAGAAGTGCCTGGCATTAACCCAACGCGGATCATCATTGATTCCGGGCTACGTATTCCTCTGGATTCGGCAGTTGTATGTGATGGTCTAGCGCCTACACTTATTGTAACAACCGATGCTGCAGATCCTGCTAAGAAGGCTGCACTGCTGAAAGCAGGTGTTCAAATCGTTGTATGCGGAGCAGGTCCAAGAGTGGATCTGAAGGCGGCCATGATATCCCTTGGCGAAATGGAAATTGGCTCTATTTTGCTTGAAGGCGGGGGAACGCTGAACGGTGCGATGCTGGAAAGCGGGCTAGTGGATCGTGTTATTCTCTTCTTCGCTCCAAAAATTGTCGGTGGTGGTACAGAAGCGAAAGGGACTTTCGTATTCCCGGGTGTAGAGCTGATGAAGGATGCGATCTCACTTGAAGGATTGGAAGTAAAAGTGCTAGGAGATAATGTATGTATCAGCGGTACTCCGGTACGCTAAAAAAGTTTTAAGCGAAGTGAATTTGAGGAAGTAATGCTTTTTAGGAGGGATATCATGTTCACCGGATTAATTGAAGAGGTTGGTGTTTTGCGCAGTGTCTCCGCCGGTGGGGAAATGATGGTGCTGAATATTGCCGCTTCGGTCATCATGGATGATCTAAAAATCGGTGACAGTGTGTCCGTCAATGGGGTTTGCCTTACGGCGACAACTTTGGGCGATCATTCCTTTACAGTGGATGTAATGCCGCAGACCTACCGGAATAGCAACCTGAAGGAACTGAAGCCCGGCAGCCGGATGAATCTGGAACGAGCGATGGCAGCTGGCGGGCGTTTTGGAGGACATATTGTTCAAGGACATGTTGATGGCACTGGCATTATTAAGAGTGTAAAACGTGATCAAAATGCTGTCGTATTCGAGATTGCACCGGATCGTAAATCACTATTTAAATATATTATCCCTAAGGGATCGATCACGATCGACGGCATTAGTTTAACTGTAGTGAAGACTACGGCCTCATCGCTGGCAGTGTCCATTATTCCGCATACGTTAGGGGAAACAGTACTGACGCACAAACGGGCCGGGGATAATGTGAATATCGAGTGTGATGTACTTGGCAAATATGTAGATCATCTGTTGCATTATGGCTCAGCCGCCCAAGATGAAGAAGGCGAGAGCAGCTCCGGGATTAGTCATGATTTCTTGGCGGCGAACGGGTTTGTTTAAATAAAGAGTTTGCTTACGAAGAAGGGAATAATCTTTCGTAAAGCTTTTAGGAGGATAGGATCATGAGCGAGCAATCGAAAAAGGAAAGTGTCTTGGATCCGATTGAAGATGCGATTTATGACTTAATGCGCGGTAAAGTCATCATTGTAGTGGATGATGAAGATCGTGAGAATGAAGGGGATTTTATAGCCCTTGCTGAACGGGCGACACCAGAGGTCATCAATTTTATGATTACTGAGGGACGTGGATTGGTTTGTATGCCTATTACCCAGGAGCGTGCGGCAGAACTTGAACTGCAAGCCATGGTAACCCACAATACCGATAATCACGGTACGGCTTTTACCGTATCTGTTGACCATATTGATACAACCACTGGGATCTCTGCGGGGGAAAGATCTTTGACCGTTAAGGCCATGATCGATCCAAAAGCGAAACCTGCTGATTTCCGCAGACCGGGGCATATGTTCCCGCTGATTGCGAAAAAAGGTGGCGTTCTGCGCCGCTCCGGACATACGGAGGCTGCTGTTGATCTAGCGCGGATGTGTGGCGCTTATCCAGCCAGTGTCATTTGCGAGATTATCAAGGAAGATGGCTCAATGGCCCGCTTACCTGATCTAATCGAAATTGCCCGCAAGCATGATCTTAAGCTGATCAGTATCAAGGATCTTATTCATTATCGCAATGAAAAAGAACAACTCGTTACTCGCGAGGTTTCAGTACGTCTTCCTACCGATTTTGGGGATTTCCAGACCATTGCTTATACAAATGAAGTCGATGATAAAGAGCATGTAGCTTTGGTAAAAGGCGATATTTCCGGCGATGAGCCAGTGCTTGTACGTGTACATTCCGAATGCCTGACTGGTGATGTATTCCACTCCCATCGCTGTGATTGCGGCCCGCAATTTGAAGCTGCACTGCGGCAGATCGAAACTGCCGGAAGGGGCGTGTTACTCTATATGCGCCAAGAAGGCAGAGGCATTGGCCTTATCAATAAGCTTCGGGCTTACAAGCTGCAAGAGGAAGGACTTGACACTGTAGATGCGAATCTAAAGCTTGGTTTTCCAGCAGATCTGCGTGACTATGGAATTGGAGCACAGATTCTGAAGGATCTGGGTGTGCGCCAAATCCGTCTGCTCACGAACAACCCGCGTAAGATCAAAGGGCTGGAGGGTTATGGATTGGAAGTCGTTGAGCGCGTGCCGATACAAATGCCGGAGAACAAGGACAATACCAACTATCTCCACACGAAGCAAGCGAAGCTTGGACATATGCTGTCTTTTGACGATATTGAACAAAATGAGGATTCGAAAGCTTAACCATACATTATAAAAAACGAAGGGTAGATGATGGATATGCCGAAATATTTAGAAGGACACTTAGTTTCTGAGGGGTTAAAATACGGAGTTGTTGTAGGACGTTTTAATGAATTTATTACCAGCAAGCTTTTGTCAGGTGCACTCGATGCCTTTAAACGCCATGGTGTCGGTGATGATGAAGTGGATGTTGCTTGGGTTCCAGGGGTATTTGAAATTCCATTGATCGCGCAAAAAATGGCTGAAAGCGGCAAATACGACGCTGTAATTACCTTAGGAACGGTTATCCGTGGTTCCACTACACACTATGATTATGTATGTAATGAAGTTGCCAAAGGAGTAGCCGCTATCAATCTTAAGACCGGCGTGCCAACCATTTTTGGCGTAGTTACTACTGAAAATATTGAACAGGCCATCGAGCGTTCAGGAACTAAAGCAGGCAATAAAGGTTGGGATGCTGCGACTGCTGCGATTGAAATGGCGAATCTTAACAAACTGTTTAAGTAAGTCAGCTATTGACGAATCAGTCGAATTCGTGCTTATTTATAGTATAAGAAGAAAGCATGGATTATAAGAGCCCTTTCTACTTGTGTAGCGTCCAGACGGGCGCTGCACTTTACTTTTTTTGGCGGGAGGATGCTTCGTGACTGTATTGTACAAGCTGGAGACGTTTGAAGGTCCGCTGGATCTGCTCTTGCATTTAATTGATAAGGCGGAAATCGACATCCAGGACATTCCGGTCGCCGAGATCACCGAACAGTATATGGAATACCTGCGTAGCATGCAGGAGCTTGAATTGGATATTACGAGTGAATTTCTCGTGATGGCCGCTACCCTTTTATCTATAAAGAGCAAGCTATTGCTGCCCAAACCACCGGTCATTGAGATCGATGATTTTGAATATTACGAAGAGGATGAATTTGATCCACGAGCTGAACTTGTTCAGCGACTGATTGAGTATCGTAAGTTCAAGAGTATTGCTGTACATCTAATGGATATGGAGAGCGAGCGGAGCTTGATTTTTACGAAGGAGCCTGAGGATTTGGGTCCATTCGTGCCAGAAGAGATTGATCAAACGCTAAAAGGACTACATACCTCAGACTTAATAGCCGCTTTTCGTAAAGCGCTAAGTAAGGCTGCCAGAAGGTCTTCTTACCAGCGGATTACCCGGGATGAAATATCGGTAAAAGATCGTATACGTGATGTATCAGATGCGCTGCAGCGCAGAGGAACAGGCGGTAAGTTGCATTTCTCGGCACTGCTTCACGATGAAATGGCACGGCACGAAATCGTAGTTACTTTTCTTGCGATTCTGGAACTGATGAAAATGAAGGCGATTTTTTGCTACCAAGAGAAATTGTTTGATGACATCGTAATGGAGTGGAGAGGAGGAGAACACTTCAATGGATTACAAAACGCTGAAATCGATTATTGAGGGCCTGCTGTTTCTATCAGGGGATGAAGGAATCTCTGTACGCCAAGTGGCTGAAATTACGGAACAGCGCCCAGAGCTTGCGGCCGGAGCATTAGAGGAACTGAAAGAAGATTATGTAGCACAGGAGCGGGGCTTACAGGTAGTGCAAATTGCCGGGAACTATCGGCTGGCTACATTGCCTGATCATGCCCACTATTTTGAGCGTCTGGCCTATTCACCATCCAGATCAACCTTGTCTCAGGCTGCCTTAGAGACTCTCGCAATCGTGGCTTATCGCCAACCGATTACGCGGGTGGAGATTGAAGAAATCCGGGGTGTGAAGTCGGAACGCGCAATTCATACGCTGAATAACAAGGATTTGATTCATGAGATTGGTCGTGCGGAAGCGGTAGGCCGGCCAATTCTGTACGGGACGACTAAATCCTTCTTGGAGAGCTTTGGTCTTGCCAGTCTAAAGGATCTGCCGGAACCAACGAACTTTGAGTCCACGGATAATTTGGAAGAAGAGACGCAGCTATTGTTCAATAAGCTGGATACTCAAATGACGTTTGAGGATGTCGAGCTGCCTTAGTTCGTACGAGAACGCTAATAATTGTATTGAAGGGACTGCCCTTAAACCATTTATGTGGTTTGGGACAGTCCCTATTTTTATTTAAGCTCATATTTTTTATGCAAACCCCGAATTTTTTCCAGCTTAAATTGCCATACTAAACCAAAGGTTCCCATTATTAAGGTTTCTTGGAGGTAAATACGTGACGTTATGGCTTGCAATTCCCCTCGTTTTGCTTGTGCTGGCACTGATCCTGGTCCTGTCTTCATCTATCGATTTCCGCATACGGTGTTATAAACATGGAAAAAATGACCTGCTCGAATTAGATATTACCTCTCTTTTTGGTCTGATAAAGCTTCACTATGAACTTCCCCAATTGGTTTTTAAGGGATTGGAGCAGGGTGTGTGGGGAAAGTTTAAAGAGACAGGGACTGCGACGACAGGTGTAGATACCGTAAAAGAAGAGATATTCGATAAAGAAAGAGTAATGCACTGGCGCGACAATGTTAACCAAGCTGTAAAATCTACACGCGGGTTGAAGGAATGGTTAAAAGAGACTGTAGCTCATGTGAAAATATCAAAGCTCGATTGGTCCACCGATTTCTCTCTTGGTGATGCAGCAGATACTGCGACCGCATCGGGAGCGGTTTGGGGCCTGAAGTGGAGTATTGTTGGTTTTATTTCGCAGTGGGTGAAATTGCAGCAGCACCCTCGAATTTTTGTTAAGCCTGTTTTTGAAGATGAGCTTTGTTTTGCAATGGAGTTTGTCTGTAAGGGGAAAATCTCAGTCGGCTATACTTTGTATGCCTTAATGCGGCTATCTCGGCGTGTCTTGCGTGAAAAAGGTGGGATCGGCCATTGGAGAAATCTGCTGAAACAGATGCGTCAGGAGCCACATGGGAAAGTTTAAAATGAAAGTTACATACAAATGGGCGGAAGTGGGGATGATATACGCTGTAGAAGAAAGAGAAATCGTACTCAATTAAAGGAGGAAACAATATGAGCGACCATCCTATTCAAGGCCTAATGCAAACAGCGATGGAAAATATCAAGGGCATGGTAGATGTGAATACCATTGTCGGAGATCCAGTACAAACTCCTGACGGCAGCATCATCCTGCCTATCAGTAAAGTTGCCTTTGGATTTGCTGCTGGTGGTAGTGATTATCGAGTAGAAGATTCTATAAGTGGTTCAAGCTCCCAAGGTGGAGTCAAAATGCTTCCATTTGGTGGAGGTAGCGGGGGAGGCGTCTCCATTCGACCGATCGCTTTTTTAGTGGTAGGTAAGGATGGAGTGAATATTGTCCCTCTGGACAATCAAACTCACCTATTCGAAAAAATCATCGACGCAACACCAGGGCTCATCGACAAAATTCAAACCATGTTCCAAACCAGCAATGCTGCAGCTCAAACGCCGCCAACACCTGCCACACCAGCAGCAGCACCTGTTAAAACCGATCCAAGTACATCTCAATCTTCAACTCATTAGGTACACATAATTCTACAAATAGCCTCGGGGATATCGCCATACATCAGGCGGTGTCCCTTTTTTGACGTATCAGAAAGTATATTTTGGTCCCCGCAAATTACCTGAAAAAATATCGAAGCAAGGCCTCACATTGTGGGGATATTTTGTGTGGAACATCCCAAGGAGTGGACATACCCTAAGGCTGGTCCGCATACACTTGTACAACATAAACACTTTTACTTAAGATCCGATAAGAAGCCGGAGGATGAACATGAAGACAATAACCCGTAAATGGCCATTCGCCTTAATATTGTGCCTTTCGCTGCTGCTTCTGGCGCCGCTATCTTCAATTCAGGCCGAGAACAGCTCTATCTCTACACATGCAAGAGCAGCGGCACTGATTGATGTGGAATCCGGGCGTATTTTGTACAGCAGCCGTGGGGATGAGCCTATGCTTATTGCCAGCTTGACCAAAATTATGACCGCCCTCGTCGCCATTGAGAATGGTGATTTAGCCTCTAAAGTCAAAGTAGGAAAAAATGCCTATGCGAAAGAAGGCTCTTCTATTTACTTGCAGCAGGGAGAAGAGATGACGCTGGAAAATATGCTGTATGGCCTGATGCTGCGCTCAGGGAATGATGCAGCAACGGCGATCGCAGAGCATATCGGTGGTTCTGAAGAAGGTTTTGTATACCTGATGAACGCTAAGGCTGAGGAGCTAGGGCTAACCCATACTCATTTTGCTAATCCCCATGGTCTTGACGCTGAAGGGCATTATTCAAGTGCCAACGACTTGGCTGTTCTGACCGCTTATGCTCTTCATAATCCTGTATTTAAAGAAATTGTGAAGACGCAGGAGAAAACTGCAGACAATCCAAATGAGAAATGGGATTACAAATGGAGAAACAAAAATAAGATGCTGTATTTATACGAGGGAGCGGACGGTGTAAAGACAGGTTATACCAAAAAAGCACTGCGCTGCCTTGTCAGCTCTGCCACCAGAAACGGCCAGCAGCTTGTTGCAGTTACTATAAATGACGGCGATGACTGGAATGATCATGCTTCCCTGCTAAACTTCGGGTTTAATCACTATCCGCTCAAAACACTGATCGAACGTGGTGATGCCGTGACGGGCTATAACTTTGTAACCTCCAAAACCTTTGCTTATCCACTTGGACAAGGTGAACAAAATAGAGTGATCACGAAACTTGTTTTGAATCAGAAGGAAACGGTCTCAGCCGAAGCTACGCGAGCAAATTTTGGATTGCAAGGGGCGCTTGTGCTGGAGCTGGGCGGAAAAGAAATAGGTCGCGTGCCGGTGTATACTCCTGAGAATCTGCCTCCTGAGCAATCTGCTTATATGAAAAAGTATAGTCCCACACTAGCCCAGTCTTATCCGGCAAACAATTGGTTCCAGGCGCTGGGCAGTGCGCTGAAAGCTCTATTTGAAATGGGAGCGAGTTCGAAATAAGAAAATGGGCTGATGAATGAAGAAGGAGGCGTATCCATGATTAACGGGATTTGGCTAGGAATGATCATCATCGGTTTTCTGTTCGCCGCCGTTAACGGCAGAATGGATGAGTTTACAGCCGCCGTATTCGACGGAGCCAAGAGTGGGGTAACGGTTAGTTTTGGCTTAATCAGTGTGCTTGTGTTCTGGCTTGGGATCATGAAGATAGCAGAAGATGCAGGTTTGCTTAAAAAGATTGCCAAGGTGCTTGGCCCTGTCGTAGCTTTTTTATTCCCTGATGTGCCGAAAGGGCATCCTGCCATTGGATATATTCTCTCCAATATGAGTGCTAATCTGCTGGGACTAGGCAATGCCGCAACGCCAATGGGCATCAAGGCGATGCAGGAGCTGCAAAAGCTTAACCCTGATAAAGAGACCGCCACACCAGCCATGTGTACTCTTCTAGCGCTTAACACAGCAAGCATTACGCTTATCCCGGCCACACTGATTGCCATCCGGTTAAACTATGGTTCAGCCGATCCCGCAGGCATTGTAGGTACAACCCTTGCAGCAACGGCCGTGGCTACACTTGCAGCGATTGCGGCAGACCGGTTTTTCCGAAGGCTGACTTTACTGCGCAAACCGCCGAAGCCCCCTTCAGCAAAGTCCGGGGTTCCTCCTTTGGCGAAGACAACACTCCCTCATTCCTCATTGAAAGGGTGAACGTGATTTGTACCAGTTTATCAGTCTCATATCGGCATGGGCGATTCCGGTCATGATCACGTTCATCCCGCTCTATGCTTTTACGCGCAAGGTGCCAGTCTACGAATCCTTTGTTGAAGGTGCGAAAGATGGGTTTGGCACGGCCATTGCGATTATTCCTCATCTTGTGGGGATGCTGGTTGCGATCAGTGTTTTTCGCGCTTCCGGTGCGCTGGACTTTTTTATGGGCTTCATATCCCCAGCCCTGCGGGGGCTTGGTGTTCCTGCCGAAGTATTGCCGCTTGGTCTTCTGCGGCCGCTTACGGGGACTGGGTCGCTTGCCTACACTACGGATCTGATCCGTGTGCATGGCCCGGATTCTTTAATTGGTATGATTGCTTCCACCATACAGGGGAGCACAGATACAACGCTTTATGTTTTGACCGTTTACTTTGGAGCTGTAGGCGTACGGAATGGCCGTTATGCGCTTAAGGTTGGTCTGTTCTCCGATGTTGTCGGCTTTGTCGCTGCGATCGCTGTGTGTCTGCTATTATTTGGATAGTCACCCCATTGCCCCCCTGAACATATGCTATTGCAGCAATGTGGAGGGGGGCATTCCGCAATGAACTATAAAGGTTTTATTCTGCATCATTCTAGCTGTACATCCATTAACGGTAAAGGTTTTGACTTCTGGGTAGGAGTGGATGGCGCAATTTATGCAGCACCGCTACTGACAGATCCGGAGTATATTCATATTTGTTTGGAAGGTGATTTTGGTAAGGAAGTGGGCGATCCTCCAATATCCGGAAGGAAGGAGCAGCTTTTTGCAACGGCTAAACTCGTTTTAGAATTAGTAGAACGCTACCAAATCTCCCCTTTAATCATCGAACCCCACAATAATTCCTGCCCAGGAGCATTTTTTCCTTGGAATGAACTTGTGATTTATCCCTCTGATGGTTATCATTGATCTGAGGTGACTAGTCGAATATGGAAAGATTACAGAAAATTTTGGCGCAGGCCGGTGTGGCGTCCAGACGTAAGTGTGAAGAAATGATTTTGGCCGGTAAAGTGGAAGTCAACGGGGAACTCGTAACTACGCTTGGCACGAAGGTGGACCCCGCAACAGATATTATTAAAGTTTCCGGTAGACTGATCCGGGGCGAGAACAAAATCTATATTATGTTCAACAAACCTAAGGGAGTTATCACAAGCGCTTCCGATCCAAAGGGTCGTAAGGTTGTAACTGACTACCTAAAAGGAATTACTGAACGGGTTTACCCTGTAGGCCGGCTCGATTACGATACGGAAGGTTTGCTGCTGCTGACAAATGATGGGGACTTTGCTAACTTGCTAACCCATCCGAAGCACCATGTACCTAAGACGTATCATGCTACGGTCAAGGGTATACCGCATGGTACTGCATTGGACAAGCTGAAAGCTGGCATTAAGCTGGAAGATGGCATGACAGCGCCTGCGGAAGTAGAGTACAAGGATATTGATGAAGCAAATAAAGAAGCGGTAATCAGCATCACGATTCACGAAGGACGTAATCGTCAGGTACGACGCATGTTTGATGCGATTTCACACCCCGTACTCCGTCTGAAACGGATTTCATTCGGGGATATTATGCTGCAAAATCTCAAACGTGGCTCATACCGTCATTTGACCAAGGATGAAATTAACCATCTGCAGCAAATTGCCAAAGCAGGATTGCTTAAAGAAAGAACTCCACGTAAAGAGTCATAAAGACACAGAATATTCACAATTAAACCCCCTAAAGCTGTGACGAAATTCGCTATAATGTTCATAGGATGTTCACACCTTACAACATAAGTATGAGTTGCGTCACAGAAGGGGGCTTTACGTGTGGGTAAAGCAAGAAAACCAATTCAAATCGTGATTCTGTTTCTAATTGTTATAGTGGGCGGTTATGCCATCGGTTCCTCTGTATTTGGGGGAAGCGGCAAACCAGAGGAAGGGAGCAAAGCACCTTCCTTTGATTTGCTTGGGCTTGACGGTCTGGCTCATACCCTAGACGAATATAAGGGCAAGACTATTGTGCTTAATTTCTGGGGCTCTTGGTGTGCACCTTGTGTCAAAGAAATGCCGGCTCTCCAAGCGCAATGGGAGAAATGGAAGGACAAGGACGTAGTGGTCTTAGGCATTAATGTGGGCGAAGACCGGATGACTGTCGAGAATTTTGTGAAGCAAGTAAACATCGATTTTCCGATTTTGATGGACACTGGACGTGATGCTGTACGAAGTTATGGTATTTCTCCGCTGCCAACTACCTTATTCATTAATTCCAAGGGTAAAATTGACAACATTCATATCGGCCAGCTTGATTTGAATTCACTTGATGATCAAATTGGGAAGCTGGTGGATTGATGAGTGAACGCGAGGCATTTATAACCAATACCAAATGTGAATGTGGCCACCAGAACCCTGTAGGCACTGTTTTATGCGAAGCATGCGGGAAGCCGTTGGGTAAAGAATCAGACTGGGGCGAGAATTTGGAAATGCGTTACGATGGCGTAGCTCGCCGTTCTCAGCGCGTTAACCCGGGGATTATTGATCGGGTGTGGAACTTTTTCTCTTCCGTCAAAATAGCGATCTATCTGATCGTGTTGACACTTATAGGCTCTATGTTAGGGACGATTTTCCCGCAGGAGAGTACTTTTCTTAATATCGATGCCTCAATTTATTACAAGCAAGAGTACGGAACAGCCGGATATATTTATCACAAACTTGGACTTTCACATACATACGAATCCTGGTGGTTTGTAACTCTACTCGTAATGATCGGCGCTTCACTTGTGATCTGTAGCTTGGACCGAGTACTTCCGCTCTATAAGGCCTTAACCAGGCAGAAGATTCGGAAACATCGTCAGTTCTTAACTCGGCAAAAAGCTGTGTTAGTAACTGAAGTACAAGAGGAACCAGAAGCTTGGGTAGCCCGGGTAATTCAGCCAATGCGTAAAAAGGGCTATCGCGTGAAGACGGATGGAGGAGCTCTGCTGGCAGAGAAACATCGCTTCAGCCGCTGGGGACCTTATGTAATACATATTGGCTTAATTATTTTTTTACTTGCTGTATTAGCAAGAGGATTGCCGGGACTGAACATGGATCAGCATCTTGCTTTCCCGCAAGGGGAGATCACACAGATTCCGGACACCACCTATTATTTGAAAAATGAGAAATTCACCGTGGAGTTTTATACGGAGGAAGAGATGCCTGAGGAATTTCGAGGCAAAAAAATACTTCCAAAGCTATTCCAGACCCAAGCTGTGCTTTATGAATGCACCGCGGATTGTGGAGACCCATCGAAGGAACCACAGCTATCCGAGGTGACGAAACATGATATCCAAGTAAATTCACCTTTGGATTATAAAGGATTGAAAGCGTATCAGTTTGATTATGATCTGACCCCGGTGCTGCGTTCGGTACAGCCTGAGCTTAAGAATTCCACCACTGGCGAGGCGTTCGGCAAATTTAAGCTGGACATGAAGAATCCTCCGCGGGCAATTCAGGCGGGTCCTTATACTTTAACTTTGAAAGAAAAGTATATGGATTTTGGTCTAAATGAGGATGGACAGCCGATATCCAAATCACCTTATCCGAATGCACCTGCTTTTTTGTTCCTGATACAAGGTCCGGATCTCCCGGCGGAAGGGCAGCAGTATTTCTATTTTCCTAAACAGGTGGATAAGGCGCAGTTTCAACAGGCTGCCATTAACGATAAGCTTGGCGGGAGCAATAGATTTCTTGAGCTTGAAGTGGACAACATGAGCGACGTTGATTTTTCGGAATCGACTACTTACTTGAATATACGTATTGATCGTGCAATGCCGTTTGTATGGCTAGGTGCAGCAATCGTGATGCTGGGTTTAGTGCTTGGCTTCTACTGGCAGCATAGACGTATCTGGCTTACCGTTGCTAACGGGGAGCTTATCCTCGGAGGACATACGAACAAGAACTGGTTCGGGTTCCGCCGTGAGATCGTTTCTATTTTAGAAAAAGTAGATCTGGTAGTCGATGAAAAATCATTAGATAATGGAGGAGGCCTTTCATGAGCTTGCTCGACATCAGCAGCGCTGTCTTTATTGCCGCATTTTTATTATACAGCGGTTCGTTTATGTTATTCACTATCGCCATCATGGGTCGCAAGTGGTCAGGCCGCAAGCCGGAGGAACATACCGCACGTTGGGGCAAAATTGCTTTTATTTTCTCTTCAATAGGTCTTATCTTTCATCTTATTTATTTCTTTACACGTTGGGCGGGCTCAGGGCATATTCCGGTCAGCAACATGTACGAGTTCATGACTTTTTTATCGATGATGGTCATGGTTGCCTTTACTGTGATGTACGCTATTTATCGTAAGGTAATCTTGGGTCTCTTTGCAGTTCCAATCAGTATTATTGTGATGGCTTATGCCGCAGTATTTCCACAGGAAGTACAGCCGCTGATTCCATCTCTTCAATCGAACTATTTAAAGATTCACGTAACACTGGCTGCACTAGGTGAATCCTTCTTCGCAGTAGGGTTTGCGGCGGGACTGATGTATCTGCTGCGAACAGTCAATTTTTCCAGTAAAGAGAAGGCGGATCGCAAGCAACAGAGGCTGGTCGAATTTACTCTCTTTTCAATCATTGTTATAATTGGGTTTCTGGGTTCTGTTTTTGCATTCCGCGGAGCAGGCTACGAAACTGTTTTTGTCCGTCCGAACGTTACGATTGACAGCCCCGGGCAGGAAAATAGTACAATAGAGAAAGTGAGTTATCGAATGCCGCCGATTGTGGCACCTCACAATAGCGAAATTGAGAGCTTCCAGTCGTTTCTTGGCATAAAAGAACCACTCTTTGAGGCACCATCTTGGATGAATGGTGTAAATGCTGGACGGAAGTTTAATACTGTAATTTGGTCACTCCTTTCCGGATTAATCCTCTACGGAGTTCTTCGCTTGATCGTACGTAAACCGCTGGGCACTGCTTTACACCCAGTGATGGACGGAATTGATGAGGGCGATCTAGATGAGATTACGTATAGGGCGATAGCCATTGGCTTTCCTATTTTCACATTAGGCGCTTTGATCTTTGCAATGATATGGGCGCAAATCGCTTGGGGAAGATTCTGGGGATGGGATCCTAAGGAAGTCTGGGCGCTTGTCACTTGGCTCTTCTATAGCGCTTATCTTCATTTACGTTTGGCTCGTGGATGGCAAGGAAGAAAATCTGCCTGGCTGGCTGTGCTTGGCTTCCTGGTCGTAATGTTTACTCTGGTTGGCGTTAATTTAGTCATCGCCGGACTTCATTCTTACGCGGGGACGGACTGAGCATAGTTTACCTGTTAACGTTGCACAATGGTTTAAAGATTACGTTCTACTGTATTGATGAAGGGGTTGTAGTGAAATGGCAGATCATTTAAACAGAATTCTGGTAGTGGATGATGAGGAACGTATTCGCCGCCTGCTAAAGATGTATCTTGAAAAAGAAGGTTATGAAATCGATGAAGCGGAAGACGGAGAAATCGCTCTTCGTAAAGCAACAGCAAATGACTACGGTCTAATATTGCTGGATGTTATGCTGCCTGGCATCGATGGGATGGAAGTGCTGACAAGACTCAGAGGAGTGAAGTCAACACCGGTGTTAATGCTTACAGCTAAAGGCGAAGAGATCAACCGTGTTCAGGGCTTTGAGATGGGCGCAGACGATTACGTTGTGAAGCCCTTCAGTCCACGTGAAGTCATTTACCGGGTGAAGGCTATTATGCGCCGTTCTTCGGCAACTGCTTTCTTGTCCAAGGAGAGCAATTCCAGCAATAACATTGTATTTACTCATCTTATTATTGAGCATGATGCTCACCGTGTGACTGCTGGTGGTGAAGAAGTGAGTTTGACACCTAAAGAATATGAACTTCTGCATTATTTGGCTATTTCGCCGGATAAAGTATTTTCTCGTGAAGAACTGCTTAAGGATGTCTGGAATTATGAATTTTTCGGAGATTTGCGTACTGTAGATACTCACGTAAAACGCCTTCGTGAAAAACTGAATAAAGTATCACCGGAATCCGCAGCGATGATTACGACCGTATGGGGCGTAGGCTACAAACTAGAGGTACCTAAATAAGTGAACTTCTGGAGAAGTCTTGTCGGCAAACTGTGGGTTACGATCATCTGCCTGGTCGCTGTCGTACTTATTACCTTGGGGTTATTTTTGCTTCCCTACATAGACAGTAACTTTGCCAATTCCGGAGATATCAAACGTTTATTTATGTATACTTGTATGATCGGATTTTCTTTGACTACATTTTTTGCGTTATTTTTGTTTACCAAAATCACTCAGCCGATGCAGCGTGTCATTGAAGCTGCGAATAACATTCGCCGGGGAGAATACGGAACAAGGCTTACGCTGGTCACAAGTGATGAAATTGGCCAGTTGGCGACTTCCTTTAACCATATGGCTGAGGAGCTTGAAGAGAATATTCGCAGTCTGCATCATGAGAAGGGGCATTTATCTAGCGTACTGCGCAGTATGAGCGATGCTGTGATCACCTTTGATATTGAAGGGCAGATTATTTTGACCAATCCGCACGGCCAAGCTCTGCTAGAGAGCTGGAGCGATTTGCAGTGGGAACATGCGAGTGATGCTGAGCTCCATCCCGAAACGGCTGAGAGCAGTGTTCCGCCTCCCCTGCGTCCTTTATTTTTAAGCACCCTGAAACAAGGTGGCGATGACCGCTCCAATGTACATGTGCGGCAGGGCGTCTGGTCTGTTCATATGGCACCATTATATTCTGAAGGCAGCATCCGGGGAGTAGTTGCTGTACTGCGGGATGTGACGGAAGAGGTGCGTCTGGAAAAGATGCGCAGAGACTTCGTTGCTAACGTCTCCCATGAAATACGCACTCCGTTGTCGATGATGCAAGGGTACAGTGAGGCTTTATTGGACGGGATGGCTTCATCCCCCGAAGAAAGCAGTGAGCTGATCCAGGTCATTCATGACGAATCACTGCGTATGGGGCGTCTGGTTAAGGATTTGCTTGATCTTGCCCGAATGGAAGCCGGACATACGGATATGATGAAAGCTCAGGTGGACATGAATGAACTGCTGGAACGAGTCTACCGTAAATTTTCTGTACGTGCCAAAGAGCGCGATATCCATCTTCACTTGCAGCAACAGAGCGATATTGCTGTTCTGAAGGCAGCGGATGAGGATAAACTGGAACAAGTCCTAACCAATTTACTCGATAATGCTTTCCGCCACACACAGGGTGGCAAAAAAATCACAGTTCATACAGGAACTTGTGTATTAGAAGGTCGTCGTTATCTTGAGATTAAAATTCAGGATGAAGGGGTGGGAATTCCACCAGAGGATCTGCCGTATATATTCGACCGCTTCTACAAAGCTGATAAGGCGCGTGTACGGGGAGAATCAGGTGGAACAGGACTTGGGCTTGCGATTGTTAAAAATATTGTAGAGTCGCATCACGGGACCATCTCAGCTTCAAGCAAACTAGGCGAAAGTACAACCTTTACGCTAAGACTTCCTGTCGAAAAACAGTAATTCCAAACACAATGTGTGATAGCGCCTCTGACAGCAGAGGTGCTTTTTGTTGAAACAAACACATTAATCTTGTTCATCGTGGAACATATCTTGTAGGTTTTGCTTGGGAGGGCATAGAATGATTTTATCTTTAGACCAAGGTACTACCAGCTCACGAGCCATATTGTTCGATACGGAGGCTAAATGGGTCTCACAAGGTCAATATGATGTTAAGCAATCCTTCCCCCATCCAGGCTGGGTAGAGCATGACCCTGAGCAAATCTGGGAGTCACAGCTCGCAGCGGCAAGAGACGCGATTGCGCGGGGTGGCATAGCGGTTGAGGAGATCTCTGCCATCGGAATAACCAATCAGAGAGAAACGGCTTTAATCTGGGATAAAACAACGGGCAAACCGATATACCCTGCGATCGTGTGGCAGGACAGGCGTACTGCAGAGCAATGTGAAGAACTTAAAAGTAAAGGGCTGGAGCAAGTTATTGCGAGCAAGACGGGCCTTGTTGTAGATGCTTATTTCTCAGCTACCAAAATCTCCTGGATACTGGATCACGTGGATGGTGCCCGAGAGCGGGCGAATCGAGGGGAGCTTCTGGCAGGTACGATCGACAGCTGGCTAATTTGGCGACTTACCTGCGGAGCCGTACATGCGACTGATGTTACCAATGCCTCACGTACGATGCTGTTCAATCTTCATGAACGGTGCTGGGATGAAGAGCTAATGCAAGAGCTTCGTATTCCGCGTACCATTCTGCCAGAAGTAAGAATGTCTGGCGGCGAATTTGGAATAGCAGACAAACAGTGGTTTGGGGCGGATATTCCAATTCGCTCTGTACTTGGAGATCAACAGGCCGCATTGTTTGGACATACTTGTCTAGAACCCGGCAGTGCCAAAAACACCTATGGTACAGGCTGCTTTATTCTAATGAACACAGGCACAGAAGCTGTAGCCTCCAGCCATGGCTTGTTGACCACTGTAGCTTGGGGTATGGGAGATGAACTCTATTATGCTCTCGAGGGCAGTGTGTTCGTGGCCGGAGCGGCCGTTCAGTGGCTGCAGGAGGGGCTTGGTCTTATAGAGGAGCCATCAGGCTCAGAAGATAAAGCACGGGAAGTAGAGGACAGTGAAGGGGTTATCGTTGTGCCTGCGTTTACCGGACTGGGGGCACCCTATTGGGATATGTATGCCCGTGGAGCCATATTTGGCCTTACTAGAGGCACTACCTCAGGACATCTGGTACGAGCTACATTGGAGTCCTTAGCCTTTCAATCTAGAGATGTAATAGGAGCTATGGAAAAAGACGCAGGCATGCCATTGACCGGCCTTCGTGTGGATGGCGGAGCTGTGCGTAACGATTTGCTGATGCAATTCCAGTCTGATATCCTGGGCAGTGAGGTTACTAGAACAACATATGCGGAGACAACAGCGCTAGGTGCAGCGCTTCTGGCGGGATTAACGTCCGGAGTCTGGACACGTGCCCAGCTAGAGAGCTTCAACAAGGCTGAGAGGGTCTTCTCGCCTGAGATGGGTATAACTGAGCGGGAAGGTCGTTACAACGCCTGGAAGGACGCTGTAGCGCGTACCATGGGTTGGGAGAAGCATGAAGGATATCAGTGATAAAGGGGCTGTATATGTCTATGATTAACGGAACCGAATCTGATCTGCCGGGCGGACTATCTAAGCCGGCGCTTCGAGCCCTGCATGGGGCTGGATATGTTCAGCTTCAACAATTCAGCAAGCTTACGGAGGCAGAGCTTCTGCAGCTACATGGATTGGGGCCAAAGGCGATCGTTCTACTGCGGAGTGCTCTTGCGGAAAAGGGGCTCACCTTTGCAAGTAAGTCTTGATGTTGCGTTCATATTTATAACAAAAAGCGGCAAGCTTAGGTGAATCCCTAGCTTGCCGCTTTTTGTTATATAGCTCCTAATATTCAATAACAAATGCTACATTTTGCCAACCGGCGCCCACTGTCCAGAACAGGACTTTATCACCACGTTCGATCTTTCCAGTAGTTACAGCTTTATGTAGAGCAATAAATGGGCTGCTGGTAGAGGTATATCCGAATTCATCCCCTATGTATACCGCTACATTGCGATCAATACCGACTTTCTCACACATCTCTAAGATATTAGGCAATGAAAACTGTGAGAAGCAGGCTGCTTTAATGGCTTCAGGCGCGATATTGTTGTTAGACAGTAGAGTACGAATAGACTCAGAAGCAGCATCTATGCAAATGGAATCATCAAAAGGAATAAACTTCACATTAAACTCTCCAGCCGCTACACCTTGTTTACCCAGTTTAGCCAGGCCTGCGCACGGGAACTTGGATTTATCGCAAACACAAGGATCCGTTTGGTAGATAGAGTCAATGAAACCGACTACATCCTCAGCTTGTTCAAGAATGACTGCCGCCGCTGCATCACCGAAGTTAGCGTAGTAGACTGGATCATTCTTATCGGCATGAGGGGTAACATAATCGGAGCCGATTACCAACGCTCGTTTAATCCTAGGATTCGCTTGCATCTGACGGCTAACCTGTTCCACTGAAGCCGTCATACCCGCACAATTAGCATTGCTGTCAATGCAGATCGTATGGGATGCGCCTTTGATCAAACGGTGAATCATTAATGAGTTGGTAGGAAAGATATACTCAGGAGTTTGACTTGCATAGGCAATAAGGTCGATATCGGCACCTGTGAGACCACTTTTCTCCAGAACATTCCGGGCAGCCTCAAAAGCCATCGTAAGGGAATTCTCATCCGCATCCTTAATACTATACCGTGTAATACGACCTAATGCGGATAATAGACCTCGAATATCAATGCCTTTTTCGTCAAAATGCTTAATGAAAAAGTCGTTACCAACTATATTGCTGGGATGATAGATATCAATGCCTTTAATAGGAATTCCGGTCATAATACGCCTCCAGGAAAGCAGTAAAATGTGGCCTACATATTAAGATTAAAAGATCTAGACTGTAACCGCAGAAATGATCTCGATGTTATCGAGTCCAGCTTTACGGCCAAGACGGGAAAGCTGCATTTTGAGGATCGGGTTATTTTCAAGCGTTAGATTTACTTTTACAAAACCATCATTCTTAAACATTACAAAGCAGCTTTCTAAAAGAGGTACCACATCTGGTGCAGTTACATTTAGCTTTCTGCAGTCGATTTTTAGTTCATAGTCAGCTGGAGTAATTGGATTGATAGTTTGTTGATAAGCTTGAATAGATTTTAGACCATCTTCTTCAGAAAATGTTCCATCCAACTCAATGTTAATAACCTTGTTTGCAGTGTCTGTCTTCAAAATGAAACTTCCCATGCCTAAATCTCTCCCATAGATTGAATTTGTCCAAAACAGTTCGACTGCAATATCCAGCCCTTTATATATCCACTTAGCTGTTTTATAAAAGTCAAAATTCGACACTATACAGCAAGTATTGGGATATTCCGACTCTATTATAGGCATATTTTTCAAGTGCATGCAATAATAAAGTCGAATTTTGTATATTGTTGTCGAACTGTTGGGTTATTGGATTTCTTCTATGGTTGCAAGCAGGATATTAAAAGCTGTGATGATTCTAGGTGCCCCTATAACGGGTACTAAGTGTAATAGAATGCCTTTAAGCTGTTCTACGGTGACTCCAACACGAAGGGCCATAACATAATGAACACCCAGCTGTTCGAATTGACCCATTGAAATTAAAGATGAAATGACTGCAATTTCCTTCCAGTCAGGGGCTATAGTATTACGTTGAAAAATATCGCCATAGGCATTCCCCATAATAAATTCAGCCAAGTCAGGGAAGTGGTCTTTAATTGGAGCTAGTGCTTTTGCGCCATAGTCTCCTGATAGATTCGTGAAGTGGTTGAGACCACTGTTGATATTTTCCTTCATGGTTAGCCTCCTAGTTTAGGTTCAAAGTACGGTGTGCAGTCGGAGGGACTTCATCACGGTCTGTTAGTAGTTCAATAACGGCAACATGGTTTAGAGCTACCGCATCTTTAATTGCAGCTGTGAATTCATCCGCAGTCTCACATTTGTAGCCTTTAGCACCTAGAGATTCAGCGAATTTCACGGCGTCCATTGGTACTTCATATAGAGTTCCATCGATACGACCTGTGGTTTTCTCCATACCCTTAAGAGCCATATCTAGTTGCTTATTATTGACCACGATAAAGATGACAGGGATATCTTTGCAGACAGCGGTGTTAATCTCAGCGCCGAGCATCATGAAACAACCATCACCTGTAATGCAGAGGACAGTTTCTTCAGGAGCTGCAACTTTTGCACCAATAGCCATGCCGATCGAATTACCCATGCAAGCAAAATAAGCATCAAAAAAAAAGCTGCCCGGTTTCTTAACCTTGTACCATTTTGCAGCGTGGAATCCATGGCTTCCATCATCAACGAAAATTGAATTATTATAAGGGATCAAATCACTTAAAGTGCTCATTACTGAAGCCAGTGAAAGATTCTTGAGGGTTGGAAGCTCTTCTGAATAATCAGCATCGGCCAAAGCCTCACGTTTGGTGATTGTGCTGGGGTCAATATGATTTAGGCAGTGCACCAAATTATCGCGCAGGTCCCCAGTGACCGGTATCGTTTTGGACAATAGGATTTTTCCGACAAAGGTTGGATCAATATCAAATTGAATTAAAGTTGCTGGATGATTCTCCCGTTTAAGATTACAGATGGTCATATCACTTAAACGTGATCCAAGCACTATAAACAGATCGCTTTTATTCAATAAATCATCCCCGTGGGTCGAACCGCCAACGCCAATAGGACCATGATAGAGCGGGTGATCCCAGACTATAGCCCCTTTTCCACCAGGAGATGTTACTACAGGAATATTAAAAGTTTCTGCGAGTTGAACAAGCTCTTTATGTGCTCCGGAGCGGTTAATTCCTTTACCCGCAATAATCAAAGGATTCTTAGCAGCTTGAATAGCATCGATGACTCTATCGATATTTGCTTGACTAATTAGAGACTCTCTTTCAGGGATTACAATATTGCATTCTTCCAATACTTCAGTTTGTACATCAAAAGGAATACAAAGATGAACAGGACCCCGTTTGGCCAGGGCCACAGAAATCGCATGATTAAAAATAGTACCAAAGTGATCCCCACGTTCAACCAATTTACTGAACAAGGTGGCAGGTCTGAACATATCAGCTAAATCAGCCAGAAAAGAGGTGGAGTCCTGACATTGAGGAATTCCAAGCTCTGTAATGGATTGGTGGCCAGTAATAAACAGGACAGGTAGGTTGTTAGCTTTCGCATGAGCTGCTGCTGTGAGCAGGTTAGTTCCACCAGGACCAGAAGTACCAAATGCTACGCCTAGGTTACCCGTTTTCAGCGCATACCCTGCTGCTTCGAATCCGGAGCTTGCTTCATGTCTACCGGGAATAAATTCAATACCGTAATCGACCATCTTTAGAACTATTGGACAAATCGATTTGCCAATGATCCCAAAAGAATGGGTGACTCCTAGGTTACGTAGTGCTTCCGCCATGTAATCTGCGACTGTCTTCAAAAGAAACACCTCACAAGTTTTTTGATATATATTAGTTATTAATCTACCGAATAGATACGATAGATCAATATACTCAAAAAGTAAAAACCTGTGCTCTATAGTAAGCACAGGTTGGTGGCATAAGGCGCCGCAAAGACTGAACAATAGTTCAGCCGTCCTGGTTCCTCTGCAACCTGGCAATCATGGCCTCAAACGAAAAAATGAGGCTGTAGATCCATGGTTTTGCGTCATCCTCTTTCGAGGATTTTGCCAATATTAATTTATAGTTGATAAGAATAATTTTCCTTTACAATATATTCCTCATTAATTTTTGTCAACATAATCCGCTAAAAAAACTCGAAATTTGACGAAAGTCTTGTCCAAGAGATGAAGTTTTGCCTCGCGAAAAAAACTGCCACCTAAGACTCAGCTTAGGTGGCAGTTGATAGTTTTGAACTAGAATTTAAAGATATGAATGGTTTTTTGCAGATTAAATACGGCCTGGGTCATTTTTTCCGTTTCTTCTGCAACAGACTGCAGGGCATTAATCTGTTCATTCATAGCCGCCGATACCTCTTCAGTGCCTGCAGCGGTTTCTTCGGTGATTGCTGAGATATTCTCAATTGCACTGGAAATTTTCAAGGCACTTTCTAGCATAAGATCACTCTCCGCAGAGAATGAAGAGATTTGCTCGGTAATGTACTGCACGCTTTGTACAATTTGTGCGAAAATATGGGCAGATTGAGTGATCATTTCATTCTGAACCTGCACAACCTCTTCATTGATGGCGATATTATCGATGGCTTGTTTAATATCTGACTCAATGCTGCGGACCAAACCGAATACTTCTTTTGTGGAAGCCGTAGATTCCTCAGCAAGCTTGCGAACCTCTTGAGCGACAACGGCAAAACCCCGACCATGCTCTCCGGCACGAGCAGCTTCGATGGAGGCATTGAGTGACAGCAGGTTGGTCTGCTCAGCGATCTCTGTGATGGTCTTGGTGATCATCGTAATCCCGCGGGCATTTTGTGAGAGAGCTTCAATAGTATCAGCCACTTTTTGTGTAGCCTCTATGTTTTTACGCATGCCTTCAGCCTGTGTATCTACGGATTGGCGCCCTTGCTCAACAAGTTCTAAGGTATGTATTGAACGTCTGTTCATTTCTTTGGTGGAGTTCGTATAATTGGATACTTTGGTCTCAATGTCTTTAATGGATTCTGTCATATCAGCGATATCCGTAGATATTTCATTTGCACCAAGAGCGAGCTCGGTAGAAGAAGAGGCTACTTGTGCCATAACAATTTTCAGGTTCTGGTTCTTATCTTCGATTCCGCGGCTTGCATCCATTACTTGACGGGTGATCTGCGATGCATCGGTCAGAATCTTCTTGAGCTTATCAATCATTGTGTTAAAGGAGCGGCTTACGTCACCCATTGAACCATTTTCGTCCGCTCTGCTAGTGAAATCCCCCTTCGAAATACTGTGAGATACATTAGCAATATCATCAAAAGATGATGTAAGCGTTCTCTCCACGAAGCGAGCAACAGGTAAAGTCAGACCTGCAAGAACAACTACTAGTATAATTCCTACGAGAAATTGACCTAGAATCATTAACGTAACTAAGACAGGAATAGCAAACAGTGCGGCAACGAGGTAACATCCGGCAACAATTCTTTGTTTTAACGGAAGTTTGTGCATCCAGCTCATTGGTAAAATGTCCCCCTTATTAAATTTTATGTAATGGTGTTATTATAGGGGATTTATAGGTCATTGGTCTATAGAGAAGTGTCATAAATCTTCTTTAAGTAGTAGATATTTAGAATTCATGTCAAAATTCCTCATATATTGTGGAAATTGTTTTAATAGCAGACTTTACCATCCCTACAAGTTCGGTAGGAGCTAAAACAATAACTGAAGGAGAAAAAGAGAGTACGATACGACAGGCAGATTCTATAGTATTAAACTCGGCCTCTACGTTCATCCACCCAGTATTAGCAGAGGGTTCTACTAAAGTTATAGTTACATATCTTTCACGTTGTAATTCTTTAAGAATAGACTCATTCACCTTTAATTTCACTACATATTTTGGCAGAGCTGCTTTAAAAGCTAAAGTCGACTGTTCCCAGTAGCTTTTTAAATCAAAAGTCTCAGGTCTGACAAATGATTCATTAGTTGCTTCAGCTTGTATTAATCTTGACACGCGAAAAGTCCGCATTTCATCCTCGGTTCGTGCCACTACATACCAAACTCCACGTTTTGCGACTAACCCAAGAGGTTCAATAAAACGTTCCTTCGTCTCGTCATTCCGTGGGTAAGTGATCTTTACTTTACGATCTTCCCAAACAGCTTCCTGCAGGATAGATAGGAACGGATAGGTCTCGTCGGAAGGGTGCCAGCTGGCACCATCAATATGGATGCGCTGGCTTAGGTAACTGGCTGGATTATTCGTCCTAGATGGCGAAGCAGCCTCCAGCTTGAGTACGGCAGAAGAAAAGTCGTTTTGTATACCCAGATCTTTTAAAATCGAGGAGTCTGCGGACAGCAGCAGAGTAGCAATCTCTGAGGGCTTCATACCCGTTAACGAGGTTCGGTATCCTTCTGTGAGCATCCAGCCCCCTTCGCGTCCCCGTTCGGCAAGAATCGGTATTCCTGCTGTACATAAGGCTTCCATATCTCTAAACACAGTTCGTTCAGACACTTCTAAGGTCTGGGCTAGCTCACGGGACGTCATCTTTCCACGATTTTGCAGCAAAAGTAAGATGGATAACAAACGATCGGCTCTCATTAAGGGAACATTCCTCCTCCTAATAAATGTTAGTCAGTTCTTAATTAATTATTATATTATATATGTCAGTTGATGTCATATTAAAGAATTATACTTATATAAGGTAAGGATTAAATATAGAACATTTAGAGAAAAACAAATGTAGAAAGGATTGAGAACATGACTTTAAAAGGAAAAGTAGCATTGGTCACCGGAGGCAGCAGAGGTGCTGGTAGAGGAATTGCATTGGAGCTGGCAAGGAAAGGTGCATTCGTTTATATTACGGGCAGAACGACAGAGGCCTCTGGCACAGGGCAAAGCAAGCGGAGCATTGATAACGTGCTTAGGGAAATAAAAGCGGAGGGAGGGTCCGGCAGCGCCATACGATGTGATCATACAAAAGATCAGGAGACAGAGACGGTCATTCGCCAGATTGCTTCAGAGCAAGGGCGGCTTGATATTTTAGTCAACAATGTATGGGGCGGCAACGATTTACTTATTGAGCAGAAGTCTTTCTGGGAGCTTCCAACAGCGCATTGGGACAATATGTTTAATGCGGGTGTGAGGGCACAGTTGGTAACAAATTATTACGCCATACCTTTAATGCGCGAGGCAAAAGCTGGCGGTCTAATCATCCACACAACCTTTTGGGATCATTACAAATATCTCGGAAACTTCTATTATGATCTTTCTAAAAATACACTTGTGCGTATGGCCTACGGGTTATCGATTGAGCTTAAAGAGGACAACATTGCAGTTATTCCTCTTACTCCGGGCTGGATGAGGACAGAGGCGGTGTTGGAGAGCATGACCACGGATGAGGAGCATTGGCATGAGGTTGAAGAATTGCAGATGACTGAATCCACAACCTATATCGGTAGGGCAGCCGCTGCTCTCGCAACCGATCCTGAGGTTATGTCTATGACCGGTCAACCGCAGCAGGTTGCTAAGCTCGCTGAAAAGTATGGATTTACCGACATCGATGGGCGGATTGTTCCCGCATTCTTAGTCTAAACAGCAAACTTGATCTGTTTGATCCCATTTCTGTGTACGAAGCAGTAAAGGACAGAGCTGATCTTAAATGCAGCATTTTCGTATATTTAGGACGCTATCGGTCCCCATAGACGCTATGGATAGGCAAAACACCTGATTTAGCTCTCTTTTTGAGGAATAGCGGCACTGGAGTCCGAAACACTGCTTCAAAGGTGAAGTTATTGCTTATAAGGCCATCTGGGTCCGTAAGTCTCCAGGGGAACTCGATTCGGTGTTGTAAATGAAGCCGAAATAGGTCGACGATCAACAACAAAAGCAGCGAAACTCCTATAAGGGGAGAGTCGCTGCTCTGTTGTTTGATTTCTATCTTATTGCTTACAGAAGAATGATTTCTTCGGCAGTGTTGATTTCTGGCAGGCCAGCAAGCTTCACAAGCACATGAGTAGGTACAGCTTTATCAACGGTCAGCAGCATGATTGCTTCGCCACCAACGATTTTACGTCCCACTTGCATGGAGGCGATATTGACATCATTTTCACCCAGCAATGTGCCCACAAGTCCGATAATCCCTGGTTTGTCGTTATGGGATACGACGATTTGATGTCCTTCAGGAGCGATATCAACTGGGAACTTGTTCACTTGAACAATTCTTTCTCCATAACCTTGCAGCAATGTTCCGGCTACGAGACGTTCTTGGTCGTGATCTGTTTTAAGGGTCACGGTAATCAGATTAGTGAACCCTTTAGTTTTGGAAGCTTTAGTTATTACTACATTAACGTCGCGTGTTTTTGCCAAGTGCATGGAGTTAACGATGTTAACATCCTCAGCGAAGTGGCGGGAGAGCACGCCTTTCACAATATAACGAGTAAGTGGTTGGGTATCGACATCTGACAGATCACCCGCATACTCAACATGGATTTCACGAATAGCACTATCTGTAATTTGGGTAACAAAGCTGCCCAGCTTCTCACCAAGTGTGAAGTAAGGCTGGAGTTTGTTCATTACGCTTGGAGCAACTGGAGGAATATTTACAGCATTGATGAACGGTTCATTACGCAGAATATGCAGTACTTGTTCCGATACATCGATCGCTACATTCTCCTGAGCTTCAATTGTAGAAGCGCCCAAGTGAGGAGTCACGATAATTTTTGGATGCGACAAGAATGGGTGATCTGCTTGTGGCGGCTCTTTTTCGAATACGTCAAATGCAGCGCCAGCAACAATACCGCTATCAATAGCTTCTACTAACGCCATTTCATCAATTACACCACCACGGGCACAGTTGATGATGCGCATTCCCTTTTTCATCACTTCAAATTGCGGGCGGGAAATCATATGGCGTGTTTCCGGAGTAAGTGGAGTGTGCACAGTAATGAAGTCTGCTCCGCGGACTACATCGTCAACGGAAGCTAATTTTACTTCCAGTTTCTCAGCACGCTCAGCAGTTAAGAAAGGATCAAAAGCAAGGATTTCCATGCCGAAAGCTTTGGCACGTTTAGCCACTTCGCTACCGATTCTGCCCATTCCCAGTACACCTAAAGTTTTGCCGCGAAGCTCTACACCCACGAAGGTTTTTCTATCCCAGGTTCCACCAATTGTTTTTGCATAAGCTTGTGGAATGTGACGGGCCAGTGCCATCATCATTGCAAAAGCATGCTCACAAGTTGTAATGGTATTTCCATCAGGAGCGTTGATAACAACAACCCCACGTTGAGTAGCAGCTTCCAGCTTGATATTATCTACACCCACACCTGCACGACCAATGACCTTTAAGTTTTTTCCAGCTTCGATAATTTTTTCAGTTACTGTAGTTTGACTGCGGACGAGTAGACCATCATATTCACCGATGATTGCAACGAGCTCATCTTCACTGAGACCTGTTTTTTTGTCTACAACTACATCTGTTGCGTCCATCAATTGCTGAATGCCCAAATCACTGATTGGATCCGATACTAATACTTTAAACATGGTTTCTTATCCCCCTTAAAGTTGAAAAGCTTTATATGTCGAGGACGCCCTGATGGACTGTCCACAATACCAGAAGGTTCACGAACTAGTAGAGAAAAACATGTAATAATAGTAGATCAACGCGGTGTCGCACAAAAGAAACAGCGTGCAAGAGTACCGCGAAATCGGTAACTTTGGGCATAAGGTAGTATTTATGGGGGATTAGGGAATTAAAAAAACTCTCAACCCCATACTACTGCCGTAGTAAGGGACGAGAGTTATCTTCGTGGTACCACCCTAATTCACTGCAACTTGGAAGAAGCAGCCTCATTGGCCTGCATAGGCCACACTGTTAACGGAGTTGATCCGATTGTACCTACTTTAAGGTTCGATACAATATCTCAGGAGCGCTAAAGATAGCTGTTCGTCACCGGTTTGCACCAACCACCGGCTCTCTGAAGACTTCCAGGATCTTTGTTCCATCATCGGTTTTGAATGATTAATTTTTTCATAATGTAACACGGTATGCAAGTTGTGTCAATAGGCTTTACAAGTAGCGTTTCTTGAAGTGAACTTCATTTTTCGTTATGATTCAATAACTGGTTCTATTCAAAAAAGAACGGAAGCTGTGGAAGTGTCTCCCTGTTATAATACTGTTCCCGCCATTTTACAAAATCCTGTTCCTGCACAGCACCTGTAGAAATCAACAAGGTTACTGAGGACTGGATATCCGAAAGATTTAATGAGTTTGCAGTGCCTGAGTAAATCATATCGTCTATTTTAGCAGTGATGTCCTGAGGATCATAACCTGCAAAAATTCCGCGATTCAACATCATGTCAGCGATAGAAGCATTCTTCAAAAGAAGGGGCATTTTTTTCCACTGAATGAAAGACATCGTTTTTAGTTCGCCAGGTGCAGAAGGTATTTTCTGGTTTGTCTTAGAGCCCCATTTTAGCATAGAATCATAGAAGTTCTTTTGTGCTAACAGACCGTACTTCACGGCGCCAGTTGTAAATTCATCATTTTTCAATAACTTTGCGGTCTCTGCACCAGATGCACTAGTAGAGACTTTGCCGGAGGCCTTAGAAAATAAAGTTAAGCTTTTGAGCACATTGACCTGTGACTGATGTAATAGAGGAGAGTTAGTGAAAATAGAATCTTGATTAACTCTCTCATATTGCTGGTCTGCTAGAATACTTAGATTCTTCATTACTGCCGCATTCATACGAGCATCTGTGCTGCGCGCTAACTTATCTACTTGAATGTTCCAATTTCGCTTGAATTCCCGATAGGGCAAAAATACGTTATGATAGAAAGTAACCAGATCCTGCTGTTGATAAGAGCCCGTGAATTCTACTAAACCATTCATACTTGATTGATTGTCATATTTGGCTTCAGTTTTGTCTGCGCCAACCTTGACGCCAGTAAAAAATGCGGCGAAGGCGCAAACTAGGAAAAACAAAAAAACTAGCGTGTATAACATTTGATTGCGGGACTTACGTTTGCTCATAATAAATGCTCCTTTTTCTGGGGGGATTATCCTATGTATTATGTATTGATAGCAACACTATGGACGGTTTCTCTCTCGGAGCTGCCCGAAAAAAATAAAGAACAGGCAGGTCACGATGAAAAAATTCAAATTTGGCGAGATTAAGGTTAAAAAGGTAGAACCAGGCCAGTTGACAGACCGTCTTCTGCTGCTCAATCTCTATATCACTCAGGGGCTCACATTAATTATCGGTTTGATATGGATATTATTTCAGAAAAGAAATCCTTTTCAGCTATTAATTATTCCAGAAAAAGTACATTTTGTGGCATGGGGCCTCGGACTTGCTGCTGCAATGCTAATTGTTGACTATTTATTGACACATATTGTCCCTGAGGAGAGCATGGATGATGGTGGAATAAACGACCTTTTATTTCGAAATCGACCTGTGTGGCATATTATCGTCATAGCAGCAATTGTATCGGTATGTGAGGAGCTCTTATTCCGCGGAGCCATCCAATATTCCATTGGCCCTTATTGGACGAGTATAGTATTTGCTCTTATTCATGTCCGTTATTTACGTCACTTTGTACCTACCGGCTGGGTGTTCTTAAGCAGTTATGGTCTTGGATATATTTACATTCAATCGGGCAGCCTCTGGGCCCCTATACTATGTCACTTCTTCATCGACCTGATCTCAGGTCTGGTGATCCGCTATAGGAGGGAATCATGAGTGAGGAATTAAGCCGGGTAAAGTCTCGACAAAAACAACACAAAAGTGAAAGCAAACATCCTGGCAAAAGTAAAAAAGAGAAGCGGACTTCGGAGGCTGTAAAAAAGGCTACTCCTGAAAAGAAGTCTGCTCCTATAAAGAAAAATGCTACCGCTCGGGTCTCTACTGCAACTTTATCAAGAAAAGCTCGCCGCCCAGCAGGTTCTGCAAAGCGCTCTTCCACAGGAAGTAAAGAGAAGGACGAAGAATCTGTTCCTTCTCGTTCAGATACTTATTCTTCAGAAAAAGTTCGTCTAAGCAAGATGTTTGTGAATTCTTTGATTTTTATCTTTGTTATTTTGCTAATAGGGCTGCTTTGGTGGGGAATTGAAGGAGCGCCTCCGCTGAGTACATTATGGTGAGTACATGGGCATGGGGAGTGGTCTTGGCCATTCTATTGATAGCTGCGGCTGTTGTCATAATCATGGTGATCAACGCGTTTAGAAACAGAATTATTACCGAGGAAATAATGCTAGATTCGCTACCTGAAGAGTTCGATGGATTTCGTATCTTGTTTATAACAGATATCCATCGCCGCCGCCTTCCGTCCGCGCTTCTGATGCCATTAAAGGGTGGAGTAGATGTTGTCTTTCTGGGAGGAGATCTAACGGAAAAAGATAGCCCTTTAAATCGTCTTGTCGATAATATGACTCTAGTTACTTCTATTGCATCTACCTATGTAGTGCATGGAAATCATGATTATCGGGCTAATATTACAAGGGTGGATGAGATTATTCAGGACAGTGGTGCAAAACTGTTAATGGATGAAAATGTGGCTTTTGAACGTGAGGGAGCTAAACTTTGGTTAACCGGAATTGATTTTCCGAAAAATGGGGGCAAAACTCCATACCGTCCTTTTCCGCAATTAACCACAAACACTTCTGCTGAAGATACCTGTCGTATAATTCTTGTACATGATCCGCTTTGGTTATCCAAGCGCCAAAGTGTGCCAGCGGACCTGATTCTGGCAGGTCATACGCATGGGGGCCAGGTGATCCTTCCGTTTGTGGGTCAAAGACATGTTGAGCATTTCTATCATAAATATGACGCTGGAAAGTTTAGTTGGCCAAGAGGTGACGGTTCCGCAAAAAATGCGCTGCTGCTGATCAGCAGAGGGTTTGGAACAGCACATCTGCCAATTCGCTGGGGTAGTCCTGCTGAAATGCATGTGCTGACACTGCGTAAATCAACCCAATAGTGCTTACTCTTTCCAGTAAGAAAAATAGGTAGCGTAAAAAAAGGGGGGTCCAAAGCCATGCAAATGGCTTTTGGAACCCCCTTCTATTTTTCGTTTGATTTGAAACATTTGCACTGACGAAGCAATTATCGGACATGTACGGATAATGAGATCAACGCATTTTTAGCTCAATGCTGCGCGGATCAACAAAGCTATATCCTTTGCCCTCAAGTGTAGTGAGCAGGGTATCCAGACCTTCAACGGTCCATGGTAGCTCATGCATCAGGATATTACTGCCAGAATGCAGCTGATCGGTAACATTGCTGATCAATTTTTCTGTCTTACCCGTTTCTTTTTCTTTCATTTCCCAGTCAAGAGAGCCTACAGACCAGGTCATGTATAACATTCCATTCTCGGCAGCGACCTTCTTGCCAACATCCCCGCCAGCACCATGTGGCGGACGGAAAAAGTGAGGAGCTTCTCCAAGCGTTTCTTTGACAATATTTTGAACATCTTCGATTTGCTTTTTAACCTCAGTATAGGACTTGTCTTTCAATACAATATGATCCCAGCTGTGGTTGCCGATAATTCCACCGCGGTTATGTATTAACTCCAGAAGCTCAGGATGCTCCTTAACACGATAACCATTCACGAAAAAGATGGCTTTAGCTTGATGTTTGTCCAGAACATCCATCAAAGGGTTAATCATTGCCGCATCTTTAGGACCGTCGTCAAAGGTGAGCAAAACCACTTTTTTATTTGTAGCTTCCTCATTAGGGACGATATCGTAATTTTTGTTCATATGGTACAGCAGTGGAATTTCAGCGGATGCTTCGCCCTTACTGGCTGTACTATTTCCTGTAGTACCTCCATCTGCTGTTGCTTCAGGGGTAGGACTGGCTGTTGCTTCAGGTGATGGCGCCGTAGTTTCTGCGCTTTGTGTAGCTGCCGCCGTGGGCGGATTGTTTGAGGCATTTGTTTCCTTAGCTGTATTTCCATTTGCACCGCTGTTGCCACAGGCAGTAAGCAACAAGGTAGCCAATAGGAGCACTGATGTCATTTTACCCACTTTTTTCAACTCGCTTTCTTGTTATTAGGTTGTATGAGCCGGAATCTTTCCGCGAACACTAAACATGATTTTACCATACAAGGAGGCTGGAAATATGAATACTTCGTCATTTTTATGCGGGGTGCTGATGGGCGCCGCAGCCAGTATGATTATGTCCAAAAAGCGGAATTCTTTAATGTCTTCGCTAGGGCAATCGGGTGGTTCCATGAGTGGAGCTGCAGATAAAGCAAAAGAAAAAATAATCGGTATGGCCACGACTGGTTTTGGTAACACTGCTGTTTCAAGCAGTAATGCTCAAAGTAACGGTTCAAGTAGCGGAACCACTGAGCATAAGACTGAATCACCAGTGAAGTCGAAGGAATCCAATCTTAAATTGTTAAAGGAATTCATTCGCAGCAATCCTGAAGTGAAGAGCGAAGTAGAGCAGATTCTTAAAGAAACGCATACAACCATACCGGGATTGTAACCGTAAAGGACTCCATCAGAATCATTTTGGGGATGAAATATTCCGCAGAATGATTCTTTTTTATTATTCAGGGCTCTGAAAATGGTTTATTCAATAGAGAGGATTTTATATATTTATTTACGTGCATTTATCTCGGCAAAATGATAACATACTTACATAGTAACCATTTTTGGCTCATTACTCGGGACTCATCATACATTATAATAAATGAGCTTGCAAAAGGAGGATCCTGTCATGAGAATAGAGCGATTAAGTCAAGATAAGATACGGATTTTCCTCACTTTTGACGACCTGAGCGAGCGGGGCATCCAGAAGGAAGACATGTGGCAGGAAGTTCCTAAGGTTCATGACCTGTTTACGGAGATGATGGATCAAGCATATAGTGAACTAGGTTTTGATGCCACGGGTCCGCTTGCCGTAGAAGTTTTCGCATTGCCCGCGCAAGGCATGGTCGTTATAGTGACCCGAGGAAAATATGATCACCATCAGTACGGTGCGTCCGGGGAAGAAGAATTGCCAGAAGAGATTTATGAAATGGAAGTTACTCTTGAACAAAGCGACTCCATTGTATATGCATTCCGCGATTTCGAGGTTCTGGTTGAAGCGGCCCATGTGCTCATCGGTAATATTACTTCCCAGGGGAAACTGTATTCTTATAACAATAAATGGTATCTGTATTTCGATCCAAAGGAATTTGAAGAAACGGCGTTGTCAGGTCTTGTTGGCGTACTAGCTGAGTTTGGAGATTCCTCACCGGTCACAGAAGCTGTTCTCGATGAATATGGGAAAACAGTGATGCCGGAGAATGCGGTCCAGTTATTGTGCACTCATTTTAAGCGTCAGGAGTAATTAGGCAAGATCTAGGGGCTGATGACCATTGTTTAGGCCGATCAGCCCTAGTCTTGTTGTTGGTGATATGTCGGTCATTCTTGTATCAAAGTTATCATCTACCTTGCTGTGTAACGGCAGTAATAGGGTTTAGGAGTATAGGGAGGTTATTCGGTGCTCGTGTTATCGGTTATTTCGTCGGCAGTGGCGCCGGGACTTGCTCTGTTGACCTTTTTTTATCTGAAAGACAAGTATGATCAAGAACCGCTTCATGTAGTCATTAAAGTATTCTTGCTCGGCCTTCTGATTGTGTTTCCTGTCATGATCATTCAGAGAGGGCTGATGCTGGGACTAAATGGCGGTCCGTATGTGGAGTCGTTTCTCATATCCGCTGGCGTGGAAGAATGTCTAAAGTGGTTTGTGCTTTACCATATGATTTACAATCATACCGAATTTGACGAGCCATATGATGGGATACTATACGCTGTGGCGATTTCGCTCGGCTTCGCAACAATAGAAAATGTAATGTACGCTTGGTATAGCAACGCTTCAATCGGATCAATGTTTCTGAGAGCACTTCTTCCGGTTTCTGGACACGCTATGTTTGGTGTGATCATGGGCTACCATATGGGGAGGGCGAAGTTCTCAAAAGGTGTTAAGACCCGGAGAATTCTGGTTTTTTCGCTACTGTTGCCATGGATGTGGCATGGGATATATGACTTTATTTTGAGTACGACAGCTAACTATTGGATATGGTTTATTGTGCCTCTGATGGCTATCCTATGGTATGGAGGTATGGGAAAGGTAGCTAGGGCCAACAGCCGTTCTCCTTTCCGCTTTCTGAAACGTGAAGAAGAGGTTAACCTATAATCGAGATGGACACACTTATATTCGAAGGGCAGTTCCTAGTAAGGAATTCCAGAGAGGAGAGAGGTGTCTTTTTTTGCGTATAAAAGTACGTATCGTTTGCAAACAGTGCGGTGAGACCTACATATTAAGAGGGATTAAAGAGCATGGTATCATTCAAACCGGCTTTAAACAATGCCTTTGCAGTAATAGCAGTGGCTTTGAGATTGAAGAAAGAGCATGAGCGGACGTTATAGTCACATGGTGTAGCAACTTCAGTGCATAAGACTCCTAGTTTATTGTCAAACTAACGCCAATAAGCTATCGAAAGGAGTCTTGTAGCCCTATGTACAAAAGATTAAGTGCTGTAATGTTCCCGCTGACCGCGCTGCTGCTGATTGGTGCGCTTGTGTGGGGTTATCAGGAGAACCAGGAGAAGAATTCAATACTAATTAAGGCGGAAAACCAATATCAACGCGCCTTTCACGATTTGTCCTATCATGTGGACCGTCTTCATGGTGAGCTTGGAAATACGCTTGCGGTTAATTCTGCTTCTAACGGGATGCACCGCAAAGGACTCGTCAATGTGTGGCGGATGACCAGTGAGGCCCAAAATGAGATTAATCAGCTGCCGCTGACCTTGCTGCCATTTAGCAAAACAGAGGAGTTTCTGTCCAAAATCTCCAACTTTTCTTATAAAGCCGGGATTCGTGACTTCACTAAAAAACCTCTGACAGATGGAGAATTGAGTAATCTAAAAGCATTATATAAGAACTCGGGAGAAATCTCTAAGGATTTGCAAGAGGTACAGAATAAAGTCATTGGCAACCGGCTGCGCTGGATGGATGTTGAAACGGCATTGGCAACAGAAAATAAAGCGGAGGACAACACGATTATTGACGGTTTCAAAACGGTGGATAAACGTGTTGGCGCATACCCTGAGCTAGACTGGGGCCCTTCAGTAGCAAGCATCTACGATAAACGTTCCGTCAAAATGCTCGGAGGTAACCCCGTGACTGCCGAAGACATCAAACGTAAGGCATTGAAGTTCGCGGATGCGGGCTCCAACGCTAAAGTCGATGTTAAAGAAAATGGGAAGAACACCGAATGGCCATCCTATACGGCAACAGTTAGTGGTTCGAATGAAAAGCACACCATCAGTATGGATTTCACAAAAAATGGCGGATTGCTGATCTCTTATTATGATAACCGTGAGATTGGACCTGCCAAGGTATCTATTAAAGAAGCAGTTACCAAAGCCGAGAAGTTTCTTGAGAAAAAAGGATATCCCCATATGACTGCAGTCAGCGCTGATCGTTATGATAATATCGGGAATTTGACCTTTGTGACCAAACAGAATGATGTATTGATTTATCCTGAAAAAATGACTATTCGTATGGGGCTGGATACAGGTGATACCATCGGTTTTGAGGCCAGCGAATATGTTAAAGAGCATAAGGACAACCGTCAGCTTCCAAAACCAAAGCTTACTCTTGCTGAGGCGAGAAAATTTCTGAATTCTGATTTCAAGGAGCAATACAATCGCTTGTCCTGGATTAAAAATGATGATTCCGTCGAGGTCTTGACTTACGAGTTCGGTGGAGGGGTCAATGGCTCAAAGTATCGTATTTATATTAACGCTGAGGATGGAATTGAAGAGTCTGTGGAAGAAATCAGACCTTCTTCGGGGTCTGAGGCAAAATAAAAGGGAGGGCGCATCCAGCAGTTGGGTGCGTCCCTTTTTTTTGCAATATCTATAAAATATATCTGACTGGCTGATATTCCCATGCTATAATCAGGCTTAGTGATAATTACTAAACTGATGTGGCGGTGACATCTTTGTATCCTAAAATTAACGAATATCTATACATACAGGTTGCTTCCAGTGACGCTGCTGAAGCAGAAGTTGAATATAGATCAAGAATTGCAGAGACGGAAGAAGACGCATTTCTGATTGAAATTCCTATGCAGGAGAGCAATGGTCGTCTAAAAAGGCTCTTTATGGGGGACGAGCTTTCGGTCTATTTTTTAACTGAGGGTGGCATTAAAAATTACTTTAATACTTATGTGCTGGGCTTTAAAGAAGATGTAATTCGTATGGTCAGGATTCAAAAGCCGGAGACAGATTCGATTTTCAAGATCCAGAGAAGAAGCTTTTTCCGAGTGAATGCTGATCTAGAGCTAGCTGTGAAGGATAGCCTTGGCAAACGCTTCCTGGTTCGCACAGATGATATTGGTGGCGGAGGAATCTCCTTCTTGGTGGATAACCAAGTAAAGCTGGAGGTTGGTAATAAATTGTCCTGCTGGGTACTGGTTCCTTATCGAAACGGAAGCACGGAGCATGTCAATTTTGAAGGTGAAGTAGTGCGCATTAAAAAGCTTGAGAATGGACGTCTTTTAGCCATGTTGAAATTTGTCGCTATTTCAGATTTGGAACGCCAGAAAATTATCCGTTATTGCTTCGAACGTCAGTTTGATTTCCGCAACAGATAAGCATTTTTAACAGCTCTATTAAGCTGTCTGATTTTGCACTGAAGTATAAACTGTGGTATAATTTTATAAGTCGCAGGCAATGCCTGCTTTTTTCTTGATAATATCATCAAGCATAACAATTTATGTGTGCTCCTTGATATTGCAGGAATAGTTTTCGTAACGCTAGATGTTTTTTTTATGAAAGAGTGTTTGAGGAGGAATGCCCCGTTGGATAGGCAGGGTACACATACTTATGACAGAATAAACGTCGCCATCGACGGACCTGCCGGGGCAGGCAAGAGCACTGTAGCCCGATTGGTAGCCCAGAAGTTGTCTTATATCTATGTCGATACTGGTGCAATGTACCGGGCAATCACCTGGTATATGATCCAAGAAGGCATTGAACCGGAAGATCAGCAGCGAGTGAACGAGAAGGTTCGCGACATGGTGATTGAACTTATTCCGGAACGAGACATTCAGAAGGTGCTGATTAATGGGGAAGACGTGACCCCACATATTCGGAGCCTTCAGGTTAGCGGCCTTGTGTCGCAGTATGCGAAGATCGAGGATGTAAGATCCAGACTGAGTCAATTGCAGCGTCAGATGGCGCTTCGCAAAGGCGTGGTAATGGATGGCCGCGATATCGGTACAACCGTGCTGCCGGATGCCGAGGTAAAGATTTTTATGACGGCAAGTGTGGAAGAACGAGCTCTCCGTCGTTATAAGGAACTGAGAGACGCGGAATCGGTGACGCTTCAGCAGCTTGAACACGATATTGCAAAGCGGGACCGTCTGGATGAAGGACGGGAGATTTCACCGCTGCGCCGTGCAGAGGATGCTATTCTTCTGGATACGACCTTAATGAATATCGATCAAGTTGTGGAGGCCATTGTATCCCACTGTAGATCTCATGTTGACGGGGAGAGAAATCATTTATGATTTATGCAATTTGTGTTGGATTGCTTCGCTTGATTTACGCAATCCTTTTCCCGCTTAAGATTGTGGGGAAAGAAAATGTGCCAAAGGAGGGCGGGGTACTGCTCTGCGCTAACCACATTAGTCTGCTTGATCCAATGACTATTGGAATTAAGCTGGACCGTCAGGTAAAGTATATGGCTAAGGCTGAACTGTTTGAGGTTCCGGTGCTTGGCTGGCTCATTAATAAATTGGGTGCTTTTCCGGTGAAACGTGGCGGCGTAAGCAAAGAATCCATAAAAACGGCCCTTAACACACTTCGTAATGGTAATGTCATGGGTATCTTCCCGGAGGGTACGCGTAACTCTGATGCCGGCGTGGCCAAGAAGGGTGCTGCTAGCTTTGCACTTCGAAGTGGCGCAGCAGTTATTCCAGCGGCTATTATCGGCCAGTATAAACCCTTTCGACGCATGGTCGTTGTCTACGGTGCTCCTGTAGACCTTAGTCAATTTGCCGGTGCGGGGAGCGAATCTCTCGAGGCTGTTACCGATGTCATTATGGATCGCATCCGTGAGATGAAAGAGACAGGTAAACCAAGTGCTAGTTAAGGGATGAGCAGAACAATAAATTTTGCTCAATGTTTTGATTAAATAACGGCATAGCCGCTATTTTTTGGAACATACTATCATCAAGTGTAAGTGGCAATATCAAGCATTGCTTGTTTTGAACTCTGCTATACGCAGGTTTAAATAAATGGGGTTTTGAATCGAGGAGGCTAATCACATGTCTGAAGAAATTAAAAATCAGGAAGCTGCGGAAAAGAATGAATCCGTAGAAGCGGTGGATTCCGCTGTGACAGAAAATAACGGAGCTGTAGAAGAAGTTGCTGCCGTTAACGAAGAAGAAGTGACTAACCAAGCTGACTTGGAAATCATTTCTCTGAAAAAAGGCGATACCGTGAAAGGAACAATCGTCAAAATCGAAGATAACCAAGCTTATGTAAGCATTGGATATAAATATGACGGTGTGATTCCAATTCGCGAATTGTCCGCAGTACAACTGGACAACGCTGCTGCAGCAGTAGAAGTTGGACAGGAAGTAGAATGTAAAGTTGTCAGCATCAACGACAACAAGGAAAGCCTTGTACTTTCCAAACGTGCTGTTGATAGTGAAAAATCATGGGAAGATCTTGAGAAATACTTCGCTTCCCAAGAAGCTTTCGAAGTTACTGTGGCTGACGTTGTTAAAGGCGGCCTCGTAGCTGATGTTGGAGCTCGTGGATTTATCCCAGCTTCCATGGTAGAGCGTCACTTCGTTGAAGATTTCAGCGATTACAAAGGCCGTACATTGCGCGTTAAAGTGAAAGAACTTGACCGTGAGAACAGCAAAGTAATCTTGTCTGCTAAAGAAGTTCTTGAAGAAGAATTCGAAGCTAACAAGCTGAAAATTATGGCTGAACTATCTGAAGGCCAAATCATCGAAGGTACAGTACAACGTCTGACTCAATTCGGCGCATTTGTTGATGTGGGCGGAGTTGACGGTCTTGTACACGTATCTGAAATCGCTTGGAGTCACGTAGAGAAACCTTCTGATGTAGTATCTGAAGGTGATAAAGTACGTGTTAAAGTATTGAAGGTTGATCCTGAAAAAGGAAAAATCAGCCTGAGCATCAAAGCTGCTGCTCCAGGTCCTTGGGACTCTGCTGCTGGCGAAATCAACATCGGTGATGTTGTAACAGGCGTTGTAAAACGTCTTGTGAACTTCGGAGCGTTCGTAGAATTGCTTCCGGGTGTGGAAGGTCTTGTGCACATCTCACAAATCTCCCACAAACACATCGCTACTCCACACGAAGTATTGAAAGAAGGACAAGAAGTTCAAGTGAAAGTTCTGGACTTCAATCCATCCGAGAAACGTGTTAGCCTGAGCATCAAAGAAACTGAAGAAGCTCCAGCTCCATCTGCTAGACCTGAACGCAGCAATAGCAGAGACAGAGCTCCTAAAGAAGTTCTGAACAACCCTAACGTTTCCCTTAGCAACGAAGGCCTTAGCTTTACGCTTGCTGAACGTTTTGGTGATAAGCTGGACAAATTTAAGGGTAATAACTAATCCCTAAACGAGCTTTTGAATATACGGGTAAAGTAATCGGCGAGCCCTCGATACGGGGGTTCGCCGATTGTCTTTTTTTCGGAACCGGCAGGATTGATGAGAGTTAACATGATTGTTAGCCAATTTAAATGTTTTTTGCTATGATGAGTAACGTAAGGATGACAGGAGGAATGAATATGGCAAGACCCGTTGTGGCAATCGTTGGGAGGCCTAACGTCGGGAAATCGACGATATTTAATCGGCTGATTGGCGATAGATTAGCCATTGTAGAAGATAAACCGGGGATTACACGTGACCGGATTTATGGTATTTCAGATTGGAACGGTAAGTCGTTCAGTGTGATTGATACCGGAGGTATTGAAATTGATGGAGAAGACACAATTCTGAAATCAATCCGCGTTCAAGCGGAGCTGGCGATTGAAGAAGCGGATGTTATTGTATTTATGTGTGAGGCAAAGAGTGGTGTGACGAATTCAGATGAAGAGGTAGCTCAGATTCTGTTCCGTTCAGGTAAACCGGTCGTTCTTGCCATCAACAAAGTGGATAATATGAAGCGTGCGGATGATATTTATGAGTTCTATAGCCTTGGTTTTGGCGATCCAATCGGAATTTCTGGTAGTCACGGAACCGGACTCGGCGATTTGCTAGATGCTGTAGTTGAGCGCCTACCTGAGAAAATAGATGATGAATACGATGAGGATGTCATTCGTGTAGCTTTGATTGGCCGTCCGAATGTAGGGAAATCCTCTTTGGTCAACGCGATTTTGGGCGAAGAACGTGTTATCGTCAGTGATATTGCAGGGACAACAAGAGATGCTATCGATACTCCTTTTGAACGTGATGGGCAACGTTATGTGCTTATCGATACGGCAGGTATGCGTAAAAAAGGCAAGGTATACGAGAACATTGAGAAATACAGTGTTATGCGTGCTATGCGTGCGATTGAACGGGCTGATGTGGTCCTCGTTGTAATTAACGGCGAAGAGGGCATCATCGATCAGGACAAGCATATTGCTGGTTATGCACATGAAGCTGGTAAAGCATCTATTTTTGTTGTGAACAAATGGGATGCCATTGTGAAAGACGATAAGACTATGCAAAACTTTGAGACTAAGATTCGTGACCATTTCTTGTTTATGAGTTACGCACCGGTTGTCTTTTTGTCGGCCTTAACCAAACAGCGTTTGCAAAAACTGCTGCCTGTTGTACAGCATGTATCTCAACAGCACGCACTGCGCATTACTACACATTTGGTGAACGACGTTGTATCTGATGCAATCGCGATTAACCCTCCACCAACTGACAAAGGCCGTCGCTTGCGTATTAACTACGTAACGCAGGTTGCGGTGAAGCCGCCTACGATTGTGGTGTTCGTGAATGATCCATCGCTGATGCACTTCTCCTATGAACGTTATCTGGAGAATAAAATTCGCGCAGCGTTTAATTTCGAAGGAACACCAATCCGTCTCTTTACACGGCGCAAATCCGAAAACGAAGGTTAGGGGAGAAGAAGTGTGGCGCTTGAACTTCTGGTTATCGTTGTAAGCTATTTGCTTGGTTCTGTCAGCTTTAGTGTACTGCTTGCAAAGTTGCTAAAGGGAATTGATATCCGTCAATACGGAAGCGGAAATGCGGGGGCTACCAATACACTGCGTGTATTGGGTAAAGGTCCTGCAATATTAGTGCTGTTGCTGGATGTGCTGAAAGGGGTTGCCGCTGTATGGTTAGGAACCTGGGTCGGCGGATGGGGAACCTGGGTTCCGGCTCTTTGCGGAATCGCTGCCATCATCGGACATAATTGGCCGCTCTATTTTCGTTTTCGTGGGGGGAAAGGCATTGCTACTACGATCGGTGTTATGGCTACGCTTTGTTTATGGCCAGCGCTGCTCGCCGGTATCATCGCCATCCTGTCTATCTTTATCACACGTTACGTGTCCCTTGGCTCATTAATTTTTGTAGCACTGACACCAGTGGCTTTATTGTTGACAGGATTTACACAACCTGTGCTCTGGACCAGTATTATTATTGCGGTCTTCGCCTTCTGGCGGCACCGGACGAATATTGTAAAGATCGTAGAAGGCCGTGAGAACAAGATAGGCTCAAAAGTTAAAGGAGGGAATCGTGTTGTCTGATAAAGTTACCGTACTTGTAGCGGGGAGCTGGGGAACTGCGCTGGCTAGTGTGCTGGCTGCAAACCACTCGGAAGTTTATCTGTGGACACGCAACTCTGATCAAGCTGCCGAGATCAATGGCTCTCATACGAATAATAAGTATCTGCCTGGCATCGCTCTGCCAGCTAACATTATTGCAACTACGGATATGGAAACGGCAGTGTCCGGTTCTAAGGCGGTTGTAATTGTGGCTCCGTCTTCAGGAATGCGGCAGGTTGCTCGCAGTCTGAAGCCATTCTGGAAGGATGACATGTTATGTGTCCATGCTACGAAGGGCTTTGAGTCGGAAAGCAATAAGCGGATGTCCATCGTAATTGCAGAGGAACTGGGCTGTGACGAAGGGCAGATCGTCGTCCTCTCCGGTCCAAGTCATGCAGAGGAAGTTGTACGCCGGTGTCCTACAACAGTTGTAGTTGCTTCACCTGATGACAAGCGTAGCGCCGAAGCGCAGGAATTGTTCATCAACAACGATTTCCGTGTATATACGAATCGTGATCAGGTTGGGGTAGAGCTTGCCGGTGCTCTTAAGAATATTATTGCCCTTGGTGCAGGCCTATCCGATGGCCTTGGATATGGGGACAATGCTAAAGCAGCGCTTTTAACCCGTGGACTCGCTGAGATCTCTCGGGTGGGAGTTGAGCTTGGAGCCAATCCTTTGACCTTTGCCGGCCTTGCCGGAATTGGCGATCTTGTTGTGACAGCTACTAGTCAGCACAGCCGTAACTGGCGCGCTGGGTCCATGCTTGGTCAAGGTAAGCCGCTGGCCGAGGTGCTGGAATCCATGGGGATGGTAGTCGAAGGTATTCGTACTACCGAAGCAGCTTATGCAATTTCGCTCAAACTGGGTGTGCAGATGCCGATTACGGATCAGATTTATCATGTGCTCTTTCAAGGAAGAAGCCCACGCAGTGCAGTTGAAGCCTTGATGGGTCGTGATCGTAAACCTGAGCTTGAGTCGATCTCCCAGGAAACTTGGGAGCAGTGGCATTCCTGATCCTGTTCACCTTTTTCCGCAAATTCTCATATGTTGTAATGGGGATTGACGGAGGAGGGATGAAAAGTGAGCAGAGATTTTTCCAAGGATGCATTGAACGCCATTAACAAAAAGGCGGGCAAGAACATTACGGAAAGTGCCGTCAAAAAGCTAGCCAGTACGGTAAAGCCAGGAACTACGCAGAATGAAGCCCAGCTCCGCCAGTTAATTAAGCAGGTGTCATCAATGGCGAAAGTGCCGGTCAGTGAAGCTACTGTGCAGGAGATTATCAATGCCGTTAAAAAAGGCGGCGCAGGTTCCAGCACAATGGAGTCTTTAATGAAAATGATGCTTAAAAAATAGCTTTATGTTGGGTGAGCAAAAGAAAACGGATCAATGAATGATTCCGTCGTCTTTTGCTTTTTTTTATATTCCTGATAATTTTCACGAAGCGTAGTTTATTTAAAATAATACATAAAAAATGATGTTTTTTTACAGAAAAGGATAAGGTCATGATATAATAGTCCCTAATAAATTACAGGCGAATGGGGGCTTTGACCATGGATCCGATGACAAAAATGTGGTTATCCCTGATTGCGATGCTGATTATGGGATTATCAGTATTTCTTATAACTTTTGCTCGGAGCAAAACCAAGGGCTTGCTTAAGGCTGTACTGTCTATACTTGCTTTTGTCATCATGTTAGTGGGCCTATTGGGCGGAGTTGTTTCAATTATGTAAGCAATTACATAGTGTTGAGGAAGGAAGTAACATCATGAAATCTCAAAAAGGAGTTACCGTTGTATTTCAACCAGAAGGCCGTAAAGCTGTTGTGAACCGTGGCATTTCGTTATTAGAGGCTGCTCGTAAAGCAGGAGTGCCAATAACAACTAGATGCGGAGGCAAAGCAGGCTGTCTGATGTGCAAGGTTACAGTCGCGAAGGAAGAGGCTGCTGCAGTAAGGCCTCCCGGTGATATTGAGCGGCGTAAGCTTGGATCGGCCTTAGAAGAAGGAACGCGTCTGGCCTGTCAGGCTGCCGTATGGAGCGACGTAACCGTTCAGGTGCCGGAAGATCCACTGAAGGCTGCGGTGCGCCGTAAGCTTGAAGCAGCGCGGCGTGGGGAAGAAGATGAGCTGTGGTAGCGTAAGAATGTCACCGTGGGAGGGACTCGGTTGGAGTTTATAGGATATAAAATGAAACTGAAGGCAGGGGCCAAGCTTTTGCTAGGGATGGTATCGCTCGCGCTTACGCTTTCGGGCTGTCTATACCCAGGTGAAGAGAAGCGGGCCAGTGTTAATTATCGGGAAAGTGTTAAACGGATACAAGCAGCCGTTGATGATTATCAACAGGAGGAAGGGGTACTGCCCATTCTTAATGCGGATGAAACTACTCCAAGGTACGAGAAGTTCCGTATAGACCTGGGGAAGCTGAATAATAAGGGGTATTTGGATGATATACCGGCTACCGCCTTTGAGCAGGGTGGAAGTGCTTATTTTCTTATTTTGAATGAGGAAATTGATCCTGTGGTGAAGGTGATGGACCTTGTTACTGTTCAAAAGGTGAATGACGTGCAACGACAGGTTAACCGCTATAAATCAGCTCATGGCGGCAACCTGCCTGTGCTTGATGAGCTATACCCCGGATTGTATACCATTAATCATAAGCAGGCGGGTACAAGCTCTATAACATTAACGAGCGTCTATTCCGGTCAGGTTCTTGATTTCATCATGGATAAGGATGGAACTGTTTACGTAGATTATGTTTTTGATATCATGGCTGCCGTCGATAAGAAGGGTGGAGAGCACGATAAGAATCAGGACTTGCGACTGGATCTGGAGGAAGCTTCATATTACGTTCCCGTGAAGTCTTTGCCGTATCTATGGATTAACAATCAGCCAATCCCGCAGCCTCCAAGTTAGAGTGAAAGTTTAAGAGCGTCTAAGCTTCGGTTTTATCCGGGGTATTAGGCGTTTTTTTGTTTATATCCTTTTACACCAAGTCCTGTAATCTCAGCATCCACTAAAAATAGTTCTATCAAAGAATCCTAGCTCATAAGATGGATGAGTAAGCTTCCGGGCGTCAGACGCCTTGCGGCGCGCAGACTTAACTTTTTTGAAATTACATTGGGAAATGCGCGAATACGGGTCATAAATTCGTTCCGGATACATATGATGATACTAGTCCAAATGCATGTCCGAGCATTCGGAGTTTAGCGCGGGGCAAGTACGTCCCGGTCGAAAGCAGCTAGGCTTCGGGCGGGCATACGATAAGTCCGGTTGATGTCCTGCAAGGGTCAGATTACCGGCGGAACGCGAAGTCGATGCTCTTCAGGCATTTTTTCTTCGGAGTAATATGAGGAGGGGATCTCTTTTGGAAAAAGTGGATATTTTCAAGGACATTGCCGAGCGTACCGGCGGAGACATTTATCTTGGCGTCGTCGGCGCGGTTCGCACGGGGAAATCGACATTTATCAAGCGCTTCATGGAAACAATTGTCCTGCCAAACATCACGAATGAGGCTGATCGAGTAAGAGCTGTGGATGAGCTTCCGCAAAGCGCAGCAGGCAAAACGATTATGACGACAGAACCGAAGTTTGTGCCTAACAACGCAGTCCAAATCAAGGTTGCGGAAGGGCTTGAGGTTAATGTTCGTCTGGTAGACTGTGTGGGTTACGCTGTAGAAGGTGCAAAAGGCTACGAGGATGAAAATGGACCACGAATGATCTCTACACCTTGGTTTGAAGAGCCTATTCCTTTTCAGGAAGCGGCAGAAATCGGGACACGTAAGGTTATTCAGGAGCATTCAACGCTAGGTGTAGTGGTAACAACAGATGGTACGATTGCAGAAATTCCGCGGAACTCGTACGTGGACTCTGAAGAGCGCGTCATTGCAGAGCTGAAGGAAGTGGGTAAGCCATTTGTGCTTGTCATTAACTCCACCCGGCCACGCAGTGAGGAAGCGCAGCAGCTCCGTAACGAGCTAGCCATCAAATACGATATCCCAGTTATGACGCTAAGCGCCGCAAACATGAGCGAAGATGACGTAACTGGTGTGCTGCGGGAAGTGCTTTATGAATTCCCAGTGCATGAAGTAAATGTAAACCTGCCAAGCTGGGTTATGGTGCTTGGAGAAAACCACTGGCTGCGTAGTAGTTATGAGAACTCCGTTCGCGATACGGTAAAAGATATTCGCCGCTTGCGGGATGTTGACCGCCTCGTATCTCAGTTCACCGAATATGACTTTATTGATAAAGCTGGCCTAAGTGGTATGAACATGGGTCAGGGCGTAGCAGAGATCGACCTGTATGCTCCAGAAGAGCTGTACGATCAAGTTCTGATGGAAGTGGTCGGGGTTGAGATCCGCGGTAAAGATCATTTGCTCCAGCTTATGCAGGAGTTCTCGCATGCGAAACGAGAATACGACCGATTCTCAGAAGCATTGGAAATGGTCAAGACTACAGGTTATGGTATCGCGGCTCCATCCTTAGCCGAAATGGCGCTCGACGAGCCAGAACTGATACGTCAGGGCTCTCGCTTCGGGGTTCGCTTAAAGGCTACTGCACCGTCCATTCATATGATTCGGGTGGATGTGGAGTCTGAATTCTCGCCAATCATCGGAACGGAAAAGCAAAGCGAAGAGCTGGTTCGTTATCTGATGCAGGACTTTGAGAATGATCCTATTAAGATTTGGGAATCCGATATTTTTGGCCGCTCCCTGCACTCCATTGTTAGAGAAGGCATTCAAGGCAAGATAGCTATGATGCCGGATAATGCACGCTACAAGCTGCAAGAAACGCTTGGCCGCATTATTAACGAGGGTTCCGGCGGACTTATTGCAATTATTCTCTAAGCTGAATATAAATAAATTCAAAGAGTGGGAGAAATCCTGCTCTTTTTATTTGTATATATCCTAAAACTTGATTCCTAGTTCCTATAATAACGGTGAATCTGACTCAATTATTCTGATGAAATAAAGACCTAAACTGCTCCTATAGGTCTAACAAATTAGATCGAATTTAGATAAATATGCACGGATAGATGATAATTTCTGCTCCTTTTTTGAGTAACAGCTTGAATTTATGGATGGGCTGTATTACTATAAGTTTGTTGCGCTTCAAGGTCTAAGGGCGCCAAAGTTAAGTTTTAAACGGGATTATCACGTATATTTTACGTTGAAACGGAAACAGTGTATGATACCGGAGAATTTACTCAGGGAGGTGAGAAAACATGAATAAATCAGATTTGATCAATGTAGTTACAGAAGCAACTGAACTTCCCAAGAAGGATGCTACTAAAGCTGTAGATGCGGTTTTCGAAGCAATTACAGAAGCACTGCAAAGCGGTGATAAAGTACAACTGGTTGGATTCGGAAACTTTGAAGTGCGTGAGCGTTCTGCACGTAAAGGCCGTAACCCGCAAACTGGTGAAGAAATCGAAATTCCTGCAAGCAAGGTACCGGCATTCAAACCCGGTAAGGCGCTGAAAGACGGAATCAAATAAAGATTTCTACATACCTATCCCATAGTCTTTTAAGAACAACTATGCCGCCCTCCAAGGCGGCATTTGTTTTTTGAAATACTATGAACTGTATAATAGGTTTAGAGGAGGATGAGTGATGATGGATAAAAATACGGGTACTACTCCGCTTCCAACGGGCAGCGACTATATTGTGGTTAAAGCTAAAGATAATGGCGTTCAGGTCATTGGGCTAACCAGAGGTACAGATACACGTTTTCATCATACAGAGAAGCTGGATAAGGGCGAGGTATTGATTGCCCAGTTTACTGATCATACCTCAGCGATGAAGATTCGCGGTAAGGCTGAAATATGGACAAAGCACGGACAATTGGAAAGTGAAAGCTGAAAAGCAGGCATAGCCTGCTTTTTTTCAAAATATAGTAAAGATAAATGATCGTATTAGCTAAGAGTGGGAATTATGGATAAGGAGGCGTGTTCATGAACAAGGCCTGGTGGGTCGGAGCCGTATTACTCTTGACTGCAACCTCTGCTGTAATATTGCCCAAAGTGGCAGATATGGATTCTACCTTACAGCAACGCAATGGTGCAGTAGAGACTTTTACTGGCGACCATAACACAGTGCTAGACAATGATAATCTTGTTGATGTTCTTGGAGCACTTCCATTGACCTTATCCATTGATAGCGTAGGCTGGGAGGATCACGTTCTGTCACTGGATTTAAAAGTGAGCGGAAATGATCATGAACCCCAGGAGCTTTATCGAAATATGGCGCAGGCTATTTCTTTTGCTTTTCAAGAAACCTCGAATGTGGATCAGCTTTTGCTGCGCATCGTGGTCATGGATAAATGGCTGGATAGCCGCCGGCTGCTGCTAGCAGGGGATATCAGACGCACGGAGTGGTCGGCTGAACTCCAGAATGAACTTCAGTCTGCGGGTAATCTCCCCATATCCGAGCGACTCAAGACGGGCTTCCGTATTAGTGAGACTGAGCTCTGGAAGAAGCAGTTCATTTATCCTTGAGAAGAATAAAAGAAACTCAGTCGTACCACAGTGCGTGACAAAAAAACATGTGATATAATAGACAAGATTGTGAACAAAGGAATTATTATTAATGTCAATGGCTTCGGAGGCTGAAATGAAACCGTACTGCATACCGCAACTGGCAAAACCCTACACCGACTACGACATGATTCAGAAGCATACGGATTTGCCGCCGTTTTCTGATGGCCGGGGTCATTTGTTATATATTTTTCTAAACCATGGATCTTCTGTTAAAGGAAATGCTGGTGAGTTGTATACGCTCGTAACAGCACTTATTCAACTTGGACTAGATACACATGAGGTAATTGACCGCTCGAATGATAGACGCGGTGGAGATCCTATGCGTTCCCGTCAATTAAAGGTATTGGCTGGCGATTATTTCAGTAGCTGGTTTTACCATCTGCTTGCAAAGAGTGATCAAATTGAGATGGTTGGAATCTTGAGTAAGGCGATTGCTGATTTTAATGTCTTGAAAGCGAACCTCTATGTGAAGATGAGAGGAATCCGTCTTTCGGCTGAACAATACTTGCGGCACATGGTACAGCTCAATATGCGGCTGTTCCTTTCTTTTACGCCCATGATCGAGAATTCCTTAGTGGAGTTGTGGGAGAAGTTATTGACAGAATTCAGTCAGTGCGAAACTGTTGCCATAGAGCTTCAGCGTTGTGATAACCTTGAGAATGCTAGCAATGGTTATTGCTACTGGAAGATGCTGGAGTCAGCGACAGAGGAAGAACGCAAACAGCTTCAAGACCAGAACCTTGATCAGAAGGACTGGAAGATGCTGAAGATGAAATATAAATGTGATTCTCTGCTGACGGACAAGCTCCATCAGTCGATTCAGTCGATTCAGGGACTATTACAAAGCGTTAAAGACGAAAGCCTGCTTAGAGAGCTTGAGATAGCGCTGGATCGTATTCTCCTGCAGATGAAAGTCTCAGGACAAGCAGCCGTGGAGGGTTAGTGGATGACTATGGACAAAACTACAACTGCTGTGGGTGATAACAGCAAGCCGAAGGAACAGTTTGTGCACTCGGTGTTTGAGAGTATTGCAGGTAAATATGATTTGATGAATGATATCTTAAGCTTTCGCCGCCATAAGGCTTGGCGCAAGTTCACGATGAAGAAGATGGGCATGAAGCGCGGGGATTCAGCTGTAGACTTATGCTGCGGCACTTGCGATTGGAGCATTGCCTTGGCAGAAGCCACACAGACAGGGAATGTGATAGGACTTGACTTTAGTGCTGGCATGCTTGAAGTGGGGCGCCGTAAGGTGGAGGAGCGCAAGCTTCAGGACCGGATCTCTCTCGTACAGGGCAATGCTATGGAGTTGCCTTTTGAAGACAACGCATTCGATTATGCAACGATTGGTTTTGGACTCCGCAACGTACCGGATCTTGTTCAAGTGCTGAACGAGATGAAACGCGTGGTAAAACCCGGAGGAATGGTGGTCTGCCTGGAGCTTTCCAAGCCGATGAAACAACCGTTTAAAGGTATCTATTTCTTTTATTTTCAGCGTGTACTTCCATTGCTGGGCAAGTTATTCGCTAAAAGGTATGAGCAATACAAATGGCTGCCAGAATCGCTGGCGCTGTTCCCTGACCGGGAGCAATTAGCTGCTATTTTCCGTGAAACCGGACTGCAAAAAGTGGAATCCTTCCCCTTGACCGGAGGCATCGCGGCATTACATATTGGGCTCAAGGAGAACGGGAATGTTTAAGAAAATCGGTATCTTTTTACAAATGATCAAGTTTGAACATACGGTATTTGCTTTACCTTTTGCTTTTATGGGCGCTTTACTTGGTTCCGTTGTCATGTCTGGCACGCTACCTTCCTGGAGCCAGATTGGTTGGATCGTAGTGGCTATGTTTGGGGCACGGAGCGCTGCTATGGGGCTGAATCGACTGATTGACCGGATAAGTGATGCTAAGAATCCTCGCACAGCGGGAAGGGCTATTCCTGCAGGATTATTGAAGATCGGTGAAGTCGTCATTTTTATCGGCATTTCGTTTTTCTTACTCTTTTGGGCAGCCTTTAAGCTGAATCCTTTGTCGGCCAAGCTCTTGCCAATCGCAGTTTTCCTTCTTGTTATTTATTCATTTACGAAGCGCTTTACATGGGCTTGCCATCTTATCCTCGGTCTGACCATTGCGCTTGCACCTTTAGGCGGTTGGGTAGCTGTGACCGGTAGCGTGAATTGGACTTCAATGGTATTTTACTTCACTATTGTGTTTTGGACTGCAGGTTTTGATGTAATTTATTCTTGTCAGGATGTTGAGTTTGATCTAAAAGAGGGCTTGAAGTCCATTCCGGTTCGGTTCGGGGTTCAAGGTGCACTCATTATTGCCCGCGTATTTCACATTCTCACGGCGATTGGATTCGTATCGTTGCTGTTTATGACGGATTTAAGCTGGTGGTATGTAGCAGGCATGATCATCGCATATATTATTCTCTTTTATGAGCATTACATTGTATCTCCGAGTGACCTGAGCCGTCTGCAGACTGCTTTTTTCACTATGAACGGCGTATTGAGCATCGTAGTGTTCTCTTTCACTTTGATTGACTTGGTGGTGCAGTTCTACTAATGACGCTTACTAAACCGAAAAACATCGTGGTTGGAATTACAGGAGCAAGCGGTGCGATATATGGTGTTCGTCTAACTGAAACCTTGCTGTCACTAGGCTACTCCGTGCATTTGGTAGTTAGCAATGCGGGCTGGCGCGTATTTAAAGAAGAACTTGGCTATATCGCATCAGACCGGGAGGGCTTTTTGAACGAAAGGTTCAAAGGCTATCCCGGTTCTCTGCTTTATCATCCTGTTGCGGATATCGGCGCATCCATTGCAAGTGGTTCGTTTCGTGTGGAAGGGATGATTATTATGCCTTGCTCTATGGGAACATTGTCCGCGGTAGCGAATGGGACCTCTGATAATCTGATGACACGTGCTGCTGACGTTATGCTCAAGGAAGGACGCCCACTGGTGCTTGTTCCTCGTGAGACTCCACTGCATGCCATTCATCTAGAGAATATGTTGAAGCTGTCCCGTCTGGGAGTTCGGATGATTCCCGCAATGCCGGCTTTTTATTTCGGGCCGCAAAGTATGGATGATCTGATTAATTTCATGGTGGGCAAAGTGCTTGACAGCTTTAATATTGAACACAATTTATTTCGAAGATGGGGGGATTGAAAGGATGGACAATAACAGCCACACCATCATCGGCAAAATCAGCTATACCAACTCATGGCCGGTATTTCACAATTTTCATCCCTCTGCATTAAAATATCCTGCAGAGATGGTGAGTGAGGTACCTGCCATTCTTAATCAGGGGATGAGCCGTGGAACTATTCATGTAGGTGCTTTATCCTCTTTTGCTTATGCTGAGGCCAGTGACAAATTATTACTACTACCTGATTTATCGGTTAGCGCGGACGGTCCTGTGAGATCAATATTCCTTTTTTCCAGGGTGCCATTTGCTCAGATTGGTAGCGGTAAGATTGCTGTTACGAATACTTCTGCAACCTCGGTAAATTTGCTGAAAATTTTAATGGAAAAAGCTTTTGGCAATAAACCGGAATATATTAGCGCTAATCCTGATTTGGATGCCATGATGCATGAAGCGGATGCCTGCTTATTAATTGGTGATAATGCTATTAAAGCCTCATGGCAGGATCAAGGTTATATCGTTACTGATCTAGCTGAGGTTTGGAAGGAATGGACGGGCTTAGGGATGACCTTTGCGGTCTGGGCAGTGAACCGAAAGGCTGCTGAGGACAAACCGGAGGCTATTTCTGAGATTGCAGAGGCTTTTGCCGAGAGTAAAATGCGGGGATTGAGAGATTTAGATCCTATTGTACAAGCAGCTTGTTCTAACATTGGAGGAACAAAGTCTTATTGGGAAGGGTACTTCCGCAATTTATGTTATGATTTTGGAGAAAGGCAGCAGCAAGGTTTGAACCTCTATTTCCGCTATGCCTATGAGATGGGCCTGCTGCCGCAGGAAGTGAAGATGGAGATTTGGAGCCATAAACTGTTGACACGGGTGAAAGAATGAAACGACTGCAAATATTCGGATTACTGAACAGAGATATGGATCAGATTGAAAAAGAGCTGTACCGCAGTGTACAGGGGGATGACGATCTGCTTACAGAAACCTCCCTGCATTTATTAAAGGCAGGCGGCAAAAGATTACGTCCCGTATTTGTCCTGATGGGCGGGAAATTCGGTAAGTATGATCTGGAAAAGCTGAAACGGGTAGCGATACCGTTAGAGTTGATCCATAGCGCTTCACTGGTCCATGATGATGTGATCGACGATGCAGAATTGCGCCGTGGTGAACTCACCGTAAAAGCAAAATGGGGCGATAAAATTGCCATGTACACTGGTGACTACATATATGCAAAAGCGCTGGTTATGACTACGGAGCTGAAGAATCCACGAATTCATCAAATTCTGTCTAAGGCGATGATCGAAATGTCGATCGGAGAGATGGAGCAGATTCGTGACTTTTTCAACAGTGAGCAAAGTGTACGTCATTATCTACGGCGTATCCGCCGCAAAACAGCCCTGCTGATTGCAGTTAGCTGCCAACTCGGCGCACTTGCTGCTGAGGCAGATCCAGAAGTAGCTCGCCTGCTTTATAATTATGGATATAACGTGGGTATGGCGTTCCAGATTCGTGATGATTTACTGGATCTCTCAGGCACAGAGAAACAGATCGGTAAACCTCCGGGCAGTGATATGCGTCAAGGAAACATTACACTTCCAGTGATTTATAGTCTTGAGGATGAGCGGCTGCGCGAGTCATTGCTTGAGGAACTGAAGTCTATACGTGAGGGCCATAGCACGGTAGGACGTGCGATTGATCTTATACTTTCCGGAGACGGAATCGCCCGCTCTGAGGAGCTCGCTTCACGTTATATTGACAAGGCGCTGGCGGCGCTGGAACAATTGCCTAATAATAAGACTAAGCGCAATCTGCGTGATATTGCTTATTTTATAACAGGAAGAAGTTATTGATCTTCTGGTGAGATTGAAATTAAACGTTTCCAGAAAGCAATGTTTCTGTTAAGATAGCGTCAAAACAACCCTTCAAATGGGAAAATGGAGAGTGCTTCTATGGAAAAGACGTATCTGATGGTCAAGCCTGATGGAGTTCAACGTGGATTAATAGGGCGTATTGTTACCCGCTTTGAGGATAAGGGGTTTAAATTGGTCGCTGCTAAGCTGATTACAGTTAGTGAGGATCAAGCGAAAAGACATTATGCTGAGCATGCAGGCAAAGACTTTTTTTCGGAGCTGGTCTCTTTCATCACTTCAGGTCCAGTGTTTGCAATGGTATGGGAAGGCGATGATGTTGTAACGTTATCCCGGACACTCATAGGCAAGACAAAAGTTGGAGAAGCTCTGCCAGGCACGATTCGTGGCGACTTTGCCAGCCATACACCACTTAATCTAATTCATGGATCAGACTCGCCTGAAAGTGCAGAACGGGAAATTGCTAATTTCTTTGCTCCAGATGAACTGAATCAGTATAACAAAGACATCGCAGTCTGGATGTAAGGTCCAGGTGGGAGGCAGGGGATTAACATGTCTGATCGTAATGTTGCAGCATTAACAACAGATCCGGATTATAGCGGATTTATTCACAACGTTAAACAAAGCACCGGAATTGATCTGGCTCAATATAAAGAAGCGCAGATGAAGCGGCGTTTGACGACTCTTCGGATGAAGAATGGGTATCATACCTTCAGTGATTTTTTTGCAGCGATGATGAAAAATAAGGACTTATTTTATGAATTTTTAGATCGAATGACGATCAATGTCTCTGAGTTCTGGCGGAATCCGAATCGCTGGGAAGTTTTGCGGGATATTATCCTTCCTGACCTCCAGCAGTCAGGCCGCAAATTAAAGCTGTGGAGCGCGGCGTGTTCCACTGGCGAAGAGCCTTACACGCTGGCTATGATTTTGTCGGACAAGAATATATTGGCGCAAACAGGCATTCTTGCCACTGACATTGATGATGGCGCTTTATCTAAAGCAAAGCAAGGTCTTTATTTGGAACGTTCTTTAAAGGATGTGCCAAAAGACGTGGCAGCACGTTACTTTACACCGGAAGGCCCTGTCTTCAAGGTCAGCGATTCACTTAAGAAAAACATAGATTTCCGCAAACAGAATCTGCTCTTGGACAAGTTCGACGAAGGTTTTGATCTTATTATTTGTCGCAATGTAATGATCTATTTTACTGAAGAGGCGAAGAATAAGCTCTATCATAAGTTTTCGGCTAGCTTACGTCCGGGTGGTTATTTGTTTGTGGGCAGCACAGAGCAAATCTTTACACCGGCTCAATACGGTTTTGAATCGACGGAAACTTTTTTTTATCGTAAAAAATAAATATTTTTTGCTCCTTCGCCATTAACTTCAAAGGTATACTTTCGCAAAAGTTCAGTGATACTGGATAGTAGAATCTGTACGCTAAGTGAAAGGAAAGTTAAACCGATGGACAAAAGCAAGGTCATTGCCGCGTACAAACGAGGCTTTATCACCGTTCGTGAGTGCGGGCAAATTCTCGGTGTGGAAGAAATGCAATTGGAGCGCCTTCTGCAGCTGGAAGAGCGTAAGTCTACATTCCCTCCACCAAGTCAGCGGCTCGGCAGCTAACAAGCTGAGGACCCAGCCGAGGAGCGCCATTCATACTCTTAAGGGTATGGATGGCGCTTTTTATTTCGATATACATAGAGTGTTTCTAGGTAGAGCCCTTTCTTGTCAAAGCGGATTCCCTATACTATAATGAGCAAAGATCATAGGATTTTAGCGGTTTACAGTTTAAAAGTATAAAAGGGGGAAGACATCATGAGTTTACGCTATTTAACTGCGGGGGAAACGCACGGCCCCCAGCTAACGGCTATTATTGAGGGATTGCCAAGTAATTTAACTTTGGATTTTGAAGAGCTTAACTTTCAATTGCATCGTCGACAAAAGGGATACGGACGTGGACGCCGCATGCAGATTGAGAAAGATACGGCACAAATAGTCGGTGGAGTACGTCACGGCTATACTACAGGTGCTCCGGTAGCCTTGGTAGTAGAGAACAAGGATTGGACTCACTGGAAGAACATAATGAATATTGAACCTATTCCAGGCAGTGATGAAGAAAAACGCCGGGTAAATCGGCCGCGTCCTGGACATGCAGATTTGAATGGTGGATTGAAGTACAATCATACGGATCTTCGCAATGTTCTGGAGCGCTCCAGTGCCCGCGAAACAGCAGCCAGAGTTGCATGTGGCGCTGTAGCCAGACAGCTGCTGGCAGCTTTTGGTGTGAAAGTAGCAGGTCAAGTCATTCGTATTGGTGAAATTGAGGCACCTGCTAATGATCTGCCTATCGATGAGCTGATTGAACGCACAGAACAGTCCTCTGTCAGAGTTGTCGACAAAGAAACGGAACAGAAAATGGAGGCTTACATAGATCAGATCAAGGAAGAGGGCGACTCCATCGGTGGAATCGTTGAATGTATCGTCGAAGGACTGCCCATCGGACTTGGCAGCTATGTACAGTCAGACCGGAAGCTGGACGGGGCGATCGCTGGGGCAGTGATGTCGATTAATGCCTTCAAAGGCGTTGAAATCGGCATTGGGTTTGAAGCTGGTAAATTGCGTGGATCGAAAGTCCATGATGAAATTATGTATGAAGCTTCTAAAGGATACTATCGCGCAAGCAATCGTTTAGGCGGTTTTGAAGGCGGGATGACGAATGGTATGCCGATAGTGGTTCGTGGTGTTATGAAGCCTATTCCTACCTTGTATAAGCCACTTCAAAGTGTAGATATCGATACGAAAGAACCTTTTACAGCTCAAGTAGAACGTTCGGATGCATGTGCAGTTCCAGCGGCATGTGTGGTTCTGGAAAGCGTAGTGGCATGGGAAGTTGCCAAAGCTTTTCTTGATAAATTCGGCGGGGATTCTCTCGAAGAAATTAAAGCGAACTATGAAAACTATCTTGCACAATTGGAGAGTTATTAATCATGCGTACGATCAATGTAGATTTAGGAGATCGTTCTTATCCAATTCACATCGGTAGTGGTCTGCTGCAGAACATTGGCCAGTACTGTGCTGAGGCTGGACTGTCCACTCGCAGCCCACTACTGGTTGTGAGTGATAGTGAAGTAGCTCCACTGTATTTACCGTCGCTTGAAGAAGCTCTACGTCAGCAAGGCTATACCGTAGTCAGCCATATTATGCCGGCAGGGGAAGCATCCAAATCATTAACCGTGTATGAAGAGGTTATGACGACCGCGATTCAAGCGGGACTGGATCGCAACTCAGCTGTGTTGGCTTTAGGTGGCGGGGTTGTTGGTGATTTAGCTGGTTTTGTAGCAGCTACCTACATGCGCGGAATAGGATTTCTACAAATTCCAACGACGATTCTAGCCCATGACAGCAGCGTAGGCGGCAAAGTGGCTGTCAATCATCCACTAGCCAAAAATATGGTTGGTGCGTTCTATCAACCTTCGCTGGTGCTTTACGATTTGGATACCCTTCGCACGCTTCCGCCACGCCAAGTCTCTTCTGGCCTGGCTGAAGTAGTGAAGCATGGTCTGATTATGGACAAAGAATTCGCATATTGGTGCCGTGAACATGCTGATGAGCTGCTTGCTCTGAATGCTGAAGCACTCGGCTATGCCCTTGAGCGCGGTTGTGCAATCAAGGCTCATGTCGTAGCGAACGATGAACGTGAGCATGGACTTCGGGCGATTCTGAATTTAGGACATACGATCGGACATGCTATTGAAGCGGTTGGCGGATATGGCGTATTTTTGCACGGTGAAGCGATTGCGATTGGTATGGCGGGTTCGGCGCTGCTGGCTGTAAAGCTTGGACATGATCGATCCATTTATGAGGATACAGTATCTATGTTATCTGCACTTTCATTGCCTATACAGCTTCCTTCTGAATATGATGAAGCTGAGCTAATGGAAGCAATGATGCATGATAAGAAATTCAAAGAAGGCAGAATGACTTTTATTGTGCCTGATGCCATAGGAGCCGTAAGCATTGTAAACGATATGCAGGAATCGCTTGTGCGAGAGGTTCTCGCAGAGCTTAAAAAGGAGGGGAAACCGTGGTAAATCGAGGGATTCGCGGAGCAACTACCGTGATTAATAACGAAGAAACAGAGATTTTGCGTGAAACCGTTGTGCTGCTGCGGGAGATCGTAGAACGTAATGATGTTATAGCTGAGGATATTAGCAATGTATGGATTACGATGACCACTGATCTGGATGCTACTTTTCCGGCAAGAGCCATTCGTGAGATTGAGGGCTGGGAAATGGTGCCACTTATGTGTTCAACGGAGATCCCTGTTAAAGGCAGTCTGCCGATGTGTATCCGGTTAATGGTGCAGTTTAATACGGATAAATCACAGCGTGAGATCCGCCATGTATATCTGAATGAAGCTCAGAAGCTTCGTCCGGATTTGTCGCAGAGTAAGTCTTAAATTTGAGTTGTGGGTTGTCAATGACCCTTGTCATCATGTATAGTGTAATTAGCCGAGTATAGAAGAGTTTAGTTGAGTTGAGATGAGTATAGTTGAGCAGAGTGCAAGAAATTTTTGCGAATATAAGAAAGTATAAGCTTTGTTCTATACATTCTTATATTTCACGCATATACGCTTACCGTCCTTATAAGGACGCTGAAGACGTTTATGCCTGATTAGCAGTTTTTGTGTACGCAGAGTCTTTATTTTGATATGTACTGGAGTGTTATTTCACATCCGTGATGTATCTTATTTAGAGATAAGTCTGTAGGCACAACATAACGATGCTGATCATTGCTCAAAAACATATACTTACTTACACAAACCCTCTACTTTGGTAGAGGGTTTTTCTGTGTTTCGGAAAGATTTATATAACTAAGGGGGCATCTAAAAATGACGAATCCGAGTGTTCAAGAGGTGGTAAAGCTGTCGCAGGATTATAATCTGATTCCTGTTGTGAAGCGGCTGCTGGCTGATATGGAAACACCTATCCGGTTATTCCAACGTTTTGCTGAACGTGACCGCGCGTTCTTACTAGAAAGTGTAGAGGGCGGCAAACAATGGGCCCGGTATTCGTTCATCGGCAGCGATCCCTTTTTAATGATATCGGGAAAAAAGGGTGCAATTAACGTAGAGATCGACGGTAAGAAAAAACAGCTGCATGGAAAGCCGATTGAGGAGCTTAAGGCGCTGCTTCGTTCATACCGTAGCCCTAAGCTGGATGAGATGCCGCCATTTACTGGAGGAGCTATCGGATTTTTTGGATATGATCTGCTGCAATATTATGAGAAGCTGCCTGAGCATCCAGTAGATGATCTCCAAATGGATGATATCCGGTTTATGTTCTGTGATCGCATCATTGTTTTTGATCATGTGAAACAACAAATTCTCCTAGTTGGCAACCTACATGTTAAAGACGGTGATACGGACTCAGATATCAAATCTAATTACGAAAGCTTAAGTCGTAAGCTTGAGGATATGGCCGAAGAGCTGCAAAAGGAAGGGCCAAAGGAAAATGTGAACCGCCGCAGCATTCCGCAGGATATTGAGCTGGGTGAGATTCATTCCAACCTGACTAAAGAACAATATATCAACAACGTAGAACAAGCGAAGGAATACATTCGGGCTGGCGATATTTTTCAAGTGGTGTTGTCGCAGCGCCTGCATATTGAAACGGAGGTTTCTCCACTGCATGTATACCGGATGCTTAGGACGCTTAACCCATCTCCATATATGTATTATTTGAAAATGGATGAAGAGATTATTGTTGGAACCTCACCGGAAGCGCTCGTAAAGGTAGATGGAAACCGTGTGGAGACACGGCCGATTGCCGGAACAAGACCAAGAGGTGAAAGTGAAGCTTCGGATCGTGCTTACGCCGCGGAGCTGCTGGAGGATGAAAAAGAACGTGCAGAGCATTTGATGCTAGTTGATCTAGGTCGTAATGATTTAGGAAGAGTGTCCAAATTCGGTTCTGTAAAATGTGATTCCTTTATGGAAATTGAAAGATACTCTCATGTCATGCATATGGTATCGAATGTGTCAGGCACGCTTAGCGAGGATAAAGATTTCTTTGATGCCTTTCTCTCCTGTCTGCCAGCCGGTACTGTCTCAGGAGCACCTAAGCTACGGGCAATGGAGATTATTGCTGAATTGGAGCGAGAAGCCCGTGGTGCTTATGCGGGGGCGATTGGATATTTGGGATTCTCGGGAAATATGGATTCATGTATCACCATCCGTACAATCATCTTCCGTAAGGGCAGAGCATATGTGCAGGCTGGGGCGGGTATCGTTTGGGACTCGTTTCCGGAGAAAGAGTATGAAGAGACGGTGAATAAAGCGAAGGGCATGCTAAAAGCTATTCGTATGGCAGAGGCTATGTTCCCACCCGAGATAAAAGAGAAACAAGTCATCAATCAAGATTACATGTACACATATACCCCTGAACAGGTGGTTTGATTAATATAAAAGATTACATTAAGGCTGGGAGGATGAACATTATGGATGCAACAAAATTGATACAATCAGGAATCGCTGGACTAATCGAAGGCAAAAGTCTGACACGTGGAGAAGCACGGGATATAATGGGTGCAATTATGCTGGGAGATGCTTCTCAGGCGCAAATCGGATCACTGCTGACCGCTTTACGGATTAAGGGAGAGACCGTGGAGGAAATTACGGGGTTTGCGGAAGCCATGAGAGGTTTCGGCACACCTGTCCTTACTGAAAAAGCGCGTCTGCTAGATACATGTGGTACGGGCGGTTCCGGCATCCATAAGTTTAATATTTCTACCGCCTCAGCGATTATTTCATCAGCGGCTTCTGTACGAGTTGCCAAACATGGCAACCGCTCAGCTTCCGGTAGAGCAGGAAGTGCAGATGTACTTGAAGCTTTGGGCGTCAACATTCATCTGAATGCGGATCAGGCTCGGGAATGCTTGGATCGAATCGGCATTTGTTTTTTATTCGCGCAAATCTATCATCCTTCGATGCGGCATGCGGCGGCACCGCGTAAAGAGCTTGGAGTGCGGACGATTTTTAATATGCTTGGTCCGCTTACGAATCCCGCGGGTGCTGACCGTCAGCTGCTGGGGATTTATGATCGGAATAAGACAGAGACGGTGGCTAATGTACTGAAGGAGCTGGGGTCCAAGCGTGCGATGGTTGTTAGCAGCTTGGATGGTCTGGATGAAATCAGCATCTCGGCCCCTACATTAGTGTCTGAGCTAAAAGAGGGCATCGTAACCACGTATGAGGTAACGCCAGAGGCATTAGGTCTTAACAGACATCCACTGGAAGCTGTGCTGGGTGGAGATGCAGCTGAAAATGCGGCGATTATTACCTCGGTCCTTCAAGGGCAGATTAATCCTTATCGCGATATCGTTCTTGCTAACGCCGGAGCCTGTATATATGTTGCTGGTCTGGCAGATACCATGGCCGGAGGCGTAGAGAGAGCAAAAGATGTAGTGGATTCAGGCAAGGCATTATCCAAGCTTAATCAGCTTGTAGCTATGACGGAGGAACTTAATTATGTATCTTGATAAAATTGTCGCGACTAAGATTAAAGAGGTTGAATTGCTCAGTAAAAACTTTTCGTTGGCACAAGCAGAGCGTGATATTGCGCTTCTTTCGGCAACAAGAGGCTTTCGTAAGGCTCTGACCCAAGGGAAGAACAGAGATATGGGCTTGATCGCTGAGGTGAAGAAGGCTTCTCCTTCCAAAGGGTTGATCCGTGAAGATTTTGATCCTGTTTCCATTGCAAAAGGATATGAAGCTGGAGGCGCTGATTGTTTATCTGTTCTGACGGACACAGAATATTTCCAGGGCAGCGCAGCTTATCTGCAGCAAGTGAAGGAAGCTGTAAATCTGCCGCTGCTTCGCAAAGATTTTATTATCGATGAGAAGCAAATCTACGAAGCACGTCTTCTCGGAGCGGATGCCGTGTTGTTGATCGTCGCTATTTTGACACCGGCACAACTGTCTCATTTTATAGATATAGCTTCAGGGCTTGGATTGGATATCTTGATTGAGGTGCATGACCGAAATGAACTGGCGGTTGTACTGAGCACAGAAAAGATAACCCAACCTAACGTCCTGCTAGGAATTAATAACCGTAATCTACGTACCTTCGAGACCTCTTTGGAGACAACAGCCGAGCTGGCAGCTCTTGTGCCGCAAGGTGTTCCAGTGATCAGCGAAAGTGGAATTTCCGGGTCAAAAGACATCGGCTACCTAAGAACTACTGGTGCTCACGGAGTGCTCGTTGGGGAGTATCTAATGCGTCAAGCTAACGTAGAGGATGCGGTTAACGGTTTGCTCGGTGAGCTTCCTAACGGAAAGGACCCTGTCCGGCATGGCTGAGACATTAGTAAAAATCTGTGGACTTCAGGACGTTGAAGTGCTAAAATCTATGTTACACTTACCACTAGATTATATCGGATTTGTTTTTGCACCTAGCCGCCGGAAGGTATCCATAGAGCGTGCTGCCGAACTGATTGCAGAACTTCCAAATTGGAAGACTGGTGAAATTCCTAAGGCTGCAGGAGTTTTTGTTAATCCGGAGCTGGATGAGTTGAACGAATTGTTGTCTGTGGTGCATTTAGATGTAATTCAGCTCCATGGACAGGAGAGCCCGGCTTTTTGCCAGCAGGTTCGCCAAGCTTATCCACAGGTTCAGGTATGGAAGGCACTGTCCGTTGCTGATCAAGAGCGGGATAAAGCTGAAAATGAATATACCTTGGAAGATTACGCAGCTGCAGTAGATACGGTTTTATTAGATACGTATGATCCATTGCAGAGCGGCGGCTCTGGCCGAACCTTCGCATGGAACAAATTACCTGAGTACCAAGAAATTGCAGTACGACATGGCTTGCCCTTGTTTGTGGCTGGAGGGCTTCATTCAGATAATGTTGGTGAATTGCTTGATACCTATGTCCCGTATGGGGTAGACGTATCGAGTGGAGTAGAGACTGACGGCATTAAGGATATTCAAAAAATGACAGCTTTTGTGGAAAGGGTGAAGCAATCATGATACAAGTACCGGACCAGCATGGACGTTTCGGTTCATTCGGAGGCCGCTTCGTGCCCGAGACTTTGATGAATGCATTGATTGAGTTGGAGGAGGCCTACCGTAAGTTTTCGGCAGATCCAGCTTTTCAGGAAGAAATAGATTATCTATTAAAGCAGTATTCCGGACGGGAGACCCCGCTGTATTATGCGGAACGTCTGAGCAAACATCTGGGAGAAGCTAAAATATATTTGAAGCGTGAAGATTTGAATCATACAGGTGCCCATAAGATTAACAACGCGATTGGTCAAGGGATTTTGGCCAAAATGATGGGAAAAACGAAGGTGATCGCTGAGACTGGCGCGGGTCAACATGGTGTAGCCACAGCTACAGTTGCAGCTCTGCTAGGTATGGAATGTAAGGTGTTTATGGGGGAAGAGGATACGCGCCGCCAGGCTCTTAATGTATTCCGGATGAAGCTGCTTGGTGCAGAAGTGATTCCCGTTACTTCCGGATCGCGCACTTTAAAAGATGCCGGCAACGAAGCGCTTCGCTACTGGGTTAGCAATGTAGATGATACCTTCTATATATTGGGTTCAGCTGTAGGACCGCATCCTTATCCGATGATGGTCCGTAACTTTCAGCGGGTTATTGGGGATGAAACACGGCGCCAGATTCTGGAGGCTGAAGGAAGGCTGCCGGATCTGCTCGTAGCTGCTGTAGGCGGTGGCAGTAATGCCATCGGTATGTTCTATCCATTCGTTGAGGATGAAAGTGTAGGTATGATTGGTGTAGAGGCGGCTGGTAAAGGCATTGATACCCCTTTTCATGCGGCAACAATGAGTAAAGGAACTCATGGCGTATTCCAGGGTTCGATGAGTTATCTCCTGCAGGATGAGCATGGACAAGTAACAGAAGCACATTCCATCTCCGCAGGCCTGGATTATCCTGGTGTGGGTCCTGAACACTCCTATCTAAAAGATATCGAACGTGCAAAATATGTACCGATTACAGATGCAGAGGCGCTAGATGCACTGAAGCTGCTTTGCGTAACGGAAGGTATTATTCCAGCGTTAGAATCAGCACATGCGATAGCTCATGTAGTGAAATTGGGTCCAACCCTTACCAAGGATGATATTGTTGTCATCTGCCTGTCAGGCCGGGGAGACAAAGATGTAGAATCCATTATGGCGTATACAGAAGGGAAGGGAACTGAATGACAACCCAAACTACAAACCGGATGGATTTGGTATTCCGGAAGCTTAAAGCTGAGAACCGGACCGCATTGATTCCTTTTCTGACTGTTGGAGATCCAGATTTGGAGACTACTCTTGCCATCATTACTGAACTGGAGACAGCAGGTGCAGATATTCTGGAGCTGGGAGTACCTTACTCTGATCCGCTTGCAGACGGCCCTGTAATTCAGAGAGCATCTGCCCGGGCACTGCGGGGTGAAGTTCACCTGCGCACTTGCATGGAGACCGCGCTAAAGGCTCGTCAAGCCGGCAGCAGTTTGCCATTTATCTTGTTTTCTTATTACAATCCTATCCTGCAAATGGGTCTTGATACGTTTTTTGCTGATCTGAACAAGCATGAAATTAGTGGACTTATTATCCCGGATCTTCCCGTTGAGGAATCAGCGGAGATGCGGCGCCGTAGTGATGAAGTTGGAGTCAACCTCATTCCTTTAGTTGCACCAACCTCAAGCGAACGTATTGCAAAGATTGTATCCGGTGCGAGCGGGTTTATCTATTGTGTATCTTCATTAGGGGTGACTGGAGAAAGATCCTCTTTCCATGCGGATGTAGAAGCCTTTATTGCTTCCGTTCGTCAAGCTACGGATCTGCCAGTGGCTGTAGGATTTGGGATCTCTACTGGCGAACAGGTTGCCCGTTTTGCTCAGATTTGCGATGGTGTTGTAGTAGGGAGTGCCATTGTCCGCAAAATAGAAGAGGTAATTCCGTTGCTCGATTATCCTGCTACGCGGAATGAGGGACTGTTGCAAATTCGAGAATTTGTGGCACAATTAAAAAGACCATAACAGTGTCATTCTGACCTGTGTATAGTGGAGTAATCAACTATGGAGAGCGAGGACTATTCAATGAATCCAAAACCGAATATAGTTAATCTCCCTGTCTACAAACCAGGGAAACCTATAGACGAAGTCAAGAAGGAGCTTGGCTTAAGTGAGGTTATTAAGCTTGCATCCAATGAGAACCCGTATGGAGCTTCACCGAGTGCAAAAGAAGCAATTCTAGCAGAACTTGAGAATCTTTATCTTTATCCGGACGGCTCAGCCGTTGAATTGACTTCAGCACTGTCCAGCCGTCTTGGCGTGAATAACGACAATATTATTTTTGGCTGTGGCTCAGATGAGATTATTGCACTTATTGCTCGTGCCTTTTTCTTGCCAGGTGATGAGACCATCATGGCGGACCAGACCTTCTCCGTGTATAAGAGTAACGCAGACATCGAAAGTGCGGTATCTATTGAGGTGCCACTTGTAAAAGGGACACATGATCTGGATGGAATGCTGGCCCGTATAACAGACCGTACTAAGGTTATCTGGATCTGTAATCCGAATAACCCAACAGGTACGATTGTACCAGAGGAAGCTTTGGTTTCTTTCCTGGATGCTGTGCCTTCCAATGTAATGGTTGTCCTTGATGAGGCATACTGTGAGTATGTAACAGATCTTTCATACTCCAATGGCATCCAGTTACTGACTCGTTACAAGAATTTGGTTGTGCTTCGCACATTCTCCAAAATTTATGGCTTAGCTGCATTGCGTATTGGATACGGTGTTGCGAGTCCTGAGATCATTTCGTTGATCAACAAGGTACGCGAGCCATTTAATACCTCTCGTATTGCTCAAGCTGCAGCTCTTGCTGCTTTGAATGACCAAGATTATGTGCAGGAATGCCGTCGTCTTAATAGCGCGGGTATTGTTCAATTGCAAGGTGAATTCAAACGCCTGGGCCTAGAATCCTTCCCGGCACACGGTAACTTCATTATGGTAGATGTTCGTAAGCCTGCTGCAGAGGTCTTTGATGCTTTGATGCGTAAAGGAATCATCGTAAGAGCGGGTCATCAGGTTTATCCGACTTATATTCGGGTTACTGTGGGCTCGGCTGAGCAGAATACAGCTTTTATCACCGCGCTGGAACAAACTCTTATAGAGAGTGGAGTACGCGCCTAGTAATAACAGCAAGTCAAGACTAAAGAAGGCAGGTAGTTCAAAGAACATGACGACAAAAATAGCAATATTCGGTGTCGGTCTGATCGGAGGCTCACTGGCCCTTTGCTTTAAAGGCAAGGAGGGCCTGACCGTCGTTGGCCATGCCCACCGTCCTGAATCCGCGAGTAAGTATATTAGCAGAGGTGTGGTCGATAGTGCCACATTGTCTGTGGAGGAAGCGGCAATCGATGCCGATTTCATTTTTTTATGTGTGCCGGTGGGTATGCTAGAGGATTATTTGCAGCAGTTAAGCAAATTGCCGCTCAAGCCCGGCTGCATCATTACAGATGTTGGAAGTACGAAAGCTAGTATTGCCGCATGCGCAGTCTCTTTGGATATTCCTGGAGTACATTTTATCGGCGGTCACCCTATGGCAGGATCAGAGCGTTCAGGTGTTGAGGCAGCTTCATCGCTGTTGTTTGAGAATGCCTATTACGTATTAACGCCTCCACCGGGAGTGCCAGACGAGGCTTATCACGCGTTGGAGTCCTTACTCCACCTTACTAGAGCGCAGATTGTACGCCTTAATCCAGAACGTCATGATGAGATTGTAGGTGCCATTAGTCATTTGCCACATATTATTGCGGTTGCGCTGGTAAATCAGATTAAAGCTTATGATGATACTGACTCCTTGTATAGTACGTTAGCTGCAGGGGGCTTTCGGGATATTACACGGATTGCGTCCAGTGATCCAATTATTTGGCGTGATATCTTGTTAAACAATCGTTCAGTGATGCTTCGATTGTTGAAGGATTGGAACGAGGAAGTTTCTTCTTTTGTTCGTTTGCTGGAAAGTGAAGATGGTGTTGGGATTGAAGAGGCATTTCATGAAGCTAATGGCTTCCGTAGTCAATTGCCTGAACGGCGTAAAGGTATGATAGCACCTTTATTTGACCTACATATTGATGTACCCGATCATCCGGGGATTATCGGTCGTATTGCTACAGAGCTGGGGGATCAAGGAATTAACCTTAGCAACGTACAAATTATCGAAAGCCGTGAAGATGTTCCGGGGATTATGCGTCTCTCTTTCCGTCAGGAGAACGATATGGAGCGGGCGAAGATCCTGTTGCAGCATCATGATTATACGGTATACGTGTAGTATTAAGGTTCGCTCGGGTTCATTTTCAAATCGTAATAAACAGCAAAACAGCGATTCTCATGTGAATAGAGAATCGCTATTTTTTTTGTTTGTTGGTTTGTTGGTTGCTTACTTCAACATGCCGCCGTCAGTATCGTCATCGGTATCGCCATCGCCATCGGTATCACTATAAGTACCAGTATAAGTACCAGTATAAGTACCAGTATAAGTACCACCTAGTACTTACGGACCCTAATGACGTTATTGGCTCGTTTTTTGCCTTTAAAGCAGTCTTTCGGACTCCACTGACACTATTTCATATGAAGAGGCTTATATTGGGTGTTTTTCGTGCCAATAGCTGCTATGCGGTCCGTTAGCATCCCAAATGTGGATTAATGCTGCATTTAAGGTCAACTGTGTCCGATAGCGTCTTCGCACAAGCTAAATGTTTATTGGATCAACGAAGAAAAGAAAGGAGTGCCGCAAAATGCTTCCGGATTTATACCCGCAGACTCTAATTTAGGTTTGGTTTGTTGCAACTGTTCCCAAACTCGCTTTCTTCATTTAGATCAGTATTTCCATGAAATTCTCTGGTACTTGAGTTTTCTTCGTCGTAACTAGCTTGGCTACCTACAAAACGATTTCTTGCTGCTCCTAGACCGACAATAAAGAGTAAAACCGAAGCGCCAAGCAGTATGAAAAGTGGCAGGTTCCAACTATTTGTCGTGTCATGCAAATATCCTATAAGGGCAGGACCAATTGCGGCAAGCAGATATCCGATCGATTGCGCCATACCAGATAGTTCCGCTGCTTGATGCGCACTTTTAGTACGTAAACCGAAAAACATCATGGACAAGCTAAAGGCGCAGCCTCCACCAATTCCGAGTATGATAATCCACAACAGAATGATATTGGAGCTTCCGTAAAGCAGTCCGAGCGTTCCCGTCAAAAGCAAAATGGTTGTGATGAACACTAACGAACGTTGATTTGACATTCGCCCTGCAATAACGGGGACAATAAAGGTAAATGGAAGCAGCGCTAACTGCATTATTGAGAGGTACCATCCTGATTGGCTTGAGTCAATGCCTTGCTGTTTTAAAATTTCAGGCAACCATGCGATCAGCACATAGAAAATCATAGACTGCATCCCCATAAACAAGGTTACTTGCCAGGCAAGAGGGGAACGCCAAACATTCACATCATTGCCGGCCATCTGTTGACTTGTCGAGGCTGTTTGCTTCGTATGCTTCCTTAATTGAGGCAACCAGCAAAGGATCGATACAAAGCTTAGGATCCCCCAAATTCCCAATGCACCCTGCCATTTTAAACCTGCGTTTGCAGCTAGCGGTACACTGATTCCCGAGGCGATCGCTCCAGATAAACTCATTGAAATTGCAAATACACCAGTCATGGCACCGATTTTATTAGGGAAATCGCGTTTGATTAAACTTGGCATTAATACATTACAAACGGCAATTGCAAATCCAAGAATTGCAGTTCCAATATACAGATTTGCAGCCCCAGATAAAGAACGTATTACAATACCAACAGTCAAAAAGATCAGAGCGAACAAAATTAAAAGTTCAACTCCATACCTACGTCCTAGTTTTGGTACTAGAGGCGATAATAAAGCAAAGGTAAGTAAAGGTACCGTTGTGATCAAGCCTGCTAAAGTATTGGAAATATGAACGTCATCCCTTATGAGACCCACTAAAGGACCGACCGAGGTTAAGGGAGCACGTAAATTTGCGGCAATAATAATAATGCCGAGTAGTAGCAGCCCTAAAGATGATGGTACGAATTTTTTATTCGGCATTCTTCATTTTCCCTCCCAGAATTAATGCGTACTAATATCCGCGCGGACAATGAAAGTATAGTATAATATATTAAATTTAACAATAAGTATTTTAAAGTTTACTTTATTGAGATTGTTCTATATCTTGAAATGCTTAAATTAGTTAAAAAAATACAACTCAGAGTTTCCATATAGAATGGAATACTGAGTTGCATTTTATAGGTGAAATTTTCGACTTTTAGAAACCATATTTTAAGGAGATATGGAGCACTGTTTCGCTATTTGTATGATTGGTATAAGAGTGAGGGCGATCTGCACGAAAACTGATCGTATCATATTGATTCAATGTGTACATTTCTCCATCGACTCGAATTTCAATGGAACCAGTCATTACTGTCGCAATTTCAGTTGTATTCACATGATGACCTTCAGGGTGATACGAACTATTTGGCTGTAAGTAAGCCCGACACATTTCAATATCGTTGCTTACGTTTTTAAAGACGGGTTCAATGATCCAATTCTTTTGATCATTAGAAAACCGGAGACCTTCACCTGCTCGATACAGACTAACAGGGTCTTCAGATTTGAACAAAGCTAATAGGGGCAAAGATATGCCTTTTGAAATTTTCCATATTATCGCCAAAGTTGGATTTGTCTCGCCACGTTCGATATTCCCCAGAGTAAGTTTGCTTACGCCTGTTAATTCCGCTAAGTCATCTAAGCTCATGTTTTTTTCTTTTCTGTACTTTTTCAAGGCACCGCCGATTTGTAGTACCAGTTGTTTTGATTCATCGATTTCATCCATTTCAAATTCACCTCAATAAATAACTTTATAGCTAGTATATTGTTTATTTTGACTCTTTTCCATACGATTAGGATTAGAGGGTGGATAACACACGCAGCTAAACAAAATCTGACGTCTATGTAACGAACCTGCCCGTAGGTTTATCACCGTCCCCGGTTTAATCCTTTATTTTTGAAAAAGGAAGGATACCAATGGGGTGAGCGCAGAGGAGGCTATATTTGTAGGTGATCATCCAATGAATGACGTACAAGCGAGCCGTAACGCAGGGCTGCAAGGCATTTGGAAACGTAATGAGCATATACCTCTTCAAGTGGACGCAGACGGGGTAATAGATGATTGTGGGGATTTGTGTAAGCTAATTCGCTCGCTATAGTAAAATAATCTGATATTGATCATCTAAAAAAAGGTAGAGCGCTTTCAGGACAAAAAAAGACCGCTTACAAAGTAAGCGGCTACAGTTCACAATAAATTGGAACCGTTAAGTATTGGATAGGAGTGGAGAGAAACCATACTGTACTTTTATTATATGTATACGTTTACATTTTGTCAACAGTTTTTAAAAATTGATAAATGTGTTATTTTTAAAGCCGGATTCTAAGTCAGAAATCCAATGTCGGGTCTTGTTGGCGAGAGGACCTATCTTAAGTCTATTAATGTCATCCTATGAGAATATGTGGTACAATAGAGCAGGTATGTTTCTAGATTCGTTTCTATATTTATGTAAAATTAGAAGTATGCCTTATTTCTTTTTGTCTTCTTCATATACATCATGCCTTAATTATCGGGTAGTTGAATATACATAGGTGTATTTCATAAAAAAACTAAAAAATTGCAGTAACACCGCAACTTTTAAAGCCCAAACCGGTATAATAAGTACGGACCGGATGGGAAAAGACGTGCAAGGGCGAGGAGGGCCAATCTCACCATGACGGATTCCCAGTTGATCCAGCAAATCAAACAAGGAAACACAGAATTATATTCAGAATTAATGCGTCGTTATCAACGTAAAATACTAGCATTTGTATATCATATGCTTAGAAATTCACATATGGAGCTTATCGCAGAGGACCTTTGTTCGGAGACCTTCTACAAGGCATTTCGTAGCTTGCATTCCTTTCGAGAGGTAGATGCTTCATTCTCAACATGGCTGTACACTATCGCCCGCAACACTGTGCTAAGTGAGCTTCGCAAGAACCGTGCCGGTAATGTATCTCTGGAAGAGAGTGGATATACACCAGTAGCACCGTTTGAAGTTGCACCCGAGCAGGCTGCATTGCGCAATGAACGGATGAATTTGGTCCGTGAGGCGATAAATAATCTTCCCGAAAAACAACGCTCTGCACTTATCCTACGTGAATATGATCAAATGGACTATCAAGAAATCGCAGAAATTTTAGATCAGAGTGTAAGCTCAGTGAAATCATTATTGTTTCGTGCCAGGAGTAGTGTGAAGCTTCAACTCGAATCCTATTTCAATGAGCCTGAAGTTGAAGAGCAGGTTGAGAGGGTGTAAGGCGAATGAATTGCAGGGAAGCGCAAGAATGTATTCCGCTCTTGTGGGACGCTCCCCCCACACATCCTAGGCGGATTTTACTTGAAAGACATATTGAAACTTGTCCTTACTGCGCTGCAGAATGGGCTCTATGGCAAGAGAGCAGCCTGCTTATGCAAGATTTGAGGGAAGAGATCAGTGAAGAGCGTGCTGAAGCCATAAATGTTAAAGTCATGGAGCGGATTTATTTAGAGAGTCCATGGTTGATGCCCGGTGACGGGAAATCTGCTGGGACCTCTGCTATTGTTCGCCATCGGCTTAGCTTATGGATCGCATGCTTTCTGGCAATATTTCTGTCCAGCGTTCTTTATTTTACGATGTTCAGAACTCCAGGTGATGCAGTTGTTGCTCAGAGTGGAATTGTGGAGACAGGTGTCGCTGGATCCTCGATGGAATGGCAATCAACGTATCCAATCTTGGGCTCTGAAGGTGGGATCATTGAACCCCTTGTTGTAAGTATGGGACCCACTCATCCTCAATACTGGATGATGTTATCGATGTTAGGTGTAGGCTTTGCAGTATTTTCATTAACTAGGCTGAATCGTTATCGCCGATCATAGAGGGTTATTAGACGTATGTCTTTGCTTCCGTTGTTTATAATATTCAGAACATTGAAGGAGTCCCTTTACTTAATGTAATGAGGGGCTTTTTGCATTGTAAAACTCATAAAAAGAAGACTTTTTATTTCATCCATGTTACATTAAGAGACAAATACTTTGCTGAAAAGGGGGAGGCAACATGCTAATCGGCTTGATACGCCATGGATTGACGGACTGGAACGCGATAGGGAAAATACAGGGACAAAGTGATATTCCACTTAATGATGAAGGACGGATGCAAGCTGCAATGCTTGCTGACCGCTTATTACAGGAACCGTACAGCTGGGACTACTGCGTTACTAGTAATCTTTCCCGCGCTGCTGAGACCGGTAAGATTATTGCTGACAAGTTAGGAATTCCGCTATTAGAACCTGATCAGCGTATCCGGGAACGTGCTTATGGGCAGGTAGAAGGGCTTACTGCTGCAGAACGTGAAGAGAAGTGGGGTAAGGAATGGAGCCAGCTCTCCCTCGGTCAAGAAACCGACGAACAGCTTCAGGCTCGGGCTCTTGCTTTTATGGAAGATATTTCTGCACTGCATCCCAATCGGAATATACTCGTCATATCCCATGGAGGATTTCTTGCTCAGCTGTATACTGCTCTTTACAAGGATAAGTATTCTGAACGAATTGGCAATCTATCCTTGACGATTCTGGAGAAGAAAGAGCGGGAATGGAATCCTATTTTATATAATTGTACTCGCCATATCCTGCAAAATCAGCATTAACCCGGGCTTCGGGTTATTTTTTTTGCAATAAAGGGAATAAAATAGGCAGTATTCCCCATAATGGTAGTAAAACGGTGAGGCGATAAAACATGAATCTGGCGGATATGCTTACTTATGCAGATATTGGACAGCTGACCGCCATAGCGGGCCGCTACCGGTGTGAATGCAAACAGAATTCCAAACACGACTTGATCCAAAGTATTTTGATTATGCTTGGAAGCAGAAGTTTTATGGAGTCTCATATCCGGGAATGCGCTCCGGAGGATTTACGGTTTTTGAATACATTGCTTTTTGATGAACGCACCTACTTTAGTCTTGAGGATTTGTTGGCCGTGGCAAGGCAAGCGTCCTTTGATGCACCTGAAGGGAAAACTGGAGGTTTCCGGGAGATGGTCTCTCGTTTCAAAAGTGGAGGCTGGCTTTTTAGTGGTTCCTCACAGCAGACCAGATATTTGTACCAGGTACCCAAGGATTTAAAAGAACGTTTTCGGGAGACGATGAGTGCACATATCAAAGAGAGCATCGCAACTAGCCCTGAACCTGTTATGTATCGCAGTGAAGGAGAATTAATGATCAGTGATCTGGTAATGCTGCTGAGATATATTAAGGACAATGAGCCAGAACTGAATCAGGAAGGGGCAATGTATAGGCGGTACCAGCAAGGTGTGATGAACGCGCTTCATATTCCGGAGGAGCTTCTTAGCAAAGGCGGTTGGAGGTTTGGTTATGGGAGAGCTTGTGAGCATTATCCTCCAAGATTTGCGCTTTTGTATGACTATATTCGTCACCGCCGCTGGATCTCTGAGGAAGGCTTCCGGCTAAGGCTTACTGCGACCGGTGAGGCTGTGTTAAACGATGGAAAATGTGATTCGTTGATGCAGATATTCTCTTTTTGGTTAAGACTATATAAAGGGGCTGTGCCAAATCTACCTTCACTTGTGTATTGGATAAGCATCAGCGCCAGTAATTGGGTGACAGTACCTTCTTTAGTGGATGGTGTGGGGTGGCTAATTAAACCGTTTTATTATGACAGTGCTGCTTCTATTCTAGAGCAACGAATAATACGGATGATGGTGCACCTAGGGATGCTTAAATTGGGCGAGACTTCTGGTGGACTCGCTGTGATGATGACGCCATGGGGGATAGAGACAGCCGTACCTAAGTATCTTCGGTAGAGGTGCGCATGCGAAAAGGCTTATGGGGATTACATACGCAGATGTAGGAATCCGTTAATGCTGCTGATGGGTACAATAGAGGAAGTATTGAGCGTAATGGGCAAATATGTAGAACGAAGACAGGATTGATGAATATGCTTTAGTAGGTGCCGCTTCTCTTGAAACCGAAAACATAATCATCTTGATGGATATCAAAATATCAAATAACAAGAAAAAAGGATCTCTTAAACAGCGGAGGTGTATCGAATGGACAAAATGAAGGCTACGTATGAAGTGATGCTAGGACTTGCGGCAGAAATGGTGTGGGATGAAGCGCTGCGAAAGCGTCGCTCCGACATCTTGCACCGTGAGATTGACACGGCGCTGGCTACCGGAGATGAGATGGCTTTCCGAAATCTTACTGAGGAACTTAAAAGTTTGGCATAAAGAAATGCGCTTAGCGCATTTCTTTTTTTGCTTATAATCTACTCACTTTGCTTAATCGGACGAAAATAAAAAATCTAAATCTGGACGTTCCTCCTCCTCCTTCAATATAATGGGTTCTATAACTTCAGGAAGATCTGCGAAAGATCAAAAAGATTAACAATTATACATAGGGAGATGAATGGGAATGAAATTCAGCGATTTTGAAGTGGACACTTGGGAAGAAAATCGAAAATTCTATGATACATGTCTCATACCTTTTACAGGATTAACTGGACTTGAGAGTCCTCCTGAGACCGTTCAGGCACTCGAAAGATTACGTAATTTCATGGATATGGTGGAAATACCGTTCAAGGGGCGGATCGTGACTTACCCAGCCATTCAGTATGCTGGAGAGGGTTATGTGAATTTAATTAATGAGATTTGCCAAAAAGTCAAATCCAGTGGTTTCCAGCATGTTGTGGTGTTGACAGCGGATGTACCTCTCCAAGAAAGCCAAATCTATGAAAGCGATTTAGTTCTCTCTCTGCCTATCATTGAGGCTTCTCCAGAAGGGAAGAATAACAGTGGAATTAGTATCAAAATTCAAGAGATGTGGCGGAGATGAACTCCTTATAAATGTGACAGAAAATCAACAATTACAGGTTGAAACCGCTTTTTAGCCTGTCACAAATTAGACAATATTCTTGACGGGTTTTGGAGCCTAAGCTATTATTAGGTTGAATCCAAATGGTATGTGATGTATTTCATTGAAAAGATTTGAAAACGGATTATTTATATTGAGACATCTCTGATCGGACACCACAGATACTTTCTTATATCTTGAGAAGGGGGTTATATAACAGTATGAGCAGCCATAATGAACAACAGGAGACATGGCCTGAACAACCACCCAGCCGTAAAGAGATGTCGCGCAGGCAATTTTTGACCTACACGCTTGGTGGCGCCACTGCTTTTATGGGGGCGGGTACAATTCTTCCAATGGTCCGTTTTGTCGTAGATCCGATATTACATAAGAAGGGTGCTGGAGATTTTATCAAGGTTGCTGAGATAAGCAAAATCACCGAAGAGCCCCAGGAATTTACTTTTGAATTGAAACAGAAGGACGGATGGTACGACAGTACAGCGACACTCACTGCGTGGATCCGGAAAGACGCGAAGGGTGATATTTATGCGCTTTCACCGATTTGTAAACATTTGGGATGTACGGTCGGGTGGAACAACAATAAAGCTCATCCGGACGAATATCACTGCCCTTGCCATGGTGCACGTTATACAAAGCTTGGCAAAAATCTCGAGGTTGCTCCTAAGCCGCTTGATCAGTATAAAACGAAATTCGATAACGGGTGGGTGCTTTTGGGAGACATTGTGCCAAATACAGTAGCTCGTGAGGAGGCGTAGTTCTGATGTTTAAAAATGTCTATAACTGGATTGACGAACGTTTGGATGTTACGCCAATTTGGAGAGACGTGGCCGATCACGAGGTTCCTGAGCATGTTAATCCGGCCCATCATTTCTCTGCGTTCGTGTATTGCTTTGGCGGACTGACCTTTTTTATTACAGTCATTCAGATTTTATCAGGTATGTTCTTAACGATGTATTATGTTCCGGACATTATTAATGCTTATGCTAGTGTTGAGTATTTACAGACAAGTGTTGCATTTGGACAGATTGTCCGCGGGATGCATCACTGGGGTGCAAGTCTAGTAATTGTTATGATGTTCCTTCATACGATGCGCGTCTTCTTTACAGGCTCTTACAAAGCGCCGCGTGAGATGAACTGGGTAGTTGGAATGCTGATTTTCTTCGTAATGTTGGGGCTTGGTTTAACAGGTTACTTGTTGCCTTGGGATAATAAAGCTTATTTCGCAACAAAGGTAACTCTTGAAATAGCCAATTCTGTTCCAGTAATGGGGCCGGTGCTGAAGGAACTGATGCAAGGCGGAACGATTGTTGGCGCCGAAACCTTAACTCGGTTTTTCGCACTACATGTATTCTTCCTCCCAGCGGTGCTTCTTAGTCTGCTCGTAGGACACTTTATTATGATCCGCAGACAAGGGATTTCCGGACCGTTGTAAGTTAATCTGAGAGAGGAGGAATACGGATGGCGCATGGAAACAATTCTAAGGAAAAGGTTGTATATGTCGGTGATTCCAGAGTTCGCAAAGGGAACGGATTTATCACACCTCCGGACTACACGGCTTACCCCGGCAAATCGGAAGCCTTTATCCCTAACTTTCTATTGAAGGAATGGATGGTCGGAGTCGTTGTACTTGTAGGAATATTAGTACTTACTATTTCAGAGCCAGCTCCGCTAGGGTTTCCAGCAAATGCTAGTGCTACGGTTATCCCGATTCCTGACTGGTATTTCTTGTTTCTCTATCAGTATTTGAAGCTCCCTTATGCTTCGGGCGATTATATCGTTCTGGGTACACTAGGAGTTACTGGTGTGGCTTTTGGTTCACTTCTGTTGGCTCCTTTTCTGGATACGGGTAGAGAGCGTCGCTTTTACCGTAGGCCGATTGCTTCATCTTTAATGTTCTTGTCACTTGCAGCAATTGTTTATTTGACCAATACAGCCTGGACTGAATATAAACATGAAATGGCTGAAACGGGTCAGATTCCTGAAGATGTTCAACGGGAAGAAAAGGCGGCGGAGAACAGGGCAAAAGGTCTTCCAACCTCCAGCGCCGTTAAGGCAAAAGAAGTAGCGATTGTGGACAAGGATGATCCAGCTATGGGGCTCTACAAACAAGCCACTTGTATCACCTGTCACGCAGCGGATTTGAAAGGGGCAGGCGGACCTTCACTTCGTGGAGTTGGAGACACCCATGACAAAGAAGCAATCCTTACTATTATAAAAGAGGGTCAAGGGCAGATGCCAAAAATGTACGATACCGCGTTGGGAGCAGGTCTGTCAGAAGCGGATATCGATACCTTGGCCGGCTGGCTTGCCAAACAAAAAAGCGAACAGTAAAATAATGATAACGCAACCTGATCGTGCATGCGGTCAGGTTTTTGTATGTCTAAATGTAAAGTGCCACTACTTGGGGAGGTTAATAATCTGTATGCCAGTTCATTGGTTTAACAAACTGTTTAAGAACCGGGGAATTATTTGGTTGTTATTTATCGTAAATTTCCTGGGCACAATTTATGGCTACATATGGTATGGCAATCAACTGGAGTTCACTGCGGCTAATTATCCACACTGGCTGCTTCCATTTGTTCCGGATAGCCCAACCGCAAGTTTGTTTTTTACCTTAGCTCTGTTGCTGATGCTCTTCCCTCCAAAAAGCTACACAGGAAACAATGTAAGGGAACTTATTGAGGCTTTGGCGGTCGTTACGTCAGTGAAGTACGGGATATGGGCAGTGAGCATTATTTTTGCCGGGGGTTATCACGGTGATGTTTTGGTTTGGAAAGATTGGATGCTGGTAATCTCCCATACGGGGATGGCAGTTGAAGCGTTGATTTATGCAAGGTTTTTTTCTTTCCGCAAAATGATTCCATTAGCCTTACTATGGACACTCGCCAACGATATGCTGGATTATTCTTACGGAATCTATCCGTGGTTACCTTCTGTTTTGAACGATTATGTAATTCAGGTACAGTACTTTACTATGGCGCTTACGCTGCTTAGTGTTGCAGCTGCTTGGTTGTTTAGTAGAAGACAAAGACCGGTAGAGTCAATCTATCAGTTCAAGAATAGACGTTAGTAAGCAGTTCTATCCCTTGTCCCCCTGCCATACATTTAGAATTATAAGAAGTATAAGTTTTATACTATACTTTATCCTTATAATTTTACGAGAAACGAATATCGTCTTTAAAAGACGACAACGTCGTTTCTTCTTGGGTAGGAGGGGGAGTCTCATGCTCCGCGGGAGATATTATGTAGTGGTTGTGCTAGTATTCTGCTGGCTACTGACCAGTATGGATGTTGTAAAGGCTTCAGCAGCGCTAGGGGATGATGGCGAAGGGTCTGGCAATGCTTCGAAGCAAAGCGCCGACGTTAGTTCGGGCAACGGTTTGGCAGTAATGAGCGGAAAGACTGGAGCACAGCAGCTGGAACAAGCCGCTGAGGCGTTGTATGGGTATGTTTTGGAAGGGGATGTAATGAAGGTTCGACAGGAGACCGAAGCGATCTCCAAGATCTTTGTGTCCACATCCTTTGAGGGAATGACCTCTGTGGAGGGGATTAATGCGTTGTCAGGGGTCATTATGGACCTGAAGGCTACCGTGGCAGGCGCGAAAATAAATCCACAGCAATGGGAAGCGTCAGCCGCCAAGCTACGTTTAGCTGCCAACAGTCTTAATCATCCGCGTCAGCCTATCTGGCTTCAGTACTACAAGCTGATTCGTGAGGATCTAAATGCGATGGAGCAAAGTGCGGTTGCAAATGATTTGGCGGGCTGGAAAACAGCTCTGGAAAGACTGCAGGGCAGGTATGATAACATCCGTCCGGCAGTGATTGTCTCCCGCCAGCCTGAAGTTGTGAGTGCTTTTGATTCTTGGCTCTCATATGCGGCCGGCATTCCTTCGTCCTCACAAAAAGTTGAACGTGCCCGCCTGCTTGAAATTGTATCTTATGGTCAGGATGCGGTAAGAGTGATGTTCGGAAAAGAGAAGGATGAACCCGCATTGTCCTTGCCGCTGGCATCGCAAGAATTTGGGATTTGGGGAGGGTTAGCAGCAAGCTTCATTATAGCTGCGTTAGCCTATGTAGCTTATCGCAAGTACCGTGGTCAGAATCAGAATTGGAAGCCGATTCCGTAGGGTGAAATTATAAACAGCAAAAAGGAGTGTGGGCTTGAAATGGCCTACACTCCTTTTTATTTAGGTTTCTCGAAAGCCTTCTCCATGTACGTCGTGTACATCGCTAATAATTACGAAGGCGCGTGGATCAACGGATTTGACCAGCAGACTTAGCCGGCGAATTTCTTGCCTTGAGACTACACAGTACACCATATATTTAGCTTGCTTGGAATAAGCACCAATGGCAGGGATGAGGGTTACACCACGATCCATTTCCGCTGTAATCAGATCGGCAATTTGCGGTGCATCATCACTGATAATTGTAAATGCCTTGGCGGCATAGGCACCTTCTTGGATAAAATCTATAACTCGTGATGAGATGAAAACTGCGACAAGTGTGTAAAGTATTTTTTCTTTAGGAATGTAGAGGATGGAAGAGCCAATAATAATAATGTCGATGGCCAAAATAATCTGCCCCATGCTCCAGCCAAAATTCCGTCCCAGAATTCTTGCGACAATATCAACACCACCTGTTGTACCCCCAAAACGGAATACTAGCCCAAGCCCCGTTCCAAGCGTTACTCCTGCGTACAGTGCCGCAAGAATAAAGTCGTGTTCGGTACTGAAGGGGATAATCCATCCCGCAGTAATCATTCGTTCGAAAACCCACAGGAAAAAGGTCAACGCCCCGATCCCTACACCTGTATACACAATTTGCCGCCCGCCTAGGACTTTCCAGCCCAGCAGAAACAAAGGAAGGTTGATCAGCAGTGTGGATAAAAAGATGGGAATACTAAAGGCATAATTAAGGAGAAGTGTGATCCCGGTTACGCCGCCTTCCATCAACTGATTTGGAATGATGAAATACAGTAGCCCGAAGGCATATACTGCGGCTCCGAGCAAGATGGGAGCGACTGTCTTGCTGATTGTAATTACCTTTTTTGAATTCATGAAATCCCTCGTTAGGCCTTTTGTAGGCAGTTTTTCTTTTCCTATAATAAGTATACCTTTTCTTGCGTGTGTTAAAATATTCAAAAAAGATTGTCTTCAAAACGTCTTTACGATAACATAGGGGCAAACAGAAGGCAAGATATACAGAGGGGGAGAAGTTACATTTTATGGACAAAAGTCTTGGTGACATACAGCGTGAAGTAGACGCTTATATATCGCAGTTTAAGGAAGGGTACTTCAGTCCACTCTCTATGCTGGCCCGCATGTCCGAGGAAGTCGGAGAACTGGCTAGAGAGGTCAATCATGAGTTCGGTGAGAAGCCTAAGAAGTCTGATGAAGCTGAGAATTCCATTGAACTTGAACTGGGAGATATTCTGTTTATTACCGTTTGTTTTGCGAATTCTCTCGGGATAGACCTGACGGAAGCGCATAATAAGGTAATGCATAAATTTAATACCCGTGATGCGGGACGTTGGACACCGAAAGACACCGATTAGGCCTCTATAACATATGCTGTACCAAACGAACGGGATTTAGCCGTGAGGATGGTGTGTATATGGATCATAAGGATTATGTAAGAGAGGCCTACCGCTCGATATTGCGCAGTGACTTTGCCGAAGCTATTGTTTGCTTCGAGTCTGCAATTGCGGCAAGCCCTGCTGATGCCGAGGTTAGATATCGTTGTTCCATAACGTATGCCCGCAGTGGTATGCTAGATAAAGCTTTAGTTCATGCTCAGGCTGCTGTAAAGCTGGACACCAGCAAACCTGAGTATAGTCTGCATCTGCAGCATTTGCAGGCTATGATGCATGTACAGGAAGCCAAACGGTTGATAGAAGATGAAGACAACAAAACTCGCAACCCTTATCATCCGATTACACTGCTCAAAGAGGCGATTACCCTTGATCCATTATATGGGGATGCTTATGTATGGCTTGCTATCGCGCATAGTCGAGTGAATGAACATTTACAGGCTATGACTGCCTTAAAAGAAGTGATTTCGTTACATCCGGATGATTCTGGCTTGCGGGAATTGATGAGAGACCTTCAGAAATCCATACAATCGTATATGCAATAACTATATAACTAGTGAGAGCGAGGATGGAAAAAATATGAATAACAAGATCAGGGTCGTTGTATCCGGCGCAGGCGGAAGAATGGGTAAAGAGGTTGTTAAACTTGTATTGCAGGACGAAGAGCTGGAGTTAGCAGCAGCAGTAGATCGTTCTTCGGGCGATATTGATGCAGGGCGTCTGGTAGGTCTGGAAGACTCAGGCGTTATTGTAACTTCTGATCTTGAGGCCGCCCTCGCGGGAAGCAACGGAGATGTCCTTGTGGATTTCACTACACCACAGTCAGCGTATACGAATACAGCGCTAGCTATTAAGTACGGAGTGCGTCCGGTTATCGGTACAACCGGATTCACACCGGAGCAGATGGTGGAACTGGACAAGCAGTGTCAAGAACAGGGGATAGGCGGACTTATTGCTCCGAATTTCTCCATTGGGGCTATTCTATTGATGAAATTTGCGGCGCAAGCTTCAAAGTACTTCCCGCATCTGGAAATTATAGAGTATCATGGTGACCAGAAACTGGATGCTCCATCTGGAACTGCGGTCAAAACCGCAGAGATGATTTCGGAAGTTCGTGAGGAACTTCGTCAAGGTAATCCTAAAGAGGAAGAAACCATTGAAGGTGCCCGTGGTGGTTACTATAACGGATTCCGGATACATAGTGTCCGTCTTCCTGGTGTGTTTGCTCAAGAAGAAGTGATTTTTGGCGGATTCGGACAATCCTTGAAGATTCGCCATGATTCTTATGAGCGTGCGGGATATATGCCAGGCGTTAAGATGGGTATTGAAAAGGTAATGGGATATACAGGCTTGATCTATGGATTCGAGCACTTTATAGAATAGACAGGAGAGAACACCATGTTAAAGATCGCATTTATTGCCCACGATCGTAAAAAAGATGAAATCGTAAATTTTGTATTAGCTTATGAACATGTATTTGAAGGTCATGAACTTTTTTCTACAGGGACTACTGGCCAACGGATTATGGATGTAACTAACTTAAAAATTCATCGTTACATGTCTGGTCCATTAGGTGGAGATCAGCAAATCGGTGCAATGGTAGCACAGGATGAACTGGATCTTATTATTTTCATGCGTGATCCATTAATGGCGCAGCCACATGAACCTGATATTTCAGCTCTACTTCGTCTATGTGACGTATACGGGATACCGGTAGCTACGAATATTGCCACAGCGGAGGTTCTTGTGAAGGCGATTGATCGTGGTGATTTTGCTTGGCGTGCACTGGTTCATAAATACAAACCAGGTGTTGATGAATGAAGCTGGACATTCTTGTATTTGGTGCGCATGCAGATGATGCGGAGATCGGTATGGCAGGAACAATTGCAAAACATACCGCTGCGGGACTTAAGGTGGGACTTTGCGATTTAACAGCCGCGGAAATGTCATCGAACGGTACAGTAGAACTTCGCAAGCAAGAAGCGCAGCAAGCTGCAGACCTTCTCGGAGCATCCGTGCGGACAAACCTGGGTCTGCCAGATAGAGTGCTTTTTATTACAGCAGAGCATGTGGCGGCTGTGACTGCTGAAATTCGCCGCTTTTCTCCTACGATAGTTTTTGCTCCTTATTGGGAGGATCGTCATCCCGATCATATCGCCTGTAGCAAGCTGGTGGAAGAGGCTGTTTTTAATGCCAAACTACGTAAATATATGCCGGACAAGCCGGCAATTCCTGCTCCACAGCTGTACTTCTATTTTATCAATGATTTAGGACGTACCGATCTTATTGTTGATGTTACTGAGCAATATGGCTTGAAGGAGCAGGCGTTGTCCTGCTATCGCTCCCAGTTCACCAAACCTCCGGGTGAGGATGCTGTATCCACACCGTTAACGGAAGGCTACATTGAACGAGTCCGTTCGAGAGATATGCTGCTTGGCCAGCGCAGGCTGATTCCTTATGCAGAAGGGTTTGCAACCAAGGTACCTCATACGGTGGAATTGTTTACTTAAGGAACGGATATAACGAAGTTTGTATGATAATATAATAAGCTGATTATGATTGATCCAGGAGTGCTTGGAATTAATACGCCATTGCGCTCCTGAGAGCTTTTTTTGAACAGCTTAGAGAAATGAAGTCCTGTGATTTTGAAAGAAACGGTGTTCGCTTCGCTTTTTTGAAAGCGGCCGACAAACAATAGATGATTCATTACACGAATCAATACTGGAGAAGAAGGAGACAGGAAGATGGATCGTATGCTGAAAATAGGAATTACCTGTTATCCGTCTCTTGGCGGTTCAGGCGTAGTTGCGACTGAATTAGGTAAACTCTTGGCCGAGAAGGGTCATGAAGTTCATTTTATTACACATAGTATCCCGTTCCGGTTGGGAACGTTTCAGAAAAATATTTTTTACCATGAGGTAGAAGTAAACGATTATTATGTATTCCGCTATCCCCCGTACGATCTAGCGCTTGCTACGAAGATGGCTCAGGTTGCCAAAATGCAAAATCTGGATCTTCTCCATGTTCACTATGCAGTGCCACACGCAGTGTGTGCTTTCCTTGCAAAGCAAATGCTTGGGAACGATATGAAGGTTGTAACGACTTTGCATGGCACGGATATAACGGTGCTTGGTCAGGATGAATCGCTTAAAGATTTGATTCGCCTGGGGATTAATGAAAGTGATGCCGTTACGGCGGTCTCTCAGGATCTTATTAGAGAAACAAGGGATGTCCTCGATATTACCCGCGACATTGATCTCACTTATAACTTCGTGGATCATCGGGTCTATTATCCGCGTGATGTAACGGATCTGCGGGGAGATTTCGCAGCGCCTGATGAGAAGATTCTGATGCATATCAGTAACTTCCGTCCTGTAAAAAGAGTCAGCGATGTTGTTGACGTTTTTGCCAAAGTGAATCGTGAACTGCCTTCCCGCCTGCTGCTTGTAGGTGAAGGTCCGGATCTTCCCAAAATCCAAGCCAAAATTAGTGAAATGGGTCTGGAAGATAAAGTTCGTTTTCTGGGAAGGCAGGATGAAATTGCTCAGGTGATCTCTTTAGCTGATCTGCTTCTGCTTCCTTCCGAGAAGGAAAGCTTTGGTCTGGTTGCTCTGGAAGCAATGGCTTGCGGCGTACCGACGATTGGCTCGCAAACCGGAGGCATTCCTGAGCTTATAGAGCATGGAAAGACTGGATTCCTTGCACCGATTGGCGATACAACGGCTATGGCTAAATATGCAGTTAAGCTCCTGTCGGATGAACGTATGGTGCAACAGTTCAGAGAAGCTTGTTTACAAACAGCCTGCAAAGATTTCTGTAAGGATTCGATAACGAAACAATATGAAGATATTTATTACCGGGTGCTGGGGCGCAAGGTACTTGGACTGGACCCAGTTCGGGGGTAAGGAGTCACATATGGAATGGACAATGGCACCTTCTGCGATGGCAATTGCAGCGGAGATTGTAATTTCCGAGTTAACCCAAAATGGCCACGAGGCTTATTGGGTTGGAGGATGTATTCGCGATGAGCTATTAGGTAGGCCAGTGCACGATATGGATATTACAACCTCAGCACTGCCGGAGGAAGTGATAGCTATCTTTGCGCGCAGTGTGCCAACAGGATTAGCTCATGGTACGGTCACCGTGATACAGGATGGTTGCGGGTTTGAAGTGACGACATACCGGACAGAAAGTGGTTATGTAGACCATCGTCGTCCTGAACATGTTTTTTTCGTGAACGATGTGAAGGAGGATCTTCGTCGTCGTGATTTCACGATCAACGCGATTTGCTGTGGATTAAATGGGGAACTTATTGATCCATTCGCAGGTGAGAAGGATCTACAGCTACAGGTGATTCGCTGTGTAGGCGATGCGGAGGAGCGGTTTGACGAAGATGCGCTTCGCATGCTTCGCTGCATTCGTTTTGCATCGGTGCTGGATTTCTCCATCGCGAAGAACACGTGGAGGGGCCTGATGCGCCAGCGGGATAAGCTGGCGCATATTGCTGTGGAGCGTGTCCGCGCGGAGCTGGACCGCATCGTCGAGGGGCCGCATCCTCTGCGCGGCCTTGGCATGCTAGCGCGCTGCGAGCTGCTGGCGCGCGGCAAAGCCCCGTTCCCCTGGACCGGAACCGATATGGCGGCTGCTGCCACCTTAACGGCCGGGATCGGGGAACTGGAGAGCGCCCGCCTGCGGTGGGCGCTTCTCCTCCATGCCCTGAAGCAGTCGGCCCAAGAGGCCGATGTGCTGCTGCGGGCATGGACGTTCTCGGGGACGACGCGGAGCGGCGTCGTCCAGGTGCTGCGGGTCCGCGAAGCTTGGACCGCTGCGCTAGAGGCCATGCCGCCGGATATGGGCGGCATGGAAGGTCTGCGGCGGCAATGGATCGCCGCCGTGCTGGCCTTCGGCGTGGAAGCCGCCGAAGGGTGGCTCTCGCTGCTGGCGATACTGCCAGTAGCTGCACCTGCTCTTCCCACTGCTGCCTCTTCTGCCTTTTCCATCGTGGAATCGTCAGAGGCTGTAACCGCACCTGCCGCTGTAAATGTACAAGCGGCAAGAGAATGGATCGCGCAAATGCCGCTAACCAGCCTTTCGGAGCTTGAGATTACAGGCAATGAGCTGCTGGAGTCTTTGGACAAACATCCGGGGCCATGGCTCGGCAAAATGTTAAATGGACTCCTGCAAGCGGTCGCTTCAGGTGATTTACCTAATGATAAACAATTATTGCTGCTTGAAGCAAAAAGGATGGATGGACATGAGCGATGATAAAGCGCTGTCGCTAACTGAGCTGAAGCGAGAGACCTCCGCTTCGAATTGGATAGGCAACGTTCAGTTGCTGGAATCTGTGGTGTCCACACAAGAAGAAGCTAAGTTTTTAGCGGAAAACGGCGCGCCGGAAGGAACAACCGTCATCGCAGAAGAACAGACGGGTGCCCGAGGCCGAATGGGAAGAAAGTGGTTCTCTCCCCGTGGCAAGGGCATTTGGATGAGTATTGTGTTACGGCCCCAATTACCCTTGTCGGAGACTCCGCAGCTGACATTGCTGGCTGGAGTTGCCGTCTGCAAGGCAATTCGACGGGTGACCGGTGTAGATGCCGGCATCAAATGGCCGAATGATCTGCTCGCAGGCGGTCGTAAGATTTGTGGGATTTTACTCGAATCTTCTCTAAGAGAAGGGGAGCTTCATTATTGCATTGCTGGAATTGGCATTTCCGCGAACATGACAGAGGAAGATTATCCCGATCATCTGCAGGAGGTCGCCACTTCACTTCGGATTGAGCGGGGGGGGGCTCCAGTTGACCGTTCTGAGCTGGTAAGGGCGGTTTTGGACGAACTGGATATGCACTACAATCTGTACATGAAGCAAGGTTTTAAACCTATAAAGGAGCTTTGGGAGTCCATGTCTGTGACTTTGGGGCGCCAGATCGCACTGAACAGCCCTCAGGGGCGTTCTGAAGGTGTGGTAGTGGGTTTGGATGAAATAGGTGGTCTACTGCTTAAAAACAGCTCAGGAGAGATCTCTAACGTATGCTCAGGTGAAATTGAACTCTTATAAGATTTATTTATATGACAGGGGTATCATCCCTTGTCATATTTTTTTTCGTGTAATTCCGCGCTCTTTTTGATATACTATGGGTCGGAGGCGGTATCGTTTATCGAACTGTACTCTTGAATTGTAGAACTTTTTTATATTTTTTATTACTGAAAGTACCTTCATAACTGCGTTTGACGGTTACGTTGGATTCTGCTCTGAGCCGTAAGGACCGAGACAGAAGGGACGATCGCAAGTGACTCTTTTTTGCCCTTCGGACCTTTTTAGCAAATGATTGCTAAAAGGTTTTTTTGTTGCGATTTTTACGGGCAGGTTACTTAAAAAAGGAGGACGAAAAGAGAAATGGCAAACAAACAAGCACTAAATATTGTAAAAATGAAAAAAATGAAAGCAGAAGGTGTGCCACTGAGCATGCTGACCGCTTATGATTATCCATCTGCAGTTCTTGCAGAAGAAGCAGGTATCGACCTTATTTTGGTTGGTGACTCTCTTGGGAATGTAGTCCTTGGATACAATACAACTTTACCGGTAACGATTGAAGATATGGTGTACCATACCCGCTCGGTAACTCGAGGAGCACAAAGTACATTTATCGTGGCTGATATGCCATTTATGACGTATCACGGGAGTATAGATGAAACCCTGCGGGGTGTGCGCAGATTGATGCAGGAAGGGCGGGCTCATGCCGTCAAAATGGAAGGTGGACTTGAGATTTGTGAGACTGTAGCTACGGTTGTGGCTGCGGGAGTCCCTGTGCTGGGACACATCGGGCTTACTCCTCAATCCGTGAATATGATTGGTGGCTACCGGATTCAAGGCAAAGACGCCAAGGATGCCCAACGCCTGATGGATGAAGCTAAGGCGCTTGAGGCAGCAGGTGCTTTTGCAATCGTTTTGGAGCTGGTAACGGAAGAAGTAGCCCAGGCAATCTCTGAAGCGCTTAGCATCCCAACCATTGGGATTGGTGCAGGCCGTTACTGTGATGGACAGGTATTGGTTTTCCATGATTTGCTGCGTTATGCCTCACCTTATCGTGAGAAACGTTTTGTCAAAACCTATGCGGATGTGGGTAATGTGATCCGTGAGGGCATCAGCCAATATGTGAAGGAAGTGAAGGAACGTTCCTTCCCAGATGAAGGTCACGTTTTTAATGCAGATGAAACAGTCTTGGAATCTTTATATGGCGCTGCCAGAAAGGAAGGGAAATAAATGAGAGTGGTCAGAAGCATTGAGCAGCTGCGCGAAGCTTTGGAGTATATGAGACAAGGCGGGCACGCCCCGATTGGGTTCGTTCCTACGATGGGATACTTGCATGACGGACATGCCAGTCTGCTTCGCCGGGCTGGAGAAATGAGCAACACAGTGGTAATGAGCATTTTTGTGAATCCTTTGCAATTCGGGCCAAACGAGGATTATGATTCCTATCCGCGTGACGAGCGTCGTGATTTGGAACTCGCTGAACGTGAGGGAGTAGATATTGTATTTATCCCCAGTGTGGAAGAAATGTATCCGCAGCCTACTCGGACTACTGTCTCGGTATCGGAGCTTACTACCCGGCTTTGTGGGGCTTCCCGCCCTGGGCATTTTGATGGTGTAACCACAGTGGTTAATAAATTCTTCAATATTGTACAGCCGGATTATGCTTTCTTTGGGCTGAAGGATGCTCAACAAGTTGCTGTCCTTCGCCGAATGGTGTCCGATCTTAATATGAATGTCGAAATTATTCCTTGTCCGATCGTTCGTGAAGGGGATGGACTTGCACTCAGCTCACGTAACGTATTCTTGTCTCCTGAGGAGCGTAGTCAGGCATTGGTGTTATCTCGTTCCTTACGTGAAGCACGTCAGTCTATTGAAGAAGGAAAAGTAACAACCGTTGCTGAAGTGCGGGAATTGTTGACATCGGTTATTTCCAGCTCTCCTCTAGCGGTGATTGATTATGCGGAGATCCTAACATTCCCTGATCTTGAAGGATTAGAGGATGAAGCTCTTTTATCAGAAGTGGTTGGGGAAATTATTATAGCGCTCGCCGTGAAGTTTGGCAGAACACGCTTGATTGATAATAATGTATTTATTCCAAAGGAGGTTGCTGCACTTGTTTAGACATATGATGAAATCCAAAATTCACCGCGCAACAGTAACGGAAGCGAATTTAAACTATGTGGGCAGTATTACCATTGATGAGAGCTTGATGGAAGCCGCGGACATTCTTGAGAATGAAAAAGTTCAAATTGTGGATAACAATAATGGTTCGCGACTGGAAACCTATGTAATCCCTGGACCGCGTGGAAGCGGAGTGATCTGTCTCAATGGTGCCGCAGCTCGTCTTGTTCAGCCGGGCGATACAGTAATTATCATTTCGTATGCGATGTTGTCCTCGGAAGAACTGGAGTCACATAAGCCAACGGTGGTATTCGTGGATGAGAATAACAAACCAGTGAAGCTGGCTGATCATGAATTGCATGCTACAATCGCTTAATGTATGGACTTACGCCATGTAATGAATGGCAGGGATGAAAGACCCCGATCTCGCAGAAAATGAAGTCAGGCAAGCTGAACTGATTTCATCTTCAGTAAGGGGGGATAGCCCATGTTTCAACATTTGTTTGCTGAAATGAACAAGGTGCTTCAGGAGATCATAACAGATTACCCTACAGCGGAGGGTGCCCGCCGGAACGAGCTTTTATGCAATTATAATATGCTGCATAGACTGAGCGATAAAGTGATGGATGAATGGCTCGCTTTTGCTGAGAAGCTAAGTCACTTTCGCGAAAGTGCGGATTTTACAGCAGTGGTCGAAGAGGAAGTGCCGGAACAGGAAGCACCAGAGCTGTGTATGGATTCCTTTGTAAGAGGTCAGGGATATTATAAGCTGCTGATGTATGGAAAGTGTATTGATCAGTTTAAAGAAGTTATTGCGCAATACCCGGATAGCTTGGCTGCTCGATTATATTTAGCCATCTCTTATCTGCAGGAAGGTGACGGTGAAGCCGCTTGGAGTCATCTGAACCATATGCTGGGCTTGATACGGGAGACCAAGCTGAAAGCCATGGTATATAATGCTTTAGGCTGCATACGAGCCTCACAGGAACGTTTTAATGAAGCGCAGGAATTGTTTGACCTTGCCTTGCAGCATGACCCGGCGCTTCCGGAGCCAAACGTTAACTTAGAGGTATGCCGCCGTCGTGGAGGGAAGCTGCATTTTGGAAATCAGCTGGTTTCCCTTTTGTAAAAGAATAACGGTTTTGGAAATTTCTATTCAAGCGATGCATCCCCTGAACCAGTGGTGTGCATCGCCTTTTTTCGCAACTTCTGTTATGCTGATTAAGAGTCTCAATTGAAAGGGAATAGAATTATAATGAAATTTGCCGTGCTTGATTTTGAAACAACAGGAACCCAATCCGTGGGTGAAATTATCCAGGTTGGCCTTGCAATTATAGAAGAAGACCGGTCCATCTCCCGGGTATATGGTTCCTATGTCAAGCCCGGAACGCCGATTCCTCCTTTTATAACAGGTCTGACGGGGATTACCGATGATGATGTGAAGGATGCGCCTGAGCTGGATGAGATGATGATGGAGCTTGTTCCGCTCTTGGATGATGTTGTGCTTGTAGGGCATAATGTCGCTTTCGACTTCCATTTTTTACAAAATGCTTTAGATCGTTGTGGTTATTTGCCATTTCAAGGGCGGATTTTGGATACGATTGATTTTCTGAAAATTTGCTTTCCTTCGCTCACATCTTATCAGCTAGGCTCTGTCAGTGCTCATTTTGGAGTGACACATGATCGTCCGCATCAGGCAGATAGTGATGCACTTGCGACTGCTTTAGTGCTGTTGAAATGTCTGGAGGAGCTCTACGAGCTGCCGCTGCTTACGATCCAGAGACTCTGTGAGCTGTTTACCGAAGAGGATAGTGATCTGGGCTGGTACTTTGATGGTCTGCTGCGAGAGCGGGAAGCGGAGACGCTACAGCCCGAAGGTGATCTGACTTTCTATCGTCAATTAGCGCTTGCAGTAGGAGACTGGACGGAGTTAGCGCCACCTAGAGATGAGCATGCTGAGAATCCGCTAGCGAATTTATCTTTTACTGATTATATGGACGAAGTAACCAAACGACTTAAAGACACATTACCGCAGTATGAAAGCCGGGAAGCTCAGGATATTATGATCAATGAGGTGATGACGGCACTTGCCGAAGACAAACACCTACTGATCGAAGCGGGCACAGGAACCGGTAAATCGCTCGGTTATTTGTTGCCTGCCATTTATCAAAGCGTTCGCACCAATGAAAAAGTCATGGTCAGCACTCATACCATTAATCTGCAGGACCAATTGCGCGAGCGGGATATCCCTTTGTTAACGCAGGTAGTTCCTTTTCCGTTTAAAGCTGCTATTTTTAAGGGAAGAGGACATTATTTGTGTCTGCGTAAGTTTGAGCATAAAATTAATAAAAAGGACTTTATAAGCCCAAGGGAAGATGCGCTTACTGCAGCTCAGATGATCGTATGGCTCACTCAAAGTGAATCAGGGGATGATGAAGAGCTGAATTTAAGCGGCCGGGGCGGTGATTTCTGGGAGACGGTGGCAAGCGATACCGATTCCTGTCTGGGCCGTTCCTGTCCTTGGTTCCGCAAATGCTATTATCATAGGGCCAAGCATGAAGCTGGGATTGCTGACGTGGTCATTACGAACCACTCCAAGCTATTCGCAGATGTTAAAGCTGGGCACCAGCTGCTTCCAGCTTACGAGCATCTTGTAATTGATGAAGCACATCATTTAGAAGATGTGGCTGGTAAACATCTTGGCATGCATATGAAGCATTTCACTGTGGCACACACGTTATCGCGACTGTATAAAGATAGCCGAAACGGACAGCTTCCTGCTCTGCGCCAGATCTTACAGTCGTCAGGCAGTGAAGAGGCTTCAGAATGGAGCGGAGTCATCGATCGGATCTACCCGGATCTGCTTACTGTCAAAGAAACCTGGGATGCACTCAGCGACAAGCTGTTCAGCCTTTTGCCGGAACGCAGTGATGCGGCAGCAGGGGAAGCGGGACAACTGGTTATGCGTTTGCTTCCCGCCCGTAAGCCGAAGGATTGGGATGAATTAGTTGCGCTTGAGAACACTATGAATCTGACGTTAAGCGACATCATCCGTAAGGGTGATAAAATGCTTAATGAGATGCGTGACCAGGAAAGCCAATCCTCAGCAGACAGTCTTGTTACTGATATTAGCGGTTTATTTAAGGATTTGGCTTCCATACGTGAGCAAGTAAGATTCTTTATGGGGCTGAATGACGATAATGTAGTATATTGGCTGGAGGCAAATGGAAATTACCGCAGCAAATCACTGCAGATGTATGCCGTCCCTGTGGATGTTAGCAGCCAGCTTAAAGAGTTGTTCTTCGATAAGAAAAAAAGCATCGTGCTTACCTCGGCGACGCTGTCTGTAGATAAATCTTTTCAGTTTATGATTGATAATCTCGGACTTAACGAAGCTGCGGAAGAGGGACGTCTAATGACCTCACTCCTTCCATCTCCCTTTAAGTATCGCGAGCAGGCGCTGCTAGTTATACCGCGTGATTTTCCTAGTGTGAAGGGCAGTGTGGGCGATGCTCGATTTGTCGATACACTCGTACAGTCGTTAGCAGAAGCTGCCAAAACAACACGTGGGCGGATGCTGGTTCTGTTTACTTCTTATAAAATGCTGCGTCAGGTATATGATCCGCTTAAAGAGGCTTTGGCCTCACAAGAGATTACGGTGCTTGGTCAAGGCGTGGAAGGTGGCAGCCGGAGCAAGCTGATCCGCCGCTTTCAGGACAGTGCAGCATCCGTTCTGCTGGGGACGAGCAGCTTCTGGGAAGGTGTAGATATTCCAGGTGAAGCACTGACTTGCCTGGCCATCGTGAGACTTCCGTTTCAACCGCCGAATCACCCGTTGGCGGAAGCGAAGTCGGAGTTATTGCAGGCTCAGAAGAAGAATCCATTCATGAAATTGTCTGTTCCTCAAGCGGTTATTCGTTTTAAGCAGGGATTCGGAAGACTGGTTCGCACGGCGCAGGATCGCGGAATAGTTATTGTTTATGATACAAGGGTTATTGAATCTCATTACGGGAAGTATTTCCTTTATTCATTGCCTGGTCCCAAAATGGAGCATATGCTGACTGATCAAATGGTCCCCCGCATAGCGGAATGGCTAGAGGATGGCGGCGCTTCTTAAAATGCTCGTCTTCAGTTTAGCTCCTCCTTATCCTTAAGGGCGGTAAGTTACAGTACCGCCCTTAATAAGGAGAGGTATACGTTAGAATATGGATTTTCACAAGAACATTACTATTTTTAGGAGGAAAAATATGAAATCGGATAAAATATCAGAAGCCGTTGTTCGCAGACTACCTGTGTATTTGCGTTTTTTGAATGATCTCCAGAATCGCGAAATATTAACAGTTTCCTCTCAGGAACTTGGACAAAAGCTTGATCTTAATCCCGCACAGATTCGTAAGGATTTAGCGTATTTTGGTGACTTCGGCAGAAAAGGTATCGGCTATGATGTAACGTATCTTATTGAGAAAATCCGTCATATTCTGAAGCTGGATCAACAGCTTAATGTAGCTTTAGTAGGGGCAGGTAATCTCGGACATGCCTTGTCTAATTACAATGCATATCTCAAAGATACTATGAAAATCACGGCTATATTTGATTCGTACGCTCCTAAGGTTGGACGTAAGATCAACTCCCTTACTGTGCAACCGATGGATGAACTAGGCAGCACGATTCGTGAGCAAGGTATTCGCATTGCCATTATTACCGTACCTGATTCAGAAGCTCAAAATGTAGCAGATATTCTCATTTCTTCTGGGATTGAAGCAATTTTGAACTTTGCCCCTGTGATTCTGAAGACACCACCGAATATCCGGGTGCATGCAGCTGATTTTACAACTGATCTGCAAAGTCTTGCTTATTACTTGCGGGATGGAAAGGAAGAAAGCGAACATGAACAACAATAAAACGATAATTAAGGGCGGGTATTTTCTGACTCCGGGAACGGATGAGCCGGTTCTGAGTGGATATATGACTATTGAAGATGATTTAATCACTTACATAGGAAAAGAAGAGCCTCAGATGGAAGCTGGAGTGCAAGTGGTTGATGGCAGCCGTCTGCTGTTCATGCCTGGACTTGTAAACACACATGGTCATGCGGCGATGTCTTTGCTGCGTGGATATGGAGATGATTTAGCGCTACAAGTGTGGCTTCAGGAGAAGATGTGGCCGATGGAGGAAAAGTTCACCGGTGATGATGTATACTGGGGAACCTCCTTATCTGTATTGGAAATGCTGAAGGGTGGAACTACGACCTTCCTCGATATGTATGATCACATGGACCGAGTAGCTGAGGTAGCTGAGTTATCAGGTATCCGTTCCGTATTGATGCGTGGTGTGATCGGGTTATGTCCAGAGGATGTACAGAATCACAAGCTTGCGGAAGCGATTTCTTTTGCCCGTAACTGGCATGGAAAGGCTGACGGTAGAATTACTACTATGATCTCGCCGCACGCCCCTTATACTTGCCCTCCGGACTTCCTGGTTAAGTTCGTGCAGGCAGCGCATGATCTGGATTTACCGATGCATACGCATATGTCCGAAACGAAACGTGAAGTGGAACAAAATGTGGCGGATTACGGGTTGCGTCCTGTAGCTCACTTAGAGAAGCTTGGAATGTTCACACGTCCCTCGATAGTTGCACATGGTGTTCATTTAAATGATGAAGAGATTGAGATCTTGGCTCGCCATAATGTGGGTGTCTCTCATAATCCGGGCAGTAATTTGAAGCTGGCTAGCGGAGTGGCTCGGGTTACTGATCTTCTAAAAGCTGGTGTGAAGGTGTCTCTTGGCACGGATGGCGCGGCAAGCAACAATAACTTGGATATGTTTGAAGAGATGCGGCTTGCAGCTCTCATTCATAAGGGTGTCAGCGGTGATCCAACGGCTGTTCCAGCTCCAGAAGCTCTACGTATGGCTACAGAATATGGCGCCCAGTCCATCTTTTTAAATAATGTAGGTAGACTTGCTGTTGGGATGAAAGCTGATTTCATTGCAATTGATATAGATCAGCCGCATTTGCTGCCACACACAGATCTGTTGTCTCATGCAGTTTACTCTGCTAGCGCTAAGGATGTTGAGCATGTGTGGGTGAATGGTAAACAGGTCATCAAGCATGGACAATGCTTAACCCTGGATGAGGAAGCTATCCGGCGTAAAGCGCAAGAAGCCTTCGAAGGTTTATTGAAGCGTTAAGTCTGGAGAATAACGAATAAATAATAGGCTGCGACTTTTTGCTTTTAGCAAAAGTTGCGGCCTTTTGTACATTTTAAGGCTGGGAAAGCTAGAAAATTATGAAATTTTGGATAAACACGCGGGTGTGTTATATAATCAAAAAAGATATATTACTAGAAAGGGAGCTGTACCTTGAAGAAAAGGAAAAAATGGATCCTCCTGGGGTCAGTTCTGATTCTGCTCCTGGGGTTTGGACTTATCCAGTTCTATGCCTATATTATGAAAGATCAATGGAACGAGCGGGATATCGCCAAGGATGTTGCCAAAACCAGAGCGGGTCTAACAGAGGTAACCAAAGCACAAAAATCGGTTTGGGATGAAAATGCAGTGTACTGGGTTTTAACAGGAAAAAATGAAGCCGGGACTGCTCTTATGGTCTGGGTCCGCTTTACGGTAGATGGAAAATTTGCTGAAGGCGACGACGCAGTGTTTGCTGAGGAACTAAGTAAAGGAACCTCAGAAGCCCAAATACGCGGCATTATCAAAGCTGATCTTCCGGACATAACGATTGAACGCTTGCTGCCGGGAGTATATAACGGAGAGTATGCTTGGCAGCTTTTTTATAAACAGAGCGGTCGGTATTATTATCAATTTTATCGGTTTTCGGATGGGTCCCGAATGGGTGAAGGTTACAGTTTACCTAAAAGTTAAGCCGAACATAAGGAAATTAAGGGTGGCAATGTAAACAAGCGAACTTATTATAAGTTCGCTTGTTTACATTTATTTGATGTACAAAAGTGATATACTAAGTGATATACTGAATGGGTGGTTATCACCGAATATTCTCTTAAATTCACATACAAAAATAGGCCGATTGATTAAAAATCAAGGCCGATTTTGTCGAAAACGAGGAATATATTTGGTATTGATGGAAATATTTAAAAAATTAAATTTTAAATATATTCACATTTATTTTGAAATTAGTATATACACCTGTGATATACTACTACTTGTAATTAGAACAGCAATAAGAGACTTCAGTCTCTCTGATGAGCTCTCAAGTAGCTATAAATTATTATACTGAGCTTTATATTTTGTCATCTTTGAGAGGAGGACGTTTCTTGAAATTACGTCTTGTACCTGTGCTGATAACGTCTCTACTGTCGGCTACTCTATTGTTTGGTGGCTTCTTTTTGTATCGTCAGTTTGCAATGCAGGAACCACTTCAGAAGATTGTATCTCAATATGAGGGCGTCAATGATTCTCATATCAGTATTAACCGCAATGAGGTCACTTTGAAACTTGATCTCCAGCCAGGCACGAAATTACGTGAACTGGTTCAGTACGTCTCCAAAGAAGGAAAATCGATGATTGATGGACGTACACTGAAACTTGATGTAGAACAGAACTCCAGTGAACTGCTGGATGAATACTGGGATAAAGCGATGTTCTCTGTAGCTGAAGCCATGGAGAGCCGTAAATATACACTTATACCCACAGAACTTGATGGACTCAAAGCGCAATATCCGCAATATAAAAATGTGATAGCCTCAACAGAAATTGACGACAATAATGTCTATGTAAGCTTAAGTAATGGAAAAGAAAGCAAATTTATTATTTTGCCGCGCAAACCTGCGACATTGGGGGTATGGAATAATGCCTAAATACCTTAAAGAAATTCTAATCGGATTTGTTCCTGTCTTGTTTATTTTTATGGCTTTTCTAGGCATTAATATATTCCCGATCGTTATTGCTGCTGGGATGCTCACGGCTTTACTTATCATTGCTCATTTAAGAGGCGGACTTGCGGTGAATGCAGGTGCCGGGAAGAAACGCAAGAAGGATGGACCTTCAAAGCTTACTTTTGAAGAAATTGGCGGGCAAGACAATGCAAAGCAGGAGCTTCGTGAAGCGTTGGATTTTCTGATCCGGCATGAGGAAATCAGCAAATTCGGGATTCGGCCTTTGAAAGGGATTCTGCTTACAGGCCCTCCAGGAACAGGTAAGACCCTTATGGCTAGAGCAGCAGCACATTATACGAACTCTGTATTTGTGGCAGCATCAGGCAGTGAGTTTGTAGAAATGTACGTAGGTGTCGGTGCCGGCCGTATCCGCGATTTGTTTAAGGATGCCCGTACCCGCGCCCTTAAGGAAAACAAGCAAAGCGCTATTATTTTCATAGATGAAATTGACGTAATTGGCGGTAAGCGTGAAGGCGGACAGCAGCGAGAATATGATCAGACCTTGAATCAGCTGTTGACCGAGATGGACGGGATCTATAACAACGAAACGCCGCGCATTCTGCTGGTAGCAGCCACTAACCGTAAAGAAATGCTTGATTCAGCATTGCTGCGTCCTGGCCGGTTTGACCGTCATATTCAAGTGGACATGCCTGATAAAAAAGGCCGCAAATCGATTCTCGAATTGCATGCCAAAAATAAGCCACTTCATGCAAATGTGAACCTCGACAAAATTTCCGAAGAAGCCTATGGTTTTTCCGGTGCTCAGCTCGAAAGTGTTATGAATGAGGCAGCAATTTATATGATGCGTGAGGAATTAACAGAGGTTGAGCAGCGGCATCTGTCGATGGCGATTGACAAGGTTATGATGGGGGAAAAAACGGACAGAGAAACTAACCACGAAGAGAAAAAACGGGTGGCAATCCACGAATTGGGACATGCCATTATGGCAGAGCTGCTTCGTCCGGGAAGTGTTAGTCAGGTTACGCTGACTCCGCGGGGGCAAGCCCTTGGTTATGTACGTCACAATCCTCAGCAAGAGCAGTATTTGTACACCAAAGATTATCTCGAAGATCAGATTATGATCGCACTTGGTGGAGCGGCTGCAGAAGAAATGTATTATGGCGGACGAAGCACAGGTTCGCGTGGCGATTTTGATCAGGCCCTGAATATTGTCGAAACCATGATGAAATCCGGATTGACTTCGTTGGGTATCGCCAAGCTGGAAATGGTTACCACTGAAGAGCTTATGAAGGAAAACAGTAAAATATTGGATGAGTTGATGGTACGTACTCACGACCACCTTGAAAAGCAACGAAATGTATTTGATTACTCCCTTGACATTTTAATGAAGGAAGAAGTGCTCTCTGGAGAGCAATTTCGATGTCAATTTCGTGACAGCGTGCGTTTACCAGCATAAATATTTATGCTGGTTATTTTTTTTTACTTTTCAGGCATGCTAAGATATCATTATATGTCGGGCTTTATAAATTTTTGCGACAGACAAGGTACAATACAAAAGTATAGATACCTGAAAGGATGGAGACTTTTTTATGAATTTCAAGAAAATTGGTGTCATCGGCGGTGGCACAATGGGACAAGGGATTGCCGAAATGCTGGCAGCCAAGGGCCTGGATGTATTGCTGGTGGAGAAAACCCCTGAGAAACTGGACTACTCCTACGAAATGATCGAGACAAGTCTAGATAAGCAACTGGAGAAATGGGCGATCACTCAAGCTGAGAAGAAGCTGATTCTTAGCCGCATTCAAAAAGTGACACATTTCGCAGAGCTGAGCTCTTGTGACATGGTTATCGAAACAATCGTTGAGGATTTAGAAGAAAAGAAAAAAATATTGAATCAACTGGATCAAGTATGTCCAAACCACATTATTCTTGCCAGCAATACGTCAACACTTAGCTTGACTGAACTTGCAAGTTCTACAATGTATCCGGAACGCGTGATCGGAATGCATTTCATATACCCTGTAGCTAAAGTGGATCTTGTTGAAATTGTACGCGGTCTGAAAACTTCAGATGCTACTTTTGAAGATACAAAATCCTTTGTTGATGAAATTGTTGAGAAAAAAGGTGTAATGATTTATGAATCCCCAGGATTTGTAACATCACGCCTCATTTGCTTGTTTATCAATGAAGCTATGCACGTGCTGCAAGAAGGCGTTGCCTCCGCACAGGATATTGACGATGCTATGCGTATTGGTTATCAATTCCAATATGGACCGCTTGAAATGGCTGACAGATTCGGTCTGGATTCGGTTCTTGCTGCACTTGAAAATATGTTCCGTGAATATGGTGAGCTGAAATATCGTCCTTCCACGATCCTTAAGAAGATGGTGCGTGCAGGACAATTGGGTATGAAATCAGGCGAAGGCTTCTTCCAGTACGACAAGGATGGTGACCGTATATGAATATTCTAGTAATTAACTCCGGTAGTTCTTCTTTAAAATATCAATTGTACAATATGGCTGATGAATCCGTTTTGGCTAAAGGTTTGGTGGAACGTATCGGGATGGATTCCTCCATTCTGAACCATAAACCTACTGGTAAAGCTGAAGTAACAGAAGTAAGTGAAATTTTGGAGCATAACACAGCGATTCGTAAAGTTCTAGCTTGCCTAACGGATAAAGAGCATGGCGTTATTGAATCCATTAAAGAAATCAATGCTGTGGGTCACCGTGTAGTACATGGTGGTGAATTCTTCAAAGCTTCCGCACTTGTGGACGCTGATGCCAAGACTAAAATTCGTCAATTGTTTGACCTTGCACCACTGCATAACCCAGCAGCAATGATGGGGATTACGGCTTCTGAAGTAAATATGCCGGGTGTACCGCAGGTTGTTGTATTCGATACTGCATTCCACCAAACAATGCCTGAAAAAGCTTATATGTACGCGATTCCTAGAGTACTGTACAATAAATATAAAGTTCGTCGGTATGGCGCACACGGTACATCACACGACTTCGTAAGCAAAGCTGCTGCGGAGTACTTGGAGCGTCCGTTGGAAGATCTGAAGATCATTACTTGTCATATCGGTAACGGAGGTAGCGTAACTGCAGTTCAAGATGGAGTGTCTGTGGATACTTCCATGGGTATGACTCCTCTGGAAGGTTTGATGATGGGTACTCGCAGTGGTGATCTTGATCCAGCAATTGTTCCTTACGTGATGAACAAGGAAGAATTGTCCGTAGGAGAAGTTAACTCCATGTTGAACAAACATAGTGGACTCCTAGCAATTTCGGGCGTAAGCAGTGATATGCGTGATATTATTGAGGGTATGGAAAAAGGTGAGCCTAATTCCACGCTAGCTTTTGAAATGTATGAGTACCGCTTGCGCAAGTATATCGGTTCTTATGCGGCTGCTATGAACGGTGTAGATGCTATCGTATTCACTGCTGGTGTTGGTGAAAATGCTTCATTGCTACGTGAGAAACTGCTAAATAACCTTACGTTCCTGGGTATTGAGTTGGATGTTGAAGCTAACAAAGTTCGCTCCGGCGACCCGCGTCGTATCTCTACGGTAGATTCCAAAGTGCAGGTGCTTGTAGTTCCGACTAACGAAGAACTTGTCATCGCACGTGATACAAACCGTATTGTGCAAGGAATTAACGGCTAAATTAGAGGAGAGATTGAAGGCATGGCTAACAAGAGTGTAATCAAGAACGTGAATGAACATGTTGGAGAAAGTGTTGTTATCGGTTGTTGGGTAAACAACAAGCGCTCCAGTGGTAAAATTCAGTTCCTGCAGCTTCGCGATGGTACAGGTTATATTCAGGGAGTTGTAGTGAAATCAGAAGTGCCTGAAGAGGTATGGGACGCAGCTAAGAGCCTCACGCAGGAAAGCTCATTGTATGTGACTGGTATTATTCGTGAGGAGCCTCGCAGTCAATCCGGTTTTGAAATGACTGTTACCGGAATTGAAGTTCTGCACCTTACAGAGAATTATCCAATTACTCCGAAAGAGCATGGCGTTGATTTCTTGATGGATCACCGTCACCTCTGGCTCCGTGCCTCGAAGCAGCGGGCTGTTCTGGTTATTCGTGCGGAGATTATCCGGGCAATCCAACAGTTCTTCAACGAGAGCGGATTTACAAAGGTGGATCCTCCGATTCTGACGCCAACGTCAGCAGAGGGAACTACTAACTTGTTCCACACGAAATACTTCGATGAGGATGCTTACCTGACCCAAAGCGGACAGTTATACATGGAAGCTGCAGCTATGGCACTGGGCCGTGTATATTCCTTTGGACCAACCTTCCGTGCGGAGAAATCTAAGACTCGTCGCCACTTGATCGAGTTCTGGATGATCGAGCCGGAAATGGCCTTCACAGATCATGAAGAAAGCTTGAAGGTTCAGGAAGAGTTTATTAGCTTCGTAGTGCAATCCGTATTGAAGAATTGCCGTGCGGAGTTGGAAGCGGTAGGCCGCGATATTTCCAAGCTGGAGAATATCAAAGCACCATTCCCACGCATTACTTATGACGATGCGATCAAGTTCTTGAATGATAAAGGCTTTGAAGATATTGCTTGGGGTGATGATTTCGGTGCACCTCATGAAACAGCAATCGCTGAAGCATACGATAAACCTGTATTTATTACTCATTATCCTGCTTCATTCAAAGCGTTCTACATGAAGCCGGATCCAAATCGTCCTGAAGTCGTACTGTGTGCTGATATGATCGCTCCTGAAGGTTATGGAGAGATTATTGGGGGTTCACAGCGGATCGATGATCCTGCGCTGCTTGAAGAGCGTTATAAAGAGCACAATCTTTCGATGGATTCTTATAAATGGTACATGGATCTGCGTACTTACGGATCTGTACCTCACTCCGGTTTTGGACTTGGGCTTGAGCGTACTGTAGCTTGGATCTGTGGTCTTGACCATGTACGTGAGACTATTCCATTCCCACGTACACTGTACCGCCTCTACCCATAAGTTCTTAGGATTTGAACAAAGGGGGAAGCACATGGACGGCAAGACATGGAGTACCTGGAGCGAAGGCGTCTCCTTCGGTCTGGAGAACGGAATGGCCGTCATACCTTACGCTTTACTGAAGTATTACCGGAAGCTGAATTTAAGCGGAAGTGAAGCCATGCTGCTGATTCATCTGCTCTCCTTCAGGCAAGTAGAAGGGATTGAGTTCCCTTCTCTGGAGGAGCTTCAGGTTGTAACTGGTCGTAGCATTTCCGTTCTCGCCGGAGAATTGCAGAAGCTCATGAAGGAAGGTTTCATTAGCATCGATGGAGACAACGATGAGCTAAGAGATATCCATTATGAACGCTACAATTTCTCAGGGCTATATGGAAAGCTAGGTGCTTATCTTGCGACAGCTGTACAAGAAAATGAGCAAGATAAGGACAAGGGAGCATATGGAACATCAGCTCCCCGGGCTGCTGCGTCAGGTGGAGGATTCGGAACTCCCCCCACATCTCCTTCTTCACTTGGAGATAAAGAGGAGAGCCGGAATCTATTCAGTATTTTCGAGAAGGAATTCGGGCGCCCGCTGTCTCCAATGGAATGTGAGACGATTTCCAGCTGGGTGGATCAAGACCGATATCCTGAGGAGCTGATTCTGTTAGCACTCAAGGAATCCGTATTTGCGGGGAAGGTTCATTTTCGTTATATCGACCGGATATTGCTGGAATGGGCCCGTAACCGGGTCAAGAACGCTCAGGATGTTAAGACGTATACACAAAAATTCCGCAATGGTGGAAGATAGATCGTTTAGGAGAGAACCGTATTGCTTTAGCTATTGCTAGAGTCTGTACGGTTCTTTTTTTATTTTTTTAGATAAGTGCAGGGGTAGGCGAAGAACTCAGCGTCTATTGCTGTGGGAAGGAGGGGAGAGTCATTGAGGAAGAGCTATTAATCAAGCGGATTTGCCAAGGAGACGAAGATGCGTTTCGCCAGTTTGTAAATACATACAGTCAGCATATATACAAAATCACCTATTCTGTATTACGTGAAGTCAAAGGGGCTGAAGACGCTGCTCAGGAAGCTTTTCTCCAGATGTATAAATCTCTCCCTGACTACCGTTATCAAGGCTTAAAATCATGGATTACGCGGATCGCCTTAAATAAGGCTATTGATGCCAAACGTAAACGTGATCGGCTACGAGAGTTACCTGTTGACTATGAGCTTGTGCTGAGCCAGACACCTTCTAATGAGGAGGATGTACTAGCCACTGTTGTCCGTCGTGACCGGATGAATCGTCTGTCGGGTGAGATCAACAATTTACCGGAGGGTCATCGGGAAATTATGGTGGCTTATTATCTGGAAAATAAAAAATATGAGCAAATTGCTGCTGAAAATGAAATTACTCTGAAGACGGTGGAGTCCAGACTATATAGGGCGAGACAATGGATGCGAAAACATTGGAAGGAGGACGAATGGCTATGATGAAGAGTGGAGAAAACCTAATTCGCCGCGAGCAGGCAAAAGCTTATCTTGAAGGGCAAGAAGATAGTATAGAGCGAGAAGAATGGGAACTAATGCTGCTCAAGGATGAAGACACATTTGTTTCATACATGGAGATGCTGGATGAGCTAAAGGAGGATCTGCCTTCATTGGAGAATTCGTCTGCTTTTACAGAGAGAGTTATGGGAGATTGGGTTGCTACGGTGAGATCTTCAGTAGTCATAGAAGAAGTAGCGGGGAAAGAAGAAGGATCACGGCGTTATCGCTGGTATGAAAAAACAATCTTTCATTATGCCGTTGCTGCTTCGTTAACGCTGTTGATTATGTCTTCCGGGATGTTTGATAAGTTACTCACGGGTGAAATGGAACTTATTGTCCCTAAGAAAGATAATTCGCCATCTTATAGCGAACAATTCATGCAAGCCACCAGCGGATGGTTGAGCCGGATTATGGACGGAAGACAGAAATGAGAGGAGAAATGAACAATGCAACAGCAGCGTAATAAAATTAAGGGTCTTTTTCTTAATATGATTCCTGGAGCAGGTCATTATTATATGGGAAGACGACCACAAGGGATTGTTTATTTTTTGCTAAGCTTTGGTGTGTTATTTATGTCATTCTTAATCGCTATGGCTGAAGGGGATGAGGGAATTCTGGCATTGGGAGTGATCGGATTCTTACTTCTATGGATCCTTTCGATGATTCATCTGGTAATTAAATTACTGCAAATGCCCACTCCAATTGTAGCGCCTGATGGATCAATGCTGGATTTTAGTTCTACTATGCCCGTAAAGACGGAGGATAATGAACGTGTGCATGTCATCTTATTGTCTTTCATTCCTGGATTGGGTCATTTTCATATGGGGCTGATGCAGCGTGGACTATCCTTTCTGATTTCTTTTTTCGGATTCATGACCGTTATGTTGTTCTTGGCCGGAATTACTTCGAGTGATGCATTTTTGCTGCTGTTTGGAGTATTGCCAGTAATTTGGCTGTATTGCATGTTTGATGCAGTTCAGTTGATCCATCGTAAACAAGCAGGAGAAATGCTTGTTGACCGCACATTATTCGAAGAGATGGAGGCTGGACGTGAGGAAGGACGACGCAGCAAAGTATTAGCGACATTACTATCCGCATTTCCTGGTGCTGGACAGATGTATCTGGGACTGCAAAAAAGAGGGCTCCAGCTCATGCTTCTTTTCTTAGGAAGTATCTATGTCATGGATCTTTTGCGGTTAACATTGCTCTTTTTCCTCATCCCGGTCATTTGGTTCTATAGCTTATTCGATGGCTTACAGTTAGTTAGCCGATATGGACGTGAACCTTTGCAGGATAAGCCGGTTATCGAAGGTTTCTTAAATCATCAAGGTTGGCTCGGTGCAGTCCTGATGTGTCTCGGATTATACTTTATTGTTGTGAATGTCGCAGTTCCTGCCATCGATATCAGATTTCCAGAATGGCGGCTGGAATATCGCGTAAATGAATATTTTAAGACCATTGTCGTCTCCGTGTTATTGATTGGTGGTGGGGTGAAGCTGATGACTGGAAGTAAGAATAATAAGAGTAGAAAAGGGGCGGGGGGTCAATCTTGAATAATCCAGTAGAAGTAGAGTCGGGAGTCATGGTAACTAGCGAGTTTCCAGTGAACGAAGGGAAATCTAGAAGTTGGCGTGTAGGTACGTTGTCGATGGGACTGAGCCTTTTATTTCTCGGGGCATTAATAATGGTCTCTCAGTGGAAAGGAGCGGATGTGTTCGAGACAACACTTGCTTGGTGGCCGCTCATTTTTATCTTACTTGGTTTAGAAATTGTAATTTACACCTTATGGTTCCGTGGTAAAGGGAAAATGTACTATGATGTGCTAAGTGTTCTGTTCGTCGGATTTCTGGCAGTGTGCTGTTTAGTATTCGCAGGAGTCAGCTCTTTAGGATTAACACAAGAACTTAGACATGTGATCTCATCTACGGAGGAGAATTATTCCTTGCCGGAATGGAAGGGGAATGTTCCACAGGGTGTAGGCACACTTATAATCCAGGCTGCTGAACCTTATGGAATTATGGTTGATCGAACGGCTGGGAACGAGTTGAATGTATTTGGGAGTTATTCCACGGCAGAAGGGCAACTCAAGCAAGAGCAAGAGAAGCGGCTGTTGCAAACTAAACAAGTCGGAGACACATTTTACGTCATTTTAGGAGACATACCTAGACATCTAGTATTCGATAACTCCAGGAATGCATTGAACGTGACCATTGCGGCTCCTGTAAATCTAAAGGTAATCGTAAGAGATAATTATGGAAATGTTGTAACAAGATAAAAAAAAGATCGCTTCCCACCCGATGAGGGGATGGGCTGCGATCTTTTTTTGGTTAAGAACGAAGCTCTTTCTCTAGGGCAGCACCCATTTCACGTGAGCGCTCGGCACATCGGTTAACTGCAGCAATCACAGTTTCAAAGAATTCCCCTCGTTCAAGCACTTCTATAGCTGCTTGTGTTGAACCGTTAGGGGAAGTAACCTTCTTACGGAGTGCTGCGGGTTCTTCTCCCGTCTGTTGTACCATTCGGGCAGCACCCAGCACTGTTTGAACAGTTAATTCGGTGCTTTGATCAAGTGGCAGCCCACCACGGATACCAGCGGCGATCATGGCTTCCATCATGTAATAGATATACGCAGGCCCGCTGCCTGAAATTCCGGTCAAGGTTTCCATACGTTCCTCATCAATGACTGTTGTAAGCCCGACAGCCTCAAAGATATTAAGAGCAAGGCGACGGCCTCTTTCGTCTACTTCTTTGGAGAAGGCTAGACCAGTGGCACCCAGACCGATGGAACTGGAAGTGTTAGGCATTGTGCGAACAATAGGCTGTGCTTTGCCAAGTAGACCTTGCATGGTGCGAATAGATAGACCTGCAATGACAGAAACTACGATCTGATCCGGAGAAAGAATTGGACCTAGTCCGCGTAAGGATTCTGCAGCATCTTTAGGTTTCATTGCCAGTACTATTACTGGTGCGTTCCGTAAGTATTCTATTTTTTGTTCGGGATCATTTGTGCCTATTACACCATAACGGCTTTTTAGTTCTGCCAGACGTTCACTGCTGCTGCGATTGAGCATGATGACATTATCGGACTTCACGATATTGCGGCTAATCATCCCGCGAACGATGGCTTCTGCCATGGAGCCTGCGCCATAAAAAACAATATTATGATTCATGAGTGGAACTGATGGATGCTGACACATGGCTAAAATCCTCCTAAAAGTTGTGTGATAGAAAACTTAAACGTGTATACTAACCCCGAATTTGTCCCGTTCCGTAGATCTTATATTTGGTTGAAGTTAGAGCAGGCAGACCCATCGGGCCACGAGCGTGGAGTTTCTGGGTACTGATACCAATCTCTGCACCGAATCCAAATTCAAAGCCATCCGTGAAGCGGGTTGAGGCATTGTGATAAACAGCGGCAGCATCCACTTCTTGTAAAAAGCGTGTGGCGTTCTCCTGATCTTCTGTTACGATACATTCCGAATGTTTCGTACCATACTGCGCGATATGCTGCATAGCTTCTTCCAAATCACTGACGATTCTAATATTAAGGATATAATCGTTGTATTCTGTAGCATAGTCTTCTACGGTTGCAGGTAATACCCATGGGACAAGAGAGATGGTTTGTTGACAGCCACGAAGTTCTACATGAACCTCACGAAATGCTTCGGCTAAGGATAACAGATATTTGCTCGCGTAATCCTGATGAACGAGTAGTGTTTCCATAGAGTTACATACCGAAGGGCGCTGAGCTTTGGCATTTAAACTAATGTCCCGTGCCATTTCTGGCAAGGCAGTTGTGTCGAGATAAGTATGGCAGATGCCTGCTCCAGTTTCAATTACAGGAACGGTTGCGTTAAGGACTACATTTTGAATAAGAGAGCTGCCTCCGCGCGGGATAATCACATCTAAAAGTCCGTTCAGCTTTAGCATTTCATCTACTGAAGAACGATTAGGATCTTCAATCAGCTGAAGCGCGTTAGGCGGCATTGAGGTTTCAGCAAGAGCATTGTGCAGAACCTCGACAATTTTACGGTTGGAGGACAGGGCAGAGGAGCCCCCGCGCAACACAACAGCGTTGCCGGTTTTGAGACATAGACCTGCAGCATCAACAGTTACATTGGGACGTGCCTCGTAGATGATGCCGATCACACCAAGCGGAACACGCAGCTTCTGGATGTTGAGGCCGTTAGGACGTTCAATGCTTTCTAGCGTGTCACCGATAGGATCCGGTAATACAGCGATTTGTTGCAGGCCTTCGGCAATGCTGTTAATCCGGTCCACATCTAACGCTAACCGGTCGAGCATGGATTCCGGAGTTCCATTGAGTCTTCCTCGTTCCAAATCCTCCGCGTTGGCGGTGATAATGGCGGGAGCTTCGCGGCGAAGCGCATCGGCCATGACCAGCAGTGCTTCATTCTTCTGGCCAGTTGTTAAGCTTGCTAGAACTCCTGTAGTCACCTTGGCTAATTTACTCTTATTAATTACTTCACTCATGACGATTCCTCCCTATATTTGAATTGAAAAAAAATTGTTTATCTCAGTGTAATCCATTCGTCACGGTGAATGACCTCAAGCCGGTGTACTTCTCCCAGTTTTGGTACAATCTCACGGCTTGGCAGACCTTGAATGCTGCGCAGCTGAGCATCATCGTAATTTACAATCCCACGTCCAAGCAATTTGGAGTCGGGTCCAAGTACTTCTACAACATCTCCTGCGTGAAAGCTACCCTCTGTCTGTTTGACGCCTACAGGCAACAGGCTGTGACCGCCATGAAGCAAAGCTTCTACAGCCCCTTCGTCCACGTACAGGGAGCCGAGAGGGGTAGACATAAAGCCAAGCCATTGCTTTTTGACGGGGAGAGAGGATAGCTTCGTTGCAAAATAAGTGCCCCTACCTTCTCCTGTTGCAGCAAGCTGTAAATCTCCAGGTTCGGTGGCTCTTCCGACAAAGACAGGAACACCACCCCGAGTAGCGATCTTGGCCGCATCGATTTTGGATCGCATACCGCCTGTTCCAACACTAGAGCCAGCTCCACCAGCAATAGCATATATCTCCGGTGTAATGTCATCTACGAACTGATAGCGGACAGCATCCGGATGCTTGCGGGGATCTCCACTGTATAAACCATCCATGTCGGTTAAGACAAGTAGTCTAGAGGCTTTTAACAGGTTGGCTACTAGCGCAGAGAGGGTATCGTTATCGCCAAATTTCAGTTCATCTACGGAGACAGTGTCATTTTCGTTAAATACGGGCACCGCTCCTTGGCGAAGTAGCTCTTCTACAGTCATCATAGCGTTATTCATGGCTCTGCGGCTGCAGAAATCGGTGCGAGTCAGCAATATTTGCGCGGTAGTAATTCCATGCTGGGCAAAAGCTTCCTGATAAGCCTGCATCAGCAGTACCTGACCCACAGCCGCAGCGGCCTGCTTCTCATGCAGCAGCTTCGGACGTGCTGGATAACCGATACTGCGGAAGCCGGCGGCTACCGCACCAGAGGTTACTAACAACACCTCACAGCCGTTTTTCTTCAACTCGGCAATCTCTGAGGCAAAAAAGGAGACTGCTTCACGATTCAAACCGCCCTCGGGTCCGGTCAGCGAGCTGCTGCCTATTTTGACCACGATTCGCGTCGTCATTTCTGTCCACATCCTCTTCGTTTATTAAGTCCTGAAAACAACAAAAAGCCCCCATCCTTAGACTTAGCAAAGGACGAAAGCTTATAAACTTCCGCGGTACCACCTTCATTGATGAGGGATCATCCGACTTCATTCTCATAACGGGAGGATCCGTCCTGTTTGACACAGGCCGCTCGGGGGTAGGATTCGGAACGAAAACCGCGGTAAATTCTTTCAGCCTGTCGGAATCTACTCTCTAGGCGCGGTTAGACTCATTCTTACTGGTCCCGTCTGCACGTTTCACTTATTTTCAATAGAATACCATGGAGCTGGTTGCATTGCAAAGGGAAAACGTAGGATATATTTCTTCATGCAGAAAGCTCTATATATTATGTTTAACCTCAAAGAGAAGGGGTAAAGAACTTATAATCTGTTACCAGGAGGTGGATTAAATTGACTAAAGACAATAAAGCCGAGCAGGGACAGAATCAAGATTCAAACGAAGTTGCAGAGCTTCAGAATAGTGTGACTCGTGAATTTGTGGAAGAGCACACCGGGGCTCCAGTTGATAAGGGATTGGCTGATTCAAGTAAAGCACGTGTGTCGGATGATCAGAACCGCCTGATTACACAGCGTAATTTGCGTAAATAATCTAGTACTGTTACAAGAGGTTCACCTGAAAAGTGCCCCGACAACCACACGAATGGTTACTGGGGCACTTTATTTGTATATATTCTATTCTTCCGTTAATTCAGACACGGTTGATTTGAATGTTTCTACAAAAGCCTTTGCGGCTTTGGACAAATATCGTCCGCGTCGATATGCTACAACTAGCGTACGACTAGGCACTGGATCAGCAAGCGGTAAGTAGACTGGAACAAATTCACTCCGCGGTGCACGAGCGATAAAACGAGGAACAAGAGTCACGCCCATACCTGTTGCCACTAGGGATTGAACGGTTTCCATATTATTGCTCTCGAAAACGATTCGTGGCTCGAATCCGGCTTTCCGGCATAGTTCCACAGTCATTTTGCGGAAGCCCTGACCTTCCTTAAGTACGATAAAAGGTTCGTCCTTAAGCTCTTCAAGTGAGGTCCGTGTTCCATCTAGGATTCGTTTAGCGAGTGGATGTTCAGGAGGAACAGCGAGATCGATTCTTTCCTCTCCAAGCTCTTCATAAGCTAGTGCAGGAATTTCGAGGGGTAAGGAGAGCAGGCTTAAATCGGTTTGGCCACTTGCCGTGAGCTTCTCTAGGTTCATTGACGAGTCTTCGAGCAGCGTTATTTCTACCTCAGGATAATTTTGTTTAAAAACTGGAAGTACATGCGGCAGAAGATGTGCACCTGTAATCGGCATACTACCCACAACTACACGTCCAGTACGCAGTTCTGATATGTCGGACATTTCTTGCCGCAGCAGCTCCACTGCGTCAATGATAATCTGGGCTTGTTCAACGAATTTAGAACCTGCGTAGGTCAGCTCAACTGAGCTGGTATTACGCTGAAACAGCATTACGCCGAGCTCTTTTTCCAGTTTGGAAAGCTGCTGGCTGAGCGAGGGCTGGGCAATATGCAGCTTGTCCGCTGCACGTGAGAAGTTTTTTTCGGCTGCGATTTGCAGCACATACTGCAGTTGTCTCAGTTCCATATATGGACTCCTTAGAGAAATGATTTACTTATAAGTATATCCTATTGGATTATAGTTTTGTATAGGCAAACCGAAGGAGCATTCACTTCATCACTCCCTAGAATTTGCTGGGCCTGATTTTAAGAGAGTAACCCTTGTACACTGACCGAAGTATCCGATATCCTCTAACAGTATATTTTTAGCGCCGGATCTTGAGAGTATCTATGAAATAACTGTATTTTGTACAGCTATTTCGTATGCAAAAGGGATCATTTTGGTTTTAAGTGTATTCTATACAACTAAAAACTAGAGTTCCCAGCTATAAGGCGATAATTCAAGAAAATAGCTGTACAAAATGCAGCTATATTCATTAACGAATGATTCACAGGAATATAGCTGTACAAAATACAACTAAACGCACCTACACACTATGCTTGTGCATCGCTCCTACACATCACACATGCGCAACGCTGCTACACATCCCGTTTGTGCATCGCACCTACACATCACACTTGCGCATCGCTTCTACACACTGCGCTTGCGAATTTCACACTTGCGCATCGCACACACTCGCTTGCGAATCGCACCTACACATCACACTTGCGCATCGCTTCTACACACTGCGCTTGCGAATCGCACCTACACATCACACTTGCACATCTCTCCAACATATAGCGCTTGCGCATCGCTTCTACACACTACGCTTGCGAATTACACATCACACTTGCGAATCGTTTGTGCATCCTACACATCACACTTGCGCATCGCTTCTACACACTGCGCTTGCGAATCGCACCTACACATCACACTTGCACATCTCTCCAACATATAGCGCTCACACTTGCACATCTCTCCAACATATACACATCACACTTGCGCGCTTGCGCACGCTTTCTACACACTACGCTTGCTACACACATCACACTTGCGCATCGCTTCTACACACTGCGCATTGCGAATCGCACCTACACATCACACTTGCGCATCTCTCCTACATATCCTTGCGCTTGTGCTTGCGCAACGCTACTCACACTTGCGCAACGCTGCTACATCGCACCTACACATCACACTTGCTTGCTCATCACACTTGCGCATCGCTACACACTGCGCTTGCGAATCGCTTCTACACACTACGCTTGCGCATCGCTTCTACACACTGCGCTTGCGCAACGCTGCTACATATCCCGCTTGTGCAACGCTGCTACATACCCCGCTTGCTCATCGCTCCTACATATTGCGCCTCAACATACCCTAACTCAGCTTATAGGTTCAGGCTATCACTTTTATAGATATCATATCTTGGAATTATAAAGACAGGGGTGTTATATTTAGATCATTCAAGAGAGACTCCACGCTCTCTTCCAATGAACGATTCTATTAATGAGGTGAAATTATGAGCAACAAGACAATGTTTGAGAAGATTTGGGAGAATCACGTTATTCATCAAGAGGAAGGTAAACCTAGCATTATTTATATTGATCTGCATTTGGTTCATGAAGTAACTTCTCCACAGGCTTTTGAAGGGCTTCGTCTCAGCAACCGGAAGGTTCGCCGTCCTGAGCTGACCTTCGCAACGATGGATCATAACGTACCAACTAAAGATCGTTTTAACATTAAAGATCCAATCTCCAAGCAACAAATTGATACCCTTTCTAAGAACTGTGCTGATTTTGGTGTAAGACTGTTCGATCTGAATGATATTGATCAAGGCGTTGTACACGTAATGGGTCCTGAAATCGGCTTGACACATCCTGGCAAAACTATCGTTTGCGGCGACAGCCATACCTCCACGCATGGTGCATTCGGCGCACTGGCATTCGGTATCGGAACTAGTGAAGTTGAACATGTAATGGCTACGCAATGTTTGCAGCAATCCAAAGCTAAGACAATGGAAGTACGCTTTACAGGCAAACGTAACCCTGGCGTAACAGCAAAAGATATGATCCTAGGTGTTATTGCTAAGTACGGTACTGATTTTGCCACAGGTTATGTAATTGAGTATACAGGCGAAGCTATTCGTGAATTGTCGATGGAAGAACGTATGACTGTCTGCAATATGTCGATCGAAGGTGGAGCAAGAGCTGGCTTGATTGCCCCTGATGAAACTACTTTTAATTATCTGCGTGGACGTCAATACGTACCGCAAGGCGAGGCTTATGATGCTGCTGTAGAAGCATGGAAGAGTCTTGTAAGCGACGAGGGCGCTCAGTACGATACGGTTGTTGAATTTGATGTGGAAACATTGATTCCACAAGTGACCTGGGGTACTAGCCCGGGCATGGGTACTGACATCAACTCCAGCGTACCGAATCCGGCTGACTTCACCACTGAAAATGAACGTAAAGCTGCTGAAAAAGCGCTTGAATATATGGATTTGACTCCTGGAACACCTATTTCTGAAATTCCGATTGATTATGTATTTATTGGTTCCTGCACTAACGGACGGATCGAAGATTTGAGAGCTGCAGCAGTGGTAGCTAAAGGTCATAAGGTTTCTGAAAAGGTTACTGCCATTGTTGTTCCAGGCTCGGGCCGTGTTAAGATGCAGGCTGAGAAAGAAGGACTTGATAAAGTCTTTACTGAAGCTGGCTTTGAATGGCGTGAAGCGGGATGCAGCATGTGCTTGGCCATGAACCCGGATGTTCTGCAGCCTGGACAACGCTGTGCATCTACCTCGAACCGTAACTTTGAAGGACGCCAAGGACGCGGAGGACGTACACATCTGGTATCTCCAGCTATGGCAGCCGCAGCTGCGATCAAAGGTCGTTTCACTGATGTACGTGATTGGAATTATAAGACGGAAGCCGTCAGCTCATAGAGCTAGAGAGAACACGGGAGGATAAAACTATGGATGCTTTTAAAAAATTAACAGGAATTGTTGCACCAGTTGACCGGGTAAATGTAGATACGGATGCGATTATTCCGAAACAGTTTTTGAAACGGATTGAACGGACGGGATTTGGACAGTTTTTGTTCTATGAATGGCGTTTTGATGAAGAAGGTAACGATAATCCAGCCTTCGAAATGAATAAACCACGTTATCAAGGGGCTTCTGTTCTGATCTCACGCGCTAACTTTGGTTGTGGATCCTCTCGGGAGCATGCACCATGGGCGATTATGGATTACGGGTTCAGAGTTGTAATTGCACCTTCTTATGCGGATATCTTCTACAATAACTGCTTTAAGAACGGCATTCTGCCGATTAAGCTTTCGGAAGAGCAAGTGGATGAATTGTTCAAACGGACAGCTGAGCATGAGGACTACAAGCTGACAGTTGATCTTGAGAACAACGCTTTACAAGATGAATTCGGACTGAGCATCAACTTTGATCTGGATGAGCACCGTCGTCAATTCCTGCTGCAAGGCTTGGATGATATCGGTTTGACCCTTCAACATGCGGATGAAATTGCTGCTTATGAAGAGCGTCATGCTGCCAAGCTATTCTCTTAAAAAGAGGATATAACTGGTCTGATTCTTAAACTTTACAAAAAATACGCAAAACTTCTATTTCCGGGTGTCGGAAATAGAAGTTTTTTTGCTATAATCGATATATTCATTGGTCATTAAGGAAACATTTGGTGATTTCTGTCGTCTAAATACTTATCTAGGATCTATTACTTGCAGAAGGAGCGGAAAATGAGAATGAGAAGAGCTGGGCTTCGTATATTGCTGCTTTTGTTACTGCCATTATTATTATTATCATCCACCGGACAAGAAGCTGCCGCAGCTGGTAGCAGCGCAGGCAGAATTATTATGGACAATCAGGAACTTGCTTTGCCAAAAGGAATTAAGCTCGAAAACGTAAATGGTAGCGTTATGATTCCGGTCAGAGTGGTAGTAGAGAATCTTGGATTCGAGGTGTTATGGGAGCAGCAGACCCGGAAAGTAACCGTTCAACAGGATGGTAAAAGCATTGAGCTGGCGGTAGGACGGAAAACAGCTGATGCAGATGGGGTGACGTTTGATTTAAATGCAGCTCCTAAGCAGAGTGGCGGCACAGTACTCGTTCCAATTCGTTTCGTAAGCGAGCAGTTCGGCTTAAAGGTGGGCTGGGATAATGTTGATAAAACCGTCTATTTGACAGGTGGACAAGTTAGCAATTCTGCAATGACACCTGAGGGGAATACTACCAATCCAACAGCAACTAATACACCTGCTCCAACTCCAAGTGCTACGCCGGGAAGTGACAACGGGACAACTGCTGGCAGTGTAGTGACTTCACCCAGCCCGACACCAGTTCCACAAACAACTACGGCACCGGGAAGCACAGCAGGAATTCCAACAGGCCCTCTAGTAAACGGGGCAGTATTCACTGAGAACCGACTTATTATCGCTGTGTCGGGGGCTACTAAGCCAAATGTTACAAAAATGAGCAACCCTGATCGAATCGTCGTAGATTTTCCGGGTGCTGCGTTCGATCCGGATTTCATTGGAAGTCTTACGGGTGTTACCACCACTGGCGGTCCACAAGGTAAGCTGGACGTTGCCGGCTACCCGCTCGTTTCTGAGATCCGTTATGCACTGTTCAGTGTGAGTCCGTCCACTGTCAGATTCGTAATTCAAACGGTTGGAAATCAACCGTACCAGCTTAGTACGGATGAAAGCACCGGGCTGGTTACGATTGATTTGAATGTAACTAGCAGCGGAGGCAACACCCCAGGGGCTAATGGAACGTTAGGTAAACCCATTGTAGTTCTAGATGCGGGGCATGGCGGAACTCAATCTGGAGCTGTCAGTCTCACAGGCAAGCTGGAAAAAGACTTCAATCTGGCCGTCATCCGCAAAGTACAAACGCTATTAACGCAGGAAGCATTAGTTGACGTGGTCTTTACTCGAACGGATGATGCTACCTTGGGGCTTCAGGATCGCGTGAAAATTGCGGAGGCTGCTAAAGCGAATCTCTTTATTTCAGTGCACGCGAATTCGCTAGATGTTGGATATCCAAATAGAGATAAAATAAATGGCAGTGAAACCTATTATTCTCGCAGTGATAGTCTGCCTCTTGCTCAGATTATGCATAAGCATTTATTAGCCGCTACTGGTTTTAAAGACAACGGGATTCGTACGAAAAGCCTACATGTTACACGAGAAACTACTATGCCGGCAGTCTTGCTGGAGGTAGGATATCTTACAAATTCAGGGAATGAGTCGGCGATGTATAGTGAGCAGCTTCAAGAGAAATTAGCGAGAGAAATTGTTGCCGGGATTAAGGAATATCTGGGGCTTTAAGACTTGAGGTTGGTGAGATTTCTCAATTTTTATGGAATATATTCGCAACCTTTATAGATTACCAGCGTCTAATAGAGGTCTGAGGTTGACGGAGACAGGGCACCACGATCGCCATTCACAGGCGAATACTAGATTCTTAGAGGTGAAGAATGAAGAAATTCAGTTTGATGTTGTTTTTGTTGCTCTTTGTGTTGGTTTTGCCTGAGCATGGACATGCTGCTGCCGCGAATAGCAAGATTTATCTGGACGGCAAAGAGATTACTGCAGGGCAAAAAGTACCGGTTGAAAATGTGAATGATACTATCATGGTACCGTTGAGATTGATCTCCGAGAGTCTTGGTTATACCGTGGGCTGGGATCAAAAAAGCAAAACGGTGACGATTGAACAGCAAGGTAAGGTCATCAAACTTATTGTTAATCAAAAGACAGCTTCGGTTGATGACAAAACAGTACAGCTTACCACTGCACCTGTCCTGCGGAGTGATACGACACTTGTACCTATACGGTTCATAAGTGAGCAGTTTGGTCTCACCGTCACTTGGGATAATGCAAAGAAGATCGTGTACCTTATTACCCCAGGATCCTCAAATGAAAACGGAAGTTCAGATGGAAACTCTGGAAATGGTGGATCTGAGGTTGTTCCGCCGGTAGATCCTACTAAGAATTTAACCATGATAAATGGTTTGAGCTTTAGTGAGAATCGTTTGAGCATTGCGATGGAAGGTAATTCAGCGCCAAAAGTAAGTGTAATGACAGGGCCGGATCGGTTAGTTATTGATTTTCCTAATGCCACTTTCTCAGATCTGTTTGGTACGGGACAAGTTCTTGATCCTGATCTGAATGGCAAACTGGAAGTGAAGGATTATCCTGATGTATCAGGCGTCCGGTATTCGCTTTATAGCTCCAACCCTTATACTGTACGTTTTGTAATTGATTTGAATTATCCTAAGAATTATAACATCAGCGTATCTGGAACTGATTCTAAGTTGGTTATCATTGACCTGAATGCAGAAAGTACGGATGATACTTCAACACAGCCAGGTAATGATGGCAAGAAGCTCGTAGTACTGGATGCAGGGCACGGAGCTAAAGATTCTGGTGCAGTAGGAGTAACAGGAAAATACGAAAAGAATTTTAATTTAGCTATAGTACTTAAGACAGCAGCATTGCTGAAAAAAGAAAGTAATATCGACGTCGTACTGACACGCAGTGACGATACATTCTTGGAGCTCAAGGATAGGGCGGCTATGGCTAATAATTTAAAAGCAGATCTATTCATTTCTGTACATGCCAACAGTTCCGCATCTTCTGCGGCAAGCGGGACAGAAACGTATTATCAGCGGGAAGCCAGTAAGGCCTTAGCGAAAGTGATGCATAAGTATCTAGTTGAGGCTACAGGGCTTAGTGATCGCGGTGTACGATACGGGAATTTCCATGTCATTCGTGAAACGAAAATGCCTGCTGTTCTACTTGAAGTAGGATACCTTAGCAATAAGAAGGATGAGACATTGCTATTTACGGAAGCATTACAAAACAAAGTTGCTGCTTCAATAGTGAGTGGAATCAAGGAATATTTGGGTATAAAATAACAGACCAGTGGCAGACGAGCGCCGCAAAGTCAGCTTTCTGCTTTTATCTATAAAAAGGCAAGAAGTGGTTTTGCGGTACCTGTCTGCCCGTATTCATCTAGAGGAGGCGTTTATTAATGTTTAAACAAAAATGGACTATGGTTGGGGTTGCTGCGCTGCTTCTACTAGTGATTGCTGGCTGTGGAGATAAGCCTACTGCAGCTCCTGCTAATGGAGTGGAGCAAGATACTACAAACGTTGTAAGTGGTGCGGGAGAAAGTACCCCAGCTCCGTCTGATGATCAGGAAAGCGAAGTGGCTAGCACTCCGCAACCGACAGCAGATAATACTAATGCAGAAACACAGCCGTCATCGAAGCCGGTAGAAAATGAGACACAAAAGCAAAGCCAGAGTATTGAAGTTTATTACACAGATTCGCAAATTATGGATTTAGTGCCTGCTAAGACTACGATTAACTACTCTGACGATGTTGAGAAATATACAGAGACGTTCAAAGCACTGCAAAGTAATGAGAATACAGATCTTGTACCTTTATGGGGGAAAATTGAACTCAAATCACTGAAATTCGTTGAAGGTCAAATCGTAATGGATATTCATAAACCAGATGAAGCTCAGCTTGGTGCGGGTGGAGAATCCTTTGCCATTACTTCACTTGCCAAAACTTATTTTCAATTTGCGGAAGTAAAGAGTATCGAAGTTTTAGTTGATGGTGAAAAGGTAGAAAGTCTGATGGGCCATGTGGACCTATTGCATCCTATGACTAGAGATAATTCTTAATTGGTCATGCAACAAAGGAATTAGGCATCTAGCTGACGAATTTTTAAACATACTATTTATTTGAGTCATAGAGAGGGGAATAATCTATTGTCCGCGCAAAAAAGGTCAAAACGTCCATTGAAGGCTTATTCTAATAAAGCAGTGTCGGCTGTTATGGCTGGTGTTATGGTTTTTGGTGGTGCAAGTGCAGTGTTTGCAGACACAGCTGCCACTACACCGACATCAACCACTACTCAATCTGTAGGGATTTTTAGCGATGTGAAGACAGGCTTCTGGGCTGAAAAACATATTTACAAACTCGCTTCACAAGGAATTGTGGTTGGGAATAATGGATTGTTCCGTCCTGGAGATTCTGTAACTCAACAGGAAGCAGTGCTTATGGCCCTGCGGTTTATGAAGTTGCAGGATAAAGTGGATGCTTCTTCTGCGGTAGCATTGCCTACCGATTTTAAGGTTACGAATTATTACAAGGATTATGTTGTGTTGGCTTTTCAACAAGGATTACTCGATAAAGCAACCGAAATGGCTCCAGATAATCTGAAGACTTCTTGGGGAGAGCGTAAAGCATCCCGGGAATGGATTGCGGAGCTGTTAATCCGCTCCCTTGGAAAAAGCGCAGATGCAGCAGGGGCTGCTAGTGAGCCAACTGGCTTTGCAGATGATACCAAAGTGTCTGCCAACAAACGTGGTTACATCAACGTTGCCGTTGATTTAGGCCTAGCCAATGGACTTGATGGCAATCGTTTTGATCCGCAAGGCGCTGTAACACGTGCGCAATTGGCGACTTTTTTCAGTCGCGCTGAAGCTCACAATACGGTTGAATACGACAACACGGTATCAGGAACGATCAGTCAATTAGCAGATGGGAAACTATCCGTCTATAACAACGGAAAGACTTCTACATATACCCTGGGAGCAAGCACTGCTTATTACACAAGTGCTTCTGAAAGCAGAATCAATCTAAGTGATGTCCAACCCTACACTAAGGTTACTGTAATTGGCGCGACATATAACGCGGCTTATGTTGAAGTGACTGACCCTACACAACAAGTAGAGACTCTGTCAGGAAACTTCGCCATGGTAGCTCCAGGTAATAAGCTTTGGTTAAAGTCACCAACAGGGTTCACAGAATACTACTACGATGAGACTACTTCCTTTGTGGATGTAAATGGAGCTGGAATTGAACCTGCTTCGCTGGTAACAGATAGTGTAGTTTCACTGCAACGTGAAACGTATAGTGGTTCACATAAAGTAGTAAAGGTTCAAGTGACTTCAGGGGTTGTTAACAAAACAACAACAGGCACTATTCAAAGTGTAGATCTTACTGGTAAAAGCATTACTTTCAAAAATACTGCGGGTACTGTAGAAACTTTTAAATGGGAAGATGGGACTTCATTATTCAGCTCTCAAGCATCAGTGCTGAAACCTGCAGATTTGAAGACAGGTAATGCGGTCAAATATACGATTCAAGATAATGTGATCCGCACTGTAGAAGTGACAGAAGGTGTTGAACGGACAGTTGACGGGGTACTTACCGAGCTGACTAGTTCCACAGTTGTTTACAAAAAAGCAGACGGAAATCGTGAGGTTAAACTGCTTGGCACTAAACCGACGATTGTTATTCCGAACATGAGTGGAGCAGTAGCTGATGATCTTATTGCTGATGCAGTAGGTGGGGACAAGATTCAGGTTACCCTAAACAGCAGCGATCAAGTCACCAAAATTGAAGTGTTAAGCCGTCAAATTGAACAGTATAGTGGAGCAGCGGTTATAGACTATAATTCTAAAACGCAGCTGTTGACGGTTATGGATACTAACAATAAGGCACATGTGGTTCAGTTGGATGAAAAAACAAAGCTGTCCTATGAAGGTGTACTTCCTAACTTAACTAGCATTGGGGCAAGACTGACCGAGAATCGCAAGGTGAATATAAAGGCAATCGGACAACGTGCGTTATCGTTGGAAGTTGTTACGAAGTATGAAGGAACCGTTACTTCAATCAATGTTGCCTCAAGAACTATAGTTATGAAGCTAAATGACGGACAGAGTCTGACACTGCCAACTCCACAGTTTATTGATATCTTTGGTAAAACGAATCCAACCGTAACAGATGTTCCTGTTGGCAGTTATGTGACAGCCTCGTTAACTGCAAATCAGGACCTTGTGGCTGTCCTGAAAGTAAAGTCAGTTCTTCAGGTTGAAGCAGCAACGGTTAATTCTGGAACCAACCGTTTGAGCATCAAATGGAATGGGGGAACCAGCGAGATCAATACTTATGCTATCCCGATGACCAATGAAGCTGGTGAAAGCATTAAGCTAACAGCTTTAAAATCGGGTGATTATCTTAACGTGACCTTCGATGGAAGCACACCACTGGCTATTCAAGCAATTAAGCTTACAACAGGTCAGGTAAGTTCTGTAGATCCCGCTGGGAATAGCTTGGTTGTGAAAGATTTTACTGGAGCAACACAGACTTTAGCGGTGAGCGGAGGAGTCAAAATCATACGTGATGGCTCCACAACGACTGCTCTTAGCAACTTGACCACAGGTGACCGGGTAGAGATTCGTAAGGATACGGATGGATCTACAATCGTTCGTGTAATGTCTCAACTTAGTCGAACATTCTCACGCTATGAAAGTGCAACTAACTTATTGTCGACTAAGAGAGCTAATCTAAATGATAAATATCAATTCTTTGTTCCTGCTAATGTATATATTCATCAGGGAGATTCGACTTTATCCGTGCAATCTTTGAAAGAAAATGATAATATTATAATGTATTTCAATAATGATATTTTGGTTGAAATTGTGAAACAATAGTTGCAATGGTGGATTTCTGAGTGAATCACCGTCTTGACACAGGGGGCTTTACCTGCGTCAAGACGTTTTTTTTGAAATATAAGAAAGTATAAGTATTGCTCCTATACTGTATGTCTTATATTTCTCGCTTAAACGCTTACTGTTCTTATAAGGACATTCAAGGCGTTAATACTTGAAATATAATGCCAGTATCGTATGTGTTGAAATGTATGAATCCATACGTTATAATACATACTTTGCTTATATTTCTAACATTTGAGGTGAGACGCTCGTTAGAATTTTCTGAGCGTTTTTGCTCCGTGGAGGGGACACTATGAAAGCTGCAGACGTCCGCCACATTTTGGATACGATTGGAGATTTGTTTCCGGATGCACATTGCGAGCTAAATCACAGTAACGCTTTTGAATTAACAATAGCGGTGCTGTTGTCAGCCCAATGTACGGATGCAACGGTGAACAAAGTGACCGAGGACCTGTTCCAAAAGTACAAAGCCCCCATCGATTATATTTCTGTGTCGCTGGAGGAATTGGAGGGGGATATCCGGCGCATCGGCTTATATCGTAACAAAGCTAAGCATATCCAAAGCCTGTGCTCTATACTCATAGAACAGTATGGCGGAGAAGTGCCTGAGGCACATGACTTACTTGTAACGTTGCCAGGAGTAGGTCGTAAAACCGCTAACGTAGTAGTGTCCAACGCATTTGGAGTTCCTGCCATTGCTGTGGACACTCATGTGGAGCGGGTTGCTAAACGACTTGCATTGGCAGGCTGGAAAGATTCTGTGCTGGAAGTGGAGAAAAAGCTGATGAAGGCTGTGCCACGTGATGAATGGACGCTCACGCATCACCGGCTAATCTTTTTTGGACGATATCACTGTAAGGCTCAGAATCCAAAATGTCAGGTTTGTCCGCTCCTTGATGTATGTCGAGAGGGCAAAAAACGTATGAAAACGGCTGTCGTCAGGAAAGCTAAAGATCATACGCCAAAAAGTTAAAAGTTAGAGTTGAAGAAGAGGATGGGATAGAGATGAAATGCATTTCTGTATACACAGATAATTTTGAGGTATTCTCGGATATTTTTGACCGCGTAGTGGAAAGCCCGCTGGAAGAAAATGAAGAGCAAGAAGTAGAGGGCATTACGATCAGTCATTCCGGTGATGTGCCTGAGCACTATCTGGAGCGTATGTCTGTAAAACCAGAGGTTGTCGTAATGAGAGACAAATCTCGTGGATTGACTATTCTGCAGCACGGAAAAGTATTCGAAATTCTGTTGCCTGTTTTGGAAACTGCATAATTGAGAAGTGACCTGAAATGGAGTCAGCCCTTGGGGCTGGCTCCTTTTTTTATTGAATATCCTTATATTTCTACGAGAAACGACTGTTGGCTTTACAGGACGACAACGTCGCTTCTTTTTTTTATCATTTCGTAGGAGATGATAGGTTATTTTGTAAGTAGTGTGTATTTAATTTGTGTCAAACTGGTGATAAACTGTAATTATTATTTATAAAAATGTTCCGCGCTAAAGTTCAGAAATTGCACCTATATAAGTTTTGCATAAAAAAGAGCTTAAATCAGTATTCATGAATGGATTAAGATCAGTGCATGATTAAAAGGTAACTGTGGAGGTGGAATGTCTGTGGGAGCGGAACGGGTTAGAATTCAGAGAGAGACATTAAGTGAAACAGCATCGCTGCTTTCCCAGCTGAAAGATTTAATGCGCCACTGGGGCGATGAGAGTGCTGAACGAATATATGAAGATTTACAAAATAAAGAGGGTGGGAATGAACTGACCCTTGCTTTTTGTGGGCATTTTTCGGCAGGGAAATCCAGCATGATTAATCTTTTATGCGGTAGCTCAGTGTTACCCTCCGGACCTGTGCCGACTAGTGCCAATATTGTTTCTATTCGCAGCGGGGCTCCACGAGTGCTTATCTATCCAAGGGTTGAGGGAAATGAAAATGAATCTGCCCCTGTAGAGACAACACCAGAAAGATTACAGGAATATTGTCGAAATGGCGGAGAATATTCCGCGATTGAAGTCTGGAATGAGATTCCTCTTCTAGGGAAGCATGGTGTTCTATTGGATACGCCTGGCGTAGATTCGACGGATGATGGTCACCAGGCGGCCACTCGTTCCGCGCTGCATTTAGCTGATGTCGTCTTTTATGTTATGGATTATAACCATGTACAGTCAGAGAATAATTTGGCTTTTGCCAAAAATCTTAGTGACTGGGGCAAACCGCTCTATCTTATTGTTAATCAGATAGACAAGCATAGAGAACAAGAAATTTCCATTGAAGAATATAAACGCCAGCTTGAAAATGCTTTTGAGCAGTGGGGGATTCATTGTGCGGGGATTCTGTTTACCTCACTCAAAATGAAAGAGCACCCACTGAATCATTGGGATAATCTGCTGAACCTTATAACAGAGCTGTTGGAGCACAGGGAACAATTGCTTCAATATAGCTTGTCACGTTCCATTCATCATACAGCAGATTCTTCGCTGACCGCGTTCCGTGAAGACCAGCAGGAGGATCGGGAAACTTTTTTAGCTGAGCTAGAGGGTGCAGCGGTTACAGTTGTGATGGAAGAGCTGAAATCGCTGGAAGAAGAGAAGGCACTGCTTGAGGAGCTGCCTCAGCAATCACGAGCTAGCCTGCGAAGTGATCTTGATGCCTTACTCAATAATGCTAACTTAATGCCTGCGGATGTTAGAGAGGCGGCAGGGAGCTATGTGGAGAGTGTCAGCCCAGGCTTCCGCTTAGGTTTGTTCTCTACAGCCGGACGGCGGGAGAAGGAACAAGGCAAACGACTGGATGCCTGGCAAGGATTACTGGTCCGAGAGGTTTCCGCTCAGCTGGAATGGCATCTGATTCAGCTGGTACGTCAATGGGCGGAGAATCTCGGACTGTGGGCAGAGGAGGCAGAGACGACTCTGAAGCAAGGGTTCCCGGCGGTGAGCCAGGAATGGCTGGCGGCTGCAGTTAAGCCGGGAACGGGGTATAGCGGCGAGGCGCTGCTCAATTTTTGCCGCACACTTGCGGCAGATCTGAAGAGCCAATTCCGCCGCGCTGCGCTGTTAGTTGGCGATGAGCTGCTGGCGAAGCTGCCATCGCTTATCGAGGAGCAGCGCGCGGAACTCCAGCGCCGCGAACAGGCCCTTACGCGGCAGGCGAGCGCTGCCCGCGCGATAGCCGCCCTGGACCGCGCGGCTGACGCCCGCGCGCACGAGCTAGCGGCGCTGCTGCCGCCGCGCCGGACCCTCACCCCCGGCATCCTGCCGGAGGTGAAGGTCACCCTGCGTGCGGCTGCGCAGAGCGCCGCACCGCGGGAGACCCAGCCGCGCGAACGCGCCGCGGCTGGAAGTGCCGCCGCCGCAAGCTGGGCGGCGGGAACGGCTTCGCCGGCGGGCGGACGCCGCCGGCTCTCGGCAGCCGCTGACGCGCTGGCGGCTGCGGCAGAGCTGCTGCGCCGCGAGCCAGCGATGGCATCGGCGGCGCGCAGTCTGGCCGCACGGGCGGAGGATCTCGCCGGCGGCCGCTTTACCCTTGCGCTGTTCGGTGCGTTCAGCGCAGGCAAATCTTCCTTCGCCAACGCTTTACTCGGCGAAGAAGTGCTGCCCGTGTCGCCACACCCTGCCACGGCCGCAGTTAACCGCATATTGGCGCCGGAAGGAGACTTCCGCCATGCCAGCGCGGTTGTAACGATGAAGAGCATGGCCGATTTCTGGGATGACATCTGCCATTCCTTTAGCGTGCTGCAGCTTGGAGAGCCGCAACAGGATACGTGGACAGCAGTACTTGCGAGCCTGCCAACACGGGGAATCCACCCCTCTGCGCTGCCGCATGCAGGATTTCTAAGAGCCGCAGCATCCGGTTGGGCTGAAGCGGAGCCGTTGCTAGGAACGGTGCGGACCGTTGATTTGGAAGAATATCGAAACCTAGTTGCGGAAGAGACCCGAGCTTGCTTTGTGCAGGGGATTGACCTCTATTATGCCTGTCCTTTGACGGAGAGCGGGATTGTGCTCGTAGATACACCAGGAGCAGATTCACTGCATGCACGCCACACTGGCGTAACCTTTAGTTACATGAAAAATGCGGATGCGATCTGTTTTGTGACCTATTATAACCACGCTTTTTCGAAGTCGGATCGCGGCCTCTTGGCCCAGCTGGGCCGCATTAAAGACAGCTTTGCTCTCGATAAAATGTTCTTTATTATTAATGCCTCCGATCTCGCTTCAAGCGAAGAAGAACTAGATGAGGTTAAAGCACATGTCGTTCAAAATCTGCGTGCCGGAGGTTTGCGGTCTCCGAGAATCTATGCTTTGTCCAGCTTGCTTGCTCTAGAAGCTAAAACTCAACATAATCACGATCTTTATGGAACCTCCCGCTTCAATGAATTTGAGCAAGCATTATCCAGCTTTGCTGGTGATGAGCTTCCTCAGCTTTCACTTAACGCAGCTGCTGAGAGTATCGCATCGGTTCGGCGCCGGGCTGAGGAATGGCAGAATCTGGCTTCCAAGGCGGCGGGCGAGCGTGAAGCCGGGTTAAAAGAACTGCAGGAACGGCGTCAGTTCGCCATGAAGCGGTTGTCTCTTTTGGAGACTGAGGAACGTCCTAGCAGAGATCTTATTCACGAAAGTGAAGAACTGATCTATCATGTGTGCCAGCGGATTAGCTTCTCCTTCAATAGAAATTTTCAGGAATCTTTTCATCCCTCCTTACTGCGTGAGGATGCAGGGAATTTAAAAGCCATTTTCTCTGCCTGTAGTGCCGAACTAATGCGTACTACTCAGCGCGAGCTTGAGCAAGAGCTATGGGCAACAACGCTGCGGCTAGAGAGCACGGGACGCAGGCTTGTTCATGAAGCTGCTGAAGCGGCAGCTACAGAGCTACTCTTTTCCACGGAGGAATTTCATCTTATGGAGAATGAGGAGCAGGCTTGGCCATCTCCTAAGGATCTGGAATGCCAGCTTCAGCCTGTGCAGTGGTCCGCTTTATGGGGCCATTTCAAATCCCCGCGTTATTTCTTTGAGGGAACTGGGCGGGAATTGGTCAAAGGTGCGGCAGAGCCGCTTTTGAAAGAAGCGGTTAATCTTGCAGCGGCAGTGCAGAAGGGAAAATTAATTGCTCATTACGTCGAGAATATCAGCAGAGAATTAAAATCTGCTGCCGAAAGCCTGCAAGAAGGGCTTGCGGAGCAAGAGAAAGCGATGTTAGATCTCCTTAAAGGGGGTGAGACTGCAGATCATTGGGGCCAAATAAGCCACCAATTATCACGTCTAGAACAAACTTTCGTTGATAAAGTCGACAAAGTTCTGTGAAGTTTGTAGGAAAATGTCGAAGAACACTTGCAATCTGGCGTATGATGGATGAAAATAAAGAAGCCTGAAAATATACAATGAAACTGTTACGTTTTCTGAAATTCATAAAAACGAGACAGTCAATTTGCCGAAAGAGGTTGGAATCGACAATGTGGGGAGCTCCTTTTTCAGCTCAAAGCCGCAAGCTGTTGCTGCTGGGCAGCGGGGAACTGGGTAAGGAAGTCATAATTGAAGCTCAACGCCTTGGCGTAGAGACCGTAGCTGTAGACCGTTATACCGATGCACCGGCGATGGGTGTAGCTCATCGTTCACATGTAATTGATATGCTGGATGCAGAGGCGCTGAAAGCGCTGATTCGCTCTGAGAAACCGGATGTCATTGTTCCGGAGATTGAGGCAATTGCCACTCATGCTCTTCAAGAGCTTGAAGAAGAAGGCTTTTTCGTTGTTCCGACGGCGCGGGCGGCTCGGCTGACCATGGACAGAGAAGGGATTCGTCGTCTTGCGGCTGAAGACCTTGGACTGCCAACCGCTGATTACCGTTTTGCGGATAGTCTGGAAGAGCTGCAACAAGCTATAGCCGAGCTAGGCACTCCTTGTGTCATTAAGCCGATTATGAGTTCTTCTGGCAAGGGTCAGAGCGTATGCAAAAGCCCTGAGGATGCAGAAAACTGCTGGAACACTGCTTTGGATGGAGCGAGAGCTAAAGGAACGCGAGTTATCGTGGAGGCTTTTGTTACTTTTGAGAGCGAGATTACTCTTTTGACGGTGCGTTCTGTATCTGGAACGGTATTTTGTCCACCTATTGGACATATTCAGAAGGATGGAGATTACGTGGAATCCTGGCAGCCTCACTTTATGAAGCCAGAGCTGCTTGAAGAAGCGCAATCTATTGCAAAAGCAGTAACGGATCAGCTCGGAGGTTTCGGTATTTTTGGAGTGGAACTTTTTTTGACAGATCGAGGCGTATTGTTCAGTGAAGTGTCACCTAGACCCCATGATACGGGGATGGTCACGATGGCGACGCAGGATTTATCTCAATTTGCAGTGCATGTCAGAGCTATTCTTGGTTTTCCTGTCCAGTCAATACAATTGCTGACACCTGGTGCCTCAGCTACGCTGAAGGCTGATGGAGAAGGACGAGCCTTTGCTGTGACCGGAATTGGAGGAGCTTTGGAACTGCCCAGGACTCAGGTTCGCGTATTTGGTAAACCGGAAGTTCGTCCTGGTCGGCGGATGGCAGTAGCGTTAAGTGCGGCGGAAGATGTGGAAATCGCGCGGACGATAGCCAAGCAGGCGGCGTCTATGCTAAAAGTGGAGGTATATGAGGATGAACAGTAGTACCATGGCACCTGTACTGGAAATTCGCAAATGCGGCTTGAATGATCTGGAGAGAGTTACAGCGCTTCTGCGGGAATTCGGCTATCCAACAACGCTAAGCGTGATGAAAGAGAGACTGGAAAGCATGGAGAACAGCAATCTCCAATGCACACTTGTAGCAGAGCTGAATAATGAAGTTGTGGGTATGATCGGCCTTAGACAGGTAAGCTCGTATTACAAACAGACAGATTGTATCACAGAGATTACTGCACTTATCGTATCAGAAGAACTCAGAGGAAACGGACTCGGTAAAAGACTTGTGGCCGCAGCAGAAGAATGGGCACGTGAGCAAGGTTGCTGTCAGCTTTTCCTCAGAAGTGGCAACCGCGTAGAACGCGCACCGGCACATGCTTTTTATCGTCATATCGGTTTCGAAAAGACAGCAGGCTATCGCTTTAACAAAGCGTTGCTATAATACTTATAGGTTACCGATCATCCCCATCCCAGCTACGGCGGGATGGTTTTTTTTTGCTCTGGAACTCTTTTTTTATATGTATTTAATATATTAATACCTAAAACTATTTAAATAACTTAACCATAGATGGATTGGTTTGAATCATATACAATAAAATTTATGACATCTAAAACGTTTCCAAAGAGGGATGAGACATGTATAAGCTAGTTCTTGCTGAAGATGAAGAAGACGTTAGGGAAGGCGTTATCGGGCAGATTGACTGGGAGCGTTACGGATTTGAGATTGTTGAGCAGGCGGAGAATGGACGGGAAGCTGCGGATGCCATAGACCGTTTGCTGCCGGATGTGGTAGTTACCGATATCCAAATGCCTTTTATGAATGGACTTCAGTTGGCTGAATGGATTCGTAGTCATCATCCTAACACTAAGATTATCATTTTGACTGGGTATGATGAATTTGAATATGCTCAGAAGGCGATAAAATTGCAAATTGATGAGTATATTTTGAAACCGTTCTCTTCGCAGGAATTAATTGAAGTATTGCTTAAGGTTAGAGCCACTATCGAGGCTGAAATTGCAGAAAAAGAAAATGTATTTGTACTCAGTGAGCATTACCGGAAAAGTCTGCCTGTGTTAAGGGAGCAATTTTTATCGTCCCTTATTTCGCGTAGATTGCGTACGGATGAAATTGCTGAGAAAAGCTCTGAATATGGCATAAAATTAACGGGACGGTGGTTTCAGGCTTCGGTAATTAGTGTGGATTATATTCGTCCTGAGCGGGAATCGGCTGGGGGTGCAGCAGGCAGGCAAATTTCTTTACGAGACACTGGTGAAAAGAATTTACAGCTATTCGCTGTGCTGAATATTGCTGAAGAAATATGCTCGAAGCATGGTTTTGGAAGGGTGTTTATTCATCGTGATGAGGTCGTATTGCTCACAATCCATGAAGAAGGGGAAGAAACTGATATCACTGGAAAGACTTTTGAGCTTCTTGAAGAAATCCGCCAGAACGTACAGCGTTTTCTGAAGCTGACGGTAACGGCAGGCTCCGGAACGGTCTGTTCATCGCCTGCTTTGTTATTTAATTCATTTGGGGATGCCATGCAGGCATTAGATTATCGGCTTATTCTCGGCAATAACCGGGTGATCTGGATTGAGGATGTTGAGTCACGTTCCAGCACACTGCTAACCTATGATGAACTAACCCAGCAATCCTTAATCCGGACGATTAAACTAGGTACGGTGCAAGAACTTAAAGAGGTTGTTGAGGAGTTATTTGCTGGTCTTGACGCAGAGCAGGTGTCTACACAGGATTATCAGATTTTTTTGCTGGAGATTTTTACATCTATCCTGCGAGTGGCTAAAGAATCCGGCAGTGAGGCTGCAAAGTATATTGGTTCTGGCATTTCGTCGCTAACTGCCATTAATAAATTTAATAGTATGGCCGAAGCCAAGCAATGGATTATTGCAGTCTGTAGCGGTTTAATGGATACGATTGCATTAGAACGTCAATCTTCCTATAAGCTGCTTATTGATGAAGCTAAAGAATATATACGCAGCCACTATGTTGAATCTGATATTTCCATCGGCAAGGTTTGTCAGCATTTACATATAAGTACCGGCTATTTTAGCAGTATTTTTAAGAAGGAAATGAAAATGACGTTCGTTAGTTATCTTTTGCAAATTAGGTTAGAAGCAGCCAAGGAACTTTTGCGATCCACGGAGCTGAAGGCTTTTGAAATTGCAGAAAAAATAGGTTTTGCCGATCCTAACTATTTCAGCTTTTGTTTCCGCAAAAAATATGGCCAATCTCCTAAAGAGTATAAAAACAGCTCCAGAGGAGGGTAAAGATGCTGAAGGATAAACCATATTCCTTTCATCTAAGACCGCAGCATCCCAAAGGCGGAAAACGTCGGTTGTCCTCCAAGCTCCGAAGCATTCAAGTTACGATTACACTCACTTTTACATCTGTTGCCGTGCTGGTAGCTGTCGTTGTCAGTCTTATGCTGTACAACAAGTTTGCCAAGACCGCAGAAGAGAATGCCAATATGAATATGCAGCAGATCATTGAGCAAGTGAATTACAATCTGGGTCTTTATGTTAAGGGAATGCGCAATATTTTTGAGACAGCGGAGGAGCAGATTACGAATAGCCCTTCCGTGGATTCCGCTTTATTGACGGAAAGAATGGCTATGCTAATGGGGAGCAGAGAGGATCTGGTCTCGGCGGCTGTTTTTACACCACAGGGGAAATATGTCGTGGGTACACCCGGTCAGAAGCTGCGCAGCAACACACAGCTGGAGACTCAGAGCTGGTTTACGACGGCGCAAAGAACATCAGAGCTCTCCTATTCCGCACCTCATATTCAGAATTTATTCAAAGGTCAATATATCTGGGTCGTGTCTATCAGCAAATTAATTCAATATAAGGAGAACGGAGTCTTAAAAACCGGCATCCTGCTGATGGATTTTAACTTTCGAACCATTGATGAGCTGAGCAAGCAGGTTAAGCTTGGCAAAAGAGGATACGCTTACATCCTCGATCAGCTAGGAAATATTGTGTACCATCCCCAGCAGCAGCTGATTTACGCTGGCTTAAAATATGAGAATGTGGAGCCAGTACTGGAATATGCTTTTCGTAGCTATTTGGATGAGTCTACGGGTGAAAAACGTTTTATCACCGTAAGGACACTGGAACAGACAGGCTGGAAGATCGTGGGCGTGGCTTATTACGATGAGATTGTAACCACCAAACGTGATCTAAACACTTTTTTATCCTGGTTTTTAGCGGTAGTCATTTTATGCGTAATTATTGTATCCGTCTTTTTGTCTGCACGTATTGCCCGCCCTATCCGCAAGCTGGAACGGACGCTTCAGCAGGTGGGCGAAGGGGATCTCAACACTCGAATAGATGTCAGCGGGGCGTATGAGGTGGAACAGCTGTCCAAACGGTTTAACCTTATGCTGCAACGTATCCGCCAACTGATGGATCAGATTATTTATGAACAGGAAACCAAACGTAAAGGTGAGCTTGAAGTGCTGCAATCCCAGATCAATCCGCACTTTCTGTACAATACCCTGAATTCTGTGATCCGGCTCGCTGAACGCGGCAAGACTGAGGAGGTAGTCACGATGATTCAGTCCTTATCAAAGTTTTTCCGGATTAGCCTTAGTAAAGGGAATAATATGATTACCGTGCAGGAAGAGCTTGATCATGTTCGTCATTACCTTGTGATTCAGAGCTTTCGGTTCAAAAATAAGTTCCGCTACGAGATCGAGGCTCAGGATGAAGTGCTGCAGTGTCAGACTATTAAGCTAATTTTACAACCTATTGTGGAGAATGCCCTGTATCACGGGATTGAAATGATGCCTGATGAAGGTTTTATTTCGATCCAAGCGGAGCTGAAGGATGATCTTGTCATCATCCGCATTCGTGATAATGGACTGGGTATGTCCGAGGAGACTATGAAGGTTCTTTTAACTGGCGGCAGTAAGAGTATGCATGGCTCCGGGGTAGGCGTTAGAAATGTTAACGAGCGTATTGAGCTGTATTATGGGCGTGATTATGGTCTTTCTTTTGAAAGTGAAATTGAAGAAGGCACTACGGTTACTCTTATCTTCCCGGCACTCGCAGCAGGCGAGGGCAATCCTGGACATGAGGAGGATGAGACATCGGTATGAAAATCGTTCGTTTTTGGCTAACCCTGCTGGTATGTGTGGTGTTATGGACCACGATCACGTCTTGTTTTAATTCGGCACCTAATTATATCAATACGAACAAAACCCGCAATATTCATCTTATTGTGAAAATGAACAAAGGCGACTATTGGAATACAGTTAGATTGGGTGCAGAAGCCGCGGCACAGGAATTTAATGTGAAATTAACGTTCAAAGCTCCGAATGCGGAGAGTGATATTGCGGAACAGGTCAGAATGGTTGAGGACTCCATTAAAGAAAAAGCGGACGTTATTATTTTAGCTGCCAGTAGCTACATGGGACTTGCACAAGTAGTCGATCGGGCGGCATATTCCAAGATTCCCGTATTGTCTGTGGATGCAGAAGTCGGTTCGGCCAGAGTAAGAGCCTATGTGGGTTCAAACGGCTATGAAGCGGGACAAAAGTCTGCAGAAAGACTCATTCAACTGCTAAATGGATACGGGGAGGTCGGCATCATTAACTTCACAAATTCATCTTTGGGGGCGGAGCAGGAGTCTTCAAACGGCATTGAATATGGTGCAAGAGATGCAGAGGAACGGGAAAAGGGATTTTTAAATTACGCTGCCCGATATCCGAACATACAGGTAGTAGAGATTTCTTATACCACTTCGAGTATTAGTGATGCTGAAGAGCTGACACGGTTAATGCTGCTGAAACATCCAAATCTTCGCGGGATCGCCAGCTTGAATGAGACAGCTTCACAAGGGGCGGCAAAAGCTATCCAGAGCCGAGGGCTGCATAATATTAAAATGGTTGCGTTCGACAGCTCCCCGTCAATGATGGAGTTGCTGCAGGAGGGGACGGTTCAAGCGACCGTAATCCAAAATCCTTTTAGTAACGGGTATTTAGCCGTAAAACATGCCGTTGAGGTAATCGAAGGAATGGATGTTCCTGAACGTGTCGATACGGGCACTAAACTCATTGATTTGGACAATATGCTGTGGCCTGAGAATCAAAAATTGTTATTTCCCTTCGTCAGATAGTGGACGGGTTATTTTTGAAAAGACGAATGCCATCCTTAAAATGGGAGGTATTCGTTTTTTGGGTTCAGTAGAATTTTTATAAAAGTGAGTAGGATTTTATATTCGAAACCGTTTTCACCTAAGGCATAATATGGATGTGCCCGAGAGAATTCGGGGTTAAACCAAAAAAAAGAAGTATAAACAGGAGGTCAATGAATAATGAAAAAAATCACTTCCGTTCTTTTAGCAAGCGCAATACTGGGTGCCGCTCTGGCAGGCTGTGGCAATAGCAACAATAATGCAGACAGTGGTAAAGCTACCAATGCTCCAAAAACTGAAAATGCGGGTTCTTCCACTGAATCGCCAAAAGTAGGGGTAGCCATTTACAAATTTGACGATACCTTCATGACGGGTGTTCGTAACGCAATCGACACTGCTGCCAAAGGCATTGCTACTGTAGATATCGTAGATAGCCAAAATTCTCAACCCACACAAAATGACAAAGTTGACTTGTTCATCACCAAAAAATATAAAGGCATGCTGATCAATCCGGTTGACCGTACTGCGGCTGGCGTTATTATCGAAAAAGCAAAAGCGGCAAATATTCCGGTGGTCTTCCTGAACCGCGAGCCGCTGCCAGAAGATATGAAGAAATGGGATAAGGTTTATTATGTAGGCGCTAAAGCGGAAGAATCCGGAACTATGTCCGGTCAACTGATCGTGGACTACTGGAAGGCACATCCTGAAGCGGATAAAAACGGCGACGGTGTCCTCCAATACGTAATGCTAAAAGGCGAACCGGGGCACCAAGACGCTGAGCTTCGTACTACGTACTCCATCCAAGCAATTGAAGATGCCGGCATCAAGGTAGAAAAGCTGGCTGAAGATACTGCGATGTGGGACCGCGTAAAAGGGCAAGAAAAAATGGCAGCCTTCCTTGGCTCCCATGGCGACAAAATTGAAGCTGTGCTTGCGAACAACGACGATATGGCTCTCGGTGCAATCGAAGCTCTGAAAGCTTCAGGTTACTTCACGGGTGATAAATTTATGCCGGTAGTAGGTGTAGATGCTACTGCTCCTGCGATTCAAGCGCTGCAAGATGGAACGATGCTTGGTACCGTGCTGAATGATGCGAACAACCAAGGTAAAGCTGCGATCACAGTTGCTGCTCTGCTTGCTAAAGGAGAAACACCTACAAAAGATAACGTAGGCTTTGATATCACAGACAACCAATACGTGTGGATTTCCTATAAAAAGATCACCAAAGATAATATCGATGACGCCAAATAATAACGCTCTAATCTAGATGGAATTCATGATCATATAGCAGCAACGGGGAGCGGATATTCGCTCCTCGGATTTCTTTCAGGCAGGGAACAGGATGAAACCGCTGTGCCTCTCATGAAAAAAGAAAAAAGCGTAGGGGGCGTAACAACATGGAAAAAGCTGAGTTTTTGCTAGAAATGAATGACATTACTAAAGAATTCCCCGGCGTCAAAGCGCTGGATGCAGTTAGTTTAAAGGTCAGACCAGGTTCGGTGCATGCCCTTATGGGCGAGAATGGTGCGGGTAAGTCCACTTTAATGAAATGTCTCTTTGGTATTTATTCACCGGATGCCGGTGAGATTTTTTTGGAGGGTGAGAAGACCTCTATCGGAAGCTCAAATGACGCTTTGAAAAATGGGATATCAATGATTCACCAAGAGCTGCATCCCGTGCCGTTCCGAAGTGTGATGGAGAATATCTGGTTAGGACGATTCCCAACCAAAGGGGTTGGACCTTTTCAGTTTATTGACCATAAGAAAATGTACACTGACACGGAGAATTTGTTTAAAGATCTGGATATCGATCTGAATCCCGAGACATTAGTGGGTAAATTGTCTGTATCCAAAATCCAATCCATTGAAATTGCGAAGGCTGTCTCTTTTCACTCCCGAGTTATTGTAATGGATGAACCTACTTCCTCCCTGACCAGTGTGGAGGTGGAGCATTTATTTCGGATCATACGGGATCTTAGGAGTAGAGGCGTAGCTATTATTTATATATCCCACAAAATGGAAGAGATTCTCGAGATTTCTGACGAAGTTACCATTATGCGGGACGGTAAAAAAATCGGAACCTGGCCAGCGGCGGAATTGACTACAGACCTTATCATTTCCAAAATGGTCGGCCGCGACTTGACCAATCGATTCCCAGAACGATTTAACGTGCCTGGCGAAGTATATATGAAGGTGGAAGGGTTAACCTCCCCTGAAGAAAGATCGTTTAAAGATGTTTCTTTTGAATTAAGACGAGGTGAGGTTTTAGGGATTGGTGGTCTGGTAGGCGCTCAGAGAACAGAGGTTATTGAAGCATTATTTGGCCTGAGGGCTATTAAATCGGGGACGATTTCTATCGATGGTAAGCGCATTCATATTCAATCTCCCAAGGATGCTAAGAAACACGGAATGGCATTGCTTACGGAGGAACGGCGTGTCACCGGTATTTTTCCAGTCTTGTCTGTTCATGAGAATGGCGCAATCGCTAACCTGCATCGATACCAGAAACTACTACTTCTACTAGATGGAAAAAAGAAAAAAGAAGAAGTCGATAAAATGATTGAAAAATTACGGACCAAAACTCCAACAACCAAAACGCTGATCATGAATCTTTCTGGTGGGAATCAGCAAAAAGTGCTGCTCGCCAGATGGCTTCTAACCGAGCCCGAAATCCTGCTTCTGGACGAGCCGACTCGCGGTATCGACGTAGGAGCTAAATTCGAGATTTATTCGATTATTGCCGACTTGGCACAGCAAGGGAAAAGCATCATTATGATCTCCTCTGAGATGCCGGAACTGCTCGGAATGTCTGATCGTGTAATGGTCATGTCGGAGGGTAGGCTTACCGGAATACTAGAAGGCGAGCAAGCTACGGAAACCGAAGTTATGCGGCTCGCTGCACAGCATTAGGATAGGATTTCAATGATAGTTTTGCTGGGCGAAACTAGATTTGGTTTACGAAGAGAAGTACTCTTCGCGTAACTTTAAGGAGGAACACTACTAATGAACGCTAAAAGAGCCCAATCTTTTATTACTCAAAATGCCATTTATATTGTCTTGGTAATTCTAATTATGGGTATTGCCTTATATGAGCCGGCCTTTATTTCTGTAAATACTTTACGGGACATTCTAATTCAGTCGTCAACACGGATTATCATCGCGCTTGGTGTTGCCTTCATCCTTATCACAGCTGGGACGGACTTGTCTGCTGGACGTGTGGTTGGTTTCACGGCGGTAATTTCTGCTTCGATGCTGCAAATTCCGGATTATTCCCGGCGGTTTTTTCCTGATCTGCCACAGGTGCAAGTGTGGCTTCCGATCCTTATAGCTATCATCGCTGGTCTTCTCTGCGGACTCGTCAATGGTATTGTCGTCTCCAAGCTGAACGTCCCGCCGTTTATCGCAACACTGGGTACGATGGTTATCGTCTACGGCTTGAATTCCTTGTACTTTGACATGGACCCCAACCAATCACAGCCGATTGGCGGTCTGCGTCCAGATTTCACTACAATCGGTTCCGGGTTTATCGGCAAGGGGCAATATTCAATCCCGTATATCGTGCTGATAGCCTTGGGTGTCGCCGCCATCGTATGGGTGGTGTTCAATAAAACCAAGCTGGGCAAGAACATGTACGCTATCGGCGGTAACATGCAGGCAGCTAAGGTATCTGGCATCGATGTTTCCAAGAACTTGATCTACATCTATGCCATTGCTGGTGCCCTTTATGGTCTGGCGGGTGTACTGGAGGCTGCCAGAACAGGTGGCGCAACCAATAACTATGGTAACATGTATGAGCTTGATGCGATTGCTGCTTGCGTCGTAGGCGGGGTGTCCACAACCGGTGGTATCGGAACAGTGCCAGGTGTTCTGGTCGGTGTTATTATCTTTACCTTAATCAACTATGGCCTGACCTTCATCGGCATCAGCCCTTACTATCAGTTGATTATCAAAGGTTTAATCATCATCGCCGCGGTCGCGTTTGATATGCGGAAGTATTCTTCGAAGAAGTAGTTGTGTGGGGGATGTGTGGTGATTATAGCGTTTGCTATTTATGGCAAACGCTTTTTGGTTTGTCCATTTCGCTTGCTGATACTAAGCAATTTATAAGAAACAGTTTATAAGAAACAGTTTATAATATGCAATTCATATGAACCAGTTTAAAGTACAAATTCACAAGTGCCAATTCATAAGTACCATTCATAAGATGCAATTTAAAAGTACCAATTCACAAGTACCAATTCACAAGTACTTAACGTCGCCCCCTTGCTCCTCGCATAGAAAAACTACGCACGAGCACGAAAACTACCCACCATAACTATGTATGAAAAACTACCCACAAAAACTGGTTTAATTAGTTGGGGATAAACCACTTCCGCTCCCACTAGTACCATTGGCACCACCATCAACTACGCCAATAATATCAATTACACCAATAATGCCACTAGCAGCACTGCTAACTATAGCGCTGCTAACTAAAGTACTACTAACTACGGTACTGCCAACCACAGCACTGTCAACCACAGGACTGTCAACCAAAACACCACTAACTAAAGTACTACCAACTTCACACAACACCAAAAATACCCACTAAGATGCGACCACGACCAAATAGCGTCGTCACCACCAACACACAGATCAACAATGGCTACTACCAACATGAAACAAACACACCACAAAAACTACCCGCGAAAATGTAACCACAACTAAACAGCGCCAGCAATTCTAAAATCAAAATCAACATCAACATCAACATCAACATCAACATTATTTACCACCACCAACTACAATCAACATTGCCACCCCTGCTCCATCAAAGCTAATATTGCACCAATAAGATTTACTCCACCCAATAGTTGCACCTTCACCGCCACGGAACATCTACAGCATCATTACCATCACCAATTAATGTCATCAACACAAACACGGCTATCACACTCCACTCAACATTATCAGCATGAACACAGCAATCACGGCCACAAATCAATATCAGCAGCAATAACACGACCATCGCCATCAGGAGCACCACGAAAACACATCATATTCATCATAGCTCCCCAACAATATCAACAAACTAATATTAGTAACAGAACAGAAGCACCATGAGGCGAAAGAACGGTATAAATCCCGTAGGATTGGCTGAAACGAGCTACGTGAGGCGAATGAACGGTAAAAATCCCGCAGAATTGGCTGAAATGAGCGACGTGGGGTGAAAGAACGGTAAAAATCCCGCAGAATTGACTGAAACGAGCTATGTGAGGCGAAAGAACGGTATAAATCCCGTAGAATTGGCTGAAACGAGCTACGTGTGGCGAATGAACGGTAAAAATCCCGCAGAATTGGCTGAAACGAGCTACGTGTGGCGAATGAACGGTAAAAATCCCGCAGAATTGACTGAAATGAGCTATGTGGGGTGAAAGAACGGTATAAATCCCGCAGAATTGGCTGAAACGAGCTACGTGAGGCGAATGAAAGGTACAAATCCCGCAGAATTAGCTGAAATGATATACAGAGGAGGAAAGAGAGGCAAAAATGCCCTAGAATACGCCTACCCCCTCTGCGGATTCCCCACCAAAGCTCCTCTCCCCCCAACCCCAAAGATCAAAAAGCACATAAACCAACGTTCTCCCATATTCTATAGGCAAATGCCTTTGTTAAAGGGGAGCGACTGGATGTTAAGGATTAGGTTGAATGAGCTGGGGAAAGGGAATGACAATGGTCTGATACAGGCGGATGTATGGAAATGGGATGGCATTGGCTGGAACGAATATATTACTCAGCAGGATGAGGATTTCATACGCACGGAAGAGGAGTTATTTGTCACGATTCCGGCAGAAGCGGGATTATATCGTGTAGATTACTCTAATAAGCCTTTTGAGGCGCCATACTTATTGCCGGAGTGGGTGGGGGACGATCTGCGGACCACGGGTCTGCATCCGGCTCCGTTTAATCTCAAAGAGGGCACACTTTGGGGATATATTAATGACGAAGGCCGTGTTCAGATTGAACCTCGGTACGAATATGCTGAGGATTTTCAAAAGAACGGTCTTGCTGTAGTTCAGCGAAAAAATAGCAGCGGGCTCATTGACAGCACTGGAAGAGAACGAGTGAAGCCGATCTATTCCTTTATTGCGCCTTTTTCGGAAGAGCGCGCGGTCGTGTCGGATGCCAAGGGGTACACTTTTATTGATGAAAAAGGCAAAGAAGTGACGTCCGCCCGGTATGATTATCTGAACTCATTACATGAGGGGCGTGCACTATTTTCAAAACAAAATACAACCGGTGGCCAATCGCTATATGGATATGTGGACGCGCAAGGTAAAGAGGTGCTGCCCGCGATTTATGTGGATGCCAATGATTTTATGAACGGCGTGGCTTTGGTTAAAATCAAAGAAGGAGAGTATGCGCTCATCGATCCGGCTGGGAACATCCTGCATACTTACAACCATCCTTTTGTAGGAAGTCCGGGAGAAGGTTTACTCGCCTATCAAGCGACTGAAAACGGTAAATATGGCTATTTAAATACGGATGGTTCTGTAGCTATTCAGCCGCAATTCACCTCTGCTTTACCTTTTTCAGAGGGACGTGCGGTGGTGAATACCGCTGAGAATTATGGCAACGCCTACGGGCTGATTGATAAACAAGGGAAAATGATCATCCCGGCAAAATATTATGAAGTATTGCAGCTAGGTGAAGGCAGAGTAGCCATAGGAACGCCTGTATTCCCCAGCCAGCCTTATCGCGGATCACGTTACGTAATTGCAGATGCGGAAACGGGAGCGGTCCTGAGCAATCACACCCTGCTTGGCGTGAACAATTATCAGGAAGGCTTGGCGTCTGTATTTGATGCTAAAGATACCTATTTTATCGATAGAAGTGGAAAAAAGGCAGCCCAGCCTCCAGTTATTCCAGGTGCAGGAACACTCACCCTTAGCGGACGTTTGATAAGAGCAGATGTAGATCAACGCACCTCTTATTATGATCGGCAGGGAAAGCAGGTTTGGCGCCAAAATGGAGTCATTCCGCTGAGACCTCCCTATTCCGTAGTGGAGAAGAAATACAAACCGAACAGGGATTATCTGGTGTATTATCCGGTCGTTGAAGGGATTGCCAGTGCAGAAGTTTCGCGAGAGGTTAACGATAAGCTGCGCAAGCTATCCCTTGCTGAAGACGTTGGGAGTGGAGGGGTTTCCCAGGACTTTAGTTATAATGGTGATTTTTCAGTCTCTTTCTTCCGTAAAAACCTGCTGGTGCTGGAGCTGACCGGTTATCGTTTTCCTTTTGGAGCAGCACATGGAATGCCTACCAAAATCTATCCGCATATTAATTTGCGCAGCGGCAGGTTCTATAAGCTGGGAGATTTGTTCAAGCCGGGCAGCAGATATGTGGAGAAGCTCAGTAAAATTGTGGGCAAACAGATCGAGAACGATCCACAATATTCATATGTTTTTCCGGATACGTATAAAGGAATTACCTCGGATCAGCCCTTCTTTGTGGATAATGAAGCGTTGTATCTGTATTTCGCACCTTATGAGATCGCTCCGTATTCTGCAGGTTTTCCAACCTTCCGGATTCCTTATGCGGAGATCATGGGATTGATCTCTACGGAGGGCGAGTTCTGGCAGTCGTTTCATTAATCGACAGGTATCCATAGGTTTGCTGAAGTTGCCGTCCTTTCGGGGAGGGCGACTTTTTTTGTGCTTTCTTTCGCGAATAATAGATGAATTGGTATTTTTAGGCAGGGAAACAGCGAAAGAAAGCGAATGTATCTAGGAATCAGAAATCTTACAGTCAAGACTATTATATGTAAAAAATTAGAAGCGCACATTTGAGAGATTTATGCTACAATGACTGAGGAACAAATTACAACTTTGTAACATTTGTAGATGGTCACTCTAGGCAGAAGCATATATTACACGCAAGAAAAAAGGAGATGGCAGATTGAAGAACAAGACATTAAAAGCAATCATCGGTGGTAGTGTGGCAGCTGTTATGGCACTTAGTATTTCTCTTCCATTGGAAGCAAATGCGGCATCGAATGAATCGACAGTAACAATAAAAGGCACAAGTTATGAGCAAATATTACAATATTTTAAACAAGCTAATCTTGAGGGATTCCCTTTTTCGAATAGCACAATCGTGGTAACTAAGCCGCAAACTGGAACAGTACCAAACAAAGACAACACGACCACAACTACAACTACAAAACCGGTTACAAAGCCAGCAGACACAACTACTGTAACTAAGCCGACAGATAATACAACTACAACAGGTGCTGTGAGCAATAAAGGAACCTATGTTCAGCAAATCGTAACGCTGGTAAACAAAGAACGTGCAGCAGCTGGATTGTCACCTGTAGCTGGATTGGATAGCCTGCACAAAGTTGCCGCTACAAAAGCTACGGATATGCGTTCGAACAACTATTTTTCACATACTTCACCTACGTATGGTTCACCATTTGATATGATGAAATCCTTTGGCATCACTTATAAAGCCGCAGGCGAGAACATCGCAATGGGACAAAAAACACCAGAAGAAGTTATGAAGGCATGGATGAATAGTCCAGGTCACCGCGCTAATATTTTGAATGCTAACTTCAATTATATCGGTGTAGGTTATGATAATAATTACTGGGTTCAAGAGTTTATTGGTAAATAATACGAGTAGATGCTTCAGGAAGAAATCGTTCTCCGATGTAAGTCGGGGAGCGGTTTTTTTTGTGTGGTGAAGATCAAAAATGCAACAAAAAAAGAAGCAAGGAACTTGTCCTTACTTCTTCTGTCTAGCTCTATGGGTTATGCAGGGGTCGAACCTGCGACCTGCCGATTAAGAGTCGGCTGCTCTACCAGCTAAGCTAATAACCCGTAATGTCTAAAGAGTCAACGGGAAATATTATATAATGGCATTAATTAAAAAGCCAGTATTTTTTTATTTTCAAAAAAGTCCACACTCGCTCCTCGGCATAAACACTGTAACAGCGGGATTTATTTCTTTGCTAGACATTTGCAAAACTTCTATGGAAGAATTATGTTTATGTAACATAGTTAAGATCTTTGTAAATTGTGGAACAATACATAATAGAACGGCATACGGAGGGATAGCTTTGAAGGATTCGAAATGGACATGGCGCAGCGTCAGCTTGATTTCCATAGTAACAACTATAGTTTTGATGGTTGGTTTAGTTTATGCGGTTAAAGATATTATCTATCCGGTCGGAGAGGTTACCGAGAGCAGCTTGCCTCAGCAAACAGCCGCACCGGTGACGGAGACTGTCAAGCTCCTCAAAATTGTTGCGCTCGGGGATTCGCTTACCAAGGGGACTGGTGATAACACCGGAGAAGGGTTTGTTAAGCGTACGGTTACTGGTTTATCTGCAAAAGGTGTCACAGTAGACTTTTTAGGTAATATGGGGATTAACGGGTTGACTACTGCGGGGCTGTTAAGCAAACTGAACGAAGATGGTGTGGAGTATGCCTTGCGCATGTCGAATGTTGTTTTGCTATCCGTCGGAGGAAATGATCTGTTTAAGGATTCGGATATTCTTGAGAATAATGGGGCGCAGCAAGGAAACACAACTTCATCAACCTCTGAGCAGGAGCTGACTCCAGAGTCTTTATTAGCCGCTCTGCCAGAAGCAGCAGCTAGGCTGGAGAAGATTCTCGATAAAATCTCACAGATCAATCCAAATGCGCAAATTTACTATATGGGGCTGTATAATCCCTTTGGCGATATTCCAGAATTACTGGTACCAGGCAATCAAGCGGTAACGAAGTGGAATAATACGGCAATGGATATTATTAATAAGCATAGCAACATGACCTTGGTTCCTACGTTTGACTTGTTTAACAGACATTTGGACAAGTATCTATCCACCGATCATTTTCATCCTAATGGTGATGGCTATCAGCGAATCGGAGAACGGTTCATACAGGCTGTGCAGTAGTATATAGGTGAGTGTTAAATTTTGCAGTAAGATCATGTAGGTAAATGCCCTTTGAGCAAGTACAAACCGAGAAAATGACAGTCACAAGGAGCTAAATTAAATATGACAAAAGCGAATAGTGAAGACTCCGGCACAGTCGTCTTGTCTGTGGACGGGGTACGTAAAAAAATAGGACGGAAATGGATAATAGATGATGTTACTTTCGATGTGAGAAAAGGGGAGATTTTCGGCTTTCTCGGCCCTAACGGCGCTGGGAAGACGACCACGATCCGCATGCTTGTGGATTTGATTCGTCCTACTGAGGGCAAGATTACAGTATGTGGGTACAATGTGAACCGAAATCCGGAAAAAGCATTGCAATATGTAGGCTCTATCGTTGAGAATCCTGAGGTATATACCTATTTGACCGGGTGGGAGAATTTGCAGCATTTTGCCCGGATGCAGCCTGGTGTAGACAATGAACGTATTAGCGAAGTGGTAGATATTGTTCGATTAGATCAGCGGATACATGATAAGGTAAGTACATACTCGCTTGGGATGAGACAACGATTAGGCATTGCGCAGGCACTGTTGGGACGTCCACGGCTGCTTATTTTGGACGAGCCGACGAATGGACTTGACCCTAAAGGTATTAAGGAGCTGCGAGAATTCATTCGCAAGCTGGCGGATGAAGGGCTGGCGGTGTTCGTATCGAGCCATTTGCTAAGCGAAATTCAACTTCTTTGCGACCGTGTAGCGATAATTAGTAAAGGGCGTGTATTGGCTGTTGGTGCGGTAGATGAGCTGATCGCTCGTAATTCGCCGTATGTACTTTGGGAGCTGGAGCCTTTTGCTGAGGCTCGGGAAATGCTGGCTGATCGTTCAGATATTCAGATTCAGAAACTAGAAGACGTCACATTAGATGACTCAATTATTGCAGGGATGGGCCCCAATTCTTTAATAACGATCATGGATCAGGATCTGATCCCCGAGATTGTGGCCGTAATGGTTACTGCTGAAATCGAGGTGAGGGCTGTGCATAAAATTAATCCGACACTGGAACAGCTATTCTTGAAACTAACGGAGGGTGAGAATGTTGAGTAACTTGCTTCCGCTAATCCGTAATGAGTGCTTGAAGATTATAAAAAAGAAACGGTTTTATGTTATACTGCTGATTCTGATTGTACTGGTGCCTATGTTCACCTATGCACAGATGCGTTCAGCCGAACGGAGCCGGGAGAAGTTTAATTCCGATTGGCGGCTTGAGATCCAGCAGCAGATTATCGATAATCAAAATTCACTGGGAAGTGACCGGATTCCAGAGGAATGGAAGACTTATCGGCGAATATTTGTACAACAGCTTCAGTATTATCTTCACCATGACGTTAATCCGAATGAACCTAGCGGGGTTACCTTTACCCGTGAATTTATGGATAATTCGGTTACATTATTTATTCCGTTGCTTATTATGGCGGTGGCCTCAGATTTGGTCTCGGCCGAAAGGACAACTGGAACTATCAAAATGCTGTTGACTAGGCCGGTCAAGCGCTGGAAGGTGCTTTTTAGCAAAATGACAGCACTGCTAATGTTTGTCTCGCTTATCGTACTTTCCACATTTGCAATCAGCTACTTTATCTCTGGTCTCGCCTTTGGTTTTAAAGGCTTTAACATTCCTGTTTTCACAGGCTTTAAAATAAGTGGTGATTCGCTAGATATGTCTACTGTACATGCAGTGCCTCAGTGGAAATATATGCTTATGCAAGGTGGTTTGATTTGGTTCGTCAGCGTAGTGGTTGCACTGCTCGCATTCATGATCTCGGTGCTTGTTCGCAGTACTGCCGCGAGTATAGTAGTTATGATGGCCGCGCTGATTGCAGGTAGTATACTGACCAATATGGCCTCTGCCTGGACAACAGCGAAATATTTATTTATGGTAAATCTTGGACTGACCAGCTATTTGTCTGGTACTCCCGCCCCCATTGAAGGGATGTCCTTGTCATTTTCCATGGCTGTGCTGGCTGTATGGGGAGCCGCTTCGGTGATCATTTCATTCGCCGTCTTTACGAAAAGGGATATTTTGAATTAGAATGAACAAAGTGACCAAAACGTTTGTTTGCATTTCTTAGAAATATAGGAGAGTATAATTTCACGTTATATTCTATCCTTAGGTTTTTGGCAGTAACGGATACCGTTCTTAACAAAAAGGACGGCCAAGCCGTTTCTTCTTAGTATAGAGAAAAGAAGGAGGAGCATGAATGCTCGAACAGATCGATATGTTTGCTGAAGTTTCTAATAACGGCGAGAATGGCCGTACTGGATACGATGCTGACGACATTCAAGTGCTCGAGGGTCTGGTTGCAGTACGCAAACGACCTGGCATGTATATCGGCAGTACGAGTTCTTCAGGACTACATCATTTAGTATGGGAAATCGTAGATAATGCCGTAGATGAGCATTTAGCCAAGTATTGTACAAAGATTGACATACTGCTTCGCAAGGATGGCTCGGTAACCGTTAGCGATAATGGACGGGGGATCCCGACTGGAATGCATAAGACAGGGGTACCTACACCGCAAGTTGTATTTACAATTTTGCATGCGGGCGGTAAGTTTGGTGGATCGGGTTATAAAAAATCAGGCGGTTTGCATGGCGTAGGGGCTTCTGTCACAAACGCTTTGTCTGAATGGCTCGAAGTAGAAATTTATCGTGAGGGCAAAATCCATCGTCAGCGGTTTGAGTACTGGGTGGACAAGAAGGGCAAAGAGCATGTCGGCGAACCTGTAACTGGTCTTGAAATCTTGGGTAACACCAATAAAACTGGTTCGAAAATTACTTTCAAGCCAGATATTCGTGTCTTCCCAAATGGAATTGCTCTGAATTATGACACGCTGGCAGAGCGGGTTCAGGAGATTGCTTTTCTGAATTCCGGTCTGCGTATTACACTGCAAGATGAGCGGAGCAACCGTCAGGATGAATTCTTTTATGAAGGTGGAGCCAGTCAATTTGTGCAGTTCCTCAACGAAGGTAAGGATGTTCTCCATGATGTTATTCATTTCAGTGCAGAAAAGGATGATATCGAGGTAGAAGTAGCTCTTCAATACAACGGAGGCTACACAGAAACCTTGGCTTCCTTCGTAAACTCCATTCCAACTCGCAGCGGGGGCACACATGAGACCGGCTTTAAAACTGCGTACACTCGTGTATTAAATGAATATGCCCGCCGCACGCAATTGCTTAAAGAAAAGGATAAAAACCTGGAAGGTAATGATCTGCGGGAAGGCATGATGGCTGTCATTAGTGTAAAAATGTCCGAGGTTGAATTTGTTGGACAGACAAAGGATCAGCTTGGCAGTGCTTCCGCCCGTAGTGCAGTAGATTATATTGTTTCTGAAAATATGGCGCGTTTCTTGGAAGAAAATCCACAAGTTGCGCAGAGCCTGCTGAAGAAATCGATTCAAGCGTCGAAAGCCCGGGAAGCGGCACGTAAAGCCCGCGATGAGATCCGCACAGGCAAGAAACGCAGCGAAAGCTCGAATCTTGGCGGTAAGCTGTCTCCTGCACAATCAAAGGACGTTACACGTACGGAGCTGTTCATCGTGGAAGGTGATTCCGCGGGTGGTTCGGCTAAGCAAGGCCGTGACTCTAAGATTCAAGCGATATTGCCGCTAAAAGGTAAACCGATGAATCCGGAGAAGGCTAAGCTGCTGGACATCCTGAAGAACGACGAGTATAAAGCAATTATTTCTACGATAGGCGCTGGAATTGGTCCGGATTTCACTGTCGAAGACAGCAATTATTCCAAAATTATCATTATGACCGATGCCGATACCGATGGAGCGCATATTCAGGTGCTGCTGCTGACATTTTTCTATCGTTATATGAAGCCTTTATTAGATGCAGGTAAGGTCTTTATTGCTCAGCCTCCACTTTATAAGTTGACCCGCAAAACGGGTAAGCTGGAGACCGTAAGGTATGCATGGAGTGATGAAGAGCTGCAAAATTACTTAAAGGAATTCGGCAAAAACTTCGAGCTTCAGCGTTATAAAGGGTTGGGTGAGATGAACCCCGATCAGCTGTGGGAGACAACGATGAATCCAGAGTCGCGTACGCTGCTTCAGGTACAGATTGAGGATGCCGCTAAGGCGGAGCGCCGTGTTTCAACACTTATGGGTGACAAAGTCGATCCACGTAAACGCTGGATTGTTGAAAATGTCGATTTCACCGAAATTGTAGAGTAATGTCAGTGCTGCAAGTGACGATAATCCCGATTTTCTAAGAGTTTGGTGATTTATGGGACCTAGAAGATTTTTGGAACTGTAGGAGCGATAGTGCCCGGAATTCCAAAAATCCCTGAAGTACCCGAGAATCACCACACTATTTTAAAACGGGCAGTTTGAGGAACAGAAGGTGAGCAAAGTGAGTAGTTTATCAGAACAATTTTTGCCGGCATTTCTGGAAGAGGTCGTCGGTGACCGCTTTGGTCGGTATTCCAAATATATTATTCAGGACCGGGCAATCCCCGATGTCCGTGATGGACTTAAACCCGTGCAGCGCCGGATTCTTTACGCGATGTACGACTCCGGCAACACACCTGACAAGCCATACCGCAAGTCAGCCAAAACCGTCGGAGATGTAATGGGTAATTACCATCCACATGGTGACTCCTCTATTTACGATGGTATGGTACGTATGGCACAGCCTTGGAAGATGGGGCATGTGCTAGTTGACGGTCACGGCAACTGGGGCTCCATGGACGATGACCCAGCTGCGGCAATGCGTTATACAGAAGCACGGCTGTCTCCCATTGCAATGGAGATGATGCGTGATATCGAGAAGCGGACCGTCTTGTTTAAAGATAACTTTGACAATACCGCCAAAGAGCCTGTTGTGGTTCCTTCCCGGTATCCGAATCTGCTCGTAAATGGCACGAGTGGGATTTCTGCGGGTTTTGCTACTGAAATTCCGCCACATAATCTGCGTGAAGTAATTGACGCTTGTATCGCAGTGATGCAGAAGCCAAATATTGAGCTGGAAGAAATTATGACCTTTATGAAAGGTCCGGATTTCCCTACAGGCGGCACGATCATGGGCGGAGACGGCATCATGGATGCTTACCGCACAGGTAAAGGCCGTATTTACCTGCGCTCCAAGACAGAGATTGAGAATATGCGGGGCGGTAAGCAGCAAATAGTGATTACGGAAGTTCCATTCCAGATTGTAAAATCACGGCTGGTTACTTCCATGGAGAATATTCGGCTGGAGAAAAAGATCGATGGCATTGCCGAGGTTCGTGATGAGAGCGGCCGTGAGGGATTGCGGATTGTAGTCGAACTCAAAAAAGAGGCTGATGCTCAAGGCGTGTTGGCCTATCTGCTCAAAAAAACCGATCTTCAAATTACCTATAACTTCAATATGGTTGCTATTGTTAACAAAGCGCCTCAGCAGCTTGGTCTAAAAGCCATCCTGGAAGCTTATATCGCGCATCAGCGTGAAGTTGTGACTCATCGCACCCAGTTCGATCTGGAACGCGCAGAAGACCGTGCTCATGTCTTAGAGGGCTTAGTTAAAGCACTGAACATTCTGGATGAGGTTATCGCTGCGATCAAAGCGTCGAAAAACCGTCAGGATGCTCAGAACAATCTCGTATGGATGTTCGGCTTCAGTGAACGCCAAGCCGATTCGATCCTTACTTTGCAATTGTATCGTCTGACCAATCTGGAGATCACTTCACTCCAGAAAGAGTTAGATGAAATGATGGCAAAGATTACACATCTGCGCGGCATTTTGGAAAGCGACAAAAAGCTAGTTTCTGTAATCCGTAAGGAACTGCTGGAGATTCGCGACAAATACGGCATTGATCGCCGTTCTCTGATCCAAGGCGAAGTAGAGGAGCTCAAGGTTAGCCTTGAAGCTCTGGTCAACGCGGAGGATGTGCTAGTTGCTCTTTCAGCAGATGGTTATATTAAGCGGACTGGTATGCTTTCCTTCACCCGTTCAGGTGGGGAGCGTCATACCTCAGGCGTCAAAGAAGGCGACCATATCGTCAGGCTGCTGGATGTGAATACCCGTGACAGTCTGCTGGTATTTACCCGCAAGGGGCAATACTTCTTGCTTCCTGTGCACCAGATTCCGGAGTTTAAATGGAAAGAGCCTGGTACAGCGATTGTGAATGTCATTGGATTGTCTAAAGGAGATGGAATCGTTAGTGTGATTCCGGTTAATAATCTAGATGATCCGCAGCAAAGTCTTGTGTTCGTCACCCGTCGGGGTCAGGTGAAGCGTACAGAGCTCAAGGAATACTCTACAAGCCGTTCTGGAGCTGTAGCGGCCTGTAAGGTAGCCGAGGGTGATGAGATCATTACAGTGGCTTCCAGTACGAATGACAAGGACATTGTGCTGGTTACCCGTGAGGGAATGAGTATCCGATTCCATGAGAATGAGGTTAACCCTATGGGTCGCGTTGCATCTGGTGTAAGAGGAATTCAGCTGCGCGAGGGCGACGAGGTGATTTCCTGCTTCTGGGTCAGCGAAGATGAAGGCGAAATCCTTGCTATTTCTGATATTGGTTATGCGAAACGTTCATTACTTGTGGATTATCCATCACAAAGCCGTGGTGGCAAAGGAATGCCAACCTTCGAATTCAAGGAAGGCAAACGAATACGTCCAAATGGCAGCAGGTTAGCAGGGGCTTTCTATTGCAAGGAGCCATTAGAACTGAATGCTGTTACTCGTGAGAATGCCCACCATACGTTCTCCTCTGAATCAGCGCCGCTGGGCGAGCGTCGTTCTACAGGCAAACAGATTGTAGCTGTGGAGAAAAAGGATGAGATCATAAATCTTTTCCCATCAGTTCATTAAAACTAGCGATTAACAAGTGATTTTATAACGGCGTTTAGTCCGCTCTTTTGGAGGGTTGACTAAGCGTCGTTTTTTATTTTTTTATGCTGAAGGTCCGGCAGATTTATTTTTTCTTCTTTTGCAGGAAATGGAAGTTGTTTCGCGAAAATGTAGATATACCGGATAGAACCGCGAGGAAAGGAAGGAATAAGTGTGCATGCTTCTGAATTCAGTAAAATTTGGCATAAGATTTTAAAAGATTATAAATTACATATGGACAGTAATCTTGCTCCAACGCTGACGGATGCCCAACTTACTGTACTTGAACTGCTTCAGGAACGCGACGCGATGAAGCCTTCTGATCTGGCTCCACATTTGGCGACCAGTCCTGCAGCGGTTACGATGTTACTTGATCGGATGGAGAAGCATGAGCTTATTGTGCGGGAAAGAGATGCTTCGGACCGGCGGATTGTATGGGTGAGCATAACGGAGACTGGAAAGGAAGAAGCTGCACGTGGTCTAAAGATCCGCAGTGATTTTTTTGCGGAAGCGCTTGATCCGATCTCCTCTCATAACCAACAGTTACTGCTCTACTTAATGGGCAAAATGGTTGTTACAACTACACCGGAGGGTTCTACACCTTGAAGCAAATAGCTTTGCTGTATCACTAGTGCATTTAGAGTATGTAGAAGCATTTAGAGTGTTAGAAGTATTTAGAGTATTTAGAGTATGTAGAAGCATTTAGAGTGTTTTAGAGCAATTAGAGGCACCTAGATGCATCTAGATGCATTTAGTTGTATTTTGTACAGCTATTGTTTGCTAATTACTCGATTGATGAAATATAACTGTATTTTATACAACTATTTTCTTGATTTACTTCTCTTTTTGCAGTTTCCCTGATTTTTAATTGTAAAAAGTACACTTAAAATCCGATCTACTGCTTTTTATTCGGAATAAGTGTATAGAATGCAGTTATCTTACTTTTCATTTCAGATTCCATCTAGGATCCACTGCTGAACCACTGCTGAACCACTGCTGAACCACTGCTGAACCACTGCTGATCCTCAGCTAAACTGAGCGGGTTACCGTTAGCTAAGTTCAGGCTGGAAGGGATGTTTAATCTCGAAAGGATGTTTAATCTCAAAGGGATCTTCAATGCCCGGCTAGAATAATCGGACTAAGCATATTCTGCGGAGCTAGGAAGAACACTCCAGCGTGGACCCTATTCCCATAGTCTGTTCAAGTAGCAGACGCAGAAACAAAAACGAGGCAGTGATTCTCCACTAACCGGAGAATCACTGCCTCGTTTTTATCGTTTCAATGCCTAGAAACGGCTGCTTTAGGACAGCCCTTTTTGTAGTGTTTCCCGCGGCCACAGATCCCAAGGATGGGTTTGTGGGGGCAGAGAGATGAGTTCCACTTCTTCTTTAGTAACAGGGTGAGGGAATCCTACAAGTGCTGACCATAACGCAATTTGTTGCCCCGGTCTGTTCACTGAAGCCCCGTACTTCTGATCACCGTATAATGGGCAGCCGATCGAACTTAGCTGCACCCGAATTTGGTGGGAACGGCCTGTAAGTAAATCAATCTTAAGCAGGCTGTATCCTTCTGCACTGTCAAGAACTGTGTAATCCAGAATTGCTTCCTTGCCGCCGGGAGTTCCTTTTCGAACCACAGTGACGGTGTTACTCTTTGCGTCTTTAAGCAGCGTATCTGTAAGACGGCCACGAGTGGCTGGCGGTTTACCATGCACGACTGTTAAATACACCTTATGAAAGCCGTGAGTACGGACACTCTCGGATAGTCTTGAAGCCGCTTTGGAAGTCTTGGCAAAAATCATTGCTCCCCCAACCGGTCGATCCAAACGGTGGACCAGACCGATATAGACGTTGCCGGGTTTGTTGAAACGTTCCTTCACATCTTCTTTCAGCAGGTTCAGCAGGTCAGGATCGCCTGTTGCATCCTCCTGAACAGGAATATTCACGGGTTTTACAATCCCCAGAAGATGGTTGTCTTCGTACAACACTTCAAAGCGTTGTGATCCGCCGCTTACAGCCTCATTGTTGCCGGAACTATGTTGTGTCATGGCTTACGCCTCCCAGCGACCCAGGATACCACATGGCAGATTCATGCCGGAGGAGGTGATCGGAAGACCGATTTCGCCGGAGGTAAGTTTTCCGCCATAACGTTTGCCCATGGTCATGGACAACATGTTGCGCAGTACAGTTGGAGAAATTCCTGTGGTGTAGGAATTAATGAGCATGAACAAGGGGTTGTCGCTCATAATCTCCATACAGCTCTCAAGGAAAGGATACAAGCTTGATTCAAGCTTCCACATTTCTCCACCAGGTCCTCTTCCGTAAGAAGGAGGGTCCATAATAATCGCATCATATTTACTTCCGCGGCGTTGTTCACGTTGTACGAACTTGAATACATCATCCGTGATAAAGCGGACTGGACGTTCTCCAAGACCAGACAGCTGAACGTTTTCTTTCGCCCACTGCACCATACCTTTGGCTGCATCTACGTGAACGACAGACGCACCGGCACTCGCCGCTGCCACAGTAGCTCCACCTGTGTAAGCAAAAAGATTCAGCACTGAGATTGGACGGTTAGCCGCTGCAATCTTGTCCATCATCCAGCTCCAGTTGGCTGCTTGTTCCGGGAATAGTCCTGTATGCTTGAAGTTTGTAGGACGTAAGTGGAATTTTAATTTACCATAGCTAATCTTCCAATCGTCCGGAATGGTTTTTTTCATTTCCCATTGTCCGCCACCAGCGGAGGAACGGTGATAATGTCCGTGCACATCACGCCATTTAGCGGTCTCATTATTTAGAGGCCAAATAATCTGTGGATCAGGACGACGCAAGATAATATCGCCCCAGCGTTCGAGCTTCTCTCCACCGCCTGTATCAATTACTTCATAGTCTTTCCAATCGCTCGCTATATACATGATTTAATCCATCCTTCAAAAAAATTCATTTAGCCTTTATTGTACAACATTTCACCTGATTGCTACAAACAAATTACGCCTCAGCCAGCTTCACCAATTATTTTGTCCAATGCTAATGAAGTGTATAATATTCCCATGCTTATGCGGCTATTCAACTGGTGCTGCAAGACTTGATTGTGTATGATCAGATAGTAGAGTCCTTACCCTATTTACGATCGGAGAACTAAAGCTATGTTCAATCTCTCACCGCTGTATTTCCCTATAACTGCAAAACCCAACCACACTAGTGAGTTTCTGCCCAGCCATGCCTTGCAGCCGTTTATTCGCTGTTTTTGGGGTTCTGTAGATGTGGAGTCTATACAACAACCTGAGACGGAGACAATAATTCCGGATACCTGTATGGATATTATTTGGGATTTGGATAGAGAATCAGGCAATACAAACACTTTTTTCTCCGGTATCAATGACACTCCATTTGAAGTCTCTTCAGACGGAAAGCCAGGGGGGAGTTCAACCTTTGGTATCCGGTTTCATTTCTGGGCGGTTCATTTTTTTGCAGATGATCATCTGCGGAATGTCTTGAATGCACATGTCGATGTAGAACATTATTTTGGCACTTTTAAAAAAGAGCTTGGTCATCTATTGGAGAAAGTAAACTCGATGGACGAAAGGATTGCAGCCGCTGAAGCCTATCTGCTTCGTCGTCTTGAGCGTGGAGGGCGGACTAACGATCGGATGATGAACGCAGTCTATACTATGGTTAAACAAAAAGGGATTGTGACCGCTGAGGATTTGGAGACCAGTTCTAATTTAAGCAGACGACAACTTGAACGGCTTTTTCAAGAATATATAGGTGTATCGCCTAAAAAAACAGCAGATCTCGTGCGGTTTCAGAATGTATGGCGGGAGATGTGTCATTTACCTGGGCAGACAAAGAATATGCAGGATCTTATTTTCGCGTATGGTTACAGTCACCAGTCCCATTTTATCAATAATTTCAAAAAATATGCTGGAAGAACCCCACTTGAAGCCTTGGTCTATGCAGGCCGAAGAATGTCGTAATTTTGCAATACAAAGCGTGTTAACCTTGTTAGACTAAACCCATGTAAGAAATGAGACATATTATGAAAATGAGAGGGGACAAGTTATGATTTCGTCTTTTGAAGGGACTAACATTTACACTAAAGATACTGCGGCGTCAGCTAAATTTTATACGGAGGTACTAGGAATTCCTATGCCTTTCGAAGGTTACGGTAATTTCGACGGGGCAAAGCTTGGTTTTGACAAGAAACAGCCGGGAATTATTATTTGGGATGCTGCAAAGTGGGAAAATCTTACGACAGGTTTTGTTAATTTAGTATTCGGCTGTGATAATTTTGATGAGACATACGAGCAGTTGAAAGCTAAGGGACTGGATTGTCAGCCACCTGTTACGATGGAATATGGCGGTAAAGAAATGAATTTTCGTGATCCTGATGGGAATCACATAACCTTGCTGGAAGGTGCTTATTAAGCTTCTTTTTAAGAAAAATGAGACGGAGCGCAAACTTCAACCGTGTGTAATAACGGGGAGTTTGCGTTTTTTTAACTTTATTTATTGACAATGATAATCATTATCAAATAGAATGAGGTGAAGCGTATATGATTTAAATTTAAGGTGTTAGTAGGGGAGGAACAGGAGTTTATGGCTAAAGTGCTTGTGGCATATGCTAGTTTGACTGGGAACACTGAGGAAATGGCTGAATTGATTGTAGAAGGAATACGCCAAGCAGGCGGTGAGGCTGTTTTGAAGTCGGTCACTGAATGTAATGCGATTGAGATAAAATCATATGAAGGCGTTCTGCTAGGGGCATATACTTGGGGAGACGGAGAGTTGCCGGATGAATCTCTTGATTTCTATGAGGAGATGGATGAACTTGATTTGACTGCCATGAAGTCAGCAGTTTTTGGTAGTGGGGATACAGGCTACGCCATTTATTGTGGGGCAGTGGATGTTATCGAGGAGAAGTTAAAGGAGCGTGGAGCAGTCATTTTGCAAGATAGCCTAAAGATTGAGTATGGCCCTAATGCTGTAGAAAAAGAAGCCTGCCGTCAATTCGGACGTCAATTCATCGAAGCCTGTATGGCGGTAACCTAAGATGGGGGGGCCAGTGGGAAGTTGGTTTAACAAAGCAAGGGCTGTACATACCCCTCCGTATAAACGGCTGCACGATTATCGCATGGAGCATATTATGCTGGGCGGGACTGAGAATTTAGCTAGCGGAGCTCAAGCGACGGGTCTCCCACGTTGGCGCCAGCAGGTTCAATATGCTGTGGGGCATACGCTTAATGACTTCTATAGTCTGCTGCCGGAAGTGCGGAGAGAGACACCTATACAATTTCTGTTAGAGCGACGGTGGCCTCCTAGGGGAGATGCTTTTCCCTCCCTTTTGCAATATTGGGATATCAAAACGAGTGTAGCTGATGAGCTTATGCGTATCGTTTCAAGCAATCATCTACAGGAGATTCCAGTGATGTTATATGAACAGTGGCATGTCCCAGTTCCAGCGTTGAATTTGGAGTTATCGATGATTACGCAACTGGCTTGGAACTCTTCACTAAGTGGCCGAAGCGTGAACATTCAGAAGTTTATGGTTAATGGCAATGAGGATATCATCACTGGATTTATGCATATGGCCAATGTTTTTTGCCATCATGCTTATGGTGAGCCAGCGGAGACCGTGGAAGTTTTCTCGCTGCTGGATGGACGTAAATACTGCTTTGCTGGAGAGGCAATCTCGCTTATGGAGTCACTGGATTATGTTCGTTTGTTATCCGTATTTCTTGAGCGTGAAGTGTTAGCTGACGGTTCCTTAAGCTGCAGCGATCGTAGAAATGAGAGAGGCGAAGCGAATTATTTACTATAATAAATATAGACCTCCTTATCTGCAGGTTAGAACACCAGCAAGTAAGGAGGTCTTATTGTTACTGCTTTATTAAAATCTCAAGAGTTAGGTCGGGGGATTAGCCGATAAATCGGTAATAATCCTGTTTATTCTGAATGACAAAGCCGCAGCTCTCATACAGCTTAAGTGCATTGGGATTATCCAGTGCGACCTCCAGATTTACACCATTATAATTTTGGCGCTCTCGTTCGATGGTCTGAAGAAGGGCGCTGCGGCCAATGCCAAGCCCACGTAGCTTTTTGTCGACTGTAAATCCATAGATCCAGGATTCATTATCTTCAGTCCACACTCGCATTTTCCCAACAGGCCTGCCGTCCATCTCGATCATAATATTCTCTTGCATACCTTCCTGTTTGTGCAACTCATACTGCTCGGCAGCATCTTCTGTCTTCATATCAAAACCTCCACAATCCAGTTCGACCAGAATATGTGCCTCTTCTTCACGAGCTGGCCGTAAGACCACAGTCCCTGTTGCTGAGCTAACATCAGAAGAAACCATGGAATTGCCATCCCATTTCATTTGATATTCAGCGTGATTGAACTGTAGAGGCAAGGTTTGCAGGAAAGCAGTTCCAGATGAAGAAGCGGCGGGTGCATTTAGAAGAAGATTAGAGACTTTATTGCGTTTGATTATGGTTTGTGCTCGGTTCCACAGAGAGGTGAAGATTCCGCGTCGACGGTAGCCTGGCCGAACCATGCCACAGACCTCCATATCGCTTCCAAAACCATAGAGTCCCAAGAAACCGACCAGCAATTCGTCCTCATAAGTCACAAGCCATTCCGTATCACCTGCGCTTGATGGCTGGCGGAGCATATCCCAATTCAGTTTTAATGTGATTCCTTCATATTGCTCACAGCGTTGTTGCAATTCCTCAATATTCTTAAAAGTGTCGGCAGTCGTCAAACCCGTTTCCCCCTAAAGTGTATTTGAACTATTATAAGTTCGCATAGTTACTAAAAAAGCTTCGCGGAAACGGGAGCAGGTTTTAAGCTCTCCCGCCAGTATTCCCGCTCAGCACGTCTTTGTACTCCGGGTGCTTCTCGAATTGATGCGCAGCATAGGAGCACACGGGTACAATTTTTAAATTCTCATTCCGAGCCTTGTCCACAACAGCACGTACAAGCTCTTGTCCAGTACCTTGCCCGCGCAGTTCTTCGGAGACACGAGTGTGGTCAATGACCAATTCCCCGGTTTCTTTATCCAAACTGTATGTGATTTCGGCAAGGTCCTTACCGTCATTAGCAACAAAAAAACGTCCGTTTTCATTTTGAATTTGCATCTTATGGCTTCACTCCTAATTAGTTATTGCCTATATTTTACTACCATGAATTGCAAAAAGCGAGGAGCGAACCAGATTGATTGTTCTTCGGGCTGAATGTTGCTTTCCTTGTTACCCGTGGATCGCTGCGCTGCATTTTTGTCCATGTGGGCAACTTGGCTATAGCAGAATATGAACAAGTGTGAGTTAACTAACCTCAAGTATTTGTTTTGGTAAGCTGAAAACTGGGAACGCTGGGAACGCTGGGAACGCTGGGAACGCTGGGAACCCCCGGAACCCCCGGAACCCCCGGAACCCCGAAATGCCAGAACCCCGTAACCCCGTAACCCCGGAATGCCGGAACCCTGGAACGCCGGAACCCGTAACCCTGGAATGCCGTAACCCCGTAACCCCGTAACCCCGTAACCCCGTAACCCCGTAACCCCGTAACCCCGTAACCCCGTAACCCCGTAACCCCGTAACCCCGTAACCCCGTAACCCCGTAACCCCGTAACCCCGTAACCCCGTAACCCCGTAACCCCGACCCCCGAACTTCCGAACCCTTGGTTTTCCTATCCGCAGAACCTTTCGGACCCAGCTGACGCTATCTGCACATATTTAGCCGTTTGAGCAAAGTTTCGGACACCAGTGCAGCTATTCCTTATGAATAGGCACGAAATAGGCATTTATAGTGTCAATAGCGCCTATGGAGTCCGATCGGATGCTGAAAAGGGGATAATACTGCGAATAAGGAAAACTGAGTCCGATAGCGTAGGATCCTAATCCTCCGTAGAACCTTTCGGACCAGAGTTCTAATTTCCCACTGATGCTTTAGGACCCAGCAGACGCTTTTTGCACATATTTAGCCGTTTGAGTAAATTTTCGGACACCAGAACAGCTATTCCTTTGGAATAGGTACGAAATAGGCATTTATTGTGTCAATAGCGCCTATGGAGTCCGATAGCATGCTGAAAAGGGGATAATACTGCGAATAAGGTCAACTGTGTCCGATAGCGTAGGATACTAATCCTCCGTAGAACCTTTCGGACCAGAGTTCTAATTTCCCACTAATGCTTTCGGACTCAGCAGACGCTATTTGCACATTTTTAGCCTTTTGAGCAAATTTTCGGACCCCAGTGCAGCTATTCCTTATGAATAGGCACGAAATAGGCATTTATAGTGTCAATAGCGCCTATGGAGTCCGATTGCTCACAAAAAATGGGATAATACTGCGAATAACGTCAACTGTGTCCGATAGCGTAGGATACTAATCCTCAGCAGAAGCTTACGGACCAGAGTCCTAATTCCCCACTGATGCTTTCGGACTCAGCAGACGCTATTTGCACATTTTTAGTCTTTTGAGTAAATTTTCGGACACCAGAGCAGCTAATTCTTTGGAATAGGTACGAAATAGGTGTTTTTTATGCCAATAGCACCCATGGAGTCCAATAGCACGCAAAAAAGAGGATAATACTGCGAATAAGGTCAACGTGTCCGATAGGTTTCCGATAGCGTAGGATCCTAATTCTCCGCAGAAGCTTACGGACCAGAATCCTAATTCCTCACTGATGCTTACGGACCCAGCAGACGCTATTTGCACATATTTAGCCGTTTGAGTAAATTTTCGGACACCAGAGCAGCTATTCCTTTGGAATAGGTACGAAATAGGTATTTTTAGTGCTCATAGTGCCAATGGAGTCCGATAGCATGCTGAAAAGAGGATAATACTGCGTATAAGGACAACTGAGTCCGATAGAGCTGAGTCCTGATCTCCCGCTGAAGCCTGCGGACCCAGCAGACGCTATTAGCACAAGGACAACTGAGTCCGATAGCGCAGGACTCTAATCCTCCGCTGGAGGTTGCGTACCAGAGTCTGAATCTCCAGCTAGAGCCTACGGACCCAGCAGACGTTATTTGCATAAGTCAACTGTGTCAGATTGCGTAGGAACCTATTCCTCCGCAGAAGCTTGCGGACCAGAGTCCTAATTCCCCACTAATGCCTGCGGATCGAGCAAACGCTATTAGCACAAGCTCAGCTGTATCCGATAGCGCCCACGCTCGCGGAAATGTCAGCTAAATCAACGTGAAATGCAGAAAATTGGGTGCTGAAACAGCAGCTAATGAATTTTTATACACTCCCGTTTATAGAGTAGCTTGCGTATTCTCAGGATAATACAATAAGATTAAGAGAATATCTCACTACTGAAAAGAACCGCTAGCAGGAGGAATCATTGTGGAATACAAGGTTGAGGTTGAATTTGGATCGATTTATGAATTGTTGAACAGCTTACATACTTATCTCTGCAAAAAATCCTATAAGAAGATTGATTTAGGGGTAGCGTGGGCTAATGAAATTGAAAGCACGCTCAGTGAAGAGCTGTTATCCCGTCTGAAAGAAACCGAACTAAACAATGAGTGGAAAATGTTGAATCTGCTCATTTACTGTTGTCCATTTAAAGATGATGTAGACAGTGTGTTGAAATGGATTGAAGGGTTATCGGTTGGTGAGTTATATGAGACCTTATCAAAGTATGTAAAGGTATTTCCAAGCCATATGGAGGATTACCGTAACCGCGTAGTATTTTTACTTTCCGAGTGGAACCGCCAGTACTTTAGCCAATGCAATCCTGCGATTTTGAGCAAACTGCAGCAGCATGCGGATTCGAAGAACACGGAGCTTAATGAACTGGACACTGCGGATTTCGTGAACAAGACGACCAACGGATTTTACTTCATGCCTACGGATGGGCTTAAGAAGCTCGTACTGATTCCACAGTATCATTTTCAGCCTGCTAATATTATCTATTGCTATGGGGAATTAACGATCTGCCATTATGCGGCGTGGATATCGATGGAGAATGAGGAAATCTCCCCTTTTATGTACAGAGCGATCCGTAGTCTGAGTGAAAAAAGCCGGCTAAAAATCCTCCAAGCCCTTAGTGATGGCCGTAAGACGTTTACCGAAATTGTTAAGCATGCGGGGATCTCGAAGGGGATTGTGCATGATCATATTTTTAATCTTCGTTGTGCAGGTTTGCTTCATGCCTATATTGAAGGAGAGAATGTCACCGGATACAGTCTGCGTCTTGAAGGTATTCATCGGATGAATGAGCAGCTATTCGAGTATTTGAAATAATGATTTTGAAAAAATATAACCGTCTGAAAGCCAGGACTTCTCTTATATATAGAGGGTTTTGGCTTTTTTTATTTGTTTTAATTATCACCTAATTCTGTTTATGGAGAATTTTTTTTAAGTTCTCTCTTTACAGAACTAGAAAACCTTTCTATAATGAACATCAGATGTTATTCATACTTAACGGGTAGGAATTATAGTTATTATTCTATTCAGAGAGAAAAGGGAGATAGGTACATGAGAAAAAATGCGATTGTAATCACTTCATTACTGCTTACGGGGTCACTGTTACTTTCTGCTTGCGCTAACAACAGTAATAACGAATCCTCATCCGCAAACAATGCGGCTGCAGGGACTAATTCAACCAATGTGGAAGCAACCACTGCACCAGAGATTGTTCCTGCGGGTGCTCTAAGCGAACCTTTGACTGCCACGGATTTATCCAAACTTCCAGCGGTGGCCCAGAAACGTACAGATACCATTATCGTCGGGCTTACGGACCCAAGCGGAGCGTTCACTCCTTATTTTCAACAAAGTGGTTATGATGGCAATGTCTCTTCACTGCTATACGCTTCTCTCGTAACTGTTGATGACAAAGGCGTTCCAACGCCGGAGCTTGCGGAGAGCTGGGATGTTTCAGATGATCAGCTTACATACACGTTCCACTTGAGAAAAGATTTGAAATTCAGCGACGGTTCACCGTTAACAGCGGATGATGTGGCATTTACATGGACGATCCAATACGACAAATCGTATGACGGTAGCTCCCAGCTTCCATCGCTAAATGTTAAAGGCGGCAAAGCCTATAAGGAAGGTACATCCCCTACAGTTGAGGGCATTAAAGTAATTGATCCACAGACGATCTCAGCAACCCTTGAGCAACCAAACGCAACAGCGCTGGTACAGCTCGGCTCGAATGTACTATCGAAAGCTTACTATGGCAAGGACTATAAAATTGGAAATCTTGAATACATTAAAAAGCTACATGAGAAGCCACTTGGCGATGGACCTTACAAGCTGGAAAAATTTATTCCAGGTCAAGAAGTGCGTTTTGTAGCGAATGAGAATTATTTCAAAGGTAAACCAAAGACGGAGCATTTCATCTACAAAACTACGGAAGGCGACGTATGGCAGTTCGTAGAAACTGGTGAAGTGGACTACGCTTCCTTTAGTGCGACAGACGAGAATATCGAGAAGCTGAAAGCACTTGGTTTTGTGAATATTATTCCATACACTCCAAGTACCTATGGTTACTTGCAAGTTAACCTCAAGCATGAGCAGCTCAAGGATAAGCTTGTACGTCAAGCTATTGTGTACGGTTTGGATCGTCAGAGTATTTATGTGGATGCAGCACAAGGTGCAGGTTCTATTGCCAACATCCCGGCATCGCCGATTTCCTGGTCTTACACTGAGGAAGGTATTAATCCTTACAAATATGATCCGGAAAAAGCAAAACAATTGCTCGATGAAGCTGGCTGGACGGTAGGCGCGGGGGGGATCCGTGAAAAAGATGGCAAACCGCTGTCCATCCATTACCTCGGTTCGAAGAGTAAAAACACAGATATTTTCATCGCTGTAGCTAAAGAGAATTTTGAAGCGCTGGGTATCGAATTCCAGCCTGAGGTTTTCGCAGACTTTAACTCACTGGTATCGAAAGTAGAAGGTGGGGACTACGATCTCGTATCCTTCTCCACAAGCATGTTGACTGATCCGTCTGACGGGTTCATGCAATTCTTCGATGGAGAAATCACGGATTATGACAATCCGAAATTCCTGGAGCTGTACAACAAAGCCTTGGCCACTACTGATATTGAGGCACGCAAAGCGGTATATAAAGAGCTGTATCAGCTTTTCAATGATGAACTGCCTATTATTTTTACAAGTTATAAAAAGACAGTATACGCCTATAACGGACGTATTGAGAATCTATCGGTCAGCCCGTTCATCGGTCTTGCTGGCAGTCTGCCAACTTGGAGCCTGAAATAAATAAACCAGTGTCCCCTGCCCTGACTGGATTCAAGGGCAGGGGACGAATCATAAGGAGTCTGTCATGAGCGCTTATTTATCGAAAAGACTGTTGTACATGGTCATCATCTTATTTGCGGCATCATTATTGATCTTCTGTCTGTATGCTTCAACTCCCGGTGATTTCATAACCGGAAATATTAAATTGACCGCTGAACGCAAAGCTGAGCTTCGTGAAATCTACGGCTTAAACAAGCCTGTGCTTGAACGGTATGGGATCTGGATGAAGAATGCGCTGCATGGTGATTTCGGGTATTCCTTAGCTCAACAAAAGCCTGTGCTGCAGCTTTTTAATGATTATATTTGGAATTCCTTTTTGCTGGCTGCCGTATCTACGTTTCTAACGTGGGTGATTGCGGTCATTATTGGCGTCATCTCTGCCTATAAGCAATATTCCTGGTTCGATACACTCGTGATGATCGCTATATTTGCAGCAATGTCGCTGCCGTCATTTTTTATAGGCTTATTCCTGATCAAAATCCTGGCCGTCGATCTCAAGTGGCTGCCTCCAGGTGGAATAATCACCACGGGGAGTAATGCTACGGGTTTGGCTTACTTTAAGGAGATCGTAACGCATATGACCCTTCCGGTTGTAGTTATGACCCTTCTGGGATTAGGTTCGCTCACCCGTTATTTCCGCAGCAATATGATTGATGTCTTAAAACAGGATTATATCCGTACGGCACGCGCCAAAGGCCTAAAAGAACGCAAGGTGCTCTTTACACACGCCTTACGTAATGCCTTGCTGCCCGCAATTACACTGGTTGGTTTTGAGCTTCCAGCACTATTTGGCGGATCACTTATTATTGAGAAAATATTCAATTGGCCTGGGATTGGCCAACTGTATATGCAGTCCTTCGGACTAAGGGATTATCCTTTGCTGATGGGCTTTACGATGTTTATTGCCATACTTACCGTCATAGGAACGTTGCTTTCGGATGTTTTGTACCGGATTGCCGATCCTAGAGTTCGGCTATAGAGAGGAGGAAGCTGACGTGGCAGTTCAAAGTAATGTAGCTGGGATCGCGAAGCCGCAGACCACCAAAGGAAAATCCTCTTTATTCCGGCAATCCATGCGGAGGTTGCTAAAGAACAAGCTGGCGGTATCCGGATTTGTGGTGGTGATCTTTATGTTTGCGCTTTGTTTTATTGGTCCGCTGTTCTCACCTTATACGGATAACAAAATTAATATGGCTATGATGAACAAGGCACCCAATATGAAGCATTGGCTGGGCACTGATGCATTGGGCAGAGATATTCTGACCCGGGTAATGCAGGCGGGGCGCATTTCACTGACCGTAGGACTAGCATCAATGGTTCTTTCGGTGTTCATCGGTGCTCTTTTGGGGGCTATTGCTGGGTATTACCGCGGTATTGCCGATCAAATCATTATGCGGATTGCAGATCTTTTATTGACGGTCCCGAGTCTGCCACTGCTCTTTATTTTTGGTGCGTTATTATCGGAGTGGAAGATTCCAACGGATTATCGGATGTATATCGTTATGCTGATGCTTAGTATTGTTAGCTGGCCGGGTATGGCACGTATGGTACGGGGGCAAATGCTTAGCCTGCGTGAACGTGAGTTTATGCAGGCGGCGGTAGTATTAGGCCTCCGTGACCGACGTAAATTATTTAATCATTTGCTGCCGAATATCGTTCCGTTACTGATCGTTATGGCTACACTTAACATCGGTGGCGCTATATTGAGTGAATCGGTTCTTAGCTTTTTTGGGCTAGGTGTTATGCCGCCAACTCCAACCTGGGGCAATATGATTGATGCTGCGAATAATATGATCGACTTTCAGGATCGGCCGTGGCTGTGGATTCCACCAGGGTTATCGATTTTTGCGACAGTGATCGCGATCAATATCTTTGGAGACGGACTCCGGGACGTGCTTGATCCTAAACAGAAGAGGTAGGTGACCCTCAGATGAGTGATTTAATGAATATAGACGGTCTAAGTACATACTTCTTCACGGAAGAAGGAAAAGTGAAAGCCGTTGATGATGTAAGCTTCCGTGTTCGCGAGGGAGAGACGGTATGTATCGTTGGAGAATCGGGCTGCGGCAAAAGCGTGACCGCGATGTCCATCATGGGGCTTGTTGAGGAACCCGGGGGCAAGGTAGCCCAAGGGAAAATTGATTTTCAGGGTGAGGATTTGTTGAAAATGGACAAAAACACACTGCGAACCATCCGCGGGAATGAAATCGCGATGATCTTTCAGGAGCCCATGTCCTCCCTTAATCCTGTAATCAAGATCGGTGAGCAAATCATGGAGCCGCTGATTGTACATCTGAAGATGAACAAGAAACAGGCGCGTATCCGGGCGATTGAACTGATTAAGCAGGTAGGCATATCACGACCAGAGCAAATTGCTGATAGTTACCCGCATGAATTAAGTGGAGGTATGCTGCAGCGGATCATGATTGCTATTGCCATTGCCTGCAGTCCAAAACTTTTGATTGCTGATGAACCGACCACGGCGCTGGATGTAACGATTCAAGCGCAAATTCTGGATATGCTGCGTGAAATTAAAGATAGCTCGGGCATGTCCATTCTACTAATCACCCATGATCTTGGCGTAGTGGCAGAGATGGCCGATTATGTGATTGTTATGTATTCCGGAAAGATTGTGGAGGAGGGGGAAGTTGTTGAATTGTTCAATAACCCCAAACATCCCTATACAAAAGGGCTGCTCAAATCGAAGCCGGTAATCAATCAGCGACAGGATGAGCTGTATTCCATTCCAGGTCAAGTGCCAAATCCGCTTGAGCTGGTGCCCTCTTGTTATTTTCATGACCGCTGTGAGCATTGCATGCCTGTATGTGTCAGCCAGCAGCCCCGGCTTAAAGAGGTGGCCAGCAGACAAAAGGTAGCTTGCTGGTTGTATGAGGAGGCGGTTGTTCATGCCTGAGGCACTGCTTGAGGTCAATCATTTAAAGAAATATTTCCCTGTTACTAAGGGGCTGCTTAACCGAACCGTTGGGCATGTAAAGGCTGTTGACGATATTAGCATCACACTTCAACCTGGGGAGACGTTTGGGCTTGTAGGGGAATCTGGGAGCGGCAAAAGTACAGTCGGACGGACGATTTTACGGCTAACGGATAAAACGGCAGGTGAGATCAAATTCAAAGGGATAGACATTCACTCCCTGTCTCCTGCTGAATTACGCAATATTAGGCCCCAAATGCAGTTGATCTTCCAAGATCCTTATAGCTCTCTTAACCCACGGGTTCGTATAGGTGATGCCATTGGTGAAGCTTTACTGGATCATGGTTTATGCTCAAGGTCCGAGGTGCGAGATCTGGTGCTTGAAGCGCTAGCGGCTTGCGGTTTATCTTCTTATCATATTGATCGCTTTCCGCATGAATTCTCCGGGGGGCAGCGGCAGCGGATCGGGATCGCCCGTGCGCTTGTTTTGAATCCTGAGCTGATCATTGCAGACGAACCAGTTTCAGCACTGGATGTTTCCATCCAAGCACAGATTATTAATTTATTCAGTAAGCTCCAGCAGAGTCGAGGGTTAACGTATTTGTTTATCTCCCATGACCTGAGTGTTGTGGAGCATTTGTGTTCAAGAATCGGTGTCATGTACCTGGGCTCTATGATGGAGACGGCTTCAAGAGATGAACTGTTTAAGAATCCGCTCCACCCGTATACCAAAGCGCTGCTGTCGGCTGTTCCGATTCCTATTCCAAAGCTGAAAAGGGAAAGGATTGTACTTAAGGGAGATATTCCGAGTCCGGTGAACCCGCCTTCTGGCTGTAAATTCCATACCCGTTGTCCCTTTGCGCAAGAGGTTTGCAGATCTGAAATCCCGGTATTTCGTGATGTTGGCAGTAACCATTTTGTAGCTTGTCATTTAGTTTGATAGTTGTCACAAATATAGCAATGATTTACTCCTAAGACATGAATAATTAATGTTGAATTGTATAATAATACAATTTGACCTTATTTTTGCCTGGGCTCAAAAGTCTTGAGAGGTTTCAAAGCCAGGTCAATGGGGTAATTAGAGAGTGGTTAGGTTAGGCGTACATATCTAATCGGTCTAGTATAAAATCCCTACTTAGGAGGAATCATCGTGAATACAACAGTACGTTTGACAGAAAGATCCGGCTCGACTTCTTCACAGCGCAGAAAAGGCTTTGTACCGGTAGTCGTGTACGGTGCAGGTTCAGATAGCCAGTCCTTTACAGCGGATGCTAAGACAATTTCAGGTATTTTAGCCAGCAACCCACGGGCTGTTCTTACTTTGGAATTGCCAGACTCGGGCAAAAAGAACGTGGTTATTCAAGAAATCCAACGTCAGCCAATATCCAAACAACTGCTGCACATTGATTTTCAGCAGATTGATATGAAGGCCAAATTGGATACAAAAGTAGCGTTCCACTTTACAGGTGAACCAGTAGGTGTGAAGAGCGGCGGTGTGCAACAAATTGAATTGCATGAGCTGGATATTCGCACACTTCCAGATAAAATAGCTGCATCCTTTGAAGTGGATATCAGTGGACTAGATATTGGTGATCAATTGCTGGTATCTGATTTGCCGAAGCATGAAGGCTGGGAAGTATTGACGCCTGAGGACACTTTGATTGTCCGTATTTCACCTCCAGCAGCGCAAGAGCCAACAGAAGAAGATACTGCTGAACCCGCTGCAGCTGAAACTGCTGGCGAAGATAAAGCAGAATAGTATAGAGATAAATAGTAAAGAGCAGATAGAATCCTTATAAAGGAGCTGTCTGCTCTTTTTGTTTTGCCTTCATAAATATGAATTCATAAAAAAGATGCTGGTCTTTCGTATGGTTTCTCAAATGGCAATTTTGGTTGTTTCGCCTCATTTAGTTAAAAATTTACATAAAATCGTTGACGAACGGGTTTCTAAGCCTGAAAATGAGGACAATTACCATGGTGAAATATTCAAAAGTCCCTGTTGTTGCTGTTTGAAAACGCTTTAGTTTTTATGCTTCAAAGAACTCTCATTGCCTAGTTCATCATGATTAAGAGGAGGAAAGTTATGAAGATGAGGAAGCTGTTTTCGATCTTAATGACAAGTTTGCTGGTGCTTGGGGTAGCTCTACCCTTTGGTGGAAAAGCGAATGCAGATGCTGCAAGTGACGCTTCAAATCGTGCTTTAATCTGGTTGAAAGCCCAGCAGGATGCAACAGCGGGGTATGCTTTTGAGGGACTGGTAGATAGCTTTGAAGATTTCTGGGGACCGAACAACCCCAAACAGATTGTATACACGTATGATCAAGCGGTTGCAGCTATCGCCTTTATTGTAAAGGGTGAACGGACGCGGGCAGAGCAGGTTTTGAACAAAATGCGGGACATTCAAGATCCTTCCGGCTTCTGGCTGAATTCTTATTGGTATAACAACGGCTTCGGAGAAGAAATCCGTAAACATGTGGGACCCGTTGTATGGATGGCAATGGCTGCTATGGCTTATGAGAAGCAATATAATGATACACGGTATCGTCCGATGGCACTTAAAGCACTCGATTGGAGTTTACAGTATAAAAAGGCTAATGGCAGTATTGCAGGAGGATGGAGTGGTTGGAGTAATTCCGATGAGCCTTGGAGCTCAACCGAGCACAATATCGATATTTACCGGGTATTGCAGTATTATGCTTCGGTGGATTCCTCAAAGGCAGCCACTTATAACAGTGCGGCTTCTGGAGTCAAAACCTTCCTGGATAATTATGTGTGGGATGACACTGTCAAACGTTTCAAGGGGGGCTGGAAAAACGATACAAATCTGATCGACCCCAAAATACCTTTAGACGTGAACCCTTGGGGAGTGTTAGCTTTAGGCGTATCCGGGGCCCATAACTACGGCGCAAGCTTAACCTATGTGGAAAATGCCTCCGGCACCCCGGGAACACTAGCAAATCCGCGTTACAAGCAGACGCTTACTTACAATGATGCTGGGAATACGCTCACCGGATACGATTTTGACTGGACAGACGAAGTATTGCCGGCGTATGACGATAACGGAAATCAAATTGGCAATACGGGTGCTGACGTATGGTTTGAAGGAAGCGCATTCATGTCACTCGCTTATTATCTGCAAGGCAATGCCTCAAAGGCAGACGCCATTAATACAGAGATTATTAAAAAACAAGGCACAAGCGGTGCTTCGCTCGGGGGTATTCCCTACTCGCTGAAAGGGTCCAGCAACAGTTATTGGGTGATGGCGCAGCAAAACTGTGTTTCCAGCACAGGCTGGTTAATAATGTCCCTGCACCGGTTTAATCCATTCACAGGTCAATATTTGACGGGTGGTGGTAATACTGGGGATACAACCGCGCCAACCGCTCCCGCTAATCTAACGGTAACCAGTAAGACGGATACAGGAGTTAGCTTAACCTGGTCCGCTTCTACCGATAATGTTGGCGTTACAGGTTATATTGTTTATCGCGGAACACAGCAGGTGTCCACTGTGGGGGGAACTACAGCTACTGTTAGTGGACTTACTCCAAGCACAGCCTATACGTTTACAGTAAAAGCTACGGATGCAGCAGGTAATTTATCCTCCGCTAGTAATACCGCAACAGTTACTACTAATTCCACTGGAGGCAGCGGAGGCGGTGATCATGTGACGGCTGACTTTACAGCAGGGGTAACGAGACTTTCTGCTACAGAGGCGAGTATCTATATTACACCTGTAACCAGTGCTCTTTATGTAGATGTACATTACAAGATTAGCGGTGGTTCCCAGCTTAATTACCGGATGACTAATAACTCAGGAACATGGAAGCAGACGGTGAGTGGATTAAGCGCTGGCAGCAGTATTGAGTACTGGTTCACTTATGAGAAATCCGGCCCGCAATATGATTCAGCACATTATACTTTTGTTCAGTAAGATTAGCAGTTCGTAAAAATCATTCTAAGAGAAGGCTGTTCCATGCTGCCATTTATAAGCGGCGGGGGCAGTCTTTTTTTGTGGGGAAAATAGTGAATAACCGTTAAATCCTTCTCAAGACGGAGGTCTGCTCTTAAGGTATGCTTTAAAATCTTTGGGGGAGACGTTAGGACTCGATGGTTACTAGCGTAGGTAGGTATGAGGTGAGTTTATTTTATTGGTTTTACAACGTAACAGTGTTATGTTACGATGGCTTCAAGGAGTGATAAGCATGGAAGAGGATTTGATCTCGAAGAAGCAGCTATTGGAATTAACCGGTATATCCTATGGGCAATTGTACCGCTGGAAGCGGAAGCAGTTGATTCCAGAGGAATGGTTTATCCGTAAATCTACGTTTACTGGACAGGAGACTTTTTTTCCAAAAGACATGATCTTGTCCCGTATCGATAATATTGTGAATATGAAAGATGGACTTTCTTTGGATGAAATGGCTGATAAGCTATCAGATAAGGCTTCTTTTGACAGAGTAAGTGTATCTGCTGCGGAAATTATAGAACGTAACATTGTTTCGTCAGTGACACTGGGGAAATTTGGAGAGAGGCTTGGTGTCAAGAATGGATATAGCTTCGATCAGCTCACTTATTTATTGGCTGTAGACCGCCTGCTTAGTGCAGGGGAGATGAATATGGAGGAAGCAGAGCTCCTGTTTCGAACCTTAATGAATAAAGCCTCCAATCTTGAGAGTGACAGCTGGGAGTTGTTTTTTATCCGCAAAATGGGGGTGTCATCCTTTATTCTGGCTCAGGCACCAGCGGAGTTATGGTTCGATGAAGGGGTAAAGCTGGTCAGTAAAATACTCAGTGCAGATGTAATAGAACAATTGAAAGGTAAGCTTGCTTTTAAGCTTGTTGAATAGGGGGTTACTGTAATGGATAAACGACAGCTGCCGGATCTGATTATAAACGGAGTCAGCGGGGGGGCAGGAGGTACTTATAACAGTGTGCAAATCGATGGTGTAGGCAAAGTAACGGGACCCATTGTGACGCGAATTTTTAAAGGAAATGGGCATATGAATTTGAAGAATGATCTCTCGGCGGAAGAAGCGGAATGCAATGGGACGATGAAAGTGCTGGGACATTTGCGTTTTAACTCCCTAAAGGTGGATGGAATGATTACTGTCGGTGAGAGCTTTCGGGGAGAAAGTTGCACTCTTCATGGAATGCTGAATATCAAGGGTGATTGTGAGCTTGAGGATTTTGCGGGGGAAGGAAGCTTTAGTGTCGGAGGTTTACTTAGTGCAGGACATGTAGACTTCAAACTGCAAGGGCAGGGAAAGGCGCATGAAATTGGTGTGGAGAGTCTAGTGATCCGGCAAACGAATAGTGGAGTCTGGAGCAAAATGTTAAGTGGAATCATCCCTAAATTAAGATCGGAGCTGCGGGCTCGGACTATTGAAGGAGATTTTATTGATTTAGAGTATACAATAGCGGATGTTATCAGGGGCAATATTGTGATTGTAGGGCCAGGCTGTACTATCGAACGGATAGAGTATCGTGATCAGATCACAGTACATCCAGAAGCAAAGGTTGGAAAGGTGGAGAAGATCAGTGACTGAAGAAACAACTCGGAGTAATTTGAAAATAATAGGCACAACGACCTCAGCGGGAGGCTTCTTTCGGGACATTAAAGTTACTGGGGAAGGTCATTTTGCAGGTGATGTAGATTGTGAGAAGCTGAGCCTGACTGGAAATGCCAGAGTAGATGGAAACCTGCTAATGACCAAAATGAAAATAACCGGTGAGATGACACTTTTGGGTAATCTTGAAGGGGATTCCTTGCGGGGTCAGGGTGAAATTAAAGCAACCTCCGTAAAAATCGACGATATTCATCTTAATGGTAATTTGGAGGTCAATGGTGATTGTGAAGGTGAACATCTGCGTATTTCGGGCGCTCTCAATGTGGCAGGACTGCTAAGTGCGGAGCAACTGGAGATCAATTTATATGGAATAAGTAGAGCGAAAGAGGTTGGAGGCAGTGCTTTAACGATCAAAAAAAGCAAGACCGGAAAATTCCTGCATTTGATGAAGCAGAATCCTAAAGTGCTTTTTGAGGCTGGGCTCATTGAAGGCGATACGATAGAGCTGAATAATACAAAAGCAAATATTGTCAGAGGAGATCGGGTAATCATCGGTGTGGACTGTGAGATTGATACTGTGGAATACCGTAGTGTTTTGGAGATTCACAAGAATGCAATAGTGAGGCATCAAGTGAAGTTGTAACACATAGTTATAGATCTTTTGACAATGGGGAGTGGAATAAATGAGTGCTGCCAAAGCGCCCAATCTGGGCATTGTTATCGCAGGTCTGCTGTTAGGAATACTGATGGCCTCCATGGACAGCACCATCGTTGCTACAGCAATGGGCAATATTGTTGGGGAACTAGGCGGTATGGACAAATTTGTCTGGGTAACATCAGCTTATCTCGTAGCTGAGATGGCGGGGATGCCTATCTTTGGCAAGCTGTCTGATATGTATGGGCGTAAAAAGTTTTTTATTTTTGGGATTATTGTATTTATGGCAGGTTCGGCGCTTTGCGGGACGGCAGATACAATTACTCAGTTGGCTGCTTATCGGGCGGTTCAGGGAATTGGAGGCGGCGCGCTAGTGCCGATTGCTTTTGCCATAATGTTCGACGCCGTACCACTGGAGACACGGGGCAAGCTGGGCGGTGCATTTGGTGCGGTGTTTGGATTATCAAGTATTTTTGGTCCATTGCTAGGCGCGTATATCACCGATCATATTGCTTGGCAGTGGATATTTTATATTAACTTGCCGCTTGGACTGTTGGCTTTTGTGATGGTCGTATTCTTTTATAAAGAATCACACGAGCATTCTAAACAACCTATTGATTGGCTGGGTGCGGGCACACTGCTGGGCTCTGTCATCTGCTTAATGTTTGCGTTGGAGCTGGGTGGAAAAGAGTACGCTTGGGGCTCATCGATGATCCTCGGCTTATTTGCAGCTTTTGCTATATTGGCGGCAGTGTTCCTTTTTGTGGAGACGAGAGCGAAAGAGCCGATCATTTCCTTTGCTTTATTCAAAAAAAGACTGTACGCCGTCAGCATTCTGTGCGCGCTATTTAGCGGTGCTGCATTTATCGTGGCTTCCGTATATATCCCGATCTTTATCCAAGGTGTATTAGGGGGTTCGGCTACCAATTCAGGACTTGTCCTGCTGCCGATGATGGTCGGCTCAGTAATTACCGCCACAACGGGAGGATTCCTGATGGCAAAAACCAGTTACCGCAATCTGCTGATACCTACGTTTGTACTTTTGGTGATCGGCACAGGACTGGTAGCAACGCTTACTCCGGAAGCTTCACGTCTCTTGGTTACCTTGTACATGATTTTAATCGGATTGGGCATCGGCGCTTCCTTCTCTGTGTTAAGCACAGCAGCTATTCATGGTCTGACTGCGCAGCAACGCGGCTCCGCCAGCGCAACACTGAATTTCATTCGTTCGCTTGGCATGACCATTGGAATTACCACATTTGGCATTATTCAAAGCCATTATTTCTCGGGCAGTCTAACTAAGTTGCTCACAGCAAATGGAGGAGGAGCTGCTTCTGCGGGGGCTGCTGGGGTTATGGATTTTAAAGATCCGCATTCCCTGTTGTCGCCTGAGACTAGAGCACTCATTCCACCGGAAATTTTGAGCAAAATTACAGAGGGACTTTCCTCTTCCATTGCGAACACCTTCGCTTGGGCGGTTATTCCAGCTGCATTAGCTTTGCTGGCTTCCTTTTTTATGGGGCGTCAGAAAATGGATGCCTCCGCGGAGGTGGAAGTTCAGACGCCCGGGCATTAGGCTGTGGCGGAAGACGTTGGGCATTCGAATAATGAGCGGAAAATAGTGCGTATTATTCGGAATGCAGTGATTTGGTGTAAACAAACTATGGTTGTAAAGTGATGGAGCAGCTTCTCATTTGAGAGGCTGCTTTTTTATGTGTGGTTGGGAGTACAAATGAGCATGAACCCTCGAAGTAAGGGAGCTGCGTTGAAGGATGAGTAAATGCGATGAATCCTGGAAATAAGTGCATCTGGATCCGACGGCATGAGGGAATGCGATGAATCCAAGAATGAGTCCGATAGCATGAGCAAATGTCATGGATTCAAGAATGAGTCCGATAGCTTGAGCAAATGTGATGGATTCTTGATAGAAGTGCGCCTAAGAATGATGCGTGGAGTGTTGCGGACCGTATAGTCGCTATTGCTGATTTTTTAGCTACTTTGCCGTAGTTTCGGACTGTATAGCTCTTATCGGCATGAATTTGCTCATATTTGGACTATATTTGTGTGGATAGCTGCACCTGAGTCCGATAGCACGAGGAAAAACGCTGAATCCCGGAAATAAGTGCATTTGGGTCCGTTAGCATGAGGGAATGCGGTGGATTCTAGAATGAGTCAGACTGTATGAGTGAATGCGATGAATTCTAGAATGAGTCCGATAGCATGAGCAAATGTGATGAATTCTCGATAGAAGTGTGCCTGATTTCGCTGCATGAAGTGTATTGCGGACCGTATAGTCGCTATTGCTGATTTTTAAGCTACTTTGCGGTAGTTTCGGACTGTATTGTTCTTATGGGCATGAATTTGCTCATATTTGGACTATGTTTGTGTGAATAGCTGCACCTGAGTCCGATAGCACGAGGAAAAACACTGAATCCCGGAAATAAGTGCATCTGGGTCCGATAGCATGAGCAAATGTGATGGATTCTAGAATGAGTCCGATAGTACAAGAAAATGTGATGAATTCTAGATAGAAGTGTGCCAAAAAATGATGCGTGGAGTGTTGCGGACCGTATAGTCGCTATTGCTGATTTTTGAGCTACTTTGCCGTAGTTTCGGACTGTATTGCTCTTATGGGCTTGAATTTGCTGATATTTGGACTATATTTGTGTGAATAGCTGCACCTGAGTCCGATAGTACGAGAAAATGTGTTGAATCCCGGAAATAAGTGCATCTGGGTCCGATGCAAGATCTATGAAGTGTGAAAGACCATAACGGATGAAGAGGACAAAGCGCACCATAGTTGATGTAGCGGACGAAGAGGACAAAGCGCACCATAGTTGATGTAGCGGACGAAGAGGACAAAGCGCACCGTAGTTGATGTAGCGGACGAAGAGGACAAAGCGCACCATAGTTGATGTAGCAGATGAAGAGGAAAAACGTACCATAGTTGATGTAGGGAACGAGGAGGGTCTAGTTGCCCATAGCTCCCAAGCGCCCCTTAGAAACCATTTCTTTCAGCGGCAGGATGAGGGGAATTCCCGTCATCCTGCCGCTTTTTATAAGCCAAAAGGCATGTAGGCTCTCCATCACTAGACCCACAGTGATTAGGTAGAAAATGGTCGAAATATATGCGAATTTGGTTCACAAGCATCAGACGGTTCTCCAGTGAGGCCGTTCTGTGTTCTATCTCGCCATACATAAAGGTTCTGATACTATGAAAACGTAATCAAAATCTGGGTATAGGAGATTCCGACATGGGGGTACCTTCTGGTGAATTACTTCCCAGCGTCGATCCGGTTCATCGATCCCGCTGGAAGATGAAGAACAAACATAAATTGTTCTTCATGGCTTTTCCGTTTCTTATTGTCACCTTTATTTTCTATTATCTGCCGATCAGCGGATGGATTTATGCATTTTATGATTTCATTCCCGGAATACCGTTGTCTGACACGCCATATGTCGGGTTGAAATGGTTCAAGACGATTGTATCCAATCCAACACAGACCGCAGAGGTTGTGCGCGTGCTGAAGAACACTCTTGCCATGAGTTCACTTGGACTAATTACCTCGATATTTCCAGTGATCTTTGCGATTTTTCTGACCGAGATTAAGTCAGGCTGGTATCGCAAGATGGTGCAGACGCTAACCACGATTCCGAACTTTATCAGCTGGATTCTGGTATATGCATTGGCCTTCTCGTTGTTCTCCGTTGATAACGGGGTCATCACACATATTTTAGTGCAGCTTGGAATCGTTGATGAGGGTTATAACTTTTTAGCCTCCAGCTCGAATATTTGGGTCACGATGATTATTTGGTATTGGTGGAAATCGTTAGGCTGGGGTGCCATTCTCTATCTTGCTGCAATCGCAGGCATTGATCAAGAATTGTACGAGGCCGTTGAGGTGGATGGTGCAAGCCGGTTCCGTAAAATCTGGCATATTACCATTCCGGGTCTTGTCCCAACCTTCTTTGTCCTACTGCTGCTCTCCATAGGTAACCTAGTCAATAACGGGATGGAGCAGTACTTTGCCTTTCAAAATGCGATGAATAAAGATTCCATAGAAGTGCTGGATCTTTATGTATACAATATTGCGTTCGCTAACAACTTTCCGTTTGCCACTGCTGTCAGTATGCTGAAGTCGGTCGTCAGTGTAATTCTACTGTTCGCGGCAAACACCTTATCCAAGATGGTGCGTGACGAATCTATCATTTAAGGCAGGGGTGATCCCATTTGAGAAAGAAAAAACTAACTTCTGGAGAATTAATCTTTCAAATTATTATCTACACACTCTTTGGATTGTTCACCCTGTCATGCATTTATCCATTCTACTATTTGTTCATTAATACGATCAGTTCGAATGATCTTAGCGCAGCGGGGTATATCAAATTTTATCCAAGGCAGATCCATTTTGATAACTATAGTAAGGTTCTAAGAATCAGTGGTTTAGGTCATGCGGCGACAGTCTCTATTTATAGAACAGTTGTTGGTACTTTGCTCACCGTTGGATCTTCGGCATTTCTTGGGTACTTGTTCACCAAAAAGGAAATGTGGGGCCGGAGTATTTGGTACCGCAGTGTTGTAGTCACGATGTATTTCAGCGCAGGGCTGATCCCATGGTATATCACCATGCATAACTTGCATCTGACTAATAATTACCTGGCTTATATTTTGCCAACTATTATTACTCCTTTTAATATCATTTTGGTCAAAACCTTCGTCGAGGCTATTCCGCCCTCACTTGAGGAGTCGGCGTCAATGGATGGAGCAGGTTACTTCCGGGTGTTCTGGAGTATCATTGTTCCTCTTACAACACCTATCTTGGCTACGATTACGATTTTCTCAGCGGTGAATCAGTGGAATGCCTTTATTGATACGGCGTTTCTAATGACAGATACGAAATACTTTACGCTCCAGTTCTTATTATGGCGTTATTTGAACGAATCCAGCTCGCTCGCAGCCTTAATTCGTAATTCACCAGATATGGCCGCTAGTGCAGCAAATATGCAGACTCCAACCTCTGTGCGGATGACTGTAACGATGATCGTCGTATTGCCGATTTTGATCGTATATCCGTTCTTCCAACGCTTTTTCGTCAAAGGAATTATGATCGGTGCGGTTAAAGGCTGATGGGTGGCCGCTCTGGACCAGAACTGGGTTTTCCTCTGCTATAAGCAGAGTTGAACTATAAGTGAAGAGATGAAAGGGAGGGTATAAAGCAATGAGATTAAGAAGAGCATCGCTTGTCATGCTATCCGTAATCCTGGTCTTCGTTCTTGCAGCATGTGGCGGGGGGAATAATACGGCTAATTCGGGCAAAAACACGAGCACAGAGAAACCTACGTCGGCTGCCACAAATGCCCCGGCGGAGGAGACAGCAGCACCGGATGACGGAGCGCTTGATCATTCCAAGCCGCTGAAGCTGACTGTATTCTCAACAACCGCTAACTATGCCGGTCCACAGACCGGATGGTTTGCAAAAATCATCAAGGATAAGTTCAACATTGAAATGGACATTGTAGCTTCAAACCTGACTGGTGGAGATACCAAAATCTCTGCAATGATGGCTTCCGGTGATCTTGGAGATATCATTATTTTCGGTGACGACAAGAACCACTATCCAAATGCCATCAAAGGAAAGCTGCTCTTGGACTGGACACAGGACGGTCTTTTGGACAAATACGGAAAAGACATTTCTAGCACTTTCCCAAAAGCTATTGAGAAAGCAAAGGTAGCTTTTGGCGGTGGATCATCAGTCTTTGGTATGGGGAACAGCGTAGCTTCTAACCCATCCGGACCTTCTGAAGGAAAAGATATGACTTGGGGTCCAGACCTGCGCTTTGATCTTTACCAACAAATTGGAGCGCCAGAAATTACAAAGATTGAAGATTATCTGCCTGTGCTGAAAAAAATGCAAGAGCTCGAGCCTAAGAACGAACAAGGCAAAAAAACCTATGCTTTCTCGATGTGGTCTGATTGGGATGGCAACTATAAAATGACATTGGCTAAACAGTTCGCAAACATGATGGGCTATGACGAAATTCCTGATACTGCTGTGTATGTTAAGGCAGATGAAGAAAAGTATTATGACTTTTTATCCGAAGATAGCTGGTACATGAAATCGCTCAAACTGTATTTTGAAGCTAACCAAATGGGGCTGGTTGATCCGGACTCTATGACGCAAAAATTCGACGATGTTGTAGCGAAATACAAAGATGGTCGTCTATTGTTCTCTTGGTTCCCATGGCTAGGAGCTGCTAACTACAATACACCAGAAAGAACAGCCGAAGGTAAAGGTTTTGCGCTAGTTCCGTTCAAAGATGAATTGATGTATTCCACAGGCTTCAATGTTTACGGTGGTAACGGTATTATTGCAATCGGCGCAAAAGCTAAGGAACCTGCTAGAATTATGGAATTCATTAACTGGATGTACACACCGGAAGGTGCAATGATTTCTGCAGGAAGTGGTACAGCAGTACCTAACGGACCTCAAGGTCTGACCTGGGATATTGATGCAAACGGCAAACCTGCAGTGACTGATTTTGGTTGGAAAGCTTATACTGATCAACAGAATACTCAAGTTCCTGCTGAATACGGCGGTGGTGACTACTACTATGGCTCCAATCAAATGAACTTCTCGTTTGTGGTTCCGGCGATGGTGAATCCAGAGAATAGTGAGCCATTCGATCATAATCTGTGGACAACAACCCTGGAACGTAACCCTTCCAAGCTTGATAGTGACTGGAGAGCGAAGATGGGCGTTCTGACTCCTAAGGAGTATTTTGAGAAAAACAATCTATTGGCTGTAGCACCACAAGGCTTCACTGGCAAAGAGCCGTTAACCATGGATAAAACAGTGGAACAAAAGAATAAACAAATCGGTACGGTTATTCAACAGATTTCCTGGAAAATGGTCTTTGCTAAAGATCAAGCGGAATATGATAAGTTGAATAAAGAAATGCATGATAAGGTAAATGGTCTTGGTTATTCCGAAGTTATGGATTTCTCGATTAAAAAGGCTGAGGAATTGTTCGAGGCCCGTAAAAGCGTTAAATAAACACGGCTAGTAACTATAAAATAAGGCGGGGCGGCGTGGAGGCTGTTCTGCCTTATTCTATTCAATTAAGGATAAATGTGGTATTCTCACATTAATATAAAACGCTTTCAGATAGAAAGAAGAGGATAATCCAGATGGTAAGAGTACCCCTGCGGAGTCATACTCCAGCTGTCAAATCCTTACGCAATACCTTATTTATCTATCTAGTAATCGGAACACTACTTCCGCTTCTCTTAGTAGGATTCGTAACCTACACCTCTATTTACTCCATCCTTTCAGGTAAAATTGGCAACGGGATCAGCGCTAGTCTGAGACAGGAAGCCTCAAGCCTGGAGAATGCCATCGACAATATGGATTTTGCCTCCAAGCAGTTTGCTCTGGACGGTCAGATTGTGCAGGAGATGTCCTCATTTATTCAGGAAAAACAAATTTTTCGCAAATCGCAAATGATGAATTCCATCAACCAGAAGATCAATCTAGTCAATTTTACGAACCCTTATATTGGACTTACAGCCTACATTATGCCGGACAGCGATGATCCCGTTCTGTTTACCAACATGAGCGCACGCAGAAATTTTGATATCAGTACATTGCCGTCCTTTATGCGATATAACGGGGCTGACTATTATGGACCACACCCCACTATGTACGCTGTTGGTGACAATCTCGTGTTCTCGGAGCAGCGGATTGTCCGTGTGCCGGGCCAGCATAAGCTTTATATTTATTTGGAGACGAATTATAGTTTGTTTCGCAAAATCTTCAATCAGGAGTCCTACGGGATGAAAGTAAATCATCTGCTGGTTAATCAGCAAGGTAACAGTACAAAAGTGATCGACGGCAAACTTCCGCTAAGTATTATTAAAGCTGCGGGAAGCAACTCTAATCTCACCCATGAAACGCTTAGTGGATATCATCTGTTTCGTTACGCGAGTCCTCAGGGCTGGAAACTTATTGCCGTTGTGAAAAAATCAGAATTCAACAGTGAAATTTATTCTTGGTTTTATAAAATGATCTTACTTGCCTTCTCCACCCTTCTTTTTGCCGGATTTCTGGCTTGGATCATCTGGAGGAAAATTTATGGTCCGTTGCGTAAGGTTAACCTTGAAATCAACCGAATGGCGGAAAATGTTACCGCTCCGGTAGCCTATACGAATGTGGAAGAATTTGATTTTGTGCTTACCAACTTTCAGCAGATGAAAAAACAGGTGAATGAGCTGATTGTTGCGGTTGCCCATAATGAGAAGCAGAAAAGCCAATTTGAGATTGAGAAGTTGCTCAGCCAGATCAATCCTCATTTTTTGCATAATACCTTAAATACGGTACAGTGGATGGCCCGGTTAAACGGCCAGAAGGAGATCGACAAGCTGGTCACTCTTCTTGTAAAGGTGCTGCATTATAATCTGGGCAAGCAAAGCATCATTGTTACCATTGGCGAGGAAATTGAAGCGATTCGAAATTATATGGAGCTGCAGCGTATTCGTTATGATTATGAATTTGAATTTAACGTTGAAGCTGATGAGGATGTATTGTCTGTGGCTGTCCCGAGATTTTTGCTTCAGCCTCTGGTGGAGAACTCGATTTATCATGGATTAAGCGATAATGGCAAGGTAGATGTTGAGATAATGAAACATGGTGAAGGAGAAGTTCAGTTATGTGTAAAAGATAACGGAGCTGGGATGGATGCAGATACATTAGATCAGCTGTTGTCTGATGATGGAGCAAAAAAACGGGGACTTGGAATTGGTTTTTCATATGTGAACCGGATGCTTAGAACCTATTATGGAGAACAAATGAAGCTAGAGATGTTCAGTAAGCCAGGAGAAGGTACGGTTGTATCCATTGTGATTCCGAGGAAAGGTAAGGAGGACTTCGATGATTAAGGCTGTAGTTGTCGATGACGAGAGACTCGTGCGAAAAGGCTTCATATCCCTGATTGATTGGTCATCCTTAGGGATTGTTATAGTTGGGGAGGCAGGTGATGGTAAATCTGCTTTGGAGCTGCTTCAACAGCAGGAAGTAGATTTATTATTTGTGGATTTGACCATGCCCGGCATTTCAGGCTTCGAGCTTATTAAAATGGTTAGACAACGGTTCACAGGTATTCGCTGTGTTGTCCTTACTTGTCATCATGAATTTGACTATGTTCAGGAGGCTATGCGTTTAGGTGCCGTTGACTATATTGTAAAAACACTGCTTGAGATGGAAAATGCGGATGAAACTATCAGACGTCTTGTCGATCGTATTAAATGGGAGGACAATACGCGGGATGCTCTGGTTCGTGGGGAGAGTAAACGTATGGCTGCTGATAAGGCTCTGCTATATTTGCCATTAAATCATCAATGCAATGAAGAAGAATTATTTCAGCTGTCCAGCGTGAAAAATAATCCGCTTATTACTTTTCATGAGATGTGGATGTCGCCCTTATTGCATCGTTTCTCAATAGATGAGAGCAAGCGTGAACTAAAGATCCAGCTATCCGGACGATGGCAGACCGCACTGATCAGTGGATTGAGAGATCAACCGTTGCAGGAACTGGAGGAACAGCTCACTGCGAAATTACGCCGTATTCTATTTTATCATCCTGAACCTGAGGATTTGACCTCATTGAAATATGAAGACATAAAGAAGGAACCAGGGGCTCCCTATTCAAAACAAGAGGCGGATAATCTGTTGGAGCAAGCACAGAATTTGAAGTGGACAATTGATGGAAAGGAGTGGGAGAAATTTGTAGCAAACATACTTCAGCAGAAACCCCGTTCTGATCAGTTTCTGGCGTTTGCACACTCTCTAATACAAAGTTGGAGTTCTTTACTTTTAAAGCCTGAAGATGCTGCTCAACTGGAAAAGGACATTTCCCATAATCTGAACTGGTGTCATTGGAAGAACTGGCTGCGGCGATTTTCTGATCATGTGGGACGAAGAATGCTGGAGCTTGGATTAACTAAAGAGGTTATGTCCTGTCTTATTCGCGCAGTTCGTTATATGCAGAGCCATGCAGGTGACAAAATCAATCAGAGCGACGTAGCAGCCGTCATTAATATGAGCCGTGGTTATTTCAGCCAGTGTTTCGCTCGTTTTGCCGGAGAGACATTTGGTGAATGTTTACGGGGAATGCGGCTGGAGCTTGCCAAATCACTGCTGCTGGAGACTACACTTCCCGTCTGTGAGATTGCTTCGCGGTCCGGTTTTGAGGATGATCGTTATTTCAGCAGATTGTTTAGAGAACGTATTGGTAAATTACCAAGTGAATTCCGTGCGGAGGGGAAAAACCAAATATGAAATTTTGGAAATCTATCCTCCTAGTGTTTATGGTCATTGGAATGACATCATGTCGTGACAATATCGGTACTGTAGATTCAGTTGCAAGCCCTCAGGCAGGGGATGAAGATACTTCTATCGCTTATAGTAAATATGAGGATCCGATTGTGATCCGGGTGGGATTTAAGGTTCCCGACTCGCGACTTAATACAGGTGACAGCAACGATAACAATCCAATCACCCGTTATTTAGAGAGCATTACGAATATCAAAGTGGTTCACTCCTGGGAAGCGAAGGGTGAGGATGCTTTTACGCAAAAGGTGCAGCTTGCCATTGATAGCAACGATTTGCCTGATGCCATGGTTGTGGATCGGGATCAATTGAAGAAATTAATTGATAATGACATGATTGAAGATTTGACAGAGACATATAAAATATATGGATCTGAACTTATCAAGGATATGTACAATTCTACAAAGGGAGAGGCGTTAGAGGACGCTTCCCGCGACGGTAAATTATATGGATTACCGAATGTAGCTATTGATGCAGACTCTCCCGTGCTGCTCTGGGTACGTCAGGATTGGCTGGAGAAGCTGGAGCTGCGACCTCCACAAACTTTTGAAGACATCGAGAAAATTGCCAAAGCTTTTATTGAAAAAGACCCTGACGGGAATGGAAAAAGAGATACCGTCGGTCTAAGCGGCTACAAAAATATCGTATATGGAACTAAACCATTAGTTAATGGTCTGGATGCTGTTTTTAGTGCATTTCATGCTTTCCCCACGAATTGGATTAAGGATAACAACGGAAATATCGTGTATGGCTCCATTACACCAGAAACCAAACAAGCGCTTGCTAAACTTGCTGATTGGTATAAACACGGGTTGCTGGATCCGGACTTTGCACTATATAAGGAAACTCAGGAGCCTATTATTACAGGTAAATCAGGGATGTTTTTTGGTCCTTGGTGGATGCCTTATTATCCTTTGTCAGAGGCAGTGGCTTTGGATACGAAGGCAGAATGGAGAGCATATGCAGCTCCAGTTGATGATTCCGGTAAGTTTGTCGCTCATTTGGCTCCGGTAACAGATCGATATCTTGTTGTGCGTAAAGGGTTTGAACATCCAGAGGCTGTAATCAAGCAATTGAACGTGTTTACAAGACTCGAAAGAAGACAAGATCCTAATCAAGAGGAGGTAAAAAAGCTGGGTGATTTCTCTGCGCAGACAGGCATTCAGCTGCGTGCTTATTATCCGTTCGATCTTTTGATAGATTATAGGGATGCGATTGAGAAACATTATGCTGATATCCAGCAGGCTTTGCACGGAAAGATAGACCCGGATACATTAAATTCTGATACCCGGCTCATTTATGATCAATGGGTAGCGGAAACAGAGCAGCCCAAAAAAGATCTTGAAGGCTGGAAAGCAGCGAATGCGTATAAATATGGAGTAGCTGTGTTAACCTCAACTGCTATAGAGGGAGTGCGTGGGGTCTTTTATGGGAACACCCGACTTATGAAGACCAAGTGGCCGGAACTGCAGAATCTGGAGAATGAGACGTTCTTAAATATTATTGTGGGTGATTCACCGCTTAGTGATTTTGATGTGTTTGTAGCTAAATGGAAGAGTATGGGCGGGGAAGAGATTACGGAAGAAGTTGCTGAAATTGTAAAGCAAAAGTAAACGTAAAAGTGGGATGCCTCAACAGCCGAGTGGCTTTGGGACATCCTTTTTCTTATGTTCTATTCTTCGTTTGTACTGATTTTTTGCAGCAGGAAATGTAGTTGCTCTACTTCTTCATCGGTTAAATGGCCCACAAGGCTTTTATTAAATTCATCTAAGATGGACTGTAAAACTGGGAAGAAATCGATGGCTTTCGGGGTAGGATATAGAAGGTGGGAGCGTCGATCATTAGGATCGTCTTTGCGCTCGATATATCCCGAATTCTCTAATTGCTTCACAGAACGTGCTGTAGTTGCTTTATCGAACTTCAATTCGGCAGTTAACTGATCCTGAGTAATGCCTGGCCGAGAAAGAATCAATTTAAGAAAGCTATGCTGTCCACCACTACCGATTCCATAAGGGACAAACTGCTTAACCAGTTTCTTTTGATTTTGACGGTGAAGATGGGAAATTAGCTTCCCGATAGGCTCTCTTGCCAATATAGACACCTCTTTGGGTTATAAGTTCGCTCATTTTTTGCCTTGAAATAAAGTGTACAATAAAGTCGTTGCGCACGCAACTAAATTGTTGTACACTGGGTATGGCGAGTTTGGTTGCGTGCGCAACTAAACGGTGATTATTAATATTTAATGAGGTGTTAGTTATGAGTTCTGTAAGTGCAACCTACCAGGAGGATAAAGAAATTCAGAAGAAGCGCTGGATGATTTTAATTGTTCTGAATATATTTACGTTTATGTCCACCCTTGATGGTAGTATTGTCAATATTGCTCTGCCTGAGCTATCCAAACAACTGAAGTTGCCCATGGCGCAAATCGAATGGGTAACTACAGGTTATTTAATGGCGATCTGTGCAGCGATACTTTTCTTCGGCAAGCTTGGAGATATCGTAGGAAAGATTCGAATCTTTAAGATTGGCACCATTATATTTGTTATTGGATCTATGCTGTGTGGGCTTAGTGTAAGTTTACCAGCCTTGATCGCTTCACGTGTTATTCAAGCCTTGGGTGCTTCGATGACCATGGCGAACAGTCAGGGAATTGTTACGGATATCTTTCCTGCCACGGAGCGTGGTAAAGCCCTTGGTTTCATTGGTACATTCGTGTCTCTGGGAAGTATAGCTGGTCCAAGTTTAGGCGGGATTATGGTTTCCACCTTAGGCTGGGAGTATATCTTTTGGGTTAACGTGCCTATTGGTCTGATCGCTATATTTTTTGGCTGGAAGGTATTGCCTAAGGATTTAACGAGAGTGAAATCTTCGATTGATGTGCCGGGCAGTTTACTGTTCGCTGTTTTTATTATTACTTTGTTCGCAGGATTATTACTAGGACAACAGCTAGGGTATGGTAACAGCTTAATTGTTACATCAATAATTGTTGCTGTCGTCAGCTTCATTGCTTTCATATGGACGGAGCTTCGTAGAAAAGAACCGTTGTTGCAGCTGTCATTATTTAAGAATCCGTTGTTTTCTTTAAGTATATTATGTGGTTTTCTCGTATTTACAGCGAATTTCTGCTTCAATATTATCGCGCCGTTTTATGCACAGAACATGCTTAATTTATCGCCATTCTATGCAGGCTTCTTGTTAATGCTGTTGCCGATATGTATGGTAGTCGTGGCTCCAATGAGTGGTGCGCTATCGGATAAAATAGGCTCTGAATTTTTGACTTTTGCGGGGCTGGTGGTCATGGTTATTGCACAGTTCGGATTAGCACAGCTTCATGTAGGAAGTTCTGTTGTGCTGGTAGGTGTGTGGATCGCTATGCTGGGTATAGGAAGTGGCCTGTTTCAATCGCCGAACAACTCGCTTGTTATGTCTAAGGTACCAAGAACACAGCTTGGTTCTGCGGGTAGTGTCAATTCGTTAGTTCGTAATGTCGGTATGGTTGTCGGCATTACAATTGCTACTACAATTCTTTTTCAAGTGATGAGCAGTGAAGCCGGCTATAGAGTGACAGGGTTAGTTCCCGGCCGGCCAGAGTTATTTATCGAGGGTATGCATGTAGTGTTTGTAACCTCGGCATCCATATGTCTAGTGGCTGCTTTATTAACTGGCTGGAGATTGGTGAGTGCAAGAAGCGCCAGAGTGCAGTCATCGGAAAGATAACATAAAATGAAAAAGATCCTTCTGGCGCTACGGCTAAGAAGGATCTTCTTTGTGATGAAATTGTAGGGCTTCCTTAACGGCTTGCAAGTATTGATATTGATAACGCTCATCCGGTTCCAGATAGGCGCCTTCAGCCCATTCATTCCAGGCGTTGATATAAATATATTCACTTTTGAACATTTTTTTGGCGCGCTCAATTTGTCGTGAAAGGTATTGGCCGAATTTTTGAGGATTAGCACCTAAGGTGCTTTGTCCGGCAGGGCCTTTCCGTGGTGTGTTATCCCAGTTGACAAAGGCTCCCGGATATATGATTTCTCCGTCCCTATGGGGTGTCCGCTCCAACATGGATTCCCATAACTCATCATAATCAATTACGATATGCCTCTGATCCTCCACCTGCTTTGAGCTCCATAAATGCTTAACCCCGCCATGTGCGAATGTGTAATGCGGCTCAAATTCCAGACTGGCATCGAATCCTTGCTCTTTCTGTAGGGGGAAACCGCCTAGTGTCCGGACCAGATGAAGTCCTTTAAGTCCGTTCTGCAGAGCCAATTCGCGCCAATATTGAAGCATTTCTTCACAGCGCGGGATACTAGCAGATCTATAAATGATAAAGACAGGCTTATCTTCTACCCGGATATAACGATCATCTTTGAAGGCTTCCAGCAACGCAAAAAAGTGCATTCGCCAATCCCGTTCTTCTCCGTATTCCTGTGGCATCAGTACATCCTCTTCGGTGCCATCCCAGCTACGTGTCCATGGTTCGTTAGCCCAAGAAAGGCAAAAGGGGAAGTCAGGCTCTTTGCTCGCAAGAATCTGCTGAACCGGTTGTTCCAGTAGTCGCCTGCCATTAAACCAATAGTGATAATAACAAAAACCGTAAATGCCATGAGCCCTTGCAGTCTCTGCCTGCCATTGTTTCACTTTAGGATCCGTTAAATCATAGTAGTTATTATTTAATGGCTTCTTGGGCTGATCATGTTCAGGATAAAGGGCTGCAGCCTTCCTGACATTTGTCCATTCTGTAAAACCCTCACCCCACCAGGAATCGTTCTCTGTGATCTGATGAAACTGAGGCAATACAAAAGCAATGCATCTCAAGTCATGCCACCCCCTATGGTTCCTTGAATATTTTTCTCAGCAGTAACTTTCCTTGCTGGATATAAGAATGGTTATATTTAAGTTCCTTTAGAGCACGAGAGGCAGAAATTCTCCTTTCTTCACTATGTGAAAAATAGTGCTTAAAGCTTTCGGAGAGCTCTTTGAAGTTCTGGAAACGAATGAGATCTTTTTCTGCAATTCGGTAATTATGAAGATGGGGATGATCCTCCACTAACTGAAATACACCGCAAGCGGTGACCTCCATAATCTGCTGCATAGAACCAGTGCAATTGATGACGATTTTTGCTCCATTATAATAACTGGACATATCTTTACTATGGGTGATATCCAGGAAATTTCTGGGGGGGGCCCAACCACGCCCGGCGATCATTACCTTAAGGCCTTGAAGCAGGTCTGAATACGCCAACGTGTAAAGCACACTATCGATTTGAAAATCGCCGAGAATGAGTACGTCACTCTGATAACAGTCCTCCACACGTCTTGGATAATAGAGATCCGTATCCGCAGCATATGGGAGATAACTGGAATGTTTGCCCCATAAACCCTGATAATAGATCAGATTAGCTATGTTCTGTGTGAAAATATAATCGAATAACAATGCCAGATTACGTTCTGTTGGAGTAAGACAAGCTGCATCTGCCATCCATACCGCTTTGGGAACGTTGGAAGTTTTCAGAGCAGGGAGGTTCTCCTCCGGAAATAGGGTCTCCGATCCTAGAGCTAATATTAGATCAGGTTGAAAATGGGCTAAATATTCCTCCAGATTATGCTGGAATTTAATAGCAAGTACTTCTTTGACCAAATGCCTTAGTTGATCTTTAAAAAGTCGTACATTAGGCATTTTATCGCTGGCCTCTGTAGGAACCAGCAGCAATATTCTTAATTGCTTGAGTTCCCGTTGCAGCGGCTCTGCTCTATAAGAGTTCATCTCAAGGATGAGGTTATGGTGTTGCGATGGATTAACTTGGCTGATGGTGACTTCGTGACTTGAAGGCCTTTCAGGAGTGAGCCTATTAGCTGTCTTCTTCATAATTCCTCCTGTATTCTGTGGAGCCAGTCGTCCGCTCTAGCACCGAGTCTTGCTAATCATTATATGTGTAGGGGGTTATTTTGACTTTAGGTATAAGACCATTAATCAGAGCCCTGAAGATAAAAAGCGGATTTAGTGAAAGCTGTATATCTATCTATGACAGGGCTGGCTTGTTTAACATAAGATATGCTATAAAACCTGAAAGGGATGATCGCCTTGCCAACCTTCGATAACGTTCTAGTTACAGGAAGTCAGACCATTCAAAATGATCTGCACGTTAATGGAAATGAGACTATCGATTCGAATCTTCATTTGAATGGTAGTCAGACCATAATGGGAAGCCTAAATGTGAACGGCAGTGAATCCATACTTGGTCATCTGGGGGTAACCGGTGAAATTAGCGGGGCAGGCACCATTAGAGCTGCAACCCGGTTGATCGCTACGAACCAAGCAACATTGCCACCAGGCGCTCCTACCAGCCTGCAACAAGTTCGATACTTTTCTGTAGGTGCTGTAGGTCAGACTGGTCTCGTGCTGAAGGGCACAGATGGAAATGATTATGTATTATTTATCGATTTGACTGGCGGAACACCTAATATTGGCATCCAACGGGCTTAATCAAGGTAAACTAACATTCTCAGCATCAGATTAATAAAAAACAGCAAGTCTCCTAAGTACAAATAGGGACTTGCTGTTTGAGGTTTCTATTAATTCTTAAAGCTATGAATTGGAGCTGGGATTCGTCCGCCACGATTAATGAAGTTCGCGCAGTTGAAGCCGTTCACTGCCATGACTGGTGCATATCCGAGCAGGCCGCCAAATTCGACCATTTCACCTACGTCCTTGCCGATTACTGGAATCACGCGAACCGCAGTGGTTTTGTTATTCACCATGCCGATTGCAGCTTCATCCGCGATGATACCGGAAATGGTCTCCTTGGTGGTGCTTCCTGGGATAGCTATCATATCCAGTCCCACGGAACAAACACAGGTCATAGCTTCCAGTTTCTCTAGTGTAAGGGCACCCCGCTGAACGGCTTGAATCATGCCGTGATCTTCACTGACTGGAATAAAGGCTCCACTAAGGCCACCTACATAGGAGGAGGCCATCACGCCACCTTTTTTAACATTGTCATTTAGGATCGCCAGAGCAGCGGTTGTTCCCGGTGCGCCAGCTTCCTCCAGACCCATGACTTGAAAGATTTCGGCAATGGAATCTCCGATTTCTGGAGTAGGGGCTAAGGATAAATCGATAATCCCAAAAGGAACATTCATCCGTTTGGAAGCCTCTTGAGCAACTAGCTGACCGACACGTGTGACTTTGAAGGCTGTCCGTTTAATGGTTTCACATAAGGTTTCAAAATCCTGCCCTCGAACCTCTTCAAGCGCACGTTTGATTACACCAGGACCGCTGACGCCAACGTTGATGACACATTCCCGCTCCCCAACCCCGTGAAATGCTCCGGCCATAAAAGGGTTGTCCTCGACTGCATTACAGAAGACTACCAGCTTGGCGCAGCCGATGGAATCCCGATCCTTGGTGCGTTCTGCAGTTTGGATAATAATGTCGCCCATTAATTTCACAGCATCCATGTTGATTCCACTTCTGGAGGAACCGACATTGACCGAGGAGCAGACTCTTTCAGTGACTGCCAGTGCTTCAGGAATACTGTCGATCAGAATACGATCGCCTTTGGTGCAGCCTTTTTGTACAAGTGCAGAGAAGCCGCCAATAAAGTTAACGCCTACCTCTTTTGCAGCCTTGTCCAGGATTTCAGCAACAGGTACATAGGTATCTGTCTTCACCGCACCAGCGGCAATAGCGATGGGTGTGACAGAAATCCGTTTGTTAACGATAGGAACCCCAAATTGTCTTTCCAGATCTTCACCCGTCTTTACGAGCTTTTCAGCGGATCTGGTGATTTTGTCATATACATTTTGATTAAAGGTGCGCATATCCGTGTGGGCACAATCCATGAGGCTGATCCCCATTGTTATGGTACGCACATCCAGATTCATTTCACGAATCATCTTATTCGTTTCTTGTACTTCCACTAGTGATATCATGGTCAGCCATCCTCCTAGATTCGGTGCATAATATTAAAAATATCCTCATGCTGAAGCTTGATTTCCACGCCAATCGATTCGCCAAGCAAATGTAATTCCTCTACGATATTCTCAAAAGCTTTAGTTGAGCTAGAAATGTCTACAATCATCATCATGTTAAAATAATCCTGAACGATCGTCTGCGAAATATCCAGAATGTTCAAATTGTGTTCGGCTAGATATGTACATACTTTAGCAATAATCCCTACTTTATCTTTTCCTAATACAGTAATAATTCCCTTCATGAATACAGCCTCCCTTTATATTTATTGATTTCACCGTGTATACGGAATGAACCATTCCAACTATTATTGCAAATGATGAAACAAGCTTCAACCAAAGGTTTTTTGTCAGTTTGATTAAATATTTATTTTGACAGCTGAAATTATAGAAAATTCATTTGACAGCCTATAAAAAATGTGATGAACTGAGAGTTTGATATGATAGTCTGAAGGAGTAAATATGACTACACAAAAATATAAAGACATGGTTGAGCAAAGAACGAAGATGACCCTCCAGGAATGGACGGAACAGGCGGAAGTGAAGGAAAAGGACATTTATCGTTTTTTGCATAATTTAAAAGGCACTGCTGGAACTGTCGGATTACCAGATGTCGAACAATTTGCCGAGGATACGCTGCCCTATTTCATGGAAAGCAGTCTTAAGAGTTGGTCGGTTGAGGAATGGGGGGATTATTTATATCCACTGATTCCATTGTTTAATGTCCATTCATTGGCAGCTTCAAGCTCTGTTAAAGCATTGGATAAAAAGGGACCTGCTGAGACGCTCACGCAGAATGATATTCTTCTTATCGACGACGATGTAGAGTTAGTTGCTTATCTGAAAGAGTCGTTGGAGAAGCAGAATTACTATGTAAGCATAGCCTTATCTGCTGAACGGGGACTCAAAATCTTTTATGAAACGAAACCAGATCTCATTCTGCTGGATATTCTTTTACCGGATAAAAGTGGGATTGAGGTGTTGAACCAAATTATCGGCAAGGCTAAAAAGGAACGAATTCCCATTATCATTATAAGTGGGGAGTACTCCAAAGCGACGCAAATGCATGCGTATTCGCTGGGGGTGATGGATTTTTTACCGAAGCCTGTAGATATTGATTTATTTCTGGTATTGATCAAAAATCGCTTTCAGCTTAAGAGAGAATGGCAGGAGTCCATCATCGTGGATGATTTGACCGGCGCATTCAATCGCAAACACTTTAATCAAGTCATGAAGCAGTTGATTGGTGATTTTAAGCGGACCAACCGCGTATTTTCGTTAGCGCTGATTGATTTGGATTATTTTAAAAACGTTAATGATACATATGGTCACCTAATCGGAGACGAAGTTCTGCAGGGCTTTTCCGAGCTTGTGAAGAATTCCATCCGTCTGGAGGATACCTTTTGCCGTTATGGGGGAGAAGAGTTTGCAGTGTTCTTACCTAACACGGATGCGGAATCTGCAATGTTGGTTATACAGCGTATTCAAGAGCGGTTTGCGGCTACTGACTTTTTTGCGAAAAATGAAATCTTTCATGTGACCATCTCTAGCGGGATTTCTGAGGTAACAGATGCCGAGAATATAGCCGATAAATTGATTGAGGAAGCAGATCAGGCTCTTTATGCCAGTAAGCATGCTGGAAGGAATCAGACAACGCTTTATTCGGACCATTTATCCACTACTAAAAAGCATTCGGTTCTGAATGTGATTGTTGTAGATGATGATACGCTAATTCGTAGAATTGTGACCAGTCAGTTCGCCATTTGGGAGCCGGATAATATTGCTGAGGTGAAGGTTAGCAGCTATGCGAATGGGCTTGATTTTCTGCAATCGGATTGGTATGCCGTGGATGAGAAGTATATTATTTTGCTGGATGGTGTGATGCCTGATCTGGATGGAGTAGAAGTTCTGGAAAGAATCCGCAAAACGTATCCGGAAGTAAATATATTAGTGATCATGCTGACGGGAAGAAATAATCAGGCGGATATTGTACATGCCCTGCAGATGGGTGCCGATGATTATGTAGTGAAACCGGTTCATATGCCTGAGTTATTGTCGAGAATAGAGCGGTTGGCTCATAGATTTTTGTTCTAATTGGTTTCTGAATATGTTGTGAGCACCAGGAGAGATCTAAAGCGGAGGGAATTAGGCAGCTATGCAAAAGGTAATGGTAGTGGATGATGAAGAAGTATTACGAATGTTAATTGTAGACACCTTAGAAGATTTGGAAGACGTGGAGATCCATACTGCCGAGAACGGATTAGAGGCGCTTTCAAAATTGTCACAGGATCATTATGATTTGGTGATATTGGATTATATGATGCCTGAAATGACAGGGATTGAAGTCCTAGGCCAACTGGATGATGAGAAAAAGAAGGCTACAGCTATTTTAATGTTAACAGCCAAAGCCCAAGATGTAGATCGTCTTCGAGCGGTAGATGCAGGCGCACGTTATTTTATGCCAAAACCTTTTAGTCCGATGGAACTCTTGCAGATTGTGGAGGGGATCCTAAGTGACAAAGGGAAGCAGCTCTAATCACAGTATTAAAAATAGATATTTTCGTATCATTGCCTTGGTTTTTTCGTTAATCATTATTATGGGATCTGTATTTTTATTTTTCATAAATAATGAGCAGAACAAATTAAGTAGAGACCGTGAAGTTCTGCAGAATAAGGCGGACACGATTAACGAATTGGCGACTGCATTAAATGAGGTTTTTTTCCGAGCGAGGGGATTCAGCGCACTTAAGAGTGCCAATGAATTAGATCTCCTAAACCTAGGACTTGTTAACTTTGATAAGATTCTGGATACCTATTCTAATCTCAATTTATCTCCGGAAGAAGCCTTGTTTAGAGATGGTTTGAAAGCATTTTATGTTCAGTACAAAACTAAAGTTTTACCTGAAGCGATTCGGTTTGTCGAGGCAGATGATTATGTGTCTTTGAGAGCTCTATCCGCAGATGGGAACACGAAATCAGTGAATGATTTTTTAATGTATACAAAAGAGTACAAGCAACGATCCGATGCCGCATTAAATACTATGGCTATGGATTACATCAAACGTGCCAATGAATTTACCTTTATCGCATTCTTTTTCAGCACGATTATTCTGCTAATCTTCACCTTTATGATCTGGCGGATTCTGAAGAACCTTATAGATCCTATTCTGAAGCTGGAAGGGGCAACCCATTCCCTGGCTGCAGGAGAAGAAATTCTTCTGGGCAAGCTTAAGAATCAAGATGAAATTGGCCGACTTTATGATGCTTTTCTTAATATGGCTAGAAGTATTCAAGATAAAGAAGAAGAATTGATGATGCAGAATGAAGAGCTGCATGCGCAGCAGGATGAACTTCAGGATCAGCAATATAGGCTGCAACGCTCGCTTAGTGAAATTGAAAGTATGATGAAAGCTTTGGATCAATCGTCTGCGGTCGGGATCCTTACTGCTAAAGGTGTCTTTACCTACGCGAATGATAATTTAAGTGGATATACCCGCTATAAAAAGTCTGAGATTATCGGTTACACCTATAAGTTATTTGAACTTTATAATATCTCTGACGAGGGTTATCAGAAAATTTTTAACAAATTAAATACAGGCGGAGTGTGGAACAATGAGCTGCAGATTCTAGCCAAAGACGGATTGCCCATCTGGCTGCAACTAACGATTGTGCCGTACCTGAATGAAGAGGGTATGATTTATCAATACATCCTTATTGCGAACGATATCACCTCAATGAAGAGCGTGCAGCAGGAGCTAGCCGAAACGTTAAAAAATACAGAACAGACCAAGATGATGCTTGAGCTTAATAATCAGCTGAATCATGATATTACTTATACCTTGGATAAGCATGAATTTGCCGATAAGTTTATTGAGTTTATGCATCGCCTGTATGCCTTTGATTCGAGTTTCTTCCTGCTTGTGAAAGATAATATCGCGGCTGTGAAAGGCATTCCGCAGGAGAATGTGGAGCGTTATCTTGATCATGAGAACAATGAGATGTTATATCGCTTGCAAGCGGAAAAAACGTACCTAATCAAGCGTTTGGCCACACAACCAGAGCAAGGGATTTCTGCGAGTGAGGTCTATGTTTACGACTTCTACACTACTGTTGTGAACGCAGAGGATGAGATTCTTGCAGTGTTCTGTGGCAGCCGGATTGGTCATTCCTTCAGCAAAGAAGAGATTAATGAGGTTCAGGGGATGATGAACCGCGTAGCGCTGGCGATTGAACGTTTATTCATGTATGAAGAGATTGAACATGGACGAAAGCTGAATCGGGACATCGTAAATAATGTGAACGAGGGCATACAATTTGTGAATACAGAAGGTATGCTCCTGCAGATGAATAAAGCGTTGAGCAACATTTTTAATTATGAGTGGACAGAAGGAACTTTGATTCCCCGACAGAAATGGATGGATTATTTCATCGAGCACTCGAATGAGAACCATGAACTTCGGATGTTTTTTGAAAAAGCGATTGCTGAGGATGCTCTGGAATCCAGCAGCATGCAATACTCCATTGGAACTGAATCGATGAAGCATATTGATGTGTATGCGATCCCTGTATTCCGTCGCGAGCTGCGTATTGGTACATTGTTTGTCTACAGAGATATCACTAGAGAATATGAGCTGGACCTTATGAAATCTGATCTTGTCAGTACGGTAAGTCATGAGCTAAGAACACCGCTATCGAGTGTGCTTGGTTTCACAGAACTGCTATTGTCTAAGACCATGAAGCCTGAGAAGCAGCTTAAATATCTGGAGACGATTCATAAAGAAGCTAAACGACTGACGGAGCTCATAAATGATTTTCTTGATTTGCAGAGAATGGAGTCAGGTAAGCAGCAATATATCACGGAGCATTTGAATCTCAGTGAAATTGTATTAGGCGTAATTGATCAATATAAACTGAGCAGTACCCATCATGTGCTCCTAGTGGATGAGGCTTTGAATGCGGATGTTGATGTGGACAAGGATAAGATTGTCCAAGTTCTGACGAATCTGTTAAGTAATGCGATTAAGTTCTCGCCTGATAACAATGAAGTTAAAGTACTGCTGCATAACGAGTCGGATAGGATTATTGTACGTATCCAGGATAATGGTCTTGGCATTCCTAAGGATCAAATAGGACAGCTATTCCAAAAATTCAGAAGAGTGGATAATAGCGCCTCTAAAAGAATTGGAGGAACAGGACTTGGACTTGCTATCTGTAAGGAGATCATTGAGAAGCAAAAGGGAAATATCGGTATAGATTCCGTAGAAGGAGAAGGCACTACCGTCTGGTTTAGCCTCCCTATCCTCCATGCGGAAGCGAGCCGGCAACAGGATGAGCTTAATAAATGGAGCACCGATAAAGAGCTCAAGCCTAATGTAATGATCGTTGAAGATGATTACAGTCTTTCGTTGCTTTTATCAGAAGAGCTTAAAGGGAAGGGCTTCCGTGTTACCCATCATTACCATCCACAGCAAGCTTTTGATCAGGCCTTGAAAACACCATTTGTGGCGATAGTGGTAGATTTGATGTTGGGTGAAGAGCTGGATGGCTGGGATTTGATCCGAATGCTTAAAGAAGATCCAAGAACTGAAAATATCCCTATCGTTATTTCTTCTGCTCTGGATCAATCGGATAAGAATCAATTAAACGATGTAATTCAAAAATATTTAACTAAACCTTATCCGCCCGGCGAGCTATCGAATACGCTTGAGGAGATAGTGAAGATTAAGACGGGGATCGGCGAGGTGTTATTTCCCGAAAGTAAGCAAAAATTATAGCTTTTATTTATCACAATATTTTATAAATAGTATCACTTTTTATAATGAAACCGATCAAAACAGGTTAAATCATACTGTTTTGATCGGTTTTTACGTACTATATAGATACTTTTTCAATAAATTACAATTATTAGGTTAAATCGACATCATTGATCGTTTACAATTATTGTGATAGCCTGATTTCATGAGGTACGGATCATCAGAAGATTTCATGTTTAGGAGAGGTGGATATTGTTGCAACTACAGGTAACGAACAGTCCTTTTAACGAGAGCCAAGTCGAGCTACTCAATCGTCTTCTACCATCCTTAACGGAGACACAGCAAATATGGCTTAGCGGTTATTTGTCGGCCATGGGCCTTACTACTGCACCATCGGCAGGTGCCGGGGTTCAAGCAGTGCAATCAAATACGATAGGAAATGCGGAAGGTAGTGCCGTTAGTCAACCTGTAGCTTCACGTGAAGTGACCGTGTTGTTTGGGTCCCAGACAGGGAATTGCCAACGGCTGGCTGGGAGCTTGTCCCGCAAGCTGGAGGAGCAAGGATTTCAGGTCACGATCACTGCGATGAACAGCTTTAAGCCCAATGCACTTAAGAAGGTTGAGAACCTCCTATTGCTGGTCAGTACTCACGGTGAAGGCGAGCCGCCAGATAATGCACGGATGTTCCATGAATTTCTCTATAGCAAAAGAGCCCCTCAATTAGAGAATCTGAAGTTCTCAGTGTTGGCACTGGGGGATACCTCTTACGAATTCTTTTGTCAGACCGGCAAAGACTTCGATCAGCGGCTTGAGGAACTTGGCGGCAAGCGGTTAAGTCCGCGTGTGGATTGTGATCTTGATTATGATGATTCGGTTACCGAATGGTTTGAAGGCGTGATTGGTGCCTTAAATGCACATTTAAATGCTCCGGCCATTGCGGCAAAAGCGGTTCAAGCTGCGGAAGACACAGATTCTCAGGAGCCTTTGTATACCCGCAACAATCCTTTTAAAGCGGAAGTATTAGAAAATCTAAATCTGAACGGACGCGGTTCCGACCGGGAGACCCGCCATTTGGAGCTATCACTAGAAGGCTCTAACATACAATTTGAGCCAGGGGATGCGCTGGGTGTCTACCCGGAGAATCATCCTGAATTGGTAGACGCTATTATTCATACTATGGGCTGGAATCCTAATGATATTGTTCCATTTAATAAAAAAGGGGAAGAAGGTTCCTTACGTGAGGCACTTCTTCACCACTATGAAATCACTGTATTAACCAAACCGTTGCTTGAGCAAGCGGCGAAGTTATCTTCTTCTAACAAACTAAAGGATTTATTGGCGCCAGAACGTGCGCAACAGCTTAAGGAATATATTCAAGGCCGCGATCTGCTCGATTTGGTTCAGGACTTCTCTCCATGGGAAGGTTCAGCCAGTAACTTTGTGACTATTTTGCGCAAGCTTCCAGCACGACTCTATTCAATTGCTAGCAGCTATAAAGCTAATCCAGATGAGGTTCATTTAACGGTTAGAGCTGTACGTTATGAGGCACATGGCCGTGAGCGTTATGGGGTCTGCTCGGTACATTGTGCTGAAAGAGTCCAGCCGGGAGATACGTTGCCCATCTACATTCAACATAATCCTAACTTTAAGCTTCCAACAAATCCTGATGCGCCGATCATTATGATTGGACCGGGGACAGGCGTTGCACCCTTCCGCTCTTTCTTGGAGGAACGTGGCGAGCTTGGGGTGGAAGGTAAATCATGGCTGTTCTACGGAGATCGGCATTTCGTGACGGACTTCCTCTATCAGACGGACTGGCAGAGAATGCTAAAAGACGGCTTGTTAACTAAGCTGGATGTTGCTTTCTCCCGTGATACCGAAGAGAAAGTATATGTTCAGCATCGCATTCTGGAAAAGAGCCGCGAGGTCTACGAATGGCTGCAAGCGGGAGCTCATATTTACATTTGCGGTGACGAGAAGCATATGGCACATGATGTTCATTCTGCTCTGATTACTGTCATCCAGCATGAGGGTGGGCTGAGTCCTGAAGAAGCGGCAGCTTATTTGGATAATATGCAGCAGGCGCAGCGCTACCAACGTGATGTTTACTAATGGATAGAGGAAAGTTATCGAATGACTTCGGGGGGAGATAACAACAATGGCAAACAATGAAAAGGTTAAGCCGATCGGCGGGCCTCCAAGTGATGTTGAACACATTAAGCAAGAGAGTAACTATCTGCGGGGCGCGCTTGTTGAGACATTAAGCAATCCGATTACCGGAGGTTTGCCGGAAGATGATAATCGGCTGCTGAAATTTCACGGAAGTTATATGCAGGACGATCGGGATTTACGCAATGAGCGTGAACGGCAAAAGCTGGAGCCTGCATTTCAGTTCATGCTTCGTGTAGTTGCCCCAGGCGGGGTAGCGACACCAGAGCAGTGGCTAGTGATGGATGATCTGGCACAAAAATACGGTAATGGGACCTTACGTCTGACTACCAGACAGGCGTTTCAAATGCACGGGGTACTCAAATGGAATCTTAAGAAAACCATTCGCAGCATTAATGATACGCTGATGACGACGCTGGCAGCTTGCGGCGATGTTAACCGTAACGTAATGAGTAATCCGAATCCTTACCAGTCAGAGGTGCATGCAGAGGTCTATGAATGGGCGCGCAAAGTGAGTGATCACTTATCCCCACGTACTCCCGCCTACCATGAGATTTGGCTAGACGGTGAAAAGGTAGTAGATAGCTTAGGCGAACGTGCGGAAGTAGAACCAATCTATGGTCCGGTATATTTACCTCGTAAATTTAAGATTGGTTTAGCGGTGCCACCTTCTAATGATGTGGATGTATTCTCGCAAGATCTGGGTTTTATCGCTATTCTGGAAAATGAGAAGCTAGTAGGCTTTAACGTTTCTGTAGGCGGCGGTATGGGGATGACTCATGGGGATACCAGTACTTATCCTCAGTTGGGACGTATTATTGGTTTTTGCCGTCCCGAACAGTTGATTGATGTGGCAGAAAAGACCGTAACGATCCAGCGGGATTATGGCAATCGCTCTGTCCGCAAAAATGCAAGGTTCAAATATACGATTGACCGCCACGGTCTGGAATGGTTCGTTGACGAACTGCATGAAAGACTCGGATGGCAGCTTGAAGCGGCACATGATTATCATTTTGATCACAACGGAGACCGTTACGGCTGGGTGAAGGGTACCAATGGAAAATGGAATCTGACACTTTATATCCAAAGCGGACGGATTCATGACCAAGAAGGATACACCTTGATGACTGGCTTGCGGGAGATTGCTAAAATCCATACTGGAGATTTCCGGCTAACGCCGAATCAGAATCTAACGATTGCCAACGTCACTACTGCCAAAAAACGAAAAGTAGCTGAGCTGGCTAAACAGCATGGACTTACAGATGGAGCACATCTTTCTGCATTGCGGCGCAGCTCCATGTCCTGTGTAGCACTGCCAACCTGCGGACTTGCGATGGCTGAAGCGGAACGTTATCTGCCTTCGTTGATAGATAAGCTGGAGCTTGTTATAGATAAAGCTGGTTTGCGCGACGAGGAAATTGTAATCCGGATGACCGGCTGCCCTAATGGATGTGCTAGACCGGCGCTGGGTGAAATCTCGTTTATCGGCAAGGCTCCAGGCAGATATAATATGTATTTAGGAGCAGGCTTTACGGGTGATCGCCTGAATAAAATGTATAAAGAAAACATAGATGAGAAGGAGATCCTAGAGACGCTTGAACCTATTCTTCACCGATATGCCAAAGAACGTCAACAAGGTGAGCATTTTGGAGATTTCGTGATCCGTGCAGATTATGTTAAAGCCGTTACCTCTGGGCTTAATTTCCATGACTAAATGAAAGTAGATTTAAAAATGTCCCGGGGCCAGTTGGATGGCTGCCGGGGTATTTTTTGTGGTTTGGGCGTAGTTAGGTGCGCGAGGTGTCGTGTCGTACACAAAATGCTCCAGAGGTAAAGACGGTAGACAAGAGTAAATGAGCAGCAGATAAGCAGCAGATAAGCAGCAGATAAGCGCATACGAGTAGTAGATGAGCGGAAGATGAGTAGTAGATGAGCGATAGTAGAGTAGTAGATGAGCAGCAGATGAGCGCGACGAGCGACAGTAGACTAACATGGTGACGGACTCAGGAGCCCTTATTTCCTGAAATCTTGCCTAATTGCAGAGTATTCGGACCCCAGCGCCGTTATGGGGATGAAAAGAGGCAGGAACAGGCCTTTTTCAGAAGAATAGCGTCTCTCCAGTCCGAAAGTTGCTCAAAACGGCTTAAATCGCACAAATAGCATCATCTGAGTCCGAAAATCTCAACAAAGCGCTCAAAAGGTAAAGAACGGCAGATGAGCGGAAGATGAGTAGTAGATGTCCGATGGTGGAGCAGCAGATGAGCGGCAGATGAGCGATAGTAGATTAACGTCAGAGTAATGAAAGAGTCGAATTAAATAGTGTGAAAGAGTGAAATCAGATCAGTAGGAGCAACAGTAGAGTAGTACGCAGAATAGCCAAACAAAAGAGCAGCAACCGACTAGCGGAACAATAGACGAGCAATAGTAAACTAACATCAAAGTAGTAACAGTCCAGCAGCAGACTAACAGCAGTAGATCACCGTTGACTGACAAATCTAGCAGTCGCCTTTATTTGATCTACAATAATCTAGTAAGATCCCAACATTTGCGCTACAACAGATCCATCAAAGTAGTAACAGTCCGACAGTAGACTAACATCAAAGTAACAACAGTTCGGGAGCAGACTAACAGCAGTAGATCAATGTTGACTGACAAATCTAACAACAGTCATCTTTTGAGCTACTATAAGTAAGCATTATCCTAACATCTGCGCTACAACAGATCTAATTTTAAAAACCAGCAAGTCCCCAATCTTGGGAGGCTCGCTGGTTTATGTTTTTAAGGAGCGATGCCGGAGAGCAGTACATCGTTTTGATACAAGGTTACTTTGTTCCAAGTGCTGAAGGAAACTTTGGTTGGGTCGAACGAATAGTCATTTGCTTCATTGAAGTTAGACCAGTCGCTTTTATGCACTCGTAATTGGATTTCTCCTGACTGTCCACCGGCAGGTATGGAGCCCGCGCTAGCGTTGAAAGTAAGCTCAACATAAGAGTCGGCGTTCGTTCCACTAGTGGACCCAAGGGCAACCGATATATTAGAAGCACCGATCTGCGCCCAATCGATCAGACCATTGAGGGAGGCGCTTCCATCTTTAGTAAAGTAATAACGAATTTTCAGTCCATTTAGATTGACTGCCGTTGTTCCGTTGTTATAAATGTTGAAGTAAGGTTTGATTGAGTTATCTGTAGCATTGGTATCTGCTGCACGGTAGTAAAGTGCCAGATTACTGGATGGCGAGCCGGTAGGAGTGGCTGTAGGTGTTACTGTTGCTGTTGGCGTTGGTGTTGGTGTTGGCGTTGGTGTTGGTGTTGGCGTTGGCGTTGGTGTTGGCGTTGGTGTAGGTGTAGGTGTAGGTGTAGGTGTAGGTGTAGGTGTAGGTGTTGTGCCACCATCCGGCACAGGTTGGTAACCAGGCGTTGTATAAATTTTATTAAGCACGGAGGTTGCTAAGGTTCCGTTTGCTCCATTAACGACTGTATTTCCCCAGTTGCTGAGTGTTCCTGCTGGACCGCTGGCTAGATCCAGATATTCGACGCCTCCGCCATTACCATACCAGGACCAGGCGAGCCATCCTACCTTTTTTTCCTTAGTGTAGCTCATAATGGTGGCTTCATCGACATCTCCACCCGTGTGCTTGTCACCGAATTCGCCGATAATCACGGGGGCTCCAATGGCCAAGGCACTGTCGATATTGCTCTTAACGGTAGCAGCATTACCTCCGGCATATTCGTACATATGAATCGAGAAAATAGTATTTTTTAAGGTATCTGAATTATATACAGCCTGACCACTAGTGAAAATGGATTGTGGGTATTGACCCCATCCCGCTGCATCTACAACTAAAGTGTTCTTAATGCCCGCATTTCTTAACGCCGGAATTGCCGCTTGGTAACCACTGGCCCATGTTGCAGTGTTCCAAGAACCGTACCATTCATTAGCAATATTCACAATGACACGATCTTCTTTACCAATCAAAGCATCCTTGATGCTGATCCAATAGTTGACTGCAGCGTTAAGATCAGATGTGTTGTCTGAGCCAGTAGCATCATGCACTTCCAGCATGGCAATCAATTTATACTGATCACAAAGCTTAAGAATATTTTGGACATCCGCCAAGGTATCGAGAGACCACTTGCTGCCATTAGAAAGTACAATTCTGACGGTATTGGAGCCAGTGGCTGCAATGGCCGGTATTGCAGTAGCCAGATCGTTTTTGTACCAAGTGTGTGCATGATTAACCCCACGCATTACAAAAGGACTGCCGGTGGCATCATACAAAGTGGTACCGCTTACATAAAAGCCCTTAACAGAAGTGTTTGCTGCCGCTGCCTGCTGTTGAGGTAAAGAAATAGAAAGAGTAAGGATACTAATTAATACTAACAAACTGATTTTCCGGAACGAAAAATGCTTACTGAATTTCATCAACATTTCCTCCTTAATCAAATAGGGTTGCTTCTTAGATTATGCGTATCCTTCAGGTGGTTGCAGTAAATGCACTCAATTACAGGCATGTATCACCTCCTCAGTTATTTTGAATATAACATATAAAGGAATTTTTAGGAATAATAAATAATTTAACGATAACAATAATTTTATGTTTTATTAGAAAATAAGACGAAGTGCTGATCAGGCACTCGTCTTTCATCTAACATTATCATAAAAAATGATGTTATTTTTAGATTCAGGAAGGAAAATATAATTTTTTTTGCCTAATGATTTGGATTTCTCGCGATTTTCTTTCATAATATAAAGGGTAAACTAAATACAAAAGAAGAACCGTTGCCCGAGAGCGATGAGTTCTGTACAGAAGAGGCGATATTATGATTATCATGAAAACGATGGAAGAGATCGAAAAAATGCGTGCGGCGGGAAAAATTCTCGCTGAATGTCATCGTCAAATTGCGCAAATTTTGCAGCCTGGTATTACGACCTGGGAAATTGATGAATTTGCAGAAAAATTTATATTGTCTCAAGGAGCTACTCCTGAGCAAAAAGGATATAATGGGTACCCGTACGCAACCTGTGCATCTGTAAATGATGTAATATGCCACGGATTCCCGAAAAAAGAGCCGCTAAAAGACGGGGATATCGTAACCATTGACATGGTTGTTAACTTAAACGGCTGGTTGGCAGATTCGGCCTGGTCTTACGGCATTGGCAATATTAGTGAACAGGCGACCAAACTTCTAGACACTACTAAGGAATCGTTATTCCGTGGAATCGAGCAGGCGGTTGCAGGCAACCGTATCGGGGATGTTGCGCATGCCATCCAAGTTTATGCAGAGTCTAACGGATTTTCTGTAGTACGTGATTTTATTGGCCACGGGATCGGTTCAGAAATGCATGAAGCTCCGGAAGTGCCTCACTATGGTCCAGCAGGGAGAGGGCCTCGTCTTAAAGAGGGGATGGTATTTACCATTGAGCCCATGCTGAACACAGGCAGTTACAGAACAAAAATTGATGCGGATGGTTGGACTGCGCGTACCATTGACGGCGGATTGTCAGCACAATATGAGCATACTTTAGCGATTACCCCACAAGGAACGATTATCCTGACTGAACTGTAATTTTGATGAAAAATAAAATGACCAGTCTCCGTAATGGAGATTGGTCATTTTTTATTAATCTGTAATGTTGCGAGTGTAATATTCAATGATATCTTTTCTCCTAATAATTCCAACAAATACACCCTCATTATCAATCACAGGAACGAAATTCTGATCCGCAGCAAGCGTCAGCATATCCTCCATTTCTGCATTAATGAGAACACTTTCGTTATGAACATGCTTTTGGATGTCGCTTACTGGAACTTCCCCTATATTGTCAAAGGTTAAATCTGCTGTGTTTTTCAGCTTCCACAATAGATCACCCTCCGAAAGTGTTCCTACATATTTTCCTTCATTATCAATAATAGGGATAGCCGTGTAATGGTGCTGTTCTAATTGTTCTAAGGCTTCCAGCATGGATAGTGAGTTAGTGATATAGGCAACTTGATCTTTTGGCAACAAAAAAGAGGATATTTCCATCGGCATGAACTCCTTTGTATTATGTTTTTTTGATTAGGCTACTTTTATTTAAACATACTTTTGGAATGGATAGAATTTTAAATTTTCATCCCTTGAATTATAGGTAATAAGTCCTATTGAATAGAGGTCGTATTTTGTCGATTAAAGATATATTATCCTAGAGTGGAGTTGTTCAGATGGCATTGTATCGAAGGCTTTCTTTAACGTTTAAGTTTGTTATGGTGGTAAGTTTAGTAATTATTGTGATCTTTTTCTTTAGTTTAGTCGCAAACCTGGCTAATCTGCGTAGTGTGAGCATATCCAACGGTGAACTTCAGGCAGAGATCGCAGGGAAAAGTTATGCGGAGACCATTCAGAATAGAATGATAGACATTCAGTCGACGGGTGAAGCGCTCGCTGAGGTACTGATTGAATCAAGAGAACGTCAAACCTTGGACCGTGAAGATGTTGTTTCTACAATGAAAACTATGCTTGAGCACAGACCAGAAATTTTTGGGATGAGCATATTATGGGAACCCAATGCTTTTGATCAGAACGATCAGGCTAATATAAATAAGATGCCATATGATGACGGTACGGGGCGTTTTATTCCTTATGTCTTTAGAAATCAAGGTGCAATTAAGGTTGAACCCTTAAAAAATTACGATGTAGAAGGTGCGGGTGATTATTACCTTTTACCTAAAAAAGAGAAAAAACCGGTCTATATTGAACCCTATTCCTATGAGACGACTGGTGGAGCAATAGAGATGATTTCGGTCATGCTGCCGATTTTGGATAAAACGGGTGCATTTCTTGGGACTGTAGGGTTCGATGTTTCGTTAACCCAATTGCAGGAAGAAGCTGTTAACTATAAACCTCTGGGAGGTTATGTTTCTTTAATCACTGGTAATGGCAAATATGCAGCCAATCCAAATGATCCTCAAAGTGTACTCAAAGAGTTCGGTGATACAGAAGATAAAACAGTACTGTGGAAGCGTGTGAAGAATGGGGAGGCCACACTGGGATACACGATAAATTCCAAGGGAGAAGACGTGCTGCGGACTTTTGTTCCGATACCAATGCCTGGAAGTGACCAGGTCTGGTACACACAGACAGCGATTTCTAAGGATGTTATCATGGCTGATTATGAACAAGCCAAAACAGAATTTTTTATTATTATGATTATTGGTATTTTGATTTTAGCTGTTATTGTTGGTCTTCAGCTATGGTTGATGGTAGTTAAACCGCTTCGCTTGTTATCTGATAAATTGCAGCTGATGTCTCAGGGTGATTTGACTCAAACCCTGCAGGTTCGAAATGATGATGAATTCGGCAAGATGGCTACACATTTTAATCATATGACCCATAAGCTTCGAGAAATGTTTGGACTTGTTGCTGATTTATCAATGTCTGTGGGAGCTACCTCTGAAGAGCTGACAGCTAACGCTGAGCAGACTGGGAAAGCTGCTGAACAAATTGCTGTGGCAATTGGACGAGTAGCCGAAGGAGCGCAGCTGCAGAGTGATTATGCGGGTGATTCTTCAATGGCGATGAGCGAGCTGAATGTTGGAGTGCAACGGATCGCTGACTCTTCGTCATCGGTGTCTGCGTCTGCAGATGAAGTTACCGATCAGACGAAAAAGGGCAGTGCGCAGCTTCAAATGGCAGTGAACCAAATGTCAGAGTTAAAGCTGTCTGTGGATGAGACGAGTCTGGCAATCGAACGTTTAGGCGAACGATCTGCTCAGATCAGCGGGATTATAGGCCTGATTTCGAACATAAGTAAACAGACCAATCTGTTGGCACTAAATGCGGCTATTGAGGCGTCCAGAGTGGGTGAACATGGCCGAGGTTTTGCTGTAGTGGCCTCAGAAATTCGTATGCTGGCAGATCAGACTAAAAAAGCTGCCGAACAAGTTACTGCTTTGGTTGAAGATGTGGTGCAAGATACTAATCAAGCTTCACAAGCAATGGCTGTCGGCAATGAAAAAGTAATTCTTGGTGTGCAAAGTGTATCTGATAGTGATCTTTTATTTACTTCGATTCTGACAGAGATGACGCAGGTGACTGATCAAATCCAAGAGGTGTCAGCAGCTGCACAGCAGATGACCGCGGGTACGGAGCAAATTTCAGTTACAGTTAAACAATTAGCCGATCTTGCTTCGGAAGCTTCATCTGACTCCCAAAGTGTGGCAGCAGCCTCAGAGGAGCAGCTTGCTTCTATGGAAGAGATCTCAGCTTCGTCGGAGTCACTTAGCTCAATGGTGCAAGACCTGTTGGATAAATTGTCCTATTTTAAAATTTAAATTCCCTTTTCAAATTTTAGAAAAAGGGCTATCCCCTAAGCTATGAAAATGACTGCTGTGTCGAAAGCACATGCTTAGTCACTGGAAAATACGCTTAGTAACCTGCTAAGGGACACAGTGGTCCTTAAACGTAGGATTATCCGATATTTGGAATGTTATCGGACTCCAGTGCAGCTATTGGCCCAAAAAATGCTTAATATGAGCCTCTTTCCAAGGAATAACGTCGCTGGTGTCCGAATTCTAGCTGTAAAGGATAAAAACATGTAAATAACGTCAACTGAGTCCGAAAGCCCCGCAGGATAATGAAAGTGTAGTTGAAGCAGACCGCGAATGACCAAAAAACGCCGAACAGCGATTCTTCGAGAACAGAAGAATCGCTGTTTTGTTGATTTTAAGATTTTGAAAGTGAGGAGGTCAGTCTCCACTCGTAGAATCACTTATGACACAGCTCCTTCTTTCTTCCCATTTTGTTCATAATGCAGAAGAGTATCTATTTGGTGTTAGCTGTGCTATAATCAATCTATCGAAAGTATTTACCTGGCGAATTCACATAGCGTAGAGGGTTATTCTTTAGACGTTAATAACCTTGTACCATATGTGAATTTTTATTTTTTTAGAGATTTTGTAAGAGATTTTTTGAGGATAAGAATAACATGTAAATAAAAATAAGGTGGTAATTATATTATGCAAACAGGAACAGTGAAATGGTTTAACGCAGACAAAGGTTTTGGTTTTATCGAGGTTGAAGGTGGAGAAGATGTATTCGTACATTTCAGCGCAATTACTGGTGACGGATTCAAGTCCCTGGATGAAGGACAACGTGTAGAATTTAACGTAGTTCAAGGCAATCGTGGTCAACAAGCTGAGAATGTTGTAAAACTGTAAGTAGTAAAATGAATCCCCAAACGTATCGTTTGGGGATTTTTTTATAGAAAGGTGGCGGATGTAAATGCAGGTGTTTGAAGACTGGAATTTAAAAGTTAAGAAAACCTTTAACGCTACAAGTAACAAGGAAGTATTGACGGTATCTGAAGCGGGAAGCTTGCTTGGGCTGTCTAAAGATCAAATGAAAAGTTATGTAGATCAGCATAAGTTGACTAAAGTTCCGATCATGAGAAGTGTCGTCAGATATCTTTTACTGAAGAGCGAGATCGATATGATTGTGAAAAAAACCTAAGATCATCATTAATAAATAGGGTAGACCAATCCTTGATAGGATATGGTCTTTTTTTGTCTCACAAATTTCTTATAAATAGAAACTTATCGACCCGAAGATCGTCTATAATAATGGGATATTTTAGGTAACAGTGTCATCCAGCAAAAAATATCCTCACATACTGGTGGTTATCTATCAAAACATTACGTGATATCTAAGGAGAAAATTATGAAACGACTAGAGAGTAAAGATTATTACAAAGCTATTGAGCCTTTAGGAAAAGTGAAAATAAATACGATGTTCGCTGAGTCAGTGGTGAAGCAAGTCATACCTGGCAGCTTATATGTTGACGATATCGTTAACCCGCGTGCTTTTTACATTGCACACCCTTGTGGAATGTCTTTATTAATTGGTGAGTCGGATAATGAAGAGTTTAAGCGCGACCTTTTTGATTACATAACCAATAAAAATATGATTCGGCATCATCAAGAGTTGCTGCAGGCTGATCCAGCGGGAGGTTGGCCGGAAGTTATCGCTCATTGGAGTGAACAGGAAATGCTCCATAGAAATACAAGGGTCAACTTCAGCTTTAACCGCGAGAGATATCTGAACCAGAAAGCTTCTTATCTTAACCAAGACCTTGAAGTGGTGCGAATGAACAAAGAACGGTTTATGGCGGCAACAGGAGGTGTCAATCCTAAGGATTTTTGGAGGAATGAAGAGCAATTTCTTGCTGAGGGGCTGGGCTTCAATATTCTTGACGCTGGGGAAATTGCCTCTACGGCATTTTCGGGTTTTGTTAATGAGCATCAACTGGAAATTGGCATAGAAACCTCAGAAGCACATCGGGGGAAGGGCTATGCCTGCGCTGTCTGTTCAGCCTTAATCGAATACTGTCTAGAACATCAGCTTGAGCCGGTGTGGGCGTG